>NZ_JBFANY010000020.1:0-64339 GCF_040674975.1 Amycolatopsis sp. NPDC049688
GCTGGGTGGTCATCCCGTCGCCTGATTGAGGCCTATCACTTTGAGCCGGGCCCGCAATCTCGCGCTGTCACCCGCACGTAGCGCTCTGTGTTGCGGGCCCGGCTCAAAGTGATTTGACGGCCTCAGGCGACGGGATGACCACCCAGCTCCTTTACTGGGACAAGCGTCCGCGCGCCGGGACCGCCGTCAACAACGTGAACAGCACCGCTGCCAGCTGCACCAACAGGAGCAAGTTGCGCTCGGTGCCCGGGTACTCCACCGTCACCTCCGATGACGCCGGGGGCACCGATACCGCCACCTGGTGGCCCCAGGCCGGCACGATCGGGACCGGTTTGCCCGCCACCGTGGCTTTCCAGCCCGCTTCCTGCTCCGCTGCCAGCACCAGCAAGCGCCCCGTCGGGCCGTCGGACACCCGGACCCGGACGTCCGGGAGGTCCGCGCGGACCGGGGCCACGCCCGGGGCGTTGCCTGGTGCGGCGCCGCCCGTGACCGCTGCCTTGGCTTGCTCCGGGGAGATCAAGATCACCTGGCCCGCCGGGGGGAGCAGGCGCAGCACTCCGCGGCCGTCCGAAGTCGGGGCAGCCACCGAAAGGAGGTCCTTTGCCAGGGGCAGGTACGCCTGCGGGTCCACGCCGGGTGGGAGCACCACGTACTCCACGCCCGCCGCCGCCGCTGCGGCCACCGTGTGCTGGACCGCTGCCGTGTTGCCCTGGCCCAGGTCGTGGCGCCACGCCGCCAGGCGGGCCGGGGTGGCCGGGGGCGGGGCCAGCTCGTCGTCGCCGTAGTGCGGGAGGCGGCCGCCGATCTGGCGGGTGGCGTCCGGGGCCACGTCGAGCACCGACCGGCCGGACACCGCCAGCTCGGCCGCGACCTCCGGGGCCAGCGACGGCCGGTCGCCCGCCCGCAGCTGCCCCTGCGAGCCGACGATCACCGCGCCGGCCGCCAAGGCCAGGAACACCGCCACCCCGGCGACCGCGAACACCCGCGGCAGCCAGGTCGCCGGGACGCCGGCCGAGCCGTCGCGCTGCCACGAGCCGAGCACCACCCACAGCAGGCCCGCGCCGACGATCAGCAGCGGCACCCCCGCGTAGCCGTGCGCCGGGGCGCCGCCCTGCAGCGGTACCGCGGTGACCACCCGCACCAGCACCAGGCCGCCGCCGCCCAGCGCCGCCAGCGCGAGGCCGCCCGCCGCGAGCTTCGTCGGCCGGACGACCACGGCCACCAGCGCCGCGGCGATCACCGCGACGCCGATGGGCCAGGCACCCGGGCCGCCCGGGTCAAGGCCGGCGAGGTCGGTGCCGGACACCGCCGGCGCCGCCCCGCCGAGGCCCTGCACGAGCAGTTCCGGGTGCCGGAGCAGCACGGTCGGCCACGGCAGCAGCAACGCCAGCGGCAGCAGCACCACAATGCCGACCGACGCGATCCGGCGCGCCAGCCCGGTCGGCGCCGGCAGCACCACGAACCCGATCAGCAGCCCGGCGAGCGCGAGACCGTGCGCGAGCGGCGAGAACGCGCCGAGCAGCGCCATCCCTATCGCTGATAGAGCGGACACGTGCAGCCAGCGCGTGTCCGCGCGGACCAGCAGCCCGGCGATGCCCGCGGCCACCAGCGGCAGCACCAGGTGCACCACGACGACGTCGAGGCGGCCCTGCGCCACTCCGGCGGTCGCGGCCGGCAGGAGTGCGTATCCCGCGGCGACGACGGCACGCACCCAGCGTCGCACGCGCAGCTTCCGCGTTGCGGCGTACGCCCCTATCGCTGATAGAGGGATATCCCCGATCAGCAGGACGGCGACCAGTGCAGCCGGGCCACCGAGCGGGGCGAACACCGCGCCGAGCGTCCCTATCACCGGTAGGGACGCCGAGGCCGGTGCACCCGTGCCGCCCGCGATCGCGTGCCACGGCGACAGGTACGTCGACCACAGCTCCCCCAGCCCGGCGACGGGCAGCAGCTTGCCGCCGAAGACGTCGAGGCCGAGCCGGGCCCGGTTGACGACCAGGCCGAGCGCCGTCATCACGACGAGCAGCACCACCGGCGGCGCGAAGATCGTCGCCGCGAGCACGCGGCGGCGGTTCACCTCGACGAAGACGAGTTCCGGTTCCGGCTCCCCGGCTTCGGAGGTGTCCTCGGCCACCGGTGCCGGGGTTTCCGGCAGCGCGACGGCGACGAGCGTGCCCGGACGCCGCAGCCCGGACCCGCGTGCGCTGACGCCGCGCAGCGCGCCCGCGGGCAGCGCGTCGGGGCCGACCGGGCGGCTCTCGCGGGCGTCGAGCGCTTCCGGCGTCACCCACGCCGATTCGGTTTCGACGGTCTCGGGCACCCGCCCGAGCGCGACTTCGTTCTCGACGCCACGGCGCACCAGGCCGACGACGCCGGCGCGGACGGCGTTGCGCAGCCGGGTCCAGCGGCCGGTGAAGAGCCCGCGAACCGTGCCGGGCCGCGGATTCCGCCGTCGGTGGTCGCGGGCGGCGCGCAATCCGCCGCGTCCACTGAGGAGGTACGCGGCGGCGGCGAACTCGGCGCGCGCTTCGCCGGTGCGGCGCAGCAGCGCGAAGGCGAGCGCGCGCAGCACCGAAAGGAGCGGGAGCCGGATCATGCCGAGCCAGAAGGAAAACGGCGAGCAGTTCACCAGGAACACGCGCAGCCCGTGGGCGCGGTTCGCGGCGGGCAGCGGGCCGGGGAGCGCGTCCGCCGTCCGCCGCCCGGTGGTGACGGCGCGGGCGTGCCGCACCCGCGCGAGCGGCACGGACAGGACCACGCCGCCGGCGGCGTTCGCGCGCCAGCCGAAGTCGAGATCCTCGCGCAGCAGCGGGAAATCCGGGTCGAAGCCGCCGAGGGTGTCCCAGGCGTCGCGGCGGACGAGCGAGCCCGCGCTGGGCACCGCGAGCACCTCCACCGGGTCCTCGCCGGTCGCGGCGACCTGCTGGCGGTGGCCGGAGGCGTCGGTGGACAGGCCGGCTTCGACGATCAGCCGCGGGTCGGTCCAATCGAGACCGAGCGAGCCGAGCACGGTGGCCGACGGTTCCTTCGTCGCCGTCTGGAGCAGCTGTTCGAGGCAGTCGGGTTCGGGCGCGCAGTCGTCGTGCAGCAGCCAGAGCCAGGAACCGGGATCGCCCCAGCGTTCGGTGGCGTGCGCGACGGCTTCGGCGACGGCGGCCGCGAAGCCGGTTTCACGCGGCAGTGTGATGACGCCGGAGAGCACGGGAGAAGAATCCGGCCCGGGATCCTCGGCCGCTTCGGCCAGCAGCCGCGGGGTGGCGTCGGTGGAGCCGGTGTCCACGGCGAGCACGTGCCGGGGCCGGACGGTGCTGCGGCGCAGGGCGGAAAGCGCCAGCGGCAGCCAGTTTTCGCCGTCGTGACAGACCACAATGGCCAGAACGGGCGCGGTGCGCGGGACGGGCGGCACGGCGGTGCGGGGCAACGAACGCTCCAGATCAGGCGGGGAGTCGGTGCGGCCACCCTACGGCCCCGGTCCGTCACCCGATGGTGAACCCACGCCGGGCTCCCCGAAGAGAAATCACCGGCGACGCAACGCATCACCGGTGATTCCCGCGGTTCCACTGGGTGGACGCAACGCCGGGAGCGCGAGGCGGTTCGCGAACACACCCTCCCTCGCGCGCTCCCTACACGGCGCGTTTCTTCAGCTTGCGGCGCTCCCGCTCGGACAGACCGCCCCAGATGCCGAAGCGCTCGTCGTGGGCCAGTGCGTACTCAAGGCACTCGTCCTTGACCTCGCAGCCCAGGCAGATCCGCTTGGCTTCCCTGGTGGAGCCGCCCTTCTCGGGGAAGAACGCCTCCGGGTCCGTCTGCGCGCACAGGGCGCGTTCCTGCCAATCCTGCTCTTCTTCGGTGGCATCGATGAGCTCGGTGAGATCTCCCAGAGCCTGCTCCGGGATCTCGCCCCAACTCATGACGTGCCCCCATTCCTTCCCATCGGCTTCCAACCGCACGTCCGCCTCCTCGCTCCCTAGCACTCCCCAGGCTGGCGGTGGTGAAACGACACTCGCCGTCCCCTCTCGGCGGCGAATGACATCACTGTGATTACACCCGTGTAGTGCGGTCAGGTCAAGCGGAGTAGCGAGTTCGGGGGACGTTCCGGCCCGATCGCGCAAGGGGACACGCCGGTAACTTCACACCGGGCATACGGAAGACTGGAGCACGTGCAGAAGTCAGCAGTGCGCCCCAGCCCGGTCTTCCTCGGCATCCTCGCGCTCACCGTCGCCGGTGGCGTGATGGCCGCGTTCGGAGACGTCGACACCGTTTTCGCCCGCGACCGCGACCCGCTGCTCATCGCCGGTGTGGTGATCTTCGTCGCCGCCGGCTGGGTGGCGTCGCTGACGCTGCACGAGTTCGGGCACGCGATGGTCGCCTACCGCGGCGGTGACTACAGCGTCGCCCACAAGGGTTACCTGACGCTGGACGTGCGGAAGTACACCGATCCCGTCCTGTCGATCATCCTGCCGCTGGTCTTCCTGATCATCGGCGGCATCCCGCTGCCCGGCGGCGCGGTCTGGATCAACCGCGGGGCGCTGCGCTCGCGCGGGACGTCGTCGTGGGTGTCGCTGGCCGGCCCGCTGAGCAACCTCGCGGTCGGGGCGGCGCTGGCCCTGGTGGTCGCGGTGGTGCCGATGGCGGGCGGCCTGGCCATCGCGATCTCCTACCTGACCCTCCTGCAGGTCCTGACGTTCCTGTTGAACATCCTCCCCATTCCCGGCCTCGACGGCTGGGGTGCGCTCGAGCCGTACCTGCCGCCCCGAGCTCGTGAACTGGGCGCGCAGGTCCGCCCGTGGGCGCCGATCATCCTGTTCGCCGTCCTGTGGTTCTTCGACCCGGCGCGAGACGCCCTCTGGGCCGGCGCGGACTGGATCTTCGACGCGTTCGGCGGCTCCCGGCGGCTGGCCGTCTTCGGCAACTCGGTCTTCCAGTTCTGGCGCTGAGGTTTGAACCCGGCACCGCGCGGGAAGGATCAGCGCGGTGCCGTGGCGGGTGGCGCGTGCTCGGTCAGCCAGCCGTGCGCGCGCTTCCACACCACCCGCAGGCCCGACCGCTCCCCGAGGTAGTCGCCCGCCGCGCCGACGACCGGGAGCATGCCGAGCGCCCGGTGGAAGAGGTTGCCACGCGGGCGCTTCTCCAGTTCGCCCGTGATGCCGAGGAGGCCGCGGCCGAGCCGCCAGAGCGTGCGGCCCGCCGCCTTGACCGTCGCCTTGCCGTGCTTCTTCTCCGACTCCCGCAGTTCTTCGGTCAGCTTCGCCGCTTCGTTCGCCTCCGCGGCTTCGTCGTGCTCCGCGTGCCTGCCCGCCGCGAGGTCCGCGTCGATCTCGCGCTCGAACAGCACCCAAGCGATGAGGCGCACGCGCGTGCCCACGTCCGTGACGCCGTACTCGCCCGCGATCGCGCAGAGCAGCAGCCCCTGCGACGCCGCACCCAGCGCGTCCTGCACCGGGAGCCGATCCGCCAGGGCACCGCCCAGCCCGGGGATCGACGTCAGCAGCGCCGTGAAGCGGCCGACGCGGTTCATCCACCAGCTCGACCGGTCGTAGCCCGTCATCCGCGCCCACGCCGCCGTGCCGGGGACCTTCACCGACGTGACGCCGTGGATCAGCTTCGCCTTGAGCCCGGACTCGACCCCGGCGAGGTCGTCGGCCGCCCGCGCCTGCAGCCCGAACGGATCGGATTCGCGCAGCGCGTCGAGCATCGGCCCGCAGGCCCGCACGAACGGCCGCAGCACCGCCACGACCTGCCGGTCGGAGATCGCCTCAGCCACGTCCCGGTCTCCTTCCTGCCCGGCCCGGCCCGCCGCCGAGCACCATCGCGCCCGGCAGCGCACTCGCCCCGAGCAGCAGCAACGCCCGCCAGTCCTGGATCAGCACCAGGTCCCCGCCCGGGCCCAGCAGGCCGAACCCGAACACGACGAGCACCCACACCGCGAGGGGTACCCAGGAAAGGCCGGGCCGCACCAGCTTCGCCGTGGCCCACACCAGCCACGGCGTGGTGACGGCGCCCACGAGGACGGTCACCGGCACCGGGACCACGCCGATCCGCAGCGGCAGGAAGAACAGCTCCAGCAGGGCGAGCAGCACCGTGTCGAGGGCGAGCAGCGCGAGCAGCAGGCCCTGCCCGGGCGTCAGCCGCTCGTCCACGGTCACAGCCCGCCGAACAGGTCGTGCCCGGCGCCCTCGGCCGGGCCGTGGGCGAGCACGAAGCAGTCCCGCGCGAGGATCGGCTGGGCGAGCTCGTTCGTCAGCGCGAAGTAGGGGACGTCGCCGTCGACCACGGCCAGCTGCGTCGCGTGCGCGCGCAGCGCCGCCAGTTTCGCCGGCACGTACTCGGCGACGTCGAGCACCGTGGTGATCTCTTCGTCGGGCGTCGTGGGCAGTGCGTCGTCGGCCGGCACGTCGAACACCGGGTCGCCGGCCCGCAACGCGGCCAGCCCGGCACGCACCGCGGTCCGCGGCGCGACCGTGTGGAAGACCCGCTGCACCGAGGGTGCCTTGGGCGCCGCGGCCATCGTGATGTCGTGGACCCGGATGTGGTCGGGGTGGCCGTAGCCCCCGAAGGCGTCGTAGGTGACGACGACCTGAGGTTGCACCTCGGCCAGGATCTCCGCCAGCTGCGCCGCCTGCTCGTCGGCGGAACCGCCGGTGAACGCCCGCGGGTGCGCCGCCGACGGCGTGCCCGCCATGCCCGAATCACGCCACCGGCCGAGCCCGCCCAGATAACGGTGCCGGGACACCCCCAGCGCGGCGCACGCCGCCCTCAGTTCGGTGACGCGGTAGCCGCCCAGCTGGTCGGCGGTGTGGGCGCGCAGCCCCTCCAGCTCCCCGAGGCCGGCCATGACCTCGCCCTCTTCACCCAGCGTGCAGGTCACCACGGTCACGTCGGCGCCTTCGGCGGCGTATCGTGCGATCGAGGCGCCGGTGGTGATGCTTTCGTCGTCGGGATGGGCGTGGACGAACAGCAGCCTGCGCGATACCGGGGAGATCACGGGTTGAGCGTAATTCCCGTGCTCCGACCTTCGTCGGGGACACCCTCGGTTATCCTCGCGCGAGTCGCGACCGCCGCGTCGTGACGGTCTGTACCCCCACGAAGGGCATCTGGTGAGCACTGAAGCAACTTCGGCGGACGTCGCCGGCGTGTCAGGATCGGTCCTGTCCATCTCCGACCTCAGCGTGTCGTTCCAGACCGAGGACGGCGTCGTGGACGCCGTCAAGGGCATCGGGTTCGACGTGCAGCCCGGCGAGATCGTCGCCGTGGTCGGGGAGTCCGGGTCCGGCAAGTCCGTCACGTCGATGTCGGTGCTGGGCCTGCTGCCCAAGACCAGCCGGATCGCCGGCGAGCTGCGCCTCGGCGAGCGCAACCTGGCGGATCTCAAAGAGAAGGACATGCAGAAGATCCGCGGCAACCAGGTCGCGATGATCTTCCAGGAGCCGATGACGGCGCTGAACCCGGTCTACACGGTCGGCTGGCAGCTGCGCGAGGCCCTGCGGTCCCACCTCGACCTCGCCAAGGACGCCGCCGACAAGCGGGCGGTCGAGCTGCTCGACATGGTCGGCATCCCGAACCCCGAGCTGCGGTTCAAGCAGTATCCGCACCAGCTCTCGGGCGGCCTGCGCCAGCGCGTCGTCATCGCCATGGCGATCGCCTGCGACCCGAAGGTCATCATCGCCGACGAGCCGACCACGGCGCTCGACGTCACGGTCCAGGCGGAGATCCTGGGCCTGCTGCGCAAGCTGCGGGACACCCTCGACACGGCGATCGTGCTGATCACCCACGACATGGGCGTCGTCGCCGACATGGCCGACCGCGTGATCGTGATGTACCAGGGCGAGATCGTCGAAGAGGCGCCGGTGCGCGAGCTGTTCGCGTCGCCGAAGGAGGACTACACCCGGCGGCTGCTCGCCGCGGTGCCGGTGCTCGGCCAGCGCCCCGAGGGCCGTCGCCTGCTCGACGACGCGGGCATCGACGCCGACAGCACCGAGGCGGCCAAGATCGCCGAGGAGATCCGGCTGGCCGACGAAGAGCTCGAGGCCGTGATCGAAGAGGCCGCGCCGGCCCTGGAGATCAAGAACCTCGTGCTCGAGTACCCGGGCCGCCGTGGCCAGGCCAAGAACCGCGCGGTCGACGACGTCTCGCTGACCATCGCCAAGGGCGAGATCGTCGGCCTGGTGGGCGAGTCGGGCTCCGGCAAGTCGACGGTCGGCCGCTGCGCGGTCGGCCTGCTGCGCGCGACCGAGGGCACGATCGCGATCGCGGGCAAGGACATCACGAAGATGTCGGCGAAGGAGCTTCGCCCGCTTCGCCGGTTCTTCTCGATCGTGTTCCAGGACCCGGCGTCGACGCTGGACCCGAAGATGACGATCGGCGAGTCGATCGCCGAGCCGATGGTGCTGCACAAGGTGCTGTCCGGCAAGGCGCTGTCGGCGCGCGTGCGGTCGCTGCTCGACAAGGTCGAGCTGGGCGGCCACTACATGAACCGCTACCCGCACGAGCTCTCGGGCGGCCAGCGCCAGCGCGTGGCGATCGCCCGGGCGCTGTCGCTCGACCCGGCCCTGCTCATCGCGGACGAGCCGACGTCGGCGCTGGACGTGTCGGTGCAGGCGCGCGTGCTGGACCTGTTCCTGGACCTGCAGCAGTCGCTGCAGTTCGCCTGCCTGTTCATCAGCCACGACCTGGCGGTGGTCGACCTGCTCGCCGACCGCGTCGCGGTGATGCAGCACGGCAAGCTGGTCGAGGTCGGCACCCGCGACCAGGTGCTGCACTCGCCGCAGCAGGAGTACACGAAGCGCCTGCTGTCGGCGGCCCCGGTCGCGGACCCGATCCTGCAGGCCGAGCGCCGCGCGGCCTGGGAGGCCGGCCGGCTGGCCCCGGTGGCCGACTGACGCTCTGAAGACGCGGAAGGCCGCCACCCGGCTCGGGTGGCGGCCTTCCGGCGTTTCACGAGTGGTACGGCCGGTCGAAGGCCGGGTCCTCCTCATCCGGCTGTTCCGGGGCGTACTGGCGCAGTTCGCCGTCGCGGAACATCCAGACCCGGAAGAACAGCTGCTCCTGGTCCATCAGGAAGAGCTGGACGGCGTTCGGGGCCTGCCACGGGAGCGTCCGCACCCGATCCAGCACGGCCGCCAGGTCGGCGTGGTTGAGCGCGCCGGCCCAGACCGCGCACTCCGGGTACTTCCACCCACCCCAGGGCGGCTCCTCGCCGTCGGTCATCCTGCGGAGGAAGCCGCAGCCGCGCGCGGCGGGGTTGTGGCGGAGCGGCGCTTCGGTGCGCAGCCACTCGCTCAGGGTTTCGGCGGCTTTCCAGTCCTCCATGGCGGTGGACAGCATCAGGTTCGTCACCCAGCTCACCGCGTGAGTGTGCCCGGTCGCCGCCGGGCCGGGCCACGGGTTTCAGCCGACGCGGATGCGGGGGTCCAGGATGCCGTACAGGAGGTCGGCGACCAGGTTCGCGATGACCACGCTGGCCGCGATCACCACCAGCCAGCCCATCAGGACCTGCGGGTCGTTCTTGTTGACCGCCTCCACCAGCAGCGTGCCCATGCCGTGCCAGTTGAACACCGTCTCCGTGATGATCGCGCCCGTCACCGTGGCGCCGAAGTTGACCGAGAACAGCGTCATCACCGGGATCAGCGCGTTGCGGAACGCGTGGCGCCAGATCACGCGGCTGTTCGAGACGCCCTTGGCGCGCGCTGTGCGCACGTAATCGGCGCCCAGGACCTCCAGCATCGACGCCCGCTGGAACCGGCTGTACGCGGCGAACGTGATCGCCATGATCGACAGCGTCGGCAGCAGGAACGCGCCGACGTACTTCGCGAGCGCGTCGCCCACGCCGGTGGCCGAGAGGCTCTCCGGGCTCGTCGTGCGCAGCCACGGGTCGCCGAGGACGTCGGACAGGCCCAGGTCGCGGACCCAGATGTTGGCGCGGATCGCGTAGCCCTTGAGGACGATCGCCACGCAGAAGATCGGCATCGAGAACATCAGGAACGCCACGGTCGTCGCCAGGTAGTCCCAGATCGAGTACTGCTTGACCGCGGCGAGGACACCCACCAGCACCCCGAAGACCAGGGCCAGCACGGACGCCGTCAGCACCAGCTCCAGCGTCACCCGGAACGCCGCCATCACCTTCGGCTGGACCGGGGCGAACGCGTTGCCCTGGGCGATCGAGATGCCCCAGTCGCCGGTCAGGAAGTGGCCCAGCCAGCTGAAGTAGCGGGCGACGACGCTCTGGTCGAGGCCGAGCTTGTGCTCGGTCTCGGCGATGGCCGCGGCGCTGATTCCCGGTTTGCTGCGGATTTCGCCGAGCGGGTCGCCGGTGTTGGCCACCATGACGAAGCACAGGAACGTGCCCACCAGCAGGACCGGGATGGAGATGGCCAGCCGGCGGAACACGTAGAGCACGAGATTCATCCGAAACCCCCAGGTCCGGCGATCCCCGCGCGAAAAACGGACGCGGGGGCGACCGGAACCGGTCACCCCCGCGTCGCGCGTTCAGGCCTTCATTCTCCGCTGGCGCGGGTCGAAGGCGTCGCGGAGACCGTCACCGATGAAGTTGATCGTCAGTGAAATCAGCACGAGCACGACGAACGGACCGAAGAACAGCGCCGGCCGCGTCTGCAGCTGGGCGTAGTTCTCCAGGATGACGCGGCCGAGCGAGGTGTCCGGCAGCTGGACACCGAGGCCGATGAACGACAGCGCGGCTTCCGCCAGCACGGCCTGCGCGACCGCGAGGGTCGCGTTGACCGTGATGCTGCCGACCATGTTCGGCACCAGGTGCTTGAAGATGATCCGGAACGTTCCGGCGCCCGAGGCGCGGGCCGCGTCGACGAACTCGCGCTGGGACAGGGACATCGCCTCGGCGCGGGTGATCCGGGCGATCTGCATCCAGCCGAACGCCGCCAGCACCAGCGCGACGATGTACCAGGAACCGCCGCCGAACACCTTGGCGAGGATGGCCGCCGCGGCGATCTGCGGGATGATCAGGAACAGGTCCGTCACCCGGGAGATCGCCGAGTCGGAGAACCCGCGCAGGTAACCGGCGACCGCGCCGAACACGACACCGATCACGGTGGCCAGGATCGACACCGTGAGCGCGATCAGCAGCGAGTACTGCGTACCGCGCAGCACCTGCGACACCATGTCCTTGCCGACCTGCGTGGTCCCGAGCGGGAACTCGCCGCTGGGCTTGGCGAACGACGGGAACGAGCTGTCCTGGTAGCTGTGCTTCCAGAAGATCGGCAGCAGGATGCTGACCAGCACGATCAGGAGCAGCACGGCCGACGACGCCATCGCCAGCTTGTGGTGCAGGAACTTCCGCAGGACCAGCTTGCCCTGGCTGCGCGGTTCCGGCAGCGCCTCCGGGGGCAGCGTGCCTTCGACGGCAGCGGTTTCGCTCGCGAGAAGAGAGTTCAAGTCAGCCAACGCGAATCCTCGGGTCCAGGATGCCGTACATCAGGTCGGCGATCAGGTTGGCGACGATGACACTGCTGGCGATCACCACGAGCCAACCCATCATCACCTGAGTGTCGTTCTTCGTGACGGCTTCCACCAGCAATGTGCCCATACCGTGCCAGTTGAACACCGTCTCGGTGATGATCGCGCCGGCGAGCACCGAACCGAAGTTGACCGAGAACAGCGTCGACACCGGGATCAGGGCGTTGCGGAACGCGTGCCGGAAGATGACCCGGCCGTTGCCGAGGCCCTTGGCGCGCGCGGTGCGCACGTAGTCCGAGCCCATCACCTCGAGCATCGAGGCGCGCTGGAACCGGCTGTACGCGGCGAAGCTGATCGCCATGATGGACAGCGTCGGCAGCAGGTACGCGCCGATCGTGCTGGTGATGAAGTCGCCGACGCCGTCGGTCTTCAGCTGCTCCGGGCTGGTCGTGCGCAGCCACGGGTTGCCCAGGACGTCGGACAGGCCGAGGTCGCGGACCCAGCCGTTGATCTCGATCGCGTAGCGCTTCAGCACGATCGCGACGCAGAAGATCGGCATCGAGAAGAGCAGGAAGGCGAGGGTGGTCGCGAGGTAGTCGATGATCGAGTACTGCTTCACCGCGGCCAGCACGCCGACGATGATGCCGATGATCAGCGCGAGGATCTCGGCGCCGACGACCAGCTTCAGGGTGACGCCGAAGGCGGCCATCACCTTGGGGGCCACCGGCGCGAGGGCGTTGCCCTGCGCGATGGAGATGCCCCAGTTCCCGCTCAGGAAGTCACCGAGCCACGTGAAGTAGCGGGGGACGATGCCCTGGTCGAGACCGAGCTTGGCGGCCGTGGCGGCCAGCGCTTCCTTGCTGATCGTCGGGTTCTGGCGCAGCTCGCCCAGCGGGTCGCCGGTGCCGGCGACCATGACGAAACACAGGAAAGTCCCGACCAGCAGGACGGGAATCGATATCGCCAGACGGCGAAGGATGTAGATCACCAGGTTCAACGAACTGCTCCTCATCCGGGCCTGGTCGTCAGAAGTGCGCTGGACCGCTACCCGGTTGTCTACCGTAGTGGCGGTAACCCTACGGTCAACAGCTACTTCCGGTGGGTACCGGGGCCCGGCTCGTGGCCGGACCCCGGTACCCCCCAGGTCATTGGGAACGAGGGGATGGAAGAGGCGGGGCGAGCCCTACTTCTTCTGCTCCCACTCGCCGGCGTTCCACAGGACACCGTCGTACGACTGCATGTAGACGCGGTCGATGCCCTTGAACGCCCACATGCTCGGCGTCTGGAACAGCGGCAGGGTCGCGTAGTCGTCGGCGATGGCCTTGTCGGCCTCCTGGTACTTCTGCAGCTTGACCTGCTCGTCGGTCGCCTTCACCGCAGCGTTGTAGGCGTCGTCGATCTTCGGGTCGCACAGCGACTGGTAGTTCTGCTCGCCGCCCTTGTCCGGGCAGATGTAGATCGAGCGGGACTCCGCCTTGAACGGCTGGGCCGACCAGCCGAACAGCGCGACGTCGTAGTCACCGGTCGAAACGCGGCCACCCTTGAGGAAGTTGGCGTCGGTCTCGTCCTTGACCTCGATGCCGGCCGCCTTGGCCTGCGAGATGATGATCTCGACGGTCTGGCTGCGGCGCGCGTTCTGGTTGTGCGTGATCTTGAACGAAGCGCGCGTGCCGCCCTTGGCGAAGATGCCGTCGGCGCCCTTGGTCCAGCCGGCGTCGGTCAGCGTCTTGGCCGCCGCGTCGGCGCCCAGGCCGGCCTTGCTGCTGTACAGGTCGGTGTAGCCCTCTTCACCCTGGAAGAAGACGACGCTGTTCAGCGGCTCCGCGTCCGCCTGGACCTCCTTGAGCAGCTTGTCCGTGATCTCCTTGCGGTTGATCGACTCGATGAAGGCCTTGCGAAGGTCCTTGTCGGCGAACATGCGCTTGAAGTTCAGGTCGAGGTGCTCGTAGGTCAGCTGCGGGGCCGAACCGTAGACCACACCCTGGGCCGCGAGGCCCTTCATCGTCTGGGCCGCGGTGGCGTCCGGCTGGGTCGACGCGGCCACGTCGATCTCACCGTTCTGCAGCGCGGTCGCCATGGCCTTGGTGTCTTCCATGGCCTTGACGACGATCTTCGACGGGCCACCCTTGCCGCCGGCCCACATGGGGTTCTTCTCGAGGGTGACGGCCTTCTGGTTGGCGTCGAACGCCGTGAGCTTGTACGGGCCGGAAGCGGGCATGATGTCCGCCTTGAAGCCCTTCCACTCGTTCGTCCAGAAGTCACCGGCGGCCTTGATCTGGGCCGGGTCGCCGGTCGGGGCCAGCTTGGTGATGTCCGCGATGCCGGTCTTGGCCTCGAGGATGTGCGCGGGCATGATCGCCGGCGCGTTGAACAGGCCCTTGTAGTCCAGGTAGGGCTCGCTGTAGTCGGTGACGAAGGTCAGCGCGTCCTTGCAGGTGGCCTGCTTGATCAGCGAGTACCCGGTGGTCGAAGCCGAGTTGAACGGGTTCTTGCCGTCCGGGCCCTTCGCGAAGCCGCTCTGCGACAGCCACGCGAGGTACATGTCCTTGCAGTCGTACGGCTGGCCGTCCGACCACTTGATGTTCGGCTTGATCTTGTAGGTGACCTGCTGCGGGTCCTTCTGCGTGATGTCCCACGACTCGAAGATGTCGTTGTTCAGCAGCACCTTGTTGTTGCCGTCGAGCTTCAACGTACCGGAGAGCACCGCGGCCAGGACGTAGTTGTTGTACGAGCTGTTGGTGTCCGGGGTCTGGTTGTTGTACCCCGAGTACCCGTCGTCGATACCGATCGTGACGGTACCGTCGTAAGGCTTCGTGTCCGCGAGCTTGAACAGGTCGCCGGTCTCGGCCTTGCCGACAGCCATCGCCTTGACGTCGGTCGACGATCCGTTCTGGTCGGTGTTGCCCGAGCCCGAATCACCGCCACTGCAGGCGCTCAGCAACAGCGAAGCGCCGGCGACGAGCGACAAAGCGGAGACTGCTTTGGATCTCCTCATGAAGTGTGCCCTCCTAGCACTGAGCCCTTGAATATCGGGACAAGGGCCCACACCGCTCCGGTTTGGATGGGCCGGAGCCTACGACACGCCAAGCGACACTCAACTGGCGCACTGCGGGAGCACGCTAGAAAGGAAAAGCACCGACAGTCACCAGTTCAGGGTCGATCGTGACCAAAGGGTGACTTCCAGTCGACATCCAGAAATACGGCGGTTACCTCATGGATTCACCACGTCCCACTCGAACGCGTTGGTGAAGATCACCCGGTAGTACTGAATGCGTAGCCAAGCGATTACTTCGGGCCGCGGGTCCAGTTCACCGCCGACCCGAACGGGCCCACCATCGGGGGACCGGGGGTGACGCCCGAGATGCCCGATCCGATCGCCAGGGTGTCAGCCAATTGGAACAACGGGATTACCACGTTCTGACGCCAAAGTTCAGGCTCAAGGGTGGTGAGCGCCTCGGCGATCGGGGTCGATCCGGACAGCGCCGCGTCGATCGACGGCTGCAGCGCCGGGTCGCAGAAACCGGCCGAATTGCCCGGGACGACCGGCTTGGTCTTGTCCGCACCCGCGGCGGTCTGCTCCGGGCGGCAGCCGAAGGTCGAGGCGAGCACCGACGCGGTGTCGCCGCCGACCGCCTGCGGGACGACGGCGATGTCGACCCCGACGTTGCCCGCCGAGTCGCCGGTCGGCTGCTGGACCCCGCTGACGACCGGCATCGCGAGCAGCCCGCTGAACAGGTCGCGCGGCTGCGGCGCGATCGTGCTGACCTCGATGCCCTGCGCGGTGAGCTCGGCGGCGAGCTCCTTGGCGATGGTCGCGTACGGCTCCTGGGGGCCGGGCGAGGCGATGACCAGCGAAAGGGCCTTGCCGTTCTTGCGCCAGGTGCCCGCGGTCTTGCTGTAGCCGGCCGCCTTCAGGGACTCCTCGGCCTTGGCGACGTCGGGCGCGGTCGGCGGACCGGGCGGGATGGTCGCCGCGTAGCCCTTCACCGACGGCGCCGTCACCTGGGCGTCGGCGTGCAGCGCCGACGACGGACCCCCGTTGACCCCCTCGGTGATCAGCTTGGCGCGGTCGACCAGCGCGGCGACCCCGGCGCGGACCTGGGTGTCCTGCAGGGTCGCGCTGACCGGGCGCAGCAGCACGCCGGCCACGAGCGGCCGGGCCACCGTGTGCAGCTTGACGGCCGGGCCGAGTTCGCCGAGCAGCTTGAGCTCGTCGCCGGTCGTCCTGGCCAGCGCGAACTGGTCGTTGCCGCTGCGCAGCGCGGCCAGCAGGGTGCTCTGGTCCGACCGGCGGAGCACGATCCGGTCGATCGCGGCGGGCTTCTCCCAGTAGCGCTCGTTGCGCTCGAGGATCACTTCGCCGCGGGCGGTGTCGAGGCTCTTGATCGAAAACGGGCCGGCGACGGCCGGGAAGTTCGACGCGAGCGCGCCGCGCCAGCCGTCGGGCGCGTCCTTGAGCAGGTGCGCGGGCAGCAGGTCGGAAAACAGCGTCTGCCAGCCCGGGTACGGCTTGGCGAAGGTGACCTCGACGCGCTTGCCGCCCTCGCGGGACTGCAGGTCGGTGATCTGCCGGTACCCGGCCGGCTCGATCACGCCGGGCTGGTCGCGCAGCTGGGTCCGCAGGTAGTCGAAGTCCTCGGCGGCGATGGGCGCGCCGTCGGACCAGGACGCGTCCGGCCGGATGTCGTAGGCCACCACGAACGGCTGCTGCGAGATCACCGCGGCGGACTTCATCAGGTTCTTGTCGAGCTGGGTGGTGCCGTCGTCCTTCTGCCGGAACACCGAGGGCAGCAGCAGCTGCGAGAGGGCCGAAGTCACCTGGGAGGAGTCCGCCAGGTTGTGCGGGTTGTACCCGCCCAGCACGTCGTCGACGCCGACGACGATCTGCGACGGCGTCTTGCCGGTGGTCGAGACCGGCGCGACCGAGGACGACACGACCGGGGGCGGCGGGGTGTTCGAGCAGGCGGTGAGCAGCACGGCCGCGAGTGCCAGTACCGGCACCGCCTTGCGATTCACCCGCACGCCCCGTTCCTCCCAGAATCCACCGATCGGGTCAGCCATGCTCCCACGACCGCCTTCGCCGCCGGAACCGAGATTCCCATACCCGGATCGGCCGGGTCCGCCACCCCGTGGTGCCGCTACGGGGAAGGACGCGCGGACCGCCGTCCGGGTTCCCGGACCGTTCCGGAACGGCGGAACGAACACGGGCCGGACACGGAAAAGGTTCACCTCGGTGGCCGGCGCCAGGCGATGAGGCCGTCGGAACCCCTATAAAGATATAAGGAGAAGAACGGCGGAATTCGTGACGATGGGTTCGGGTCCGGCCGACCCAGCGTAAGGGAACGGACACGGAAAAACCTCCCGGCGGCACGCGCCGGGAGGTTTTTCCGAAGCAGCGGATCAGCTGTTGTCGCGGCTCTTCGCGCGCGAACGCTCCTTCGCGCGGGTGTTCACGTCCAGAATCACCTTCCGGACCCGGACGACCTCGGGCGCGACCTCGACGCATTCGTCGACGGAACAGAACTCGAGCGCTTCTTCCAGGCCCATCTTGCGCGGCCGGGCGAGGGTCTCCATCACGTCGGCGGAGGACTGACGCATGTTCGTCAGCTTCTTCTCCTTGGTGATGTTGATGTCGAGGTCCTCGAAGCGCGGGTTCTCGCCCACGACCATGCCCTCGTACACCTCGGCGCCCGGCTCGACGAAGAAGGTGCCGCGGTCGGCGAGCTGGATCATCGCGTACGCGGTGACCGGGCCGGTGCGGTCGGCGACCAGGGAGCCGCTGTGCCGGGTGCGGATCTCGCCCGCCCACGGGAAGTAGCCCTCGAACACGTGGTTCGCGATGCCGGTGCCGCGGGTCTCGGTGAGGAAGTCGGTGCGGAAGCTGATCAGGCCGCGCGACGGGAGCACGTACTCGAGCTTGATCCGGCCGGTGCCGTTGCCGCTCATGTCCTCCATGCGGCCCTTGCGGGCGGCCAGGAGCTGGGTGATCGCGCCGAGGTGCTCCTCCGGCGAGTCGATGTAGAGGCGCTCGAACGGCTCGTGCAGCTTGCCGTCGATCGTGCGCAGGACCACCTGCGGCTTGCCGACGGTCAGCTCGAAGCCTTCACGGCGCATCTGCTCGACGAGGATGGCCAGCGCCAGCTCGCCACGGCCCTGGACCTCCCAGGTGTCGGGGCGCTCGGTCGGCAGCACGCGGATCGAGACGTTACCGATCAGCTCCTGGTCGAGGCGGGCCTTGACCAGCCGCGCGGTGACCTTGTCACCGCCGTTGCGCCCGGCCAGCGGCGAGGTGTTGACGCCGATGGTCATCGAGATCGCGGGCTCGTCGACGGTGATCCGCGGCAGCGCCACCGGGTTCTCGGAGTCGGCGAGGGTGTCGCCGATGGTGATGTCCGGGATGCCCGCGATGGCGACGAGCTCGCCCGCGCTGGCCTCGGTCGCCGGGACGCGGGTCAGCGCCTCGGTGACCAGCAGCTCGGAGATGCGGACGTTCTGCGTCGTGCCGTCCGCGCGCATCCAGGCCACGGTCTGGCCCTTGCGCAGCTTGCCGGCGTGGATGCGGATCAGCGCGATGCGGCCGAGGAAGTTGGACGCGTCGAGGTTGGTGACCAGCGCCTGCAGCGGCGCGTCGAGGTCGGCCGCGGGCGGCGGCACGTGCCGGAGCAGCGTGTCGAACAGCGGGTCGAGGTTCTCGCTCTCGGGGACCTCGCCGTCGGCGGGCTGCTCCAGGCTCGCCTTGCCGGCGCGCGCGGAGGCGTAGACGACCGGGAGGTCGAGGATCGCGTCGTGGTCGGCGTCCTCGATGTCGCTGGCCAGCTCGAGCAGCAGGTCGTGGGTCTCCTCGACGACCTCGGCGATCCGGGCGTCCGGCCGGTCGGTCTTGTTGACCAGCAGGATCACCGGGAGGCCGGCTTCGAGGGTCTTGCGCAGCACGAACCGGGTCTGCGGGAGCGGGCCCTCGGACGCGTCGACCAGCAGCACGACGCCGTCGACCATGGCCAGGCCGCGCTCGACCTCGCCGCCGAAGTCGGCGTGGCCGGGGGTGTCGATGACGTTGATCGTCACCTGGCCCTCGGGCGTCTGGCGGTGGATCGAGGTGTTCTTCGCGAGGATCGTGATGCCCTTTTCGCGCTCCAGCTCGCCCGAGTCCATCACGCGGTCGACGACCTCGGCGCGCTCGGCGAAGGCGCCGGACTGGCGGAGCATCGCGTCCACCAGCGTGGTCTTGCCGTGGTCGACGTGGGCGACGATCGCGACGTTGCGCAGGTCGGGCCGGGTCTTACCGGTCGGCCGGCCGGTTTCGACGGTAGCGCTGGCTGCGGGCACGCGAGAACTCCTGAACTTCAAGGGTTGGATGGCCGCGCACGCCGCTCAGGCATCCCGTGACCGGCTCTGGTCACACGCGGACCTCACCCAGGATACCTGCCGCCCTGGTGTGAGCGGCCCCACGCCCCCTGACGGTTAGGTTGACCTAACGTGGGAACCCGGTGAACGTCGCCGATCCGGAAGGTGCGTGCGCGTGGGCAAGAAGCCGAAGGACCCGCGGAAGGTCGTGCGCAAGCTCATGAAGGCCGGCAAGGTCAAGAAGAAGTGCTGCCGGTCCAAGCCGCGCTGCAAGAAGTGCCCGGTATTGGCTCTGCAGAAGGCGAAGGAGGACTTGGCCGCTTAGTGCGGCACAGCCTCGTTGAGCAGCCGCAGTTCGGGTGCGGTCTTCGTCGGCGAGAACTCGATGACCTCGTACTGCGCGAGGTGCTTCACGCAGAACGGGTCGGACGCGAGGATCGCGTCGAGCTTCCCCCGGGCCATCGGCCGCGTGATGATCACGCCGCCGGTGCGCGGGTTCCGCCGCCCGGACGCCAGGAAGTGGCCGTGCTCGTACTGCTTGTTCAGCCACTCGGCGTGGTCCGGGAGCGCGTAGTCGATTTCCTCGATCGGTGCCGTGTAGTTCAGCAGGACGACATACATGGTTAAGACGGTAGACCCGTGCGGCCGATCCCGCGTCCGGACGATACCGAGTGGTGACGGTGGTCGGCTATGCTCGGTGTATGCACGCGCAGACGTCCAGCTGGTGGCCGCCCCCGGCGGCCGTCCCAGTCCTGCGCTGATCACCAGCGGCCGCCCCGGACGGGCGGCCTTTTTCGTGCCTTCTCCGGGGTGGCCCCACCCCGGGAGGAACCCACCATGAGCAAGCTGTCCGGCATCACCCCCTCCGGTCACGTCCACCTCGGCAACTACCTCGGGGCCGTCCGCCGCTGGGCGCGCGAGGGCGGCGCGGACGACCTGTACTTCGTCGCCGACCTGCACGGCATGACGACGCCGCACAACCCGGCGAAACTCCGGTCACTGGCCCGGGAGCAGCTGGCGGTGCTGATCGCCGCCGGCATCGATCCCGAGCGGGTGTTCGTCCAGTCCGACCTGGCCCGCGAGCTGGGCGCGCTGACCTGGGTCCTGGAGTGCACCTGCAACTACGGCGAGGCCGCGCGGATGATCCAGTTCAAGGAGAAATCCAAAGGACAGGCCGGGGTCAGGTTGTCGCTGCTGACGTACCCGGCGCTGATGGCCGCGGACATCCTGCTGCAGGGCGCGGACGAGGTGCCGGTCGGCGAGGACCAGCGCCAGCACGTCGAGCTGACGCGCACGCTGGCCAAGCGCTTCAACGGCACGTACGGCGACGTGTTCACCGTCCCGCGCGCGGTGCTGCCGCCGGCCGGCGCGCGGGTGAAGGACCTCGCCGACCCGACGCGCAAGATGTCGAAGTCGGCGCGGGACGCGGTGGGCGTGGTGTTCGCCCTCGACGAGCCCGACCAGATCCGCCGCAAGATCCGCCGCGCGGTCACCGACGGCGGTTCGGTGCCGGTCCACGCGCCGGAGACGCGGCCGGGGATGGCGAACCTCCTGGAGATCCTGGCCGCCTGCCGGGGCGGGTCGCCGAGCGACCTGGCCGACGAGTTCACGTCGTACGGCGCGGTGAAGGACGCCGTCGCCGACGCCGTGGTCGAGGAGCTGCGGCCGCTGCGTGAACGAGCGTTGACGCTGCTCGGGGACGTCGCGGAGCTGGACCGCGTGCGGAAAGCGGGTGCGGAACGCGCCCGGGAGCGCGGCTCCCACCGGCTCGACGCGGCCCTGCGGATGATCGGCGCTAACTGAGCAGCGCACGGAAGGCGGGGAGCAGGATCCGGTCCGCGGGCAGCCAGTCGACGTCGTCGAGGTCGTCGGGCCCGAGCCACTGCACGGCTCGGTGCTCGACGGCCCGCGGCTCTTCCCCCGGCGAAACGAGCGTCGCGGCGTAGATGCGCAGGACCTTCCCGCCCGGCAGCGGGACGTCCTCGCCGACGCGGCCACCGACCTCGATGACGACGTCGAGTTCCTCACTGCACTCGCGGGCCAGCGCGAACGCTTCGGACTCCCCCTCTTCGACCCGGCCGCCGGGCAGTTCCCACTGCCCCGCGTGCTTCGGCGGCCAGGCCCGCTGCTGGGCCAGCAGCTTGCCGTCCCGCACCAGGGCGGCTCCCACGATCACAGCGTTCACAGTCCCGGAACTTACCCGGAAGCCCCACCTCCGGCCGCACACCGGCGCCGGCCTGCCCCCGGGCTCGTCAGGCGGCCGGGACCGCGCGCCAGACGACCACGAACCGCGCGCCGCCGTCCGGGGAGTCGGTCACCTGGACCCGGCCGCCGCGGCGGCGGACCGTTTCCGCCACCATCGCCAGGCCCAGCCCCGTGCCGCCGGACGAGCGGGCCCGGTCGTCCGCGATCCGGTAGAACCGGTCGAACACCTTCTCGCGGTGCTCCGGGGCGATCCCCGGGCCGTCGTCGTCGACCACCACCCGCACCGAAGACCGGGACGCCAGCACCGACACCACGATCTGTCCCCGCGCGTAGCGGCACGCGTTGCGCAGCAGGTTGTCCAGCACCAGCTCCACCTCCGCGTGCGCCGAAGACGCCCATGCCTGCGCGACCGCGGTGCTCACCCGCGTCTCGGGCGCGCCCGGAGGCAGCCGCGCGACCGCCGACCGCACCTCGCTGACCAGCTCGACCGGCGAAGCGGGCGGCACCTCCCCCGCGTCCGAGCGGGCCAGCGACAACAGCCCGTCCAGCAGCGACGAGAGCCGCTCGGCCTCGGTCAGGATGTCCGACAGCGTCTCCTGCGCCAGTTCCGGATCCGGGTTGGTCACCGCCACCTCGGCCTGCACCCGGATCGACGCGACCGGCGAGCGCAGCTCGTGCGCCGCGTCGCCCGTGAAGCGCCGGAGCCGTTCGCTCGCCTGCTCCTGCCGTTCCAGGAGCGCGTTGAACTCCTCGGCCAGGGCCCGCAGCTCGTCGTGGGAGTCCGGCAGCGCCAGCCGCGCCCCCGGCGGCAGCGACCGCACCGAGCCCCGCATGCGCGCGACCGGCCGCAGCGACAGCCGCACCACCAGCCACGTCGCGAAGCCCGCCACCAGCGCGCCGACCGAGGCGACGACCACCAGCCACACGCCGCCGTAGTGCACCGCCGCCGCGAACCCGACGAGGCCGGCGCCCGCCACGACCAGGCGCTGCGACCCGTCCGGCGCGCTCACGACCGTGCCCAGGTAGCGCGCGCCGTCGCGCTGGACCGGCTGGCCTGCCTTGAGCGTCGAGACGTCCGCCGGGGAAAGCCCGGCCGGGGTGCCGCCGTCGACCGGGGTGCCCGCGATGTCCAGCACCCGCAGCGTCACCGGGGCCGCACCGGACAGCGGCCGGCCGGCGCTCACCTCGGCGCCGGCCGGGCCGAGGGCGCCGGACAGCTCGCGGTCGACCGAGCCGATGAGCAGCGGCGAAAGGTTCGCCGCGGCCAGTGCCGCCAGCCCGAGCAGGCAGGCCAGGGTGATCGTCGCGGCCAGCACGGTGATCCGGGCCTGCAGGGACCGGCCCCGCCACCACGACGTCACGGGGTGATGACCTCGTCGAGCTGCGCGTCGGAGGCCAGGTAGCCGTGGCCGCGCACGGTCCGCAGCAACGCGCCCGCGCCGACCGCGTCCAGCTTGCGCCGCACGTACCCGACGTAGACCTCGACGAGGTTGCGCGTCACGGCCTGCTCCTCGCCCCAGACCGCGCGCAGCAGCTCGTCCTTGGTGACGACCGTGCCCGCGCGCCCGACCAGCACCTCGAGCAGCGCGAACTCCCGCGGGCTCAGCCCGACCTCCTCGTCGTTCCAGTGCACCTGCCGCAGCCCGCGGTCGACGGCCAGCGCGCCGAGCCGCAGCGTGCCGCGGCCCGCCTCCGGCCCCGCCCGGCGCAGCACCGCGCGGACCTGCGCGACCAGCACCACGAAGGAGAACGGCTTGACGAGGTAGCCGTCGGCGCCGAGGTCGAGGCCGTCGGCCTGGTCGACCTCGCCGTCCTTGGCCGAGACGAGCAGCACCGGCGTGGTGACGCCGTCCTTGCGCAGCCGCTCCAGCACGCGGTAGCCGGACAGGCCCGGCAGCATGATGTCGAGCAGCACGACGTCGAACGAACCGGTACTCGCCAGCTGCAGCCCGGTGGGGCCGTCCGCGGCGGTGACCACGTCCATCCCCTCCGCGCGCAGCCCGCGCTGCAGCGCCTTCCGCACGCCCGGTTCGTCGTCGACCACCAGCACCCGAGGTTTCACGAGACTCATCATGGCCGGTTTTCGCAGGTCGCGTCTCGGTTCTCAGCGCGATCTCAGCCTGGGAGGGAGAACCTTCAGGGGTATCTCAGCCTCGAGAGGGAAGCGTCGGTGCCAGGGAGCCGGGCACACTCGAGCCCGGGAACACCACAGGGAGAGACGCATGAAACCGAAGACGAAGGGCATCACCGCCGCGGTGCTCGGCACGGCGCTCGGCGCCGGCGGGCTCGCGTTCGTCGCGATGCCGGCCAGTGCCGACGACAAGCCGGCGCTGCCGCAGGTGAGCGCCGAGGACCTGGTGCAGTCGGTGGTCAAGGCGAAGCCGGGGGCGTTCGACGGCACGGTGAAGGTCAGCAACGACCTGGGCCTGCCCGCGGTGGGGAACGCGGTGCCCGGTGCGTCGGCGCTGAACATGGACTCGGCGCACATCTTCAGCGACGGCGCGGGCAAGAGCCGGCTCGCCGTCACGCAGGGGGCCAGCCAGCAGACCGTGGTCCACGACGGCACCACCGTCTGGGACTACAGCTCCAAGACCAACACCGCGACCAAGGTGACCATCCCGGCCGACGTCGCCAAGCAGAAGGGCGCGGGCAGCGACAAGACGCCCGACCCGCTGACCGCTTCGACGGAGCTGCTGGCGAAGGTCCGCGAGAGCAGCACGGTGTCCGTCGACGGCACGGCGACCGTCGCCGACCGGCCGGCCTACGAGCTGGTGCTGACGCCGAAGCCGACCGAGCGGACGCTGCTGCGCGAGATCCGCGTGGCGGTCGATTCACAGACGCGGATGCCGCTGCGGGTGTCGGTGCTGAGCAACGGCACGGCGACGCCGGCGCTGCAGGTCGCGTTCACCGAGATCGAGTTCACCCAGCAGCCGGCCGACCTGTTCACCTTCACCCCGCCGAAGGGCGCGAAGGTGCAGGAGAAGACGCCGACGATCGACCAGCAGCACAAGGACCTCGCCGAGCAGGCCAAGCAGGACGTCAAGATCGTCGGCGACGGCTGGGACACCGTCGTCACCGGCAAGGTCCCGGCGGACGCGCTGAACGCGACGCCGAAGCAGTCCGGCCGCGAAGGCCGTGACGGCCGCAACGCCGACCCGAAGGCGCTGCTCGAGCGGTTCGCCAAGAAGGTCAGCGGCACCTGGGGCAGCGGCTACCTCGTCACCACGAAGGTGGGCACCGCGGTGCTGACCGACGACGGCCGGTTCGCCGCCGGTGCGGTGCCGGAGCAGGTCCTGTACGAAGCGCTGGGCCAGAAGTGACCAGCACGGCTGTCCAGTCCGGGGCGGATGTCTCTTCGGAGGCGTCCGCCCCGGCGGTCCCGCTCGCCGCGCGCACCCGGGGCCTGCGCAAGGTGTACGGCAGCACAGTCGCGGTGGACCACGTCGACCTCGACATCCCGCAGGGGGCGGTGGTCGGGATGCTCGGGCCGAACGGCTCGGGCAAGACGACGACCATCCGGATGCTGCTCGGCCTGGTCCGGCCGACCGAGGGCGAGGTCGAGCTGCTCGGCCGCCCGATGCCGGACGCGGCCGCGCACGCGCTGCCGGACGTCGGCGCGCTGGTCGAGGGGCCGGGTTTCCACCCGTTCCTGTCCGGGCGCGACAACCTGCTGCGCTTCGCCGCGGCGGAACCGCGGCTGTCCTCGGCCGGGATTCCGTCCGCTGTGGACTCCGCGCTGGAGCGCGTCGGGCTGACCGGGGCCGCGCGACGGCGGTACAAGGGGTACTCGCTCGGCATGAAGCAGCGGCTCGGGCTCGCTTCGGCGTTGCTGGTGCCGCGGAAGATGGTCGTGCTCGACGAGCCGACCAACGGCCTCGACCCTGCGGGTACCAGGGAGATCCGCAGGATCGTCGCCGAGCTGCACGCCGAGGGCGTCACCGTGCTGGTGTCGTCGCACCTGCTGGCCGAGGTCGAAGCGACCTGCACGCACGTGGCCGTGCTGCAGAGCGGGAACGTCGTCGCGCAGGGCGAGCTGGCGGAGCTGCTGGAGTCCGGGAACGCGGCCCTGCTGGTCCGCACGCCGGACGCGGAACAGGCGATGGAAGTGCTGCGGGAGCACCGGATCGGGGCCCGGCTCACGCCGGACGGCGTCCGGGCCGACCTCACCGCGGCGGAAGCGCCGCGGGTGCTGCAGGTCCTGGTGGGCGCGGGGGTCGCGGTCCACGAGGCGACGCGGGCGCGCACCGGCCTGGAAGACCTGTTCGCGCGGCTGACCGAATCCACCGGGGAGGGATCGGAATGACGGCGGTTCTCGAAGCACCGGCGGCCCGCACGGGCCACGACACGGTGCCGCTGCCCCGGCTGCTGGCCGCGGAGCTGCGCTGGATCTTCCGGCGGCCGCGGACGCTGGCCGTCCTCGGCCTGCTCGCGCTGATCCCGGTGGTGATCGGGATCGGCCTGACGCTGGTCAACGACCCGACGGACAACGGCGGCGGCCCGGACAACGGCGGCGGGGCGCTGCTGGCGTCCGCGGTCAACAACGCGTTCGTGCTGCCCATCGCGGCGATCGTGATGTCGCTGGCGCTGCTGCTCCCGCTGGCCTCGGCCATGGCGGGTGCGGACGCGATCGCGGGCGAGACCGCGCACGGCACGCTGCGCGGCTGGCTGATCGCGCCGGTCGGCCGGGGCCGGCTGCTGGCGGTGAAGGCGTTCGGCGTCGCGACCGTGTCGGTGGCCGCGGTGCTGGCGATGTGCGTGACGGGCGTGGTGACCGGGCTGATCATCAACGGCACGGATTCGCTGTTCACGCTGTCGGGCACGACGTTGTCGCTGGGTGGCGCGCTGGCGCGGATCCTGCTGGTGGCGGGCTGGGTGGTGCTCCAGATGTGGGCGGTCGGCGCGGTGGCGCTGGCGCTGTCCAGCTGGACCGAGCACCCGATGCTGGTGGTGGCGTCCGTGCTGGCGGCGGACATCGTGTTCACCATCCTCGGGTTCCTGTCCTCACTGGACTGGCTGCACCCGTTCCTGCTGACGCAGAACTGGTCGGTGGCGCCGGCGGAGGTGCTGCAGGACCCGATGGGCACGCAGCTGCTCGGCGAAGGAGCCCTCCGGGCCGTCTGCTACATCGTGATCGGGCTTTCGCTGGCGTACGCCCGGCTGTCCACCCGGGACGGTTGAGATCAGCGGTTCCCGTCGGCGGGTGCGATGTCACGGACACTGCGCACCCGCCGGTCGGCGACTGCTTCCTGGAACAGGGACAACGCCTGCCTCGCGGCGACGTTGAACAGGCCCATGGTGGTGTCCCGCTCGCCGAGCACGACCAGCAGGATGCCCTCCTTCGTGGGGAAAACGCCGACGTGGCCGTCCGCGCCTTCGAAGATGGCCGCCCGCGGCGCACCGACTCCGGCCCGGCCGGTGAACTGGACGGCCAGGCCCACCGCGGAGGCCGCCATCGCGGCCACGCTGTCGTCCTCGATGTCGCGGGTGTCGCTGCACAGCAGCAGCCCGTCCCGGCTGGCCGCCAGCAGTCCCTTGACGTTCTTCCAGTCGATCCGGCCGCGGATGTCCCGCAGCGCCGCGCTCGTCCTGGCCGCATCCTCGGGGGAAACCGCCGACGCCACCCGCCGCGCGTCCGGCCAGACCGGCGTGCTCCCGCGTTTGGGCAGCGCGGCACGTTCCGCGTGAGCTTCGCTCATACGACCAGATCGGCTTCGATGCGCTTGAGCTGCAGCCGCGCCATGGCCAGGTTCGCCCGGTCCCGGTCCAGCACGAGGTACAGGAACAGCGTCGATGTGTCCCGTTTGGACGGATCCATCAGCCGGATCACGTGGTACTGGCGGCGCAGGGTGATCAGGATGTCCTCGATGTCGTCGTTGAGCTGCAACGCGGCCATCACCCGCAGCTTCGAGCGGACGACCTCGGTGTTGCCCGCGGCGGCGACGTCCAGGTCCAGCCAGTCACCACCGCCCAGCGAGCCCAGCGACATCCCGCTGTCGTAGTCGACCACCGCGGCGCCCACCGCGCCGGCAATCGTCATCGCTTCTTTCAGCGCCGTGTCGATGTTCATCCAGAGGGCTCCTCGTTGATCAGCGTCCGGCCACTCTAGGCCGCGATCAGGAAGAGAACAGGCCCCGTTCGGAGTAAAAAAGCGCTTTCAGCCCACCAGCGCGACACCGTCCGCGTCGAACGCCAGCCGCACCGCGTCCCCGGCGCGCAGGTCCGCCGTGGCCGGGGCCACCGCGTCCACAGTGGAGTTTTCCAGCCGGACCACCAGCCGCACGTGCGCCCGCCGGTGCACCGCCGCCACGACCTCACCGGGAGTACCTTCGGCGGCCACCCGGAGCGCGTGGGGCCGCAGCCCCAGCCGCACCGGGCCGTCGCCGGCGTCCGGCAGCGTGACGTCTCCCAGCGCAGTGCGCACCTGCCCGCCCGCGGCGACGCCGTCGGCGAACGTCGTCACGCCGAGGAAGCGGGCCACGTCGTCGTCGGCCGGGTTGCGCCACACGCGCCGGACCGCGCCCTCCTGCCGGATCTCGCCGGTGTCGAGCACCGCGACCCGGTCCGCGAGGGTGAACGCCTCCTCCTGGTCGTGCGTGACCAGCAGCGTCGTGATCTTGCTGCGGCGCAACAGGTCGGCCAGGTCGATGGCCAGCTGTTCGCGCAGTCCGGCGTCCAAACCGGACAGTGGCTCGTCGAGCAGCAGCAGCCGCGGCTCCGGCGCCAGCGCGCGGGCCAGCGCGACCCGCTGCGCCTGGCCGCCGGACAGCTCGGTCACCCGCCTCTTCTCGAACCCGGACAGGCCGACCAGCGCCAGCAGCTCGGCGACCCGCGGCGCCCAGTCGCCGCGCGGGACGCCGTGCATCCGCAGGCCGAACGCGATGTTCGCGGCGACGTCGCGATGGGCGAACAGCTGGCCGTCCTGGAACACCAGCCCGAAGCCGCGCCGGTGCACCGGCACCGCGCCGAGGTCCTCGCCGTCCCAGCTCACCGCACCGCGCGCCGACGGCTCGAGGCCGGTGATCGCGCGCAGCAGCGTCGACTTGCCCGAGCCCGACGGGCCGAGCAGGGCCAGCACCTCGCCGTCGGCGATGTCCAGCCGGACGTCCCGCACCGCGGTGAACGATCCGTAGCGGACGGTCAGGTCCCGCACCGACAGCGCCATCAGAACTCCCCCACCCGGCCGCGGGCGGCCCCGAGCCGGTCGATCAGCGCGACGGCCAGCACCGTCACGAGCATCAGCAGCGCGCACGCCGCGTACGCCATCTGGTTGTTCAGCTCGCCCGGGCGTGCCATCAGCGTCGCGACGGCGACCGGCAGCGTCGGCGCGGCCGGGCGGGCGAGGAAGCTCGTCGCGCCGAACTCGCCCAGCGCCACGACGAACCCGAACCCGGCCGCGGCGACCAGCGGTCGCAGGGTGAGCGGCAGGTCGATCTCACGCCAGACGCGCAGCGGGCTCGCGCCGAGCGTCGACGCGGCCTGCCGCAGCCGGACGTCGACCGAGCGCAGCACCGGCAGCACCATCCGGACGATCAACGGGATGATCACCAGCGCCTGGGCCAGCGGCACCAGGTACGGCGAGGTCCGGAGGTCGCCGGGCAGCGCGTCGAGCGTGACGAGGTAGCCGAACCCGACGGTGACCGCCGAGACCCCGAGCGGCAGCATCAGCACGGCGTCCATCGTCTCGCCCAGCCCGCGCGCGGCTCTGGCCGGCGAGCGCCGCAACGCCACCAGGACGACGGACGCGAGCACGCCGACGACCATCGCGAGCAGGGTCGCGTCGATCGCCACCTTCAGCGAGTTCAGCGCGGCGTCCCAGCCGGACACCTGCAGCGCCCCCTTCTCACCGGTGCTCGTGAGGGCGCGGTACCCGGCGAAGCTCCATCCGTCCTCTGTGGACAGGGACTCGGCGAGCAGCGCGACGATCGGCGTCACCAGCGTGGCCAGCACGACACCCGCGGCACCGACGACCCACCACTCGCCACCCCGGGGGCGCCGCGCCGGGCCCGAGCCGGTCCGGGCGCCCTCCTTCCGCCGCCGCGCCAGCCCGCCGAGCACCAGCGCGGCGACCACGGCCGCGAACTGGATCAGCGACAGCGCCGCCGCCCCGGAAAGGTCCAGCAGGTCGACGGTCCGCAGGTAGATCTCGGTTTCCAGGGTCCGGTACCGGGCCCCGCCGAGGATGAGGACGACCCCGAAACTGGTGGCGCAGAACAGGAACACGACGGCCGCGGCGGACGCGATCGCGGGAGCCAGCGCGGGCAGCGTCACCGACCGGAAGGCCCGCCACGGCGAGGCACCGAGCGCGCGGGCGGCATCGGTCGTCCGCGCGTCCAGCCGCGCCCACAGCCCGGCGACGGTCCGCGCGACGACGGCGACGTTGAAGAACGCGTTGGCCAGCACGATCGGCAGCACGCCGCCGTCCGGCCACAGCGCGCGGAACGCCAGCCCGACGACCACGGTCGGCAGGACGAACGGCACCAGCACCAGCGTCCGCACCAGGCCGACGCCGGGCAGCCGCACCCGGGCCAGCAGGAACGCCACCGGCAGCCCGGCCAGCACCGCGACGGCCGTCGACGCGGCCGCGCTGCCGAGGGTGAACGCGGCCAGCTGCCAGGTCCGTGGATCACCGAGCACGACGTCGAGGCCGCCGTCGGCGAACCCGCGGCCGACGATCGCGACGACCGGCCAGGCGAAGAACACCACCAGGAACCCGATGGGGGCGAGCCCGAGCAGCGCCAAGCCGAACCCGCGGGACGTCCGGGGCGGGGCCACTGCCGCTGTCCGGGGGCTCCGGGTGGCGGAGCCCCCGGAGGTCACTGCTGCACGAGCGTGCGCCATTCGCCGATCCACTTCTCGCGGCCCGCCTGCACCTGGTCCGCGGGCAGCGTCTGCGGCTTCTGCGGCAGCGGCGCGACCTGCGCCCAGCCCGCGGGCAGGTCGACGCCCTGGCGGGCCGGGTAGACGTACATGTTGGCGGCGACCGTCGCCTGGAACTGCTGGGAGAGCAGGAAGTCGACGACCTTGTGCGCGTTGTCGGCCTGCTTGCCGTTCGCCAGCACGCCGGCGTACTCGACCTGCCGGTAGCAGGTGTCGAGCAGCGCCTTGGTGCGCGGCTTGCCGTCGTCGCCGACCTCGGCGGCGGGCGACGACGCGTACGAGACGACGATCGGCCGCGGGCCCTTGCCGGACGAGCCGGAGAACTGCTTGGTGTAGGCCTCTTCCCAGCCGCTGACCACCTTGACGCCGTTGGCCTTCAGCTTCGCCCAGTAGTCCTTCCAGCCGGATTCGCCGTACTTGGCGATGGTCCCGAGCAGGAACGCCAGGCCGGGCGACGCCGTGGCGGGGTCCTCGGCGACCAGCAGGTCCTTGTACTTCGGGTCGGCCAGGTCGTCGTAGGTCGACGGCGCCGGGATCCCCTTGGCGGTGAAGTAGTTCGTGTCGACGTTGACGCAGACGTCGCCGACGTCGACCGCGGACAGCCGGTGTTCCGGGTCGACGGCGTAGCGCTGCGGCCCGCGGTCGGCCTCCGGGCTGGTGTAGGGCTCGAAGACGCCCTCGCTGAGCGCGCGCGAGGCGAAGGTGGAGTCGACGCCGTACGCGACGTCGCCGATCGGGTTGGCCTTCGTCAGCACGAGCTTGTTGGTCAGCGAGCCGGCGTCACCCTGCTTGAGCACGGAGATCTTGATGCCCGACTGCTTCTGGAAGGCGTCGAGCACCTCCTGCGGCGCCAGGAAGGAATCGTGCGTCACGAGGGTGACGGTGGGCGTCTGCTGCGTGCCACCGGACCCGTCCGACAGCGAGCACGCCGCGGCGACGGCACTGACGGCGGCGATGGCCGTCGCGGCGCGCACAGCCCTGCGTTTCATCTACCCTCCTGCACTTCGCCGGACGAGGAGGGCAGCCCTCCCTTCGCCGGCATGATCCGGTCAGGTGCGAACGGTCGCGGGTGACCCGCCTCTCAGCCCGGCTCACCGGACTCCCGTGGCAACCGTGCAGCGTAGTCCAGGACGCAGGACGATGGAGACATGACGGAAATCTTGAGCGACTCCGAGGCCGACCGGCGGCTGGGCTTCCGCGCAGGCTGGGTCCGCACCGGCGCGGTGATCTCCCGCGAGGTGGAGCTGGAAAGCTTCCCCCGGGCGATCGAGGTGGTGAACCGGGTGGCGGAGCTCGCCGAGGCCGCCGACCACCACCCGGACATCGACATCCGCTGGCGGACGCTGACGTTCCGGCTCTCCACGCACTCGGCGGGCGGCCTGACGGCGAAGGACTTCGACCTGGCCGAACAGATCGACGCGGTGCTGTGATCCTGGCTACGCTGAGTGCACCATGAAGCCGCTCCGGCGTCTCCCGGTTACCGCAACCTTCGGGAGGGAGACACAGATGACTCAGGCAATCGTGGTCGGCACGGCGGCGTTCGCGACGATGGTGGCGGCGGCCGGCGGGGTGCTCTGGTTCACCGCCCGCCACCGCCGTCACCTGGACGGCTGAGAGTTCGATCACAGCCGCTAACGCGGGGCATGATCGGCGCGAGGTTCCTGCGGAAGCATTCGGTTCGCCCGTAGGGAACGCCCATGAACACCGCCCCCACCGCCGCTCAGCGCGCCTGGATCAACGCCCTCGCCCCCGCGGTGGTGCTGATCGCGATCGCCCTGCTGGGCCTGCTCGGCTAGCGGATCCGCCCGGGCGGCGGGAACTCGGCGGGCGGCTCGTCGGCCGTCGTCCAGTACTCGAGGCACGACAACCGGCCGTCGTCGACGAACACGATGAGCCCGCCGCCGGGTGCGTCGGCTTCGATCGCGACCGGGTCGTCGGCGACCGCCGCGACCGGCAGCGTCCGGTCGACCTGCAGGTTGATGCTCGGGCACCCGCAGCCGCACCGCCCGGTCACCCGGGCGGTGGCGGCCTGCGCCCGCAGTTCCGCGGCACCTGGGAAGTCCTTCGCGAGCAGCGTGTCCAGCGTCGTCCGCTCGGTGGCGGTCAGCGGGCGGGGCGCCATCAGTACCGCGACATGTTCGGGATCGTCTTCTCGGCGACCCCGATCAGGTCCTCGACCTTCGCCACATCGGCCGTCACGTCCGCGGCGGTCACCGAAGGCGCCTCGGACGACCGGTAGGCGACTTCGTTGCGCCGGATCCGCATCCGGTTGAAGGGACGCAGCAGCGGCCCCAGCGGCGGATCGAGCTGCGCGAGAACCGCTTCGTAGACGGCGATGTGGCCACCCCGGCTCGTCGCGCGCAGACCTTGGTTCTGGAGGACGGCCGCCAACGCGCGGCGCGCGCCGTCGTACGCCAGCGTGTAGGCGCCTTCCGGATCCGAGCCCAGCAGCTGCCGCGCCGAAGCGACGTGCGTGCGGGCCCTGGCGATCTCCGCCTCCGCGGCCTCCCGCGACGCCGGGACGCGTTCGAGGGAGCCGCGGGCGATGAGCGCGTCGACCGTGGCGCGCCCCTGGTTCCACCGGGTCATCGGGCCTCCTGGTCGAGGAGCAACGGGGCCAGCGGACGCTCACGCACGCTGGTGACGAACGGGTCCGTGCTGCTGGCCGCCCACGACTCGGGCGAGATCCGGTGGACGCTGACCTCGCGGCCCAGCCGCCGCGACACGTCCTCGGCCAGGTCGAAGAGCGTGTCCGGATCGGGCGAGCCGACGACGAGGACGTCGACGTCCCCGGGCGGCGGCCCCGGTTCACCGAGGTAGCGCGCAGCCCATGACCCGTAGATGTAGGCCTCGCGCACGCCCTGCAGACCGGAAAGGGCCTCGGCAAGCAGCGGCAGCGGCCCGAAGGTGACCGCCATGAGCTCGCTCAGCGGCCGGTAGAGCGGGGTGTCGGTCCGGGCCTTGACGAGCCGGCTCCGCCCGACCCGCCGGTCTTCCAGGATGCCGCCCTCGACGAGCCGTTCGACCTCCCGCAGGACGGCCGTCGGCGAGACTCCGCAGGCTTCGGCGAGCTCGGTGATGCTGTACTCGCGCTCCGGGTGCAGCAGGAGGATCGCGAGCAGCTCACCCTGCATGCGCGAACGCAGGAGCGGCAGGAGACTCGGCGAAGCTTTCATTGGACGCAGTATATCCTGCGCCCAATGAAAACAACAATCAGTAGTTGACCGTTACACGTTGAAGCGGAACTCGACCACGTCGCCGTCGGCCATGACGTAGTCCTTGCCCTCCATGCGGACCTTGCCCGCGGCCCTCGCCGCCGCCATCGAGCCCGCCTCCATCAGGTCGTCGTACGAGACGATCTCCGCCTTGATGAAGCCGCGCTCGAAGTCCGTGTGGATGACGCCCGCCGCCTGGGGGGCCGTGGCGCCCTGCGGGATCGTCCACGCGCGGGATTCCTTCGGGCCCGCCGTCAGGTACGTCTGCAGGCCGAGCGTGTGGAAGCCCGCGCGGGCCAGCGAATAGAGGCCCGGCTCCGGCTGGCCCACCGACTCGAGCAGCTCGCGGACCGACTCCTCGTCGTCCAGCTCCAGCAGCTCCGCCTCGACCTTCGCGTCGAGGAACACCGCGTCCGCCGGCGCGACCAGCTTCGTCAGCTCCTCGCGGCGGGCGTCGTCGGTCAGCACCGATTCGTCCGCATTGAAGACGTACAGGAACGGCTTCGTCGTCAGCAGGCTCAGCTCGCGCAGCGCGTCGAAGTCGACTTCCTTCTGCGCCTGGAACAGCGTGCGGCCGGCGTCGAGGATTTCCTTCGCCTTCTGGGCGTTGTCGAGCGCGGGCTTGTTCTCCTTCTTCGTCCGCGCTTCCTTCTCCAGCCGCGGCAGGGCCTTGTCGAGGGTCTGCAGGTCGGCGAGGATCAGCTCGGTGTTGATCGTCTCGATGTCGCTCGACGGGTCGATCCGGCCGTCGACGTGCACCACGTCGGGGTCGTCGAACACGCGGATGACCTGGCAGATCGCGTTGGCCTCACGGATGTTCGCCAGGAACTTGTTGCCCAGCCCGGCGCCCTCGGACGCGCCCTTCACGATGCCCGCGATGTCCACAAAGGACACCACGGCCGGCACCGTCTTCTCCGACTTGTACAGCTCGGCCAGCTTGTCCAGCCGGGGGTCCGGCAGCGGCACGACCCCGACGTTCGGCTCGATCGTCGCGAACGGGTAGTTCGCGGCGAGCACGTCGTTGCGGGTCAGCGCGTTGAACAGGGTGGACTTGCCGACGTTGGGCAGGCCGACGATACCGAGGGTGAGGCTCACGACCCCGCAGTCTACGTGGCGGCCCCGGTCCCGCCCCACGCACCCAACGCCGTGGCGGATTTCCGCCAGCGACGGCGCTGACCTGCTGGCATGCTCGGAGCAATGGTCACCGAAACCCTCTGGCGCGACGCCGAACGCTGCTACCGCGTGGTCACCGCCCGCGACTCGCGCTTCGACGGCCAGTTCATCATGGCCGTCCGCACCACCGGGATCTACTGCCGCCCGTCGTGCCCGGCGTCGACGCCGAAGGTGCAGAACGTCCGCTTCTTCCCGACGTCGGCGGCCGCGCAGGCCAACGGCTTCCGCGCCTGCCGGCGCTGCCTGCCGGACGCGGTCCCCGGCTCGCCGGACTGGAACGTGCGCGCCGACCTGGCCGCGCGGGCGATGCGCCTGATCTCCGACGGGACCGTCGAGCGCGAAGGCGTCCCCGGCCTCGCCCGGCGGCTCGGCTACTCGGAACGCCAGCTCGGCCGGGTGCTCACCGCCGAGCTGGGCGCGGGCCCGCTGGCCCTGGCCCGGGCGCACCGCGCGCACTCGGCGCGGTTGCTCATCGAGATGTCCGGGCTGCCGCTGACGGACGTCGCCTTCGCGGCGGGCTTCTCCAGCGTGCGGCAGTTCAACGAGACGATCCGCGAGGTGTTCGCGACGACGCCTTCGCAGCTTCGCGCCTTCGCTGCTTCACGACGGGGACGGCAGAGCGACGTGACCGGGACGCGGCTCAGCCTGCGGCTGCCGTTCCGGCCGCCCTTCGACGCTTCGGGGTTGCTTCGCTTCTTCGCGGACAACGCGATTCCGGACGTCGAGGAAGTCACTTCGGAGTCCTACGCGCGCACCCTGCGGCTCGCGCACGGCACCGGCGTGGTGCGCCTGACGCCGTCGCCGGACCACGTGCGCTGCGAGCTGATGCTCACCGACCTGCGCGACCTCGGCAGCGCCGTCAGCCGGGTGCGCCGGCTGCTCGACCTCGACGCCGACCCCGTGGCCGTCACCCGCGTCCTCGGCGGCGACCCGGTTCTGGCTCCGCTGGTCGCGGCCATGCCGGGAGTCCGGGTGCCGGGAGCGGTGGACGGCGAGGAGGTGCTGCTTCGCGCCCTGCTGCGTGAAGTGCCTCTGGGCGAGGAGGTGCCGGGCGAGTGGGGCGTGACCCGGCTCTTCCCGACCGCGGCCCAGATCGCGAAGGCCGGGCTCGGCGAGACCGTCACCGGCGTCGCCGCCGCTCTGGCCGAAGGGCGCCTGGACGTCCACGTCGGCCGGGAGGCGGCCGAACTGCGGGCGGAGCTGCTGGCGTACGTCGACGCGTCGACGGCGGACCACGTGCTGATGCGCGTCCTGGGTGCCCCGGACGTCCTGCTCACCGGCGACCCCGAGGTCCGCCGCGGCGCCGAGGCGCTGGGCCTCGCGCCGGACACGCTCGGCGAACGGGCTCGGGCGTGGACACCGTGGTGTTCCTACGCCGGGAGGTACCTAGCCTTGTTTTCCTTGCCAAAGCACGGCCTGGGCGACGACGACCTGGTCGCCGTCGAACGTCGCCGCCGGTGAGCCGTACAGGCGGTAGCCGAGTTCCAGGGCCTCGCTGACGCGGTGGCAGAACTTCGCGTCGTCCGGGCCGGTGAGCATGCGGTAGCGGGGCAGGCCGTTCGGCGGCTGGTCGGTCATGGCTTCATCTTGGCCGGGCGCTCAGCCGGCGCGCACCTCCAGCGTCGAGCCCGTGCGGGCCTTGCGGACCCGCAGCCGGGTCGGGATGCGCTGCCGCAGCTCCTCGACGTGCGACACGAGCCCGACGACCCGGCCGCCGGCCCGCAGCTCGTCGAGGATGTTCATCACGACGTCGAGGGTTTCGGCGTCCAGCGTGCCGAAGCCCTCGTCGACGAACAGCGTGTCCAGGAGCGCGCCGCCGGTCTCCCCCGCCACGACGTCGGCCAGCCCCAGCGCGAGGGCCAGCGAGGCGAGGAAGGACTCGCCGCCGGAGAGCGTCTTCGCCGGGCGGATGGTGCCCGAGTAGTCGTCCAGGACGTCGATGCCGAGCCCGCCGCGGGTGCCGCGCGCCCCGGCCGCGTCCGAGTGCACGAAGGAGTACCGGCCCTGGCTCATCGTCTGCAGCCGGTGCGTGGCCGCCACCGCGACTTCTTCGAGCCGCGCCGCCAGCACGTACGAGCGCAGCGACATCTTGCGGCTGTTCTGCCCGCGCCCGTTGACGACGTCGGCGAGCGCCCGCAGCTCGGCGTACTCCGCTTCGGCCGGCGCGAGCCCGGCGAGCGTCTCGCGCAGCCGGGCGGCGAGCCGGGTCAGCTCCTCGTGCTGCGCCGTGGCCACCCGCAGCGCCGCATACGCGGAATCGGCACGCGCCCGGGCCAGCTGGGCCGCGTCGGCCGCGCGGCCGACGTCCGCGACGTCGTCCGGCGAGATCCCGAACAGGTCCGGCTCGGCGAGCAGCGCCCGCGCGCCCGCCGCGGCCGCCTCAGCCTCGGCGATGCCCTGCTCGAGCTTCTCGATCTGCTCGTCGGGCAGCATCGCGGCCCGCGCCTTCTTCAGCGACGTGAACCCCTTCGCCTGCACTGCGGCCTCGACCAGCGTTTTCTGCTGGGCGACCCGCTCGCGGGCGCCCAGGACGGCCGTTCGCGCCTCCGCGACGGCTTCCAGGGCCTCAGCCAGGCTGAGGAGGTGCGTCCGCCGCGCGCCGACGTCGGCGAACTCGCCGCGGCCGGCGACCAGCCGTCGCTCGCGCTCGGCCAGCCGTTCCTCCAGGGCGCGGACGTCGGTGGTGGCTTCGATCGCCGCCTGTTCGGCCTGGCGGAGGCGTTCGGTCCGGGCTTCCAGGTCGCGCTCCAGCAGGACGACCTGCTGGCTCAGCTTCGCCTTCGCGGCCGCCTTCCCGGTGAGCGCGGCGACGGTGGCCCGGGCCTCCGCGAGCTCGGCGGTGATCGACCCGGCCGTGCGCCCGGCGAGCCGTTCGGCCAGCCCGGCCAGCCGGGCCTTCGCCTCTTCCAGCGCGACGACGACCCGCTGCCGCACCGCGTCCGCCGCCTGTTCGGCTTCTTCGGCCGCACGTTCCTCGGCCGGGTCGACCTGCTCGACGTCTCGCGTCGCCTTCGCCGGGTGCTCGGCCGCCCCGCACACCGGGCACGGCGTGCCGTCGGGCAACGCGGCGGCCAGCTCGGCCGCCATCCCGTCGAGCCGCCGCTCCCGCAGGTCGAGCCGCCGCTGCCGGGCCGCCTGGTGCGCGTCGACGACCTCGCGCAGTTTCGCTTCGCCCCGCTGGACCTTCGCCTGGGCCTCGGGCAGCTCGGCCGCGTCTTTCGCGAAGGCCCGCAGCTCGTCGACCTTCGCCTTCGCGCCGTCGAGCTTCGCTTCGGCTTCGGCCGCTTCGAGGGCGTCCGCGCGGAGTTTCGCCAGCTGGCCGGGAATCGCGGCCAGCTCGGCGGTCAGGGCCTCGGCCTGCTGCTGCGCCGTGACGGCGGCGAGCTTGCGGTCGTCGCGCCGCATGACGTCCAGCTCCTGCTGCTCGGCCTCGGCGACCAGCTCCGCGACCGCGCCTGCCTCCTCGCGCGCGGCGGCGGCACGCGCCTTGAGGTCGCCCGTCGCCCGCGTGCCGAACTCCCGCAGCCGGGCGCCTCGGGCCTTCTCCGTCTGCTCGGCCTCGGTCAGCTCGGCGGCCCGCCGGTCCAGCAGGTCCGCCTCGACGGCGACACCGGCCGCCCGGCGGGCCGCCGCGACCTCCTGCGCCCACTCCGCGCGCTGCGGCGCCTGTTCGGTGATCTCGAGCAGGCGCAGGTGTGCGGTGCGGACGCGGCGGATCTTCTCCGCGCCCGCGCGTTCTTCCTGCAGGTACGCATCCGCCCGCTGCGCGGCCGCTCGCGCCCGCTCCTCCTCGGCCGTCACCTGCGCGACTCGTTCCTGCGCCTCGGCGAGCACGGCGTCGACCCACTCGGGCACGTCCTGATCGGGGACCTCTTGCTGGGCCTCCTGCGCGTACCGGGCCAGCAGCTCGCGCACGTCCCGCTGCCGGGTCTCCAGCTGACGGCCGCGCTCGGCCCGCAGGTCGGCGAACCAGCGTTCGACGTCGGCGAAACGCTCGGTGCCGAACAGCCGTTCCAGGAGCTTCTCGCGCTCGGCGGTGTCCGACCGCAGGAAGCGGGCGAACTCGCCCTGCGGCAGCAGCACCACCTGGAAGAACTGGGCCGCGGTCATCCCGAGCAGCCGCTCGACCGTGCGCGCGACCTCCTCGATCCGGATCAGGCCCTCCGGCGCCAGGCCGGCGGGCGCGGTGCCGATCCAGCTCAGCGACACCCGCGCCTGCTGGGTGGTCGTGCCCTCGCCGCGGCGCTTCGGCCGCTGGTACTCGGGGTTGCGCACGATCTTCAGCCGGTGCCCCTGCACGGTGAGCTCCAGCGCGACCTCGGTGACCTGGTCGGGCTCGGCGAGGTCGCAGCGCAGCCGCTTGGCTTCGTTGCGCGCGCCCGGGACCACGCCGAACAACGCGAACGCGATCGCGTCGAGCAGCGTCGTCTTGCCCGCGCCGGTTTCGCCGTGCAGGAGGAAGAGACCGTCGGCGCCGAGCACGTCGAAGTCGACGACCTCGCGTGCGCAGTACGGCCCGAAGGCTTCGACCTCCAGCCTGTGCAGCCTCATTTCGCGAGGGCCCCCCGGTCGGCCGCCTCCAGGGCCTCGAACAGGAGCCGCTCTTCGCGCTCGGTCGGCGGGGCGCCGCGGCAGTCGTCGAGGAAACTGCGCGAGACCTCGATGTCGGACCGGCCGCGGACGGCGTCGGAGTAGCGCAGCGGGACGCCGGCGTGGCCGCCCGCGGGCGCCCATTCCAGGTGCACGGCGTACGGGAACCGCTCGCGCAGCCGCCGCATCGCGTCGACCGGGCGGACGCGGTCGGTGACCGTGACCGAGAGGAAGTGGCCGAGGTAGCGGTCGTGTTCCGGGTTCGCGAGGAGGTCCTCGATGTCGCCTTCGAGGGTGGCGAGGGCTCTCGGCACGGGCAGTTCGTGGCGCCGGACGTCGTGCAGGCCGTGTTCGTCCAGGTCGACCAGCCAGACCGATTTGCGTTGGCGCGCTTCGGAAAACGAGTACGCCAGCGGGCTGCCGGAGTAGCGCAGGTGCCCGGCGAGCGTCTGCGGGCCGTGGAGGTGGCCCAAGGCGACGTAGTCGACGCCGTCGAAGACCGAGCCCGGCACCTGCTCGACCCCGCCGACCGCGATGGTCCGTTCGCTGTCGGTGGGTTCGCCGCCGGTGACGAACGCGTGCGCGAGCACGACCGACCGGGCTTCGGGCCGGGTTTCGAGGTCGGCGCGGATGCGGCGCATGGCCTCGGTGAGCACGCCGGTGTGGCCGCGCGCCTCCGGCACGCCGAGGGCGTGCCGCGCCGGTTCCGGCTCCAGGTAAGGGATTCCGTAGACGGCGACCGGGCCGTGGGCGTCCTCGAACAGGACCGGTTCGGCCAGCCCGGCGACGGTGGTGCGCAGGTGCAGGCCGCCGGCCGCGGCGAACTCCGCGAAGGCGCCGAGGCGGGGCGCCGAGTCGTGGTTTCCGGGCGTGACGACCAGTTGTGCGCCCGCCGCGCGGATCCGGGCGACGGCTTTCGTGGCGACCCGCACGGCTTCGGCGGAGGGGACCGCGCGGTCGTAGATGTCGCCTGCCACCAGGACGGCGTCGATCGCCTCGCCGGCCACGAGGTCGGCGAGGTGCCCGAGCACCGCTTCCTGTTCCGCGAGCAGGTCGGCGCCGTGGAACGTGCGGCCGACGTGCCAGTCGGAGGTGTGCAGGAATCTCACGAGGGGCAACGGTACGACCCCGCTCCGACGAAATCGCGCAGGCACGCCGTCGGCTCACTCGAACGTGTGTACTAACACGAGCGGGCAAGATCGGACACGCCCTGTGTGGAATCGATGTGTTCGCAGGTCAGCTACCCAGAGCGACGGTTCGGTGCGGTTTTTGTCGGTGAGGTCCGCCATGATGTCTGCGAGCCCGGAGATCGGACGGAGGAGGCGAAGTGGCGACAGTGCTGACGACGGCGGCGATCGTGCTGGCCGTCCTGCTGCTGTTCGCCGTCGCGCTGTTGTGGCGGCTGTACCAGGACGGGATGCGCCGGGCGGACGCGGCGGCCCGGCTGGTGGCGGCCGAGCGGGCCAAGGCGGACCAGCAGCAGCTGGCGCTGCGGCGCTACGAGGTCGCGTTCGCCTCGATCAGCGGGCGCGGCGAGCTGGGCGAGCAGGTCCTGGTCGAGACGGCGCGCGCCCTCGGGCTGCGCGAGGACCTGCACTTCACGCTGCAGACGGACCTGGGCGGCGGCGGCTCGGCGAAACCGGACATGGTGCTGCGCGTCGGCGGCGACCGCACGGTGCCGGTGGACGCGAAGGCGAGCATGGCGACGTGGTCCGAGGCGGTGGAGACGGACGACCCGGACGAGCGCCTGGACGCGTTGCGCGCCCACGTGCGCCAGATCCGCTCGCGCGCGGCGGAGCTGGCGGGCAAGGGCTACCAGCGCTGGGCGGACGCGATCTACGGAACGATCATGTTCGTCCCCTCGGACGCGGCGGTGGTCGCGGCCCTGGACACGGACCCGGAGCTGCTGCGCTGGCTGATCGACCGCCGGGTGTTCCTGTGCGGCCCGACGGGCTTCGGAGTCCTGGCCTCGGCGGCGCTGTTCGCGGCGAGCGACCGGACGCTGGAGGCAGACGTGGAGCAGGTCCGAGCCGGAGCGGCGGCGGCCCACCGGGCGGCGGGCGGAGCGGTGGAGGCGTTGAACCTGTCGAGCACGCATTTGCAGCGGTTCCTGTCGGCGCGGCGGCGGGAGCTGGAGGCGCTGGAGACGTTCCGGGCGACGGTGGCACCGCTGACCGAGGCATCGGGGAGCCCGGCTGCGCTGCCTGCGGTGCGGAAGGGGGATGAGCTGGCGGCGAGCTGAGGGAAGGGATTCGGGGTCGAGGCCGGGCCGAAGCCGGGCCGCCCGCGAGGGCCGACTGAGGCCGGGGCGCAGCCAGGCCGGGGCCGGGCCAGAGCAGGCCGGGGCCGAGCCGCCCGCCAGGGCCGACCGAGGCTGGGGCGCAGCCAGGCCGGGGCCGAGCCAGGCCGAGGCCAGGGCTGAGCCGGGGCCAGGGCCGAGCCGGGGCGAGGCCGAGCCGGAGCCAGGCCGAGGCCGAGCCAGGCCGAGTTCAGGGCTGAGCCGGGGCCAGGGTCGGCCCGGGGCCGGGCCGGCGCCAGGCCGGGGCCAGGACCGGAGCCAGGCCAGGCGGCGCCAAGCCGGAGCTAGGCCGGGGCCGGGGCCGGGCGAGCATGTCCCGTGCGGCGAGGGCACCGCAGCCTGCGCGGTGCCGCAGTCTTGCGCGGTGCCGCGGCGGTCGGCTCAAGGCCGCGGGTGCAGCGGTCCGGGCTGAGCCAGCGGAACCGCGGGGTCTCGCCCGTCGATCGCGGCGTTGGCTGCGCCACCTGGAGCCGAAGCCGGGGCCGGGGCCGGGCGAGCACGTCCCGTGCGGCGAGGGCTCCGCAGCCTGCTCGGTGCCGCGGCGGTCGGCTCAAGGCCGCGGGTACAGCGGTCCGGGCCGAGCCAGCGGAGCCGCGGTGGCTCGCCGGTCGATCGCGGCGTCGGCTGTCCCACCGGTACGCGACTCCGGGCCCCGCTGAGCACAACCACCACAGCGCGCGGCCCTGACCAGCGGCTTTCCCCTGCCGTGGCGACCTTTGCCGACCACCGCGGCCAACCGAGAGCGCCCGGCGAACCGCGCCCGGTCCGCCGGATTCGACCGCCCTCACCAGCCGCTACCGGGCGCCACGGGATCGTCCCCCCGGGTGGCTGTCGGCCCATGTCGGCGGCGGTGCTGGCAAGATCTTCACAACCACGAGATACGGTGTTCGCTTGTGACCGCGATTCGCGATCGCCAGAGCGATCCAGATGCCGACGACGTCCCCGTGCCGTGGGATGAGCGTCCTGTCGTCGGTTCGAGGCGGGGACTGCCCTGGTGGGCCGCGGTCCTGGTCGGCCTTGGCCTGGCGGTGGTGGGCGCCCTCCTCGGCAAGCCGAGCCAGTCGAACATCCCCGTGGTCTTCGTCGCCTGCTTCATCGCCGGAGCCGTGATCGCGGTCTGCGCCGTGAAGCGCCGGGGGCTGTTCGGGCCCATGGTGATGCCGCCGCTGGTGCTGGCCGTCACCGTGCCCACCGTGATCCTGCTGACCTCAGGGTCGCAGGCCACGGGCGACGACATGCTGTCGAAGGCCCTCAGCATCGGCACCCCGCTGATCAACAGCTTCCCCATGATGGCCATCACCACCGGCATCACGCTGCTGATCGGCGTTGTCCGCATCGTCCGCGAGCGCGACCCGGACGCCCCGAAAAAACTCAAGAAGACCAGCGAGGACGACGACGAACAGCCGCGCGCTGCCGCCCGTCCGCGGCCGGCCGGCTCGAACCGCACCGGGCAGACGCCCCTGCCGGCCGGGGCCCGGCGGGGGCGGGACGGCGAACCGCCGCGGCGGCCGCGGCCGCCCGCCGACGGGGAACGCCGCGCACCTCGGGCCGGCGCGCCCGCCGAACGCGACCCCGGGACCCGCGGCACGCGCAAGCCGCCGCCGGCCACCCGGCGCACCCCCCGCCCCGAAGAGGGCCGGCGCGAGCCGCGTGGTGACGCTCCGCGACGGCGTCCGCGGCCGCCCGCCGAGGACGGCCGCGACACTCCGCCGCCCCGCCGGCCGTCCGGCGGCCGGACCGCTCCGCCACGGCGGAACCGGCCCTGGGACGACGAAGAACGCTGAACAGAAACGGCGGTCACCAAAGCGGTGGCCGCCGTTTCGCATGCGCCGAAGGGCATCACGTGTGATCAGAGAGTCATCACGCGTGATTGAAAGGACATCACGCGTGATTGGAGGGGCGACACGGCGGCGAGCCTCGGGAGGGGCTCGCCGCCGGACGGCGGAACTCAGACCTTCCGCAGTTCCTTGGGCGGGGCGAAGGAGATCTTCTCGTTGGCCGTCGTGACCTCGTCGACGTCGCCGTAGCCGCGCTCGGCGAGCCAGTCCAGCAGCTCCATGACCAGGATGTCCGGCACCGACGCACCCGAGGTGACCCCGACCGTCGTCACTCCGGACAGCCACGCCTCGTCGACCTCGTGCGCGAAGTCGACCAGGTAGGACGCACGAGCGCCGGCCTTCAGCGCCACCTCGACCAGGCGCTTCGAGTTGGACGAGTTCGTCGACCCGACCACCAGCACCAGGTCGCACTCCGCGGCCATCGCCTTGACCGCGACCTGGCGGTTCGTCGTCGCGTAGCAGATGTCGTCGCTCGGCGGGTCCGCCAAGCCCGGGAAGCGCTCGCGGAGCTGGTCGACGCGCTCCATCGTCTCGTCGACCGACAGCGTCGTCTGGGACAGCCAGATCACCTTCGACGGGTCGCGGACCTGGACCTTGTCGACGTCCTCGGCCTTGTCGACCAGCTGGACCTTGTCCGGCGCCTCGCCGGCCGTGCCCTCGACCTCTTCGTGGCCTTCGTGGCCGATCAGCAGGATGTCGTAGTCGTCCTTCGCGAACCGGTTGACCTCCTTGTGCACCTTCGTCACCAGGGGGCAGGTCGCGTCGATCGTGCGCAGGTTCCGCTCGGCCGCCTCCGCGTGCACCATCGGCGAGACGCCGTGGGCGGAGAACACCACCAGCGCGCCCTCGGGCACCTCGGACGTCTCGTCGACGAAGATCGCGCCGCGCTCGCGCAGCGTCTCGACCACGTGCTTGTTGTGGACGATCTCCTTGCGGACGTACACCGGGGCGCCGTAGACCTCGAGGGCCTTCTCGACGGCGATCACCGCGCGGTCGACACCCGCGCAGTAACCACGGGGTTTGGCGAGCAGCACCCGCTTGCCGGAAGCGGTTCCGGTGATCGTGGGGGTACCCGCGGGCTCGATTCCGGGACTCGCTGCACTCATGCCACCCAGGGTACGGGCAGCCCCGAGACGAACTCGAAGTCCCTTTCGGGTGAGCTTCGTCCCCCTGCCGGGCTGTGCCGCCGGTCACGCGCTGCGCCCATTCGGTTGGGCAGGAGCGGCGGTCATGCGGCAGGCTGGACCCATGAAGCCATTCCCGCTCCCCCTCCGGGTCGCCGCGGGCCTCGCCGTCTCCACCGCCGAGCGGGTTCGCGAACTTCCCCGGCAGCTGGCCGGGCTCCCGGTGACCGTGGTCAGCCAGGTCCTGCAGGCCTCCATGCGCGTGCAGCAGCACGTCACCGAGCTGGCGATCAAGGGTGACAGCGCCCTGTCGAGCCTGCGCCCGGTGGAAGACACGCCGAGCTGGGCGACGTTCGACGAGGACGCCGAGCCCGGTGTCTCGCCCGCGCGGCCGAACCTGGCCCCGGTCGCCGACGTGCCCGAGCCGCGCTCGGAGATCAACGGCCGCGTTCCGTCGGCCGCCGAGCTCGAGGCGGAGCTCGGCGATCCGTGGGCCGAGGAGGAGCGCGCGCTCGCCGAGGACCACGCCGACGGCGAGCACGACAGCGAAGCCGAACCGCCGAAGACGCCGAAGCCCGGCACGCCCAAGGTCGACAAGAAGACCAAGAGCGAGACGCCCCGGACCAGCGCCGCGGGCTACGAGGGTCCGGCCGGCCTGACCGGCTACGACCAGCTCACCCTCCCGCAGCTGCGGGCCCGGCTGCGCCAGTTCTCGATCGAGCAGCTCGAGACCATCCTCGAGTACGAACGCGCCCACGCCGACCGCTCGTCGTTCACCGGCATGCTGTCCCGCCGGATCGCCAACGCCCGCAAGGCGGAGCAGAACAAGGAAGACGGCGCGGAAGACCGGTGAGCACCGAGTCCGCACAGGCTCCCGCGAGCACCGCGGAAGCGCCGTGGCCGGTCCGGACCGTCGCGCGCAAGATCGGCGACTGGATCCACCGGCTCGGCACCGTCTGGGTCGAAGGCCAGGTCACGCAGGTCAGCTCGCGCCCGAACACGCAGACGGCGTTCCTGACCCTGCGCGACCCTTCGGCCGACGTCTCGATGTCCGTGACCTGCCCGAACTGGCTGATCCGTGAGATGGAGCCGCCGCTGCGCGAGGGCGCCAGCGTGGTGGTGCACGCGAAGCCGTCGTACTTCTTCGGCCGCGGCACGATCAGCCTGCGCGCCGACCAGATCCGCGCCGTCGGCATCGGTGAGCTGCTGGCCCGGATCGAACGGCTCAAGAAGCTCCTGACCGCCGAAGGGCTGTTCTCGGCCCAGCGCAAGCGGCCGATCCCCTTCCTGCCGAAGGGCGTCGGGCTGATCACCGGCCGCGCGTCGGCGGCCGAGCGGGACGTCCTGGCCAATGCGCAGGGCCGGTGGCCGCACGTGCGGATCAAGGTGCTCAACACGGCCGTCCAGGGCTCGCAGGCCGTCCCGCAGGTGATGCGGGCGCTGCGGATCTTCGACGCCGACCCCGAGATCGACGTCATCGTCATCGCCCGCGGCGGCGGCAGCGTCGAGGACCTGCTGCCGTTCTCCGACGAAGCGCTCTGCCGCGCGGTGTCGGCCGCGGGCACGCCGGTGGTCAGCGCCATCGGGCACGAGCCCGACACCCCGCTGCTCGACTACGTCGCCGACCTGCGCTGTTCGACGCCGACCGACGCCGGCAAGCGGATCGTGCCCGACCTGCGTGAGGAGACCGAGCGGGTCCGGCAGATGCGTGACCGCGGCCGCCGGGCGCTGCACGGCTGGGTCGATACGCAGGCGCGGCTGCTCAACCAGATCCGCAGCCGCCCGTCGCTGGCCGACCCGCTGGGCCCGGTCCAGCGCCGCCAGGACGACGTCGACGTCCACCGCGAGCGTGCCCGCCGCGCGATGCTCACGCTGCTCGCCAAGGACCAGGCCGAAATCGCGAGCGCGCGGGCCCGGCTCACCGCGCTCGGCCCGGCGGCGACGCTGGCCCGCGGGTACGCGGTCGTGCAGTTCGTCGACGCCGAAGGCAACCTCCAGGTACTCCGCTCCGTCTCCGAAGTCGAGGCCGGTGCCCAGCTGCGCGTGCGCGTGGGCGACGGCGCGATCAAGGCGGTGGCGGAAGGAGAGCAGGAGTGAAGGTGACGTTCCTCCCGCTCACCGTGGACGCGGCCAGGAGACTCGGCGCACGCCCGCTGCTGGACCAGGCGGTGCGCACCGACCGGGCCGCCGCCGAGTGCTGGACGGCGCTGCTCGCCGGCTGCGGCACCGCTGCCCGCCGCGACCTGGGGCCGCAGCTGCGGCGGCTGTCGGAAGCGACGTCGATGCAGGTCGGCTCGCGCTGGTGGTTCGCCGAGGGCGCGGGACACCGCAGGCGGGTGGCCGGCGCGCAGGAGAACCTCGAAGAGGCGATCGCGGACGGTGACGGGCAGGAGTTCGCGCTGGCGTTCGTCGGGTACGACCACGCCATGGCCAGCGCGGTAGTGTGCGCGAACAGCGTGCAGGCCCGGAAGGTCGGAGAACACCGAGCGTGAGTGAAACAACCGGCGAGGAACTCGGCTACGAGCAGGCTCGCGACCGCCTCGTCGAGGTCGTCCGCGAGCTGGAGGCGGGCGGGCTTTCGCTCGAGCAGTCGCTGGCGTTGTGGGAGAAGGGCGAGAAGCTCGCGAAGGTCTGTGAGCGCCATCTCGAAGGCGCCCGCGAGCGCATCGAGGCCGCTCTGGCGTCCGTGGAGTCTTCGGAGGACGAACCCGCCGCCGGTCAGTGACGTTTGCCATGCTCTCGGCACCGGGAAACCGGACAGCGATCTGACAGACTGGCTACCCGCCAGTTCCACGATCCGGGAGGCAAGGATGTCCGCCGCAGAGAGTCGTCGTGAAGCGCCCGACCGCAACCTCGCGATGGAGCTGGTCCGGGTCACCGAAGCCGCCGCCATGGCCGCCGGCCGCTGGGTCGGCCGCGGCGACAAGATCGGCGGGGACGGCGCGGCCGTCGACGCGATGCGCCAGCTCGTCTCGACGGTGTCGATGCGCGGGGTCGTGGTGATCGGCGAGGGCGAAAAGGACGAAGCGCCCATGCTGTTCAACGGCGAAGAGGTCGGCAACGGCGACGGGCCGGACTGCGACGTCGCGGTCGACCCGGTCGACGGCACCACCCTGATGGCGAAGGGCATGCCGAACGCCCTCGCCGTGCTCGCCGTCGCCGAACGCGGCGCGATGTTCGACCCGTCCGCGGTCTTCTACATGGAGAAGCTGGCCGTCGGGCCCGAAGCCGCCGGCAAGGTCGAGCTCGGCGCGCCGATCGCGGAGAACATCCGCCGGGTCGCCAAGGCGAAGAACAGCAGCGTCGGCGACGTCACCGTGTGCATCCTCGACCGCCCGCGCCACGAGCAGATCATCAAGGAGGTCCGCGAGGCCGGCGCGCGGATCCGGTTCATCTCCGACGGCGACGTCGCGGGCGCGATCGCCGCGGCCCGCCCGACCACCGGCGTCGACATGCTGATCGGCATCGGCGGCACCCCCGAGGGCATCATCGCGGCCTGTGCGATGAAGTGCCTCGGCGGCGAGCTGCAGGGCCGGCTGTGGCCGAAGGACGACGCCGAGCGCGAGAAGGCCCTCGCCGCCGGGCACGACCTCGACCAGATCCTGCTCAACGACGACCTCGTGCGCGGCGACAACGTCTTCTTCTGCGCCACCGGCGTCACCGACGGCGACCTGCTGCGCGGCGTCCACTACCGCGAGGGCGGCGCGACGACGCAGTCCATCGTGATGCGGTCCAAGTCCGGGACCGTCAGAATGATCGACGGCTACCACCGGCTGAACAAGCTGCGGGCGTACTCCTCGGTCAACTTCGACGGCCACCTGGACGCGCCCGACGACGACGTCGTGCCCCCGCTGCCGTAAGGAGTTCCGTGACCAGGCGACTGCTGGTTCTGCTGGCCCTGCTGTCGGTACTGGTCCCGGGCACGGCCGCGGCCGCCCCCGCCATCGTCGGGGGCGTCGCCGCGGACCAGCAGTACCCGTTCACGGTCTCGCTGCACACCACGTCGGGCAAGCTGTTCTGCGCCGGCGCGCTGATCGCGCCCACCTGGGTGGTCACGGCCGCGCACTGCGCGTTCGGCAAGACCCCGGCCGCCATTTCGCTGCGCCTGGGGACGAACGACTCGGGCCAGGGCGGCGAGGTCGCCCAGCCCGCCGAGATCATCGTCAACCCGGCGTTCAACACGCAGAGCCCGGCCGGGGACATCGCGCTGCTGCGGCTGCCGGCGCCGGTCACCGCGGCGCCGATCGCCCTGGCGGCGGCCGCGTCCCCCGGTACCGCGACCCGGATCCTCGGCTGGGGCCAGACCTGCCCGAAGGTGAACTGCGGCACGATCCCCACGACGCTGCAGCAGCTCGACACGCACATCGTCGAGGGCTCGAAGTGCACGTCGGTGTTCGACGGCACGGCCGAGCTGTGTACCGACAACCCGGGCGGCAAGGCCGGAGCCTGCTTCGGCGATTCCGGCGGTCCGGAGATCGTGCGCGCCGGCGACCACTGGCTGCTCGTCGGCGTCACCAGCCGGCCGGGCAACAACGACCCGGAATGCGCGACGGCACCGTCGATCTACACCTCCGTCGTCGCCTACGCGCCGTGGATCGCGGAGAAGACGAAGGTCTGACCTACTCGGCGTTGCTCGAGTGGCCCGGGAACAGGTGGGCTTCCGGGTCGAGCGCGACGGCGATGTTGTTGACGGCCGTCGCCGCCTCGCCGAAACCGGTCGCGATCAGCTTGACCTTCCCCGGGTACGCGGCGACGTCGCCCGCGGCGTAGACGCGTTCGCGCGCGGTCGCCATCGTCGAGTCGACGGCGATGGCGCGGTGGTCGATCTCCAGGCCCCAGCTTTCGATCGGGCCGAGGTCGGCGGTGAACCCGAGGGCCGCGACGACCGCGTTGGCCGGGAGCCGCTCGTCGCCGGCGCCCTTGATCGAGACGTCGACGGCTTCGAGGGTGCCGTCCGCGGCTTCGACGAACCGTGTCACCTCGGCGTCGGTGATGATCCGGGTGCCCAGCTCGCGGGCCTGCCGGACGATCGACTCGGCGGCGCGGAACTTCGCCCGCCGGTGCACCAGCGTCACGCTCGCCGCGACGGGGTGCAGCGCGAGGATCCAGTCGAACGCCGAGTCGCCGCCGCCGACGACCACGACGTGCTGCCCCGCGTGCGCCTGCAGCGACGGCACGAAGTGCACCATGCCGCGGCCGAGCCAGCCGTCGCCGGCCGGCAGCGGGCGCGGGGTGAACTCGCCGATGCCCGCGGTGATCAGCACCGCGCGGGCCCGCAGCGTCTCGCCGCCGTCGAGGGTCAGCTCGACGCCGTCGGCGGCCGGCTCCAGCTTCTCGGCCTTGCGCCCCAGCAGGTACTTCGGCTTGAACGGCGCGGCCTGCTTCACCAGGCCCTCGACCAGATCGCGGCCGCGGACCTCGGCGAACCCGCCGACGTCGTAGATCATCTTCTCCGGGTACATCGCGGTCACCTGGCCGCCGGGCTCGGGCAGCGAGTCGACCACCGCCATCGAGAGGCCGCGGAACCCGGCGTAGTAGGCGGCGAACAGGCCGGTCGGGCCCGCGCCGATGATCACGAGGTCGTACGGATCCCCAGCAACGTCAGTCATGCTCGCTCCAGCCAGTGGTGGATGGCGGTGATCGAGAACACACCCGATCCTAGCGTCGCGCGCCGCCGAGGGTGGGCGACGCCACCACGCGGGGCGGCGCGAACAGGTCCAGAATCGGTGTCATGGCTGACCAGGAATACCGGATCGAACACGACACGATGGGCGAGGTCCGCGTGCCCGCCGACGCGCTCTACCGCGCGCAGACCCAGCGGGCCGTCGAGAACTTCCCCATCTCCGGCCGGGGCCTGGAACGGGCCCAGATCCGCGCGCTCGGCCTGCTCAAAGCCGCCGCCGCGCGGGTGAACCTCAAGCTGGGCGTGCTCGACGCCGACGTCGCGAACGCCATCGCGGCCGCCGCCGACGAGGTCGCCGAGGGGGCGCACGACGCGCACTTCCCGATCGACGTGTTCCAGACCGGCTCGGGGACGTCGTCGAACATGAACGCCAACGAGGTCATCGCCACCCTGGCTACGCGGGCCCTCGGCCGGGACGTGCACCCGAACGACCACGTCAACGCGTCGCAGTCGTCGAACGACACCTTCCCGACGACCATCCACGTGGCCGCGACCGAAGCCGTCACCAAGGACGTCATCCCCGCGCTCGAATACCTGGCCGGCGCCATCGAGGTGCGCGCCGCCGAATGGGCCGACGTGGTGAAGTCCGGCCGCACGCACCTGATGGACGCCGTGCCGATCACGCTCGGCCAGGAGGCCGGCGCGTGGGCGTCGCAGATCCGCTACGGCGTCGAACGGCTGAAGTCGGGCCTGCCGCGGCTGGGCGAGCTGCCGATCGGCGGCACGGCCGTCGGGTCGGGGCTCAACGCGCCGGACGGCTTCGGCGAGGCGGTCGCGGCCGAGCTCGCCACCGTCACCGGCCTGCCGCTGACCGAGGCGCGCGACCACTTCGAGGCGCAGGCGACGCAGGACAGCGTCGTCGAGACCTCCGGGCACCTGCGCACGATCGCGGTGTCGCTCAACAAGATCGCCAACGACCTGCGCTGGCTGGGGTCCGGCCCGCGCACCGGGCTGGCCGAGCTGGCGCTGCCGGACCTGCAGCCGGGCTCGTCGATCATGCCGGGCAAGGTGAACCCGGTCATCCCGGAGGCGACGCTGCAGGTGGTCGCCCAGGTGATCGGCAACGACGCGGCCGTCGCGTTCGCCGGTGCCGCGGGCAACTTCCAGCTCAACGTCAACCTGCCGGTGATCGCCCGGAACGTCCTCGAATCGGCGCGGCTGCTCGCGGCCGTTTCCCGGCTGCTGGCGGACAAGGTCTTCGCGGGCATCACCGTGAACACCGACCGCACGCGGACCTACGCCGAGGGCTCACCGTCCATCGTGACGCCGTTGAACAAGTACATCGGCTACGAAGCCGCGGCCGCGGTCGCGAAGCAGGCGCTGAAGGAACTGAAGACGATCCGCGAAGTCGTCATCGAACGCGGTTTCGTCAAGGACGGCAGGCTCACCGAAGAGCAACTCGACGAGGCGCTCGACGTGCTGCGCATGGCCCGCGGCGGAAAGGGATGAGCGACGCGGCCCAGCTCGGCGCGTTCCTGAAAGCGCGCCGCGCGGCCCTGGATCCCGCCGAGCTGGGCCTGCCGCCGGGGGTCACCCACCGGCGGGTCAAGGGCCTGCGCCGCGAAGAGCTGGCGCAGCTGGCCGGGATCAGCGTCGACTACTACACGCGGCTGGAGCAGGGCCGCGCGAAGAACGTCTCGGACGCCGTCCTCGGCTCGCTGGCCCGCGCGCTGCGCCTCGACGACGGCGAGGAGTCCTACCTGCACAACCTCGCCGCGCCGGACCGGCGGCAACGTCCCGCGCCGCAGCGGATCCGGCCCGAACTGCAGCAGCTGCTCGACGCCATCCAGGCGCCGGCGTTCGTCTTCGGCCGGTACCTGGAGGTGCTGGCCTGGAACCCGCTCGGCGGCGCGGTCGCGTTCGACTTCGGCCGGCTCGAAGAGCGCAGCATGCCGAAGCTCGTCTTCACCGACGAACGCGCGAAGCAGCTGCACCCGGAGTGGGACGCGGTGTGCCGCGAGCTGGTCGCGAACCTGCGGGCGGAGGGCGGCCGGCACCCCGGCGACCCGGCGTTCACCCGGCTGGTGGCGGAGCTTTCGGCGGCCAGCGCGGAATTCCGGCAGCTGTGGGCCGAGCACGCGGTCCAGGAAAAGGCCCAGGGCTGGAAACTGTTCGCGAACCCCGTCGTCGGCGAGCTGCGGCTGCGCTACCAGACGCTGCGCCTGCCCGACGACCCCGACCAGGGCATGGTGATCTACCACGCCGAACCCGGGTCGGAGAGCGACCGCGCGCTCGGCCTGCTGGCCAGCTGGATCGCCGCCGGTGAACGACCGGTGAACACTCACCGATAGCCGTCCCGCGCGGCGTTCCCGCTGCCTACGCTGCTTCTTCTGGGGAGCCGGGGGCAGAGGAGCGGGCACGGTGGGCGTCGGCGCGACGATGCAGTCACTCGCCGAGATCCTCAGCTCGGACTCGGGCAGTCTCGTGCTGGGGCTCGCCGCGCTGGTCGCGATGGCCGCGCCGTTCGTCGACCGCTACTTCATCCGGCGGCGCCGGCTGGCGTTCCGGGTGCTCTACAACTCGAAGATCGGCCTGTCCCCGATCGACCTGCACGACGGCGAAAACGGTTCCGCGCAGGCGGATCCGCAGCTGGAACGCACCGCGCGGCTGCTGAGCCGGATGAGCGTGGTGGTGATCCGGATCCGCAACACGGGCGGGTTCGACATCGCGCCGGGCGACTTCGAGATCCCGCTGTCGTTCACCTTCGGCAGCCGGATCGTCTGGGACGCGCGGGTGTCCGACGCCACCGACGACGGCCTGCGCCGCCACGTCCGCGAAGGGCTGGAGTTCTTCACGCGGGAAACCCCGCAGCCGGTCGAAAGTGCGAAGCTGTCGCGCGTACGCGCCCTGCTGCCCAAGCGGCTGGCCGGCGTACCCGCGCCCGAAGCGCCCGAGTGGCACGGCGTGCGGCTGGCGCGGCTTTCGCTGAAGCGCCAGGAGAAGTTCAAGCTGGTCGTCGTGCTGCGCGAGCCCGGTGACGGCGACGGCGAGATCAGCAAGGAGATCGACCACCACGCCCGGCTCGCCGCCGGCCGGATCAAGGACGAGCGCAAGCAGCGCCGGATCACCTGGCCGATCGTCACGACGGCGGTCGGGGTGCTGCTGACCGGTGCGCTGCTGGCGACGCTGCTCGTGTCGTGGTCCCGGCCGGGCGGCTCCGCGCAGTGCGCCGCCGGGAAGCTGTCGGTCGAAGGGTCGAGCGCGTTCGTCCCGATCATGGACGGCATCGCCGCCGAGTACCACGCCCAGTGCGACGACGCGGCCATCACGACCCGCGCGACCGGCAGCGTCACCGGCGTCCGCGCGCTCGCCCCGCTCGACGCGGCGGGCAAGGACGGGCTCGCGGTGCTCTCGGACGGCCGCTCGGGTGAAGCGGGGCCCGATCTCGAGGCGAAGGCCGTCGCGGTGGTCGTGTACAGCCTGGTCGTCAACCGCGCCGCCGGGGTCGACCGGTTGACGACCCAGCAGGTCAAGGACATCTTCAGCGGCCGGGTGCGCAACTGGGACCAGCTGCGGCCGGGACCGTCGGTGCCGATCGGGATCGTCGGGCGCGGGCAGGAGTCGGGCACGCGCAAGACGTTCGAGCAGAAGGTGCTGGGCGGCGCGGAGGACCGGCTGACGTCGGACTCCTGCCGCAGGCCGGAACGCGACCCGGCCGCGGCGACCACCCGCTGCGAACGCGGTACGACCGCCGAGGTGCTCACCGAAGTCGCCGCGGTGCCGGGCGCGATCGGGTACGCCGACGTCCCGGCGGCGAAAACGGCAGCCTCCCGGAACCCGCAGGTGGGTGTCGTGCAGCTCGACGGCCGCTACCCCGACGTCACGGCCATCGACGGCGGCTACCGGTTCTGGACCGTCGAGTACCTGTACACGAAGGGCGTGCCGGACGGCGAGAGCGTGCTGAAGCGGTTCCTGGACTACCTGGCGAGCCCGGCCGCGCGGGCCGAGCTCCAGGACGCCGGGTACACGCCCTGCGTGGCCAAGGACGGGCTGCTCGACCCCCTCTGCACCAGGGCGGACAGCTAGCCGCTCGGAAATTGTCGGTGGTCCGGGTCATGATGTCCGGGTGCTGCTGAACGAGTTGGTCCGCGCGTCCGCCGAGCTGGCGGCGACCCGGTCCAGGAAGGCGAAGATCGCCCTCCTGGCCGCGGTGCTGCGCGCGGCGGAGATCGCCGAGCTGCCCGCCGTGGTCGCCTACCTCACCGGGCAGACGGCCCAGGACAGGCTGGGGGCGGGCTGGCGCACCCTGGCCGCGCTGGGCGCCTCGCCGGCCGCGGAGCCCGTCGTCACGGTCACCGAGGTCGACGCGGCCCTGACCGCGGCCGCCGGCGTCGCGGCGGGCACGGGGTCGAACGCGCGGCGGCAGGAGGTGCTGCGCGCGCTGTTCGTCCGGCTGACCGAGGACGAACAGCGGTTCCTGTTCCGGCTGGTCACCGGCGAACTGCGGCAGGGCGCGCTGGAAGGCGTGATGGTCGACGCCGTCGCGGCGGCGGCCGAGGTGCCGGCCGCGGACGTGCGGCGGGCCTTCATGCTGTCCGGCAAGCTCGGCGTCACCGCGGTCGCGGCGCTGACCGGCGGGCAGGCGGCGCTGGCGGAGTTCCGGCTCACCCTGGGCACGCCGGTCAAGCCGATGCTGGCGTCGCCGGCGGAGTCGCTCGACGAGGCCGTCGCCGAGCACGCCGAGGCGATCGTCGAGTACAAAATGGACGGTGCGCGGATCCAGGTGCACCGCCAGGGCGACGAGGTGCACATCTGGACGCGGACCCTGCGCGAAATCACCGCCAGCGTGCAGGAGCTGGTGGAGCTCGTGCGGGCGCTGCCGTGCGAGTCGGTGGTGCTCGACGGCGAGACCCTGGCCCTGACCGACGCCGGTCGGCCGCGCCCGTTCCAGGACACGCAGAGCCGGTTCGGCAGCACCCGCGAGGAACAGGTCAAGGCCCTGCTGCTGCGGCCGTACTTCTTCGACTGCCTGCACCTCGACGGCGTCGACCTGCTGGACGCGCCGCTGTCCGAACGCAACGCGGCGCTGCGCAAGGTCGCCGGGGCGCACGTGATCCCCGGCGAGGTGGGCACCGAGCGCGCGGACGCCGTGCTGGAGGCGGCGATGGAAGCGGGCCACGAAGGGGTGATGGTCAAGGACCTCGCCTCGCCGTACGCGGCCGGGCGGCGCGGGCGGGCGTGGCTGAAGGTCAAGCCGGTGCACACGATCGACCTGGTGGTGCTCGGGGCGGAATGGGGCCACGGCCGGCGCACCGGCACGCTGTCCAACCTGCACCTGGGCGCCCGCGACCCGGACGGCGGCCCGCCGATCATGGTGGGCAAGACGTTCAAGGGCATGACCGACGAACTGCTGGCCTGGCAGACCAGGACGTTCCAGGAGATCGAGACCCACCGCGACGACTGGACGGTGTACGTGCGGCCGGAGATCGTGGTGGAGATCGAGCTGGACAGCGCCCAGCTTTCGACGCGCTACCCCGGCGGCCTGGCCCTGCGGTTCGCGCGGGTGGTCCGCTACCGCCCGGACAAGGACCCGGCGGACGCCGACACGATCGACACGGTCCGCGGGCTGCTGCACGGCGACCGTTCGGAAGGGAGCTGACGCAAGGACAGACGAAAGTCGCTGGTGCCCGCGGTCCGCACCGGCCACAGTGGAGCGAGGTCGGGCCCGGAACGCCGTTCGACGAATTCGACGTGCGGTGACGAGAATTTTCCCGACACGGCCGGTGCCGAAGATTCCCTAAAGTGCGCTCCTTCACAGGGATTCCGCTCACTTCCCGAGCGGTCACGGAGGAGCAACCAGTGGTCAGCAAGGAACAGATGAAGGCGGCCATCCACGCCGCTTTCGACGGCGCCGTCGACGGCGGAGCGAGCTACACCAAGGTGTACGCCGCGGAGATCCGGCAGAAGAACTACCTCATCTTCCGCACCACCAGCGTCGCCAACTTCGCGCTGGGCTTCCGGCCCGGGCAGACCGATCTCGTCCTCGTCCCGCTCGAGGAGAAGAACGGCACCGTCACCGCGGGCACGCCGCTGACGATCACCGACACGAACCGCGCGTCGGTGAAGAAGCGTGACCTGCAGGGCCGGTTCGTCATCAAGACGACCGACGGCCGGACGTTCCGGCTCAGCATCCTCCCCTCCGTGAACAAACTCCTCGCCGCCGCCTACCAGCTGCCGGTCGAGCAGAAGGCGGAGTACGAGGCGTTCATCGCGCTCCGGGACTCGCTGCTCGCGGCGTGACGAGCGGGCGCCCCGGTGCGGACGGCACCGGGGCGCACCCGGCAGCGATCGGTCCACAGTGGAGTTAAGCTCCCCCGATGCGCAGCGAGAAGCTCACCCGCGCCTGGTTCGCGGTCACCGCCCTGGTCGCCCTCACTGGCCTCGGCACCCAGGTCGCCGCCACCGCGAGTGCCGCGGACGGGCGGGTCGCGAACCTGCTCTGCTTCTTCACGATCGACTCGAACCTGCTGGTCACGCTCACCTCGGCGCTGGTCGCGCTGGGCGTGGCGCGCGGCAGGCTGTTCACCGTCCTCTGGCTCGACGCCCTGGTCGGCATCATCGTGACCGGCATCGTCTACCAGGTCGCCCTGGCCGGCCTCTACGAACTGCACGGCCTCTCGCTGTTCGCCGACACGATGCTGCACAAGGTGACGCCGATCCTGTTCGTCCTCGCCTGGCTGCTCGCCGCCCCGCGAGGCGTGCTGAGCCGGCGCACGGTCTGGTGGTCGCTGCTGTACCCGCTGGCCTGGCTGGCGTTCACCCTCCCGCGTGGGGCGATCACCGGCTTCTACCCGTACCCGTTCGTCGACGCGGGCGCCCTCGGCTACGGCCAGGTGACGCTGAACTGCGTCTTCATCGGGCTCTTCTTCACCGCCCTGGCCGCCGGCGCGTTCCTGTACGACCGCCGGCTCGCGCCGGTCGAACCCGCCTAACCGCGGACGCGGCGGAACGCGTTGAGGCCGTCGGTCAGCCCGGCCTGCACCAGCGTGGGCAGCGCGCCGCGCCGGTCGGCCGGCTTGCCCTCGGCGATCCGGTGCATCTGCCGGGTGTGCCACTGGATCTCCAGCAGGCTGTCGGCCAGCCGGATCCCGGTCTTCGGGCAGAGCCGCTCCGCCCGGACGTCCTCGCCGGCGATCAGCCGCGCCGGCAATCCCGGGTCGACGACCAGCGGCCGGCCGAGCCCGACCACGTCCAGCGCGCCCGAGCGCAGCGCTTCCTCCATCCCGCCGGGGGTCGCGAAACCGCCGGTGACCATCAGGGCGACGTCGGAGACTTCACGCGCTTTCGCCGCGTAGTCCAGGAAGTACGCTTCGCGCGCCTGGGTGCTCGCGCGGCCGGAGCCCATCATCGCGGCCTTCTCGTACGTGCCGCCGGAAACCTCCAGCAGGTCCAGCCCGGCCTCGCCGAGCTCGCGCACGACCTCCAGGGACTCCTCCTCGGTGAAGCCGCCCCGCTGGAAGTCGGCGCTGTTGAGCTTGACCGCCACCGGCACGCCGTCCCCGACGGCCGCGCGCACCCGCCGGACGACTTCCAGCAGGAACCGGCGGCGGCGTAGCGCGTCGCCGCCCCACGCGTCGGTGCGCCGGTTCGTCAGCGGCGAAAGGAACTGGGACACGAGGTAGCCGTGGGCGCCGTGGATCTGGACGCCGTGGAAACCGGCGTCGGCGAACGTCCGCGCCGCCACGGCGAAGCGGTCGATGATGGCTTCGATCTCGTCGCCGGTCAGGGCGCGCGGCGGCGCGAAGGCCGTGCGGATGCCGCGGCTGCCGAACGACACGGCGGACGGCGCCACCGGCTCGCGGGAGAGGTAGCGCGGGCTCTGCCGGCCGGGGTGGTTCAGCTGCACCCACAGCTGCGTGTCCGTGCCCTCGACCGCCCGCGCCCAGGCCCGGAAGCCGGCCGGGTCCGCGGTCGCCGCCACGTTGCGCGGTTCGCCGAGCGCGGCCGGGTCGACCATGACGTTCCCGGTGACCAGGACACCTGCGCCGCCGCGCGCCCACGTCCGGTACAGCTCGAAGAGCTCGCGCGTGGGGGCGTTCCGGCGGTCGCCGAGCTGCTCGCTCAGCGCCGACTTGGCCAGGCGGTTCGGCAGCACCGCGCCGCACCGCAGCTTCAGCGGTTCCGCCAGCAGCGTCATCGCGTCACCTCTCGAACTTACTCACGGTAAGATGACTCGACGGTAGCATACCGCCGGTATGTCATCTACCCGTCGAATGACCACTAGGGTCGGGCGCATGACGGCGATCGTGCAGAACCTGGTGACCTCCGGCGTCTTCGAGCTCGACGGGGGCAGCTGGGACGTCGACAACAACGTGTGGCTCGTGGGCGACGACGCCGAGGTGATCGTCATCGACGCGGCGCACGACGCGAAGGCGATCGAGAACGTCGTGGGCGAGCGGAAACTGGCCGCGATCGTCTGCACCCACGCGCACAACGACCACGTCAACGCCGCCCCCGAGCTGGCCGCCGCGACCGGCGCGCCGATCCTGCTGCACCCGGACGACCGGGTGGTCTGGGACCTCACGCACCCGGACCGCGCCCCGGACGGCGAACTGGCCGACGGCGAGGTGCTCACCGTCGCGGGCACGGCACTGCAGGTCATCCACACGCCGGGGCACGCGCCCGGCGCCGTCTGCCTGTACGCGGCGGAACTGGGCGTGCTGTTCACCGGCGACACGCTGTTCCACGGCGGTCCCGGCGCCACCGGCCGGTCCTATTCGGACTACCCGACGATCGTGCGGTCCATCCGCGAGAAGCTGTTCACCCTCCCGGACGCGACGAAGGTCCACACCGGACACGGCGAAGGCACCACGATCGGCGCCGAGAAGGCGGCCTCGGACGGCTGGGAACAGCCTTAGGAAGTGTGCTTCCGGGCGACGAGGGCGAAGTCCTCGATCGCCCGGTCGAAGGCGGCGCTTGCTTCGCGAACCGATGTGGGCAGGAATCTCCGGTCGAACTTCCCGGAGTCGTCGAGCTCCCACCGGGTGCGGTGGAGTTCCATCTCCTTTCTGCGGAGCAGGTTCGCCTGCTCCACCAGTTCGTCCGGCCCGCTCATCACGAGCAGCCCGTAGAACGCGCGCATGTCGGTGCGAGCCGTGTAGTACGCGTCTTCGAACTCGATCTCCCGCTGCGCGTCGGTTTCGGCCTCTTCGTGGAGCTTCCGGCGGCGGTGGATCACGTTGATGTCGATGATGTGCTTGCGAGCCCGCGTTGCGGCCTCGATCATTCCGGCGCACCGGTCGGCCCGATCCTGCCGCAGCTTCGCCCGCCGTGCCGCGTTCAGCTTCAACGGCTCGAGAAGCGCCCCGAGCGTCACGCCGACCAGCGAGGCGACCGCCGCGATCACCGCGGCCCCGAGCGCCGTCAGCACGTCAGCCGCGGCACGCTCGGCGTCACCCGCACCCGCTCCTTCGCCTCCTCCGCCAACGCGAGCGCCCACTCCTGCAGCCCGGCGACGTCGATGCCGTGCGGTGGCTCGCTCCGGAACGGCTCGATGTTCGCCGCTCCGCGCTCCAGCAGGGACACCGCGCCGACGTTGTTGCCGCGCGCCGCGTGCGTGAGCCCCACGGCGAGCTGCGCGAGGCCGCGCCAGAGCTCGCGGTCCGGGCCGTCGGTCGTCTTCCACGCGTCCTCGAAGACCTCGTGGGCGTGGAACGGCTTGCCGTCGTCGAGCAGGTGCTGGGCCTCCGCGAGCGTTTGCGCCGGCGTGCGCTCGATGCCTTCGGGCTGGCGCTCGACGCCGTCCGAGCCGTACGGCAGCGGCCGGCCGAGGCCGTCGCGCGGCCGTGCGTTGCGTGCCCGTCCCTCGTTGTCCCGGTCGCGGCGGCTCATACCCTCAGATCCTGCCACGGGCCCGGCAGGTAGTCTGGTGACTCGTGCGTTTCCTCGACGGCCACCGGCCCGCCCACGACCTGACCTACGACGACGTGTTCCTGCTGCCGAACCGTTCGGACGTGGAGTCCCGCTTCGACGTCGACCTCGCCACCGCGGACGGCACCGGCGCGACCATCCCGATCGTGGTCGCCAACATGACCGCGGTCGCCGGCCGCCGGATGGCCGAGACCGTCGCCCGCCGCGGCGGCCTGGTCGTGCTGCCCCAGGACGTCGACACCGACGCGGTCAGCGAGATCGTCGGCTGGGTGAAGAGCCGGCACACGGTGTGGGACACGCCGCTGGTGCTCACCGGCGGTGACGCGGTCGCCGACGCCCTCAACCTGGTCCACAAGCGCGCACACGGCGCTGTCGTGGTCGTCGACGGCGAAGGCCGCCCGGTCGGCATCGTCGACGAAGCGGCCTGCGCGGGCGTCGACCGCTTCGCGCGGCTCGCCGACGTTGCCCAGCCCGCGAGTGTCGCGGTGCCGCTGGACACGCCGGCGCGCGAGGTCTTCGAGCTGCTGCACAGCCACGGCGCCACCCTGGCCTTGGGCCTGGACGCCGAAGGCCGCCTGGCGGGCGTCCTGACCGCCGTCGGGGCGCTGCGCGCGGACATCTACACCCCGGCCGTCGACGGCGACGGCAAGCTGCGCGTCGCGGCCGCGATCGGCGTCAACGGCGACGTGGCGGCGAAGGCCGAGGCGGTCCTGAAGGCGGGCGTGGACGTGCTGGTCGTCGACACCGCGCACGGGCACCAGGAGAAGATGATCACCGCGCTGCGGGCCGTCCGGTCGGTGTCGCCGCAGGTCCCGGTGGTCGCTGGGAACGTGGTCACGGCCGAGGGCACCCGGGACCTGATCGAGGCCGGCGCCGACGTCGTCAAGGTCGGCGTCGGGCCGGGCGCGATGTGCACGACCCGGATGATGACCGGCGTGGGCCGCCCGCAGTTCTCCGCGGTCGCCGACTGCGCGGCCGCCGCGCGCGAGCTGGGCAAGCACGTCTGGGCCGACGGCGGCGTACGCCACCCGCGTGACGTGGCGCTGGCGCTGGCCGCGGGCGCGTCTGCGGCAATGGTCGGCTCGTGGTTCGCCGGCACCTACGAATCCCCCGGTGACCTGCGGTTCGACGAGCAGGGCCGGCCATACAAGGAGTCGTTCGGGATGGCGTCGAAGCGCGCGGTGGGCGCGCGGACGCGGACGGACAACGTCTTCGACCGGGCGCGGAAGGCGCTGTTCGAGGAGGGCATCTCGTCGTCGCGGATGTCCCTGGACCCGCAGCGTCCCGGCGTCGAGGACCTGCTGGACTCGATCGGCTCCGGCGTGCGCTCGTCCTGCACCTACGCGGGCGCGCGCACCCTGGAGGAGTTCCACGAGCGCGCGCTGCTGGGCGTCCAGTCGGCGGCCGGGTTCGCCGAAGGCCGCCCGCTGCCGGCGGGCTGGTGACTCAGCCCGCGCAGCACACGTGTTCCGACCACTCCGGAACGTGCCACCAGTGCTGTTTCTCCGCTGACCGGGCCGCGGGCGCCACCTCGGTGGCCGCCCGCGTGCCCGGCTGGTCCCGGTAGGGCGCCAGCAGCTCGCCGACCGTCCGCAGCACCCCGCCGACCATGACGCTGCGGACGTTCGCGGCCGCCTTGACGTCCTGCAACGGGTTGCCGCTGACCAGCGACAGGTCGGCGTTCGCCCCTCGCTTGAGCACCCCGATCCGGTCCTGCAGCCCCAGCCACCGCGCCGGGTTGCGGGTGGCGGTGGTGAGCGCCTCGTACGGCGTGAACCCGAACGCGACCATGGCCCGCAGGTTCTGGTGGGTGGAGACGGCCACGTTGTCCAGCGGGGAGTCCGTGCCGGTGACCACGAACCCGCCCGCCCGGTGGATCCGCAGCACCATGTCGACGTTCCCGGCGAGGACCTGGCGCAGGTACGCGTTCTCCGGGTTGCCCGCGGTGTCCGCCGTGGTCTTGAGCAGCTGGTATTCCCACGGCGGGAAGAGGACCTCGGTGCGCTCGTCGGTCACGAGCGACTTGTCGTCGGCGTACAGCGCCCGGGAGGTGAACAACGTCGGCGTGATCGACATCCCCGAGCGGGTGAACAGGGCGATCGCGTCCTGGTACGACCGGCCGATCCGGCTGACGGTGTGCGAGTACCCGAGCCGGTTGGTGGCCCCGGTGTGCTCCATCGCGTCCATGCCGAGGTTCGCCGCCGGGTACAGGTAGTGCGACGACAGCGGGATGCCCGCCCGGTGCGCGGCCCGGACCACCGCCTGCTGGGAGGCCACGGGGAGCCGGACGTAGGTCTTGATCATGTCGTACTCGAGCTCGACCGCGCGGGACAGCTCCAGGTCGAGCTGCCCGGGCGACAGCGTCGGCCGCATGAAGTTGTAGTAGATCCGGGAGCCGTCGACGGCTTCCCCGGTGCCGAAGTACCTCGGCCCGACGCGGTTCCCGGATTCCAGGGCTTCGCGCGTCTCCAGCATCTGGTAGGCCGGGTCGCCGGGCGAGCGGGTCGTGGTGATGCCGTAGGACAGCCACAGCCGGCCCTGCCGGTCGCCCCACTGCCGGCCGCGCAGGTGCCAGTGGTTGTGGAGGTCGACGAGCCCGGGCATGGCGGTCAGGTCGTGCGCGTCGACCGTTCCGGGGGCGTCCCGGTGCGGCCGGAGGTCGGCGATCCGGCCGCCGTCGACGACGATGTCGACGTTTCGCCGCAGGGTCCGCGCGACGCCGTCCCACGCCGCGCCGACGTGGATGACGGTCCGCTGCGGCGGGCGCGGGCGCGCCCAGGTGAAGTCGAGCCGGATCGTGCGCGGCTCGCCGCCGGTGATCTTCTGCGCCTTGAGCTGTCCCTTCGACAGGTACAGCAGCGTGTCGTTCCCTTGCCAGGCCAGGGAATCGGTGACGTCGTGGGTGACCTGCCGCGGCGCCCCGATCAGCCGTCCGGTGCCGTCGACCGGGGCGATCCAGGCGACGCTTTCCACCGTGAACGCGAGGTACCGGCCGTCGGGTGACCACAGTGGACCGTCGTCGCCGCGGGTGGCGAGCGACCGGAACGGCATCGGCTCGGCGTAACGGAGTTCTTGGGTTTTCAGGTTCACCGTGAGGATCTGGCTCGTGCCCTCGCGGTACCGCCGCGAGTACGGCTTCACCGCGGCCAGCGCGAGGACCGTCCCGTCGGGCGACCAGGTGGGCCGGCCCGGCATGAACAGCGGCGGCGTCACCTGCTGGGCTTGGCCCGCGGCCACGTCGTACACCCACGTGGCGCCGTCCTGGTCGGCGTACGCCACCCGGCCGCCGTTCGGCGACCACCGCGGCGCGACCTGGGCGCCCGGCAGTTGCGTGAGGACGGTGTCCTGGCCGGTGCCGAAGTCGTGCAGCCACAGGTCGGCGGTGCCGAGCCGGTCGCTCGTGTAGAGCAGCTTCGTCCCGTCGGGGTGGAAGTCCGGGTCGGAGTTGAAGTAACCGTCGCCGATCAGCCGCCGCGGCCGGCCCCCGGCCGCCGCGACGACGTAGATCGCGTTGAGGGCCCGGAACGCGATCTGCTTGCCGTCCTTGGACACCACCGGACTCGCGAGGCCCCGGACGGGTTTCGGCGCGGCCGAGTCCAGGTCGCGGACCCGTCTCCGGTAGTCGCGGGTCGCCGTGGACACGCGCGCTTCGAACGGAATGTCCTTGACGGCGCCGGACTCCTCACGCCGCCGGATGTGCCCGTCGGCGGTGTAGATGACGGCGGCCCCGGACCAGTTCGCGGCGAAGCCGAAGACGTCCTCGCCCTGGGTCAGCTGCTGGTCGCCGAGCATGAGGTCCGCTTCGGCGCCCCGCAGCCGCAGGTAGCTGGGCCGCCCGCCCGGGCCGAAGGCGGGGCCGTAGAACTTGTCGGCGCCGGTCGCGGTGACCAGGCGCGCGCGGGCGCCGGTGGCCAGGGTGACGACGTCGATGGCGGTGTCGTTCACGGTGAAGACGATCTTCGTGCCGTCGGGCGACCACCGCGGCGACGCCTCTTCGTCGGCGGTGGACACGACGGTGCTGATCGCTCCGGAGGCGACGTCCAGCAGGTGGACGCCGTAGCTGCCGTCCCGGTCGCTGCTGAAGGCGATCTTGGTGCCGTCCGGGGAGAACACGGGTTCCCGGTGGTCGAACTGCCCGCTGGTGAGCTTGACCGGCGTGCCACCGGCGACATCGATGACGTACAGGTGGAAGTTGCCGTCGCGGTAGGACTGGAACACGATCCGGCGGCCGTCCGGCGACCAGCTGGGGAGCGTGGCGTCCTGCAGGTCGTCGGTGAGCCGGCGAGCACGGCCGCCGGCGGCGGGCAGCACCCAGATCCCGGTGACCAGGTCGACCGCGAGCCACCGGCCGTCCGGCGACAGCGCGGCGGACATGTTCGTGCCCTGCCGCAGCACCACCCCGTCCGGCCCGGCATCCGGCCGGACGTCCGGTTCGGCCTCGGCGACCCCCGTTCCCGCCACGGCCAGCGCGGCGGCGGCAACCCCACCACGGACTAGAACTTCACGACGGGAAAGATTTTCCGGCCCCATGCGGCCAACTATGCCCAGCCCCGGATCGGCCGTACAGCGGCCGAGCGGGTTTTTCACCGCGGTCGTGAGTGGTAAGGCGAGTTCCGAACGATCAGCCATCCTCACGGACAATGGCGATGTGGAGCAACTGACCCCCGCGAAGGTGACGCCCGCCGACCCACCGG
>NZ_JBFANY010000020.1:64349-188350 GCF_040674975.1 Amycolatopsis sp. NPDC049688
TGAGTGGTAAGGCGAGTTCCGACTCGCCTTACCACTCACGACCGGGCGCAGGGATCAGCCGTGGTCCTCCAGCATTTCGGTGACCAGGGCGGCGATCGGCGACCGCTCCGAGCGCGTCAGCGTGACGTGCGCGAACAGCGGGTGACCCTTCAGCTTCTCGATCACCGCCGAGACGCCGTCGTGCCGTCCGACGCGCAGGTTGTCACGCTGGGCGACGTCGTGCGTGAGCACCACCCGCGACGCCGTGCCGAGCCGCGAGAGCACCGTGAGCAGGACGTTCCGTTCCAGCGACTGCGCCTCGTCGACGATCACGAACGTGTCGTGCAGCGACCGGCCGCGGATGTGGGTCAGCGGGAGCACCTCGAGCATGCCGCGGTCGAAGACCTCGTCGAGGACGTCCTGGCTGACCAGCGCGCCGAGGGTGTCGAACACCGCCTGCGCCCATGGCTGCATCTTCTCGCTCTCGGACCCGGGCAGGTAGCCGAGGTCCTGGCCGCCGACCGCGTAGACCGGGCGGAACACCACGACCTTGCGGTGCTGACGGCGTTCCATGACGGCTTCCAGGCCGGCGCAGAGAGCGAGCGCCGACTTGCCCGTACCGGCGCGACCGCCCAGCGAGACGATCCCGACGTCGGAGTCGAGCAGCAGGTCCAGCGCGACGCGCTGCTCGGCGCTGCGGCCGTGCAGGCCGAACGCCTCGCGGTCGCCCCGGACCAGCCGGATGCGCTTGTCCGCCGTGATCCGCCCGAGCGCGCTGGAGCTGCCCGCGAGCAGCCGCAGCCCGGTGTGGCAGGGCAGCTCGGCGAGCTCGTCCATGCCCCACTCGACCGGGTCGACGGTGCTGCCGCCGAACAGCGCGTCCAGCACTTCCTGCTGGACGTCGACGTCCGCCATGCCGGTCCAGCCCGACGGCGTCACTTCCTGCGCGCGGTACTCGTCCGCCTCGAGACCGACGGCCCCGGCCTTGACCCGCAGCGGGATGTCCTTCGTCACCAGCGTGACCGCCTGGTTCTCGGCCGCGAGGTTGAGCGCGCAGGCGAGGATGCGGTGGTCGTTGGAGTCGGTCCGGAACCCGGACGGCAGCACCGACGGGTCCGAGTGGTTCAGCTCCACCTGCAGCGTGCCGCCGTGGTCCCCGATCGGGAGCGGTGCGTCGAGCCTGCCGTACTGCCGGCGCAGGTCGTCGAGCATGCGCAGGGATTCCCGGGCGAACCAGCCCAGCTCCGGGTGGTGGCGCTTCGCCTCCAGTTCACTGATGACGACCAGCGGAAGCACGACGGCGTGCTCGGCGAACCGAGTGACGGCCCACGGGTCCGAAAGGAGGACCGACGTGTCGAGCACGTACATGTGCTGCTGGGATACGGGCGCTTTCTCCGGGCCGGGAACGGCACCGGTCGAAGAGTGGCCAGAGGCCTTGCGGGGCAAACGCTGCGCAGTCACGACGGCATCTCCCTCGAGGGCGTGTGCACCTCACGCCCGCACTCGCTGGGCCGGGCACCTCCCTGGCTGGACCACTCCTCCTGACCGGGGTCAGGTGGCGCGGCCACGAGGGCCGGGTGCCGGCCCCCTCGAGCGTCTCGTGGGCGGCTGAGCCGCCCCCTCGATCACCGCCACGACCAGGGCCTCCCGCGAGGACCCGCACGGAACGCGCGCCCTCACCTCGGAAGGTACCCACGAATCCGGCGGCGCGCAGGGAGCCAACACGGTGATTCGCCAGATCGTCATCTCACCGTCGGTCGTCCGAAATCAACTCTCGGTGCGGTTCGATGCCTCTGACCAGCGGGTTTTCCGCCGCTTTACGAACCGAAGCGGCGGTGCCGCCAGGCGTAGTCACGCATGGCACGCAGGAAGTCGACCCGCCGGAACGCGGGCCAGTACGCCTCGGTGAACCAGAACTCCGAGTGCGCGGACTGCCACAGCAGGAAGCCGGAAAGCCGCTGCTCACCGGAGGTGCGGATGATGAGGTCCGGGTCCGGCTGGCCGGAGGTGTAGAGGTGCTCGGAGATGTGGTCGACGTCCAGGATCTTCGCGAGCTCCTGAATGGACGTCCCCTCGTCGGCGTGCTGGCGCAGCAGCTTGCGCACGGCGTCGGCGATCTCCTGCCGCCCGCCGTACCCGACGGCGATGTTGACCTCCATCCCGGTCCGCCCTTCGGTCCGGGCGGCGGCCTCGCTCAGGCGTTTCGCGACGTCGGCGGGCAGCAGGTCGAGCGCGCCGACGATCCGCAGCTGCCACGGCGTCCCGGGCGCGGCGAGCTCGTCGGTGACGTCGGTGATGATCTTCAGGAGCGGGGTGAGCTCGTCGGGGTCGCGGTTGAGGTTGTCGGTGGACAGCAGCCACATGGTGACGACCTCGACCTCGGCCTCCTGGCACCAGCTCAGGAAGTCCGCGATCTTCTTCGCACCGGCCCGGTGCCCGTCCGAAACGTCCGTGAAGCCCGCTTCCCGGGCCCAGCGGCGGTTGCCGTCGAGCATGATGGCGATGTGCCGCGGATGCCGGCCGGCGGCCTGCTGGATGAGGCGCCTGCCGTAGGCGCTGTACACGACGTCGGACAAGAACGAGCGAACACTCACGTCGAGTCAGCCTACGCACCTCGGTGTGAGGCGTGTGACTTGAGCACTGCCGGAGAACCTACGCTCCCGTAACCTGGAGGGGTGAGCGTGACGAAGGAACCCGAGCCGGTGGTGGACCTCCGCCCGCGGCTGCGCGGGCACATCCACTTCTGGACGTTCTTCGGCGCGGTGGCCGCGGCGGCGGTGCTGATCAGTTTGGCAGCGTCCACTGTGTCGCCTGTTGCTGCGCTGGCGACGTCGGTGTACGGGCTGACCGTGCTGGGGCTGTTCGGGGTCAGTGCGTTGTACCACCGGCGGTTCTGGAGCCCGCGGGCGTACAAGTGGATGAAACGCGCCGATCACTCGATGATCTTTTTGTTCATCGCCGGGACTTATACGCCGTTCACGTTGCTGGCGATGTCGAAGCCGACCGGGTACGTGATCTTGTCGATCGTCTGGGGCGGGGCGATCGCCGGGGTGGCTTTGAAGATGCTGTGGCCGAATGCTCCCCGGTGGCTGGGGGTGCCGATCTACATCGCCCTCGGGTGGGTTGCGGTGTTCGTCTTCCCTGAGCTGGCTTCGCATGCCGGGGTTGCCGCTCTGGTGCTGTTGTGTGTCGGCGGGTTGTTTTACACGCTGGGCGCGGTTTTTTACGCCGTGAAGTGGCCCAATCACTGGCCGGACACCTTCGGGTACCACGAGTATTTCCACGCTTGTACTGTTTTGGCCGCTGTTTCGCACTACATCGCGATCTGGCTGGCCATGTACGCCTAGGTTTCCCGGAACGGGGCCCCGCACTCTGTTCGAGTGCGGGGCCCCGGGCTACCACTCCGGGCAGTTTCACCATGAACGCGGGAAATCTCACCCGAACATCCCCGGCTGGTACTCGCCCGCCGGGTTGCGGACGATCACGTTCAGCCGGTTCCACGCGTTGATCGTCGCCACCAGGGCGATCAGCGCGCCGATCTGCTCGTCGTCGTAGTGCTTGCGGACCGCTGCCCACGTCTCGTCGGTCACGCCCGTGTGCGTGTCCGCCAAGCGGGTTCCCTCCTCCGCCAGCGCCAGCGCCGCGCGCTCCGCCTCGGTGAACACCACCGCTTCGCGCCACGCCGCCACCATCGCCAGGCGGACCGCCGTCTCGCCGGCCGCCGCCGCGTCCTTCGTGTGCATGTCCAGGCACATCCCGCAGCCGTTGATCTGGCTCGCGCGGATCTTCACCAGCTCCTGCGTCGCGTGCGGCAGCGACGACTCCTCGATCGGCCGCGACGCCGCGATCAGGCGCTTGACGAACTTGCCGGCGATCTCGTTCTCGAACATGTTGAGCCGCGCTTCCATGGTGTTCCCCTTTCATCGTCTGCTTCACCCCCTTGACGAGCCCGCCGACGGCGTTGTGACAGCCGCGCACGTGACGCCGGTCACCCGGTTCCAGGTCCACACCTTCGCGCCACGGCCGCGGCGGCCGGTCACCCGTGGGCACTGGGCTCCACCTGGGCCCCGGCCACCGCCTGACCAGCGGGGAACGCTTCAAACGCTCACGTTCAGGGGTCACCCACGGGGACACCACGACGGTTGCCGCCCGCACCGGGACGGCCGACCGTGGGCCGGACCAGGAACCGATGCGTGGAAGGAGTGCGACCGCGATGGCCAGCACCATGCAGCCGCAGGAACTCATCGACAGCGCCGTGGTCGATCCCGAAGGCAACAAGCTCGGGAAGGTCGGCAACGTCTACCTCGCCGACGCGACGCACCAGCCGGAGTGGATCACCGTCAGGACCGGGCTGTTCGGCACCAAGGAGAGCTTCGTCCCGCTCTCCGGCGCGCACACCGACCAGGACGGTGTGCACGTCCAAGTCGACAAGGAAAGCGTCTCCGACGCGCCGCGCATCGACGCCGACGGGCACCTCTCGCCCGAGGAGAGCGCCCAGCTCTACCGCCACTACGGCCTGCCGGTGCCGCGCAGCTCGGCGGACGGGCGGATGGACCGCGGCAAGAACACCGCGGGCCGGGACGCCATGGGCCGGCGGGACAAGCGCGACGACCGCAGCATGACGCGCTCCGAGGAGCGGCTGAACGTCGGGACCGAGCAGGTCGAGACCGGGCACGTGCGCCTGCGCAAGTACGTCGTCACCGAAGAGCAGCAGGTCACCGTGCCGGTGCGGCACGAGGAGGTGCGCATCGAACGGGAGCCGGTCACCCGCGGGGACGGCCGGGCGGAGATCGGCGAGGCCGAGCAGGACGTCGTCCTGCACGCCGAAAAGCCCGTGGTGCGCAAGGAAACCGTGCCGGTCGAGCGGGCGCGGCTGCGGACCGAGACGGTCACCGACGAGCAGACCGTGTCCGGCAAGGTGCGCAAGGAGCAGTTCGACGTCAGCGACGACGACCGCAAGCACCGGCGCTCCTGAAGGCTCCCGGGTGGGTGGCCGGTCCCCGATACCGGCCACCCACCCGGGTCACCCCACCTCGGGCTGCAGCCGCGGCAGGCCGGCGACCAGCTGCCGGCCCTTCTTCCGCAGCGACGGCGGGAACGGCGGCATCGACAACGTCATCGCCTGGTCCCAGCCGTGGACGTACAGCTCGAACTTCAGCAGGAAGCCGCCGCGGGGCTCGGTGATCGCCACGTGCGTCCGCGGGACGCCGAACAGCGCCTTGCCCGGGCCGCCGGTGTAGGCGTCGGCCTCGAAGAACAACAGCTGGCGATCGGTCAGCAGCAGGTAGAGCTCGCGCTGGGTGGTGATCGAGAACATCGTGCCGCCGCTCAGCACCGCGGTCGCGGCGGCGAGCGCGAAGTGCCGGCCCAGCACCTTCCGCAGCGAACCGACCTTGGCCATCGCGATCACTTCGGGCGTTTCGCCCGGTTGCATCATCGGTGCGGCGGTTTCGAGCAAGCGTCTTTCGCGGCGTGCGCCCATGGGGGTTCCTTCGGGGAGAGCGGTGCGGACGCGCAACGCTAGATGACGTGCGCGAGCCGCTTTACCGCGCCCCACCTGGGGAAACGCCCAAACCGGCCGATCAGGACACCAGCATCGGCGCGGCGAGGAACTGCTCCGGGATCGCGAAGGCGTCCACCAGCGTGCGCGCGTGCGGGCGCAGCTCCGAGCAGAGCCGGTTGACCGCCGATGTCACGGCCTTCCCGCGGGACGCCGTGAGGCGGCCGTGGCCCAGGAACCACGCCAGGTCCTCTTCGATCGCCGACAACGCGTACAGGTCGCAGACGCGCTCGAGCAGCGTCCGGGCGTCCGGGTCTTCGCAGCGCTCGACGGCCGCCGCGAACGCCTCCAGCACCAGCCGCTCGACGTGCACGCGGCCGGCGCGCAGCACGTGGTCCTGCGCCGAGTTGAACACGCCGAACGGGTCTTCGGCCGCCTTGCGCAGCCGCTTCGCCACGCCTTCGACGACGTGCTGCTCGCGGTCCTCGAACAGCCGAAGCTGCCACTCGCGGCGGAAGAAGACCTCCGAGTCGGATCCTTCGGTGAGCGACTCGAGCGCCTTGCGCACCGACGTCCGCTCCAGGAACGCGTTGACCACCTGGTCGGTGAAGAACCGGGCGGTCGCCAGCGGCGAGAGGTCCTCGAAGTCCTGCTTGTAGCTGGTCAGCAGGCCCTTCGCGACCAGCTGCAGCAGCACGGTGTTGTCGCCTTCGAACGTCGTGAAGACGTCGGTGTCGGCCTTCAGGCCCGGCAGGATGTTCTCCGCGAGGTACCCCGAGCCGCCGCACGCCTCGCGCGCGGCCTGGATCGTCGCCGTCGCGTGCCAGGTGTTGAGCGCCTTCAGTCCGGCCGCCCGCGACTCCAGCTCGCGCTGCTCCTCCTCGGGCGCCGAGGAGTCGATGTCGTGCAGCTTCGCCACGAGCTCTTCCTGCGCGAAGTGCAGCGCGTACGTCTTCGCCAGCGCCGGCAGCAGCTTCCGCTGGTGCCCGAGGTAGTCGAGGATGACGACCTCGTCGCCGTCCGGGGTCATGAACTGCCGCCGCTTCTCGCCGTAGCGGATCGCCAGGGCCAGTGCGCGTTTCGTCGCGCTCCCCGCGCTGCCGCCGACGCTCACCCGGCCGCGGATCAGCGTGCCCAGCATGGTGAAGAACCGGCGGCTGTCGCTTTCGATCGGGCTCGAGTACGTCCCGTCTTCGGCGACGTCGCCGAAGCGGTTCAGCAGGGCCTCGCGCGGAACCCGGACGTGGTCGAAGCTCAACCGTCCATTGTCGACACCGTTGAGGCCGGCCTTCGGGCCGCAGTCCTCGATGGACACTCCCGGCATCGGGGCGCCGCTCTCGTCCCGGATCGGCACCATGAACGCGTGCACGCCCCTGGACTCGCCGCCGGCGACCAGCTGCGCGAAGACGACTGCCATCCGGCCGTCGCGGGCCGCGTTGCCGATGTACTCCTTCTGTGCCATGGCGTCCGGCGTATCGATGACGAAGCCACCGTCCACGAAGGTCGCCGTGGTGCGCAGGTGCTGGACGTCGGAACCGTGGCCGTGCTCGGTCATCGCGAAGCAGCCCAGCAGGTCGAGGTCCATGATCGCGCGCAGGTACCGCTCGTGGTGCCGCTGCGTGCCGAGCAGCTGGACCGCGCCGCCGAACAGGCCCCACTGGACGCCGGCCTTCACCATCAGCGACAGGTCGCCGTAGCCGAGCATCTCGAACGACGTCACCGAGCCGCCGACGTCGCCACCGCCGCCGTACGCCGGGTCGAAGCCCAGGCCGGGCCGGTCGGTGGCGGCGAGCGCCCGCAGCTGGTCGAGCACCTGGGCGCGGTGCGCCTCGATCCCGAGGTCCACCGGGTCTTGGAACTTCGCCTCGGCCATCTGCGCGCGCACCCCGCGGCGCAGCTGCGCCCAGCGGCCGTCGAGGACGGCGGTCAGGGCGTCCGGATCCACCTTCGAGGGCACTTCGGGAACGTCCACGGCTACCTCCGGAAAGGACGAACGGCAGGCTTCCTACTCGTTGGTAGTAAGCCTGCCGCAGCCCCGCCGATCCCGCAGGTTCAGATCGGCTTCCCGTTCACCGTCACATTCGTGAAGCGGGCGTTGTCCACGTACTTCAGCGTGTTCGACGTGTCGGCCACGCCCTTAAACGTGGAGTTCGCCACGGCGAACCCGTGCACGTGGGCGTTCGAAAGCCCGCTGACGTCGAACGTCTTGCCGGCGATCTTCGTGCTCGAACAGTTGCTGATCGTGACCGGCCCGAACGACGGGACGTAGCTGCCGGTCTGGCTGTTGTAGGTAGACGTCACGTACACGAAGTTCCGCGCGAAGGTGCCGGAAACGCTGTCGAGGTTGATGTTTTCGGAGAACCCGCCACGCAGCGTGTTGGACTTCACGTACAGCGCGAACTTCGTGTCACCCTTCACGGTGAGCTTGTAGGCGTAGACGTTGCGGATCCCGCCGGTCTGCTCGCTGCCGCAGGTGATCGCGCCCCAGTTGCCGTTCATCACGCAGTTCACCACGACGAGGTTCTGGCACGGGATGTTCACCCGGCGCCCGTCGGCGTCGCGGCCGGACTTGATGGCGATGTTGTCGTCGTGCGCGCCGAGGGTGCAGTTGGCGATGACCACGTGGTCGCACGATTCCGGGTCACAGCCGTCGGTGTTGCTGTGCGCGGTGCTGGGGTCGGTGCTGACGCCGTCGACCGTGACGTTGCGGCACAGCGTCGGGTGCAGCTGCCAGAACATGGAGTTCTTCAGCGTGACGCCCTGGATCAGCACGTTCTCGCAGGCGTAGGGTTCGACGAACGCCGACCGCATGCTGTGGCCCGAGCCCGGCACGACCCGCTTCTCCGGCGGGGTTCCCTTGGCCACCAGCGTTTCCAGGTACGCCCGGTCGCTGCCCTTGTTCCACGACGACGTCGCCGCCGCGTCGAGCGTGCCGCTGCCGGTGAGGCCGATGTTCTTCTGCCCGTAGGCGTAGATCATCGGCGAGTGGTTGACGCACTCGATGCCTTCGTAGCGCGTCAGCACGTTCGGGAACTTCGAGGCGTCGCCGCTGAACTTCAGCACCGAGCCGGATTCGAGGTGCAGGTCGACGTTGCTCTTGAGCGCGATGGCCCCGGTGAGGAAGCTGCCGCCACCCGGCACGACCACGTGGCCGCCGCCGGCCGCGGCGCAGGCGTCGATCGCCTTCGCGATGGCCGCGGTGTTGTCGGTCTTGCCGTCGTTCTTCGCGCCGTAGCCGGTGATCGGGAAACTGCGGTCCGGGAAGAGGGGGATGGTCGTGTTCGCGACGATGTCGTTGGCCGCCGGCCACGGGAGCGCGGGAACATCGATGCGGGGCGCCGCCGACGCGACGGCGGGGAGCAGCGGCACCGCCGCCACCGCGAGCCCGCCCTTGATCAGCTGCCGCCGGGTGAACCTGCCGTCCATGGACACTTCCTTCACGGGGAAGACGTGGTGCGACGGCGGAACCGCGGTACGGACCGCGGGCACGACGAACTCTAGGCGCGGAAGTGGCTCCAGGTCCAGGGTTGCGTGATCGGCGAAACCGAACCCGCCGATCACGCCGCGGCGGCAGGGGCCATCACCGCAGCCCCGCCGCCGCAGCCCGGCTGCCGAGCGAACCGTGGGGTGCCGCCGAGGGGGCGGCACCCCGCCTCCGCTCAGGCCAGGTCCGGCCCCTTCGAACGCAGGTCGTCCACCTTGCTCATCGCCTCGCGCAGCTCGCCCAGCCAGCTGTCCGCGTGCTGGCCGACCAGCCGGACCGCCCACGCCAGGGCGTCCGACCGCGACCGCGCCACCCCCGCGTCCACCAACGTGTCCAGCACCAACCGCTCCGGCTGGCGCAAGCGCGTCATCACCGGGGCCGAGTGCGTCGTGAACAGCGCCGTCGTTCCGCCCAGCCGCGCACCCCAGGCCACCTTGCGCTGGTAGCGGTGCTCGGCCTGGCGGGCGATCTCGATGCGCTCGTCGCGCGTCTCCTCGCGGAACCGGCTGATGCGGCCGTCCTCGGCCGCCGCGCGGGCTGCGTCGTCCGCGTACTCCTCCGTCAGCGGCTGGAGCTCGCCCACCACGATGATCTCTTCGCGGTCGACCGTGACCTCCGGTGCGCCCGTGAACCAGCCGTCGGGCAGGCGGCCGCCGAACCAGGCCGCCGCGTCGTCCGCCGACGGGACCTCGGCCTGCTGCCAGCCCCGGCCTCCACGCCATCCTCGTCCCATGTCGCACCTCCGCGATTACATGATTACATCGCTACCGAAGCTACGCCGAAAACACGACCGCAGACACCGCGTTCTCCCAGGGCGATCAGAGCTGGGCGGCCAGCTCCTCGGCCGAGGTGACCGGGCGATCGCAGACGTAACCCCGGCAGACGTACGCCGCCGGGGCGCCGTCGACGAGGGGACGATCGGCCAGCAGCGGCACGCCCGGCGCGTCCGGCTCGCCGGCCAGCACGATGCCGCCGCCGTGCACGCCGCGGGCCGCGGCCAGCCGCAGCGACGCGTCCGCGCCCACCACCGCGACCTGCACCGGGCCCGCCTGCAGCGCCTCCGCCACCGACAGCCAGTGCCCGGCGAACCGCGGCACCCGCCCGGCCAGCACCCCGGCCCGGCGCAGCGCCTGCTCGGCCGCCTCCCGATACCGCGCCGCGCTGTCGTACCCCGCGAGCGCGGACGCTGTCAGCAGCGCCCCGGCCAGCGCGGACGCCCCCGACGGGCTCGCATTGTCGCCGGGGTCGGCCGGGCGCTGGACCAGCGTTTCGGCGTCGTCGGCCGTGTCGAAGTACGCGCCCGGGACGTCCGGGGACGCGAAGTGCGTCAGTGCCAGGTCGAGCAGCCGGGTCGCTTCGGTGAGCCACTTCGCCTCCCCCGTGGCCTGGTGCAGGGTCAGGAAGCCGTCGGCGACGCAGGCGTAGTCCTCCAGCACGCCGGCGGATTCGCCGACGACGCCGTCCCGCGAACTGCGCCGCAGTCGGCCGTCCACGACGTGCACGCGCAGCAGCAGCCCGGCCGCGGCGACCGCCCATTCGATCCACTGTGGACGATCCAGCGCCACGCCTGCCTCGGCCAGCGCCGTGATCGCCAGGCCGTTCCAGGACGCGATCACCTTGTCGTCCCGGCCCGGCTGCGGCCGCTTCGCGCGCGCCTCCAGGAGCTTGACGCGCATCGGCTCCGGCAGGTCGCCGAACAGCCGCAACGTCGACGCACCCTTCTCGAAGGTGCCTTCGGGAGTGACGCCGAACAGCTCGGCGGCGGAGTCGTCACCGAGCACCTCACGCAGCTGCGACGGCGTCCAGACGTACGTCAGGCCTTCGACACCTTCGGTGTCCGCGTCCAGCGAAGACGCGAAGCCGCCTTCGGACGTCCGCAGGCTCTCGAAGAGGAACTGCGCCGTTCCGGTGGCGACCCGCAGGGCGGTCGCCGAGCCGGTGCGCCGCCAGAGGTGAGCGTAGAAACGCAGCAGCAACGCGTTGTCGTACAACATCTTCTCAAAATGTGGCACGATCCATTCGGCGTCGACGGAGTAACGCGCGAAGCCGCCGGCCAGCTGGTCGTACAGGCCGCCGCGGGCCATCGCCTCGGCCGTCTTGTCCACAAGGGACAAGGCCACCGCGGAACCCGTGCGTTCGTGGTGGCGCAGCAGGAATTCCAGGACCATCGACGGCGGGAACTTCGGGGCGCGGCCGAACCCGCCGTTGACCGGATCCGCCTCCTGCTGGAGCTGGCCGACCGCCCCGGCGAGCACCGCTTCGTCCACAACGGACTCCTTGAGCGGCCCGCTCTGGCCGGCGAGGTGCGCCACGACCTGCTTGGCGCCGTCCAGGAGCTCGTCCGGCCGGCCCTGCCACGCCTCGGCGACGGCCGCCAGCAGCTGCCGGAACGACGGCATCCCCGGCCGCGGCGACGGCGGGTAGTAGGTGCCACAGTGGAACGGCTCGCCGTCCGGGGTCAGGAAGCAGGTCATCGGCCAGCCGCCCTGCCCGGTCATCGCCTGGGTGGCGGCCATGTACACGGCGTCGATGTCCGGCCGCTCCTCGCGGTCGACCTTGATGTTGACGAAGTGCGCGTTCATCAGGGCCGCGGTCCCGGCGTCCTCGAACGACTCGTGCGCCATGACGTGGCACCAGTGGCAGGCGGCGTAGCCGACGGAGAGCAGGATAGGCACGTTCCGCCGCCGCGCTTCGGCGAGCGCGTCGGGCCCCCACTGCCACCAATCGACCGGGTTTCCGGCGTGCTGGAGCAGGTACGGACTGGTCGCGCTGGCGAGGCGGTTCATGGATCCAGGGTCGCACCCGGGAAAACCGGGCGCGCGGTCACCGGCCGCTCCGCCACACTGATCCGGTGTTGCTGACCATCACCACGACCCGGAACCCCGCCACCGACCTGGGCTTCCTCCTGCACAAGCACCCGGAGAAGGCGCAGTCGGTCGTGCTGTCGGCCGGGACCGCGCACGTCTTCTACCCGGAGGCCGCGGCCGGCCGGTGCACCGTGGCGCTGTTCGTGGAGATCGATCCCGTCGAGCTCGTCCGCGGGGGCGGGACGTCGCTGACCCAGTACGTCAACGACCGGCCGTACGCCGGGGGCTCGTACCTCGCGGTCGCCCTGCGGGCCGCCTTCACGACGGCGCTCGCGGGCCGCTGTTCGGCGCGGCCGGAGCTGGTCGACGAGGCCTTCGACCTGGAGATCAAGCTGCCGTCGCTGTCCGCGCGCGGTGGGGCCGAGGTCGTGCACAAGCTGTTCGAGCCGCTCGGCTGGCGCGTTTCGGCGACGCCGATCCCGCTGGACCCGCAGTTCCCGCAGTGGGGCGACAGTCGCTATGTCGACTTGACGCTCACCGGCAGCCACCGGGTCGCCGACGCGCTGCGCCACCTGTACGTCCTGCTGCCCGCCCTCGACGGCGACAAGCACTACTGGGTCGGCCAGGACGAGGCCGACAAGCTGCTGCGCGCCGGCGACGGCTGGCTCGCCGGGCACCCCGAGCGGACGCTCATCACGAACCGCTACCTCGAGCGGCGCCGCCCGGTCGTCGCGTACGCGCTTTCTCGCTTGGCCGAGGCGAACGACGTCCCGGCGGAGGCCGAAGCGCTGGTCACGGAGGTGCCGGACAAGCCGGAGAGCCTCGCGTCGCAGCGTCACGGCAGCGTGCTCGCCGCGTTGCGGGCCACGGGCGCCCGGCGCGTGCTGGACCTCGGCTGCGGCTCCGGCGCACTGCTGCGCGTCCTCGAGCAGGAGCGGTCGTTCACCGAGATCGTCGGCGTCGACGTCTCGAGCAGCGCGTTGACCATCGCGGAGAAGCGGCTGAAGGACAATTCCCGCGTCACGCTGCGGCAGTCCGCCCTCACCTACGCCGATCCGGCGCTGGCCGGGTTCGACGCGGCCGTGCTCATGGAGGTCGTCGAACACGTCGACGAGGAGCGGCTGCCCGCGCTGGAACACGCCGTGTTCGGGGTCGCGGCGCCGCGCACGGTGCTCGTCACGACGCCCAACGCGGAGTACAACCGGCTGTTCGAGTTCCTGCCAACGGGGCATTTCCGGCACGCCGACCACCGGTTCGAATGGACCCGAGCCGAGTTCCGCGCCTGGGCGGACGGCGTCGCGACCCGGCGCGGCTACGACGTCCGGTACCTGCCGATCGGACCGGAGGACCAGGAATCGGGACCGCCGACCCAACTGGCGGTCTTCACCACCCAAAAGGAGGTGGCCGCGTGAAGCTGACCGTCCCCGACATGGCGCTCGTCGTGCTCGTCGGCGCTTCCGGCTCCGGCAAGTCGACGTTCGCGCGCACGCACTTCGCGCCGACGCAGGTGCTCTCCAGCGACTTCTTCCGCGGGCTCGTCGCCGACGACGAGAACGACCAGTCGGCCAGCGCCGACGCCTTCGACGCGCTGCACTACGTCGCGGCGAAGCGGCTCGCGGCCGGGCGGACGACCGTCATCGACGCGACGAACGTCCAGCGCGCGTCGCGGGCGAGCCTGGTGAAGCTGGCGAAGGAACACGACGTGCTGCCGACGGCGATCGTGCTCGACCTGCCGCTCGGCGTCTGCGTCGCGCGCAACGCCGGGCGGCCGGACCGCGACTTCGGCGACCACGTGGTCCGGCGGCAGCGCGGCGAGCTGCAGCGGTCGCTGAAGTCGCTGGAGCGCGAGGGTTTCCGGCGCGTGCACGTGCTGCGGTCCGAGGCCGAGGTGGCCGAGGCGGAGATCGTCGTCGAGCCGCTGCGCAACGACAAGCGCGAGCTGACCGGGCCGTTCGACGTGATCGGCGACGTCCACGGCTGCGCGGCCGAGCTCGAGGAGCTGCTGGCCGAGCTGGGGTACGCCGACGGCGTGCACCCGGACGGGCGGACCGCGGTGTTCGTCGGCGACCTCGTCGACCGCGGCCCGGACACCCCGGGCGTGCTGCGCCGGGTGATGGCGATGGCGTCGTCCGGCAACGCGCTGGTCGTGTGCGGGAACCACGAACAGAAGCTGGTGCGCGCGCTGCACGGGCGGAAGGTCAACGTCGCGCACGGGCTGGCCGAGTCGCTGGAGCAGCTCGGCGCCGAGAGCGAGGAGTTCCGCCGCCGGGTCCACGAGTTCTGCGACGGGCTGATCGCACACTACGTCCTCGACGGCGGCAAGCTCGTCGTCGCGCACGCGGGGCTGCCCGAGCGGTACCACGGGCGGGCGTCCGGGCGGGTGCGCAGCATGGCGCTGTACGGCGACACGACCGGCGAGACCGACGAGTACGGCCTGCCGGTGCGGCTGCCGTGGGCCCGCGACTACCGCGGCTCCGCGATGGTCCTCTACGGGCACACGCCGACGCTGGAGCCGGAGTGGGTCAACAACACGATGTGCCTCGACACCGGCGCGGTGTTCGGCGGGAAGCTGACCGCGCTGCGCTACCCGGAGCGTGAAGTCGTCTCGGTGAAGGCGCACCGGGTCTGGTACGAGCCTTCGCGCCCGCTCGATGCTTCACGGCCGTTGGGCGGGCGCGAGCCGGCGGTGCTGGAGCTGGCCGACGTCACCGGGAAGCGGATCGTGCAGACCGCGCACCACGGCCGCGTCGGCGTTTCGGCGGAGCAGTCGGCGGCGGCGCTGGAGGTGATGAGCCGGTTCGCGGTCGACCCGCGCTGGCTGGCGTACCTGCCGCCGACGATGGCGCCGTGCTCGACGTCGTCGCGGGCGGACTACCTGGAGCACCCGGAGGAGGCGTTCGCGGAGTACCGGGCGGCCGGCGTCGAAACCGTGCTGTGCGAAGAGAAGCACATGGGCTCGCGCGCCGTCGTGCTGGTCTGCCGGGACGAGGAGGTGGCGTACCGCCGCTTCGGCATCCGCGGCGGCGGCGCGGTGTACACGCGGACCGGCCGGCCGTTCTTCTCGGCCGCCCAGAACGCTTCGTTGCTGGCCGACGTCCGGACGGCGGCGGCCGGCCTGTTCGACGAGCTGGGTTCGGGCTGGCTGCTGCTCGACGCCGAGCTGCTGCCGTGGAGCGCGAAGGCCGGCTCGCTGATCGCGGACCAGTACGCGTCGGTGGGCGCGGCCGCCCAGGCGGTGCTGCCGTCCGCGGTCTCGGCGCTGACGACGGCGGCCGCGCGGGGCATCGACGTCTCGGACCTGCTGGCGCGGACGGCCATCCGTTCGTCCGCAGTGGACGCCTACCGGGCGGCGTACCGGCGCTACTGCTGGCCGACATCGGGGCTGGACGGCGTCCGGCTGGCACCGTTCCAGCTGCTGGCGTCCGAGGGGATGGCCTACCACGACCGGCCGCATGCGTGGCACCTGTCGATGTTGAAGCGGTTGCACGGACCGCGGTTCCAGCCGACCCGGACCCTCGAAGTGGACTTGACGGACACCGCGTCGATGGCACGGGGCGTCTCGTGGTGGGAGGAGCTGACGGCGGACGGCGGCGAGGGCATGGTCGTCAAGCCGGCGGGCAACCTGACGCGGGGGACGCGCGGGCTGGTCCAGCCGGGCGTGAAGGTGCGCGGGCGCGAGTACCTGCGGATCATCTACGGCCCGGACTACACGCTGCCGGAGAACCTGGAACGGCTGCGCAAGCGGGGGCTGAACCGCAAGCGCACGCTGGCGCTGCGTGAGTACGCGCTGGGGCTGGAGGCGTTGGAGCGTGTCGCGCGGGCCGAGCCGCTGTGGCGGGTGCACGAGTGCGTGTTCGCGGTGCTCGCGCTGGAGTCGGACCCGGTGGACCCGCGGCTCTGAAGCGCCCCGATGTGGCGTTCGGTGCGTTGGACGCAACCAACGCCACATGGGGGCGCTTGGGCCTGGCTAGTCGGACTTGGCCGAGGAGGCGCCGTTCGGCTGCTTCTTCTCCGGAGCCGGAGCCGGGGCCGGGGCCGGGGCGGAAGCCGGGGTCTCGGCCGCCTCGGGCTGCTCCTCGGCCGGCGGGTCGTCGAAGCTGGCCGGGACGCGCTTGAGGTGCTTGGTCATCGAGCGGACCAGGAAGGCCACCGCGATGAGGAACAGGATCAGCACCAGGAAGCCGACCGGGGAGGACTTGCCGAAGTCCTCCCCCTGCCCGCCGTTGTCGCCGTTGCCCGGCTGCTGCGCCCACACCAGGGCCGACGCGGTCACCGGGAGGGCCACGCCGGCCGGCAGCGTCAGACTCATGTGTTCACCTTCTCCTCGAGGCCGATGCCGGCGAACAGGTCGTCCTCCGGCAACGTGCTGTCGACCAGCGACTTGACCAGCTCGTACTCCTCGGTCGGCCAGGTCTCGCGCTGGATCTCCAACGGGACGAAGAACCAGCGGCTGTTCGGGTCGATCTGCGTGGCGTGCGCCTTGAGCGCCTCGTCCCGCACCTCGAAGTATTCACCGCACTCGACTCGGGTCGTCACCCGCTCCATCACATCGGCGCGATCCGGGTCCCACTTCGCCAGCCACTCGGTGTACGGCGACTCGAGCCCGGCCTCCTTCAGCGCCGCGTCGAAGGCCATCATCCGGGCCTTCGAGAAGCCGTGCATGTAGTACAGCTTCAGCGGCTGCCACGGCTCGCCGGCGTCGGGGAAGCGCTCCGGGTCCGGCGCCGCGTCCCACGCCGCCATCGTCACCTCGTGGGTGCGGATGTGGTCGGGGTGCGGGTAGCCGCCGTTCTCGTCGTAGGTGGTGATCACGTGCGGGCGGAACTCCCGGATCACGCGCACCAGCGCCTCGGTGGACTCCTCCAGCGGGACGACCGCGAACGACCCCTCGGGCACCGGCGGCAGCGGGTCGCCCTCCGGCAGGCCGGAGTCGACGAAGCCCAGCCAGCGCTGGCTCACCCCGAGGATCTTGGCCGCGCGGGCCATCTCCTCACGGCGGATCTCGGTCATGTTCGCCAGCACGTCGGGCCGGTCCATGGCCGGGTTCAGGATGCTGCCGGCTTCGCCCCCGGTGCAGGTGACGACCAGCACTTCGTGGCCCTCGGCGGCGTAGCGCGCCATCGTGGCGGCGCCCTTGCTCGACTCGTCGTCGGGGTGCGCGTGCACGGCCATCATGCGCAGGCGCGGGTTGGCGGTTTTCCTCAGCTCGTCGGCGTCCACCATGCTCCGAACGACTCCCCTTCTGCCCTTATTCCGCGACCCACCTGCGGGCCGCCCACCCAGCGGGCGGATACTCGGGTCGTACCCGCACCACCATTGTCCAGACGGGTACGACAAGAACGAGCAGGAGGCCCGGGTTGGCAGGCGGACCGGCGAAAACGGCCAGCGCCCCCGCGCTGCCCGAAGGCCGGTACGGCACCGGGCGCGCGACGGCGTCGCGGCGCTGGCGCCGCTGGCTCTTCCTGGCCATCGCCCTGCTGGTCAGCGGCCTGATCGCGTGGGTCGCGTACGTCAACCTCGGCTCGGCGCCGATCGACGCCGAGCGCATCGCGTTCAGCGCGAAACCGGGCAACGCGATGGAAATCACCCTGAACGTCACCCGAGACGACGACAGCAGGCCGGGCGTGTGCGTCGTCCGCGTCCGCGACAAGACCGGCGCCGAGAGCGGCCGCAAGGAACTCCTCATTCCCGCCGGCGCGAAGTACGACCGGATCAGCACGACGATCAAGAGCATCGGGGAACCGGTTACTGCAGACGTATTCGGCTGCTCGTACGACATACCACGCTATCTGTCAACCCCATAGCGGCCAACGGGGTGAACCGCGCGCTCAACGCCCAGGGCGCGGGGAAATAACGGGCGTCGACCTCTCGCGCCGTGATACTCTGAGCCCTCAGCACGGCCCGCGACGGGCCGTGTTTTTCCTTTATCTCAGCCACGCGGGCACCTACGCCCGCGTGGGCCGGCTTGAACACGCAAGCCTGGCAGGCCCGACGAGGAGATGGTGACCGTGAGCGACACCAAGGTGACCTGGCTCACCCAGGATGCCTACGACCGGCTCAAGCACGAGCTCGACGAAATGATCGAGAATCGTCCGGTCATCGCCGCGCGCATCAACGACAGCCGCGAAGAGGGCGACCTCAAGGAGAACGGCGGCTACCACGCCGCCCGCGAAGAACAGGGCCAGGCCGAGGCGCGCATCCGGCACCTGCAGGAGCTGCTGCGCTCGGCCAAGGTCGGCGAGGCGCCCGCGAACGACGGCACCGCCGGCCCCGGCAAGGTGCTCACCGTCCGCTACGAGGGTGACGACGAGGACGAGAAGTTCCTGCTCGCCACCCGCGAAGAGGGCGCCGAAGGCGAGCTCGACGTGTACTCCCCGGAGTCGCCGCTGGGCAAGGCCCTGCTCGGCGCCAAGGAGGGCGAGTCCCGCGAGTACGAGCTGCCCAACGGCAAGGTCCAGAAGGTGACGCTCGTCAAGGCGGTTCCGTACACCGACGAGAAGTGAGCACGGGCTAGCGTGTCCTCCCAGGATCCACATTCTGGGAGGACGAGACCGTGAGCACCGAACCGATGTGCCAGGCCTGCGGCATGCAGTACGCCGTGGCCCGCGACGACTGCCCGATCTGCGAGGACGAGCGCCAGTACGTCCCGCAGTCCGGGCAGCAGTGGACGAACCTGGCCACGCTCCGCGCGAGCGGCACGTACGCGCCGCGGATCGAGGAACAGGGCCCGGGCATCGTCGGCGTCGGCTCGAACCCCGGGTTCGCGATCGGGCAGCGCGCGCTGCTGGTGCGGGCCCGTTCCGGCAACTTCCTCTGGGACTGCGCGGCCTACCTCGACGACGCGCTGGTGGCACAGGTCCGCGAACTGGGCGGGATCACCGGCATCGCGATCAGCCACCCGCACTACTACACGACGATGGTGGAGTGGGCGCGCGCCTTCGACGTGCCGGTCTACCTGCACGAAGCCGACCAGCAGTGGATCGGGCGGCCCGACCCGGCGGTGAAGCTGTGGTCCGGCACCACGCTCGACGTGGCCGACGACCTGCGGCTGATCAACCTGGGCGTGCACTTCGACGGCGGCACGGTGCTGCACTGGCCGGACGGCGAGAACGGGCAGGGCGCGCTGCTGACCGGCGACATCGTGCAGGTCATCCCGGACCGGACGCACGTGGGCTTCATGTACAGCTACCCGAACCTGATCCCCGAGCGCCCGCACGTCGTCCGGCGCGCGGCGGAGCTGCTGGCGGGCTACCGCTTCGAGACGATCTACGGCGCGTGGTGGGACGCGATCGTGCGTTCCGACGGCTCCGAGGTCGTGCAGCGCTCGGCCAAGCGCTACCTGGCCCACGTCGCCGGCGAAGGCTGAGCCGTCAGCCCCGCGCGGTCCGCTCCAGCAGGGGGCGGACCCGCGGTGGCACCGGCGTCGACAACGCGATCGACGTCGACGTCCGCAGCACGTCCGGGACGCCGACCACCTCGTCGATCACCCGCTGCAGGTCGTCGTTGCCCCGGGCCACCATGCGGACGAACAGGTCGCCCTGGCCGGTCGTCGCGTGGACCTCGCACACCTCGTCGATCGCCGCCAGGGCCTCCGCGACCTCGGCGCGGCGGCCCTGCGCGATCTCCAGCACCGCGAACGCCGTCAGGCCGTAGCCCATCGCCGCCAGGTCGAGCTCCGGCGGGAAGCCGCCGAGGATGCCGCGCTCGGTCAGGCGGTCCAGGCGCGCCTGGACCGTGCCGCGGGCGACGCCCAGCCGGCGCGCGCACTCCAGCACCCCGAGGCGCGGTGAGTCCGTGAGCAGCAACAGCAGTCGCGCATCCAGCGCATCCAGGTTCTCGGACATGCACAGATTGTCCACGATGACCGCCGTCTCCGGGCAGACACTGGTCAGATTGTCCAGCAAAATCGGAGACCATTGCGCATCTTGACTCGAAGGGATGATCCTTCGAGGTATGACCCAGACTGCCGAACCCCAGGGTGCCCTCGACGACGTCAGCTACGACCAGCTGCGTCAGCTGGTCGGGCTCGTCGATCACGACGCCACGGCCGACCCGTTCCCGGTCAAGGCCATGGACGCGGTGGTGTTCATCGCCGGCAACGCCACCCAGACCGCCTGGTACTACCAGATCGCGTTCGGGATGCAGCTCGTCGCGTACTCCGGTCCCGAAACCGGGGTCTTCGAGCGCAAGTCCTACGTGCTGAAGTCCGGCTCGGCCCGGTTCGTCATCACCGGCGGCGTGAAGCCGGACTCGCCGCTGCTCGACCACCACCGCAAGCACGGCGACGGCGTCATCGACCTGGCGCTGGAGACCACCGACGTCGACAAGTGCGTCGAGCACGCCCGCGCGCAGGGCGCGACCATCCTCGAGGAGCCGCACGACGTCTCCGACGAGCACGGCACCGTCCGCATGGCGGCCATCGCGACCTACGGCGAAACCCGCCACTCGCTGGTCGACCGGTCGCGCTACACCGGTGTCTACCTGCCCGGCTACGAGCCGCGCGAGAGCACGGTCAAGCGGCCCGAGGGGGCGCCGAAGCGTCTGTTCCAGGCCGTCGACCACTGCGTCGGCAACGTCGAGCTCGGCAAGATGGACTACTGGGTCGACTGGTACCACCGCGTCATGGGCTTCGTGAACATGGCGGAGTTCGTCGGCGACGACATCGCGACCGAGTACTCGGCGCTGATGAGCAAGGTCGTCTCGAACGGCAACCACCGGGTGAAGTTCCCGCTGAACGAGCCGGCCGTGGCGAAGAAGAAGTCGCAGATCGACGAGTACCTCGAGTTCTACGACGGTGCCGGCTGCCAGCACATCGCGCTGGCCACCAACGACATCATCGCGACGGTGACGGCGATGCGCGCCGCCGGCGTCGAGTTCCTCGACACGCCGGACTCCTACTACGACGACCCGGAGCTGCGCGCCCGGATCGGCAACGTCCGCGTGCCGATCGAGACGCTCAAGGAGCACAGCATCCTGGTCGACCGCGACGAGGACGGCTACCTGCTGCAGATCTTCACCAAGCCGATCGGCGACCGGCCGACCGTGTTCTACGAGCTGATCGAGCGCCATGGCTCGCTCGGCTTCGGCAAGGGCAACTTCAAGGCGCTGTTCGAGGCGATCGAGCGTGAACAGGAGCGCCGCGGCAACCTCTGACCCATCTCGGCGAAGGCCACCATCGGGCACCTCCGGGTCCCCTATGGTGGCCTTTGGCGTTTCCCGGGAACCGATGGGCCCCGGGATCCGTCAGTGTGGGGAAGCAGAGAGAAGGGGCCGTGATGCCGGACAGCATCGACGCCAGCGACGCGATGATCGACAACTGGACCAAGCGGCTCGAGGAGAACGCCGCCCGGTACCAGGCGCTGGCCGATCGCATGCAGGGCCAGACGGTCACCGAGCGGTCGAAGGACGGCACCGTCCAGGTGACGATCGACTCGCGCGGGCTGCTGAAGAACCTCGTCATCGCCGAGACGGCGGCCGGGAAGCGGATGGCCGAGGTGTCGGCGCAGGTCATGCAGCTGGTGCAGCGGGCGCAGGCGCGGATCCCGGAGCTGCTGCAGCAGGCGATGACCGAGACCACCGGCACCGGCGACCAGGCCGCGGCGGAGATCGTCCGGGAGGCGCAGAGCACGTTCCCGGAGCCGCCGGCCGAGCCCGAGCCGGCGTTCCCGGAGCCCGACCGCGTCCGGCGGTTCCTGCCGGAGGACACCGAGGAGCCGCCGCGCACGCCGCCGGCCCCGCCCGCGCCGCCCGCGCAGCCGCCGCGGCGCCGCCGTCCGGTCGACGACGATGACGACGACTTCGGCGGGCCGATTCTTTCCTGAGGGGGAAACCGATGACGGATGTGGAACTCAGCACCGACCTGACGGCGCACGCGAAGCAGCTCGACGCCATCGGTGACGGGCTGCAGCAGGCCGTCGACGCGGCGAACCAGGTGAGCATGCCGACCGACGCGTACGGCATCCTCTGCCAGCCGTTCCGGATGCTGCTCGACCCGGTGGAGCAGTACGGGATCGACGCGCTCAAGGACGCCGTGCAGGCGATGACGGCGGTGTCGGGCAAGGTCCGCGAGGCCGCGGCGGCGTACCACAAGTACGAAGGCGGCGTCGCCGACGACCTGAACAAGTCCGTGGACGGTGCCTGATGCCCGAGGGGAACCCGCTCGTCGCGGAGGCCAAGAAGGACCCGGACGGGCCGGGCGCGTTCACGGCGGGCAACGGCGACTACGGCTGGGCCGGCGGCATCGGCATCGCCGAGTCGTCGATGGACGCGTTCAACGGCATCAAGGACGGCGACTGGGTTTCCGGCGGTCTCGGGATGCTTTCGCTGGCCGGGGAGATCGCCGGCGCGGCGATCGACCCGTTCGGGTACCTGATGTCGTCGGTGGCGTCGTTCCTGATGGAGCACGTGCAGCCGCTGAAGGACATGCTGGACTCGGTGGCGGGCAACCCCCCGGTGATCCAGTCCTATGCGGACACCTGGGGCAACGTCTCGAAGGCGCTCGGCGAGCGGAAAACGGACTTCGACAACGCGGTCAAGAACGGCACGACGGGCTGGACGGGGGCGGGCGCGGACGCTTATCGCGCCTTTGCCGCCGAGCATTCGGACGCATTGTCGGGCGCGGCGACCGTGGCCGGTGCGATCAGCACGGTCACGATGATCATGGGCCAGGTCGTGTCGTTCGTGCGGGAGACCGTGCGGCAGCTGATCGCGGACCTGGTCGGCAAGCTGATCGCGTGGGTGATGGAGGAGGTCTTCAGCCTCGGCTTCGGCACGCCGGTCGTGGTGGCGCAGGCGACGGCCGCGATCGCCAAGTGGGGCAAGAAGATCGGGGAGCTGCTCAAGAAGCTGACCGACACGATCCGGAAAGTGTCGCCGCTGCTGTCGAAGCTGGTGGACCTGTTCGAGAAGATCGCGAAGGTCTTCGGGAAGGTGCTGGGCAAGGTCAGCGGACTGGACGGGCTGAAGGTCAAGGAAGGCGGCTTCGTCCGGAAGATCCCGAAGGAGGGCGGCGGGGTCCATGCGCGCGCCCACGGGGAGGGCGGCTCGGGCGACGGCGGCCACGCGGACGGTGATTCGCCGAGTGCCGATCCGGCGGATTCCTCGCCGGACGGGGGTGCCGAGGCCGGTTCTCGCCGGGGGTCGGGCCGGGACGGATCGTCATCTCGCGCGGAGGACGGCCCGTCACCTGTGGGTGACGAGTCGCCGGACGGCAGTCCTTCGGCGGTTCGCTCGGGGGATGGCGGCGGGTCCGCGACACGGTCGGGGGACGGGAGTTCTTCGCCGGGGCGGGGCGGGGACGGCCCGTCGCACGTCGGCGAGAGTAATCCGGCTTCCACCGGGGATAGCTCACCGTCGCATGTCGGCGACGACAGTCCGGCGCCCACCAGGGGCGGGGACAACAGCCCGTCGCGCGTTGGCGACAACAGTCCTGCGCCGGCTAGGGGCGGGGATAACTCGCCGTCGCATGTGGGCGACAACAACCCAGCGCCTACGAGGGCTGGAGACAACACCCCGTCGCATGGTGGCGACAACAGCCCCGCCCCCACCAGGGCCGGGGACAACAGCCCGTCGCGCGTCGGCGACAGCAACCTCGCCCCCACCAGGAGCGGGGACAGCTCACCATCGCACGTCGGCGACAGCAACCCCGCCCCCACCAGGAGCGGGGATAACTCACCGTCGCATGTCAGCGACAGCAACCCCGCCCTGACCAGGAGCGGGGACAGCTCACCGTCGCACGTCGGCGACAACAGCCCTGCCCCGACCAGGAGCGGGGATAACTCGCCGTCGCACGTCGGCGACAACAACCCCGCCCCCACCAGGGCCGGGGACAGCTCACCGTCGCATGTCGGCGACAGCAGTGCGGCTCCCGCGCACTCCGGTTCGGCCGGTCGTGCCGATGGGGGTGCTCCGCCCGCCGCACGGACCGATGGGCCGGGGGCGCACTCCGGGGCCGATACGCCGAGCAGTGCCGCGCCACCGCGGGTCGATGGCTCCACCTCGGCCAGCGGGACCGCTCCCACCGCTCCGCGGACCGGTGAGCCCGGGACTTCGGTGCCGTCGCCGCGCGGTGGCGGGGACGGCCTTCCCCCGCAGGGTGGCCAGCCGGCCATGGGCGGCATGCCGCCCGGAGGTGGCGCGCCCGGCGGCGGTGGGCTCGGCGGCGGTTCGCCGCGTCCCGGCGGCGGTGGCGGCTGGACCGGCACCCCGGGCAGCCCCGGAGCCCCGCACGTCGACGCCCCGGCCCGCCCCCGCCCCGGCGGCGACCTGCCCGGCGGGCGCCCACGCACCCCCGACGCCCCGGCCCCCGCGGCCCGCGGGTTCGGCCCCGGCACCCACAGCCCGGAAACTCGCCCCGGCGGGCCCACGCCCGGCACTCGCGGACCGGAAACCCGGCCCGGCGGGCCCACGCCGGGCAGCCACGGCCCGGACACCCGCCCCAGCAGCCCCACACCCAACACCCGCGGCCCGGAGACCAGGCCAGGCAGCTCCGCACCCGCCACCCACGGCCCCGACACCCACCCCAGCAACCCCACGCCCAGCACCCAAGGCCCCGGCCACACCCACCCCGGCGATCCCCACGGCGGCGCCACCCCCGATCCCCACACCGACACCCCCCACCACCACGACAACCCACCCCCCGACCCCGACGCCCCGACCCCCCACGACCCGCTCCCCCCGGACGAGGTCAACGCCCGGCACGCCGAAAGCACCCCCTCCGGCAGCTCCTACCACGCCGGCGATCCCGACATGGGCGATCTGCCGCACCGCGTCCAACCCGATCCGGACGGCCGCTACACCGTCGACGTGCACGTCACGCCCGATGGCCACGCCCGGATCGGCGATCGCCTCTACACTCCCGAGGAATTCGCGGATGTCCTGCGCCGCAACGGGGACTACGACGGCCGGCCGATTCGGCTGATCGGGTGCGATGCGAGCTCGAACGACTTCGCGCACCGGCTTTCCCGTGAGCTCGACACCGAAGTTCTCGCGCCCAGCAAACCCGCGTGGACCGACTCGCACGGGCGAGTCTTCTCCTCCGACTACGAAATCGGACCCGATGGGCGAATGCGGCCGCGGATTCCGCCGGACGGGGAATGGAGCGTCCACCACCCCGACGGCACGACGCACGCCGCCGGGGACAGTGGGTTCGCGCCGGACACGCGGCACCACGAGCCGCACGACGTCGATGCCGATAGCGCCCGGCACCGCGGGGACGACGACACTCGCCAGCGCCAGAACCCCGCGCCGGACCACGACCCCGACGCCCCGGCGCCGCGGCACGTTCCCGAGGACCGGAACCCGCTGTCGCGGCAGCAGGAACACGACCTCACCGATCCGCAGCGGCAGGCCGAGGTCCGGCGGAACCCGCAGCACGGCACGGACTTCACCCCGACCGGCGGCGAGCACGTGCCGGTCGGGCCGGGCAGCACGCACCCGGACGCGCCGCGGCCGCCGCACGCCGGGGAGCCCTTCCCGGACGGCCAGCCGCTGCAGCCGAACCGGTCCTACCAGGTGGTCGACGCCGACGGGAACCCGCGCGGCACCTACCACACCGATGACACCGGCCGGGTCACGCACATCGACACGTCGCACCCGAACGTGCCGCCGCGGCTGGCCGACGGCAGCCCGAACCCGGCCTACCACCCCAACCCCGACGTCACCCACCCGCACCCGGACACGACCTACCGGGTGGAGATCGACGGCCACCACCAGACCTTCCACACCGACGCCGACGGCGTGCCGCACCCCTCGGTGCAGTACCACCGGCCGGACTTCGAGGGCCCGACGGTCGAGATCGACCGGAACCACCCGAACGCCCCGGGCCCGAAGCAGTCCTTCGCCGAGGGCGGGCCGTACGAACCGCACCGCCGGTACGACGTCACCGACTCCAACGGCGTCCACCGCGGCGCCTTCTACACCGACGCGAACGGCCACGTCCGGTGGGCAGAGGTCGACTCGGGCCGGATCGCCCGGACGAACCCGGACTGGCGCGGCATCGAAAACCTGCCGGGCAACCCCGAAGTCCACCTGCGGCAGCGGTTCGAGCCCGGCGGGGTGCCGAACGACTTCCACGACCCCGCCCGGTTCCAGGGCGCCCGGCAGCACGACGTCCGCCTGCCCAGCAGCAGGTCCTTTTTGGACAGCCACCCGGACCTCGAGCCGAACTCCCGGTACGTCGTGCACAGCAGCTACGGCAGCGGCCAGAACCGGTTCGAACAGATCCGGTCGGTGTACTGGACCGACGCCAACGGGAACGTCGCGGCGGTCGAAACCTTCCGGCCGCACCACCCGGACCTCAACAACCCGGCGCCCAACATGGTCTACGACGTCGACGGCGGCCGCTTCACCTACCAGACCGGCCCGCACGTCGACGGCGGCCCGTCCCAGACCGTGCACGGCCACTCGCAGCGGCCCGAGGTCGCGGACGAGTGGGAGCTCTCCCGGCGGGACGGCACGGCGCAGGGCGAGTCGGGCCGGCTCGGCGCGGGCATGGGGCTCTACGACGGCGGGCACATCGCCGGCAACCAGTTCCGCGGCCCCGGCGAGCTGATCAACATGATGTCCCAGTGGCGGCCGCAGAACCAGGGCTGGCCCAACCAGGCCGGGGCCGACCACTGGTACGCGTTCGAAACCGACCTGGCCAACCACCTCAAGAACGGGGGCACGATCGACGGCATCGACGTGTTCCCGCTGCGGCACGACGGCGAGCTGGTGCCCCACACCATCCAAGTACGGTGGGTCGAGGTCGGCGCCGACGGCAAGCCGATCGTCCACCTGCGCAGCTTCACCAACACCCCGCCCGGAGCGTCCTGATGCGACCGGCCGCGGCACCAGAAAGGACCGGCACACATGCCTCGTGACGCCTCGCAGTGGCGGGAGCAGTCGCACGAAGTGGGCAACGCCCTCGTCGACGTCGCGCCCGCGGGATGGCGGCGGATCGACCTGGTGAGCCGGGTCAACGTCGACGTCCAGGACTTCGTGCTGACCGTGCTGATGACCGACGGCAGGCAGGCGACCGTCCCGGTGCCGGACCGGGTCGTGCCCGCCGTGCGCCGCATGCGCGACGCCTACTACGTGCCGGGTGAAGGCACCTGGTTCTCGATGCGGTACATGATCGACGCGCCGGGGAGCGTCAAGACGCTGTTCAACCTGGACTGGGACCCGCACTGGGCGCCGTCGATCGACCCGGCCGGGTGGGTGCGCGACCTCGAGGCCTACCCGCGCGACCCGGAGCACATCCAGCCCTGGCTGCGCGCCCGGCTCGCCGAGGCGGGCCGGCCGGTGCCCGAGAACGCTCCGCCCGCGCGGCCGCAGCCGCCGCTGGACCCGGTGGGCCAGAACTGGTACTGGGACGCGGTCTCGAACATCGTCGCCCTGAACGCGCCGCCGGACTGGGCGCAGGTGCTGCTCACCTACCGGGCGATCGGCGGGTACACCGAGTTCCCGGTGATGGTCCGCCGGGCCACCGACGGCGGCCTGGCGCTGTGGCAGCCGCCACGGGAGGTCGCCGAGCTGCTCGCCGAGCTGCGGACGGCCATGTACGTCCCGGACCGGGGCACCTGGTTCCAGGCCGTCGCGCACGTCGCGCTCAACTCGAGCGTCGAGTACACATACACGTGGGACGACGAGCCGGCGTGGGACGGGTCCCGGCCGGTGGCCGAGTTCGCCCGTGAGCTCGCGCAGTTCCCGCGGCGGGGTGAGGCGCTGCCGGGCTGGCTCGCCGAAGCCGCCGGGGCCGCGGCGGCCCCGCCCGCTCCGGCGGATCCGGAAACGGCGGCGAAGGAAGCCCTGCGCGCGGCCGAGGACGCCGCGGCCGAGCTGGAGATCCCGTCGGCCGGCTACCGCATCGGCGAGGTCGCCGACGGCGCCTGGTGCCTGGTGCGCGAGGGCGACGGCTGGGCGGTCTTCCTGGCCCAGGGCGGCGAACGGCTCGACGCGGCGACGTTCCCGACGGCGGTGGCGGCCGTCCGCTACTTCGTGGGGCACCTCTACCTGAACCGCACGGCGTTGCGCGGCGAACTGCCCCCGGACGCCAAGCGCCCCACCGCGGACTGGCCGATCCAGCCCGTCGGCGGGGACGCGGGACTGCAGATGTACGGCGGGAAACGCCTGGTCACCCTGCCGCCGGGAACCGAGATGGACCGCTACGGCGACTCGAGCGGCAACACCGCGTACGTCGCGCGGACCGAGTGGCCCCACCGGTCGGAGCCCGACGAGGTCCAGGGGTGGGCCTACCACGTGTACCGGCTGCGCCGGCCCGTGCGGGCCGTCACCGGCACCGTCATCGCCTGGTACGACCAGCCCGGCGGCGGGACGGCGTACGTGCTGGAGCGGTCCTTCGCCGACCTGCTGGCCGACGGCGCCGCCGAGGAGATCCCGCAGGCGACCACGCGGCCGCCGTCGCCGGAACAGGGCTGAGCCATGACCACACCACCGGTGCCGCTGGGCCCGGAACAGCAGCAGCAGCTCGTCCACCGGATCGGGCACGGGCTGGCTTCGATGGCGCCGCCCGGCACGTGGCGGCAGATCCGGGCCGAATACCGGGCGGTCGGCAGGCACATCGAGGCCGACGTGGTCGTCACGGGCCAGGACGGCGTGCCCCGCCCGGTCCAGCCGCCCCCGGAGCTGCTCCAGCTCCTGGGCACGCTGCGCGCGGGCATGTACCGGCCGGGCATCGGGACCTGGCTGGGCGCGGTGCTGACCGTGGACCCCGTCCAGGGCGTCGGCGCGGACTTCGGGTCCGACCGCGAACCGCAGTGGCGGCGCACGCCGCCGCCGATCGGCTTCCAGGACGAGCTGCGTGCCTTCCCGCGCGCCGACCAGCACATCCCCGAGTGGCTGCGCCGGCGCGCCGCGGGCCCGGCGCCGTCGGAGGGGATCCGGACCCCGCGCATCCACGACGGCGTCGACGCGGCGGGCCGCCCGCTCGTCCGGCGGCCGCCGGTGCCGCCGGCCGAGGTCGAGCCGGTGCTCGCCTACCTCGACGCGGCCCCGGTGATCCTGGCGTCCCGCAGCAACGGGCCCGACGCGTTCGATCCCTCGCGCACGGACGCCGTGCCGCTGAACTTCCGCACGGACGGCGTGTGGGCGTGGCCCGGCGCGGTTGCGTACTACCTGCGTGAGCACGGTGTGCCGCCGGACCCGGACCTGCTCGCGCACCTGCGCGCCCGGCGGTTCGCCGCGCCGGCCGAGGTCGGTGCAGCGGCCAAGGACCTCGCCCTGGCCGCGATCACCGGTCCTCAGACCACGGTGTAACCCGCGTTGGTCAGCGCCACCTCGACCTCTTTGCAGTGCTCCGGGCCGCGGGTCTCCAGCGCGAGCACGACGTCGGCCTCGCCGAGGTCGAGGCTGCCGGAAATCCGCGAGTGCTCGACGTCGAGGACGTTCGCGCCCAGCTCGCTGACGCACGAGAGCACGCCGACCAGCGAGCCCGGGCGGTCCGGGACCCGCAGGTGCAGCCGCAGGTAGCGGCCGCCGGCCGTCATGCCGTGCTGGATGATCTGCAGCAGCAGCACCGGGTCGACGTTGCCGCCGGAGAGGACGGCCACCACCGGCGGCTCGAACACGCCGGGGTGCTGCAGGAGCGCGGCGACCGTTGCCGCGCCGGCCGGCTCGACCACCAGCTTCCGGCGTTCCAGGCAGAGCAGCACGGCCCGGGACAGCGACTGTTCGGTCACCGTGACGACGTCGTCGACCAGGGACTCGACGTGGGCGAAGCTGACCAGGCCGGGCTCGCCGACCGCGATGCCGTCGGCCATGGTCGAGGTCTGGCTGAGCCGCACCGGTGCGCCCGCGGCCAGCGACGGCGGGTACGCCGCGGCTTCCTCGGCCTGGACGCCGACGACCCGGACGTCCGGGCGCAGCGCCTTCACCGCCGACGCGACCCCGCCGACCAGCCCGCCGCCGCCGGTCGCGACCAGGACGGTCTTCACCCCCGGCACCTGTTCGAGGATCTCGAGGCCGACCGTGCCCTGGCCGGCGATGACGTCGGGGTGGTCGAAGGGGTGGATGAACACCGCGCCGGTCCGCTCGCCGAACTCGACGGCGGCCCGGAGCGTCTCCTCGAGGAGGGCGCCGTGGAGGTGGACCTCGGCGCCGTAACCGCGAGTGGCGGCCAGCTTCGGCAGCGGCGCCCGCAGCGGCATGAAGACGGTGGACTTGGCGCCGAGCAGCGACGACGCCAGCGCGACGCCCTGCGCGTGGTTGCCGGCGCTGGCCGCCACGACGCCCCGCTCGCGTTCGGCCTCGGTCAGGCCGTGGATACGGGTGTAGGCGCCGCGGATCTTGAACGACCCGGTCCGCTGCAGGTTTTCGCACTTCAGGTACACCGGACCGCCGTGGAGCCGGCGCAGGTCGCGCGCGTGCTCCATCGGCGTCACCCGGGTCACTCCTTTGAGGAGTTCCCGGGCGGCCTGGATCCGCTCGAGGGTGACGAGTTCCATGCGCCGGACTATGCCACTCAGGAACTCCACAGGTTGACCGGACCGAGAGCCGGGTACCCTGGGTCGCGTCAACACGCGGTAAACAAGGAGCAACCATGGCACCGGGGAACGACGCGAACACGGCCCGACGGGCTCGCGCCACCCGCTCCGCCGGCCTGCTCCCCCTGGTGATCGGCGTGGCCTCGGCGGCCGCGCTCACCGGAGCGGCGTACCTGACGGTGGACAGCGCCTCGTGCGGCGCGCCGGCCCAGTACATCCGGCACGACAGCCACGTCGAGCTGGTCGGCGGCTGTGTCGACGGTTCGAACCTGCCGGTCACCCGCGGGCCGGCCACCGGCGCCGTCGTGCACGGCAACTACAACCCCTGACCTGGTGGGTTACCCCGGTGTGCCCGGGGAACACGAAAGTGCCTTCTTCCGCGGTTCCGGCCGCTCCCCGATGATCATCGGGTGACCACCGTTTACGAGCCGGGCCGCGGTCCCGGACCCGCCCGGCCCACCGAAGAAGCGTCGAGCCGGCTGCTGAGCGCCCACAGCCTGGGTGCGCTGGCCACCGTCAACCGCGCGGGCCACCCGCACCTGTCGACCGTCGCCTACGCCTGGGATCCGGCAGAGCGCGTGGTGCGGATCGGGTCGGCCGCGGGGCGGGCGAAGGTCCGCCAGCTCGCGAACAACCCCCGTGCGTCGCTCTACGTCAGCAGCGAAGACCACCTGGCGTTCGCGGTCGCCGAGGGCGTGGCCGAAGTGTCACCGGTCAGCACGGTGCCCGGCGACGAGACCGGCCGGGCCCTGCTGGCCATGCAGGCGCCGTTCGACGACCCCGGGGACGAGGCCGCGTTCCTGCGGAACATGGTCGAGGACCGCCGCGTGGTCATCCGGCTCCGGGTGGACCGGCTCTACGGCGGCGGCCTCGACGTCGGCTGACGAACGGCTCAGTCCAGCGCGGCCAGCAGGTCCGCGACCAGGTCCCGGCCGTCCTCGATGCCGACCGAAAGGCGGAGCAGGTCGGCCGGGACCTGCAGCGTCGAGCCCGCCGTGCTGGCGTGGGTCATCTTGCCCGGGTGCTCGATCAGGGACTCGATGCCGCCGAGGGACTCCGCCAGGATGAACAGCTTCGTGCGCGAAGCCACCTCCAGGGCCGCCTGCTCGCCGTCCGCGTGGCTGAACGACACCATTCCGCCGAAGCGGCGCATCTGCTTCGCCGCCGTCTCGTGGCCCGGGTGCTCCGGCAGGCCCGGGTAGTAGACCTTCGCCACCTTCGGGTGCTTGACCAGCGCCTGCACGATCTTCTCGGCGTTGTCGCTATGCCGCTCCATGCGCAGGGCGAGGGTCTTGATGCCGCGCAGTGTCAGCCACGCGTCGAACGGGCCCGGCACCGCGCCGGCGGCGTTACGCAGGTAGAAGAACTGCTCGCGCAGCTCGTCTTCGTTCGTGATGATCGCGCCGCCGACGACGTCGGAGTGGCCGCCGAGGTACTTCGTCGTCGAGTGCAGGACGATGTCGGCCCCCAGGGCCAGGGGGTTCTGCAGGTACGGCGTGGCGAAGGTGTTGTCGACCACCAGGCGGGCGCCGGCGTCGTGCGCGACCCCGGCCAGCGCCGCGATGTCGGCGATGCCGAGCATCGGGTTGGTCGGCGACTCGCACCAGATCAGCTTGGTCTCGGGGCGGATGGCCGCGCGCACCTCGTCGAGGTCCGCCAGGTCGGCGACGGTGTGCTCGACGCCCCAGAGGCTGAGCACCTTGTCGATCAGGCGGAACGTGCCGCCGTAGGCGTCGTTGCCGAGCACGAGGTGGTCACCGGGGCGGAGGGTACTGCGCAGCACCACGTCGGAGGCCGCCATGCCGGAGGCGAAGGCCAGCGCGTGCCGGCCGCCTTCCAGCGAGGCCAGCGCCTCCTCCAGCGCCGACCGGGTCGGGTTCGCGGTGCGCGAGTACTCGTAGTCGCCCTCGCGGGTCCCGCCCACGCCGTCCTGCGCGTAGGTCGAGGTCTGGTAGATCGGCACGATGACCGCGCCGGTGCGGGGGTCGGGCTTCTGACCGGCGTGGATCGCGCGCGTCTCGAAGCCCAGTACGGAGTAGTCGTCCACCATTGGCACAGCGTACGGCGAAGCCCTGACATTCCCGTCAGGTGGGACGGATCTCAGTGCCGGGTCCACCGGCGGGTGGCCGGCAGGAGCGTGAGCACCAGGATCGCCACGAACGGCAGCGCGACGACGACCCGGCGCAGCGCCAGCTGCTCGATCCCCGTCGGCCCGCCCGCGACGAAGTAGATGCGCTGGTAGAGCAGCACGGTGCCGACGATCGGCGCGACCAGGCCGAGCACCGCGCCGATCAGCGTCAGGGCCCGGCCCAGTTCCGTGCGGACGAGCAGCAGGGTGCCACCGAGCAGGAGCACCAGGCCGACGAAGGCGTCGGTGACCTGACTGGGGATCAGCAGCGGTTCCTGGCTCAAGCCCAGCCAGCCGAACATGAAGACACCCGCCACGAACCACAGCCCGCCGAGCACGGCGAGCACTCCGGCGGCGACCGCGGTTCGCGCACCGGGCTTCGGCGGCGCCGCGACGGCCACCTACCAGCCCCGCGACGAATAGGCGCCCTGGCCGGACAGGACGGGCAGCGTGGACGTGCGGTAGCGCAGGTAGCGGAACGTCGGCGGCAGGAACGCCAGGACCAGCACGAGCACGGCCAGCGCGGCCAGGCCGACGCGGTCGGCCATCGCGAACCCGCCGTGGGTGAACATCGCGTCGGCGAACCGGGCCGGCGGCACGCCCACCGACAGCGGCTCGGTCAGCAAGGCCCCGATGGCCAGCAGCGCGCCCAGGCCGAGCAGGACCGCTCCCGCCGTCGCGCGGAACAGCGTCGCCAGCGAACCGAGCAGCAGCACGAGCCCTGCGACGACGTAGCCGGCCAGGTCCACCAGCACCCACGCCGGCAGCGCGCCGAGGCTGAATTCGGCCGGCATGTCGAGGAAGATCTTCACCGGCACGTATCCCGCGGCGACCGCGGCCGGAAATCCGAGCATCCCGGCGAGGACCGCCGTTACGCCGGATGGCCTATTCGATGAATACGAATGCGAATGCGACACCGGGTGTCCGTACGGACCGGTCACAACTCCCCCATCAGCCGAGCGCGGGACGACGGCGCTCACCCTAACCGGAATGGGGAGAAAGAAGCCGGAAACGGAACGGAATTCGGCCGGACGGCGGAACCCAAGATCATTTTTGTGCGGTAACGGCAAAAATCCTGTCACGCGATCACGGCAGAACCACTACGCCTCGCTTTTGTCCTTTTCGGACAATGGCGTACCGGGCCGTGAATGCACCGTGCCCCGGACCGAACCGGCTCCGGGGCACGAATGCTGCGTCAGGTCACCACTGCTGCTGCGGCGGCTGGCCGGGCTGGCCGAACCCGCCGCTCGGCGGGCCCTGCTGGCCCGGCGGCTGGCCCCAGCCCTGCGGCGGCTGCCCCGGCTGCTGCGGGTAGCCGTGCGGCGGCTGACCCGGCTGGCCGTAGCCGCCCGGCTGCTGCTGCGGCGGCTGGCCCGGCTGCGGGAAGCCCCCGCTCGACGGCTGCGGGAACCCGCCGCTGGACGGGTTGGGTCCGCCCGGCTGACCGTAGGCCGGCGGCTGGCCGTACCCCTGCGGCGGCTGGCCGTAGCCGCCCTGCTGCTGGCCGAACCCGCCCGGCTGCCCGGGCTGCCCCGGCTGGCCGAACCCGCCCGGCTGCTGCGGGCCACCGAAGCCCTGCGGCCCGCCGAAGCCCTGCGGCCCGCCCGGCGCGGCACCGCCGCCGCCACCGAGGCCGGTGTACTGCGCGGTGGCCGGGATGAGCGCGAGGACACCCACGATGAGGATGAGGATGCCGAAGATCAGCGGCGGGAGCCCGAGGCCGAAGGTGTCCTTCTCGGACGCCGACGCCTGCGCGAGCGTCTCGGCGTTGGGAGTGATGCCGATCTTGAGCAGCAACGCGAAGAGCGTGAGCACGGCACCGCCCGCGACGACCGCGATCGGCACGAACTTCCGGATCCCGCCCAGCCGGCCCGCCAGCGCCAGGCCGATGCCGCCGGCCAGGGAGATCAGGGCACCGAGGCAGATCATGATCACGTAGAACCAGACCGTGCCCGGGCCGACGATCCCGGCCGAGTCGAGCACCCGGTCGATCGCCTCCTGGTTCGGGGCGCGGTCGAAGATCGCCGAGTAGTCGCTCGCGTCGCCCATGTAGACGAACGAGTAGATCAGCGCGACAAGGGCGAACAGCGCGACCAGGCCCCCGGCGATGTAGCCGTGGAGCTGCCGGTTGCCCGCGGCGGCCGGGGCGCCGAACTGCGGCGGCTGACCGCCGAAGCCCGGCTGCTGCGGGCCACCGAAACCGGGGGCGCCGAAGCCCTGCGGCGGCTGGCCCGGCTGGCCGAACCCGCCCGGCTGCTGGCCGAACCCACCCGGCTGCCCGGGCTGGCCCGGCTGCCCGAACCCGCCCGGCTGCTGGCCGTAACCACCCGGCTGGCCGAACGCCGCGGCCGGGTTGTCGGCCGCGCTCGGCGGCGGGGTGTACGGGATCGCCGGCGGCTGGGAGCCCGGGGGCACCAGCTGCGTCGAGTCCGCGACCGGCGCGTCACCGCCGCCGGCCGGGTTCACCATCTGGGTCGCGTTCGCGTCGAACGGCGGCATCGCCTGGGTCGCCCCGGCCCCGCCCTCCCCCGGCCGGACGACCTGGGTCGGCTCCGGCGTCTCCCCGAACGGGGAACCGCCCTCCTGCTGGGCGGGCTGCACGACCTGGGTCGGCTCCGGGCTGCCGAACGGGTTGTCCTGCTGCGGCTGGGGGCCACTCGGCGGGCCCTGAGGTGGCTGGCCGCCACCCCACGGCTGGTTCGGTGGCTGCGGTGCACTCATGTGGGTCTTGAACCCCCTTGACGAGGACGCGAAAGTTCTGTACTCGCGCTCACGCTATCGGATCACCCGGCCGGGCGCTCGTAACGCCCCGGCCGGGTGCGCCGATCAAGGACCTTCACAGCTCCCGCTCAGCGACCGGCGAGGAAGCCCAGGAGGTCGTGCCGGGTGACGACCCCGGCGGGCTTGCCGTCGACCAGCACGAGCGCGCCGTCCGCGCCCTCGAGAGCCGTCATCGCCGCGCTCACCTGCTCGCCGCCGCCGATCGTCGGCAGCGGCGGGGACATGTGCTGCTCGAGCCGGTCGGCCAGCTGCGCCTTGCCGGTGAACAGCGCGTCGAGCAGGTCGCGCTCGTTGACGGCGCCGACGACCTCGGCGGCCATCACCGGCGGCTCCGCGCTGACCACGGGCATCTGGCTGACACCGAATTCGGAGAGGATCGCGATGGCCTCGGCGACCGTCTCGTTCGGGTGCGAGTGCACCAGCGCCGGCAGGTGACCGCTCTTCTTCGTGAGCACGTCGGCGACCGTCGCGCCGGAGGAGTCGGGCGGCAGGAAGCCGTAGGAGGACATCCAGGTGTCGTTGAACACCTTCGTCATGTACCCGCGGCCGCCGTCGGGCAGCAGCACGACCACGACGTCGTCCTCGGTGAGCCGTTCGGCCAGCTTGAGCGCGGCGGCGACGGCCATCCCGCAGGAGCCGCCGACCAGCAGGCCCTCCTCGAGCGCGAGTCGGCGGGTGATCTGGAAGGAGTCGGCGTCGGAGATCGGGATGATCTCGTCGGCGATGGTGCGGTCGTAGGTGTCCGGCCAGAAGTCCTCGCCGACGCCTTCGACCAGGTACGGCCGCCCGCTGCCGCCGGAGTAGACCGAGCCCTCCGGGTCGGCGCCGACCACCTGCACGCGGCCGTCGCTGACCTCCTTGAGGTACCTGCCGGTGCCGGAGATCGTGCCGCCGGTGCCCACGCCCGCGACGAAGTGCGTGATCTTGCCGTCGGTCTGCTTCCACAGCTCGGGGCCGGTGGAGAGGTAGTGGCTTTCGGGGTTCTGCGGGTTGGCGTACTGGTTGGGCTTCCAGGCGCCGTCGATCTCGCGGACCAGCCGGTCGGAGACGTTGTAGTAGGAGTCGGGGTGCTCGGGCGCGACCGCCGTCGGGCACACCACGACGCGGGCGCCGTACGCCTTGAGCACGTTGCGCTTGTCCTCGCTGACCTTGTCCGGGCAGACGAAGACGCACTGGTAGCCCTTGCGCTGGGCGACCATGGCCAGCCCGACCCCGGTGTTGCCGGACGTCGGCTCGACGATCGTGCCGCCGGGCCGCAGCTCACCGGAGGCTTCGGCGGCCTCGATCATGCGCAGCGCGATGCGGTCCTTGACCGAGCCACCCGGGTTCAGGTACTCGACCTTGGCCAGCACGAGCGGCTTGAGCCCCTTGGTCAACGAGTTCAGCTTGACCAGCGGGGTGTTGCCCACGAGGTCTGCGATGTGCTCTGCGTACTCCACGGCACCAGCCTACTGTGCCGATCGTTGCTGATCCGACCACAGCCACGGCCGCATGGCTTCGGAGCGCAGGTCACGCGCCGCTCGGGGGAGCGGCCTACTTTGGCCGGATCAGCAACCCGCCTACCGGCCGTGCTGTCCAGTCGTGCGCGATCGGACCCCGAGCGGACTCCGGGTGCGCGTCGGCGACGCGGGTCAGTGAGCGCGAGGTCGGGCCGTCCGGCCCGGACCTCAGGCGGCCACCAAGCCGCTCGTCCGCACCGGTACCGGCCCGAGGGCCGCTGCACACTGAGCCGTCATCCCGTCCCGGAGGTCCCGCCCGGCGTCGAAGACCGTGCGGCAGCCCGTCCGAATGGCCATGGACAGCCAGTAGGCGGCCCGCTTGGTAATCATCGCCAGTTCACCTCCTGTGGGACGTGGCGACGCTTCTCCTTGGTGCGACGATCCTATCGGTCCGCCGGTTGCCCCGGTTCATCCTTTCGTGTCAATTCCAGCCGATCGGGGCGGCCGGCGATCGGCCGTTCTTCCCAGCCCCGCGGCCAGGTCCGCGGGAAACCCCGGTCCGCTTCCGCGCCCGCGAGCCGGGCGGTGGATTTCGTGCCGAAAACCGCCGGGCCTGCGAAAACGGCGCCGTTGAAACTTTCGCCGTCGCCGCCGAAAACGGTTCCGCGGAAATCGGCGCGATCGCGGAAGGTCGCCTTGTTGAAGTCGGCTTTCGTGCGGAATTCGGTGCCGCGGAAGGACGCCAGTCCGAGAAACTCCGTGTCGTAGCAGGTGATCGATCTGATCACGCAGTGCGTGAGGGTCAGGCCGACGAGCTTCGCCCCGGAGAAGTCGAGGTCGACGTCCGGCCAGAAAGCCTCGCTCGGGTCCTCCGCCGAGCCGGGCCGCAGGTGCAGCAGCAGGATGCGCTGGGCGGTCTTGCGGACCTGCAGCTCCTCCAGGTCCTTGCCGGGGTCTTCGAACGGCATCCGCAGGTAGGCGCAGAGGACGTTGACGATGGTCTGCCGGTGCTCGGGGTACCCGGCGGCGAGCCGTTCGAGGGCGTACAGGCCGGCGAGCCGGACCGGCGCCTTGTCGCTGCCGAGCTGGTCGGCGGCCTTGCCGTAGATTTCGGTGACGCGGCGCTCGGTGGCGTCGTGGTCCTTCTGCACCAGGTCCAGCTCGGCCGAGCGCTGCCGCCGCGCGGCGAGCAGCAGGGCGGCGGCCCCGCCGGTGCCGACGACGATGTTGGCCGCGGTCTTCAGGGCGTCGAGCCGCGCCGAATCCTCCGGGCGGCCCCCACCCAGCAGCGTCAGCAGCAAGGTGGCGGCGACCGCGGCGACCACCAGCAGGCCGGCTCCCCACAGCAGGATCGTCCTGGTCCGCAGCACCCGTTCGAGGTCGTTCGGCACGTCGCCCGATCATGCCAGTAGTGGCGCAGATCGCGTTCGCCTTTGACCTCGGCGTCGTACCCGGCAGTATGGTGAGCAACTGCTTAGCTCGCGATACGAGGATGTGTCACGTCATGCCTGAAGCCGTCATCGTCTCCACCGCGCGTTCGCCGATCGGGCGCGCCAACAAGGGCTCGCTGGTCAGCATGCGGCCCGACGACCTGACCGTGCAGATGATCCAGGCGGCCCTGGCCAAGGTGCCCGAGCTGGACCCGGCGGACATCGACGACCTGATGCTGGGCTGCGGCCTGCCGGGCGGCGAGTCCGGGTTCAACATGGGCCGCGCGGTCGCCGTCGAGCTGGGTTACGACCACCTGCCCGGCTGCACCATCACCCGGTACTGCTCCTCCAGCCTGCAGACGACCCGGATGGCGTTCCACGCGATCAAGGCCGGCGAGGGCGACGTCTTCATCTCGGCCGGCGTCGAGACCGTCTCGCGGTTCGGCAAGGGCAGCTCGGACTCCTGGCCCGACACGCACAACCCGCTGTTCGCCGACGCCGAAGCCCGCACCAAGGCGACCGCGGAGTCCGGCACCGACACCTGGACCGACCCGCGCACCGAGGGGAACGTCCCGGACGTCTACATCGCGATGGGCCAGACCGCGGAGAACCTGGCCCGGCTGAAGGGCGTCACGCGCGAGGAGATGGACGAGTTCGGCGTCCGCTCCCAGAACCTGGCCGAGAAGGCCATCGCGGACGGCTTCTGGGCCAAGGACATCACCCCGGTGACGCTCCCGGACGGCACGGTCGTCTCGAAGGACGACGGCCCGCGCGCCGGCGTCACGGTCGAAGGCGTCTCGGGCCTGAAGCCGGTCTTCCGCCCGGACGGCCGCGTCACGGCGGGCAACTGCTGCCCGCTCAACGACGGCGCGGCGGCCCTGGTCGTCATGTCCGACACGAAGGCGCGCGAGCTGGGCCTGACCCCGCTGGCCCGGATCGTGTCCACCGGCGTGACCGGGCTTTCGCCGGAGATCATGGGCTACGGCCCGGTCGAGGCGTCCAAGCAGGCGCTGTCCCGAGCGGGCCTGTCGATCGGCGACATCGACCTGGTCGAGATCAACGAGGCGTTCGCGGCGCAGGTCATCCCGTCCTACCAGGACCTCGGCATCGAACTGGACCGCCTGAACGTCAACGGCGGCGCGATCGCGGTGGGCCACCCGTTCGGCATGACGGGCGCGCGGATCACCTCGACGCTGATCAACTCCCTGCAGCACCACGACAAGCAGTTCGGCCTGGAGACGATGTGCGTCGGCGGCGGCCAGGGCATGGCGATGATCGTCGAGCGCCTTTCCTGACGGCGTAACGAAAGAAGGCCCCCTCGCGCGCAGCGAGGGGGCCTTCTCGATGTCCGTGGTTATTCGTTCGTCTTGACGCACATCGTCGTCGCCGGCTCCGGGTACACCGCGACGCGAGTGGCGTCGGTTCCTTCGCAGACGTTCTTGTCGGCCTGGCCCGTGACCACCTTGACGAGCTCGCCGTCCTTGGTCGGGTCGGTGCACGGGACCTTCAGGTAGCCCTTGGTCTGCGACGTGAAGTTCGCCAGGCAGTCGCCCTGCTTCGCGTTGATCATCAGGCACAGCTTGTACGAGCTGCGGCCGCTGACCGAGTAGGTGTCGTAGCCCGCGCTGGAGCCGCCCGGGCAGTCGTCGGAGGCGCTGTCCAGCTTCTTGGCGATCTTCACGTTCGCCTTCGGGTCGTTGCAGTCGGCCTTCGCCGGGTCGTCGCCGCCCTGGGTGAACTCGGTGATGGTGAGGCAGTCACCGGCGTTCGAGGTGGCCGGCGACTTCATGAACGAGACGATCCCGATGACGACCAGCGCGATCACCACGATGGCGCCGATGCCGCCGATGATCAGGCCCTTGGCCCGCGAGCGCTTCGGCGGGGCCGGCGGCGCGGGCGGGAAGCCCGGCTGGCCCGCCGGGAACTGCCCGGGCGGGAACTGCCCCGGCGGCGGGCCGAACTGGCCGGGCTGGCCCTGCGGCGCCTGGCCGTACTGACCGGGCTGCTGCTGGCCGTACGGCTGCTGCGGCTGGCCACCCGGCGGCGGACCGTAGGGATCGGGCTGACCCACCGGCTGCTGGCCCCCGGGGGCCGGAGGGGGAACGCTCACTGTGAACCTCACACATGTGAAGAGAAGAACCGACCGGGACATCAAACACGCAGGGTGAACACGGTCGGCAGCGGGGTCCGCAAATGCACGAATTACCCACAGAAAAGGCGCCCCGCCGGTTACGGAGCGCCTTCACTGCGAGACGGTGAGCCAGGTTACTCACGCAGGTACGAGAGCAGCCGCAGGATCTCCAGGTACAGCCAGACCAGCGTCGTCATCAGGCCGAACGCCGTGTACCAGGCCCACTTCGACGGCATGCCCTCGCGGATCATCCGGTCGGCCTGGTCGAAGTCCAGCAGGAAGCTGAAGGCCGCGATGCCGATGCAGAGGATGCTGAAGGCGATGGCCAGCGGGCTGCCGTCGCGCAGCGGGTTGAAGCCGAAGAACAGCGAGCTGATCAGGTTGAACAGCATCAGGATCGCGACGCCGACGACGGCACCGACGATCCACTTGGTCAGCTTCGGCGTGACCTTGACCGCGCCGGTCTTGTAGACGACCAGCATGCCGATGAAGACGCCGACGGTGCCGATGATCGCCTGCAGCGCGATGCCGGGGTAGATCACCTCGAACACGCCGCTCAGCGCACCGAGGAACAGGCCTTCGGCCGCCGAGTACGTCAGCGTCAGTGCGCCGCTGGGCTTCTGGCGGAAGATGATCACCAGCGAGATGACGAGCCCGACGACCAGGCCGCCGATCATCGCGCCGACGAGCGCACCGGACAGCTTGCCGGTCTCGGCCAGCTGGACCTGCGCCCAGATCGCCGTGATCACCCCGAACAGCAGCGCGGTACCGAGGGACAGGCCGGTCTTGACGACGACGTCGTCGACCGTCATCGGGCGATCGCCCTCGCCGGAGGTGGCCCGGCCCGGGCCGTACCCGGGCACGCCGCCCTGGGGTTGGTTGAAGCCCACCGGGGGCCCGTACTGCCCGTACGTCTGGGTTCCGCCACTGGGCAGGTTGCGGAACGCCGGGTTGCTACTGGAACGCACCTGATCCTCCTGGATCTGCTGCTTCGTTTTTCGTGCTGCATCGGGTCCAACGACCGCCGGGGACCAGCGGTTCCCGCCGAGTAAAGACGACTTTACCCGGCGGCACCCCGCCGACCTCGATCGACACGGTAAGCGACGAAGGTCACGACCGTTCGGCGACAGCCACCCGAAGAGCGGTACACAGTTTTGCCGCCTGGCGCAACGCTCACCTGGCGTGCCCGGACAATCACCGAACGCGCGTCGGGGACTTGATCAGTCGTGTGACCTGAAGAGACGCCGTGCGATACCGCACGTGGCGACGAAGGAGCATTGACACATGGGGTGGTCAACACGCCCGCGCGCGGCCGCTCGCGCGCTCACCGGCCTCGTGGCCGCGGCCCTGCTCGGCACCCTGTCCGCGACCGCCGGCGTACCCGTCGCCTCGGCCGCGAGCCAGGAAGGCATCGGGCACCGCGTCGGCGGCCAGAACGGCGACGCCGAGGACGATGTCTGGCTGGGGTCCTACGTCGTCGGCGGGCAGCAGGTGTTCTGCGTGAGCTTCCTGCTCAAGGCGCCGGACACCGGCGAGCAGTACAAGCCCGGCGACGAGCTCCTCACCAAGTGGGGCACGAAACTGCCCGCCGACCAGGCGGCGAACATCTCGTACCTGCTGCTGCGCTACGGCGACACCGAGAATCCGGACGAGGCGACCGCGCTCGCCCACCTGCTGCACTCGTGGACCGCGGCGCCGCGCACCCCGGCCGACCTCGACCCGGGCCTGCCGCCCGCCAAGATCGCCTACGACGCTCCCGGGCACCTCGGCTTCATGCAGCAGCACCTCAAGGCCGCGGCCGACGCCGTCGAGCGGCTGGAGACCGACGCCGAAACCAACCGCGGGCCGTGGACCGCTTCGGTGACCACCCCCAAGGGCGACCAGCACCTCGGCGAAGCGGCCGACTGGACCGCGACCGTGAAGAACGCCCGGGGCAAGGGGATCCCGGGCGTCCAGGTGAAGCTGACGGCGACCGCCGCCACCCTCGACGGCGGAAAGGCGGACAACGCCGCGGGCAACGCGAGCCCGCAGGCCGCCGCGAAGGAGGTCACGCTGAAGACCGGCGCCGACGGCACCGTGACGGTGAAGCTGACCCCGACCGGCGACAAGCCGAAGCTCGCGGCCTCGCTGAAGGCGCCGGCCGACCGGCCCTACGTCCGGCTGCCGATCGACACCACCGTGCAGCGCGTGGTCTCCACCGGTGGCGAGAAGGAACTGACCGCCCAGGGGGTCGTCAACGTCGCCAAGCCCGGCAAGGTCCAGGTGACCAAGACGGACGCGGCCACCGGCCAGGGCGTCGGCGGCGCCGTGCTGCGGATCACCGGGAAGGACCGGACGTCCGCGGCGCTCGGGCAGGACGGCAAGCCGCTCACCGGGGCCGACGGCAAGCCCGCCGTCGTCACCACCGACGGCAAGACCGGGGGCGTGACGGTCGAGGGTCTCCGCGCCCCGCAGGAGATCTGCGTCGTCGAGGCGAGCCCGCCGCCGGGCTACACGAACGCCTACGACCCGCAGAACCCGCCGTCGGCCTGCGGCACCGTGAAACCGGGCGAGACGCTCGCCCTGACCGTGACGAACAAGGCCAACGAGGTCCCGCGCGCGATCCCGGCCGGCGACCAGCCGGTCGCGCTGGCGCACGGCGTGGTCGAAACCCGCTATCCCGGCGCGGGCCTGGCCGGGCTCGGCCTGCTCGTGCTGCTGGCGGCCGGGCTGATCGGCGTCGCCGCGCGGCGGGCGTCCCGGCGGTAACGGCGTGGCGCACGACACCGGCCGGCGGGACGAAGACTGGTTCGTCGACGAATGGCACCGGGGCATCGGCTGGGCCGCCCCGGACGACGAACCACCCGGCGGCGCCCCGGAACCGCCGGCCCGGAAGCGCGGCCGGGCCCGGAAGCCCGGCCGGGGCCGGCTGCTCGCCGGCTTCGCGCTCGGCGCGGCGACGGTGCTCGCGGTGCAGTTCGGCTCCACCGTGGTCCCCGCGCCGCCTCGGGCCGTCGTGACCGGCACGGCGTGGCCCGCCGCCGGTGCGGCCGCGGCCGCGGCCCCGGTGCCGCCCCCGTCCCCGGCGGCCACCTCGTCCGCGGCTCCGGCCGCGCCTGCCGCGCAGACGCCGTCCCCCGCTGCGCCGCCGTCCCCGCCGGCGCAGCGGCCGGGCACCGTCCGGCTGCCCGAGGGCGGTACGGCGACACTGGTGCGGCAGGACCTCGGCCCGGGTGGCGAGCTGCCGATCCCGGCGGACCTCGGGCAGGCCACGTGGTGGGGCGCGCCCCTCGACGCGGCGGGCGGGGCGAGCGTGTTCGCCGGCCACGTGAACTGGCGGGGCGCGACCGGGCCGTTCGCCGAGCTGTGGCGGGCCAGGATCGGCGCCGAGGTGACCATTGTGGACAGTGCGGGCACCACCTGGCGGTACCGGATCTCGCAGCTGGCCACGGTGCACAAGAGCGACCTGGCCGCCCGCGCCGACTACCTGTTCGGCCCGTCCGGCCCGCACCGGGTCGTGCTGGTGACGTGCGGCGGCCGCTGGGTCGGCGGCTCGGACGGCTACGAGGAGAACCGCGTCGTCACCGCGGACCCAGCCTAAGTTACTCGTGGGTAACATCACGTTTCGAAACGGTGGTCGCGGGCCTCGCCATGCAGCAGAATGCCCAGGGTCAGGGCTGTGGAGCGAGAGGTGAGAAGACGATGGCGACGTTTCTGGTGACCGGGGCGACCGGACTGATCGGGCGCCACTTCACCCGGCTGCTGCTCTCCCGCCCCGACGACGACCGCGTCGCGCTGGTCGTGCGCGCGTCCTCGCGGGCCAAGCTGGCCGCGCTGGTCGACCAGTGGCCGCACTCCGACCGCGTCACGCTCGTCACCGGCGACCTCGGCGAGCCGCTGCTCGGGGTGTCCGAAGCGGACCGCGAGCAGCTGCGCGGCGGCGTCGACCACATCGTGCACCTGGCCGCCCTCTACGACCTCACCGCCGACGACGAAGCCAGCGTCAAGGCCAACGTGGAGGGCACGCAGGCCGTCGTCGACCTCGCCGCGGACCTGCGCGCGGGCTGCCTGCACCACGTGTCGTCGGTGGCCGTCGCGGGCGACCACGAAGGCGTCTTCACCGAGGAGATGTTCGACGCCGGGCAGCGGCTGGTCACGCCGTACCACCGGACGAAGTTCGAAGCCGAGAAGATCGTCCGCGAGCAGGACCGGGTGCCGTGGCGGGTGTACCGGCCCGCCGTCGTCGTCGGGCACTCCGAGACCGGCGAAATGGACAAGATCGACGGCCCGTACTACCTCTTCCCCGCGATCAACCGGCTCGCCGGGCTGCCGGACGTGCTGCCGGTCGTCGGCCCCGACCTCGGCGACACCAACATCGTGCCGGTCGACTACGTCGCCAAGGCGCTGCTGGAGCTGGTGGTCAAGCCGGGGCTCGACGGGCACGCCTTCCACCTGGTCAACCCCGAGCCGCAGCCGGTCGTTTCGGTGTACAACGCCTTCGCGCGGGCCGCGGGCGCACCGACGATCACCGTCCAGCTCGGCGAGGGCATCTCGAAGCGGATCGTCGGGCTGGTCAAGCTGACCGAGCACATCCCCGGCGTCACCATCGCCCGCGACGCCGTCATGGAGCGGTTCGGCATCCCGCCGGTGCTGCTCGACACGATGGCGTTCCCGTCGGTGTTCTCCTCGGCCGAGACGCGCAAGGCACTGGCCGGCACCGTCGAGGTCCCGCGGCTGGAGGAGTACGCGCCGACGCTGTGGCGCTACTGGCGCGAGCACCTCGACCCGTTCCGCGCCCGCAAGCACGGCCCGCGCGGCGAGCTGGACGGCCGCCGCGTGATCATCACCGGCGCGTCCTCGGGCATCGGGCGGGCGACCGCGCTCAAAGTCGCCGCGGCGGGCGGCATCCCGCTGCTCGTCGCGCGGCGCCAGCACGAGCTGGAGGAGGTCCGCGACGAGATCGTCGCCGCCGGCGGCACGGCGTCGGTGTACCCGGCCGACCTCACCGACGAGGATTCGGTGCGCAAGGCCGTCGACGCGATGCTGGCCGAGCACGGCCGGATCGACATGCTGGTCAACAACGCCGGCCGGTCGATCCGCCGGTCGATCAAGCTGTCCTACGACCGGATGCACGACTACGAGCGCGCGATGGCGATCAACTACTTCGGCGCGGTCCGGCTGATCCTCGCGGTGCTGCCGCACATGTCGGAGCGGAAGTTCGGGCACATCGTGAACGTGTCGTCGATCGGCGTCCAGGGCATCGCGCCGCGCTTCTCGGCGTACGCGGCGTCGAAGGCGGCGCTGGACTACTTCTCGCGGATCGCGGCGACCGAGACGCACGGCGACGGGATCACCTTCACCACGATCCACATGCCGCTGGTGCGCACCCCGATGATCCGCCCGACCAAGATCTACGACGCGTTCCCGACGAAGTCGCCGGAGCAGGCGGCGGACATGGTGATGAAGGCGCTCGTCGAGCGGCCGAAGCACATCGGAACCCCGGCGGGGCAGGCGATCGGGCTGGCGTACACGCTCACGCCGGGCCTCACCGACGCGATCGCGTACCAGGGCTACCGGATCTTCCCGGATTCGACCGCGGCGGGCGGCTCGGGCGAACTCAAGATCGGACGTGGCGAGAAACACCTCTCGCGCGCGGCGATGGCGCTGGCCCGGCTCTCGCGTGGCTTCCACTGGTGACGCTGCGTTTTCGGGGTGAGGCCATTCCGGCGACACGGCGACACGTGTTGGTGATTCGTTAAGCCGGACGGCGGAGGCGGCGGGTGCCCGGGTACGGTCGGGCGCATGGTTCCTGAGCGCGACCCCGCCGCAACCGCCCTCAACGGCCTCCTCCCCCTCCGCCGCGAGTACACCCAGGCGTGGCACGGCTTCGACCGCAACGAGGTGCGGCAGTACCTCGACCACGTCGAAGCCCAGCTGCGCCGGGTGCTCGGCGAGCGCGACGCCGCGGTGGCGCAGGCCGCCGCCGCGACCCGCGAGGCGGAAACCGTCCGGCAGCAGGTCGCCACGCTGGAAGCCCGTGTGGAGGAGCTGCTGAAGCCGCCGGAGCGGCTCGAGGACCTCGACGAGCGGATGCAGCGGACCGTCACGCTCGCGCAGGCCCGCGCGGACGAGATCATCAAGCGCGCCGAGGCCGCCGCGGAGAAGACGTGGGCGGGCTCGACGGAGGCGTCGACGAAGCTGCGTGAGCGGTACACGAAGCTGGTCGCGGAGCTGGACAAGCAGGCCGATCTGCTGCACTCGGAGCACGAGAACGCGCTTGCCGAGACGCGCGCGGAGGTGCAGCGGCTGACCGTCGAGGCAGCCCAGCGGCGCGAACTGCTGGACACCGAGGCGGAGCGGAAGCGGCGGAAGCTGGAGCGCGAGTTCGAGGCATCGATGGCGGCCCAGAAGGCGGCGCTGGAGAAGCACGTCGCGGACCAGCGCACGGCGAGCAAGAACCAGGCCGAGCGCCGCCTCGCAGAGGCGACGGCGGAGGCGAAGCGGCGCCTCGACGAGGCCACGGCGGAGGCCAAGCGACGCTTGGACGAGGCGACGACCCAGGCGGCCCAGCGCACGACGGCGGCGCACCGGAAGGTCGAGCGGTTGGCGGAGATCCGCGAGCAGGCCCGGAAGAGCTTGGCGATGGCGGAGGACATCCTCAACCGGAGCGAGACGCAGCTGGCGGCGCTGCCGGAGGAGGCGGTGATCCCGCAGGCCTCGAGGCTGGTGGGCGGGGACGGGGACGAGTCGGCGACGACGCCGTCGGCGCCTGTGGTGCCGGTGGTGCAGTCGGCGGTGCCGAAGACGGAGGGGGCGCAGGCGCAGCCGAAGCCGGCGGGGGCGCAGCAGGCGCAGGCGGCGGGGGCGCAGCCGGGGGCGGCGCAGCCGAAGCCGGCGGGGCAGGCGAAGGCGGCGGGAGCGCAGGCGCAGCAGGCGGCGGGAGCGCAGCAGGCGGCCGGTCCGAAGCCAGCGGCGCAGCAGGCGGCCAGTCCGAAGCCAGCGGCGCAGCCGACGCAGCAGGCAGCCGCGCAGCAGGCGAAGCCGGCGCCGCAGGCCGCGAAGCCGGCGGCTCAGCAGGCGAAGCCCACTCCGGCACCGAAGCCCGGCAACGCGCCGGCGAACTCGAACGGCCCGGCAACCAAGCCGGCGAACGGCAGCGGCGCGAAGCCGCTCTCGCCCGCGGCGGGCAAGCCAAGCTCCTGAGGGGCGGCTCCTGCACCAGACCAAGCCGAGGCTTGGCCCGAACCGGCTACCGCGAGCAAGCCCCGCTCCTCGACCTGAGCCGCGCGGCTCCTGCGCCAGGCCCAAACCGAAGTTTGCCGCGAACCGACCGGGTCCCGAGCACCTCCGGGAAAGCCGTCTCGCTCGCCGAGGCGGCTTTTCCGGCTTTCCGGCCTGAGCAGCCCCCGTTTCCACGCTACCGGCGAGCACCGACAATTCCGGGCCGTCGGCAGCGGCGCTTCAGCTGCGGGCGGTCCGTGGCCAGGGGTTGGCCTTCTCCAGCTGGGCCGCCAAGCCCAGCAACAGCCTCTCCTCCCCCGGACGAGCCACCAGCTGCGCCGAGGTCGGCAACCCCGAAACCGCCGACCGGCCCATCGGGACCGTGATCGCCGGATACCCCGCGAAGTTCCACTGGCCCGTGAAGCCCGCCAAGCGCGTCGACGGCAGCACGTTCGGCAGCCAGCCCCGCTCGTGCCAGCGGCCCGCCTTCACCGGCCAGTGCGAGAGCGTCGGGGTCAGCAGGACGTCGTGCTCCCTGAAGAACTCCTCCGCGCGGGCCACCCACAGGTCACGGGTGCGGGAGCGGATCAGGCCCGCCCGCTCCACCAGCCGGCCCGCGCGGACGTGGGCCCGGGTGCGCTTCTGCAAGGCCGCGAAGTCGAAGCCGCGGGCCTGCTCCGCCGGGCCCGCCAGCCAGCGGGCCGTCATGCCTAGGACCATCGTCGCCGGGTAACGCGGGGCCGCCGGGGTCAGGGCGTGGCCCTGTGCGGCCAGTACCTCCGCCGCCGTCGAGACCGCCGCCACGAGCTCGCGAGGGACCGGTGTGTGCAGCAACGGCACCGTTGTCGACATGCCGATACGAACGCCGGACGGTGAAGACACCGAAGCCAGCTCAGGCGAGTCCGCCAGCACCGACAACAGCAGCGCCGTGTCGGCGACCGTCGTGGCCAGGGGGCCGTGGACCGACATGCCGAACCAGCCGCCTTCGCTCAGCAGCTTCGCGCTCGGCTTCAACCCGACCAGCCCGCACATCGCCGCCGGCAGGCGGACCGAGCCCATGCCGTCGGAACCGTGGGCCAGCGGGACCAGGCCCGCCGCCACCGCCGCCGCGCTGCCGCCCGATGAGCCGCCCGCCGCGTACGTCGGGTCCCAGGGGTTGCGGGCGATGCCGTCCGGGGTGTCGCTCATCGGCCAGATGCACAGCTCGGGCACCCGGGTCAGCCCGATCAGGACCGCGCCCGCCGCGCGCAGCCGCGCCGCGATCACGCCGTCCGCGGCCGCCGGTGCCGACGGTCCCGCCGAAGAACCGTGCGTTGCGGATTCGCCGGCGATCTCCGTGACGTCCTTGACCGCGACCGGCACCCCGGCCAGCGGCAGCGACGCGAGTTCCGGCCGCGCGGCGACCTCGGCGGCTTCCTTCACCGCCTCTTCGGCACGCACCCGGCGGAAGGCGCCGACCACGCCGTCCGCCGCGGCGATCCGCTCCAGCGCCTCCTCGGTCACCCGCACCGGGTCGAGCTTCCCGGCCCGGACGGACGCCGCGATCTCCACTGCCGTGAGCACCATGATCGCCGACCCTAGCCCACGAAAAGGTGACAGTGGCAAAGAAAGCGTCTCAGATTGCGCCGGCTCGCAACGCGTAGGCAACAGCGTGGGCGCGGTTGTTCAACCCGCAGCGAGTCATCAGGCCGTACAGGACGTTCTTCACGGTCCGCTCGGAGTAGCACAGCTTCGCCGCGATCTCCTCCGTCCCGAACCCCTCGGCGACCAGCCGCAGCACGTCGCACTCGCGGGCCGCGAGCCCGGACAGCGTCAGCCCGTTGGGTTCCAGGACGTCCTTGCGCATCCGCTGCACCTGCGCGAGCAGCGCGCCCTGCAGCCGCGGCGGCAGGTTCGCCGTGCCGTCACCCGCGGCGAGCACCGCCGTCACCAGCTCGGCGCCGCCCGTCTCGCGGCGCGGCAGGACCGCCACCACGCCGCACTCCAGCGCCGCCATCAGGTCGCTCTCGCGGAAGTGCTCGACCACCAGCACCACGTGGGACGCCTTGGCCGCGCGGATCTCGCCGAGGACGGCCTCGGTGACGTGGTCCTCCATCACCAGCAGCACGTCCGGCACGAGGTCGGTCAGCCGGACGTCCGGATGCGCGTCCAGCAGGCTCACCGCGCCGGCGTGCGTGATCGGGTCCGAGGCGAGGACGCTCACTTCGACGGGCTTCATGCCCGCAGTGTGGCCGGGACGTCTTCACGCCGTCCCTATTCCACCTTCACGCCCGTGAAGACAGCTCCCCGAACGCCGCCCGCGCCCGTTCCAGGCAGCCGGGCAGCCGCTCGGCGGCGCGCGCCCAGTCGCGCCGGGCACGCAGGTACTCCTCCCGCGCCTCGGGCGTCCAGCCGGCCAGTCCGGGCTCCACCCGCGTCTCCAGCTCGGCGAGCACTTCGCCCAGCTCCCCGGTGATGACGTCCATCCGGTCCAGCACCAGGCCGGCGAAACCGAAGTCGAGGCGGCTCACGGCAGCCGCGGCCGCGGCATCGGGCCGCCGGTCGTCTCCAGCAGCTCCGCCAGCCGCGAGAGGATCACGTCGTACTCCTGCTCCCAGTCGCACATCGCCTGGCCGAACCGCACCGACGCCTCGCCGCGCCACGACGCCTGCGCCATGGCCATCTCGCTGTTGACGTCGCGAAGGCGGGAGCGGGCCGCTTCGAGGGCGTACGCGAAGCTGGCGGCGGCCCGCTGCATGTCTTCGGTCGGCATGCGGAGCTCCTCTCGGGCCTCCCGAGCCTGGCGCACGACGGGTCCGGCGCGGAACCCCGGCCGCGTGCCCTTGCCCGAATGTCCGCCATCCTTGCCTGCCGGTTCACGGCTTCCGCGTATGCTCACGGCAGGCATCCGGCGCGTGACGGTTCGTCGCGCACGAAGGGAGACCGATGTCGGCGGCGGACGGCTCCGCACCGAGACTCCAGCTCCTGGGCCCCATGAAGGCTTTCCAGGGCGACACGGAGCTCGACCTCGGCTCCGCGCACCGGCGGACGGTCCTCGCCGCACTGGCGATGCACCCGAACCGCACGGTCTCGCGCGAGGAGCTGATCGACGCCGTCTGGGGCGAGGCGCCGCCGCAGAGCGCCCAGGGCTCCATCTACACCTACGTTTCCGGGCTGCGGCGCGCCCTCGAACCCGGGCGCGCCAAGGGCGAAGGCCCGCAGCTGCTCGCGTCGATCGGTTCCGGCTACTCCCTTCGCCTCGACGCCGAAGCCATCGACGTCCACCGCTTCGAAGCCCTGCGCGAGCAGGCGCAACGCCGGCAGTCGGCGGGCGACCTCCGCGGCGCACGCGAAGCGCTCGACGAGGCGCTGGGGCTCTGGCACGGCGTTCCGCTGTCGGGCCTGCCCGGGCCGTTCGCCGCCGCCCAGCGCGCGCGGCTCACCGAGGTGCGGCTGGCGACCGTCGAGCGGCGCGCCGAAGTCGTGCTGGACTCCGGCGGGCACGCCGAGCTCGTCGCCGAACTGACCGCGCTGACCCGCGAACACCCGTTCCGCGAAACGTTGCGCGGGCTGCTCATGCGGGCCCTGGTCCTGGCCGGACGGCGGACCGAGGCGATCGCGGTGTACGCCGACGTCCGCGACCGGCTCGTCGAGGCGTCGGGCACCGAACCCGGCCCGGCGCTGCGGCGGCTGCACGACGAACTGCGGCAAAGGCCCGCCGCCCCGGCGCCGGAACCGCCGCCACCGCCGCGTCCGGCGCGGTTCCCGGCCTCGGCGATGCCGGAACGCGCGGAGATCTTCGTCGGACGCGAGGCCGAACTGGCCCGGCTGCGCGAAGCCGTCGACGGTCTTGAGGCCGGCGTGGGCCGGTCGGTGTGGCTGGAAGGCGAGCCGGGCAGCGGCCGGACGGCGCTGCTCGCCGAACTGCTCGCCATGACCCGGGACCGGAACCCCGCCTTCGCCGCCGCGGACGCGCTGGACCAGCGGTTCTCCCTGCGGCCGTTGCTCGACGCGCTGGGCGTGCACCCGCGTGCCACCGACGAGCGCCGGGCCGCGCTCGCCGCGCAGTCCGGCGAGGACCCGGTCGACGGCGTGCTCGGGCTCGTCCGCGAACTGTGCGCGGAAGGGCCGCTGGTGCTGGTGGTCGACGACCTGCAGTGGGCGGACGACACGACGTTGCGCGTCTGGCGCTACCTGAGCCGGGAGACGCGGCAGCTGCCGCTGCTGCTCGTCGGCGCCTGCCGCCCGGTGCCCCGGCCGGCCCTGCTCGACGACCTGCGGGCCGAGCTCGACAACGATGACATCACCGTGCTCACGCTGCCGCCGCTGGCCGAGGCGGCCGCCCGCGAGCTGGCCACCGAGCTGGTCGGCGCACCGCCCGGGCCGGGGCTGCAGCAGCTGGTGTCCTACGCGGCCGGGAACCCGCGTTACGTCCGGGAAATCATCGAGACGCTGCTCGCGCAGGCGATGATCGTGCTCGACGGCGTCCACGCGCACCTGGACGGCAACTCGTGCCTGAGCATCCCGTCACCGCTGGGCTCGCGGATCACGCTGTACCTGAACTTCCTGTCCAGCGGGACCCGCGACACCCTGCGCTGGGCCGCGCTGCTGGGCGCGGAGTTCTCGCTGGCGGACATCGCCATCGCCACCGAACGGCCGCCGACGGCGCTGGTCGGCGCGGTGGACGAGGCGATCGCGTCGGGGGTGCTCGTCGAGTCGGGCGACCGGCTGGCGTTCCGGCACCCGCTGGTGCGCCGCGTGCTCTACGAAAAGACGCCCGCGGCGATGCGGGTCGCGCTGCACCGGCAGCTGGCCGAGGCGTTCGCCGCCGCGGGCGTGCCCGCCGACCGCGTCGCCGGGCAGCTCGCCGCCGCGCCCGCGCAGGTGGACCCGTGGGTCACCGGGTGGCTGCTGGAGCACATCGGCACGGTCGCCACCGAAACCCCGAGGGTCGCCGTGGACCTGCTGCGCCACGCCGTCACGCAGGGCACGCTGCCGCCGGACGCACGGGAGACGCTGACCGCGACGCTGGCCCGGCTGCTGTTCTGGCTCGGCCGGGAACCCGAAGCCGAGGCGCGTTCGGTGGTGGCGCGAACGTCCGACAGCAGGCGCGCGGCCGAGATGCGCTGGATCCTGGCCTACGTCTACTACCGCCGCGGCGACTTTTCCGAGGCGACCGCCGAGCTCAAGCGGACCCTCGACGACGCCGACGTCCCGGAGATGTGGCGCGGGCGGCACGAATCGCTGCTGGCCACGCTCGAGAAGCTCGGCGAAGAGACGGCGCTGGCGCCGGCCGGGCTGCACCCGCTGGACGACGCGGCGCTGGCCGTGCCGAACCTGAACAGCCTCGACGAGGCCGCCGAGCCGCTCGACGCGGCCCGGCGGATCGCCGCGACCCGCGCGGTGCCGGGCGAGATGCACCTGGCCGGCGCGGTGCACTACTACTGGCTGGGCCGCTGGCCGGCGGCGCTGGCCGAGCTGGACGCGGTGATCCGCGACGGCGCCGAGACCGCGTCCTACGTGCTGCGCAGCCCGGGCTCGGCACTGCTGGTCCACGGCGTCGGCGCGCTGATCGCCGGCCACCGCGGCGAGCCGGCCCAGGCCCGCACGCACCTCGACGCGGCCGAACGGCAGCAGTGGCCACCGGGCCTCGAGCCAGACGGCGGCGACTTCCTGCTCGCGGCGCGGGCGCTGCTGGCCGAGCAGGAGGGGAGGCCGGAGGCGGCGCTGACGGCGTTGCTGCCGCTGCTGGAGGACAACTACCCGCCGGCGGCGCGCCACCAGTGGCTGCCGGACCTGGTCCGGATCGCGCTGTCGCTCGGCGACGAGCCGCGGGTGCAGGAGGCGTTGCGCCTGCTGGAGCCCGAGGCGGAGGTCCCGCCGGCCCACGCGGCGGCGGCCGCGCACTGCCGCGGGCTGGTCGACGGCGACCCCGCCCCGGTCCTGACCGCGGCCGGCCACTACCGCGCGGCGGGACGGCTGCTGAAGGAGGCCAAGGCCACCGAGGACGCGGCGATCCTGCTGGCCGAGTCGGGCGAGCTGACGGAGGCCCGCACGGCGTTCCGGGCGGCGCTGACGGCGTACACGGGCATGGGCGCGGTGTGGGACGTCCGCCGCGCGGAGGCCCGGATGCAGCCGTTCGGCATCCGGCGGGCGCACCCGGTGCGGGCGCGGGCCGTCGCCGGGGAATGACCCGCCTCCCTCATCTCCGTCGAGTTGAACACGCAACCTCGGCGGGGGTTGTCACGTCGGTAAGGTCACCGGAGTAGTCGGTACCGAGATGTCCCTGGGGGAACGGGGTCTGGGGCAGCGCCCCAGAGGGGACGGCACGCGATGCCAGCGGATGCGGACACCGGCCTGCGGGTGGGCGTGCTCGGCCCGCTGCGGGCCTGGCGCGGGGCGGCCGAAATCGGCCTCGGCCCCGCCCGCCAGCGCGCCGTTTTCGCGGTGCTCGCGGTCAACGCCGGCCGTCCCGTTCCGCGGGCCGAGCTGATCGCCGGGGTCTGGGGTGATTCCGCGCCCGCCAGCGTCGAGGGCAGCGTGCACACCTACGTCTCGGGGCTGCGGCGGGCCCTCGAACCGGACCGGTCGCGCTGGTCGGCGGCCAGCGTCCTGGTGTCGGACCCCGCCGGGTACTCGCTGCTGCTCGGTGCGGACGCGCTCGACGCGGCCCTGTTCGAGCGGCACCGCGAACGCGCGCAGCAGCACCTCGACCGCGGGGATCCGCGGGCCGCGGTCACCGAACTCGACGCCGCCCTCGCGCTGTGGCAGGGCGAGGCGCTGTCCGGGGTTCCCGGCGGGTTCGCCGAACGGCACCGCGAATACCTCGCTGAGCTCCGGCTCGACACCCTCGAACGCCGCGCCGAAGCCCTGCTGGCCCTCGGCGGGCACCTCGACCTGGCGCCGGAGCTGGCCGTGCTGGCCGGGGAGCACCCGCTGCGGGAGTCGTTGCGGGAGTCGCTCATGCTCGCCCTCTACCGCAGCGGACGGCCCGCCGACGCCCTCGACGTCTTCCGCGACGCCCGCGCCACCCTCGTCGCGGAGCTCGGCGTCGAACCCGGGCCGGCGCTGCAGCGGCTCCAGCAGCAGATCCTCGCCCAGGACCCGGTGCTCGACGCGCCCGCGGCGCCGGTCGTCGCCGCCGGCCACCGGCTGTTCGGGCGGGAAGCCGAGACGGCCCGGCTCGCCGAGCTCGTCGCCGACGTCCGGGCCGGCCGCGGGCGGGCCGTCTGGATCGAGGGCGAGGCCGGGATCGGCAAGTCCGCGCTGCTCGCCCGGTCGCTGCCGGACGGCCCCGGCTTCCAGCGGCTCTGGGCGGCCGCCGACGAGCTGAGCACCCGGTTCCCGCTGCAGGTGGTGCTGGAGTGCCTGGCCATCGACGTGCATTCGCCCGACCCGCGGCGCGCGCGGGTGGCGGCGGAGCTCGCGGGCGAGAGCCCGGTGCGGCGAAGCTGGGGGCCGGCCGATCCGGTGCTCGGCGCCGTCGACCGGCTGCTGGCCCTGGTTGACGAGCTGTGCGCGCAGTCGCCGCAGGTGCTGGTGCTCGACGACCTGCAGTGGGCCGACGAGGCGTCCGTGCTGGTCTGGCACCGGCTCTGCGCGGCGACCCGGCAGCTGCCGCTGCTGCTGGTGGCCGCGACCCGCCCGGCGCCCGACCGCGCGGAGCTCGCCCAGCTGCGCCGCGGTGTCCAGGCGCGGGACGGGGTCGTCCTCGACCTCGCGCCGCTGACCGGCGACGACGTCGGGCGGCTGATCGAGGACCAGCTCGGGGCGCCGCCCGGGCCGGGGTTGCGCGAGCTGGCCGCCCGTGGTGCGGGAAACCCGTTGTACGTCAAGGAAATGGTCGACGTCCTGACCCGCGCCGGCGCGGTCGAGGTGAGCGGCGGCCAGGCCGACGTCGACGACCCGGCGGAGTTCGAGGCGCCGCGGTCGCTGGTCGCCGCGGTCGACCGGCGGCTGGACTTCCTGACCGCGCGGACGCAGGAAGTGCTGCGCTGGGGCGCGCTGCTGGGCATGGAGTTCGCCGTCGGCGACGTCGCCGCGGTGGTCGGCACCCGGCCGTCGGACCTGCTGGAGCCGCTGGAAGAAGCCGTGACGGCGAACGTGCTCATCGACACCGGGACGCAGCTGGCGTTCCGGCATCCCCTGCTGCGCCAGGCGCTCTACGACCGGCTGCTGGCGGGGACGCGGGCGGCGCTGCACCGGCAGGCCGCCGAAGCGCTCGCCAGGATCGGCGCGCCGGTCAAGCGCGTCGCCGAGCAGCTGGTGGCCGCACCGGCCACAGTGGACGAATGGGTGCTGGACTGGCTCGCCGGGCACCACGCCGCCGTGTCGACCCGGGCGCCGCTGATCGCCGTCGAGCTGCTGGAGCGCGCGCTGGCCGCGTGCGCCGGCACCGACCCGCGCCGGGAGACGCTGCTGGTGGCGCTGGTCAAGGTGCTGTTCCGGCTGGAACGCAGCCCGGAAGCGCTGGCGCGGCAGGCCCTCGACGTCGCCGTCGAGCCGGACGCCGTCGAGGAGATGCGGCACGTGCTCGCGGCGCTGCGGCACCGGCGTGGCGACACCGAAGGCGCCGTCGCGACCCTCGCCGCGTCGGTCGACGACCCGGCCGTGCCGGAACTCTGGCGGGTCAAGCACCGGCAGCTGCTGGCCAACTTCCGGCGCGGCGACCTGTCCGATTTGGACAGTGCGGAGAAGACGGCGCACGAGACGAAAGCCCTCGCCGGCGGCGATCCCTACCTGACCGCGCACGCGCTGCAGTCGTTGTGGCTGGTCGATTCGGTGCGCCGCGAGCACGACCGCGCGCTCGGCCACATCGACGCGGCGATCGAGGCCGTCGGCGACGAGCACGAGCTGGCCGACCTGCACCTGGACCTGCTCGACAACCGCGTGTTCACGCTGCAGAACCTCGACCGGCTGGCCGAGGCGGGCGACGCCCTGCGAGCCGCGGGCGAGGTCGCCGCGCGGCACGCGCTGCCGGTCGGGCTCCAGGTGTCGGCCGCGGTGCACCGGTACTGGGAAGGCCGTTGGGACGAGGCCCTGGTCGAGCTGGACACGGTCATCGAGGACGGCCCGGCGATCACGTTCAACGGCCTGCGCGAACCGGGCCCGGCGGCGCTGCTGCTGCACGGCGTCGCGGCCCTGATCGCCGGCCGCCGCGACGACCGGGCGCAGGCGGCGGCCCACCTCGACGCGGCGGAGGAGTACGCCCCGGCGACCGGCGCCGAGCGCGAGAGCTTCGACTTCCTGCTGGTCGCGGACGCACTGGCGGCGGAGCAGCGCGGCGACCGCGTCCGCGCGATGGCCGTCCTCGAACCGATCCTGAACCCGACGTACGCGCAGATGATGCTGCGGCACCAGTGGCTCCCGGCGTTCGTGCGGCTGGCGATGGAGCAGGACGACGTGGTCCGCGCGCGCCGGGCACTGGCGGTGTGCGAGGAGGAGGCGGCGAAGGAACGACGTCCGGCGCGGGCGCACGCGGCGGTGTCGTGGTGCCGCGGGCTGATCGAGGAGGACCCGGCCCCGGTGCTGGCCACGGCCGAGCACTTCCGCGCGGTCGGCCGCCGCCCGGAACTGGCCTCGGCCCTGGAGGACGCGGCGGTGCTGCTGGCCCGCGCGGGCCGCTTGGACGCGGCGCACGCGGCGTTCGAGGAGGCCGCCGAGCTGTACACGGCCCTAGCGGCGCGCTGGGACCTGCGGCGGGCGGAAACGCGGCTGCGCCGCCTCGGCGTCCGCCGCGGTGCGCTGTTCTCGCCGATCCGCCCCGGCCACGGCTGGGAGTCGCTGACGCCGATCGAGATCCGCATCGCGGGCCTGGTCGCGGAGGGCCGGTCGAACCCGGACATCGCGGCGGAGCTGTCGCTGCCGCGGCGGACGGTCCAGGCCCACGTGGCGCGGCTGCTGGGCAAGCTGGAGACGCCGTCACGCTCGGGCGTCGCCGACGCCGTCCGCCGGCGGCCCTAGCGCATTCGCCTTGGCGACCCGGCCCAGGTAGCGGCCGGATTCCTTGACCGTCCGCCGCTGGGTCTCGAAGTCGACGTGCACCAGGCCGAACCGCTGGGTGTAGCCCATCGCCCACTCGAAGTTGTCCAGCAACGACCACGCGAAGTACCCGCGGACGTCGACGCCGTCGCGGATCGCGTCGTGCACCGCCCGCAGGTGCTCCATGAAGTAGTTGACCCGGGCCGCGTCGTACACCCGGCCGTCGACGACGTGGTCCACAAAGGACGCGCCGTTTTCGGCCACCACCAGCGGGAGGCCGCCGGACCGGGCGTCGATCCAGCGCAGGAGCTCGGTCAGCGTGCCCGGGGCCTGCTCCCAGCCGAACGCGGTCAGCGGCCCCTGCGCGGGCAACACGTCCATCCCCCGCAACGTCGGCAGCGGGCAGTTGCTCGGCCCCTGCGGGTCCTCGAGCGGCGTGACGCGCGCCGGCGCGTAGTAGTTCACGCCCAGCCAGCCGATCGGGGCCGCGATGAGGTCGGTGTCGCCGTCCCGGACGCACTCCACGAACCGGCCGGCGGCGGCCAGCACGTCTTCCGGGTAGCCGCGGCCCAGGACCGGGTCGAGGAAGAACCGGTTGTGGATGCCGTCGAACTTCCGGGCCGCCTCGCGGTGGGCCGGGGTGTCGCCGTCCGGGATGGCCGGGGCGAAGTTCAGGGCCAGCGAGAACTCGTGGCCCGGCCGCGCCTGTTCGGTGAGCGCGCGCGTCGCCAGGCCGTGTGCGAGCAGCAGGTGGTGGGCCGCGACCAGCGCCGTGTCGTGGTCCTGGACGCCCGGCGCGTGCACGCCGCTGCCGTAGCCGAGGAAGGCCGCGCAGAACGGCTCGTTGATCGTCGTCCACTGGTTCACGCGGTCACCGAGCGCGGTGTGCACGACCGCGGCGTAGTCGGCGAACCGCGCGGCCGTGTCCCGTTCCGGCCAGCCGCCGTCGTCCTCCAGGGCCTGCGGCAGGTCCCAGTGGTAAAGCGTCAGCACCGGCACGACGTCCCGGCTCAGCAGCTCGTCGACCAGCCGGTCGTAGAAGGCGAGCCCGGCCGCGGACGTCGTCCGGCCGTCCGGCATCACCCGCGGCCACGCGACCGAGAACCGGTAGGCGTTCAGGCCGAGCTCGGCCAGCAGGCCGATGTCCTCGGGGTAGCGGTGGTAGTGGTCGCAGGCGACGGCGCCGGTCGCGCCGCCCAGCACCTTGCCGTCGGCCGCCGCGAACGTGTCCCAGATGGACGGTCCGCGACCGCCTTCGGCGACGCCGCCTTCGACCTGGTAGGACGCGGTCGCCGCGCCCCACAGGAAGCCCGTCGGGAAGGTCATACCGGTGCCCCTTTCAGGATGCCCCGCACGATGTGGCGGCCCAGCAGCAGGAACAAAGCGATGACGGGCACCACGGCGACGGTCGCGCCGGTGAGCATGAGCGCGTAGTCCGTGTAGTAGCCGCTGGCCAGCTGCGACAAGGCGACCTGCACGGTCGGCGTCTCGTTGGGGTCGAGGACCACCAGCGGCCAGAAGTAGTCGTTCCAGGTGGCCATGAACGTCAGCATCGCGAGCACCGCGGCCGGCGCGCGGAGCGCGGGCACGGCCACGTGCCAGTAGGTGCGCAGGATCGAGCAGCCGTCGACGGTCGCGGCGTCGACCAGGTCCGCGCTGATCGCGTTTTCACACGCCTGCCGCATCCAGAACACGCTGAAGGCGCTGACCAGCGCCGGCACGATCACCGCTTCGAGCCGCCCGTACCAGCCGAGGTCGCCGACGACGAGGTACAGCGGGATGACCCCGAGCTGCGCCGGCACCATGGCCGAGCCGACGACCAGCAGAAAAAGGGTGTTGCGCCCGCGGAACCGCAGCCGGGCGAAGGAGAACCCGGCGAGACTGGCGAGCACGACGTTGGCCACCGTGACGGTGCCCGCGACGATCAGCGAGTTCCCGATGGCCAGCCAGAAGTCGACGGTGTCGAAGACCCGCCGCACGTTCTCGGCGAGGTGCCCGCCCGGCAGCAGCAACGGCGACGTCTCCCCGATCGCCGAGTTGTCGCGCGTGGCGACGACGAACGACCAGTACAGCGGGAAGACCGAGGCGCCGAGCACGCCGGTCAGCAGCGCGTACACCCAGCCGCCGGGCCGGCGCCGGGCCGTCACGCCGACCTCACGAACCGGCGCACCAGCCGGTAGTTCACCAGCGCGAACAGCGCGCAGATCACGAACATCACCCACGTCAGGGCGGCCGCGTAGCCGGCGTCGAGGTGCGTGAACCCCTTCTCGTACAGGTACATCACGAGCGTCTGGAACTGGCGGTCGTTGCCACCCGTCCCGCCCGAGCCACCGGCGTCGAACAGCTGCGGCTCGGCGAACAGCTGCAGCCCGTTGACCGTGCCGGCGATGGCGGTGAAGGCCAGCGCCGGCCGGATGCCCGGCACGGTGATCGACCAGAAGGTCCGCCACCGCGAGGCGCCGTCGAGTTCCGCGGCCTCGTACAGGTCGCCGGGGACGGCCTGCATCGCCGCGAGGTAGATCAGCGCGTTGTAGCCGGTCCAGCGCCAGAGCACCATGCTCGCGACGGCGAAGTGCGAAGACCAGGTTGTCGCCTGCCAGTTGACCGGCGCCAAACCGAACCAGCCGAGGACCTCGTTGACGACCCCGAAGTCGCGGCTGAACAGCTGCCCGAACACCAGCCCGACGGCGACCACGGACACGACGTTCGGCAGCAGGATCCCGGTGCGCCACCAGGTCGCCGCGCGCAGCGGCCGGTCGAGCAGCGCCGCGATGCCCAGCGCCAGCAGGAACTCCGGGACCGCGGCGAGCAGGAAGATGCTCACGGTGTTGGCGAGGGCGTTGTAGAAGTTCGGGTCGGTGAGCAGGTCGCCGTAGTTCGCGACGCCGAAGGAACCCCGGTCGCCTTCGAGGAGGTTCCAGTCGTGCAGCGAAACCCAGGCGGTGTACAGCAACGGGAAGGCACCGAAGACGACGAACAGCGCGAAGAAGGGCGCGACGAGCAGCAACGGCGTGACCTTGCGGTCGAAGCGGGCGAGCCGGTGCTGCACGCGCGGCTACTTCAAGACGGCTTGCGCCTGCTGGACGGCTTGCGCCCAGGCCTGGTCGACGTTCTTCTCGGTCCCGTCCTCGATCCGCCCCAGCGCCCGGCCGAACTCCGGCCGGACGTCGGCGTCCCGCAGGCCGCGGTAGTTCGGCCGCAACTGGTCCGCCGAAGCGGCGAAGATGCGCCCGATCGGTGCGTCGCCGAAGTACGGGTCGGTGTGCGCGACGACCTGCGGATCCTGGTAGACGGCCGGTTCGCTGGGCAGGATGCCGTCGGAGAGGAAGAGTTTCTTCTGCTGCTCCGGGGCGGTCAGCCACCGGGCGAGCTCGTACGCCTCCTTCGGATGTTGGCTCTGTTTCGGCACGGTCAGGAACGAGCCGCCCTGGTTGCCGCTCCGGCCGGGCACGGTCGTGACGTCCCACTTGCCGCGGTTGCCGTCGCCGCCGGCTTCCTTGATCTGGCTGAGCATCCACGCCGGGCAGGCGACGGTGGCGAAGGAACCTTGTTTGATCGCCACGTTCCACGCCTGCGTGAAGGTCGTCGCCGCCGCTGTCTGCCCCTTCGCCGCGATACCGCCGGCGAGGAAGAAAGCTCCGCGGACGCTCGGGTTGCGGTCGGCGATGAAGGAGTCGTCCCGCTGTGAGAAGTAGTTCTCGGGCGACTGGTTCAGCATCGCCGTGTAGACGGTGCCGGCCGAGTCGGCGAACTTCACGCCCGGTGTCTTGGCGGCGAACTGGTCCGCCGTGGCCGCGTAGGCGTTCCAGTCCGGCATCAGCTTCGCGACCTCGTCACGGCCGGTCGGCAGGCCCGCGGCCGCGAACAGGTCACGCCGGTAGCAGAGGGCGAGGCTGCCCATGTCCGTACCGAGGCCCAGCACGAAGGCACCGTCGGTGCCCTGCGCCCACTTCCACGGCACCCACTGGTGTTCGAGATCGCGGGCGCCGTAGCCGGCGAGGTCGGCGAACTTGTCCTTCGCCTTCCGGTACTGGGGTATGTACTGCTCTTCGATCGCGACGACGTCGGCCGCGCCGTGCCCGGTGGCGAGCTGCGTCGCGAGCCCCTTGTGGTGGGTGTCGAAGTCGGTGACGCGGTTCTGCACCGTGATGTCCGGGTGCAGCTTCTCGTACTCGGCGATCAGGGGTGCGTACCCGAACTCGCCGAAGGTCGCGATGGTGAGTTTCGTCTTCCCCCCGGTGTCAGCGGGGCTGCACGCGGCGAGCGGGATCAACGCGGCGACCACGATGGCGGTCCGGCGGGCGATCGTTCGCAACAGGCTTCCTCAGATCACACCGGCCCGCACGGCGTACGCGACCGCGTGCGGCCGGTTGCGCAGGTTGAGCCGGTTGGTCATGGCGTAGATGACGTTCTTCACGGTCCGTTCCGAGTAGCAGAGCTTGCCCGCGATCTCGGCAGTGTCCCAGCCTTCGGCCATCAGGCGAAGCACATCCACCTCGCGCGGCGTCAGCGCCGCACCACCGGCCTCGCCGGCCAGGGCCGCGACCTGCTCGCGCAGCGACGACGACCGGCCCCGCGCGGCGGCGAGCACGCTCGCGGTGAGCCGGTCGAGCGCGGTCCGCGGCAGCACGGCGGAGACGTGGCACTCGGCCAGCAGGCCCACGTGCGCGGGGTCGACGTGCCCGGCGACCAGCACGATCGCGGCGGGCGACTCGGCGGCCGCGGCACGCAACGCGGCCACGGCTTCCCTGTCGACCTCCCCGACGGCGAACACCAGCACGGCAGCCTCGCCCCGGCGGGCGCGGGGCAGGACCAGCAGCTCCGGTCGGGCCTTCAGGTGGTTGATCAGCCCGGTCAGCGCGATCGGGTCGGACGCCCACGCCGCCACTCGCACCTGGTCCATCGAACCCTCCTCCGCCCACGCCGATCCCTGACAGCGTCAGTCTGCTGAGGGCGCCTTCACGAAATCTCTAAGGCGGGCGGCGCCCTTCTTCACGCCGTGAAGTTGGGCCGTCGACTACGGTCGGGGGACACACGGACGAGTGAAGGGACCGATGAACCGCCGACGTCTTGCCGCCTTCGGGGTGGCGTTCGCCATCGTGGCCGGGTGTTCGCTGGTCGTGGGCCTGCAACCGCGGACCGTGCCCGGGCTGGCTCTGCCCCTGGCCTCCACTCCACCGGCTGCTGTTCCGGCCGCTCCGGCGCCCGGGCCGTCCGTGCCCACCTCCCGGCTTGCCCGGCCGGGCGACTGCGCGGCCCTGGTGAACGGCCTCGACGTCCGCAGCCAGGTCGCCCAGCTGGTGGTCGTGGGCGTCTCCGGCGACGACCCGGCGGCCACCGTGGCCCTGGTGCGCGACCACCAGGTCGGCGGGATCTTCATCGGCGGTAACGCAACAGCGTTGTTGAAAGATCGCGCGCTCGCCGCGGTCCAGGGTGCGGCCAAGGTGCCGGTGGCGGTGTCGGTCGACGAGGAAGGCGGCCGCGTCCAGCGCATCGACGACCTCGACGGCGACCTCCCGTCGGCCCGGACGATGGCCGCCACGAAGTCGCCGGAAGAGGTGCGCGCACTGGCCGCCGAGCGCGGCCGCCAGCTGCGTACCCGCGGGGTGACGGTGGACTTCGCCCCGGACACCGACGTCACGGACGCGCCGGACGACGACGTGATCGGCGACCGGTCGTTCAGCCCGGATCCGGCGCGGGTGAAGACGTACGCGACCGCGTTCGCGGCCGGGCTGCGGGACGCGGGCGTCCAGCCGGTGCTGAAGCACTTCCCGGGCCACGGCCACGGCTCGGGCGACTCCCACAAGGGCACGGTGGTCACGCCGCCGCTCGCGCAGCTGCGGGCGGTCGACCTCGTGCCCTACCGCGGCCTGGCCGGCTACGGCCCGGTCGGGGTGATGATGGGCCACCTCGACGTGCCGGACCTCACCGGCGGGGTGCCGGCCTCCCTGTCTCCGGCCGCGTACGCCTTGCTGCGCGGCGAATTCTCCTTCACCGGGCCGGTGGTGACGGACGATCTCGGGGCGATGAAGGCGATCACGGCGCAGTATTCGCTGCCGGACGCGGTCCTGAAGGCGCTGCAGGCCGGCGCGGACCAGGCGCTGTGGTCCTCCGGGGGCCGGGTGGACGAGGTGCTCGACCGCCTGGTGAAGGCGGTGCAGAGCGGGGAGCTGCCACCGGCCCGGGTGCAGGAGTCGGTGACGCGGGTGTTGCGGGGCAAGGGTCTCTGCGGTTGAGGTCTGCACGGTGATCTCCTCCATCTGCCGAGTGCCGCGGGTTCGCGGTCACAAGAACGACGCTACCGAACAGGCGTGCGAAGATCATCGCTGAACCGGGTGAACCTCGGGCCGAGATTTCCGTTGCGGCGCAAGGGAAATCGACTGAGCAGCCCCCGAATTCCAGCCTACCGGAGAGCACCGACAAAACCGGATGGCGCGAAGACCCGGGCCGCCGCGCCTAGACTTCCGTGGAGGCACCCCGGAGCAAGGAGAAGCATGGCGAACCTCGGTGGCACGTACTCCCTCGGTGGCGAACTTCCCGTGACCCGCATGGGTTACGGCGCCATGCAGCTGGCCGGTCCCGGTGTCTGGGGGCCGCCGCGGGACCACGATGCCGCCGTTGCCGTGCTGCGGGAAGCCGTCGACCGGGGTGTCACCCACCTCGACACCAGCGACTACTACGGTCCCCACACCGTGAACGCCCTGATCAAGGAAGCCCTCCACCCCTATCCCGATTCGCTCGTCATCGTCACGAAGGTGGGGGCGCGGCGGAGCGCGGACAAGGGCTGGCCGGCCGCGCTGTCGGCCGAGGACCTCACTCAGGCCGTGCACGACAACCTGCGCAACCTCGGCGTCGACGCGCTCGACGTCGTCAACCTGCGGCTCAGCGACGCCTCGGGCGGCTACCCCGTGGCGATGTCGCTCGCCGAGCCGTTCGGGGTGCTCGCCGACCTGCGGCAGCAGGGGCTCATCCGGCACCTGGGCGTCAGCCACGTCACCGCCGCGCAGCTCGACGAAGCCAAGGCGATCGCGCCCGTCGTCTGCGTCCAGAACCAGTACAACCTGGCCCACCGCGAAAACGACGACCTGGTGGACAAGTGCGCCGCCGAAGGGATCGCCTTCGTGCCGTACTTCCCGCTCGGCGGGTTCAGCCCGCTGCAGTCGGGGCTGCTCGACGACTGCGCCGCCCGGCTCGGGGCCACGCCGATGCAGGTCGCGCTGGCCTGGCTGCTGCAGCGGTCGCCGTCGATGCTGCTGATCCCCGGCACGTCGTCGATCGCCCACCTGCGCGAGAACCTCGCCGCCGCCGAGCTCGAACTGCCCGCGGACGTTCTCGCGGATCTCGAGCGGATCGGCGCCGCCTGATCGCTACGCTGAGCGCTCGGACACCCGCGAGGACGGAGTCGAGCGTGGCGGAGTGGGGCGATCTGGTCGCGTACATCAGGCAGGCGTACCGGGTGGTGCGCGACGAGCCCGACGAGCTGCGCATCCGCCTGGTGTTCGGGGACGACCCGGACACCGAGCAGCGGGCGCAGATCGTCGTGATCGCCCGCGAGATCCTCGACCAGCGCGAGGACTGGGTCCAGATCGCCACGCCGTTCGCCCGGCACGAGGAGGTCGACCTCCTCGAGGTGCTGACCGAGGTCGGCGAGGCGATCGTGGTCGGCGGCATCGCGGTGATGGGCGAGCACGTCGTGCTCCGCCACTCGCTGCCGCTGATCAACCTCGACATCAACGAGTTCGTCGACCCCCTCGAGCTGGTCGCCGGCGCGGCCGAGCTGCTGGAACAGCAGTTCACCGGCCGCGACGACTACTGAGACGACCGGGGCGCCGCCCCGGGCCGGAGGCTCCGCCACCCGGACCCCGACGACCGGTGAGGGGCACCACGGCCACCGCGGCGGCCACGGCGAGCACGGCTCCCACGCCGAGCGCGGCGGCCGCCGTGCCGGTGCCCAGGTAGAGGCCGCCGAGGAGGGCGACCCCGAGGGTGCCGCCGAGCTGCTGCACGGCGTTGAGCAGCCCGGCGGCCGACCCCGTCTCGGCCGGCCGGACCCGGTCCAGTGCGGCGCTGAAGAACGGCACCGTGAACGTCCCCATCCCGAGGCCGCACAGGGCCAGCGCCCACGGGTACGCGCCCGCTCCCGCGGCGAGGGCGGCGAGGATGCCCGCCGTCAGCAGGGCGAGCCCGGCGAACATCACGCGTGCGCCGAACTTCGGCACCAGCCGGGCCCCGGCGACGTACGACGACACCGCGAGGCCGGCCGAGAGCGGCAGCAGCGTCAGGCCCGCGGTGCGGACGTCGGCGCCCAGGCCGAGCTGGAGCTGCATCGGCACGACCTGCATCAGGCCGGTCATCACCGCGAAGAACAGCAGCGAGCCGGCCAGCGCCGCCGGGAACCCGCGGTTCGCGAACAGGCTCGGCTCCACCAGCGGCGCGGCCGCACGGCGCTGCTGGAAGCCGAACACCACCAGGAGCGCAAGCCCGGCCGCGAGCAGGCCCCAGTTCGTCCCGGCGGGGTCGATCAGCGGGTAGACGAGCAGCCCGGCGCCCGCGACGACGAGCGCCGTGCCGACGAGGTCCAGCCGGGGCCGGGTGTCCGCCCGGTCCTCCCGCAGCAGCCGCGCGGCGGCGAGCACCGCGAGCCCGGCCGGGACGTTCACCAGGAACGCCGCCCGCCACGACACCGACTGCGTCAGCAGGCCGCCGAGCAGCGGCCCGGTGACCGCGGACAGGCCCATCACCGGTCCGATGGTGCCCAGGGCCTTCGCGCGCTCGTCGCCGTCGAAGAGGGCGCGGATCAGGCCGATGGTCTGCGGGATGATCAGCGCGGCCGCCGCTCCCTGGACCGCACGCGCCCCGATCAGCAGACCGGCGTCCGGAGCGGCGGCGCAGCCCAGCGACGCGAGCACGAAGCCCGCCACGCCGATCCGGAAGACCCTCGCCCGGCCGAGGATGTCGCCGAGCCGGCCGCCGGTGATGAGGAAGGCGGCGAACGGCAGCGTGTAGGCCGCGCTGAACCACGGGACGTCGGCGGGCGGGCCGGGGAGTGCGGCGTGGATCGCGGGCCCGGCGACCTGGACGATCGTCGCGTCGAGCAGGTTCATCGCCTCGGCGGCGAGCAGCACGGCCAGTGCGGCCCAGCGCCGCCGGTGACGCGTAATGGTGGGCACGGGGTGCCTCCTTTCGTTCGGCGCCCACCTTGACGGCGTGATCAGCGGCAGTTCCAGCTACCAGTAGTCGATCGCTGATTTGTTCCATGTTTTGCGGTTCAATGATGGATATGATTACGCTGGACGACGTCGACCGCGCCCTGATCCACGCGCTGCACATCGACGGACGGGCGCCGTTCACGAAGATCGGCGACGTCCTCGGCGTCTCGACGCAGACGGTGGCGCGGCGCTACCGCCGGCTCCGCGCGGAGGCGTCCCTCCGCGTCGTCGGCCTGCCGGACCCGCAGCGCCCCGGGCAGGCCGAGTGGATGGTCCGCCTGACCGCGACCCCGCACACCGCGCAGGACCTCGCCCACGCGCTCGCGCGCCGCGCGGACACGGCGTGGATCAAGCTGATGTCCGGCGGCACGGAGATCTGCGTGAACGTGCAGACGCCGGCGGCGAGCGACCATTCGCTGCTGCTGCGGGACATCCCGCGCACGGCGAGCGTCACGGCCGTCTCGGCACACCAGCTGCTGCACCGCTACTTCGGCGGCCCAACGGCGTGGCTCGGCCGCGCCAACTCGCTCGACGCGACGCAGATCGCGGCCCTCACCCCGGTGCACGAGGGCCCGGGCAAGCCGCTGACCGGCGACGACGCCGCGCTGATGGCGGCGCTGCAGCGCGACGGCCGGGCGGGCCTCGCCGAGCTGGCGACGGCCACGGGCTGGTCGGCGGCGACCGTCGCGCGCCGGCTGGCCGACCTCCGGGCCGGCGGAACGGTGTTCTTCGACCTGGAGATCGACCCGGCGCTGCTGGGCGCGACCACGCAGGCGCTGCTGTGGATGTCGGTGGCGCCGGCCCACCTCGACCGGGTGGCGAAGACGCTGGCCGGGCACCCGGAACTGGCGATCGTCGCGGCCACGACGGGCCCGGCCAACCTGGTGGCGCAGGCCCTCTGCCCGGACGCGGCGGCACTGCACCACTACCTGACCCACCGGCTGGGTGCCCTCGACGCCATCCGGACGCTGGAGACGGCGCCGGTGCTGCGGACCGTGAAGGCGGCGGCCTCCCGGTGGTCCTAGGGGGACTTGACGTCGACCAGGTGGTCCAGCATGCCGCGGACGGCTTCGAACTCCCGGACCTCCTGGCGGCAGTCCGGGCACGCCGCCAGGTGCCGCTCGACCCGGGCCGCGTCGGCCGCGTCGAGCAACCCCAGGCTGTACGCCCCGAGGTCGGTCCGGTCGTACCGGCCCATGGATCGCGTCTCCGTTCCGCGTCCCGCTGGGAACGCCCGCTCTGTCAGACGTCTCCAGGGTCCTGAGCCGGACGCGCCATGGGGGAGGTTCCGCGGATTTCTACCCGAACGGCCGACAACTTCGGACGGCGAACAGCCCATGTGAGTGATAACAGCCGTCACGGTACTCACCGGTCCGACCACGGAAAGCTTTTGTGCGGCGAAGTTCGCCGATTCGGCGTCATGGCTCCCGCGCTCGCTCGTCGGACTCGCGTCGGGCTGGGATTTTCCGGCTCCGGCCTGGGTGAGAAGGCGATCCGAAACGAGGAGAGCGATGACCGTACGGAGCCACCGGGCGGACGACGTCGTGGACGAGGTCGGGGTGTGGCTGGCCGGGGAGTTCGCGGGGCGGCTCCCCGCCTCGGAGATCGATCGCGTCGTCCGGACGACGCGGATCGACCTCGAAGGGAGCATCGCGCCGGAGGAGCTCGGGGAGATGCTCCACCGGCTGGGCCGGGCGAGGCTGCAGCGCATCCTGCACGTCGTCCCGGCCGCGCAGGTGCGGATCCCGCAAGCGCGGTGACGCCCCGGGCGGGCCACGCGGCTGCTTCCCGCCGCGTCGCCCGCCCCGCACCACGGCAGGTCCGCCTTCGCACCGGCTTGCTGCGGGCGCTCCGCGGAACCCGCCGCGCGCCCCACGACAACTCCACGCGCCGACCTGCCGCGGCACCCGCGCGGCCGGCGAGCGTTGCCACCGCGGCCCGGCTGTCAAACCCACTCCGGCAGGTGCAGGGGACGTTCGCGCAGAACCCTTGCCCGCCGCCCCCGGCATTCTTGACTGGACTAGACCAATCTGCTCTAGTGACCGTTGTCACGTTCGTCTCGGCCGGATGAGCACCCCCACCCCCGACACGGGCGCCTCGCGCGCCCGGATTCCGTCGTGGCCGAAGGAGTGAGCGAGTCTTGAGAAGACGTCTTGTCGCGGTCCTGTCCGCTGTCGCCGCCGTAGCCGGGCTCGTTTTCGGCGTGCCCGCCGCCACCGGGCACGCTCCGCAGGCGGCCGCCGCCGCGTGCAGTGCGCCGAACTGGGTGGCCGGGCAGTGGTACGACGTCGGCGCCGTCGTCCGCTACACCAACGGTGGCTACTACCGCGCCAAGAACGCCAACCCGGGCTACGACCCGGTCATCAGCACCTGGTACTGGGAGCCCTACAGCTGCGGCGGCTCCGATCCCGGCACCACCTGCAACTACCCGAACTGGGTGGCCGGGCAGTGGTACGACGTCGGCGCCATCGTGCGCTACACCAACGGCGGCTACTACCGCGCCAAGAACGCCAACCCGGGCTACGACCCCGTGATCAGCACCTGGTACTGGGAGCCCTACAGCTGCGGCGGCGGCACCGACCCGGGCAACCCCGGCTCGTTCGTGGTCAGCGAAGCGCAGTTCAACCAGATGTTCCCGGGCCGGAACTCCTTCTACACCTACAGCGGCCTCAGCGCGGCCCTGTCCGCGTACCCCGGCTTCGCCACCACCGGCAGCGACACGGTGAAGAAGCAGGAAGCCGCCGCGTTCCTCGCCAACGTCGACCACGAAACCGGCGGGCTCGTCTACATCGTCGAGCAGAACACGGCCAACTACCCGCACTACTGCGACTGGAACCAGCCCTACGGCTGCCCCGCCGGCCAGTCCGCCTACTACGGCCGCGGCCCCATCCAGCTGAGCTGGAACTTCAACTACAAGGCGGCCGGTGACGCGCTCGGCATCGATCTGCTCGGCAACCCCTGGCAGGTGGAGCAGAACTCGGCCGTCGCGTGGAAGACCGGGCTCTGGTACTGGAACACCCAGAGCGGCCCCGGCACGATGACCCCGCACAACGCGATGGTCAACGGCCGCGGCTTCGGCGAGACCATCCGCAGCATCAACGGCTCGATCGAGTGCAACGGCGGCAACCCGGCGCAGGTCGAGAGCCGCGTCTCGAAGTACCGCCAGATCAGCTCGATCCTCGGCGTCGACCCGGGCGCCAACCTCTACTGCTGACGCCTGACGCGGGCGGGGTGCGCCGGATCGCGGCGCACCCCGCCCGCTTGCTCAGCGGGCGAGCCGGGCGAGCCGGTCGCCGATCAGCCGGATGACCGCCCCGGCGTGGTCGTTGAGGTAGAAGTGGCCGCCCGGGTACGTCTTCAGCTCGAACTCCCCGGACGTGCGCTCGGACCACGGGCGCGTCTCGGCTTCGGTGACCTTCGGGTCGCTGTCGCCGATCAGCGCGACGATCGGGCAGCTGACATCCGGGCCGGGGCGGTAGTGGTAGAGCTCCGCCGCCTTGTAGTCGCTGCGCAGCGCCGGGAGCACCAGGCCGCGGATGTCCTCGTCGTCCAGCACCGACGTGTCCGTGCCGCCCAGGCGCTTGACCTCGGCCAGCAGCGCGTCGTCGCCCTTTTCGTGGATCCGCTCGTCGCGGACCGTCGAAGGCGCGCGGCGACCGGAAACGAACAGGGTGAGCAGGCGCGTGCCCCGCGCTTCGAGCCGCCGGGCGACCTCGAAGGCCAGGCTGGCGCCCATGCTGTGGCCGAAGAACGCCACCGGCCCGGTGGTTTCCGCGGCGAGCACGTCCGCCAGCCGGTCGGCGAGCACGAACAGGTCGTCCACCGGGGCTTCGGCGTGCCGGTCCTGGCGGCCGGGGTACTGCACGGCCAGCACCTCCACCGCGGGCGCGAGCGCCGCCGAAACCGGGTGGTAGTAGCTCGCCGATCCCCCGGCGTGCGGGAAACACACGAGCCGCGCGGCGGCCGACGGCGCCGGGTGGAAGCGCCGCACCCACTGCGAAGCGTCGAGGGAAATCGTCATGGCCCCCAATCTGGCAGGCCGCCGGGCCGTCGTCGACCCCTAACGTGCGCAGTATGGGGGCGGCAGGCCCCGGGATGCGGCCGGGGCCTGCCGGTTCTCCCTCCCTCCTCAGGCGGGACGCCTCACGCCGCCCGCCACAGCGCCGGAACGGCCGGAGGTTCCCATCCGGGCTGGGCGGTGTGCGCCTGCAGGCACACGTAGGCGCGGCCGCCGTAGGTGACCCGGGCACCCGCCGGGTACGCGGTGCCCACCGCCCAGGACGTGTCCCCGGGCGGCGTCGAGGTCGGCGCGCCGGTCGTCGACGTCGGCGGGGCCGAAGTCGGCGTCTGCGGCACGTCGAGCACGAAGTCGAACGCGGCTTCCTTCGCGGAACCGTTGTCCCGCACGGTCATCAGCAGCCGCGCGTCGAAGATCGTGTCGGTGTTGTTGCGCGGCTCACCGGGGAAGTAGAGCTGCGTGGTCAGGATCGGCCGGCCGGGTGCCTGGACCTTCACGTGGATGTGCCGCGTCCGGCCCGGGTAGAGCCCCGGCACGATCGTGGACAGCGTGAACGCGCCCTGGGCGTTGGTGTACTGGTGGCCGCGGAAGGTGTAGCCGGTGTTGTCGTACGCGCCGTTGACGTCGGCCTGCCAGAAGTCCAGCAGCGCCCGGTCGACCGGCAGGCACGCCCGTCCGAAGACGTAGCCGGTCACGGTCAGCCGGGTGCCCTGGGTACCGGGGGTGACCAGGTTGGTCCGTTCGGGCGAGTTCGGCTTGAAGTACGGCCCCTCGGTCTGCTCGATCGTCGGCTCGTCGCCGTCGTGGCACGACGGCGTGAGCTCCGGTGCGGTGCCGCCGGCGGCATTCGTGCGCGCGAGTGCCGGGCCGCCGATCAGCGCGACCGGCGCGGCGACACCCGCGGCGAGCGCGGCCTTCAGCACCGTCTTGCGGCTGAGCCTGGTTTCTTCGTCCATGCCTGCTCCTCGTGGGGAGGTCGGGGATCCCCTCGAACGTAGGCAGCGCACCCGGTGGCCGACGATGGACTGGACCGGTCAGTCGTGGTGCTTCTCGCCGCCGCGCCGGAAGTCGCCGGGGCTGAGCCCGGTCTCCCGGCGGAAGAAGCGGCAGAAGTACGCCGGATCGGCGAACCCGACGCGGCGGGCGACCTGCCGGACCGTGAGGTCGGTCCGGAGCAGGAACCGCTGGGCCTCCCGGGTCCGGGCCTCGCGCAGCAGCTGCGCGGCCGTCCGGCCGGTCGCGGCCTTCACCGCTTCGGTGAGGTGGCCCGGGGTGACACCGAGGCGTTCGGCGTGCTCGCTCACCGACCACGGTCCCGGCCCGGGGCGGCCGGCGAGCCGGACGAACTCGGCCGCCACCGCGCCGGTGGGCGCCGCCGGCGGCGGGCCCAGCAGCCGGCCCGCCCGCACGACCAGGACGTGCACCAGGGCCCGCAGCACCGACTCCGTGCCGTCACCGCCGCGGCGGTACTCCTCTTCCAAGTCGGCGATCAGCCGCGTGACACCCGCGTCGGCGTGCTCGTCCAGGTGCAGCCACGGCCGTTCGCCCAGCCGCCGCAGCAGCTCGCGGTCGGCCGGGTGGTCGAGGAGGAAGTCGTCGGTGAACAGCACGACGTGGCCGGTGAGCCCGCGCACGCCGGCCCACTGGTGCACCTGGCCCGGCGTGAGAACGCCGAGGTGCGGCGGCCGCAACGGCCAGCGCGCGGTGTCGACGACGTGCGCGCCGGTGCCGCCGGTGACGTGCACGAGCTCGTAGAAGGTGTGCCGGTGCGGGAACTCCGCGCGCGCCAGCGGCCCGAGCGCGTCGAACGTGCCGACGGCGAACGGCGGCGCGTGCGGGGCCGGCACCTCCAGGCGGTGCAGCGGCAGTTCCCCCGCCCGGGGCGGCAGGCAGGGCGTACCGGATGGAACGGTCGTACCGCGCATGGCGAAAAAGTCTAGACCAATTGACGCGCGGTTCGCCGCTTTTGCCCCGAAGATCGCAATCCGATCGTCGGGTGCGGATGCGAAAACCGGGGCCGGTCCACAATGGACCGGCCCCGGTTCGCGAGGTGCTGCGGTACTGCCTTACGCGCGGCTGCGGCGCCGGTTCAGCAGCAGCATCAGCGCGCCGCCGCCCAGCAGCAGGCCGCCGACGGTGAACGGAACCGCGGCGTCGACACCGGTGTTGGCCAGCTCGCCACCACCGGAGGGAGCGCCACCGGGGGTGGTCGGCGCGGGGGTGCTCGGGACGGCACCGGCCTCGGTCCAGGCCGCGGTCGCCTTCGCGGCCACCTGGGTCTTCTCCGAGTCGGCGACGATCAGCGACTGCGCCGGCTGCCTCGCGTAGTTCTCCGAGACGAACAGGCGGCCGGTGTCCAGCTCGCCGGTGACCTTCAGCGAGAACGAGCCGTTGCCCGGCTTGGTGGCGGCCGGGACGTCGACGAACAGCTTGCTGCCGTCCTTGACGTCCGCGGTCTTCAGCTCCTTGCCGTCGGCGTCGGTGACCTTGACGCCGTCGGGCAGCTCGGTGGTCAGCGACGTGACGTCACCGGAGGTGGCCACCTCGAACGGGCCGATCTTGGTGCCGGCCTTGCCGTCACCCTTCGGCGACGCGATGTTCAGCGTCGGCTTCGGCTGCGCGCCGAGGCCCTTGTTCTGGTCGCCGACCAGGTAGCTGTACAGCGCGGCGACGTCGGCGTTGGCCTCGGCCGGGTTGTTCTCGGCCAGCGGCTTCTGGAGGTTCAGGTTCACGCCGTCGCTGAAGTGCCACACCGCGGCCTGCGTCGCGGCGATCGCCTCGCGCTCGGAGATGCCGTCGTGGACCTTGACGCCCTGCTTGCCGAGGGCGTCCGCGAGCGCGTCCAGCTTGATGCCCGGGTAGCCGTGGTGCAGCACCCAGTTGATCTTGTCGCTGTTCTTCTTGAACGGCGAGTTCGCGGCGGGGTAGGAGTTCCACGGCCGCTCGACCATGTCGACGTCGGTGCGCATGCCGACGGTGATCTGCACGCAGTAGAGCTTGAGGGACTTGCCGTCCGAGAGCTTGAAGTCGAACAGCTTGGCGATGTAGTCGCCACCGCCGTCGAGGTTGATCCGGTAGCCGACCGTGCCCGAGTTTTCGCTGACCCGGCCGCGGGCGGCGCCGTCGTCCGCGAGCGCCGAGGGCGCGCCGACCATGACCGCGGCGGCCGCGGCGAGCACCGCGATCCCGCCACGCACGAGAGCTGACCTGACCTGCATAAATCTCCTATCCGAGCCCGAACCACACCGTTAGGGGCCGCGTGAGAGCCATCCCCGACCACGGCGGCCACTGATTCGGGTGAGTGATCACCCGGTCAAGCGACACCGGAGCTTACACAGACCCCACAGGGGCTACGCAGGGTGCCCCTCCAAACACGGATTCACCCGGGAAACCGCAGAACGGGGCACGGATGTCAGCCGCCGAAATACCCCTGGAACAGGATTTCGGCGATCCGGGTGGTGGTCTCCCGCCCGGTCTCTTCGCCGTTCTCGACGACTTTCGTGTCGTTCATCAGCGCGACGGTGTAGCGCTCCTGCGGACCCGCGAAACCGACGGAGTTCATGATCCAGGAACCGTCGTCGTTGTCGTCGGACCAGCCGTTCTTGTTCCCCGGCCGCGCGGCGGGCCCGGCACCCCAGACACCCCACTGCTGGTTGACGTCGACCGTGCGCAGCTCCCGGACGAGGTAGTCGCGGTGCTGCGGCGGCAGGCGGGTCAGGACGAAGCCGATCAGCCGGTCCAGGTCGTCCGCCGTGGTGCGGATCCAGCCCCAGTGGTGCGGGTGCCGGTCGCTGAACCGCATGCCGGTCATCCCGTACGCGGGAAACCGCGCGGCGAACTCCGCCTCGCCGCCGAACCGGGTCCACAGCGCGTGGGCGGCGTCGTCGTCGCTGGAGTGCAGCATCCGGTGCATCAGCTCACGGTCCTCGGCGGTCAGCGAGACCGCGCCCGAGTCCTGGCGCAGCAGCAGGTCGATCGCCATCGCCAGCTTCGGCGTCGAGCACGCCCAGATCAGCGTCCCGGCCGCGGGACTGCGGTGGACGGCGCCGGTCCGGCGGTCCCGCAGCACGATCCCGGTCACGCCGGGCCGGCTGTCGGCGTAGGCCTGCGCCCGCGCGATGCGCGCCCGCAGCTCCGGACCGAAACCGTCGCCACCCGGCCCCGGTCCCGGCGGCGGTCCCAGCGCGAACGCCGCCAGCAGCGCGGCGAGCACGAGCTTGCCCATGGCGTCTCCCGGTCCGAGTGGCCTGTTCCCCGGCCCAGACTGGCACGGGTGCGGCGAGCCGGCACTCGCCGCACCCGGTCAGCAGGCCGCCGGGGCGGCTCCTCTCACGGGTTGACGGTCAGCAGGTGGGCCCGGAAACCCTCGCCGTACGTCTTCGTCGGCGTGCCCGCGTAGTCCTCGATCAGCACGTTGCCACCGCTGCAGCCCCACGGGTTCCACGTCCACGCGGTGTACCCGAGGTTGTGCGCGTCCAGCCACGCCAGCACCTGGTCGACGTAGTCGTGCGCGCAGCTGTTCTGGCCGATTTCGCCGGCCTGCACCGGAACCTGCGCGGCGACCGTCCCGATCTGACTGTCCCAGCAGGACACCGTGACGCACGCGTTGAAGTTGTAGGAGTGCCAGGACGCCACGACGTTGCCCGCGGGGTCGTTCGGGCGGTAGGCCAGCCACTGGGTCAGGTCGTTGGTCCAGGTCAGGCCGGCGGTCATCACGACGTTCGTGGCGCCCGTGGCGCGCACGGCGTCCACCAGCTCCTGCATCCCCGCCACGGCGTAGCCGATCCCGGTGCAGGTGCCGCCGTCGCGCAGGCACTTCCACGCGGCGGTCGCGTCGGACCAGTTGGCGGCCGCGTCCGGGTACGGCTCGTTGAACAGGTCGAACACCACGGCGTCGTCGCCCTTGAAGGCGGTGGCGACCTGGGTCCAGAAGGTGGGCGCGTACTGCCGGTCGGGCATCGGCTTCTGGCAGGTCGCGTTGACGTCGGTGCAGGCCGAGGAGGTGCCGGTGTACTGGCCGTGCGTCCAGTGCAGATCGAGGATCGGGTTGATCCCGTTGGCCTCCAGCAGTTTCGCGTAGTCCTTGACGGCCTGCTGGTAGGCGGCGCCGCTGGGCGAGCCGGACAGGCCGAGCCAGCAGTCCTCGTTGAGCGGGATCCGCACCGCGTGGATGTTCCACGCCTTCATCGCGTCGACCGAAGCCTGGTCCACCGGGCCGCTGTCCCACATCCCCTTGCCCTGTACGCAGGCGAACTCGCCGCTGGACCGGTTGACGCCCAGCAGCCGGTAGGTCTTCCCGGCGGCGGTCAGCAGCTTGTTGCCCGAGACGTGCAGCGCGGGCGCCGGCCCGGGTGGCGGCGGTGTCGTGGTCGTGGTCGGCGTCGTGGTCGTCGGTTTCGTGATGGGGGTCGTCGCCGTGGTCGGCGGGGTCCCGGTGCACGCGGCGCCGTTGACGGCGAAGTCGGCCGGCGTGGTGTTGGTGCCGCTGTAGGAGAAGTTGGCGCCGGTGCCGACCGAACCGCCGGCCGGGATGGTGCCGTTCCAGCTCGCGTTGGTCACGGTGACCCGCTTGCCGGACTGGGTCCACGTGCCCATCCAGCCCTGCTGCAGGGTCTGGTTGCCGGTGTAGGAGTAGGTCAGCGTCCAGCCGTCGACCGCCGAGGACCCGACGTTGGCGATGCCGACGGTGACGCTGAAACCGCTTCCCCAGTCGTTGGCCGAATAGGTGACCTTGCAGGCGAACGCCGCAGCGGCCGCGCTCGGTTCATTCGCCGCCGACACGGCCGTCGTCGACGTGACGACGCACGCGGCTGCGGCCGCGAGACCCGCGACCGCCAGCACGGCAGGACGTTTTCCGGCTCTTCCCCACATCGGCACTCCCTTGTGCACACTGACGGCGGACGCGTCTGGGAGCGTTCCCAGACGCCGTGCACACGGTCGCTGCCCGGGCGCGGGGTTGTCAATCACCAACGGCTGATTGAGGCGAACAGCGTCCGGCGCGTTCCGCCAACGACCGCAGGCGGCTGCCCCGGCCGGAGGCACCGCCCGGCGGGCGGCGCCCTGACGCATACGCCCGCGATAACCCGGCCGACCTAAGCTCCGGCCATGCGCAGCGCCCGGCTCAAGCTCACCCTCAGCTACGCCGGGTTCCTCCTCCTCGCGGGCGCCGTCCTGCTCGCCGTGGTGTGGGCGTACCTGCTGCGGTACGTGCCCGACAACGACCAGGGCCTGCTGGGGATCTCCCCGAACCGCTACCTCCTGCTGCGCATGTTCACCCCCGCCGCGGCGGCCGCATTGGTTTTCCTCCTGGCGTTCGGCCTGCTGGGCGGCTGGCTCCTGGCCGGCCGGATGCTGGCGCCACTCACCCGGATCACCGACGCGGCCCGGCTGGCCGCCGGCGGGTCGCTGTCGCACCGGATCCGCCTCCGCGGCCGCCCGGCGAACGAGTTCCGCGAACTCGCCGACGTCTTCGACGCGATGCTCGAACGGCTCGAATCCCGGGTCGCCGAACAGCAGCGGTTCGCCGCGAACGCGTCCCACGAACTGCGCACCCCGCTGGCCATCTCGCAGGCCATGCTCGACGTCGCCCGCAAGGACCCGGAGTTCGACCGCGGTGAACTCGTCGAACGCCTGCACACCGTCAACGCGCGCGCGATCGACCTCACCGACGCGCTCCTGCTGCTCAGCCGCAGCGACGGCCGGAACTTCACCCGCGAGCCCGTCGACCTCTCCCTGGTCGCCGAGGAAGCCGCCGAAACCCTGCTGCCGCTGGCCGAACAGCGCGGGATCACCCTCGAGGTCACCGGCGAGCCGGCCCGGGCGTCCGGTTCCCCGGCGCTGATCCTGCGGATGGTGACGAACCTCGTCCAGAACGCGATCGTGCACAACCTCCCGTGCGGCGGCAGCATCACCGTCCACACGGAACCGCGGCGCTACGCGAGCGTGCTGCGGGTCGAGAACACCGGCGCGCCGCTCGCCCCGGAGCTGGTGCCGACCCTCGTCGAGCCGTTCCAGCGCGGTTCGGAACGCACCCGCACCGGCGCGCAGACCGGCGTCGGGCTCGGGCTGGCGATCGTGCACAGCATCGTCCGGGCCCACGACGGAATGCTGGAACTGACCCCGCGCGCGGGCGGCGGTCTCCTCGTCACGATCCGGCTGCCTGCACCGCGGTAGCCGTCACCTCGGCTTCGAAGACGGCGCCGAGCTCGGCGAACCGGTCCGCGGCTTCCTGCAGCAGCCCGGAATCGCCCTCGCGACGGGCGCGGGCGCGGGTCAGGACCGCCGCCGTCCAGCGGTTGTGAGGGGCGTGCTGCCCGGCGCGCCGGAGGTGGTGATCGACGTCGGCGCTGCCGAGCACCACGGCCAGTTCGGCGGCCAGGCCGGCGGCGTACCCGTCGAACCGGCCCGCGGCGAACCCGGCGCCCACCTCCGGGAGCAGTTCGGCCAAGCCGGCCCCGGTGTGCAGGGCCACCCGGGCCCGGACGAACGCGTCCAGCGGGGCCAGGTTCGCGGACGCGGCCGGTGTCGCCACACCGGCGACGCCGGCCGCGCGCGCCCGCCACCGGCTCATCGCCGGTTCGTCGCCGGACAGGCCCGCGGCGAGCGCGGCCGCCAGCAGCGGCACGCCGAGGGTGGCGTTGCGCGGCGGACCGTTCTCCGCCGTGACGCGCCACATTTCGCCGGCCAGCGCGAGGGCGTCGGCGAACCAGCCGGTCAGCGCCAGGGTGGTGACCAGGCCGCTGCTGCCCCAGTACGGGTGCCCGGCCAGAGCCGGATCGCCCGCGGCGCGCCGGCTCACGGAAAGCGCGTCGGACAGCGCTCCGGTGGCGACGGCGTAGGTGACCGCGGACCGGAACGCGTCCAGCACCTCCAGCGCCGCGTGCGGGTCGGTGCGATCCGCCTTCGTGACGAGCTCGACGCGTTCCTGCGTGGTGCGGTGGGCCAGGTCCGGCCGGCCGGCGAGGGCCTCGGCGGTGCACCGGGCGTCCAGCGCGGCGCTGAGCAGCAGCGGATCGCCGGCTGCCGCCGCCACGGCGTGCCCGGCAGCCTCGGCGGTGACCGTCTGCGGGCCCGGGCCGGAGTGCCAGGCCCTGGCGACGGCGACGTGCGCCGAATCTCCGGCCAGCCGGGTGGCTTCGGCGAGCATCCGGTCCAGTTCGGCGGCGGGCACCGGGTCGGTGACGAAACCGGCGCCGCGGAACCGTTCGGCCAGGACGACGGCGGTGGCCAGGCAGACCGATCGCGCGGCGGGGTCGTCCGCGGCCCGATCGGCCGCGACGAGCAGCAGGTCGTAGTGGTCGCGGGCGTGGCTGAGCAGGTGCACGCAGCTGCCCGCGCGGGCCAGCTCCGCCGCGGCGGCCGCCGGAGTCGCCGCCCGGTCCGCGGCCGTGCGCCAGTGGGCCGCCGCTTCGGCGAGGAAGCCGCGCGCGTAGGCCAGCCGGGCCAGATCCGCGGCCAGGGCGTGTTCCGGTTCCTCCGCGACGCAGGCACGCAGGTCGTCGGCGACCCGGTCGAACTCGTCGCGCCAGTCGCCGCCGAGACGTCCGGTCAGCTCCCGCGCGCGGCGGGCGGCCCAGTGCCGGTACCGGACGGTGACCTCGGCCGAGTTCTCCGGTTGCTCGCGCGCGAACCGGGCGACGCCGTCGAGGAGCGTCCAGGAAACCGGCTCGCGGTGCACGGTGACCAGTGACTTGTCGACCAGCCGCCCGAGCACGTCGGACACCGCGCCGACGGACAGGTCCGGCGACAGGGCCGCGGCGCCGTCGAGGTCGAAGCCGTGGCGGAACCGGGAAACCCGCGCCAGGACCGTGCGTTCCTCGGCGCTCAGCAGCCGGTGGCTCCACTCGATGACCGAACGCAGCGACCGGTGCCGCGGCTCGCCGCGCCCGGTGGCCAGCACGCGCAGCGGGTCGTCGGCCAGCCCGGCCCGCAGCCCCTCGAGGCCCAGCGACGCGACGCGGGCGGCGGCGAGTTCGATGTTCAGCGGCGAGCCGTTCAGCTCGCGGCAGAGCTCGGCGACCTGCGCGGGATCGGCGTCGAACGCCGGGTCGACCGCCTTCGCCCGGTCGGTGAACAGGGTCACCGCATCGCCGCCGGCGGGCAGCGGCCCGAGCTGCAGCACGGTCTCCCCCGGCACGCCGAGCCGTTCCCGGCTGGTCGTCAGCACGCTCAGCCGCGGGTTCGCGGTGGTCAGCGCGGTGATGACCGCGGCGACGTCGTCCGCGACGTGCTCGCAGTTGTCGAGGACGAGCAGGGCCCGGCCGGTCAGCTGCCCGGCGACGGCGTCGGGCAGCGGCTGCTGCGGCCGCGGCAGGACACCGAGCCCGGCGGCGACCGACTCGAGCACCGAACCCGGCCGGGCCGGCACCAGGTTGACGAAGGTCGCGCCGTCCGGGAACCCCGCGGCGGCGGCCTCGGTCGCGGCCAGGGCCAGCCGGGTCTTCCCGGCCCCGCCGGGGCCGAGGACGGTCGTCACCCGGCTTTCGCCCACCAGCCGCACGACGGCGTCCCGTTCGGCCGCCCGCCCGACGAAACCGGTGGGCGGCTGCGGCGCGCCGACCACCAGCCCGGCCGGCTCGCTCGCCGTCGCCAGGCCCGGCGCCCGCGCGGCCAGTTCCCGGCGGTCGCGGGCGCCGAGCTTGCGCAGCAGCGCGGAGACGTGGCTTTCGACGGTCCGGACCGAGACGTAGAGCCGGCCGGCGATCTCGGCGTTGGTCAGGTGATCGGCCACCGCCAGCAGGACTTCGCGCTCGCGCGGCGAGATCGTCGGCGCGGTCGGCATGGCACCGAGTATGCCGCATCGTGCCTGGTCGCCGGGTCCGTACCGGATCTCCGTGGTGGGTTCCGTGGTCACCACGGATGTCCGGGACCGGCCGTCGCCCGAGGATCACCGGCAGACCGGAACACTCCTGGAAGGGGAACTCCCATGGTGGTCATCGCGAAGGAAGACGACCTGCGCATCGGCACCGGCCGCACGGCCCGGTTCGAAGGCGAGGCCTACGGCTCCGGCGTCTCGTTCTTCCACGTGTACAACACCGAAGGCCAAGGGCCGGCCGCCCACGTGCACCCGTACTCGGAGACCTGGGTGGTGCTGGCCGGCGAGGCACTGGTCCGCACCTCCGACGGCGAGGTGACGGCGAACCAGGGCGACGTCGTGGTGGTCGGCGCGGGCACGGCGCACGCGTTCCGCGCGGTCGGGCCCGAGCCGCTGCGGATGATGTGCATCCACGCGTCGCCGCGCATCGAGCAGGACTTCCTCGACGACGCCGAAGCCGCTGAAGCCGGCGTCACCTTCTGAATCCTCTCCTCCGAAAGGACACGCCATGACCACGACCATCACCCGCCCCGCCCCGACGGCGTCCACGCGCCTGACCTGCCTGGCCGTCGCCGCCCCGCTGTGGACCACGGTCTCGCTGGCCCAGGCGGCGACCCGCGACGGCTTCGACCTGACCCGCCACCCGCTCAGCGCCCTCAGTACCGGCTCGCTGGGCTGGCTGCAGATCACCAACTTCGTCGTCGCGGGCGTGCTGATCCTGATCGGCGCGGGCAGTTTCCGCTTCGGCGGCGGAGCGCTGCCGAAACTGCTGGCGGTGTACGGCGCCGGGATGATCGCGGCGGGGATCCTCCCGCCGGATCCCGGGAACGGTTTCCCCGCCGGCACTTCCGAGGCCGGGCCGGCGGAGGTGTCGTGGCACGCGATCGGCCACATGGCAGCCGGCAGCGTCTCGTTCATCGCCCTCATCGCCGCCTGCTGCGTCCTCGGCCGCCGGTTCGCCCGGGCGGGCGACCGCCGGTCCGCGGGACTGTCGTTCGTCGCGGGCACCGCGCTGCTGGCCGGTGACCTGTGGGCGATGGCCGGCGGCGCGGCGGGTTCCCTGACGCTCGCCGCCGGCGCCATCGCGGCGATGCTCTGGGTGTCCGCCGTCGCCGCTCGCGTCAGCCGGCCGGGACGACGATGACCTTGCCGTGCACCGCGCCCTCGGCGGCCCGGGCGTGCAGCGCCGGCAGCTCGGCCAGCGGTACCCGCTCGGCGACGTCGACGTGCAGCTCGCCGCGGTCGACCTGCGCGACCAGCTTCGCCAGCTGACCGGCGTCGCTGCGGACGAACAGGTCGATCCCGCGGACGTTGCGCGCTTCGTCGCCGGGCGCGGGCATCCACACCGTCGTGTTGACCAGGACCCCGCCGGGACGCACCAGCGTCACCAGCGCGGCCAGTTCCTCCGGGGCGACCGGCGCGAGGTTGAGCACGACGTCGACCGGCTCGGTCACCGCCGTGGTCACCCCGGCGCTGGTGTGGTCGACGACCTCGTCGGCACCGGCCGACTTGACCGCGTCGCCGCTGCGGGGGCTCGCGGTGGCGATCACGTACGCGCCCGCGTTGTGCGCCAGCTGGACGGCGTAGCCGCCGACCGCGCCTCCGGCGCCGTTGACCAGCACGCGTTGCCCGGCCTGCAGCCCGGCGTGGTCGAACAGGGCCTGGTACGCGGTCAGGCCGACCAGCGGCAACGCGGCGGCGTCGGGCAGCGGAACGCTCGCGGGCGCCGGCGTCAGGACCTCGGCCGGGGCGAGGACGTACTCCGCCGCGGCACCGGGCTTGTCCATCGGCAGGAAGCCGATGACCTCGGCGCCGACCGCCAGGTGCACGCCCTCGCCGACCGCGTCGACCGTGCCGGCGACGTCGATGCCGGGCGTGTGCGGCAGCTCCACCGGGATGGGGCCGCGCATGAAGCCGCCGCGGATGTTGCCGTCGACGGAGTTGAACGACGTCGCGGCCACGCGGAGCCGGACCTGCCCGGCACCGGGGACCGGCTGCTCGACGTCTTCGTAACGCAGGACGCCGGCGTCGCCGTACTCGTGGAACCGCACTGCCTTCATCGGACTCTCTCCCATTCTTGCTTCGAATTCGAAGCATCTGCCGATGACAGTACGACTAGTTCGAATTCGAAGCAAGTGAGGTCGCTCACCTTGACAACCCTTCGAATTCGAAGCAGTAGACTGCGGTGATGGCTGACTCACCCCCGTCGCTCGACCCCGTGCAGCTCGGCGCCTACTTCGCCCTGATCGAGGTGGCCAGCCTGCTGCGGCACGCGGTCGAGCAGCAGCTGCGCGAGGCCGGCGACCTCAGCTACGTGCAGTTCCAGCTGCTGGCCCGGCTCGGGGACGCGCCGTCGGGCAGCCACCGGATGACCGACCTGGCCGACGGCGTCGTCTACAGCCGCAGCGGCCTGACCTACCAGGCCGGGCTGCTCGAAAAGGCGGGGCTGGTGGTCCGCGGCCCGTCCGCGGACGACGAGCGCAGCGTCACGGTCACCATCACCGGCGCCGGGCGCGCGCTGCTCGGCAAGGTGCTGCCCGGGCACATCGAGGTGGTCAACAGCCTGCTGCTGGAGCCGCTCTCACGAGACCAGGTCGAAGCGCTCGCGGGGCTGCTGACGCCGGTGCGGGACCACATGCGCGCGACACCGCCCCGCTCGGCCGCGCCTCGCCGCCGCAAGGACGGAGCCTGACCTCCTCTCGCCCTTGATGATCACGGTTCCCGCAGCGATCAGCCTGGGCCGGTTTGGCCCACCCTGACGACGGACGGCGCCCCGGCGGCGCGGACGACCTCTCCGAGCCGCGCGGCGTCGGCCGAGCCCGGTGCGGCGGTGAGGACGACCGCCATCAGGTCGTCGCCGGGCACGTGCAGGAGGTTGCCGTCGAGCGTGAGGTCCGTGCCGTCCGGATGCCGGAACACGGCCTGGTTTTCGTAGCCGGAGACGGTTTCCGGCGTGCGCCACAGGGTGTCGAACGGCCGGCTGGTGCTCCGCAGGTCGTCGACGAGCCCGGCGAGGGATTCGTCGCCGGGATAGCGCAGGGCGGCGTCCCGTAATCGAGCGGCGAGCATGGCCCGGAACCCGGCCGCGCCGTCGCCGGTCCGGTGGATCCCGCCGAGGGCGTTGCAGAAGGTGCGCCAGGCGACGTTCCAGTCCCGGGCGTGCTGGGCCGGCGCCCCGGCCTGCAGCGCCAGCCAGGCCCGGTTGACGGCCACGACGTTCCAGGCGGCGTCGGTCAGGAAGGCGGGGGTGTCCCCGAACCGCTCCAGCAACCGCAGCGCACCGGGCCCGGCGTCACCCGGGACCCGCCCCTCGGCGGCGGCGTACCCGGCCAGGGCACAGAGCCGTTCGTACTCGGCCCGCCCGAGGTCCAGGGCCCGGGCGAGGGCGTTGACGACTCCGGCCGAGGGCTGGCGGCGCCCCTGTTCGAGCCGCCGGACGTAGTCGGCGGAGACACCGGCCAGGTCGGCGAGTTCTTCCCGGCGCAAACCGCGGACGCGTCTGGTTCCGCCGGGGGGCAGTCCGACGGTGGCGGGGTCGGTGTTCTCGCGCAACCGGCGCACGGCCGTTCCGAGATCGTGCAGAGCCACCCGGTCAGTGTGCCCGACCGGAGGGGTCAGTCAGGCGCCACGACGTCGACCTCCACCCGGCGGCTCCGGACGTCGTCCCCGGGCGGCGACTGATCGAAACCGGCGCCCCGCACCGTCACCCGGTCTTCCGCGATGCCGAGGCTGACCAGCAGGTCGGCCACCGCCTGAGCGCGCCGGACGCTGAACGCACGAGCGGACCCGGCATCCCCGATGCGGGCGGTGTGCCCTACCACGACGATCCGGTCGCCCGGGCGGATCCGGCGCACCGCCCCGATGACGAGCTCTCTCGCTTGCGGGGTCAGTTCGGCACTGTCCGGCCGGAACAGGACCGGGAAACTGAACTTCGCCGGCCCTGGAGTTCCGGCACAGGGGCAACCGTGGGCCCCGGGGTGAGTGCCCACCGGCGAGTGTGCGCCGACCTCCGGCCTGACGGAGGGGTCGCCCGGCTGCGCCGGCAGGAAGGCGATAGCCAATACGGTCAAGCCCGATGCGGCCAGAGCGGCCCCAGTCCGCAGGCCGCTCACCCGCCACTCTGGCTGCAGGCGACCAAGCATCGCCGAGAGGACCCCGCTTACCCGGTAGCGCTTGGGGAGGTGGACCGGAACCGGCCGGCTTTCGACGGCGCGGGAGATGTCGGCCGTGAAGAGGCGGTGCTGCTCTCGCAGCATCTCGTCGAATTCGTCGTCGTTCACCGGTTTCCCTCCCATCGTCCGTCGCCGACGAATCTGCTCTGCAGCAGCTCCCGAGCCTGCTTCAGGCGTTTCTGGACCACTCTGACCGAAACTCCCGTGTACTCCGAGATTTCCTTGGTGCCGAAATCGTCCAGGTGGAGGGCGAAGACCGTCTTGAGGGATTCGGGAAGCTCGTTGACCAGCGAGACCAGCCTGCTGTGCCGTTCGACCACGTACGCGATTTCCGGGTCCTCGGCGACCGGCCGGTCGTAGGCGTCCGGCCAGGGCACCTCGTTCCGGGTCTTCCGCCACACCCGGCCGGCGTGATGCTCCGCGGCCTTGCGGGCCCACAGGTGCGGTTTCCCGATCTTGTGCCAGTTCCGGTGCACGTCCACCATCGCGCTTTGCGTCGCGTCGTCCGCGATGTGCCTCGGGAAACCGAGGTAGAGCAGGTGTGCGATGACCCGCGGCGAATGCGACCGGTAGAAGTCCTCGTAACTCGCGCGCGCGGACGATTGCTTGCCCGTCATGGATCTCCGGAGAGTGGCCGAGAGCAGTGCTGGATCGTGGCATGAGTCGGCGGACGCCGTCACCGTGTCACACCCTCCGGCGGTGACCGGACACCACGAGCGCCACCGCCAAGGCGGCGACCGCGAGGGTGACCGCCGTCGAGCCGGTGATGACGTAGATCGACCCGGAGCCGACGAAGAGCCGGTCAAGCGGCGACGATCCGTCCGGCTGTCCCTTGTTCACTCGCGTCATGCCACCCAGGGGCGGCCGGGCACTCCTCCGCGAACGGTTCGCGGCAGGTTCACTCGAAAGGCTTACCCGCGGGAGACGTGCCGACCAGGACGACCGTGAGGCCCGCCGGGACCACGCTTTCCGCGGTCAGTCCACGGCGTCGAAGTCCGGCGGCGCCTGCAGGTCGTGCGCCCGGAACAGGACGGCGTGCTCGACCCCCAGGAGCTTCCCGCTCATCGCCGCGAACTGCGGGATGAACTCGGCCGGGACGGGATGGTCCGGCAGCGCGGCCAGGTAGCCGGCGTGCGCCTCGAGCGAGGCAACACCGCGCCGCAGCGGCTCTCCGGTGACGTCGACCCCGTGGGTCGCGTTCTGGAAGCCGGGCTGGAGGTACCAGCGCGGGGAGTGCGGTTCGAGCCCCTCGTCGGTGACCTGCTCGGGGAAAACCCACCGGTTCCCGGCATCCCGGATGGCGTCGAGCGTCGCCAGCCCGGCGGCGCGGTGGTCGGCCTGGTCGAACCCGAAGCCGGTCTCGACGTCGAAGGCGGACCCGAAGACGGCGTCGGGCTTGAACCGCCGGATCTCCCGGCAGATGTCCCGGCGCAGGTCGAGGCCGTAGACGAGCACCCCGTCGGGGTGTTCGAGAACGGTCAGCTGCTCGACACCGACGACGTCGCAGGCGGCCCGCTGCTCGGCGACACGCAGCCGGGCGGTCTCCTCGGGCGGGTTCGGCATCCCGGCTTCTCCCCGGGTGAGCAGCAGGTAGGCGACCTCGATCCCGCGAGAGGTCCACCGGGCGACGGCGGCGGACATGCCGTACTCCATGTCATCGGGGTGCGCGACGACGCAGAGCACGCGGCGGAAGGTTTCCTCGGGGAGGGCAGGCAGTGTCATAGCAGGCATCCTGCCGCATTCCGGGCGCGGAGTCCGCCCATCGGCGTGCTGCTTAACCGCGACTCTCGTACGGGTCGGCCGGTGGCGGGACCGGCCGGGCCCGCTTGACGTCGAGGAACGGGATGGTGCCCCCGTTGACCGGGTCCTCGGCCTGTTGGGCGGTGTAGCTGCCGGTGACCTCGAGCCACGAGTCGGGTTGCAGCACCGGGGGTACCTGCCCGGCCAGGCCGACCTTCACGGGCTGGGCGTCCGCGGCGCAGCAGTTGAGGAGCATGCGGATCAGGTACGGCGCGCCGGAGCGGTCGAAGGCCACGAACCCGGTGATCACGACCGTCCGGCCGGCCAGCGACCGGCCGTGGTCGAAGACCGCGCGGTCGGCGTAGTCGATCACGGTGAGCGGGGCCGGATCGCCGTCCGGGAGCGGGGCGGCGATCCGCGGCGCGGTCACGGCCGTGCCGGTGCGCATCGCGCTGTAGGAGCCCAATGCCGGGGGCGCGGCGAGGACCAGCGCGAACACCGGCAGCACCAGCAGCCACGAGATCCGGGGTGCCCGGTGGCCGGCGGGACGGCGCCGCGCGTACCGGACGGTGGCGACGGCCGCGACCACCAGCACCACTCCCGCCGCCAGCACCAGCGGCCGCAGCCCGGCCTTGACGTAACGCAGGTACAGCCCGGTCACGCCGGCGTGCAGCAGGACACCGCCGACGAGGAACAGCAGGATCGCCTGCACCGTCCGGTTCACAGCAGCACCGCCCCGGTCAGCACCGCGGTCCCGGCGGCCACGACGAACGTCACCGGCGCGAACCGCGCCGCGAACCCGCGGCCGAACGTCGCCGCCTGCATGCCGAACAGCTTCAGGTCGATCATCGGGCCGACGACCAGGAACGCCAGCCGGGCCGTCGGGGAGAACTGGGTCAGGGACGACGCGACGAACGCGTCGGCCTCCGAGCAGATCGACAGCAGCACCGCGAGGACCGACAGCACCAGGACCGCCACCGCCGGGTTTCCGGCCGCGGCGTACAGCCAGCTCGACGGCACCACGGCCTTGAGGGTGGCCGCGGCCATCGCCCCGCCGACGAGGAACCCGCCCGCGTGCAGGACGTCGTGCCGCACCGACCCCCAGAACGCCTCGCCCCGGCCGCCGCCGTCCTCGTGGGCGTGGTGGGACCGCGGGCGCAGCCAGTCCGGCCGGCCGAGCCGTTGCCACAACCAGGCCCATCACGCACGACGCGGCGAGGCTCGCCGTGAACCGGGCGAAGACCATCCGCGGCTGCCCGGGGAAGGCGACCGCCGTCGCCGTCAGCACCACGGGGTTGATCGCCGGCGCGGAGAGCAGGAACGCCACGGCGGCCGACGGCGTCACGCCGCCGCGCACCAGCGCGCCGGCCACGGGCACCGACGCGCATTCGCAGCCGGGCAGGACCGCCCCGGCCAGACCGGCGACCGGAACCGCCAGCGACGGCCGTTTCGGCAGCACGCGGGTGAAGAACGACGGCGGCACGAACACCGCGAGCGCGGCCGACAGCAGCACACCGACGACCAGGAACGGCAGCGCCTGCACGACCACCGCCACGAACACCGTCAGCCAGCTCTGCATCACCGGGGTGGCCAGCAGCCGCCGGACCGGACCCTGCGCCAGGAATCCGGCCAGCAGGACAAGAGTGAGGATGAGGACGGGATCGGCGTTCCAGCCCGCCGGTCCGTCCTGATTGCGGCGTTTTTCTTCGATGGCAGTCACCAGGAGGTCTCCGTACTTCCGCTCCACACCCGCCCTGGAACACGGGCAGCGGCCCGGCCCGGTTCATTCCGCCCGGCCGCCCGACGAAGGTCGCGGGCGGTTCACGACTTTCGTCGGGCACGGCCACCAGCCGTTTCGTCCGGTTCGGGACCGGACGTGACGGCGTAGCCGATTCGCGCCACTGCATAAACAGGACACCCATGGGGCCGAACCATTCCGGCAGGATCTCTCGAGGAGTGATTCATGCGTCGTGCACCCCGAAGAGCGGCCTGCCCGCCTGCACCACCGCGAACGGCTGTTTCAAGAAGGTCAACGAAAACGGGCAGGCGAGTCCGCTCCCGGCCGCGGACAGCGGCTGGGCCGGGGAGATCTCGCTCGACGTCGACATGGTTTCGGCGATCTGCCGGTCAGGGAAAGTGGGGCGTAAGTGGGACACTAGATCTTCACTACGCCCACTCCAAGCCAGCGACCAGCGCGAATGGTGCCCCCGACGGGACTCGAACCCGCACTGAATCGATTTTAAGTCGACTGCCTCTGCCGGTTGGGCTACGGGGGCACCGCACACTCTAGGTGATCGGGGTGGCTCCTGTCCGGTAGACCTCGAAACCCCCGGCGACCACCGAAATGGCCCCCGGGGCCCCGCCGGTCGTCAGTTCAGGGTCCAGGACTGGTTTGCCGCGCCGGTGCACGTCCAGATCTGCAGTGGGGTGCCGTCGGCCGAACTCGGGCCGGTGGCGTCCAGGCACTTGCCCGAGGCCGGGTTGACCAGCTGGTTCGATGCCGTGTGCGTCCACTGCTGGGCGCCCGTACCGTTGCAGTCGTAGAGCTGGACCTTCGTCCCGTTCGCCGTGGCCGCCGCGGCCACGTCCAGGCACTTCCCCAGCGCCCGCAGCGTTCCCGCCGTCGACGTCCACTGCTGGGCGCTCGTCCCGTTGCACGTGTACAGGTCGATTGCCGTGCCGTTCGCCGTCGATGCGCCCGCCACGTCGACGCACTTGCCGCCGTAGCCGGTGATCGTGCCGCCGGCCGGTGGTGGCGGGGTGCTGCCCGAGATCGCGTTGAAGATGCGCGAGTACGCGTAGCCGGTGGCCCGGTCGTAGTCGTGGACCTCCCAGAACGACAGTTCCGCGACCCCGTTCTGCGCCGCGAACGTCTCCAGCTGCTGGGCGTCGGACTGGCTGAACTGGGCGCCGTCGTCGTTGCGGCCCGCGATCGGGGTCAGGCCCATCATCGCGTACGCCGCCGACGTCGAAATCCCGTACAGGCTCGCCAGCTGGGACGCCGACGCGCGCGCCGCCGACAGCGCGTCGGACAGGACCGGCTGGCCGTCGTAGAAGTCCATCACCATCAGGTTGACCACGCTGACCTTGACGCCCTTGTTCTTCGCGTCGCGCAGCAGGTCGAGCTCGTTCGACGGGATGCCCGACGGGTCGACCGCCAGCGTGTAGTCGACCTGGACCGCCGGGTTCTGCTGCTGCAGCGCGGCCAGCGCCGAGTTGCGGCGCTGGTTGGACGCCGTGTCGCCGAGGACGCCGCCTTCGATGTCGAAGTCCAGGCGGGGCGTGCCGTACGTGTTGACCACGTTCGCGTACGCCGCGGTGAGGCTGGCGGTGTTCGTGCAGGTCTGGGCCAGTTCGCCGCCTTCGGCGCCGCCGAACGACGGGATGACGTTGCCGCCCGCCGCCTGCAGGGCGCTGATCTGGGACTTGAACGAGCCGACGCCGGTGCCGTTCGCCTCCCACACCGGCGTGCAGCCGGACTGCGGGGTCAGGAACGCCAGCGTGAAGAACTTCGTGCCGGTGGCGCTGAGGTCGGCGGCCATATCGCCGGCGTCGGCGTCGCTGATCTGCAGGTAGGGCGCCGCGTAGTGGGCCGGGAACGCCGGCCCGGCCGCGGCGGCCTGCGGAACGGCGACGACGGCGGCGCTCAGCACCGCCGCCGTGAGGGCAGCTCTGGTACGGGGAAAGGACATGGGAGCTCCAGGGGACCGAGGGGCGGAGCGGGAGCGGACTTATTCCGCGTTGTGAAGAAAGGGTTTACCCGCCCACCGGGTCAGTTGTCCAGACCATCCCGCTCACCGGCAAACAGCCGGGCATTTCCCCGTAATAGCCCCGAAAACGCCGAAAGCCCCCGGCCGCGGGGGCCGGGGGCTTCGGGGGAAAGAGCGTCAGGACTTCGAAACGCGCGCGAACTCGTCCTTCGGGTTGTTGATCTGCCCGAGCGAGATCACCTCACGCCGGAACAGCCCGCCCAGGATCCAGTCGAACAGGATCCGGATGCGGCGGTTCCACGTCGGCATCGCCTTGAGGTGGTAGGCGCGGTGGAACAGCCAGGCCGGGAAGCCCTTGATCTTCAGGTTCAGCGCGTCGGCCACGCCCTTGTGCAGGCCGAGGCTCGCCACCGCGCCGAGGTTCTTGTGGAAGTAGTCCTTCGGCTTGCCGCCGCGCAGGACCTTGATGATGTTCTTCGCCAGCAGGCGGGCCTGCCGGACCGCGTGCTGCGCGTTCGGCGGGCAGGTCGCCGTCGGGTCCTCTTCGGTGCGCGAAAGGTCCGGGATGGCCGCGTTGTCGCCCGCGGTCCACACGTCCGGGTGACCCACGACCTGCATCGCGGCGGTCGCCTCGAGCCGGCCGCGCTTGTCGAGCGGCAGGTCAGAGTTGGCCAGCACCGGGTTGGCCTTCACGCCGGCGGTCCAGATGATCGTGTCGGTGTCGAACTCGGTGCCGTCCGAGAGCACGACGTGACCGTTCTCGAACGACTTCGCCGCGGTCGACAGGTAGACCTCGATGCCGCGCTTCTCCAGCTGCTCGACCGTGTAGACCCCGAGGGTCTCGCGGACCTCGGGCAGGATCCGGCCGGCCGCCTCGACGAGCACCCAGCGGATGTCGGAGGTCTTGATGTTCGGGTAGTAGTTCTCCACCGCGAACCGGGTCATGTCCTCGAGCTCGGCCAGCGCCTCGATGCCGGCGAACCCGCCGCCGACGACGGTGAACGTCAGCAGGCGCTTGCGCAGCTCGGGGTCGAGCGTGCTGGCCGCCTCGTCGAGCTTGGTCATGATGTGGTTGCGCAGGTAGATCGCCTCGCCGATGGTCTTGAAGGCGATGCCCTCCTCGACCAGGCCCGGGATCGGCAGGATGCGCGCGACGGCGCCGAGGGCGACGACCAGGATGTCGTAGCCGAGCTGCTCGATGTGGCCGTCGGCCGCCTCGACCGTTACGGACTTCTTCTCGTTCTCGATCTTGGTGACGCGCGCGGTCAGCACGTGGCAGCGCTTGAGCACCCGCCGCAGCGGCACGACCACGTGCCGGGGCTCGATCGCGCCGGCCGCGGCCTCCGGGAGGAACGGCGCGTAGGTCATGTGGGGCTGCGGGTCAACGACGGTCACGGAGGCCTCGTTGGCCCGGAGCATCTTCTGGAGGCCGTACGCCGTGTAGAGCCCGACGTACCCACCACCGAGGACGAGGATCCGAGTCGGTTCCGACTTCGACTTCGCAGCAGCCATGTCCTCATGGTGACACCTTCGCCGCGACCTCGCTCGGGGGCCCCATCCGGCTGTGACCAGCGTCGCTGCGGTTTCCGTAACGATTCAGTTCTGAGGTGTCACCGAGGTCGCGGCCCGGAAGACGTCCGCCACCATGGCGTGGGTCACGCGGTGTGTCTGGACATTGCGCGGCGAGACGTGATAACAGCCGAAAACGCGCAGGTCGCCGAGTTCGAGCACGGCACCGTGCGCGAACGCCGGCCGCGGCTGCGGGACCGCCCAGCCCGCCGCCTCGAGCACGGGCAGCAACGCCTGCCACCCGAACGCGCCGAGCACCACGACCGAGCGCAGTGTCGGACGTAACAGTGCCAGTTCTTCGGCGAGCCACGGACGGCAGGTGTCCCGCTCGGCCGGGGTGGGCTTGTTCTCCGGCGGGGCGCAGCGCACCGGCGAGACGAGCCGGGTGCCGTAGAGCTCCAGCCCGTCGCCGATCGCCGTCGACGTCGGCTGCGACGCGAGCCCGACCTCGTGCAGGACGCGGAAGAGGAAGTCGCCCGAGGGGTCGCCGGTGAACATGCGCCCGGTGCGGTTGGCGCCGTGGGCGGAAGGAGCGAGGCCGACGACGGCGAGGGACGCGTCCGGCGGGCCGAAGCCGGGGACCGGGCGGGACCAGTACTGCTCACCGCGGAAGGCGGCTTTGGTGCCGGCGACGCCCTCGCGCCAGGCGACCAGGCGGGGGCACGCGCGGCAGCCCGCGACCGCGGTGTCGAGCTCGGCCAGTGACCTCATCGCAGCGCCGCCCGGGACGACCGGTCGGCCTGCCGGGTGGTTTCGGGCAGCCGGTAGCGCGGGGTCAGCGCGAGGGTCAGCCGGCAGGCGTGGGCCAAGCTGATCCGGTGCCCGGCCGAGACGTACACCGGCTTGACGCCGTCCTGGGTCCGCAGCACGGCACCGACCTCCTCCCCGGCGTCGACCAACGGCACCGACATACCCCGCGAGGGCCCCGGAGAACCGTGGGTGCCGACGAACCGCGTCTTGCCGACGCCGAACGCGGGCAGCCCGGTCAGCACGCCGAGGTGGCAGGCCAGGCCGAAGCGGCGCGGGTGGGCGAGGCCGTGGCCGTCGCAGACCAGGACGTCGGGGGTGCGCTCCAGCCGGTCCAGCGCGGCCAGCAGCGGCGGCAGCTCGCGGAAGGCGAACAGGCCCGGCTCGTACGGGAAGACGGCTTTCGCGCGGTGCGTCCGCGCTTCGACCACGGTGAGCCCGGCGGTTTCGAGGGTGACGACGGCCGCGGCGATCCCGTCGCCCCCGTCGTAGGCGACGTCGAGGCCGGTGACCGTCGGCGGCAGTTCGAGGAGGTCGTCGGTGAGGTCCACCAGGCCGCGCAGCCGTTCCTGCGTGGCGAGCGCTTCCCCGACCGTCGCAGGCCAGTCCTCGGTGTGCACCAGGTCACCCTGCCACAGGAGGCCGTTCGAGCCGACTAAGTTGGGTCCATGGCGGACACCACCCCCGAAGAGGCTCCCGAGAAGAAGGCCGCGGAAAGCACCGAGATCCCGGCCGAGCCGACCGACGACATCGTCACGACCCGGCACACGCTCACCGTGAAGCGCAAGAAGCTCGCGTACACGGCGAAGGCGGGGCGGATCGTCCTCCGCAAGGAGGTCGTCAAGGACGGCAAGTCCGAGGGCTTCAAGGCGAAGGCCGAGGTGTTCGTCACCTCCTACACCCTCGACGACGCCGACCCGGGTTCGCGGCCGGTGACGTTCGCCTTCAACGGCGGCCCCGGTTCGTCGAGCATCTGGCTGCACATGGGCCTGCTCGGGCCGCGGCGGGTGCTTTCGGGCGACGTCGACGACCTGGTGCCGCCGCCGTACGGGCTGGCCGACAACCCCGAGACGCTGCTCACGCACAGCGACCTGGTGTTCATCGACCCGGTGTCGACCGGCTACTCGCGCGCCTCCGAAGGCGGCGAGACCAAGGACTTCCACGGCTTCAAGGGCGACATCGAGTCCGTCGGCGAGGTCATCCGGCTGTGGGTGTCGCGGCACCAGCGCTGGCTGTCGCCGAAGTTCCTGGCCGGCGAGTCCTACGGCACGCTGCGGGCCGCCGGGCTGGCCGCGCACCTGCAGGACCGGCACGGGCTCTACCTGAACGGCCTGCTGCTCATCTCGTCCGTGCTCGACCTGGGCACGCTGCGGTTCACCGAGGGCAACGACCTCCCCTACTCGCTGTTCGTGCCGACGTACGCGGCGATCGCGCACTACCACGGCCTGCACGGCGAGCGCCCGCTCGACGACGTCCTCGCCGACGCCGAGGACTTCGCGGCGAAGGACCTGCCGTGGGCGCTGGCGCGCGGGGCCCGGCTGTCCACTCAGGACCGGGCGGAGGCGGTGGCCACGCTGGCGTCGCTGACCGGGCTGAGCGAGTCCTATGTGGACCGGGTGAACCTGCGGATCGAGCACGTGCGGTTCTTCACCGAGCTGCTGCGCGACCGCGGCCTGGTGGTGGGCCGGATGGACGGCCGGTTCACGACGTGGGAGCCGGACGGCGGCCGCGAGCACATGAGCGACGACCCGTCGATCTCCCGCGTGGTGGGCGCCTACGCGGCGGCGTTCAACCACTACGTGCGGGCCGAGCTCGGCTACGAGAACGACCTGCCGTACGAGATCATCAGCGAGGACACGTTCAAGGCCTGGTCGTACTCGGACTTCGAGGGCCGCTCGGTGTCGGTGGTCGACTCGGTGAGCGCGGCGATGCGCGCGAACCCGCACCTGAAGGTGCACGTGGCGTTCGGCCACTACGACGGCGCGACGGCGTACTTCGCCGCCGAGCACGTGCTGGCCCACCTGCACATCCCGGAGGAACTGCGGGACAACATCGACACGGCGTACTACCCGGCGGGGCACATGATGTACGTCCACGAGCCGACCCGGGTGCAGCAGTCGAAGGACCTGGCGAAGTTCGTCAAGCGGGCGTCGAACCGCTGACTCTCACCCTGCCGCCGTGCCGTAGGCGCCCGGCGGCAGGGACCGGTACCGGCGGCTGAGACGCTCCGCGAGCAGCGGGCCGATGGCCAGGAGGACGTAGGCCACCCGCACCGGGAACCACGGGGGCATGGCCGGCCAGGTGGCGTCGAGGTCGATCCAGGCCAGCAGCGTGAGCGCCGCCGCCGGTGCGAACACCACGGCGTCGTACGCGCGCAACGCCGCGTCGACACCCAGCGATGCCGCGTCCTCGGCGATCACCGGGTCACGCAGCACCGGGCCGAGCACCAGGACCGTGCCGGCGGCTCCGATCGCCAACGCCACCGCCCAGCCCGCGGCCGCCGGGGGACTCGTCGCGAACCGGGCGGCGCACAGCACGACGCCGCCGCCGTACGTGACCAGCGCCGAGGTCAGGTACCACCAGCCCACCTGGGCGGCCGCCACCCGCCACGGGAGGCGGGCGCCCGGGGGCGCCAGCCGGGCGGCGAGGCGTTCGCGGGCCCGGACGCGGCGCCACTGCAGCAGCGGGTGCACCGTGAAGACCAGGCTGACCAGCACGAACTTGGGCGGCACCGGGACCGGCGGCAGGACGACGACCGCCCACACCAAGCCCACGAAGATGCCGTAGGCCGTGTTCGCCCGCTGGGCCTGCTCGCGGGATCCGACGCGCACCGCCAGCAGCCGCGCCGGCCACTCCACCTCGATGCCGCGCCGCGCGAGCCACGCCCTCGTCAGATTGACTTCCGCAACCGTCGGCTGGTCAGGGCCGCTCATCGGCCGTAGAACCCGGGCGGCAGCCGGCGGTACCGGCGGCGGACCAGCAGCCAGCCGGTCAGCAGCAGCCCGGCCACGGTCACCAGGTAGGCCAGCGCCCACCAGCCCAGCGTGCCCGGTGCCGCCCAGTCGACCACGAACACCGGCATCGCCAGCAGGGCGTACCCGGCGCAGGCGGCGAACCGGAGGCCGTCCTCGGCCCGCAGCACCTCGTCGACCCACCGGGACGCCTCGTCCTCCGCGATCACGGGCGCGCGGAAGGCCCGGGCGAGCGCCCAGGCGGTCGCCCCGGCGCCGGCGGCCAGCGCGAACGTGTGCAGCCCGATTTCGACGGACGGCGGGTACCAGTGCTGCCAGGCGAACTGCGGCCGCGTCAGGAACGACGCCGCGCAGAGGACCGCCCCGCCGGCGAACGTGACGGCCACCGCGGCCAGGTACCACCAGCCGACCTGCCGCGCCGCCACGCGGGGCGCGGGCGGGCTCCCGGTGCCTGCGAGACGCTCGGCGACCTGCTCGCCGGCCTGCACCTGACGCAGGCGCAGCACCTGGTACAGGGCGATGACCAGCGCGGAAACCGCGGCCCGGCCCGGCAGCTCCACCGCGTGGAACAGGGCACCGCCGAACCACCACAGGCACGCGACGAGGATCAGGTAACCCGGCAACCCGCGAGTCGCGAAGCCGCGCGCGCCGAGGCGCAGGGCGAGCAGCCGCGTCGGCAGCCACACCTGCACCCCGCGGCGGCCCAGCCAGGCCCGGGCTCGGGCCACGTCGAGCAGGGTCGGCTCGCCGGGCAGTCTCGGGTCGACCGGCAACGCCGGTTCACGCACGATCACCAGAACACCCCCCCAGTCACCTCGTTCACGCGCGCCGGGCCCCAGCGGTTGCCTCAGGTGTCGAAGAACCGTTCGAACAGCGCCACGACAACTTCGTCGAGCCGCGTCGGCTCGTGAATGCCGTGCAGCGCGGCGGAACGGCCCACCCCGGCACGGGGTGGGCCGTTTCGGCGAACGCTACTTCAGGTACTGCGATCCGCGCGTCACCGCCGCGTAGGCGTCGACTGCGCCGTGGCCGTAGAAGCCGTTGAACGACGGGTCACCCTCGCAGGTGGCCGTGAACGTCGCGTCGCGGCCCTCCTTCAGGTAGTCCACCGTGCGCGGGACCGGGCAGGCGATCTTCGCCGCCGTGCCCTCGAGGACGCGCTGGACCTTGTCCGGGTCCAGGCCGAACTCGCCGTGGGACTTCTTGCCGTACTGCGAGATGATCAGCGCCGCGACGCCGGTCGCGTGCGGGGTCGCCATCGACGTGCCCTGCAGCCACTGGTAGTAGCCGACGCGGCCGTCGGGCGCGGTCGCCTTCTTCACGCCCGCGGTCAGGCCCGCCTCGGTGATGTTGCCGTCCGCGTCGATGTTGCCCTCGGCGATGCCGACGTTCTTCGGGTACGTCGAGAGGATCTCGTTCTCGACCGTGCGGTACCACGGCGTGCCGAAGCCGTCGCGGAAGAAGCCGCCCGGCGCCGACACCGAGATCTGCTCCAAGCCGTAGTTCGAGTAGTCCGCCTTCTTCTGCGACGGCCCGAACGAGCTCACGCCGATCGTGTGGTTGCCCTCGACCGGCAGGTTCAGGCACGAGCTGTTGTCCACCGTGCGCGGGTGCGTGCTGTTCGCCGGGTAGTCCGGGCTCGTGGTGTCCGGCTGCGGCGCGCCCAGGTCGGTGTGCTGGTTGCCCAGCGCGACCACCATCGTGACGCCCTTGCGGTGCGCGTAGTTCAGCGCGCGCTGGGTCGCCTCGATGATCGTGCGCTGCTCGGCCTGCTCGGCGGGCGAGTCCGCCGGGTTCGCCGTGCAGTTGTACAGCCACGGGTCGGTGTAGAACGACATGTTGACCACGTCGATGCCCGCGTCGCCGGCGTAGGTCAGCGCGTCGACGGTCGGCTGCAGGAAGAAGTAGCCCGAGTCCTGGCCGGCGCGGATGTTCACCAGCGTCACGTTCGGCGCGACACCGGAGACGCCGAAGCCGTTGGCCGCGGCGGCGATGGTGCCGGCGACGTGCGTGCCGTGCCCGCCGTCGTCGTGGTTGACCGGGTCGACGCAGCCGCGGAACTCGCACGGGCCGTCGACCTCGACGCCGTTGACGTCGGTCGGGATGTCGCGGGTGAAGTTGCGCGAGTCGGCCTCGTCGAAGTTCGGCGCGATGTCCGGGTGCGTGCCGTCGATGCCGGTGTCGATGACGCCGACCTTGACCTGCTTGCTGCCCGGCTGCTTGGTGCGCGAGAGGTCCGAGCGGACGGACTTGAGGCCCCAGAGCTGGTCGTCCAGCGGGTCCATCCCGGCGGCCTTGGCGGCGGCCTTCTTCGAAGAGGCGGCGCCGCGGCCTTCCTTCTCGACGTTGTCGCTCTTGACCTTCTTGCCGTTCTTCGGCAGCGAGCCGATGACCTGCGACTTGGCCGCACCGAACACCGCGCGGTTCGCGGCCACGCGCTCGGTGAAGCCGGTGGCCGGCGCGCTGGCCTTGATGAGGCCGACCGCGGTGTTGGTCTCCAGGACCGTGCCGCCCGCGGCCTTGATCGCCTGCTGGGCGGTGCCGATGCTCTGGACGTCCTTGGCGAGCACGGTGAATTCGGTCGCCGGGCCGGACAGCGCGGGCTGCGCCGACGCGGCCGGGACCGCGACGGCGGACACCGCGCCGAACAGCGGCACGGCCAGCACCGCGGCCAGAAGCCTGGGTCTCTTCACGTTTCTCCTCCTCGCGGAAAGCGGTTCCTGCACCGTATAGACCGGACATAGCGCATACAACGGCAAAAAGTACGTTATGGAACAACCGACTTCTGCTCGGCGAAGTGACAAGCTGACAAGTGCCCGTCCGTCCTGGGCACCAGTTCCGGCACCTCGGTCGCGCACCGGTCCTGGGCCTTCCAGCACCGCGTGCGGAACCGGCACCCGGACGGGGGATCCAGCGGGCTCGGCACGTCGCCGGTCAGCCGGATCACCTGGCGGCGCCCGCGCACGGACGGGTCCGCCACCGGGACCGCCGACAGCAGCGCCTGGGTGTACGGGTGCGACGGCCGTTCGTAGATCTCCTCGTCGGTGCCGAGCTCGACGATCTTGCCCAGGTACATCACCGCGACCCGGTTCGACAGGTGCCGCACCACCGAAAGGTCGTGCGCGATGAAGACGTAGGACAGGCCGAACTCGCCCTGCAGCTCGCCGAGCAGGTTCATCACCTGCGCCTGGATCGAGACGTCCAAAGCGGACACCGGCTCGTCGCAGATGATCACCTTGGGCCGCAGCGCGAGTGCCCGCGCGATGCCGATGCGCTGGCGCTGGCCGCCGGAGAACTGGTGCGGGTAGCGGTTGAGGTGCTCGGGGTTGAGCCCGACCACCTCCAGCAGTTCGCGCACCTTGCCCGCCCGCGACCCCTTGGGCGCGACTTCCGAGTGGATTTCGAACGGCTCGCCGACGATGTCGCCGACGGTCATCCGCGGGTTGAGCGAGGTGTACGGGTCCTGCAGCACGATCTGGATCTCACGGCGCAGTTTCCGCAGCTCGGCCCCGCGCATGGCGAAGATGTCGCGGCCTTCGAACTTCGCGGTGCCGCCGGTCGGCTCCTCCAGCCGCATCAGGACCTGGGCGAGCGTCGACTTGCCGCAGCCGGACTCGCCGACGACGCCGAGCGTCTCGCCCGGCATCAGGTCGAACGAGACGCCGTCGACCGCCTTGACCTGGCCGATCGTCTTCTTGAACAGGATGCCGGTGCGGACCGGGAAGTACTTCTGGAGTCCGGTGACCGAGAGGATGGGGTCAGGCACGGGAGCTCACCACCTCTTCGGCGAAGTGGCACGCGCTGGTGCGGCCGAAGCCGATCGCGTGCTGCGGCGGGACGTCGACGCTGCACCGGGCTTCGGCCCGCTTGCACCGCGGGTGGAACGGGCAGCCCGGCGGGATGTGCAGCAGGCTGGGCGGCAGGCCCTTGATGGTTTCCAGGGTCTGTCCCTTGAGGTCGAGCCGGGGCAGGGAGTCCATCAGCGCGGCGGTGTACGGGTGGCCCGGCGCGCGGAACAGCTCGACGGCGTCGGCCTGCTCGACGATCCGGCCCGCGTACATCACCGCGATCCGGTCGGCGACCTCGGCGACCACCCCGAGGTCGTGGGTGATGAGCACCAGCCCCATCTTGCGCTCGGCCTGGATCTCGTGCAGCAGGTCCATGATCTGGGCCTGGACGGTGACGTCGAGGGCGGTGGTCGGCTCGTCCGCGATGAGCAGGTCCGGGTCCAGGGCCAGCGACATCGCGATCATCGCGCGCTGGCGCATGCCGCCGGAGAACTGGTGCGGGTAGTCCTTGATCCGGCGCTCCGCCGCGGGGATCCGGACGATGTCGAGAAGTTCGACCGCGCGCTTGCGCGCGTCCTTTTTGGACATACCGAGCCGGACACGCAGCTGTTCCTCGATCTGGAACCCCACGGTGAACACCGGGTTCAGCGCGGACAGCGCGTCCTGGAAGATCATCGCGATCTCGCTGCCGCGCACCTCACGGCGGCGTTCTGCGGTCGCCGTCAGCAGGTTTTCGCCGCGCCAGCGGACGGCGCCGGCGGTGATCACCCCCGGCGGCACGTCGAGGATCCCCATCACCGTCTGGGCGGTGACGCTCTTGCCGGAGCCGGATTCCCCGAGCACGGCCAGGGTTTCACCGGCGTGCACCGAGTAGCTGACGCCGTTGAGCACGTTCGCCACGCCGTCGGACGTCCGGAACTCGACGTGCAGGTCCTCGACCTCGAGGAGAAGTTCGTTGTCGGACAAGGGAGCTACCTCGACTTCGGATCGAGCGCGTCGCGGATGCCGTCACCCAGCATCACGAAGGCCAGCACGGTCAGGGTGACGAAGGCGCCGGGGAACAGCAGCATGTGCGGGTCGTTCCGGAAGTAGTCCCGCGAGTCCGCGATCAGCACGCCCCACGAAAGCACCGGCGCCCGCACGCCGATGCCGAGGTAGGCCAGGGTCGCCTCGGCCCCGATGAACGCGCCGAGCGCGATGGTGGCGTACACCAGCACCGGCGCGAGGGTGTTCGGCAGCAGGTGCCGGAAGATGATCCGCGGGGTGCTCGCGCCGAGGCCGCGGGCGGCCTTGACGTAGTCGAGCTGCTTGGCCACCAGCGTCGCCGAGCGCATGATCCGCATCGCGACCGGCCAGCTCAGCACCGCGATCGAGCAGACCACCTGCACGACGATCGTGACCGCGCCGGGGCTCGACCCCGGCGCGTTGAACGTGGTCAGGATGACGATCGCGCCGAGCACGAACGGCAGGCCGGCGAAGATGTCGCCGAAGCGCGACAGCAGGCTGTCGACGATCCGGCCGTAGTAGCCGGCGAGGATGCCGATCACCGAGCCGAAGAGCACGGTCAGCGCCGTCGAGAACACGCCGACCAGCACCGACGCCCGGGTGCCGTAGATCGTGCGGACGTAGACGTCCTGGCCCTGGTTGTCGTAGCCGAACCAGGCGTCCGCGGACGGGCCTTCGTTGGCGTGCAGCAGGTCGCTGAAGCGCGGGTCGCGCGAGGCGAACAGGCCGGGCGCGATCGCGATCAGCACGATGAACAGGATGATCACCGCCGAGGCGAGCACCGCCGGCTTGCGCCGCAGCTGGCGCCACGCGTCGCTCCACAGGCTGCGGGGTTTCTGCGGGCCGCCGGCGGAATCGTCCACACGGGACAGTTCCGCCGCGTCGGCCCCGCCGCCGCCGATCAGGTTCGGGTCAGTCATAGCGGATCCTCGGGTCGAGAACGGCGTACAGCAGGTCGACGACCAGGCTCATCAGCAGGTACACCAGCACCAGCAGGACGACCACGCCGACGACCGTCGCGCTCTCCCGGTTCTGGATGCCGCGGAAGATGAGGCCGCCGAGGCCGTTGATGTTGAACACGCCTTCGGTGACGATCGCGCCGCCCATCAGGGCGCCGAGGTCGGTGCCGAGGAAGGTGAGCACCGGGATCACCGAGTTGCGCAGCAGGTGCACGAGCACGACCCGGCTCTGCGGCTGGCCCTTCGCGATCGCCGTCCGGACGTAGTCGGCGCGGCGGTTCTCGGCGATGCTCGTTCTCGCCAGCCGGGCCACGTAAGCCATGGACAGGCTGCCGAGGGCGATGCCCGGCACGATGAGCTCGCCGACGCTCGGGTTGTCCGAGACGCTCGCTTCGATCCAGCCGAGGCCGTTGGCGCCCAGGGCCAGCTGCAGCACGATCGCGGTGACGAACACCGGCAGCGAGATCAGGAACGTGGTCGAGACCAGCACGAGGTTGTCGAGGAAACCCTTGCCGCGCAGGCCGGTCAGCACACCGGCGGTCAGCCCGATGACCGCTTCGATGATCACCGCGATCACCGCCAGGCGCAGCGTGATCGGGTAGGACGTGGCGATCAGCTCGCCGACGGACGTGCCGTTGAAGGTTTCGCCCCAGTCGCCGGTGAACAGGCTCCCGAGGTACTTGAAGTACTGGACGAAGATGTTGTCGTCGAGGTGGAACTTTTCGGTCATCTGCGCGATGTAGGCCGGCGGGCAGGCGACCTGGCCGCACTTGCCGGAGAACGGGTCGCCGGGCACGGCCCAGACCAGGACGTAGATGAGGAACGTGGTGCCGAAGAACACCGGGATCAGCTGGAGCAGCCGTCGCAGGACATAGCGGGTCATGACGAGTTCCTAGTGCGCGCCGGCCGTCGTGAGTGAGAAACACTGTTCTAACCCTGTTTCTCACTCACGACGGCGTGGTGGTGGGAGCCGCAGCTACTTCTTCAGGACCTCGATGGACGGGTAGTCCGGCATGCGGCGGAAGTCCAGGGCCGCGGACTTGAGGTTCTTCGACTTCGCCGCGACACCCTTCTCGTCCCACACCGGGATCGTCGGCAGGTCCTGCGCGATCAGGTCCTCGGCCTGCTGGTACAGCTTGACCGCGGCGTCCTTGTTCGCGGTGGCGTCCGCCTGGGCGAGGATCGCGTCGACCTTCGGGTTCGAGTACGTCGAGTCGTTCGAGGACCCACCGGTCTTGAAGATCGGGTTGAGGAAGTCCTCGATGGACGGGTAGTCCGCCGACCAGTCCGACCGGCCCATGCCGGTGAGCTTGTGGCCGGTCACGATGCTGCGCCACTGCCCGAAGTCGGTGGCGGGCACGAAGTCGCACTCGACGCCGAGGGTGTTCTTGATGCTGTTGCACGCCGCGACGAGCGGTTCCTTGCGGCCACCGTCCGCGTTGGACGCGATGGTCAGCTTGCCCTGGAAGCCCGACTTCTGGAACGCCTCCTTGGCCGCCGCCGGGTCGAAGTGGCAGAACTTGCAGACGCCTTCACGCGCGCCCGGGATACCCTGCGAGATGTAGCCGTCGGCCGGCACGTAGGTGTCGTTCATGACGGTCTTGGTGATCTGCGCGCGGTCGATCGCCATCGAGATCGCCTTGCGCAGCTCGAGGTTGTTGTACCCGGGCACGTAGTACGGGATGTTGATGGTGCTGATCCCGAGCAGGTGGCCGGTGACCAGCCGGTCGCCGAGGTCGTTCTTGTACTTCCCGCCCGCGACCGCCGACGGCGGCAGCGCCTCCATGAAGTCGAGCCGCCCGCTCAGCAGGTCCTGGTAGGCGGTCTCCTGGCTGGAGTAGATCTTGATGTCGAGGTTCTTGAACTTGACCTTGTCGTCACCCTTGTAGTCGTCGAACCGGGTGAGCTTGATGTCCTGGTTGGGCGTCCGCGAGACGAACTTCAGCGGGCCGTTGCCGATCGGGTGCTGCTCGAACGCCTTGGGGTCCTTGAAGAACGAGTCCGGCAGCGGCGCGAAGGCCTGGTAGCCGACCTTGATGTCGAAGACGGAGAACGGCGCGGTGAGCGTCACCTGGAACTCGTAGTCGCCCTTCGCGACCAGCCCGGACATCTTGTCCGTGGCCGGCTTGGCGTTCTTGTCCTCGGGGTGGACGTCGGCGTAACCCTGGATGTTCGAGTAGAAGTCGGTGTTGAGCTGGCCGTTCGGGCCGTAGGCGCCGTAGTTCCAGGCGTCGATGAAGTTGTGCGCCTTCACCTCGGTGCCGTCGTGGAACTTCCAGCCCTGCTTGATCTTGATGTCGTAGACCTTGGAGTCGGTCGTGGTGATCGAGTCCGCCATCAGGTTGAAGGGCTGCGCGTCCGCGCCCTTGAAGCCGACGAGCGTGGCGAACATCGGCTGGATCGCCTTGGTGCCGCCGAGGTCGTTGATGTTGCTCGGGACCAGCGCGTTCTGCGGTTCGGTGCCGTAGACGCTGACGGTGCCGTCCGGATCCGTCCCGCCGGCGCCGGTGGAGCTGCCCGAGCCACCGCCGCACGCGGTGAGCGCGAGCGCCAGCGAGGTCATCACCACCGTGGGTCCCCAGAGCCTGCGCGAACGACGCATGATCCCCTCCATCTCCGTCTGCCCGAAAGGTGAGACGCACGCTATCGGGGGCGGTGAAGCTGATCACAGGACTGCGGTGTTGCAAATCAGTGACGACCGTCAGGACCACCTGGTTGGAGCACAACCAAGGTAGCAAACCGGATGCTCCGGACGGACCAGCGCGGACAGCTGGTCATCGCCCGCTCACCCAGGGTTCCGTTGTGGCACAAGCCCTTTGGGGCGGCCGAACGGTCGGTCAGGCGAACGAGCGGGCGCGGGGAGCCGGTCAGGCCAGCGACAGGGCGATGCCGTCGAGGATGTCGTGTTCGCTGACCACCAGTTCCGTCGGGCCGCCGCGGGCCGCGAGCTGCTCGGCGAGGGTCTGGACCACTACCGCGCCGCCGCCGATCACGTCCACGCGGCCCGGGTGGATCACCGGGTTGGCGGCGCGGGTGGCGTGGTCGCTCTGCAGCAGGTCGGTCGCCAGGCGGTCGATGTCCGCCGGGGTCAAGGTGGACAGGTGCACGCGGTCGCTGTCGTACTCGGGCAGGCCGAGCGCGATCGCCGACAGCGTGGTCACCGTGCCGGCGACCCCCACCCACGTCTTCGCGCGGGCGACGTCGACGACGTCGAACGCCTCGGTGAGGACCTTGCCGGCCAGGTCGCGGGCCGCCGCGATCTCGTCCGCGGTCGGCGGGTCGCTCTTGAGCGCGCGCTCGGTGATGCGGACGCAGCCGATGTCGACGGACTTCGCCGCGAGCACCTCGGCCTGCCGGCCGTCCCAGGTGCCGAGGACCAGCTCGGTCGAGCCGCCGCCGACGTCGGCCACCACGAACGGGCCGTCGTCCGGGTCCTGCTCCCCGACCGCGCCGGTGAAGGACAGCCGCGCTTCCTCGTCGCCGCTGATCACTTCGGCCTCGACGCCGAGGGTTTCCCGCGTCATGCGGAAGAAGTCGTCGCGGTTCTTGGCGTCGCGAGTGGCCGAAGTGGCCACCATGCGCACCTTCTCCACGCCCTTGCGCCGGGCGGCGATCGTGTAGTCGGCCAGCGCGGCCCGGGTGCGTTCGAGCGCCTCGGGGGCCAGCTCGCCGGTGGCGTCGACGCCTTGGCCGAGCCGGACGATCCGCATCTCGCGGTGCAGGTCGCGCAGGTCGACCGTGCCGTCGTGGCGCGGCGTCAGCTCGGCGACGAGCAGGCGGATGGAGTTGGTCCCACAGTCGATCGCGGCAACACGAGGCATGCGATCACCCTAACCGGCCCGGGTGCGTCAGCTCGTAGGCGTCGGCGGCGTGGTCGTGATCAGGACGACCGACGTGGGCACCGACGTGACGATCTGCCCGCACGTCGGTTCGGGCGGCGTGGTCTTCGTCGGCGTGGTGGTGTCGCCCGTGGTGTTGGTCGGGGGCGGCACGGTCGTGAAGCTCGTGATCGTCGTCGGGTCGGCCGTCGTGGTCGTCGGCGGCTTGGTGCACGACGGCGGCTCCGGGGAGGTCGGCGGCTTCGAAGTGCCCGTCGTCGTCGGCGGCGGCGAAGAAGTGGTCGTCGGAACGGGCGGCGGCGGGATCGCCGGCGGGGGCGGGGCCGCGGCCGCGTTCGGCGCGCCGATCGGCACCGTGCTGTCCGGCACCTGCAGGATCCCGTTGCGGTAGGCGTCCGCCCAGAGGATCACCGTGTTCACGTACGTGTCGGAGTTGTTGTACCGGTAGATCGCCCCGCGCAGCTGGTCGGCCTTCGCCAGGTCGAACCCGCCGGAGCAGAGGTAGCGGCCGGTGGCCAGGGCCGCGTCGAAGATGTTGTTCGGGTCGGCCTTGCCGTCGCCGTTGCCGTCGGAGGCGTACGCCCGCCAGGTCGCCGGGATGAACTGGGTCGGGCCGACCGCGCGGTCCCACACCGGGTCCGTGTCGAGCTCGCCGTGGTCGGTGTCCGGGATCGCGGCGAACCCGCCCTGGCCGTTGAGCTGGGGGCCGAGGATCGGCTCGCGGGTGGTCCCGAAGGCGTCGACGTACCCGCCGCGCGCGTGGTTGGACTCGATCCGGCCGATGCTGGCGATCAGGGCCCAGTCGATGTGGCACGCGGGCTGCTCGCGGCCCAGGATGTCGGCGGCGTCGTGGTACGCCTTGAGCGCGGTGGCCGGGATGCCGAGCGGGCCGTCGGGCAGCTCGTAGGCCGGCAGGGGCATCGGGGTGGGCGCGCCGGGCAGGGTGCCGTCGACGGCGATCTGCTGGATGGCGGCGTGGCCGGGGTCGTAGCCCTGGCCGAGCGCGGCGTCGCGGGTGTGCTCACCGCTCCCGCCGAGCCAGCCGAGCGTGCCGCCGCCGGCGACCAGCGCCGGGATCACCGCGAGGATGCCGGTGATCAGGGGGTACGCGGTGCGGTGGCGGATCCCGAACCTCCGGGTGTAGCTCCCGACTGCGTCTGGCAGCCGCCGCACACGCATGACGCAAAGCCCTCCTGGCCGGATCGGTCGCCACCCTCGGGACACAGCCTGCCGTACCCGAGGCGAGGTTTCACCCCGTCGAAAGACCCGAATCGGGGTTTTCGCTCACCCAGACCAGTTATCTGTTCACCACGCGCGAGCGTTACGCGGCGCAGTCTCCCGAGGGCCACCCGTTGGCCTTAAGCATGGCGAGCGTCTCGTCACCGAACGGATTCACGCCCGGGCCGACGGCCAGGGCGTGGGCGACGTGCACGTGCAGGCACTTGACCCGGCCGGGCATCCCGCCCGCGGTCACCTGGTGGCCGAGCGGCTCGATCGCGTCCCGCTCGGCGAGGTACGTCTCGTGCGTGCGCTGGTACTGCGCGGCGAGCTCGGGATCGGTGGTGAGCCGCTCGGTCATCTCCTTCATGATCCCGGACGCCTCGATGGTGCCGATCATCGAGTTCAGCTTCGGGCAGGTGAGGTAGTAGAGCGTCGGGAACGGCGTCCCGTTCTCCAGCCGCGGGCTGGTCTGCACCACGGAGGGATGCCCGCTCGGGCACCGCGCGGCGATCGCGCGCAGGGCCCGCGGCGGCCGTCCGAGCTGCTCCGCGATGATCTCGCGGTCGGCGTCGGTGACGGGCTCGAACCGGTGCTGCTGCGTGCTGTTCACGCGGTCCAGGTTAGAGCGTGCCCGCAGTCACCCCGAAGAGACCTGGTTCCACAGGTTCTCGTACCAGGAGCTGCCCACGGCGGGCTGCTGCCCGGCCGGCGGGGCCGCGTCCGGGGCCTTGTCCTCCGGCAGCTGGACGATGTACGGCGTCTCGCCCGGCTTGACGTACCGCAGCCGCCGCCGGGCTTCGGCCTCGATCTGCGCCGGGTCGCTCAGCTCCGCCTTGCGGCCCTGGAGCTGAGCGACCTCCTGCTGCAGCTGTGCCTGCTGCGCCTGCTGTTCGCGGACCTCGGTCCGCTGGGAGAGGTAGGTGCGCAGGGGCACGGCGATGGTGAACGCCAGCGCGCACACCACGATCGCCACCACCGCCGCGCGGCGGGTGGTGGACATGCCGAGCACCTTCGCCGCGCCCGACGCGCGCTTCGCCGCCAAGCCCCGGCGCAGCCGGGCCCTGGTGGTCTCCGCGTCGCCGGTGCGGCGCCGCGCCGCCGTCGTGCCGTCCGTGCGGGGCGACCGGGATCCCGGGCTCCCCGCACGACCGGCCTCGGGACGGCGGGTCCGCGCGGGTCCGCCGACCCGTGCTGCCCCGCCGCCGCGGCGGCCGCGCGTCCTCCCCCGGTCCGCCATCAGGCCTCGGCGGTGAACCGCGGGAAGGCCAGCTCGCCGGCGTACCGGGCGGCGTCACCGAGGGTCTCCTCGATGCGCAGCAGCTGGTTGTACTTGGCGATCCGCTCGCCGCGGGCCGGGGCGCCGGTCTTGATCTGGCCGACGCCGGTGGCGACCGCCAGGTCCGCGATGAACGTGTCCTCGGTCTCGCCCGAGCGGTGGCTCATCATCGACTTGTAGCCGAACGACGTGGCCAGCGAGATCGCGTCGAGCGTCTCGGACAGGGTGCCGATCTGGTTGACCTTCACCAGCAGCGCGTTGGCGGCGCGGCGGGTGATGCCCTCCTCCAGGCGGTCCGGGTTGGTGACGAACAGGTCGTCGCCGACGATCTGGACCTTCTCGCCGACCTCGGCGGTCAGGGTGACCCAGCCGTCCCAGTCGTCCTCGCTCAGCGGGTCCTCGATGGACACGAGCGGGTAGTCGCGCAGCAGTTCGGCGTAGTAGGCCGACATCTGCTCGGCGCTCTTCTTGCTGCCTTCGAAGGTGTACGCGCCGTCGGCGAAGAACTCCGTCGCGGCGACGTCGAGGGCCAGCGCGACATCGCGGCCCGGGGTGTAACCGGCCTTCTCGATGGCCTGCAGGATCAGGTCGAGCGCCTCGCGGTTGTTCGCCAGGTTCGGCGCGAAGCCGCCTTCGTCGCCGAGACCGGTCGAGAGGCCGCGGCCCTTCAGCACCGACTTCAGCGAGTGGTAGACCTCGGCGCCCCAGCGCAGGGCCTCGCGGAAGGTCTCCGCGCCGATCGGCGCGATCATGAACTCCTGCACGTCGACGTTGCTGTCCGCGTGCGAACCGCCGTTGAGGATGTTCAGCATCGGCACCGGCAGCACGTGCGCGTTCGGGCCGCCCAGGTAGCGGAACAGCTCCAGCTCGGCCGACTCGGCGGCGGCCTTCGCGACGGCCAGCGAGACGCCGAGGATGGCGTTCGCGCCGAGGCGGGACTTCGCCGGCGTGCCGTCGAGGTCGACCAGCTTCTGGTCGACGATCCGCTGGTCGACGGCCTCGATGCCGACCATCTCCGGGCCGATCTCGTCGAGCACCGCGGCGACCGCGCGCTCGACGCCCTTGCCGTTGTAGCGGCCGGTGTCGCCGTCACGCAGCTCGACCGCTTCGTGCTCACCGGTCGACGCCCCCGACGGGACCGCGGCCCGCGCCAGGGTGCCGTCGTCGAGAGCCACCTCCACCTCGACCGTCGGGTTGCCGCGCGAGTCCAGAATCTCGCGCGCGCCTACCTGCTCGATGAGAGCCACGCCATGCTCCTCGGTGCGTCATTCCTGCCTGCGGTAACGCGCCCAGCCTAGCCGTCGCCGCACGTCACCCGTTGGAGGACTCACCGCCCGCGCGGACCGCCTGCCAGCCCGGCGGCAGCTCGACGGTCTCGGACGTCTGCTGCCAGAACGTCCAGCTGTTTCCCCCGAGATCGGCGACGGTGAACACCCGGGCACCGTAGGGCTGATCCTGCGGCGGCTCCAGCTCGCACTCGTCCCCGAGGGCGGCCTCGACCCGCGCGTACGTTTCGTCCACGTCGTCGACGTAGACGATGTTGAGCTGGCCGACCGGCCCGTCGACGCCCTTGGCCTGCCAGTAGTCCGGCCCGACGCCGGCGAGCTGGATCCGCGCTTCGCCCGCCCGCAGCGTCGCCTGGAACACCTCGCCGGCGCCGTCGCAGAACCGGACCTCTTCGGTGAAGCCGAAGACCCTGGTCAGCCAGGCGAGCGCCGCGGTGGCGTCGGCGTAGTACAGGTAGGGCGCCAGGCCCCGGTACGGGCTGCTCATGGCGGCACAGTCCATCACGTCCCGTTCGGAGGCGTGTGCAACCCCCTCCCCCGGGGTAACGTGGGAGTGACCATGACGGACGCCGCAGCTGCTTCGCAGCCTCCCGAGGAGTCGCGGTTCCATGCCTTCCGACTGGCCGAAGACCTGGTCGGCCGCCGTCGCCCGCTGGACGCGCTGAAGGCGTTGCAGCCCCTGCTGGAATCCGAAACGGACAAGCCGTCGGTGCACCTGCTGGCCGGGCGCGCGTACTTCCACTCCGCTCAGTTGCGGCGCGCCGAGGAGGCGTTCACCCGGGTGCTGGAGCTCGACCCGACGGACCACTACGCGCGGTTCATCCTGGGCCGGACGCTGCAGCGGCTCGGCCGGTTCGTCGAGGCGCTGGCGCAGATGCGGATGGCGTCGGCGATGAACCCGGTGCCGGAGTACCTCGAGGCGATCAGCGAGGTCAAGGCCCACATCGCGCTGCGCGAACCCTGACCAGGGCCGAACGGCCCGGGACGCCTCAGCCGTTCGGCCGACCCGGCCGGGCCCCTCGACCGATGTCCCCGGCCCCCTTCTCCGGCGAAGCTGGTTCCAGACCGAACAGGGAGGAACCACGATGTCGATCTTCGTCACGCTGGGTGCGTACGCCGGACTGCTGCTGCTGGTGCTGATGGCCGTCACACCGTTCGTCGCCGACCGCGAGCTCTGAACCCGTCCAGCAGCAGATCCGCCACCTGCGCCCCGCCGACGCCGGAGCCGGGCGGGAGCATCCGCAGCGTGCCGACGATCGCCCGCGGCAACAGGTCGGCCGGCAGATCCGCCCGCAGGACGCCGAGCTCCTGGCCGCGCTCCACCAGCCCGAGCACGGCCCGCCGCATGGCCCGGATCCCGGGCGCCTGGTGCGGCCGGGGCGCCGGGTCCGTGACGAGCAGCGGATACCGCCGCACGAGCGCGGCCATCGCGACGATCAGCTCGCGCAGGCTTGCCACCGGGTCTTCCGTGTCGTCCGGGATGACGGCGGTCGCCTCGGCCGCGGCGGCTTCGAAGATCGCGCGCCGCAGCGCGTCGCGCCCGGGGTACCGCCGGTACACGGTCAGCCGCACGACGCCCGCCTCGTCGGCGATGCGCTGGATCGTGGCCCCGGGATCCTCGGCGAGGACCCGCGCGGCGGCCAGCAGGATCCGCTCGTCGTTGGCTCGCGCGTCCGCGCGTCTCGGGCTCCGCGTCACCCGGTAAGTGTTACATCCGCGGCACTTTTTCGGCTCTAGCCTCGGCGGGGAACCGAGAGGAGCTGCCCGTGAACATCATCCCGGCCGCCGACGGCCTGCTCGCCGTCAACGTCTTCACCGTGCGCCCCGAGAACCAGCAGGCCCTCATCGACTGCATCCGCGAGGCGGCCGATCCCGCCGAACTGCCGGGCCTGCTGTCGATGCACCTGCTCCGCAGCCACGACGGCACGCGCGTGATCAACCAGATGCGCTGGACCGACCAGGCGGCACTGCGCGCCGCCACCCGCGGGAACGCCGCCATCACGGCTGCCGTGCGACGGGTCGGCGAACTCGTGGAAGGCGCCGGCCCGGACCACTACGACGTCATCGCCGTCAAGGACTGACGCTCGCCTCGGCGTAGGCGTCCGCCGCGCTGAAGACGTCCTGGCCGTACGGCAGGGCCTGGTTGTAGAACAGGATCGCCCGCCACCAGCCGGCCGGGGTACCCAGGTCGTCGCCGCCGGAACACAGGAAGCGCGCCGCCGTGAAGGCCGCGTCGTCGATGTTCTGCGGGTCCGGCGTGCCGCCGTCGCCGTTCGCGCGCTCCTGGTACTTCTTCCACGTCGACGGCAGGAACTGCATCGGGCCGATCAGGTGGTCCCACGACCTGTCGCCGTCGAGTTTGCCGCCGTCGGAATCGTGCACCGCCGCGACACCCGGGGAGCCGTCGAGCGGCGGGCCGACCACCGGCGTCGCCACCCGGCCGTCCGCGCGGATCGCCGCGAGGTCGAAGCCCGCGCGCTCGGTCTCGACGCGGCCGATGCCGGCCAGGGTCGCCCACGAGAGGTGGCACGTCGGCTTCTGGCGCTGCATCCACATTTCCGCCCGGCCGTACGCCGAGAGCACGCGCGCCGGGACGTGCGTCTTGTCCGCGACGCGGGCCGCCCACGCGTCCAGCTCGGCGCGGTCGGACACCTGCGGCCGGTCGACCGGCGCGGCGAGCCCGGCCCGCGGCGCTTCGGCGCCCGGCTGCGGCCGCTGCTCGGGGATCGCGAGCGCCGGCTGGACCGGCGGCGACGCGACCGGGGCATCCGGGTTCCGGACCCCGATGGTCACCAGGAGGACCACGCCGGTGGCCACCAGGGCCAGCGCGAGGGCGATCCGGCCGACGTACCGCCTGGGCGGGCCGCCCGAAGGCGGCGACGGAGGCGTGACGGTCGGCTGAGCGGTATCGGCCACCCGAACAGGTTACGGAGCCACTCAAGGGGGGTCCCCCAGACGCCTGACCAGGCAAGCAGACGGTAAACCCAGGCCCACTGCCTGCGAAATCACAGAATTCGTTATCGAGTCGACGCGCAGGCCCCTGACCTGCGGTTACCCTAACCTAACTTCGGATTGATGCCCGGATTGTCCGGTTGCCTCGTTTCAGTCGAGCGGGCGCCCACTGGACTTACAGGTGAGCCTTACCTAAAACCATCTCGGAAGCAGAAACTCAGGGAGGCGGACCGGTGTTGTTCTCGAGCGCGCTGATCGGGCTGCGCGAAGGCCTGGAAGCCGCGCTGGTCGTCAGCATCCTGGTGGCCTTCCTGGTGAAGACCGGGCGGCGGCACGCCCTGCGCTGGGTCTGGCCCGGCGTCGGCGCCGCGGTGCTGCTGTCGGTCGCCGTCGGCGCGGTCCTCACCTACACGACCGCCCAGCTGTCCTTCGAGCACCAGGAGCTGCTCGGCGGGAGCCTGTCGATCGTCGCCGTCGTGTTCGTGACCGCGATGATCTTCTGGATGCGCAAGGCGTCGAAGAGCATCGCCGCCGAACTGCGCGGCAAGATGGACGACGCCCTGGACGTCGGCCCGGCGGCCGTGCTGCTGCTGTCGTTCCTCGCGGTCGGGCGCGAGGGCCTGGAAACCGCGGTGTTCTTCTACTCGACCGTCCAGGCCGCGCAGTCGGACACCGTGCAGCCGCTGATCGGGTTCGCCGCCGGCATCGCGGCCGCGGTCGTGCTCGCCTGGTTGCTCTACCGGGGCGCGGTGCGGTTCAACCTGGGCAGGTTCTTCACGATCACCGGCGTCCTGCTGGTGTTCGTCGCCGCGGGCGTGCTCGGCTACGGCCTCCACGACCTGCAGGAGGCCGCGTTCCTCCCGGGCATCCACACCCTGGCCTTCGACGCGTCGGGCACGCTGCCCGAGACGTCCTGGTACGGCGCCCTGCTGAAGGGCATCTTCAACTACTCGCAGCAGACGACCGTGCTCCAGGCCATCGCCTGGGTCGCCTACGTCGCCGTCGTGCTGCCGCTGTTCCTCAAGCCCAGCAAGAAGACCGCGCCGGCACCCGCCGCCGCGGCCGCCTCGAAGGAGTGACCGTGCGCAAGACCCCCTCGCTGGCCGTACTGGCCGGCGCCGCCGTGCTGGTGACGCTGGCCGCGTGCGACAGCAAGAGCGACACCGCGGGCACCGCGGCGGGCGGCCCGATCAAGGTCGCCGCGTCCGACACCGCGTGCGAGGTCTCCGCCACGACGGCGAACGCGGGCAACCTGACCTTCGAGATCACCAACAAGGGCAGCAAGGTCACCGAGTTCTACCTCTACGCCGAGGGCGACCGGATCATGGGCGAGGTCGAGAACATCGCGCCCGGGCTGAACCGGCGGCTGATCGTCGAGGTCGCCGACGCCGGCAAGTACCAGACCGCGTGCAAGCCGGGCATGGCCGGCACCGGCATCCGCGGCGACTTCACCGTCACCGGCGGCGTCGCGAAGCAGAACGACAGCAACGCCCAGAAGGCGCAGGCCACCAAGAGCTACGCGGACTACATCGCGAACAACACCTCCGCGCTGCAGGACGAGACGGTGAAGTTCGCCGACCTCGTGAAGGCCGGCAAGGTCGACGAGGCGAAGGCCGCGTACGCCCGCACCCGCACCTACTACGAGCGGATCGAGCCGGTTGCCGAGAAGTTCGGCGACCTCGACCCGGCCATCGACGTCCGCGAGGCCGACCTCGAGCCCAACCAGCAGTTCACCGGCTTCCACCGGCTGGAGAAGGACCTGTTCAAGACCGGCCTGCAGCCCGACAGCGCCCAGATCGCCGACAAGCTGGTGACCGACGTCAAGGACCTGGTCACCAAGACGAAGACCCTCGAACTGTCCGCTTTGGACCTCGCGAACGGCGCCAAGGGCCTGCTCGACGAGGTCGCGACCGGCAAGATCACCGGCGAGGAAGAAGCCTTCTCGCACACCGACCTCTGGGACTTCCAGGCCAACGTGGACGGTTCGAAGGGCGCGATCACCTCGCTGCGGCCGATCCTGCAGGCCAAGGACGCCGCTCTGGTGTCCACTTTGGACAAGGAGTTCGCGAACGTCCAGGGCCTGCTCGACAAGCAGCGCGCCGGCGACGGTTTCAAGCTCTACACCGACCTTTCCCAGGACCAGGTCAAGGAGTTCGCCTCGGCCGTCGACGCGCTGAGCGAACCGCTGAGCAAGGTTGCGGAGGTTGTGTCGAAGTGACGCCGACAGAGGGCAGGCAAGCGGAGGGCACTCGCGTCTCGCGGCGGAAGCTCTTCGGCCTGGCGGGCGCGGGTGTCGCGCTCGCCGGGGCGGGCGCGGCCGCCGGCATCGGGATCGACAAGGCGACGAGCGGCAACGCCGAGGCGTCGACGAACACCGTCGACTTCCACGGCGAACACCAGGCCGGCATCGTCACCCCGGCGCAGGCGAACCTGCACTTCGCGGCCCTCGACGTCACGACGAAGGACCGCGAGAAGCTGCGGGCCCTGCTCAAGACGTGGACCGACGCGGCCCGCCGGATGACGGCGGGCCAGGAGGTCGTGGCGAACGGCGCGGTCGGCAGCGGCGCGTACGCCCCGCCCGGCGACACCGGTGAGGCGCTCGACCTGCCGCCGTCGAACCTGACGCTCACCATCGGCTTCGGGCCGTCGCTGTTCGACGGCCGGTTCGGCCTGGCGGGCAAGCGCCCGCCGCAGCTGATCGACCTGCCGCTGTTCCCGAAGGACAAGCTCGACCCGGCCCGCAGCGGCGGCGACCTGTGCATCCAGGCCTGCGCGGACGACCCGCAGGTGGCGGTGCACGCGGTCCGCAACCTGGTGCGGCTCGGCTTCGGCGTCACCGAGGTCCGCTGGTCGCAGCTGGGGTTCGGCCGCAGTTCGTCGACGTCTCGTGAGCAGCAGACGCCGCGGAACCTGTTCGGCTTCAAGGACGGCACGAACAACATCAAGGCCGAGGAACCCGACGTGCTGGCCGACCAGGTGTGGGCCACCGCGGCCGACGGCCAGACGTGGATGGCGGGCGGCTCGTACCTGGTGGCACGCCGGATCCGGATGCACATCGAGACGTGGGACCGCGAGACCCTCGACGGCCAGGAGAAGATCATCGGCCGCACGAAGGGCACCGGTGCCCCGCTGGGCCAGACCGCGGAGTTCGACGAGCTGGACCTCGACGTCGGCGGCGCGGGCGGCGAGAAGCTGATCCCGGCGGACGCCCACGTCCGGCTGGCCTCCCACCAGGCGCTCAACGGCGTGCGGATCCTGCGCCGCGGCTACAACTTCGTCGACGGTTCCGACGGCGTCGGGCACCTCGAAGCGGGGCTGTTCTTCCTGGCGTTCAACCGCGACACCCGCAAGCAGTACGTGCCGATGCAGCAGGCGCTGTCGTCGAAGGACGCGATGATGGAGTACGTCCAGCACACCGGGTCGGCGCACTTCGCGGTTCCGCCGGGCGTGACCCGCGAGTCGAGCTGGGCGGACGCGCTGTTCTCCTGACCCCCATTTGCCTAAAGCCTTTAGGTTGCTCTACTCTGGCTTTAGGCAAACGGGAGAAGGATGATGGTTCGAGCAGGGCTGACCACGGAGCGCGTGGTCCACGCCGGCGCGGAGCTGGCCGACGAGGCGGGCTTCGACCGGCTGACGCCGTCGGAGCTGGCCCGGCGGCTCGGCGTCCAGGTCGCCAGCCTGTATTCCCACGTCAAGAACGCCCACGACCTGCGGACGAAGGTCGCGCTGCTGGCCCTCGACGAGCTCGCCGGCCGGGCCGCCGCCGCGCTCGCGGGGCGGGCCGGACGGGATGCGCTCGTCGCGTTCGCCGACGTCTACCGCGACTACGCCCGCGAGCACCCCGGCCGGTACGCCGCCGCGCAGCTGCGGCTCGATCCGGAGACCGCCGCCGCGAGCGCCGGCCCCCGGCACGCGGAAATGATGCGCGCGATCCTCCGCGGCTACGACCTGACGGGCCCGGACGAAACGCACGCCGTGCGGCTGCTGGGCAGCGTCTTCCACGGGTTCGTCAGCCTCGAAGCCCAGGGCGGGTTCGACCACAGCTCCCCCGCCGCGCCCGATAGCTGGGTCCGCATCCTCGCCGCCCTCGACACCCTCCTGCAGGATTGGCCACGGTCGTGATCGACATTCCCCTCACCGCCGAACTCGTCCGCGGTGCCCTCGAACTCGAACGCACCGCGCGCGGCCTGGCGCCGCACCGGCTGCCGGCCCGGGCACGAGCCCAGAACACGGACCCGCGGCTGGCCATGGCCGAGGCGCAGCCCGCGGGCGTGCGGCTGCGGTTCCGGACCCGGGCCGACGTCGTCGAGCTGGAGACGCTGCCGACCAAGCAGGTGTACCCCGGTGCCCCGCCGCGACCGGACGGCGTCTACGACCTGCTGGTCGACGGTGAACTCACCGCGCAGGCGAGCGTGGCCGGCGGCCGCACCCTGACCGTGGACATGGCGACCGGGACGTCCTCGCTCGCGGAAGGTTCCCCCGGCGTGGTCCGGTTCGCCGGGCTGGGCGCCCAGCCCAAGGACGTCGAGATCTGGTTGCCGCACAACGAAATCACCGAGCTGGTCGCCCTGCGCGCCGACGCGCCGGCCGAGGCCGTGCCCGGCCGGCGCGTCTGGCTGCACCACGGCAGCTCGATCAGCCACGGCTCGAACGCCGCGAGCCCCGCCACGACGTGGCCCGCGCTCGCCGCCACCGCGGCCGGCGTCGACCTGGTGAACCTCGGCTTCAGCGGCAACGCGCTGCTCGACCCGTTCACCGCGCGGGCCCTGCGCGACACCCCGGCCGACCTGGTCAGCGTCAAGCTCGGCATCAACGTGGTCAACGCCGACCTGATGCGGCTGCGCGCGTTCGGGCCCGCGGTGCACGGGTTCCTCGACACGATCCGCGACGGGCACCCGGACACCCCGCTCGTGGTCGTCTCGCCGCTGTACTGCCCGATCCACGAGCGGACGCCGGGGCCGGGCGACTTCGACCACGAGGCGCTCGCCCGGGGCGAGGTCCGGTTCCGCGCGACCGGCAACCCCGCCGACGTCGCGGCGGGCAAGCTGACGCTGGAGGTCATCCGGGCGGAGCTGGCCCGGATCGTCGCGCAACGGCAGGCGTCGGACCCCCACCTGAGCTACCTGGACGGCCGGAACCTTTACGGCAAACCGGACTTCGCGGACCTCCCGCTGCCGGACGACCTCCACCCGTGCCCGGCGGCCCACCGCCGGATCGGCGCGCGGTTCGCCTCGCTGGTGCTTGACTTCAAGGGAACTTGAAGTTCGACACTTCGTGAATGTTCACCGAAGCAGAGATCGCCTACCTCGCCGCCCAGCGGATCGGCCGCCTCGCGACCCAGCAGCCGAACGGGACCCTCCAGGTGAATCCGGTCGGTTTCCGGTACAACCCGGACGAGAAGAGCATCGACGTGACCGGGCGCAAGCTGCGCGACAGCAGGAAGTACCGCAACGTCGAGGCGAACGGCCGGGTCGCGTTCGTCGTCGACGACGTCCCCTCGACGAACCCGTGGCGGGTGCGGTGCCTGGAGATCCGGGGCCACGCCGAAGCGCTGGTCGGCGTCGACTTCCCGGAGAAGCACTACGAGCACGTCCCGAAGGACCACTTCGACGACGCCCTGATCCGCATCCGCCCGGAACGCATCCTCGCCTTCGGGGTCGAGGCCTGGGACCAGGACCCCTACGAACTGGTGCTGAACATCCGCAACGTCTGACCGGGGATCAACGGCGGCCGCCCCAGCCGGTGTAGGCCACCGCGCCCGTCACCGCCAGGACCACCGCGGTCCAGGTGGCGGCCGCCGTTCCCGGGGGCTGCAGCAGCCACGCCGCGACCCGGCTCGCCGTCGAAGCGTCGTCCGGGACGAACGGGCTGATCGCGCACCAGGCCAGCGGCAGCGTCCAGCCGAAGTGCCCGCCGGCCGCCGTGACGGCGAGACCGGCCAGCCCCGCCAAACCGGCGGCGTCACGCACGACGACCGTCAGTGCGACCGTGGACGAGCCCAGTTCCTGCACGCCCAGCACCAGCGCACCGGCCGCGACGGCGAGCAGCGCCAGGTGCGCGAACCGCCGGACCGGCCACGGCCGGGCGGCGATCCGGTCGAGGTCGGCGTCCTGGCCGCTGAGCCCGGTCGCCGTCACCGCGACCCCGGCGGTCAGGGCCAGCGAGGCCAGGATCGCGTTCCAGGAGTCCCGGCCCGGGAGCCACACCACGGCCGTCACGGCGAGCAGGGCGGCGAAGGCGGCCGGCACCTGCCGCGACCGCGCGTACAACGTCAGACCTCTCATCGGAGGGCTCCCGGCACCAGCGTGTCGAGCGGATCGCCCTGGCAGGTCAGCAGCACCTGGCGCAGGGCGACGATCCGCGCGAACCGGACGTCGCCGGGCAGGGCACGGAACTTCTCCCACGCCTGCTCGACCGGGCCGAGCTGAGCTTTGAACCATCGACCGGCGTATTCGGGCAGCAGTTTCAGCTCACCGGTGAAGGAGGCCGCCGCGATCATCCGGGCACCCGTGTCGGACACGCTGGGGGTGCTCGGCCGTTCGCAGGACGGCACCCCAGCCCCGGAGAGCACCGCGACGCGCAGGTCGGCGGCGTCCGCGGTGAGCAGTTCGTCGTTGCGCTGGAAGTCGAGGTAGACGACGTCCGGGTCGCGCCGGGCGGGCTCGGTGACCGAGTCCGGCGCAACCTGTTCCTCGACCCGCGTCGGTGCTCCGGGCACCTTCGCCAGCATGGCGAGCGCTTCGCGGGCCGGGCCGGCCAGCGCGGCCAGCCGGTCGCGGTGGAGTTCCGCCACGCAGACGGGCCCGTCGCAGACCTTCCGGGCGGCGTGGCTGTCGGCGGCGAAGGCCGCTTCGGGAACCGCGGGGAACAGCGGCAGCGCGACGGCGACCCCGGCGACGAGCGGAAGCAGCCCCAGCAGCCGCGCCCGCGTGGAACCGGCCGACAGCAACAGGAACGCGGTGACGGCGAGGCCGCCGAACCACACGGCCTGCCCGACGTCGAGCGACCCGGCGGTGGTCACCATGGACCCGCGTGGCTCGGCGAGCGCGGGAGCGAGCGGGCCGAGCCGCCGCGGCAGGACGGCGTCCAGATCCGGTTCGAGCGACATCCAGCAGAGGGTGGTCCCGACGAGGGCCAGCACGGCGAGGCCGGGCGCGGTGAGCGGGTGCGGGAGCAGCCGTCCGACGGCCATCCCCGCCCAGCCCCCGGCCACGACGCCGAGCACCCCGACCAGCAGGACGGGGACGAAGGCGGGCGAAACGAAACCGCGGTGGGCGAGGACTTCACCGAGGCCGACCCCGAAGACGAGCAGGTAGGCCAGCGCGGTGAGCGCCCCGACGGCGCCGGCGAGCCGCAGGGCCCGCTGCCAGGGCGGGCGCGGGGTGGTGGCGAGCAGTTCGGTCATGCCGGACCGGCTGTCGCGCATGCCCTGGATCGCCCCGGCCCCGACCACGACGGGCCAGAGGAACTGGAGAAGGAACCGCACCCAGAGGGCGGTCGTGGTGGTCTGCGCGGTCCACGGGGCGGGGATCTTCCACCAGGGGCCGGTGAGCAGGAAGAGGAAGCCGAGCGCGAAGGCGAGCAGGGCGAGCGCGGCCCAAGGCGCGATGGAGCGCCGGAGTTCGATGCGGAAGATCACCACGACCTCCCGCCCCGCTCGTGGTTCAGCAGCGCCGAATAGCCCCGCTCGATCGGGCTGTCGCCCACGTCTTCCGGGGTGCCCGCCTCGGCCAGCTGCCCCGGCGTCCCCTGGAACACGAGCTTGCCCTCGGCGAACAGCACCACGTCCTGGCACGCCGTCGCCACGTCTTCGACCAGGTGCGTCGAGATCAGCACGCACGAGTCGCGGCCCAGCTGCTGGACCAGCTCGCGGAACCGGACCCGCTGGGCCGGGTCCAACCCCGCCGTCGGCTCGTCGAGCAGGAGGATCTCCGGGTCGTTGACGATCGCCTGGGCGATGCCCACCCGGCGGATCATGCCGCCGGACAGCGTCTTCAGGCGGTCGTCCGCGCGGTCGGCCAGGCCCACCCGCTCCACCGCGCGCTGGACCGCGCCGGGAATGTCCTCTTTGGACATTTCCTTCAGCCAGGCCAGGTACTCGACGAACTCGCGGACCGTGAACCGCTTGTAGTACCCGAAGTTCTGCGGCAGGTACCCGATCCGGCGCCGCAGCTCACGCCGTCCCGACGACGCGCCGGCCGGGGTGCCGAGGAGCGTCAGCCGGCCCGAAGCCGGGCTGAGCACCGTGGCCAGGGCCCGGATCAGCGTCGTCTTGCCGGCGCCGTTCGGGCCGAGCAGCCCGTGGACGCCCTTGCCGAGGGACAGGTCCAGCCCGTCCACGGCCATCTTCCGCCGCCCCACCCGCACCTTCAGCCCTTCCGCCTGGATCTCCCAGGCGTACTTCGCCGGTGCGACCTCGACGGTCCCCACTGCCCGCATGCTTCCTCCCTAGTGACGTGCGCCGAGCCGGGTGAACGCCGACCCGCGCAGGACGACGACCGCCGTGGTCACCGCGAAGATCCCCGCCCACACCGGCAGCGCGCCGGTGCCGAGCGCAAACGCCTGCCGGGCGAACGACGGCAGGACGACGACCGCCAGCCAGGCGGCGACCAGCGCGTACGCCGCCCGGGTGATCCCGGTCAGCCCGCCGAGCGCGAGCGTGCCGGTGGTGCAGGCCAGGCTCGGCAGCAGCCAGAGCGCCGGCGCGGTGCCGGTCAGCCACCCGGCGACCGCCAGCCCCGGCAGGACGACGGCGAGCACCGCCACCGTCCGCCGGACGACCAGGTAGAGCCCCGCCCGCGGGGTCGCGGTGACGACCTCGTAGGCGGGGTCGAGCCCCCGCGCCCACGACGCCGCGACGCCGAGCACCGGCAGCACCGGGGCGAACAACTGCACCGTCGTGACGTCGAGGGTCACGCGCCACACCTGGTCCAGCAGCAGCGCGACCGCCGTGACCGCCACGATCATGGCCAGCCACGGCGCCATCGCCGGCGTCACCCAGGTACCGAGCCACCGGCGGTGGCGGCGTGGGCTGGGTGGGTGCGGGGGCAGCCCGGCCGACAGCCGCGACCAGACGAGGTCCACGACGGGCCGGACGGGCGCCACCTCGGCGAGCCGCGCCCGGCACACCGCGCACGCCTCGAGGTGGGCTTCGAGGCCCCACAGTTCGTCACCCGGGAGGTCACCACCGGCCACGTACGCGGCGATGAGCCGGTCCGGCGCGTGGTTCATGACAGTGCCTCCCGCATCGCGATCCGCGCCCGCCGGGCCCGGGTCTTGACGGTCCCTTCCGGCAGCCCCAGCAGCACGGCGGTCTCGCGGACGCTCAGCCCGTCGAGCACCATCGCCTGCAGCACCGCCCGCAGCTCCGGGGCGAGGTCGCGCAGCGCGACCCCGACCTCGTCGCCGATCGTCGCCGAGAGCAGCTCGTCCTCGGCGGCCGCCACCGGGGCGACGTCGAGCACCACCTCCGGCGGCGGCTGCGCGTGGTGCGCCCGGCGCCGGAACGCGTCGACCAGGCGGCGCGCGGCGATCGTCCACAGCCAGCCGACCGCGCTCCCGCCCGTCGCCGCCCCGGCGAACGATCCCGCGGCCCGCCACACCGCCAGGAACGTCTCCTGCATGACCTCGGCGACGATCTGCTCGTCCGCGCACCGGCGGCGCAGGCGCACGGCGAGCCACGGCGACGTGCGGCGGTAGAGCTCCTCGAACGCCGCGCGGTCGCCCCGGGCCGTGCGCCGGACGAGGTGCTCCTCGTCCGCGTCCTCCAGCGACGTCTGCTTCACACCAGGCAAGACGCCGGGTGCCCGCGAACGGTTCTCACCCGATTGTGCGCTGCGTCACACCGGGCGCGTCGGCCAGAACTTCCGCCAGCCGTCCGCCTCCAGGGTCGTCGGCTCGAGCCCGGCGTCGCGGGCGGCCTGCTCGGCGGCCCGGATGTCCTTCGCGAACTGCTTCGCCAGCGCCCGCAGCTCGACCTCGGGATCGGCACCCGCGCGGCGCGCCGTGGCCGCGATGCGGAACAGCTGGGCGGCGGCCGCGGTCCCTTCGGGGAAGAGGTCGAGCGGGATGCCCGCGCGCCCGGAACGCTGCCCCAGCTTGCCCGCCAGCGCGACCGCCGGCTGGCCGAGCGCCACGCCGTCCACAATGGACCGACGCTGCTTTTCGTGCTGCTTCAGCTCTTCCCACCGGACGTTCTGGTGCTCGACCGTCTGCACGCCGCCGTCGCCGGCGAAGACGTTCGGGTGCCGCCCGACCAGCTTCGCGACCAGCGCCGTGGCGACGTCGTCGATGCCGAACGGGTCGCCGGTGTCCTCGGCCGCGATGCGCGCGTGGAAGAGCACCTGCAGCAGGACGTCGCCGAGCTCTTCGCGCAGCGCCTCGCGGTCGCCTTCTTCGATGGCGTCGAGCAGTTCGTAGGTTTCCTCGACCAGGTACTGCCGCAGCGAGTCGTGGGTCTGCACCGCGTCCCACGGGCAGCCGCCCGGCGAGCGGAGCCGGTCCATCACCTCGGCGGCCTCGACCAGCGGCGGCACCGGCGTCTCGATGACCTCCGCGCCGGTCGCGATCAGCAGCGCCGCCGCCGGCTCGTCCCGGGACCCGGCGAGCAGCACGACGTCGACCAGCGAAGGTGCCTCGGTGACGGGCGGGACGCCGAACGCGGCCGGATCGACGTCCGTGGCCGCGTAGACGGCGTCGGAGTCACGCAGGAGCTTGAGCGCCGCGCCCGGCAGCGTCGTCCCGCGGACGACTACGACGACACCCGCGCTCACTGCTGGGTACGACCGGAACCACCCGGGGACAGCACGATGCCCTGCGCGGCGCCCTCGTTCGGCACGACGGTCATGGCGACGACGTCCCACACGCCGTACCGCTTGTTGATGCGCACGCCGAGTTCGTCGAACAGCGGCTGCGCCTGCCGCATCCCGGCCGCGGTCTTCGTGGCGGCGTCGAGGTCCGGGGCCTGCTCGGTGGCGACGGGCTTGTCGGTGCGCTGCCGGACCACGCCGACGAACCAGGCGCCCTGGTTGTTCGGGAACGGGAAGACCACGGTCGAGCCGACCGGCGAACCGAAGAGCGGCCCGGCGGCCAGCGCACCGGCCTGGGCCGCGGGCAGCGCCTCGCCGACGCCGGCGAGCGGCGGGATCGATTCGGCGCTCTGCCCCATCTGGGTGGCCCGCTGCCGCAGCGCGGCCAGGTACTGGACATCGGCGCCGATCCGCTTGGTCGCGGCGGCGGGGTCGGCGGCGAACTGCTTGGCGAGGTCGAAGGCGGCGGTCTTCGCGGCGGGCCCCTCGACCGAGGAGCCGGTGGTGGCGTCCGGCACCAGGCCGATGGAGGTGTAGTCGAAGGTGACCGAGGAGTTCGGTACGGCCTTGTCGGCCAGCGCCTGCGCCAGGAAGGTGTCGGTCAGTTCCTCGCGGTGGTCACGCGTGCGGGCGACGACCTGGCTGACCGCCTGGGCCTCGTTGCTCGCGTCCGCGGGAACCTGGCCGTTCAGCGGGTCCTTCGCCAGCTGGGCGTCGATCTGCGCGTAGTTGGGCGTGATGCCCTGCTTTTCGGCGGCCCGGGTGACGAGCTCGTGCAGGACCAGCTGGCTGACGACGGCCCGCCCGACGACGTCGAGCTTGTGCTCACCGGCCAGTTTCTGCGCGTACGGCTGCTCGCGGACGGCTTTGGTGATGAGGTCCTGGACCTGGTCGATGGAGATCGTGTGGTCCCCGATGACGGCGGCGGCACCGACCTGGCTGGGGCCCGACCCGCACCCGGCGAGCAGAAGAGCACCGGCAACGACCCCGACCAGCGCGCGAGGGCGCCCGATGATCCGCATCACAGCGCATACCCTCTCACACCATCGCCCCCGAAACGCAACACCCATGGGGTCGTGGCGGCGGTAATGTCGACATATGGACCATTGGCTGACCATCGAGGTGTTTGACGGGGAGCATTCGGCTTCGCAGTGGCGCCTGGCTCAAGGGGACGCCCTCACCGAAGCGGCGCTGACGAACGGCGCCGAGCAGTGGGTTTGGCACGAGCACCGCTGGGGTGTGGTGCTGGAGATCGAGTTCGCGACGGAGGAGCGGCGGGACGCGTTCCGCGCGTTGCCGGTCGTGACGGCGGCGCTCGACGCGGTCCCGGACCCGGCGCGGGGGCTGCTGGTGTATCCGGGACGGGGCGGGGGCTCGGGATCGCGGATGCCCCGGAAGCCCCGGCCGTTGCCGATGGCGGGGGCCGGAGCGGTTCCGGTGCCCGTGGAGTCGGTGCGGATGGGGCTGGCGGAGGCGCTGCCCCCGATGTTCAGCGAAGTCGGCTGAGGCCAGTCGTGAGTGGTAAGGCGTTTCGGTGTACGGGTACTCCGCGGCCTCTTCCGGGGTCGGCAGCGCGATCGGGCGGCCGCGGCGGA
>NZ_JBFANY010000021.1:0-171831 GCF_040674975.1 Amycolatopsis sp. NPDC049688
GGTGGTTTGTCAAGGCACGCTTTCCCGCCTTGACAAACCACCGCCGGCCGTAGTCACAATCAGGCTTCGGGGTTGCGGAAATCCAAAAAGCTTTCAACCCCGGCCAAGGAACTCATCGGCATCGATGCGAAGCCCCCCGTCATAACGGATCACCGTAAGCACATGCCGCTCGACAACGGCCGCACTCCCATCCCGCGGATGCAACGCAATGCGCACAGTGACCTGATCATCCCGCACGGACGGCTGAGCCAGCACATCAACACTGCTGTACCGCCCCCAAAACCGGTCATAGCTCGCCCGCCCCCGCCCCCGCAGATTCGGCCCGATCAACGCCCACCCGGCCGCGGTGTCCGGCATCGACCGGTAATAGCCGACAACGAAGTCGGCAAGGCCGCTCGCCACACCATCAGCCGCCGGAGCGGACCGAGGGGGCTCGGTGGACCGAACCGCCTCGGCAGGTGAAGCACCGGAGGCAACCGGCTGGGCCACGCCCGGAACGGACAGCGGAAAGGGCCACCACTCCCGATCACCCGCGACGGCCAGGTAGGCCGGAACCAGGGCGACAACGGCGGCAATGGCCCCGATCCTGGTGAACAAGCCCTCTTTCGACAACGCGGCTCCCAGCGATCCGTCGGCGCGGTACGCCCACAGGAGTCGCCATTGCGCGAACCGTCGTTACGGCACCGAAGGTGGGCGAATCACCGTCAGGACCGCAGAGAACCCCGACGCCGCTGCCAATCGGTCACAGCATCCAACCCGGCCTCGATCTCCTCGGTAAGCAGAGCACCAAGCTGACCAGCAACATCGGAACCCAGCAACTCCCCAACCCGATCCAGCAAAGACAAAGCCTCCCAAGGCGAACCCGCCAACTCACCGACCACAGCCCCCGGCTCCGGCGGAGCAAGATCCTCTTCCAACCCGAACCGCCCAGCGGCAAGAAGAGCAGCAACCACAAGATGCGGCTGAGCATCACTACCGGCAAACCGGAACTCCAGCCGAGGACTGGAAGCCGCCCCAGCCACCCGGACCGAAGCGGTCCGATCGTCATACCCCCACCGCACCTCCCGCGGAGAAAACGGCGCCGTCCGCAACCGGACATAGCTGTTCCACGTAGGAGCCCAAACAGCGCTCAAAGAACGCGCATCCCGAAGAACACCGGCCAGAAACCCGCCCAGCAGATCGGGCTCCGAACCATCCACGGCAGACAGGGAAAGATGCACATGCCCCGAGCTCCCCTGCCCAGGCTCGGGCGCAGCCAGGTAGTCCGCGGTAACGCCGTGCCGCCCCGCAACCCGACGCACGAGAAGCTGCTGCAGGAGAACATCATCACAAGCAGCAAGGGCATCCCGATGACGCAGCACGATCTCGTACTGCCCCGGATGACACTCGGCACGAGCACTTTCGACCCCGAGCCCGGCCTCATCCAGAGCCACCCGCAGATCCCCCAAAAGAGGCGTCATCCGCTCGGTACCGCCCAAAGCATAGTCGACACCATGCGAAGTAAGCGGCCCCTCAGCGTCCCGGAAGACGACCTCGTGCTCGATCCCTACCGAAGGTACCAACCCCAGCCCCTCCAACGCAGCGAGCTGACCACGCAGCACCTCCCGCGGAGCCAGTTCGGCAGCGGCCCCCGACGGCCATTCGGCATCGCAGACCACGGCCCAGGTCCGCTCACCGAGCGGAACGGCCGAAGCCGCATCCGGCCGCACCCGCAGATCCCCGAACCCCTCGAGGTATCCACCCAGCACCCCGGACACCGGCAACGGCTCCCGCGACGGCGTCCACGCAAAAACGTAACTGCAGACGCCATAACCCTCATCGAGCACCGAAGCGGCGAAGGGAGCAGCAACCTCCACCGCGGCAAACCGGGCGTGCGGGTCGGGCACCAGCAGAAGCAACCGCGCGCCATCCTCAGCGAGCACGCCGCGCAACACCCCTTCCCCCGCAACGGCCGTCGCACGCCGGGCGGCCAGCGACCGCGGCCCGGCCGGCCGCGAGAACGCCGTCACCACGCCCCACCGGCATCCGGCGAGTGCAGCGGATTCGGCACCCGTCCCCAGCGCACGTCGAACTCGTCGTCGCGCTCCACCTTGTCGAAGCCCTGCCCGGCGAAGTGCTCTCGGTTGAGGGTGACCCGCTCGACATCCGGCGCGAACAGCCGGCACGCGTCGAAGCGCGCAGCCACCTCCGGGTTCTCGTCGCGATAGCGGCCGACGACCTCCCGCACCGCCGCCCAGAACCGGGCCCGCGGCAGGCCGAGCTCATCGAGCAGCAGCTCGGCCCAGAACCGGAACTGCCCGGAGAACACCGAGCTGAACAGCGACTGGGCCAGCAGGTGCGCGGGCCAGCGCAGCATGTCCGCCGCGGCCTCGGCCGGCAGGGACGCGTAGCTGTCCAGCTGCTCGTCGAGCAGGTCGACACCCTGCGCGAAGTCCTTGATCAGCACCCGCTGCGGGAACCCGGCGGCGTCGACGACGAGGATGAGGTTCTGCCCGTGCGGGCAGAACCCGACACCGTGGCGCAGCAGCCACTGCAGCAAGGGGGTGAGCAGCAGGTCGAACAGGCGCGTCAGCCACCCCATCGCGTCACCGCCCCCGATCAGGTGCGCCAGCACCGAGACACCGTCCGGCCCCCGGTAGGGCAGCGCGGCGAACGAGATCGTGCGCTCCCCGGGCGGCAGCGGCTCGCGCCACAGCGCGCCCAGGGTTTCGTGGAACCGGTACGGCAGCTCCTCGATGTGCCCGAACAGCGGATGCTTGACCGACACGCTCGCGACCTCGCCGAGCAACCCGAACCGGTACTCCTCACTCAGCAGAGGGTCGGCCGCGCTGATCCGGCGCAGCCACGACGTCACCGACGGCCCGGCGAGCGTCGCCGCGGAGTTGAGCCCGCGGTAGACGAGCGTGTTCCGCACCGACACGGCGGTCTTGACGTCGTGGCGGCCCGGCGTGCTCACGTTGGCCAGGGTCCGGACCGTCTGGTGCGGCCGGTAGGCGTCGGCGCTCTCGCCGAGGTCGACGACGACGCCGGTGGCGAGCTCGGCGGCGTAGAGCGTGCCGACGATTTCGTCGGCCTGCCACGGGTGCACGGGCACCCAGACGTAGTCTTCGGGCGCCCGCGCCGCGAACTCGCCGCGCTGGTCGCCGAGTTCGGCGTCCAGCAGCGCGTCCCGGCTCAGCTCGCCGACGCAGCGGAACTCGGCGTGCTCGGGGTGGACGGCGAACCAGCGCAGCCGCAGGTCTTCGCCGGCTTCGGGGGCGTACCGTGCGCGGTCGCGGGCGGAGAAACCGACCCGGCCCTTGTTGAGCACCAGCCGCGGATGGCCGGTGAGGTGCCCGTCCGCGTAGTTGTAATCCATTGTGGACAATTCGGCCGCGGTCGGCGCGCGGCGCAGGCGGGCGGCTTCGTTGGCGACCGTCGCGGTCAGCTCGGCCAGGACGTCCGCCAGCCGCAGGCCACCGAGGCCCAGCACCGCGCGGGCGTCGACGACGAGGGTGCGCGGATCGGTGACCGGCTCGCCGCCCCGCCGGGCGCTGCCCGGTTCGACCGTCCAGGCTTCGAAGGCGCCGCGCCGGGCCCGGAACGTGTACGTGACGCCGTCCGGGAGGTCCAGCCGGTAGCCGTCGCCGCCGCCGACCGGCTCCAGCATGTGCTCGTAGGACAGCTCGCCGAGCATCTTGTGGGTGATCAGGGCGCCGGCCGCGCGCCAGGCGGCCGCCTCATCCAGGGTCACAGGTCCTCCAGGCCGAACGTGGTGAAGGCGGTGCGGTCGGGCAGCTCGTGCACGGTCCGGCCGCACACGGCGTTGAGGATCACGGCCGCCCGCCAGGCACCGAGACCGAGGTCCGGGGCGCCGGGGCCGTGGGTGTGCCGTTCGGCGTTCTGCACGAACAGCGGCCCCGGCACGTCGAGGGCGACGCGGTAGCCGGCGTCGACGACCAGGCGGCCCCGCTGGTCGCGGTGGACGGCGTCCCCGAGCCCGGCCAGCAGGGGCCCGGTCGGCGTCTCCGCGTAGCCGGTGGCCGCGACGACGGCGGCGGTGCGCACGGTGCCGCTGCGGCCCTGCTGCGCGTGCCGCACGCCGAGCTCGACCTGACCGTCCACAGTGGACGCGGAGACGACCTCGACGCCGGGGGTCAGCACCGCGCCGGGCGGGCCGGTGATGCTGCGGCGGTAGAGCTCGTCGTGGATCGCGCCGATCGTTTCGGTGTCGATACCCTTGTACAGCTGCCACTGCGCGGGCAGCAGTCGGTCGCGGACGGGTTCCGGCAGGCCGTGGAAGTACCGGGTGTAGTCCGGGGTGAACTGCTCCAGGCCGAGTTTCGAGTACTCCATCGGCGCGAACGCCGGCGTCCGGGCCAGCCAGCGCAGACCGTCCACAGTGGAGCGGCTGCGCAGCAGGTCGAGCACGACCTCGGCACCCGACTGCCCGGACCCGACGACCGTGACGCTGTCCGCGGCCAGCAGCGTGTCCCGGTGGGTCAGGTAGTCGGCCGAGTGCAGCACCGGGACGGCCGGATCGTCCGCCAGCCCGCGCAGCGGTTCCGGCACCGACGGCACCGAGCCGACGCCCAGCACGACGGCGTCGGCGAGCACCGGCTCGGTCCCGGTGACGGTCAGTTCGAACGCCGCTTCGGCGTCGTTCCAGCGGACGCCGGTGACCTCGTGGCCGAACCGGCACGACGGCAGCCGGGCGGCGGCCCACCGGCCGTAGTCGTCGTATTCGGCGCGGGGCAGGTGGAACCGCTCGGCGAAGTAGAACGGCAGCAGCCGCCCGCGGTCGCGCAGGTAATTGAGGAAGGAGAACGGGCTCGTCGGGTCGACGAGGGTGACGAGGTCGGCCAGGAAGGGCACCTGCAGCGTCGCGCCCTCGACGAGCAGGCCCGGGTGCCAGCGGAATTCCGGGCGCGCGTCGAAGAAGACCGCGTCCAGGCCGTCGACCGGGGCGGCGAGGGCCGCGAGCGAGAGGTTGAAGGGTCCGATCCCGATGCCGGCGAGGTGGTGGCGCCTCACGAAGCAACCGGGCTTTCCCGGCCGGTCACCAGCTCGGCCCCCGCCGTGGCGGCAATCCGGTCGAGCAGCGGGCGGTAGTCCTCGGCGGTGGTGTGCGGGTGCAGCAGGGTCAGCTTGAGCCACAGCTGGTTTTCGCCGCCCGGCCCGGTCGGCAGCGCGGCCCGGCCGATGACGGCGGTGCCCGCTTCGAGCAGGGCGCGGCGGACGCGGGCGACGAGCTCGTCGCCCCCGGCCTCGTCGGCGACGACCGGCCGGAGGACCACAGTGGACAGTTCGGGCCTGCCCCAGAGCCGCAGGCCCGGGTGGTCGTCCACCAGCCGGGCGACCTCGGTGGCGGTGGTGCAGCAGCGTTCGACGAGCGCACCGAGGCCCTCGGTGCCGAGCGCGTGCACGGTGACGGCCATCCGGAAGGCGTCCGGCCGCCGCGACGTCCGGATCGAGCGGCCGAGCAGGTCGGGCAGGCCGGCTTCGGTGTCGTCGTCGGCGTTGAGGTACTCGGCGCGGACGGTGAGGGCGGCGAGATCGGCGGCTTCCCGCGCGGCGAAGAGCCCGGCGGCGACGGGTTGCCAGCCGAACTTGTGCAGATCGAGGGCGACGGAGTCGGCCAGCTCGAGCCCGTCGAGCTTGGCCTTGAGGGTTTCGCTGCAGAGGGCCATGCCACCGTAGGCCGCGTCGACGTGCAGGCGGGCGCGCTTTCGGCGGCAGATCCGGGCGATTTCGGGCAGCGGGTCGAGGGTGCCGGTGTTGGTGGTCCCGGCGGTGGCGACGACGACGGAGTCCGCGGTGAGGACATCGGCGAGGGCGCCGGGGAGCATGCGGTCGCCTTCGCACGGGACGACGACGGGGGCGGGCAGGCCGAGCAGCCAGGCGGCGCGGGCGACGCTGTGGTGGGCGTTGGCGCCGCAGACGGGCTGGGCGCGGGGGTTGCGTTCACGGGCCAGGAGGAGGCCGAGGAGGTTGGATTCGGTGCCACCGGTGGTGACGACGGCATCCGGGGTTTCGGCGTAGGGGTAACACAACCGGGCGATGCCGGCGGTGAATTCGCGTTCGAGTTCACTGGCGACGGGGGCCTGGTCCCAGGAGTCCATGGAGGGGTTGAGGGCACTGGCGACGACATCGGCGGCAACGGAGACGGCGAGCGGCGGGCAGTGCAGGTGGGCGGCGCAGGAGGGGTCGGCGGGATCGGCGGACCCGGCGGCGAGGAGGCGGCTGAGGTGTTCGAGCGCGGCTTCGGCGCCGACGCCGGTCCGGGGCAGGGCACCGGTGACGGACTCTCGGCCGCCGCGCGGGGCGGCCGAGGTGGGGGCGGGATGGTGGGGGCTGGCGGGCTGCGGCGCGGTCGGTTCGGCGGGTACGGCATGGTCCGGCCCGGAAGCGGGCGCCGACTCGGCGGCCAGGGCATGGCGAAGACCCGCAGCAGGCGCGAGTTCGCCCAGCCCGGCGGCCGCCGTCACCTGGCCCAGGTCGCCACGCTCCGCCACCAGCGCCGCCGCCACCGCGGCCGGGCCGCCTGCCGGGGCCGGGCCGCCGCGTTCCGCGATGCCCGCCGCCATGGCGCGGAGCGCCAGCGGGATCAGCTCGCCGAGCCGGTCCGCGCCGCCCTCGCCACCGGCCAGCCCGTCTGCCCGCATGTGCCCCGCCTTCCTTAGGGTTGCCTTGCCTACGCTGAGCCACAGTACGGCGACCGGCGGCTGCCTGTCATCCGGTCCCGTCCAGCATGCTCGACCGGGTGGCGGGAACGCGTCGGCCATCGGGAGTAGGTTCACCGCGAGGAGGTGATCACGTGCCCCGGTGGGACGTCCTGGCGGCGATCGGCGCCGGCGGCGCGCTCGGCAGCCTCGCCCGCTACGGCCTGTCCGTGGCGATCCCGCACGCGCGCGGCGAGTTCGCACTGGCGACGCTGCTCACCAATGTCCTCGGCTGCCTGCTCATCGGCGTCCTGATGGCGATCCTGACCACCACCGCGCGCCCCCACCACTTGCTGCGGCCGTTCCTGGGCGTCGGGATCCTCGGCGGGTTCACGACCTTCTCCACGTTCGTGACCGACACCCTCGACGCGGCCACCACCGGGCGCATACTGGGTTCCCTGGCCTACGCCCTGGCCTCGCTGGTGCTGTGCCTGACCGCCGTCGCCGCCGGTCTCACGGCCACGCGAGTTGTGCGAAAGGGACGCTGATGGACGGACCCGCGACCCGCCTGACGATCTACATCGGCGAAGACGACCACTGGCACCACAAGCCGCTCTACCACGAGATCGTCCGCCGAGCCCGCGACGCCGGCCTCGCGGGCGCTTCGGTGCTTCGCGGCGTCGAGGGCTACGGCGCTTCGTCGCTGATCCACACGACGCGGATCCTGTCGCTGTCGGAAGACCTGCCGGTGGTGATCGTGATCATCGACGAAGAGGCGAAACTGCGCGCGTTCCTGCCCCAGCTGGACGAGCTGATCGGCGAGGGCCTGGTGACGCTCGACCAGGTCGAGGTGGTCCGCCACGTGGGGCGGACCGAGTGACGCTGGTCCTGGTGGCCCTGGGCGGAGCGGCCGGGTCGGTGCTGCGCTACCTGACCGACCGCCGCATCCAGCAGTGGCGCGACTCGCCGTTCCCGTTCGGGACGCTGACGGTGAACATCGCGGGCTCGTTCGTCCTGGGCTTCCTGAGCGGCTGGCTCCTGCACGGCGCGGAGCCGTCGTCGGTCCGGGCGCTGGTGGCGGTGGGATTCTGCGGCGGGCTGACGACGTTCTCGACGTTCGGCTACGAGACGGTCCGGCTGTTCCTGCAGAAGACTCGGCTGTATGCGGTACTGAACGTGGTCGTCACCACCCTCGCGGGCCTGGCGTCGGGCGCAGCCGGGCTCCTTCTCGCGACCGGCGTCTTCGCTTAGCGGTCCGGACGCCGCATCCGCCTCCGGGGCCAGGTAACACCCGGCCCCGGAGGGAAGCACCGAAATATCAGCGCGGCGCCAGCCCGCGCACCCGCTCGAACGGGTCCTCCCCGGTGGGCAGCAGCGCGATGATCGGCGTCGTCAGCCCGTTGTCCACATAGGACTGCACCTGCTCCCGGCAGGAATCCACGCTCCCGTGGATCACCAGCTCGTCCACCACCGAGTCCGGGATGACCTGGTTCGCCTTCTGCCGGTCCCCCGCCGCCCACGCCTCGTGCATGGGGGCCAATGCCTCGCCACGCCCCAGCCACTCGTGGAACGCCGCGTACACCGGCACCGTCAGGTAGCTCGAAATCAGCATCCGCCCCAGACCGCGGGCCGCCTCGGCGTCCTCCGTCGGGCACACGAAGATCCGGGCCGCCAGCTCGACGTCCGGGCCCACCACCGACCGCACGCGGGGCACGTCCGAAGCCGCCAGCCAGTTGGTGATCGCGCCGTCCGCCTCGCGTGCCGCCAGGCGGAGCATGCCCGGGCGCAGGGCCGCCAGCATGATCGACGGGGGCGGGTCCGCCGGGCGTTCCAAGCGGAACTTCGACACCGCGAACGTCTCGTACTTCTCGGTCACCTTCTCCCCCGCCAGCGCCGTGCGCAGGAACCGCAGGGTGTCACGAGAACGGGCGAGAGGCTCGTCGAAGGAGGCCGCGTTCCACTGGGACACGATCACCGGGGACGACGCGCCGATGCCGAGGACGAACCGGCCCGGCGCCAGCTCCGCCACCGTCGCCGCCTGCATCGCCAGGAGGCCGGGCCCGCGGGTGTACACCGGGACGATCGCCGTGCCCAGGCGCAGCTGCGGTGCCCACTGCGAAGCCAGCACCAGCGGCGTGAACGCGTCCGTGCCCGCCGTTTCGGCCGTCCACGCGTCCGTGTAGCCCAGGTCCGGCAGCTGTTCCACCAGTTCGCGGTGCGCCGTCAGCGGCACCCCGGTCAGCGGAATCGTCAGGCCCCAGCGGCTCATGCAGTCTCCTTCTCGACGGCGGACAGTTCACGCAGCAGCCAGTCGACCTGCGTGCGCATCAGGTTCTCCGCGACCTCTTCGGCCTGCGGCGTCATGTGGGTCGCGCCCGCCAGCGGCAGGAAGACGTGCGGCCGCCCCTTGGCCAGCAGCGCCGACGACAGCCGCAGCGCGTGCGCGACGAACACGTTGTCGTCGGCCAGCCCGTGGACGATCAGCAGCGCCCGGCTCAGCTCGCCCGCGCTCTCGATCAGCGAGTTGTGCGCATAGCTCTCGGCCTCGTCCTGGGGCTTCCCCAGGTACCGCTCGGTGTAGTGCGTGTCGTACAGGGACCAGTCGGTGACCGGCGCGCCCGCGACCGCCGCGTGGAAGACGTCCGGACGCCGCAACACCGCCAGCGCCGACAGGTACCCGCCGTACGACCAGCCCCGGATCGCGACTCGCTCGACATCGAGCTCGGGACAGGACGCCGCTGCCGCCTGCAGGGCGTCGACCTGGTCCTGCAGCGTGACGTCGGCGAGACGCCCGTGGATCTCGCGCTCCCACACCGCGCCGCGGCCCGGCGTGCCGCGGCCGTCCGCCACGAGCACCGCGAAACCCTGGTCGGCCAGCCACTGCGAGGTCAGGAACGCATTGCGGCTTTGCAGGACACGCTGGGCGTGCGGCCCGCCGTACGGGTCGAGCAGCACCGGCAACTTGCCCTCGCTCGGCTCGTACCCGCGCGGCAGCAGCAGCGCCGCGCGCAACCCACGCTCGCCCAGCGTCAGCCAGGTCAGGTTGGGCACGATGTCCGGGTCCACAGTGGACGACTCGATCGTGGCGACCGGCGAGCCGTCCCGCAACACTGAAACGCGCGGGCCGCTGTACTCCAGGCTCCACGACGAAAGCACGGTGACGGCGGCGGACCCGGCGCCGACGTGCACGCCGTCCACAGTGGACAGGCGACGCACCGAAGCGCCCTCGGTGCGGAAGACGTGGATCTGCGTCGGGTCGGCTTCCGAAGCGCTGAAGAGGATCTCGTCGCCGACGTCGAGCACGGCCCGCAGCTGCAGCCCGGCCGGGGTGACGGCCTCGCCGCCGACGAACAGCCGGTGGTCGCCGTCGACCATGCCCTCGACGACCAGCCGCCCGTCCGGCGTCCACGCCGGGACGCCGCCGACGATGTCGATCCAGTGCTGGTCGGACGCGGTGTGCACGACCGACGTCGAGCCGTCGGTGACGTCCAGGGCGAGGACGTCCATCCGCTTCTGGTCGCGCGGCTGCACGGCGAGCAGCGGCGCCCCGCCGGCCGACCAGTGCACCGAGGCCAGGTACTCCCAGTCGCCCGGCGCGACGTCGACGCGCGAGCCGTCGAGGCCAAGCACCGACAGCGACACCAGGGCGTTCGCCGTGCCCGCGGCCGGGTAGGCGACGACGTTGGCCGGGTGCTGCGGGTTGGCCGGGTCGGCGATGGTCCAGCGCGGCACCGGGCCGCGGTCGGAGCGTTCGGCGAGGATGCTGCGGCCGTCGGGGGCCCACCAGTAGCCGCGGGTGCGGTCCATCTCCTCGGCCGCGATGAACTCGGCGAGACCCCAGGCGATGTCCTCGCCGTCCTCCTCGACCAGCACGCGGTCGTCGCCGGTGGCCAGCTCCAGCACGTGCAGCCGCCGGTTCTGGACGTAGGCGACGTGCGTGCCGGCCGGGCTGGGCCGCGGGTCGATGACCGCGCCGTCGACGCGCAGCGTCACCTCGCCCGAAGCGAGGTCCAGGGTGTAGAGCTTGCCCGAGAGCGAGAACACCGCGACGGTGAAGGCCGCGTCGACGCCGTAGTGGACGACGCCGCCGCCGGTCTCGCGGGCCCGTTCGCGCCGCGCGCGCTCTTCGGCGGGCAGTTCCTCCTCGCCGGGCAGCAGCTCGGCGGCGTCGACGAGCTTCGTCTCGGCGCCGGTCGCCAGGTCGGCCGACCACAGGCTGTGCCGGGGGTCGGTGCCCGACTCCGCGCGCAGGAACAGCACGCGCGAGCCGTCCGGGGCGACCCGGAACTCCTTCGGCGCGCCGAGGGTGAAGCGCTGGGTCCGGGCCTGTTTGCGGAGGAACGGGAGGTCGTCGACATCGGTCACGCCCGCACTCTTCCAGACGATCACGCCGGGGCGCCAACGCCCTTCAGCTTGGCCAGCTCGGCGTCGACGTCGTAGTCCGGTTCCGGGAACCGCGGCTTCAGGTCGGCGAGGGTCTCGATCAGCAGCTCGGCGACGGCCCAGTTGCGGTACCACTTGTGGTCGGCCGGCACCGCGTACCAGGGGGCGTCCGCGGTCGACGTCTTCTCGAAGATGCCGGCGTAGGCCTGCTGGTACGCCGGCCAGTGCGACCGCGCCTCCAGGTCACCCGGGTTGTACTTCCAGCGCTTCTCGGGCGTGACGAGCCGGGCCTTGAGCCGCTTGAGCTGTTCCTCCGGCGAGATGTGCAGGAACACCTTGAGCACGGTGGTGCCGGCCTCGGCCAGTTCCGCCTCGAACGCGTTGATCTCGGCGTACCGGCGGCGCCGCTCGGCCCCGGTCAGCAGGCCGCTGACCTGCGGAACGAGGATGTCCTCGTAGTGCGAGCGGTCGAAGACGCCGATCTGGCCGGCCGCGGGCAGCTGCTTGCGGATCCGCCACAGGTATTCGTGACGTTGTTCGGCCGCGGTCGGCTTCTTGAACGCCGCGTACCGGACACCCATCGGGTTGACCAGGCCGAGCACGTGCGACACCGTGCCGCCCTTGCCGGAGGTGTCCATGCCCTGCAGCACGAGCAGCACCCGCCGCGGGCCGCCGGCGACACCTTCGGCGAAGAGCGCCTCCTGCAACGCCGAGAGCCGCTCGCCCGCGCTGTCGAGCCCGGCGAGGGCCTTGGCTTTCTTGCCCGGCCCGACCGGGGCCGAGCCCGGGTCCGGCAGCTCACCGCCGACGCGCAGCGCGTCCCGGACCCGGCTTCCGTCGTGCTTCTTGGCCATCCGGAAAAAGTACCCGTTCAGGCGGCGGCTTTCCCGGCGAAGAGTTTCAACAGCGCGCCGTGCCCACCCTCGCCCGAGACGCCTTCGCGGACCTTGGGACCGGTTTCGCCGTGCCGCTCGAAGCCGCGGTGCTCCAGCTCGACACGGGTCGACCGCGGTCCTTCCTCGATGAACCGGACCTCGATTTCGCTGGCGTGCGCCGGGTCCGGGTCGATGTTCCAGTCGCCGTCGATCCGCCAGGAGAGGACCACCCGGGTGGGTGGCTCCCAGACCAGCACCTCGCCCCACTGGCACTCGGCGCCGTCGACGGTCCGCTCGTACCAGCGCCCGCCTTCCTTCGGCTCGAGGACGGCTTCGGCGAGGTCGCCCGCCCCGATGTGGTGCTGCCGCGGCCACCAGCTGTCGAAGGCTTCGGTGTAGGTCTTGAACGCGTGCTCGCGCGAGCAGGCGACGGTGATCGTCCTGCGGATCGGTTCCAGCGTGGTCATGACTGCTCCTCTTCGGTTCGTTCCGCCAGCTCGGCGAAGGACTTCAGCGCGTCCGACCACATCCCGTCGAGGTAGGCGCGCAGGGCGGCGATCCCGGCCGGTTCCAGCCGGTAGAGCCGCTTGGTGCCGGCGGCCCGATCGGTGACCAGGCCCGCTTCCTTGAGCACCTTGAGGTGCTGGGAGACGGCCGGGCGGCTGATCGGCAGGTCCGCGGCCAGCTCGCCGACCGCGCGCGGCCCGTCCCGCAGCGCTTCGAAGATCGCGCGGCGCGAAGGGTCGGCGAGGGCGGCCAGCTGGTCGCTTCCGTAAGTCGCCACGAACGGTAAGTTACGGCTTACCGATCCGGTCGTCAACCGGCACGCATTGTTTCGGGGGTGTGAACCCGGTATTGCGCAACGAACAACGGGTGAAAGCAACGATTCCCGGCTGAAGTCTGCGTGTTCTGCCTCTAACCTGAACGCATGACGACGTTCGCCGGCCGGGAGACCGCCGCCCCCACCGCCGCGAGCTTCATCGAGCTCGACGAGCAATGGAGCACGCACAACTACCACCCGCTGCCCGTCGTGATCGCCGAAGCGTCCGGCGCCTCGGTGACGGACGTCGAGGGCCGGTCCTACCTGGACTTCCTGTCCGGCTACTCGGCCCTGAACTTCGGCCACCGCCACCCGGACCTGATCGCCGCCGCCGTGGAGCAGCTCGGGCGCGTCACGCTGACGTCGCGGGCGTTCCACCACGACCAGCTGGGGCTGTTCTGCCGCGAGCTGGCCGAGCTGACCGGCACCGAGCTGGTGCTGCCGATGAACTCCGGCGCCGAGGCCGTCGAGTCCGCGGTCAAGGTGGCCCGCAAGTGGGCGCACCGGGTGAAGGGCGTGCCGGACGGCACCGCGGAGATCATCGTCGCGGGCTCGAACTTCCACGGCCGGACCACCACGATCGTGTCGTTCTCCACCGACGAGACCGCGCGCGCCGACTTCGGCCCGTTCACCCCGGGCTTCGTCACGGTGAAGTACGGCGACGCGGCCGCGCTGCGCGACGCGATCACCCCGCGCACCGCCGCGGTGCTGCTGGAGCCGGTGCAGGGCGAGGCCGGGGTCATCGTGCCGCCGGAGGGCTACTTCGCCGACGTGCGGCAGGCGTGTGACGAGCACGGCGTGCTGCTGATCGCCGACGAGATCCAGTCCGGGCTGGCCCGCACCGGCACCGTGCTGGCGCTGGACCACGAGGGCGTCCGCGCGGACGTGTACACCCTGGGCAAGGCCCTCGGCGGCGGCATCCTGCCGGTGTCCGCGGTGGTCGGCCGCCGCGACGTGCTGGGCGTCCTGAAGCCGGGCGAGCACGGCTCGACCTTCGGCGGCAACCCCCTCGCGTGCGCGGTCGGGCGGGCGGTCGTCAAGCTGCTGAAGACCGGCGAGTTCCAGCAGCGGTCCGCGGAGCTGGGCGCCCACCTGCACGCGCGCCTGAACGCGCTGATCGGCACCGGGCTGTCCGAAGTCCGCGGCCGCGGCCTGTGGGCGGGCATCGACATCGCCCCCGGTGGGCCGTCGGGGCGCGAGGCGTCGGTGGCGCTGTCGGCGCGGGGCGTGCTGTGCAAGGAGACGCACGAGCGCACCCTGCGCGTCGCCCCGCCGCTGGTGATCACCCGCGAGGAGCTCGACCGCGGCATCGACGCGATCGCCGAGGTGATCCGCCCGTAGACCACCCGGACGCCGCCGGGTGAGCCTCCCGCCCCGGCGGCGTCCGGGAGCACAACGTCCCCTTCGGACGTTGTGCCCGGTATGGGATCAGGGGAACGCCCGCTCGTGGGCACCGGATGCGTCACACCGGCCGAGCTGTACGACCAGGGGAAGCGGCTCCGGGAGAAGACGCCGGTCACCGCACACGACCACGAGGCCACGGCGAAAGACCGGCCGTCGCCACAGCAGTACTTCGAAGCCACCAACACGGGACGGCTGCCCGAGCTCGTCGAGCTGCGGCGGGAACGGATGCTCGCGTCGCCGTTCACCTTCTTCCGCGGCGCGGCCGGCCTGATGGGCGCCGACCTCGCCGGCACGCCGGACTCCGGGCTGACCGCCCAGCTCTGCGGCGACGCCCACGCGGCGAACTTCGGGCTCTACGGCACCCCCGAAGGCAAGATCGTGATGGACATCAACGACTTCGACGAGACCGTGCCGGGCCCGTGGGAATGGGACCTCAAGCGGCTCGCCGCCAGCCTCGTGCTCGCCGGCCGCGAAGGCGGCATCGGCGAGGCCGGCTGCCGCGAGGCCGCCGAAGACGCCGTGAAGTCCTACCGCCGGACCATCCGCGCCCTGGCCGAGCTGCCGTTCCTGCGGAGCTGGAACGCGCTGCCGGACTCCTCGGTGCTGTCCAAGGCGCGGGCCGACGAGCTGATCGACGACTTCGCCGACGCCGCCGAGAAGGCCCGCAAGAACGACAGCGCGAAGGTCGCCGCGAAGTGGACCGAACGCGTCGACGACCACGAGACCGGCCTGGCCCGGCACCGGTTCGTCGAAGACCCGCCCGTGCTGACGCACGTCGACGCGGCGACCGCCGAAGCCGTGCACGCCGGCCTGGTGTCCTATGTGGACACCCTGCGCGAGTCGCGGCGCACGCTGATCGCGCGGTACCGGCTCGCCGACGTCGCCTTCCGCGTCGTCGGCACCGGCAGTGTCGGCCTGCGCAGCTACGTCGCCCTGCTGCACGGCAACGACGACGAAGACCTGGTGCTGCAGGTGAAGCAGGCGCAGCGGCCCGCGCTGGCGCCGTACCTCGGCCTGCCGACGGCGGCGCACGAAGGGCAGCGGATCGTCGACGGCGCCCGCCTGGTGCAGGCCGAGACGGACATCCTCCTCGGCTGGACCACCATCGGCGCCGTGCCGTTCATCGTCCGGCAGTTCCGCAACCTCAAGGGCGACATCGACCCGTCGGCGCTGGAGAAGGACCACCTCGACGACTACGGCCGGCTGGCCGGGGCGCTGCTCGCCCGCGCCCACACGCGGTCGCTGCATCCGAAGCTCCTCGCCGGGTACTTCGCCGACGACTCCGAGCTCGACGAGGCGATGGGCGCGTTCGCCGTGCGCTACGCCGACCGGACGGAAGCCGACCACGCCGCCTTCTCGGGGACCTGACCGGACAGGTTGCCGGTCAACGCTGGAGAACGACTTCCCGGCCGTGCTAGACGTTCGTGAACGGGTGACGGCGAGGGAGGCGGCGTGGCGGATCTCAAGCGGCGGTCGGTGCTCACGGGCGCGGTCGCGACGGCACTGGCGGCCACGGCGGCACCCGCGCTCGCGGCTCCCCGGCGCCGGGCGTTCCGGCTGGGCGTCAACTACACGCCGTCCACGCGCTGGTTCCACATGTGGGAGGACTGGCGCGAGGACGACCTGCGCCGCGACCTCCACGACATCGCCGCGCTGGGGCTCGACCACATCCGGATCATGCTGCTGTGGTCGGCCTTCCAGCCGGAACCGCACCTGGTGAGCGGCGAGAAGCTCGACCGGCTGCACCGGTTCCTCGACCTCGCCGGCGCGGCCGGGCTGGACGTCGAGGTGACGGTGTTCAACGGCCACATCTCGGCCCGCTACTGGACGCCGAACTGGCTGCAGACGACGCCGAAGCCGGTGAACTGGTTCACCGACCCGGCCGCCCTGGACGCGCAGCGCGCGCTGCTGGCGGCGCTGGCCGGGCGGATCGGCCGGCACCCGCGGTTCCTCGGGTTCGACCTGTCGAACGAGCCGTACTACTACTGGGATTCCTACGCCGGCCTGTTCGTCACGCAGGCGCAGGCGGACGCGTGGGCCCGCACGCTGTGCGCCACGGCCGAGGAGGTGGCGCCCGGCAAGGCGCACACGGTGGGCTGCGACCGGGCGCCGTGGGACAACGGCACCTACTTCACCCGCCCCGGCCTCGCCGACGCGGGCAACGTGGTGGCCATCCACCCGTGGACGTCGTTCTTCGGCACGCTGAAGACGGACCCGCTCGCCGCGTTCGCCACGCACAACGCGGAACGCCTGATCCAGGTGGCGCAGGCGTACGCGACGGACCCGGCCCGCCAGGTGTGGATCCAGGAGGACGGCGCGGCACCGTCGATCCACTTCAGCGACGCGACGCGCCCGCAGTACGGCGAGTGGCTGTCCCAGTCGATCCGCAACGCGGCTTCCTGCGCGCACACGCTGGGTTTCACGTGGTGGTGCTCCCACGACGTGAACCCGGCGCTGGTCCCGAACCTGAACCCCCTCGAATATGACCTGGGGCTGTACACGAACGACCGGGTCCTGAAACCGGCCGGAGCGGCGTTGAAGGCTTTGGTGGCGGAGTTCGACCGGACGCCACCGTCCCCGGCCCCGCGCACGACGGCGATCGTGGTCCCGGACCTGTTCCCGACGGCGGGCAACGACCGGTTCTTCAAACTGGCGGCCGAGGGCAAGCGGGTGGCGTTCGTGCTGCAGAGCCGCGCTGCGGACGCGGCCTACCTGCGAGCGCGCGGCATCACCGAGCTCATCCAGCCGTGACCAGCGCGGCGACGTCCGCCGCGCAGCCCCAAGCCAGGGTGATCCCCGCTCCCCCGTGCCCGTAGCAGTGCACGACGTCACCCTCCCGCTCCAGCCGCACCTCACGACGGAACGGGCGCAGCCCCACCAGCGACCGCAGCACCTTCGCCTCCGCCAGGCGCGGCTCCAGTTCGCGGCAGCGGCGCAGGATGTCCGCCGTCACGCCCGGGTTCGGGTCCGTGTCGCCGCGGCCCGGTTCCTCCGTGCCGCCGCACACCACGTGGGTGCCGTGGGGGATCACGTACGTCACGCCCGGGCCCGTCTCGTCGACCACGAACTCGGCCACGCCCGGGTCGGTCACGTGCACCACCTGGCCGCCGACCGGGACCATCGAGTCGTCGCCGGCCAGGGGACCCGCGCCGAGGCCCGCCGCGTTGACCACGACGTCCGCGTCGAGACCCGACAACGAGGTCAGCGTCCGGTACTCGACGCGCACACCCAGCGCGCGCACCCCGGCCAGCAGCCAGCTCAGGTACACCGGCGTGTCGACCACTGCCGTCGTGAACTCCACGCGGTCGCCGACGCGGGCCGCGCCGACCGCCGGGAGCCACTGCGGGTCGGGTGCCCCGGCCGCCAGCAGGACCCGGCCGCGGCGGAAGCGGACACCCGGGGCGTCCTGCCCGCGGAACACCGCGAGGCTCGCCGCGGTCCACCGGACCACGCGCTCGTCGAGGCGGTGCCCCGGCGGGTACAGCACCCCGCCGGCCACCGCCGACGTCGATTCCCGCGGCGGGGCCGCCGCCACGACCGTGACGTCGTGGCCCGCTTCCGCCAGCCGGTACGCGCTGCTCAGCCCGACCATCCCGGCCCCGGCGACTGTGACCCGCATCCGCTCCTCCCAAGGTGGGCTCCCCCGCATGGTGACGCACCGGCGGCGCCCGGCGGGCCGCGGGGGCCCGGCTACCCTCGCGCGGGTGAGGACGATCGCCGCCGTCTGCGGTTTGCTCGCGCTGCTGCTGGGCCTGCCGTTCGCCGGCGGGAGCACGCCCGGCACGGTCGACGACGCCGCCGCCCGGGCCGTCGCGCACCTCAACCCGGGTGTGGTGCGGGCCCTGGTCTTCCCGACCGAGCCGTACGTCGTGCTCGCGCTGGGCCTGCTCGCGGTCGTCCTGTGCCTGCGCGCCGGGCGGCGGCTGGAGGCCGCGCTCGCCCTGGCCGTGCCGGTGCTGGCCATCCTGCTGACGACGTTCCTGCTGAAACCGCTGTACGACCGGTGGAAGAACGGCACCCTGGTCTACCCCAGCGGCCACACGGTGAGCCTGGCCGCGGTGCTGACCGTGCTCGTCCTGGTCACCCGCCGGGTGGTCGTGGTGGTGCTGGCCGCGGTGGCGCTGCTGGCCGCGGCGGCGGGGCTCGTCGGGATGGGCTACCACTACCTCACCGACGTCGCCGGCGGGACGCTGTGGGCCGTCGCGGTCGTGCTGGTCAGCTGGCCGGCGCCGCGTCACGGGCCAGCGCCGTCAGCCGGCTGACCGCGCGCAGGTACTTCTTCCGATAGCCGCCGTTCACCATCTCCTCGGTGAACAGCGACGGCAGCGGCTCGCCCGAGACGACCAGCGGGACGGCCCGGTCGTAGAGCCGGTCGGCGAAGGCGACCAGCCGCAGGCCCACGTTCTGGTCCGGCGCCGGGTGGATGCCACGCAGGTGCACGCGGGTGACGCCGTCGAGCAGCCGCCCGTAGCGGGACGGGTGCAGCTCGGCGAGGTGGGCGCACAGCGCGTCGAAATCGTCCACAGTGGACCCGTCGTGCGCGGCGGCCGACGTCTCCAGCTCCTCCGGCGACACCGGCGGCGGCGCGTCCGGCAGGCCGCGGTGGCGGTAGTCCGGGCCGTCGACGCGGACCACGCCGAAGCGGGCCGACAGCGACTGGATCTCGCGCAGGAAGTCCTCGGCGGCGAACCGGCCCTCGCCCAGCTTCTCCGGCAGCGTGTTCGACGTCGCCGCGACGAACACCCCGGCGTCCATCAGCTCCTGCAGCAGCCGGGTGACCAGCGTGGTGTCGCCCGGGTCGTCGAGCTCGAACTCGTCGATGGCCAGGACGCGGTGCTCCGACAGCCGCCGCACGGCCTCGGCGAAGCCCAGCGCGCCGACCAGGTGGGTCAGCTCGACGAACGTGCCGTACGCCTTGGGCGAGGGCGCCGCGTGCCACGTCGAGGCCAGCAGGTGGGTCTTGCCGACGCCGAACCCGCCGTCGAGGTAGAGGCCCCTGGGCCCGGCCGGCTCCGAGGACCCGCCGAAGAGCTTGAAGCGCTTCTTTTCGCGGCGCGCGCCGACCTTCTCCGCGAACGCCGAGCACGCCTCCACGGCGGCGGCCTGACTGGGCTCGTCGGGATTCGGAATGTAGGTCTCGAACCGGACGGCGTCGAAGCGCGGCGGCGGCACCAGCGCGCCGATCAGCTCGTCGGCGGACAGCTCGGGACGGCGATCGACCAGGTGCGCGGGCATGGTCGGAGAGCCTATCGGCGCCCCAGTTGCCGATGAGCGGGCATATGCCCCGGTAGAGACGTGATTCACGCTCGTGCTGGGATGATCGGGTGCAGCTTGTGTGGCCCGAACGGACGGGCGAACTGACCGATTCGGACCTCGAGGAGATCTACTCCTACCCCGAGAACCCGGACCGGCCCTGGGTGCAGGTGAACTTCGTCGCGTCCGCCGACGGCGCCGTCGAGATCGACACGACGTCGGCGGGTCTCTCGCACGCCGCCGACCGCCGGGTTTTCCTGCTCGGCCGCGATCTCGCCGACGTGATCCTGGTCGGCGCCGGGACCGCCCGCGCCGAGAACTACCGCGGCGTCGTCGCGGGCCCGAAACGCCTGGAGCGCCGTCGCCGGCTGGGGTTCGACGGCGTGCCGCCGATCGCCGTCGTGACGCGCACCGCCGACCTCGACCCCGCGTCCCGGCTGTTCACCGAAACCGCCGTGCCCCCGATCGTGGTCACCACGGACACCGCCGACACGCGTGCCCTCGAAGCCGCCGGGGCCGAAGTCCTGCGCGCGGGCGAAGACGACGTCGACCTGCCCCGCGCCCTCGGCCTGCTCGCCGCCCGCGGCCTGCGCCGGATCGACTGCGAAGGCGGGCCCGGGCTCTTCGCGCGGCTCGTCGCCGACGACCTCGTCGACCAGCTGTGCCTGACCGTCGCGCCGCTGCTCGTGGCCGGAACCGCGGGCCGGATCGCCGCCGGGGCCGCCCCCGCCGTGCCGCGCCGGCTCGCCCTGGCCTCCGTCCTCGTCGAGGACGGCTTCACGCTCCTGCGCTACCGCCGGGACGCCGGGTGAGCGACGACGCCGAGCTGCTCGCCAAGGCCGCCGGCGGCGACGAAACGGCGTTCGGCGCCCTGGTGCGGCAGCACACGCCCCGGATGTACCGGGTCGCGCTGCGGATCACCGGCAGCGCGGCCGAGGCCGAGGACGTCGTGCAGGAGGCGTGGCTCGCCGCCTGGCGGTCCCTGGCCGGGTTCCGGCAGGAGTCGGCGGTGTCGACCTGGCTCTACCGCGTCGTCACCAACAGCGCGCTCGCCGTGCTGCGCCGCCGCCGTCCGACGGTCTCGCTCGACGACCCCGATCCGCAGTCCACTGTGGACAGCGCGTTGCTCGCCGCGGCGGTGCCCGGCCCGGAAGGCCGGGTCGTGCGGGCCGAAGAGGTCGACGCGGTGCTGCGGGCGGTCGGCAGGCTGGAGGTGTCCCAGCGCGTGCCGCTCGTGCTGCGCGAACTGGAGGGGCTGAGCTACGAAGAGGTCGCCGAAGTGCTCGACGTGAACGTCGGTGCCTTGCGTTCGCGGCTGCACCGGGCCAGGGTGGCGCTGCTCGCCGAGTTGAGGGAGCGGTGATGGCCGAGACCGAGGATCCCGAGCGGGACCCGCGCTGGGACGCCGTGCGCGCCGCGGCCCGGCGCCGGGTGCCGACCCCGCCCGGCCTGGTCGAACGCGTGCTGCGGGCGGTCGCGCGCGGCCGCCGGACGGCGATCGACGTGCCCGGCGAGGGCGGCCGGCTGCGCATCACCGGCGACGTCGTCACCCGGCTGGCCGAGACGATCGCCGCGGACCGGGCCCCGGACGGCGTGCGGGTGTCGGCCGTCGCGGTCGAGGACGACGTCGTGGAGGTGCTGGTGTCGGTCCGGTTCGGCGTCGTCGCCGACGAGGCCGCCGAAACGCTGCGCCGGGACATCACCGCGGAGCTGGCCCGGCAGCTCGGGACCGCCACGGCGGTGAACGTGCACGTCGTTGACGTCCATCCGGGGTGAAATTACCCCGATTGGGTGACATCGCGTGAGGGTTGTGCCCCTCCGGGCATCGTAACGGCGAAAGCCCGCCACGAGAGGAGCCCGCACGCATGCACCCGGAACGGACCGAGAGCCCCGGCACCGTCACGCCGCTCAACGAGGAGGGCGCCGCCGGCCGCACCACCATCGCGTCACTGGTGGTGCAGAAGATCGCCGGCCTGGCCGCCCGCGAGATCGCCGGCGTGCACGCCCTCGGCGGCGGCGGGGTTTCGCGCGCGATCGGCGCGCTGCGCGAGCGCATTCCCGGCTCCGGCACGGTCACCACGACCGGCGTGTCGGTGGAGGTCGGCGAGAAGCAGACGGCGATCGACCTCGACGTCGTGGTGGAGTACGGCGCGCGCATCACCGACGTCGCCCGCGCGGTGCGGCGCAACGTGATCACCGCCGTCGAGCAGATCACCGGCCTCGAGGTGATCGAGGTGAACATCGCGGTCAACGACATCTTCCTGCCGGGCGAGGAAGAACCCGAATCCACGCGCGTCGAATGACCGCGCGGCGACCTTCCGTCCCAGTCCTAGGAGGACATGTGAACGCAACGCAGACCGGGCTCCTGGCCGGGCTGATCCTCGGCCTGGCCGCGACCCAGGGGTTCACCGCGTTCCTGGTGACCCTGGCCGTCGGGATCATCGGCCTGGTCGCCGGCCGGGTCCTCGACGGCGAACTCGACCTCGGCGAGCTCTTCGGCAAGGGCCGCGACAAGTGAGCCGCGTCCTCGACGTGCCGCGGGAGCTCGCCGACCCCGGCGAGCGCGGCACCCTCACCATCGGGCACGCGGTGGTCCGCAAGGTCGCCCAGCACGCCGCCGACACGGTGCCCGGCACCGCGCGGGACGGCCGGAAGGGACCGAAGGCGAAGGTCGGCGGGCACGACAACGACGTCGACCTCGCGCTCGACGTCGCCCTGCGCTACCCGGCGGCGGTCCGCGCGGTCGTCGGCGACGTGCGCGAGAAGGTCACCGAAGAGGTCGAGCTGATCACCGGCTACCGCGTCCGGACGCTGGCCGTGACGGTGTCCGCGCTGCTGCCGGACGCGCCCCCGAGGGTGCGGTAGCCGTGCGCCCGTTCGTCCGCATCCTCTCGACCCTGCTGGGCCTGGCCTTCGCCGCGGCCGGGGCGCTGCTCGCCCTGGAGGTCGGGTGGCACTGGTGGCGCCCGGGTTCGGCGCCGCTGCTGGTGCCGTGGCCGCGGTGGCAGGCCGGGCTGGCGTCGCTGGGCTGGGACGCCTACGCGGTCCGCGTCGGCGCCGGCGTGGTCGCCGCGGCCGGCCTGGTGCTCATCGGCTGTGCCCTCGCCGCGGGCAACCGCGCGGTCCGGCTGACCGACCCGGCCGAGGACGTCGGCGTTTCGACGTCGCCGCGCTCGCTGGCCCGGCTGGTCGGGCTCACCGTGCGGGCGCAGGACAACGTCGCCGGCGCTTCGGTCACCGCGAGCGCCCGCCGCATCCGCGTCCGCGCCAAGAGCACCCTCGAGAGCGAAGGCGAACTGCGGCCGCGGCTGCTGGCCACGGTGTCGGCGCTGCTCGACGAAGTCCCGCTGGTGCGGCGGCCGAAGGTCTCGGTCGTCGTCGACTCGCCGAAGGACCGCCGATGAGCCGCTCGGTCGCCACGAAGGCGCTCTCCCGGTCCTACACCGGCGAACGCACGCTGACGTTCCTGGTCGGGCTGCTGGCCCTGCTCGGCGGGGCGCTGGCCCTGGTGGTCGGCTTCGGCTGGCTCGGCGAGTTCCGCGGCCGCCGTCCGCTGCTGGACCCGATCGCCCTCGGCTGGCTCGGCGGGCACGCGACCCCGGCGCGGATCGCCGCGATCGTGCTCGGGGTGCTGCTGTTCGCCGCGGGCCTGAAGTGGGCGGTGCGCTCGCTGCGCCCCGAACCGCGCCCCGACCTGGACCTCGACCGCACGGAAGGCGCGGAGCTGGTGGTCACGGCGGCGGCGATCGCCGGTGCGGTCCAGGCCGACGCCGAACGGCTCGACGGCGTCAGCCGGGCCCGGGTCCGCGCCGTCGGCTCGCGCATTTCTCCGGCGTTGCGCATCACGCTGTGGCTGCGGGAGGGCACGGACCTCAAGGGCGTCTGGGCGGAGCTCGACGCGCAGGTGCTGACCAGGGCCCGGGAATCGCTGGGCCTGCCGTCGCTGCCCGCCGCGGTCCGGCTGGAACTCGACACGAGCCCGGCGAAACGCGTGCGCTGAGCCGGGGTTTTCCGCAGAATGCGGGGCATGCCCCTACCGCTGCAGCCGCCGCTGAAGCCGATGCTCGCCAAGCCCGCCAAGGCCATCCCGGACTCCGGGGGCCTGCTGTTCGAACCGAAGTGGGACGGCTTCCGCTGCATCGTCTTCCGCGACGGCGACGAGCTGTACCTGCAGTCGCGCGCGGAAAAGCCGCTCAACCGGTATTTCCCGGAGGCGGTCGCGCGGCTGCTGGAGATCCTGCCGCCGCGGGTCGTGCTGGACGGCGAACTCGTCGTCGCGCGCGGGGGCCGGCTCGACTTCGACGCGCTCACCGAACGGATCCACCCCGCCGAAAGCCGGATCACGCTGCTGGCCGCCGAACAACCCGCCGAGTTCGTCGCCTTCGACGTGCTCGCGCTGGGCGACGAAACCCTGCTCGACGAGCCGACGTCCAAGCGCCGCGAACGGCTCACCGAGCTGGCCGGCGACCGGTTCCCGCTCACCCCGGCCACCACCGACCCGGACACCGCGCGGCACTGGTTCGAGCTGTTCGAAGGCGCGGGCCTCGACGGCGTCATCGGCAAGCCCCTGGACGAGCCGTACACGCCCGGCAAGCGCGCGATGCTCAAGTACAAGCACCTGCGCACCGCCGACTGCGTGCTCGCCGGCCTGCGCTGGCACGTCGACGGCGGCCCGGGCGACCTCGTCGGGAGCTTCCTCCTGGGCCTGCACGACGACGCCGGCGTGCTGCACCACGTCGGCACCGTCGGGTCGTTCCCCAAGGAACGCCGCCGCGAGCTGGCCGAGGAGCTGGCGCCGCTGATCACCGACGGCGAGGACCACCCCTGGGGCGGCCGGGCCACCGGCGAGGGCCAGCGCATCCCCGGCGGCATCACGCGCTGGCGCGCCACCGAACACGAATGGGTGCCGCTGCGGCCCGAGCGCGTCGTCGAGGTCGCCTACGAGAACACCGAAGGCGGGATGCCGTCGCGGTTCCGGCACAACGCGCGGTTCGTGCGGTGGCGCCCGGACCGCGAACCCGCGTCGTGCGACTACGGCCAGCTAGACGAGCCGGCCCGCTACGACCTCGACGCCGTCTTCCGCGGCCAGGTGGTGCGGACCCGCTAACCCGCGTCCCACACCGGCCGTGCGAAGCTCGGCCTGCCCGTGATCGACGAAACCGTGAGGACCCCGCCCGTGCGCCGCCGCCGTACCCGTCTCCTGGTCGCGCTGCTCGCCCTGGTCTCCGCCGCGGGCTGCGCCGCGGGGCCGTCGGTCCGGCCGGCGCTGGTCGAGAACGACGGGAAGACGACCGGCAGCACGCCCACCCGGGCGCCCGGGGTGCCGCTGCCGCCGCTGGGCGAACCGCAGTCGCCGACGCTGAAGTGGGCCGACTGCGACGACGACACGCGTCAGCGCGTCGGCACCCCCGCCGTGCCGGACAGCCTGCACTTCACCTGCGCCCGCGTCACCGCCCCGCTCGACGCGCCCGGCGAACCGCGGCGTTCGGTGGTGCGGCTGCTGGCGCTGAAGGCCGGCAGCGGGCCGGTGCCGCTCGTCGTGGTCAACGACGTCGACGGCGAACCGGGCAGCGTGTACGCCGCGCGGCTGGCCGCGGCGCTGCCGCCGGCGTTCCTGGAGAAGTTCTCGCTGATCGGCCTGGACCGGCGCGGCACCGGGCTTTCCGGCGCCGCGCAGTGCGTTCCCCCCGACATCCGGCACGACCTCATCGACGCCGACCCGGCCCAGGGCGGCCTCGGTGACGTGCTGGACGCGGCCCGCAAGGCCGGCCAGCAGTGCGCGATCGAGCTGGACGACTCCCAGACCGCGCTGGACAGCTGGCGCGCCGCGGGCGACGTCGACGAACTGCGCAAGCAGCTGGGTATGGAGCGGCTCGACGCGCTCGGCCACGGCGACGGCTCGAAGGTGCTGGCCGAGTACGCCGTCCGCTTCCCCGCCCAGGTCGGGCGCATGGTCCTCGACGGCGTGCCCGACCCGGGCGCCGACACGGCCGCGGTCCTCGACGCCGTCGCGGCCGGCGCTCAGTCCACATTGGACGCCTTCGCCGCGGACTGCGCGGCGCGGCACTGCGCCCTCGGTGACCCGAAGGCGGCCCTGGCCGCGCTCACCGACCAGCTGCGGCGCACCCCGGCGTCGACGGCCGACGACGTCGCGTTCGGCCCGGGTGTCGCGATGTTCGCCGTCTACACGGGACTCACGCAGCGCGCGCGGTGGGCGGAGCTGGCCGACGCGCTCACCGCGGCCCGCACCGGGAACATCGAACCCCTCGCCGCGTTCGTCTCGCCGGTGCTGCACGACACGCGCGCGCAGCCGTCGCGGATCGACGCCACGATCGCGACCCGCTGCAACGACAGCCAGACCCGGCTCTCGGCCGACCAGCTCGACCAGGTCGCGGCCGGGATGCGCGCGAAGTACCCGCAGTTCGGCACGGTCGTCGCCCAGCAGCTGGCCTGGTGCGGCCCGTGGCCGGTGCGGACCGAGCCGCTGCCGGCCCCGGGCGTGCCGGGCGTCCCGCCGATCCTGGTCGCGGCCACCGCGGCCGACCCGGCGACCCCCCAGGTCGGCAGCACCCGCGCGGCCGACCAGATGCCGTCCGCGGTGTCGATCACCTGGCAGGGCGCCGGCCACGGCGCCCTCCCCGCCTCCCCCTGCATCACCGAAGCGGCCCGCGCCTTCCTGATCGACGGCAAAATCCCCACCGACGGCACCCTCTGCCCCGCGTGACGGAAGGGTCAGCACGCGTGATTGAAGGGTCATCTCCCGTGATTGAAGGGTCATCTCGCGTGATTGGAGGGTCGACACGAGATCAGTGCCGTGTCGACCCTCCAATCACGCATGTCGACCCTTCAATCACGCGTGTCGACCCTTGAATCACGCGTGTCGGCTCTCGGATCACGGCTGGCGGGTGTTGAGGCGGGCGGCTTGGCGGGTGAGGTGGTCGGCTTCGGCGAGGCTGGACGCCTTCCGGGCCGCCTCGGCGTAGAGCTTGGCCGCGGCCGGGAGGTCGCCGTCGCGTTCGTGGAGGTAGGCCGACACCGCTGTGTAGCGGGGCAGGGCCGGGTCCAGCTCCGCCAGGGCCGCGAGGCCGGCACGCGGGCCGTCCGCTTCGCCGACGGCCACCGCGCGGTTCAGCCGCACCACCGGGCTGCCGGTGAGGCGGACCAGCTCGTCGTACCACTCGACGATCTGCACCCAGTCGGTGTCGGCGGCGTCCTGCGCGTCGGCGTGCAGGGCCGCGATGGCGGCCTGGGCCTGGAACTCGCCCAGCCGGTCGCGGGCCAGCGCCGCCTGCAGGATCTCCACGCCGGTGGCGATCAGAGCGGTGTCCCACCGGGAGCGGTCCTGGTCGGCCAGCGGGACCAGGCTGCCGTCCGCCGCCGTCCGGGCGGCGCGCCGGGCGTGGTGCAGCAGCATCAGCGCGAGCAGCCCCGCCACCTCGGGGTGGTCGATCGACGCCGACAGCTGCCGGGTCAGCCGGATGGCCTCGGCGGCGAGGTCGACATCCCCCGAGTAGCCCTCGTTGAACACCAGGTAGAGCACGCGCAGCACGGTGGCGACGTCACCCGGCTGGTCGAACCGCACCCCGGACACGGTCCGCTTGGCCCGGCTGATGCGCTGCGCCATGGTCGCCTCGGGCACCAGGTACGCCTGCGCGATCTGCCGGGTGGTCAGCCCGCCGACGGCCCGCAGCGTGAGCGCGACCGCCGACGACGGCGTCAGCGACGGGTGCGCGCACAGGAAGTACAGCTGCAGCGTGTCGTCGACGTCCGCCGCGGGCCCGGGCGCCACCTCGGCTTCGACGACGTCCTCGCGGCGGCGGCGGGCGGCGTCCGCGCGGGTCGCGTCGAGGAACTTGCGCCACGCCACGGTGACCAGCCAGCCCTTCGGGTCCCGGGGCGGGTCGGCCGGCCAGCTGTGGAACGCCTCGACCAGCGCCTCCTGGACGGCGTCCTCGGCCGCCGCGAAGTCGGCTCCGCGGCGGACGAGGACGGCCAGGACACCCGGGGTGAGGCTGCGGAGCAGGGCTTCGTCCACGGCTCAGCCGATCCGCTCGACCACGGTGTCCCCCGTCATTCCGTGATGGTGGGTGCCGCGGCCATGAACGGCCGCAGTTCGAGCCACTCGTGGATCGGCTCCCCGTTCGGGCCGGGCGCGGCCGACAGCTCGCCGGCCAGTTCGAGGGCCCGCTCGTAGCTGTCGACGTCGATCACCATCCAGCCGGCGATGAGGTCCTTGGTCTCGGGGAACGGACCGTCGGTGACCGGCGGGCGGCCCTCGCCGTCGTAGCGGACGAACGTGCCCTCGGGCGCCAGGGCCTGGGCATCGACGAACTCGCCGGTGGTCTCGAGCTTGGCCGCGAAGTCCTGCATGTACTTGACGTGCGCGGAGACCTCCTCCGGCGTCCACTGGTCGATGGGCGCGTCGCAGTTCGCCGGGGCCGGCGCGCCGCGGTAGTGCTTGAGCAGCAGGTACTTGGCCATCGTGGTGCTCCCTCGGTGTCGGACGGCCCATTCTGGCCGCTTCCACCCCGGGGACGGAGCCGGTCCCGGCGTTTCGACATCGCCGCCGGAGATTTTTTCCGGCTACTGCCGGTAGGACTCCACCTCGGACACCGGGCGGGCCACGGCCTCGTCCGGGTTCTCGTGGAACTCCGTCTTCGCCCGCCGCTGGCGCAGCAGGTCCCAGCACTGGTCGAGCTGCTGCTCGACCGCGGTGAGCCGGTCCTTGTCGCCGCCGCTCAGCCCCACGCCGACCGAGCGCGACCGGAGCTCGTGCTCCTCCGCGATCAGCTCGTCGATCCGGCCCAGGATCTCGCCGTCGGCCATTTTGTTCCTCCTCGTCGCCGGGTGCGCTCCGTGCAGACGCTACCCCGGCCCCGGGAATTCCCGCCGCGCCCGGTTCGTTGACCAGGGCATGAGCACCGTTGAGCTGACCGCCGAGAACTTCGACCAGACGGTAACCGACAACGAGTTCGTCCTGATCGACTTCTGGGCGAGCTGGTGCGGGCCGTGCCGCCAGTTCGCGCCGGTCTACGAGAAGGCCTCCGAGAAGCACGAGGACATCGTCTTCGCGAGCGTCGACACCGAAGCGCAGCAGCAGCTCGCGGCCGCCTTCGACGTCCGCTCGATCCCGACGCTGGCCATCATCCGGGACAAGACGCTGATCTACGCCCAGCCGGGCGCGCTGCCCGAAGCCGCCCTCGAGGACCTCATCAAGCAGGCCCGCGAGGTCGACATGGACGAGGTCAAGCGCAAGGCCGCCGAAGCCGAGGCCGAACAGGCCTGACCACCACCACATGACGAAGGCCGCCCCCGCGGGGGCGGCCTTCGTCATGTCTCAGGACCGGGTGGCGAGCCCGCGCAGGAAGAACGCCAGGTTCGCCGGGCGCTCGGCCAGCCGCCGCATGAAGTAGCCGTACCACTCGTCGCCGTAGGGCACGTAGACGCGCATCCGCGCCCCCGACGCGGCGATCCGCGCCTGCTCCTCCGGCCGGATGCCGTAGAGCATCTGGAACTCGTGGTCGTCGTCCGTGCGGCCGTTCTCCTCCGCCAGCGCGGCGGCGATCTCGATCATCCGCGGGTCGTGCGAGGCCACCATCGGGTAGCCCTGCCCGGCCATCAGGACGCGCAGGCAGCGGACGTAGGACTTGTCCACGTCGGCCTTGTCCGGGAAGGCGACCGACTCCGGCTCGGCGTACGCGCCCTTGCACAGCCGCACGCGGGACCCGGGCCCGGACAGCTCCCGGCAGTCCTGCTCGGTGCGCCGCAGGTACGCCTGCAGCACCGCGCCCACCCACGGGTACTCGCCGCGCAGCTCACGCAGGATGCCGAGCGTCGAGTCCGTCGTGGTGTGGTCCTCCATGTCGAGCGTCACGGTCGCGCCGACCGCCTCGGCCGCCGCGCAGATCTTCCGCGCGTTTTCCAGGGCGACGTCCTCGCCGTCCGCCGGCAGGAACTGCCCGACCGCCGAGAGCTTCACCGACACGTCCGCGCCTTCGGCCAGGCCCTCCGCGGCCAGCGCCGACAGCACGGCTTCGTAGGCCGCGACGGTCGCCGCCGCCTGCGCGGCGTCGGTGGTGTCCTCGCCCAGGTGGTCGAGGGTGATCCGGCGGCCGTCCGCGGCCAGTTCCCGGGCCACGCGGACGGCGTCGGCGGTCTCGGACCCGGCGACGAACCGGCGCACCACGGAGCGCGTGGCGGGCACGGCCTCGACGAGCCGCCGGATGCCCTTCGACCGGGCGGCGGCGAGCAGCGGGGCACGCAACATGTCGGTCCTCCAGTCTTGAGGGAGCTCAGCCCTGGTGCGGGTAACGCACGCTGGTCGGCGGCACGAACGTCTCCTTGACCGAGCGGGGGCTCGTCCAGCGCAGGAGGTTGAAGATCGAGCCGGCCTTGTCGTTGGTGCCCGAGGCCCGCGCCCCGCCGAACGGCTGCTGGCCGACGACCGCGCCGGTCGGCTTGTCGTTGACGTAGAAGTTGCCCGCGGAGAACTTCAGCGCCTCGGACGCCTTCGCCACGGCGGTGCGGTCGTTGGCGATGACCGCGCCGGTGAGCGCGTACGCGGCGGAGGAGTCGATCAGCTTCAGGACGTCGTCGAAGCCGCCGTCCTCGTAGACGAACACCGACAGGATCGGGCCGAAGTACTCGGTCGAGAAGATCTCGTGCTTCGGGTCGTCCGAGACGAGGATCGTCGGCTGGACGAAGTAGCCGACGCTGTCGTCGGCGGTGCCGCCGGTGAGGATCTCCACCGAGCCGTCGCCCCTGACCCGGTCGAACAGAGCCGCGTGCTTGTCGAACGCGCGCCGGTCGATGACCGCGCCGCCGAAGTGCGACAGGTCGGTGACGTCGCCGTAGGTCAGCGCCTCGGTCTCGGCGACCAGGCCGTCCTTCAGCTCGTTCCAGACGCTGCGCGGGATGTACGCGCGCGAAGCGGCGGAGCACTTCTGGCCCTGGTACTCGAAGGCGCCGCGGACCAGGGCGGTGCGCAGGACGTCGATGTCGGCGGAGGCGTGCGCGAGGACGAAGTCCTTGCCGCCGGTCTCGCCGACCAGGCGCGGATAGCCGCGGTAGCCGGTGATGTTCGCGCCGACCGTGCCCCACAGGTGCTGGAAGGTCGCGGTCGAGCCGGTGAAGTGGATGCCGGCCAGGTCGCGGTGGGTCAGGGCGACCTCGGAGACGGCCTTGCCGTCACCGGGCAGCAGGTTGATCACGCCCGGCGGCATGCCGGCCTCTTCGAGCAGCCGCATGGTCAGGTGCGCGGCGAACGACTGCGTCGGCGACGGCTTCCACAGCACGGTGTTGCCCATCAGCGCGGGCGCGGTCGGCAGGTTGCCGGCGATCGCGGTGAAATTGAACGGCGTGATCGCGTAGACGAAGCCTTCCAGGGGCCGGTGCTCCATCCGGTTCCACACGCCCGGCGAGCTGATCGGCTGCTCGGCGAGGATGCGGCGGCCGAACTCGACGTTGAAGCGCCAGAAGTCGGCGAGCTCGCAGGCGGAGTCGATCTCGGCCTGGGTCGCGGTCTTGGACTGGCCGAGCATGGTGGCCGCGTTGAGGGTGGCGCGCCACTTGCCGGTGAGCAGGTCGGCGGCGCGCAGCAGGATCGCGGCGCGGTCGTCGTAGGACAGCGCGCGCCACTCCGGCGCGGCCTTCGCGGCGGCCGCGATGGCGTCGGTCGCGTCCTGCTGGGTAGCGCTGTGGATGGTGCCCAGCACGTGCTTGTGGTTGTGCGGCTGGACGACGTCGATCTTCTCGCCGCCGCCGGGGCGCTGTTCGCCGCCGATGGTGACGGTCAGGTCGACCGGTTCCGCCTGGCCCAGCCGCTGGAGCGCACCCTCGAGCTCGGCGCGCTCAGCGCTGCCCGGTGCGTAGGTCAGCACCGGCTCGTTCGTCGGGGCGGGGGTCTGGGTCACGGCGTCCACGGCGGCTCCTCTGCTCTGTAGTCCGGATGCCCCGAACGGTAACTCCGGACACCCTCCAGGAACTTGTCCGAACGGCTAAAATCGTCCGTATGATCTTGGCCGATCGGATAACCCCGCGGTGACCTCGCTGCGACACGTCCTGGCGACCCTCGGTGAGCCGCTCGTCGAGGTCGTCGTGGCCCCGCACGGCCTCGGTGTCGAAGTCGCCGATGTCGTCATCCTCGACCCCGAGGACCCCCTGGAGGCGTCCCCCGGCGACCTGGTGCTGGTGATCGGCGCGCGCGGCCGGGCGGCGGCGCCGGCGATCCGGGCGGCTGGGCGCGGCGGCGCGGCCGCGGTGGCGGTCAAGGGCGCGACCGGCGCCGACGTCGCCGCCGACGCCGGTGTCGCGCTGCTGACCGTCGGCACCGAGGCGCGCTGGGAGCAGGTGGAAGCGCTGGCCCGCGGGGTCGTCGAGGTGGCGCGCGCGGGCGGCGAGGCGGCCAGTGGCGAGGTGCTCGGCGACCTGTTCGCCCTGGCCCAGACCATCGCGACGCTCACCGGCGGCCTGGTCAGCATCGAGGACACCGCGAACCGCGTGCTCGCGTACTCCCGGGCGGGCGACGAGGTCGACGAGCTGCGGCGGCTGTCGATCCTCGGCCGCGAAGGCCCGGAACGCTACCTCGCAATGCTCCGCGAATGGGGCGTCTACCAGCGGCTTCGCGCGGGCGAAGGGATCGTGCGGATCGACGAGCGGCCCGAGCTCGGCATCCGCCGCCGGATCGCGGCGGGCATCCACGCGGGCAAGCAGCCGCTCGGCACGATCTGGGTCCAGGAAGGCGCCCAGCCGCTCACCGAACGCGCCGAGACGGCCCTGCTCGGCGCGAGCCGCACCCTGGCACCCCAGCTGATCCGCGCCCGCACGCTGCCGAGCCCGGAGCTGCGGCTGCGCGAAGACCTCCTGGCCAGCCTGCTGGAAGGGCGGCTGGACGCGGAGTCCGTCGCCGACGACATCGGCGCGGACCCGGCGCGCCCGGCGCAGGTGCTCGCCTTCTCGCTGGAGCGATCGGACAACCGGCAGCTGCGGCGGGCCGAACTGGTGCACCTGATCGCCGTGCACACCGCGGCCTACCGGCGCAGCGCGCTGGTGAGCGTGATCGGCGGCCGCGTCTACGCGCTGCTGCCGGACCTGCCCGAGCACTCGGACGCGGCCGTGCTGGCGCTGGCGCGCGAAATCGCCGCCACCGCCCGCCGTCACCTCGACGTCCCGGTGCGGGCGGCCCTGGGCGGGGTCGTGTCCCGGCTGTCCGAGGCAGCGGCGTCCCGCGGCGACGCCGACCGGGTCCTGGCGGCGATGACGCGCGGGCACTGGGCCGCGGACGTCGCCTCGCTGGCCGACGTCCGCGCCGAGGTGCTGCTCTCGGAAGTCCTGGCCTACCTGGGTTCGCAGCCGCGCATCCGCGACCCGAGGCTGACGGCGCTGGTGGAGCACGACACCGAGCACGGCGGCATCCTGGTCCCGGCGGTCCTGGCCTGGCTGAACGCCTTCGGCGACGTCCGGGCGGCGGCCCGGGTGCTCAGCATCCACCCGAACACGGTCCGCTACCGCGTCCGGCGCGCGGCCGAGGTGTCCGGGGTGGACTTCGACGACCCCGCCCAACGCCTGCTTACTCAGCTGCAGCTGCGGCTTTGACCCTGCTAGCTTCGCGCGCGTGGATCTCTTCTCGCGCACGTGGGCGGCGTTGCGCGCCGCGGTCGCTTCCCTGCCCGACGCCGACTTCGCGAAGCCCTCGGGCTGCCGGGGCTGGCTGGTCCGTGACCTGGTGTGCCACCTGGTGATCGACGCGCAGGACGTGCTGATCACCCTCGCCACTCCGGCTTCCTCGGCGTTGACGCACGACGCGATCACGTACTGGGCTGTGTCGTCCTCGCTTCCTTCGGGCGACGACCCGCTGTCGGCGCTGATCGTCCGCCTGGCAGCGGCGTACGAAGACCCGGCGCTGCTGAAGTTCCACCTGGACGACGTGGGATCGGCGGCGGGCCGGGCGGCGGACCTGGTGGACCCCGGCGAGCGGGTGTCGACGCAGGAGATGGTCCTGACAGCGGGCGACTACCTGTCGGCGTACGTCCTGGAGTGGACGCTGCACCACCTGGACCTGGTGGCGCACGTGCCGTCGGTGGCGGGGCCGCCCGCCGAGGGCGTCGCCCGGACGCGGGTGATGCTGGAGAAGATCGCCGGGGCGGCGTTCCCGGCGTCGATGCCGGACGAGGACGTGCTGCTGGTGGGGACCGGTCGCCGCGCCGCCACCGACGCCGAGCGCGAGGCACTGGGCGACCTGGCCGCGCGGCTGCCGTTCGTGCTCGGGTGAGGCAGGGCGCCCTGCCTCACCCGGCTCACGTCACGCCTTCACCAGGCTGAACCGGCGCCGCTCGACGTCGATCTGCTCGATGCGGACCGGCAGCCGCGTCCCGGCCTGCGGGGCCGCGTCCGTCACCAGCAAGCCGTGGATGCCGTCCGCGACCTCGACGAACGCGCCGAACGGCACCACCCGGGTCACGACGCCGTCGAGGACGCCGCCCTCGGCGTGGGCCGCGACGAACTCCTGCCATGGGGTCATGCGATTTCACCTCCTTTCCGCGCACGTCCCGATCAGGGGGTTGCGTGCGAGGAGGCGGCGGCCCGCGGGGCCGCCCGGAGGTCACGGCACAGCCGGGTACCCCGTCTGCTCACGGCTCGAGGCCGACCCGGCAGTCACGGGAAAAGGATAGCGCCCGGGCGGGGAAACCGGCGAACGGTAATTCTCCGACGCGTTGTCCGGGCATCGGGAAATCGGCTCACACGGGCGCGCGCAGATCCGCCAGTTCGGCGAGCGCGGCGAAAGATTCGAAACGCGCGGATTGGTCGTAGGCGGCGGTCGTCGCCAGAACTTCGTCGGCTCCGGCGGCCGCGACGAGCGCCCCCAGCCGGTCGGCCACCTCGGACGGCGTGCCGGAGATCTGGCCGTCGAGGGTCTCTTCGAGCCGTGCGCGCTCGCGGGCGGTCATCGGCCCGCCGAGGATGTCGCCGGGCGGCTCCAGGGGCGGGAAGACGCCGTGGGAGCGCGAATAGACCGTCGCCCAGGCTTCGGAGACGAGCAGGCGCCGCGCGTCCGCGGCCGAGTCCGCCACGGCGATCGCCGTCGACACCACCACGTAGGGTTCGCGCGCCCACTCGGACGGCCGGAAGCCGTCCCGGTAGCGCGTCACGGCTTCGGTGAGCGCCCGCTGCCCGCGGACCGGCGCGATCACCAGCGGCAGGCCGAGTTCCGCGGCGAGATCGGCGCCGGAGCCGGTGGCCAGCAGGAACGGCGGCACGCGCAGCCCTTCGGCCGGATAGGCGTGGACACCGCGGTGCGCCCCCGCGAAGAACCCGAGCAGCTCACGGACCTGCGCCCCGAACCCGTCGGCCGCTTCCTTCCCGTGGCCGAGTGCTTCGCGGACACCGGCGGTGAAGCCGACCGACCGGCCGAGCCCCATGTCGATCCGCCCGGGGTGAAGCGCTTCCAGGACCCCGAACTGCTCGGCCACGACCAGCGGCCGGTGGTTCGGCAGCATCACACCCCCGGTCCCGACCCGGATCCGGCTGGTCGCCCCGGCGACGGCGGCGGCCAGCACGGTCGGCGCGGACCCGGCGACGCCGGGCACGCCGTGGTGTTCGGACACCCAGAACCGGTGGTAGCCCAGCCGTTCGATGCCGGCGGCGAAGGTGACGGTGTCCCGCAGCGCCTGGGCGGTCCCGCCGTCCCGCCGCACGGGCGAGCGATCGAGCACGGAAAACCTCACCCCGGGTGCAACACCCGTGGTGCGCGGAGATTCCCGTCAGGGCCGCCAGCGCTCGCTGTATTCGGGGTGGTCGGCGTAGGGCAGGGCCAGCAGGCGCAGGGTGAGGCACCAGTTGGAGCCGGCCTCGTCGGCGGGCACGTGGCAGGTCTCACACCAGTATTCGCTGCCGTAGAGCGGAAAACCGGGGACCTTCTCCGACACCGTGGTGCGGTGGGCGAGCAGGATCCGCCGGGTCGCCTCGATCTCGTTGATCATCTGGTTGACCACGTCGAGCTCGAGGTCGGTCAGCCCGCGGATCTTCTGCTCCACGGCGACCTTGGTCTCGCCGCGGTTCATCGTCTCGCCGGCTTTCGCCTTGTTGACGGCCTGCATGATCAACGCCTGCCGCGCGCCCACACGCGCGGCGAGGAATGCGATCAGGTCGTCCACGCAGGGCCTCCCTCCTCGAACCCGCTCCCCGATGGCCCCGGGGAGTCGTCGATTCGGAACGGCACGTTACGCCGTCGGAGGTCAAGATCGTGACAACGAGATCGGCCGTGCAACATTTGTAACCCGAAAGGCGACAGCGGGCACTTGCGTGATCACTCCGCGTCCTGGGTTCGGGCATTCGGCGCAGTGCGAATTGCGTGGGAAGTCGCCAATTCGGTGATGGCCGCCACTGTTGTGGGGCTGGTTACAGTTCGTGCCGGATTCCGGAGGATCCGTGCCGCTGCGTAACACCGGCCGCTGCTGTCGCGTCTGTCTCCCGAGCGCACAGCCACGGAGGTCCTGATGTCCCTTCCGGCCGCACCCGGCCCGCAGCTGCCGTACTTCCCACCGGCCGCCCCGGCCCCCCGGCCCCGTCGCCGGCGGTGGCCGTGGGTGGTCGGCGGCCTCGCCGTGGTGGCCGCACTGGCGACGGGCGTCGTGCTGGCGCTCGCCTTCGGCAGGTCAGTGGCCGGCCCGTGCCTGAACAAGGCGCAGCACGTCCCCTGCGCCGGACCGGGCGGCACGTGGATTTCCGCTGACGGGACCGTCCGCCCGCGGGACACCGCCGCGCCTTCCACCACCAGCCCGTCGATCCCCGCCTTCGCCGTCCCGACCACGACGGAACCGGTGCTGCCCGAGCCCACGGCGAAGGACTACTCGGTCGACCTGGCCGTCCAGTCCAAGCAGTGTTTCGGCTCGGCGGGGTGCAACGTGGTCGTCGAACCGAAGCTCAGCGCGCTCGGCGCGAGCACCCTGCTGTGGGAGTGCGACATCACCTACAGCATCTCGGGAGACACCTCCGGGGAGCTCGTCGAAACCGCCTACGCCCAGGGCGGCAGCTCCTACCGCGTCGACCGCACCATCATGAGCACCAAGAACGGCAAGGTCGTCCCGAAGGCCACCGTCACCGCGGTCAGCTGCCGCAAGCCCTGACGTCAGTCGTTCCGCGCCTTGCTCGGCTGGACCCGCTTCGGCTCGCCCGGCATCTTCGGATAATCCGGCGGGTACGGCAGCTCCCCCTCGCCGCGGTCGCGGGCGTCCCGCTCGTACCACTCCAGCGCCGTCTCCAAGCCGAACGGCGAGGCGTCCATCGCCGCGTGCAGGTCGCCGTGTTTCTCCAGGAACGCCGGGATCGTCAGGACGTCGAAGTCGTCCGCGTCCACCTCGCCCAGCAGCTCCCACGTCAGCGGGGTCGACACCGTCGCGCGCGGGGTGCCGCGGACCGACCAGCTCGAGGCCACCGTGCGGTCGCGGGCCGCCTGGTTGTAGTCCAGGAACACCCTCCCCCCGCGCTCCTCCTTCCACCACGCGACCGTCGCCTTGTCCGGGATGCGGCGGGCCACCTCGCGGCCCAGGGCGATCACCGCGTGGCGGACCGCCACGAAGTCCCACTCCGGGCGGATGCGGACCAGCACGTGCACGCCGCGGCCGCCGGAGGTCTTCGGGTAGCCCGTCAGCCCCGCGTCCGCCAGGACCTCGCGGACCACCATCGCCACCTCGACCGCGTCGGCGAACCCCGCGCGGTCCGGGGGGTCCACGTCGATGCGCAGCTCGTCCGGGTGGTCGACGTCCGCGCGGCGGACCGGCCACGGGTGGAAGTCGAACGTGCCCAGGTTGGCCGCCCACGCGAACACCGCGGGCTCCGCCGGGCACACCTCCGCCGCCTTGCGGCCCGAAGGGAACGTGATCTCGGCGGTCGAGACCCAGTCGGGCGCGCCCTTCGGCACGCGCTTGGCGTAGAACCACTCGCCCTCGACGCCGTCGACGTAGCGCTTCAGCGTCGTCGGCCGCTCGCCGATCGCGCGCAGCAGCGGCCCTCCGACGGTGATGTAGTGCTCCACGACTTGGCGCTTCGTGATCCCGCGCTGCGGGAAGTACACCTTGTCCGGGCTCGTGACGCGGACCGTGCGGCCGCCCACCTCGTACTCGACCGGGTCACCGTGCTTGGGCATGCGGCCACGCTAGCGGTGATCGCGCCGCCCGGCTCCCGCGAAAATGCCCGGCCGGTAGGCTGGAGCGGGTGTCCGGCCGCACCAAGCTGATCTGCGCGCTCGCCGTGCTCGCCCTCTTCGCGGCGGCCGCGGTGCTGCTGCCGATCCCCGGTCCGGCCGAACTGCGGGCCTGGGCCGCCACCACCGGCCCCGCGACGCCGCTCGTGCTGCTCGTCGCGTACTCGCTGCTCACCGTCGCCCCCATCCCGCGCACGGTGTTCAACCTCGCCGCCGGCCTGCTCGTCGGCACCACGGCCGGGATCGCGATCGGCCTGGTCGCCACCACGATCGCGGCCGCGCTGTCGTTCGGGCTGGCCCGCGCGCTCGGCCGCGACCTGGTCACCCGGCACCTGCACCGGTCGGCCGTGCGGACGGTCAACGACCGGCTCGCCGGCGGCGGCACCCTGGCCGTCACGTCGCTGCGGCTGATCCCGGTGGTGCCGTTCGCGCCCTTCAGCTACCTCTGCGGGGTGTCCTCGGTGCGGCTCGCCCCGTACCTGGCCGGTACGCTGCTCGGCAGTGTGCCCGGTACGGTCGCGGTGGTCGTCCTCGGCGACGCGCTGACCGGCGACACGCCGCCCGCGCTGCTCGCCTGTTACGGCGTGTTCGCGCTGGCCGGGGCGATCGGGCTGGTCAAGGTGTTCAAGAAGCGGGCACCGGCCGAAGCGGGCCCGCCGGACGGGCTGGCTGACGCGAAGAGCACGCGGCCGACCGCTACACTCGATCGGGTGCGCGAAGCGGAAACGCGCTGAGCAGGGCCACCACCACCGGGAATTTCGTCAGGAGCAGTCGCCATCGACACCGGTCAGCTGATCGCCGGGCACTACCGCCTCGTCGAGCACATTGGTAGTGGCGCCATGGGAGTGGTGTGGCGCGCGACGGACGTGCGCCTCGAGCGCACCGTCGCGATCAAGCAGATCCTCCCCCAGCCGGGCGTCTCCGAGACCGAACGCGACAACATGCGCCAGCGCGCGATGCGCGAGGCGAAGAACGCGGCCCGGTTCCAGCACCCGAACGCGATCGTGGTGTTCGACATCGCCGAGCACAACGGCGACCCGTGCCTGGTGATGGAGTACCTGAACGGGCCCAGCCTCTCCACGATCCTCGCCGAGGAGGGCACGCTCCCGCTCGGGCGGGTCGCCCGGATCGGCGAGCAGGTCGCGTCCGCGCTGGTGGCCGCGCACCGCGCCGGGATCGTGCACCGCGACGTCAAGCCGGGCAACATCCTCATCGACGAGACCGGCACCGCGAAGATCACCGACTTCGGCATCTCCCGCGCGGCCGGCGACATGACGCTGACGGCGACCGGCCTGATCGGCGGCACCCCCGCCTACCTGGCGCCCGAGCTCGCGCGCGGCGCGGACCCGGTGCCCAGCTCCGACGTCTTCGCCCTGGGCGCGACCCTCTACCAGGCGATCGAGGGCACCACGCCGTACGGCAACACCACGAACCAGCTGGCGCTGCTCTACGCGGCGGCGAACGGCCAGATCAACCCGCCGGTGCAGGCCGGGGCGGCGACCGCGCTGCTGATGAGCCTGCTGCGCAGCGAGCCGGGCGAGCGGCCGAGCATGGCCGAGGCCCGCGAGCGGCTGGCCGCGCTGGCCCGGACCGAGCCCGGCGGCATGACGGCGTCGCCGCCGCTGCTGTCCGGGGGCGGCGGCCGCAAGCCCGCCGCGCCCGCCGACGGCGGCGAGCGCCCGCCGTGGCAGCGGACCGAGAACCAGGCGCCGTCCTCGCCGCCGGTCGGCACGCCGGCACCCGCGGCCGCGAGCAAGGCGCCGTCGAACCCGCCGCGCCCGACCGCGGCGTTCATGCCGATGCGGTCGCCGGCCGCGCCGCCGAACACCCCGCCCAGACCGATGCCCGCGGCCGCGCCGACGGCCAGGGCGCCCCAGTACTCGTCGAACACCCCGAAGCCGGACAACAAGCGCAAGTACGCGCTGTTCGCCGGGGCCGGCGCCGCGGTCGTCGTGGTCGCGGTGGTCGTGTTCCTGGTGCTGAACTCCGGCAACGGCAACTCCGGCGGCACGCAGACCGCCCAGTCGCCGGGCCACCAGGCCACCTCGGGCCAGAGCACCCCGAAGACCACCGGGTCGAGCAGCAGCTCGAACGTCTCCGCCAAGCTGGGGCAGACCCCGACCGACAGCCGGGTCACCAACTACAGCGCGGCGGGCACCCAGATCATCGAGTACTTCAGCGATCCCGCCGCCCACTGGGACATGCTGACTCCGGCCGCCCAGCAGGTGTACGGCGACCAGGAAAAGTACGCGGAGTACTGGGCCGAGAACAAGAAGAACATCAACGGGCCGACCACGGCCAGGGCCGACTCGGGCGGCAACGAAAGCGACGGCTCGCTCGTCATGAACGTCAACGTCGGCGGCAGCCGCCCCGGCTACCGGCTGGTCAACGTCGGCGGCCGGCTGCTGATCGACGCCGACACCCGGCTCAGCGCTTCCGGTTCGAACAACTGAGAGTTAACGCGCCTTCAGTGGGCTGAACGGCGCTGATGGCCTACCGTGGTGGCATGGCCGACAACGGAGCTTCGCTGCCGGGCCAGAATCCTCGCTTCCACGAGGACCTGGTCGGCCTGGACCCGTACGACCCGGAGGCGCGGGCGTTCGCCGAGCACCTCGACCGCATCGAGCGGTGCGGCCCCAACTTCACCATCGAAGCCGCCCTCGACGGGGTGGCCGACTTCGCCGACTCCAGCAACCGCCTCGGCGGCCTGCGCTACTGGGTCTCCGCCCTGATCGTGGTTCTCATCGTGCTCGGCGTGATCGTGGCCGCATGGGACATCGTGGTGCACGCCCTCGCCTGGCTCGCGGCGTAACGTGGATCGGGTGAAAGGTATGAAACCCGTTGTCGGCGCGACCCCGCGCGTCGTGAAGTCCGAGCAGGAGTGGCGGGCGCAGCTCAGCCCCGACGAGTACGCCGTGCTCCGCCAGGCGGGGACCGAACGGCCGTTCACCGGCGAGTACACCGACACGAAGACCACCGGCGTCTACGAATGCCGGGCGTGCGGTGCCGAGCTGTTCCGCAGCGACACGAAGTTCGAGAGCCACTGCGGCTGGCCGTCCTTCTTCGACCCGGCCGACTCCGAGGCCGTGCTGCTGCGCGAGGACCGCACCATGGGCATGAAGCGGATCGAAGTGCTCTGCGCCTCGTGCCACAGCCACCTCGGGCACGTCTTCGAGGGCGAGGGCTACCCGACCCCGACCGACCAGCGTTACTGCATCAACTCGATTTCGCTGAAGCTGGTACCCCAGCCGTAAAAGGCACCAGCCTAAATCTCCCTTAAGCGAGCAACCCGCCGCCCTTCCTCGAACGTAGTCTCCGCACACGGACGAGGGAGGGCGGACTCATGACCGACACCTGGGGCATTCCCGGACCGGTGTTTTCGGGGCTCTACCTGGGCCTGCTGCTGGCGGTGGCGCTGTACGGCGCGGTGCGCGGCAGGCGGCTGGCGCAGGGGGACGCCGGTGGCGCGCCCGAGCGGCCGGAGGAGTTCGCGCTGCTGGCCGGCGGGCGGGACCGGCTCGGCGAATTCGTCGTCGCGACGCTGCTGGAGCGGCAGTTCGTCCGCCTCGACGGCACCGGCAAGCTGCACCGCACCGGCGGCGCGGCGCCGGACGACCTGGGCCGCGCCGCCCTCGCCCGTATCGGCAAGTCCGGCAACTCGATCGCCCGCGTGGGCGCCGAGGCCGGGCAGCACGCGTCGGTGGCCGGGCTGGAGGCCGGGCTGATCGCGCGCGGCCTGCTCACCGACGTCCGCGCGGTCCGTGCGGCCTGGCTGACCACGGCCGTGGCCTACTGGGCGCTGGCCGTGCTCGGCGTGGTCCGGCTGATCGCCGGGTCGGCCACCGGGCACCCGGTCGGCTACCTGGTCCTGCTGCTGGTGGTGAACACGATCGCCGGCATCGTCACCTCGGTCTGCGCCGCGAACCGGCCGCAGGTCAAGATCACCGCCGCCGGCCGCGCCGCCCTGGAGCAGGCGCGCCGCGACGGCACGTTCTCCGCCGGCCCGGCCGGCACCGTCGCCTCCCAGGGCCTGAGCGGGCACCCCGACAAGGACGTCCGGCTGGCCGTCGGCCGGGCCGTGCGGCAGGCGGCCGCGCAGGTCTACCGCCGTCCCCGGCGCAGCGGCTGGGCGGCCGCCGGCGGCGCGGGCGCCGGCTACTACGGCGGCTGCGGGAGCAGCGGCGGGAGTTCCTGCGGCGGCGGCAGCTCCTGCGGCGGTGGCGGCGGGGGCTGCGGCGGTTGAAACGCCGACGCGAGCGCTTGCGTCTCACAGCTACGGTAACCGCGACACACTGAGGGGAGACGGGCGATGGGCGACCCGTGGGGCATTTCCGGACCGGATTTCGTGGTCCTCTACATCGCGTTGCTCGGCGCGGTCCTGCTGGTCAGGGTCGTCGTGTCCGGGATCGTGACCAGCCGGGCGATGCGGTCGGACCAGGCGCACGCCGGCCCGCCGCCGACGGTGTACCAGCTCGCCTTCCTCGCCGGCGGTCCCGACCGGGCCACCGACGCGGCGATCGCGGCGCTGGTCGAACGCGGGCAGCTGCGCGTCAACAGCTACAAGCAGATCAGCAAGACCGGCACGCGGCCGGTGGACCCGCTGGAGCGGGCCGTCTTCGACGTCGCGAAACTGAAGACGACGGCGATGATCCGGGCGAAGGTCCGCGCTTCCGCGGCGATGCGGGCCCTGGAGGAGGGCCTCGACCAGCGCGGGCTGCTGGCGTCGGCCACGGCGAAGCGCCAGGCGCGGACGTTCGGGCTGGTGCTGCAGCTGGCCGTGCTGGCCTTCGGCGTGGCGCGGCTGGTGAACGGCATCTCCCTCGGCCGGCCGGTCGGGATCCTGGTGTTCCTGGTCCTGGTCGCGGCGGTGCTGGCGATCGTGGCGGCGGTCCGCCGCTCGAAGACGGGCGCGCGGCAGCCGTCGGCCGCGGGCCACCGCCTCCTGGGCCAGGCCCGCGCGGCGGCGAGTGGCCCGGTCCCGGCCGGGATGCTGGCCGGCGGCGTCCTTCTGGGCGGGGCGGCGGCCGCGGTGGCACTGGGCGGCTGGGCGATGTACCCGGACGAGGAGCTGAGTGCGGCCCTGGCCCCGCCGATGGGATCGTTCGGCGGCGGTGGCTCGTCCGGGTCGTCCGGGTCGTCCTGCAGCAGCGGGTCGTCCTGTTCGAGCTCGTCGTGCAGCAGCGGTTCGTCGTGCGGCGGTGGCGGGTGCGGCGGAGGGGGCTGCGGTGGGTGAGCTGGGCATCGGCATCGGCTGGCGGCACGAGCTCGACCTGTCCATCGCGCGGCTGCCGGGCGTGGACTGGGTCGAGGTCGTGGCCGAAAACCTGCACGCGGACCACCTGCCGGAGACGCTGGTGGCGCTGCGCAAGCGGGGCCTGCCGGTGCTGCCCCACGCCGTCTCGCTGTCCCTCGGCGGGGCCGAGCCCCTCGACACGGGCCGCGTCCAGCACCTGGCGGAGGTGGCGCGGGCCCTGGACGCGCCGCTGGTCAGCGACCACGTCTGTTTCGTGCGCGCGGGCGGGCTCGACTCGGGGCACCTGATGCCGCTGCCCCGCACCCGCGAGGCCCTGGACGTGCTGGTGGCGAACGTCCGGCTGGCCCAGTCCATCGTGGACGTGCCGCTGGCGCTGGAGAACATCGCCGCGGTGCTCGACTGGCCGGACGCCGAGCTGACCGAGGAGCAGTTCCTGACCGAGCTGACCGAGCGGACGGGCTGCGGCCTGATCATCGACGTCGCGAACCTGTACGCCAACGCCCGCAACATCGGCACGGACCCGGCGGCGTTCCTGGACGGAATCCCGTGGGAGCGCTTGGCGTACGTCCACATGGCGGGCGGCATCGAGCGCGACGGCGTGTACCACGACACGCACGCCCACCCGGTGCTGCCGGAGGTCCTCGACCTGCTGACCGAGCTCCGCCGCCGCACGGACCCACCCGGAGTCCTGCTGGAACGCGACGACGATTACCCGAGCGACGCGGAACTGGCGGCGGAGCTGTCGGCGTTGCGCACGGCGGTGACGACGTGAGCCGCGCGGACCTGGCGCGGCGTCAGGCGGAGCTGCTGCAGGCGTTGCTGGCGAACGGCCCGGCCCCGGAGGGTTTCGACCCTTCGCGGCTGCGGGTGGAGGCGGCCGTGCTGCAGCGGAAGCACGGGCGGGTGCTGGCGTACCAGCGGCCGGAGCTGGCGGAGGCGCTGGGCGAGCGGTACGGGCCGTTGTTCGCGGAGTTCAGCGCGGGGCGCCCGAAGAAGGCGGCGGAGCGGTCGGGGGCGTACGCGGATGAGTTCGTGACGTGGCTGATCGAGGGTGGGCACTTGCCGAAGCCGAAGCGTCGGCTGGTGGACCGTCTCCGGCGCGGGTGATCCTGCTGGTGGACCGCCTGCGGCGCCGGTGATCCACAGGGTCGCCAGGCTGTGGACAACCAGGCCCTGACCAGCCTTCCTGCCGGCCACCGCCGGTAGACTGGAATCGGGACGGACCCCCGGGAGGGCGGGCCCTGCGCTACGGGGTCCAGGTCGGTTTGTCGACTCCCGGCTCCCGCGTTCCGAACTCCCAGTACGGCTCCGACCCCGGCAGCCCGCCCGCCATCCGGACCCGCGTCAGGCGCCCGTAGCCGCTGTCCGCTTCCTCCATCAGGTCGCTGTAGTCCACCGGCGAGCCGGCCGGGTCCTTGCGCCCCAGGGAATCCAGCCACCGGCCCGTTCCGGCCAGGGACAGCCGCGCCCGCCAGGTGCCGCCGTCCGTCACCTGGCGTCGCAACGCCGTCATCACCGCTGCCGCCGTCAGCCAGCCCGTTGCGTGGTCCAGGGCCTGGACCGGCAGGGGCGTCGGCTCGTCCGGCGAAAACGCCATTCCGTTCGACATCTGGACCAGGCTGTCGAACCCGCGCCGCCGCGCCCACGGGCCTTCCCAGCCGTACGCGCTCAGGTCCGCGATCACCAGCCCCGGGCGCAGCGAAGCCAGCTCCGCGGGCCCGAACCCGATGCGCTCCAGCGCCCCCGGGCGGAACGACTGCACCAGCACGTCCGCCCGGCTGATCAGCTTCTTCAGCCGGGCGCGGCCGCCCTCGGTGTCCAGGGCCACGAACGCCGAGCGCTTGCCCTGGTTCGTGTCGCGCACCAACGCCTCGACCCGCGGCAGGTGCGCCGCCCCGATGTGCAGCACGTCGGCGCCGTGGGCCGCCAGTACCCGGCCCGCCACCGGCCCCGCGAGCACGTGCGTCAGCTCCAGCACCCGGATGCCGCCCAGCGGCCGGTCCGAGTAGAACAACGTCCGCTTCGGCGCGTCCGCGACCGGCTCCAGCGAAACCAGCGGCAACGAGGCCACCGCTTCACCCTGCGGGTGTACCGCCCAGTCCTCGGGTGAGCGCAGCTCGGCGGCCGCTCCCCCGGCGCTGACCACGGCGTGCTCGACCTCGCGGGCGCTCCGGCCGGCGACCGCCTTCTCGACCGCGTTGCGCGTTCCGGGCACGCCCAAGCCCCAGCACACCGCCGCTTCGTGACGCGGGTAGTTGCAATGCAGGCGCACCCAGCCGTCGGCCGTGCGGTAGTTGCCCGACAGCGGCGCCCAGACCGACTCCGCGCCGACGCCGTCGACCTTCAGCAGCTGCTCGCTGTGGAACGCCGCCGCCGCGTGGCGCGTGTCCGCCGTGACGACACCCGGCTCGATTCCGCGCAGCCGCAGCATTTCCCCGGCCGCCAGGGTGGCCGCCGCGATCGACGCCGTGGCGGCCGCCGCCACCCGGTACGGCCCCGGCAGCACGGCCTCGGTCCCGGTCAGCTCGAAAGCGCCCGGTGAAGACCCGGTGAGGGTGTCCCAGACACGCTCGACGATCTCGCGCACTACGGGAGCGCCGCGACGAGCTCGGCGGGCGGCACCCGGGTGCCGGTGTAGAACGGGATCTCCTCCCGGACGTGCAGCCGGGCCTCGGTGCCGCGGAGGTGCCGCATCAGGTCGACGATCCGGTGCAGCTCGTCGGCCTCGAAGGCGAGGATCCACTCGTAGTCGCCGAGGGCGAAGGACGCGACGGTGTTGGCGCGCACGTCCGGGTAGTCGCGGGCTTCCTTGCCGTGGTCGGCGAGCATCTTGCGGCGGTCGGCGTCCGGCAGCAGGTACCACTCGTAGGACCGCACGAACGGGTAGACGCAGACGTACTTGCGGGCCTCTTCCCCGGCCAGGAAGGCCGGGATGTGGCTCTTGTTGAACTCGGCGGGCCGGTGCAGCGCGGTCTGGCTCCAGACCGGCGTCGACGCGCGGCCCAGCGGCGTCCGGCGGAACCCGGCGTACGCGGCCTGGACCTGCTCGATCTCCTCGGCGTGCCACCAGATCATGAAGTCGGCGTCGGCGCGCAGCGCGGACAGGTCGTAGACACCCCGGACGGTGACGCCCTTGGCCTCGAGACCGTCCAGGTACTCCGTGGTCTCGCGGCCGGCGGCCCCGCGGTCTTCGCCCAGCCGGCCCGGCTCGATCCGGAAGACCGACCAGGTGGTGTAGCGGATGGTGTCGTTGAGCTCGTTGTAGTTGACCCGCGCCATGGCTCCATCCTGTCACCGCGGCCCTGCGTGCGCCGCCACGGGTCAGGTGAGAGCACTCACGCGGAAAAGTGCGCCGCGATCCGCTGCGCCGCCGCTTCGGCGGTCGCCACACACGCCGGCAGCCCGACGCCGTGCAGGGTCGCCCCGGCGATCGCCAGCCCCGGCACCCCCGCGACGGCCTTCTCGATCCGCTCCACCCGCTCCAGGTGCCCGCTGCCGTACTGCGGCAGGCCGCCGCCCCACCGCGTCACCAGGGTCTCGATCGGGGCCGCCGTCACGCCCGTCAGGCGGGCCAGGTCGTCGCGGACCACGCGGACCAGCTCGACGTCGTCGGCGCGCAGCGCGCCCGGCTCGCCGAACCGGCCGACCGAACCGCGGACCAGGACCGGGCCCGTTCCGTAGTGCGCCCACTTGCGGGACGAGAAGGTGAACGCTTTCGACGCGTACGGCCCGCCCGAAGCGTCCCGCTCGCCCTGGCCGATCAGGATCCCCGACGCCTCGGGCAGCGCCGTGCCGGGCGGCAGGGCCAGCGCGACCACGGCCATCGACGCCAGCTCGACCTCGCCGAACGCCGCCGAAGCCGCCGGCACCAGGTCCGCGAGCAGGCGGCGGGCCGACGGTGCGGGCACCGCGAGCACCACCGCGTCCGCCTCGGCGGTGTTGCCCGCCGGCGCGTGCGCGGTCGGCGCCGCGCCGAGGCGCAGCCGCCAGCCGGAGCCGTGCCGCTCGATCTCGCACACCGGCAGGCCGGTCCGCAGCTCGGCGCCGGACGCCGTGGTGAGCCGGTCGATCACCGTGCCGAGGCCGCCCGGGACGGTGCCGAACACCGGCGCCGCCGACGGGTTCGCCGGGAGCTGGGCGGCGGCCGCCGCGGTCAGCGAGCCCGCGCCCGCCGCCAGCTCCGACGCCAGGCCGGGCATGGTCGCGCGCAGGCCGAGGCCGTCGGCCCCGCCCGCGTAGACGCCGCCGAGCAGCGGGTCGACCAGCCGGTCCACCAGCTCGTCGCCGAAGCGCTCGCGCAGCAGCGGCCCCAGCGGCAGGTCCCCGCCCGGCAGCCGCAGCGCCGGCAGCGACGGCTCGGCCTCGACGGCCTTCCGGCCCGCCTCGGACAGCACCCCGGCCACCGACTCCGCCGACGCCGGCACGCCCATCACCGTGCCGGGCGGCAGCCCGGTGACCGCGCCACCCGCGTGGATCTTCGCGCGGGCCTTCGTGGGGTGGACGACGTCGAGCCCGAGCTCGCGGACCAGCGCGAGCATCTCGGGCCGGCGGACCAGGAACGCCTCGGCGCCGACGTCGTAGGGCACGCCGGCGAGTTCGGCCGTGCGCAGCTTCCCGCCCGGCGTCGTCGTCTTCTCGAACACCGTGATTTCGGCGCCCGCGCCGAGCAGGCGCCGCAGCCGGTACGCCGCGGTCAGCCCGGAAACGCCGCCCCCGACGACCGCGACGCGCTTCACAGCTCGTGCACCAGCGCGACCACGCGGGTCAGCACGTCGGGGTCGACGCCGGGCAGCACGCCGTGGCCGAGGTTGAAGATGTGGCCGTCGGCCGCCTTGCCCTCTTCGGCGATCCGCCGGACCTCGGCTTCCAGCACCGGCCAGGACGCGTGCAGCAGCGCCGGGTCCAGGTTGCCCTGCACGATCGCGCGCCCGCCCAGGCGCCGCACCGCTTCGTCGAGGGGAATCCGCCAGTCGACGCCGACGACGTCCGCGCCTGCGTCGCGCATCGCGGCCAGGAGCTCGCCGGTGCCGACGCCGAAGTGGATCCGCGGCACGCCGTACTCGGCGACGCCCGCAAGGACCTTCGCCGAATGCGGCAGGACGAACTCGCGGTAGTCCCGCTCGGACAGCGCCCCGGCCCAGGAGTCGAACAGCTGGACCGCGTCGACGCCCGCGTCGAGCTGCGCGCGCAGGAAGGTCAGCGCGACGTCGGCCAGCCGCCCGGCCAGCTCGTGCCAGAGCGCCGGCTCGGAGTGCATCAGTGCCTTGGTGTGCTCGTGGTTGCGGCTCGGGCCGCCCTCGATGAGGTAGCTGGCCAGGGTGAACGGCGCGCCGGCGAAGCCGATGAGCGGCGTCTCGCCGAGCCGCTCGACCAGCAGCCGGACGCCGTCGGCGACCTTCGAGACCTGCTCGGGCTCGAGGGACGGCAGCGCCCGCACCGCGGCGAGGTCGCGCACCGGCGCGGCGGCCACCGGCCCGGTGCCCGGCACGATGTCGATGTCGACGCCGGCGGCCTTCAGCGGCACCACGATGTCGCTGAAGAGGATGGCCGCGTCGACGCCGTGCCGCCGGACCGGCTGCAGCGTGATCTCGGCGAGCATTTCCGGGTCGAAGCAGGCGTCGAGCATGGGCACGCCCTCGCGCAGCGCGCGGTACTCGGGCAGCGAGCGCCCCGCCTGGCGCATGAACCAGACGGGCGTGCGGGCCGGGCGTTCGCCGCGCGCGGCGGCCAGGAACGGGGCATCGGGCAGCTCGCGGCGGCCGGACGGGGCGGACTGGCGCGGCAGGGGCGTGGTCTGAGACATCGCCGTCAATCGTGCCACGAGCCCGGGCGGGCCCGTTCCTCGGCGCGCCTGCGCCCGCAACAGGGCGTGCCCGCCCTAAAGTCGGTGCGTGACCGCGATGACGCCAGTGCCCGAGCTCTTCCGCGAAGCAGTCGCGGCGCTGCAGTCCGTCCGGCCCCGCCGGGAGGTGCTGCTGGAGCCGATGCGCCCGCCGCAGCGGCTCGCGCCGTGGTCGTACGCGGTCAGCTGCGAGGTCGCCGGGCCGGCCGATGTGCTGGCGTCGGGTCGGCTGGTCCTGCTGCACGACCCGGACGGCCAGGACGGCTGGGACGGCGTGCTGCGCCTGGTCATGTACGTGCGCGCGGAGCTGGACCGGGAGCTGGCGACGGACCCGTTCCTGCCGGCGGTCGGCTGGTCGTGGCTGACCGACGCGCTGGAGGTGTCCGGCGCGAGCTGGAAGGCGCTGGGCGGCACGGTGACCGAGACGTCGTCGGCCCGCTTCGGCGACATCTCCGGCCCCGCCCGCACCGACGACCTGGAACTGAGGGCGTCGTGGACGCCCGCGGACGCCTCGCTGGTGCCGCACGGGCAGGCCTTCTGCCAGGTGATGGCCAGCGTCGTGGGCCTGCCGCCGGTCGGGGTGACCCTGTTCGGGCAGCGCCAGGGCTCCTGACCCGGCCGTCCGGGCGATCTTCGGCAACGAAACGGCAACGGCGGGCGCCGGTGGACTCCGCCGGGCGCGGCCCCTTGTACGGATGTGAGCAAAATTCACATCCGCTGAACGTCGTTCACGGCACGTCCGCCCTCTGAAACACCCCTGAACGCCTCCGGCAGCCTCCTGGACCACCGGAGCCCGCCAGGCCCGTCCGCGGCGTCTGAGGCTGTTTCACGTCTCCTCGTTCGTGACACCAGGCGGTCACGCACCGCAACAAGATCAATCCGGCGTCCCGGGACCCGCCGGGACCCGCCAACGGACACGGACAGTCACAGCCCCGGGCCTCGGCACGGGCTCCGGGGCCCGGCGGAGACGGACGATCAAGCCCCGGCCGGAGCCACATTCCCCGCCACGGGGGAGCCCATCCGGCCCCCCGTCACTAGGCGCACCGGAAGCTGCACGGCTCATCTGCACGGCCATTTGGCCGCCGGTAACTCCATAGCATCGTGTTCGCTGGGCTATCCGTTAGCAACCGGCCGTGTACTAGCCCGATCGTGTTACTTCGAACCCACTGAGTGACTGTTCGTTTGAGATAGATACCCATTCGATCCCCCCGCGAAGGGCTCAGGGCGGCTACAGTGCCTTCGACGACACCACTTTCGGTCTAAAGCTGGCGCGGCTGAACGGCCGAAGGTCCCGGTGCCGGTCGGGGGGCACGACCGACTCCAGGGAGGTAGTGACGTGGCTACCGTCGGCTTATCTCAGGCCGTCCGATCCACGCCAGCCGGTGCATTGCCGGCGAGCATGGTTCCGCACCCGCGGGAAGAGCTGTTTTCCGTGTTGGTGGTCGATGACCACCCGCTGTTGAGGGAGGCAATCGCAGCAAGACTCGCACAGATGGGTGCGGGTACCGTCCACGAAGCCGCCACGGTGGCCGAGGCGAGGGCGCGAGCACAGGCCACCGGGCCTTGTGACCTGGCGATCCTCGATCTCGGACTGCCGGACGGCAGCGGCATCGAGCTGGTTACGGAACTCCGTAGCCACGGCTGGCCGCGCGTGGTGGTTCTCGCATCCTCGGACGACCCGTACGCGGTCCGCTCGGCCTTCCAGGCCGGGGCCCAGGCGTACCTGCTGAAGTCCGCGTCACCGGTCGTCGTGACCGATGGCGTGCGGCGCGTGCTCGAAGGCGGCGTCTACGCCGACCCGAGCGTGGCTCCGGTGCTCGCCACCGGGACCCGCGTCGCGGGCACCGACAACACCCCGCGCGAGCTGTCCGCTCGCGAGGTGGAAGTGCTCCAGCTGGTCGCCGACGGGCAGTCCAACAAGGAGATCGGCGAGGAGCTTTCGCTCTCCGCCCTCACCGTCAAGTCCCACCTGTCCCGGATCGGGCGCAAGCTCGGCACGGGCGACCGGGCCCAGATGGTGGCGCTGGCCATGCGGGCCGGCGTGATCCGCTGACGCAAGCGAACAGCCCTGCGGGGCGGGCAGACCAGGCGCGGTATGCCCGTCCCGTAGGGTCGTCATTCATGGGAAGTGCAGAGGCCGAGGACACCGGGATGGAGATCGAGTCCACGGGCGGCCCTGTGCTGCTACGCGAACCCGCCGAGGGCACGCCCCCGGTGATCACCGAGCCGTCCGCGCTGGCCGAGGCCTGCGCGCGGCTCGCCGCGGGCACCGGCGCGGTCGCCGTCGACACCGAACGCGCGTCCGGCTACCGGTACTGGCCCAAGGCCTACCTCGTGCAGCTGCGCCGCGAGGGTTCCGGCACGGTGCTGATCGACCCGATCGCGCTGGCCGACGACCTCCAGCCGCTGCGCGACGTCCTCAACGACCTGGAGTGGGTGCTGCACGCCGCCTCCCAGGACCTCCCCTGCCTCGCCGAGCTGGGCCTGCGCCCGGCGGCGCTGTTCGACACCGAACTGGCCGGCCGGCTGGCGGGGTACGAACGCGTGGCGCTGGGGACCCTCGTCGAGCTGCTGCTCGGCTACACCCTCGAAAAGGGCCACAGCGCGGCCGACTGGTCGAAGCGGCCGCTGCCGGTCGACTGGCTGAACTACGCCGCCCTCGACGTCGAGCTGCTCGTCCAGCTGCGCGAAAAGCTGGAGGCGGAGCTGGGCGCCCAGGGCAAGCTGGAGTGGGCGCGGCAGGAGTTCGAGAACGTCCGGACGGCCCCGCCGCCGCCCCCGCGGGCCGAGCCGTGGCGCCGGACGTCCGGCGTCCACAAGATCCGCAGCCCGCGCGGCCTCGCGGCGGTCCGCGAGCTGTGGCAGGCGCGCGACGAGCTCGCCCGCAAACGCGACCGCGCGCCGAGCCGGATCCTGCCGGACAGCGCGATCGTCAACGCCGTCACGGCCGACCCGAAGACGGTCGAAGAGCTGCAGGCGCTGCCGGTGTTCAGCGGCCGCGTCCAGCGCAAGTACACGGCGAGCTGGCTGCGCCACCTCCAGGCGGCCCGCGCGCTGCCGGCTTCGGAGCTGCCGTCGCCGTCGCAGCCGACGGACGGCCCGCCCCCGGTGAACCGCTGGGCGGACAAGGACCCCGACGCGGCCGCGCGTCTCGCAGCGGCGCGGGCGGCGCTGACGGCGATCGCCGAGGACCGCCGGCTGCCGGTGGAGAACCTGCTGCTGCCGGACCTGGTCCGCCGCACGTGCTGGCGCCCGCCGGCCGAGACAGACGAGGACGCGGTCGCGGAGGTCCTGCGCGCGGGCGGCGCCCGGCCGTGGCAGGTCGAGCTGACCGCGAGCGTGCTGAGCAAAGCCCTGCAGGCCACCGCTTCCTGACAGATACGGGACACTTCGCCGGGCAGCTCGGGAAACCGGGCGAAACCGGGCACCGGCTGCCCTAGGCTGCGCCGGAAAACGCCGCACCGCCCGAAGGTATTCCGATGACCGATTTCATGTCCGATCAGCCTGCCGTGCAGTGCTTTCTCAGCTTCACCCACGAAGATGACAGTTTCCTGAATTTCGTCACACCGCTCAAGTATTCGCTGGAGAAGTTCTGCGCCTCGGCGCACGGGCGCAAGATCGAAGTGTTCGTGGACCGCGAAAGCATCGGGTGGGGCGAGGACTGGCGGACGAAGATCCAGGACGGCCTGAACGCCGCGATGGTGTTCGTCCCGGTCATCTCGATGAACTACTTCTACGAAAGCGGCGCCTGCCGGGAAGAGCTGACCGCGTTCTACGCCAAGGCGAACGAGCTCGGCCTCACCCAGCTGATCCTGCCCCTGATCGTGCTGGGCCACGAGCTGATCACCGGCCAGAGCGACGACGCCAACATCCGGATCATCGAGAAGCTGCAGTACGTCGACATCAAGGAGGCGGTGCTGGCCGGCGCGGGCACCGCGGAGTGGCGGCGCACGATGGACGTGGTGGCGGACAAGCTGATCCGGGCGATCCGCTCGGCGGAGGCGGCCCTGGAGAAGCTGAAGAAGTGCGACCGGCTGCTCCTCGCCGGTATCGCCCCGGAACGCGACGGTCCCGGGCTCCAGGAATACAAGGAAAACCTCACGAAGATCGGCGAGCTGATGGAACGGCAGTTCGACGCGATCAGCCACTCGCTGGACGAGCTGGCCGAGGAAATGCGCCAGCTGACCGGCGACGTGGCCGGCCTGCGCCCGGAGGCGATCAAGGCGAGGGTGGTCCGCGCGGCCGACACGATCAAACCGATGGCGGTCAACATCCAGCAGGTCGGCACGGCGTTCGAGACCACGGTCGCGGAAACCGATGCGACGATCCGGTCGTACATGCGCCTGATGGACTCGCACATGACCCCGGAACTGCTGGACCGCGCCCGCCGCGAATACGACGAATTCGCCGAAATGCTGACCGGCCTGATGGAATTGGAGATCCGGATCACGGAATTCCTGACGCAGATCCGCCCGCTGGAAGCGATCAACGCACCCCTGCGCGCGGCGATCCACCCCCTGCGCGCGGGAGCGCAGTCGATGCAGCTGGGCATCCGCACGATGCGCGAGCTGTCGCGGATCATCGGCAACCTGCTGAGCGGCAGCCCCCGGCCCCGCTAGTCCGCGAGCGCCGCCAGCAACGCGTGCGCCTCGGCGCGCAACTCCTCCGTCGGCTCCGGCAGGCCCACCAACCGGACCACGCCGTCGGCCCCTTCTCGCACGTGGGCTTCGACGTCCAGCGCCGGGTCGTCGCGGCGGATCACCGCGATGCTCTCCACCAGCCCGAACACCAGGTCCGTCCGGATCCCCACCGCGGCCGCCGCCACGCCCGAAGCCGCCACCAGACGGCCGTACGCCGCCTTCAGCTCCGCGCGTTCGGTGCGGAAGTGCGCCAGGTTCGGTGAGCCCACCTCCGGCAGCAGGTACAGCGCGCCGAGGTTGTGGCGGGCGCCGCCGAGGAGGCCGATGTCCGCGTACGCCAACGCCCACAACCGGACCGCTGCCGGCGCCTCTCCGGCGACCAGGCGAGCCGCCAGGGCCAGCGACGGGCGGACCGTCTCGGCCAGCAGCGCCGCGAGGATGTCCTCCTTCGCCGGGAAGTGGTAGTAGAGCGACGCCTGGCGCAGCCCCGCGCGTTCGGCGATCGCTCTGGTCGTCGTGGCCGCGTACCCGGCTCCGGTGAACAGCTCGCCCGCCGCGTCGAGCACCGCCTGGCGCGCGTCCGGGCGGCTCGCCGCCGCTCCGCTCGCCCTCGGCCTGCCCACTCCCGACCCTTTGACCACGGACGTGATCTTGCCAGGTCGGCCGCCGCGACACGCGCACGACTGGCGGGGTTACGCCCGGATGTCGTCATTGACGCCGTGTCGATCCCGCCGTTAACGGATCCCTAACGCGGCGGAGATCATCGCGTCGCGGCGGAAACCTAATTTCTGTCATGCGATCGAAACAAGGAGCCCGCATGACGCCACCCGACGAACTCGCCGCCTTCGGTTACCGCCAAGAGCTTCGCCGGTCGCTGGGCGGGTTCTCCGCCTTCGCCGCCGGCTTCTCCTTCGTCTCCATCCTCACCACCGTCTTCCAGCTCTTCGGCTTCGGCTACACCTTCGGCGGCCCGCTGTTCTTCTGGACGTGGCCGGTCGTCCTGGCCGGCCAGCTGCTGGTGGCCCTCAACTTCGCCGAACTCGCCGCGCGCTACCCGCTGGCGGGATCCGTGTACCAGTGGGCGAAACAGCTGTATCTTCCGGGGCCGAGCCCCAGACCCCAGCCGGGGGGCAAGCCCCCCTGGACCCCCCAACAGAACGTGGGCCGCGGCTTCCTCGGCTGGCTGGCCGGCTGGATGATGCTGCTCGGCTGCATCGTCGCCCTCGCCGCCGCCGCGATCGCGCTGCAGATCGTGCTCCCGTCGGTGTGGGACGGCTTCCAGGTCGTCGGCGGCGACCCGTCGGTGACGTCGCCGACCGGCGCGGCGAACGCCGTGCTGCTCGGCACCGTGCTGCTCGTCTTCACCACCGCCGTCAACGCCGGCGGTGTCCGGCTGATGGCGCGGATCAACGACGTCGGTGTCGCGGCCGAACTCCTCGGCGTCCTCGTCCTCATCGCCGGGCTGGCGCTGTTCGCCGTCCGCGGTCCGCAGGTCGTGCTGCACGACGCACCCGGCACCAGCGCGGGCGTCGGCGGCGTGCTCGCTTCGGCGCTCATGGCGGCGTACGTCCTCTACGGCTTCGACACCGCCGCTTCGGTGGCGGAGGAGACGAAGGACGCCCGCAAGACGGCTCCGCGGGCGGTGCTGCGGGCCGTGCTGGTCTCCGGGATCGGCGGCCTGGCCGTGGTCGTCACCGCGCTGATGGCCGCGCCGAGCCTCACCGACGGGCAGCTCGCCGGCAAGGGCCTGCCGTATGTGATCACCGCCGTCTTCGGCGACACCCTCGGCCGGGTCTTCCTCGCCGACGTCGCGATCGCCGTCGTCGTCTGCACCCTCACCATCCAGACCGGCACCGTCCGGCTGATCTACGCGATGGCCCGCGACGGCGCGCTCCCCGCCTCCGCCCGCCTCGCCGGGGTCAGCCCGCGCACCGGGACGCCGGTCGTGCCCGCGCTGCTGTCCGGCGCGCTGGCCATCGGGCTGCTCCTGCTCAACGTCGGCAACCCGACGCTGTTCAGCACGATCACCGGGACGTCGGTGGTGGTCGTCTACCTGGCCTACCTGCTCGTCACCGGGCCGCTGCTGGTGCACCGGCTGCGCGGGGGCCTCCCGGCCGAGCCGGGCCGGTTCTCCCTGGGCCGGTGGGGCGTTCCGCTGAACGGCGCAGCCGTCCTCTACGGAATCGCCATGATCGTCAACATCGCCTGGCCGCGCGCGGAGATCTACGATCTCGCCGGTTCGGGCTCCCCCTGGATGCTCTTGTTCCCGATAGAGTTCGTCGGCGGCGCACTGGTGATCGGCTGGCTCTGCTGGCTGCGGCTGCGCCCGGCTCCCGCCCTCGAACCCGCGACCTGAGAGAGGACGACCATGAGCACCACCGCGACGACCTACGGAGCGCGCGACCACGCCCGCGCGCAGGCCGGCACCGTGGTCGACACGATGCCGTCGATCCCGGCGAGCAGCTGGCCGTCCCCGCCACCGGAGGTCGATCCGGAGGCGCTGACCTGGGCCGAAACCGTGGCCGGCGGCGGGTACACGCACAAGGTGCTGGCGCGCGGCACGCGGCTGCGGCTGACCGACGTCGACGGCGACGCCTGCGCCCACCTGCTGCTGTTCAACGCCGTGGCGCCGTGGGAGCGGCTGAACGTCGCCGACACGGTCAAGGTGCAGTGGAACGCCTACCTCGGCGAATCGGTGGCGCTGCTGTCGGACCAGGGGCGGGTGCTGGCCACGATCGTCGCCGACTCCAGCGGGCGGCACGACGCGCTCTGCGGGACGTCCACTGTGGACGGAAACACCGCCCGTTACGGCGACGGCTCCCCGCACGGCCCCTCCCCCGCCGGGCTGGCCCTGTTCACCCTGGCCGCGGCCAAGAACGGCCTCGGGCCGCGGGACCTGCCGCCGAGCCTGTCCTTCTTCCAGGGCGTGCGGGTCCAGTCCGAAGGCGGGCTGGAGTTCACCGGCTCCGCGGGTGCCGGCAAGGCCGTCGACCTGCGGATCGAAATCCCGGCCATCGTGCTGCTCGCCAACGTCGCCCACCCGGTCGACCCGCGGCCGGAGCACACCGTGTCCCGGCTGGAGGTCCTCGCGTGGCGCGACCGGCCGACCACTCCGGACAGTCCCGAGTGGACACACACGCCGGAGGCGCAGCGCGCGTTCGAGAACACCGCGGACTACCTGAACGCCCGGGGGATCGCATGAGCACGGCCCACGAATCCCAGCTGGAAGTCAGCGTCGACGTTCCCGCACGGGCACCGTATTCGACGGTGCTGCAGCAGGGGCAGGAGCTGGCGATCGTCGACCTCGGCGGCAACCAGGCCGTCGACTTCCTCTGCTACGACGCGAACGACACCGCCAAGCGCTACAGCGCGGCCGCGACGATCGCCGCGCAGGGCAACATCTTCCTGACCACCGGCAGTGTCCTGCGCACCCAGGAGGGCGCGCCGCTGCTGACCGTCGTCGCCGACACCTGCGGGCGGCACGACACGCTCGGCGGCGCGTGCAGCAAGGAGTCCAACAGCCTCCGCTACGGCCAGCACACGCGCTACCAGCACGCCTGCGTCGAGAACTTCCTCATCGAGGGCGCGAAGTGGGGCCTGGGCAAGCGCGACCTGGTCAGCAACGTCAACTGGTACATGAACGTGCCGGTCGAAGCGGACGGGACGCTCGGCATCGTCGACGGGATCTCCGCGCCGGGCCTGGAGGTCCGGCTGCGCGCGGAGACCGACGTGCTGGTGCTCGTCTCGAACTGCCCGCAGATCAACAACCCCTGCAACGGGTTCGACCCGACGCCGGTGCGGATGGTCGTCATCTCCCCGGGAGTCGCCGCGTGAGGCTGCTCGTCGCCAACCGCGGCGAGATCGCGGTCCGGATCCTGCGCAGCGCGAAGGAACTGGGCCTCGAAACCGTCGCGGTGTACTCCGACGCCGACCGCCTCGCCCCGCACGTGCGGCTCGCCGACCGGGCCGTCCGGCTCGGGCCCGCGCCCGCGGCGGAAAGCTACCTGCGGGCCGAGGCGATCATCCAGGCCACGCTCGACACCAGCTGCGACGCGATCCACCCCGGCTACGGCTTCCTCTCGGAGGACACCGCGTTCGCGCGGGCCTGCGAAGACGCCGGGATCGCGTTCGCCGGGCCGTCCCCCGAGCACCTGGAGGTGTTCGGCAGCAAGCACACCGCACGCGAGGCGGCGATCGCCGCGGGCGTGCCGCTGCTGGCCGGCACCGGCCTGCTGTCCGATGTGGACGAGGCGCTGGCCCGCGCGGAGGACATCGGCTACCCGGTGATGCTCAAGGCGACCGGCGGCGGGGGCGGCATCGGGATGCGTGCCTGCGCGTCCCCGGCCGAACTGCGCGCCGCCTGGGACTCCGTGCGCAGTGTCGCGGCCAAGAGCTTCGCCAGCTCCGGCGTCTTCCTCGAACGCCTGGTGACCCGCGCGCGGCACGTCGAGGTGCAGGTCTTCGGCGACGGCTTCGGTGAGGTCCTGGCCCTGGGCACCCGCGACTGCTCGCTGCAGCGGCGCAACCAGAAGGTCGTCGAGGAGTGCCCGGCCCCGGAGCTCCCCGAGGACGTCCGGAAGCACCTGGTCGAGTCCGCCGTCGCGCTGTGCTCGTCGGTGCGCTACCGCTCGGCGGGCACGGTCGAATACGTCTACGACCCCGACCGCGGCGAGGCGGCGTTCCTCGAGGTGAACACCCGGCTGCAGGTCGAGCACCCGGTCACCGAGGCGGTGTACGGCGTCGACCTGGTCGCCTGGATGCTGCGGCTCGCCCAGGGCGACCGCGGGATGTTCCGCGCGATCCCGGTCCCGCGCGGGCACGCCGTCGAAGCGCGCGTGTACGCCGAGGACCCGGGCGCCGGGCACCGGCCGAGCGCGGGCCTCGTCACGCGGGTCACGCTGCCCGCGGACGTCCGCGTCGACACCTGGGTCGAGCCGGGCACGACCGTCACCATGCACTACGACCCGTTGCTGGCCAAGGTGATCTGCACCGGCACCGACCGCGCGGACGCACTGGCGAACCTGCGGGAAGCGCTCGCCGCGACCCGGTTCGACGGCGTCCAGACCAACCTGGGCCAGCTGCGGGCGGCGGCCGCCGACCCGGCCTTCGGCGCCGCCGGCCATGATACGTCCACTTTGGATACGATCGAAGACGCCGAACCGCGGATCGACGTGGTGCGCGGCGGAACCATGACGACCGTGCAGGACTGGCCGGGCCGCACCGGGTTCTGGCACGTCGGGGTGCCGCCGAGCGGCCCGATGGACGACCTCTCGCTGCGCCTGGGCAACCTCGCGCTCGGCAACCCCGAAGGCGCGCCCGGCCTGGAGTGCACTGTGGACGGTGTGGCGCTGCGGTTCTCCCGCGCCACCGAGGTGTGCGTCACCGGCGCGCCGACGACGGTCCTCGTCGACGGCACCGAGGTGCCCCTGTGGACCCCGGTCGAGGTGCCCGCGGGGGCGACGCTCGACGTCCGGGCGTGCACCGCCGGGCTGCGCAGCTACGTCCTGGTCCGCGGCGGCGTCGACGTGCCGGAGTTCCTCGGCAGCGCGGCGACGTTCACCCTGGGCAGGTTCGGCGGTCACGGCGGCCGCGCCCTGGCCGCCGGGGACGTCCTGCGGCCCGGCCCGGCGCCCGCGGACCCGGTCGTGGGGCCGGTCCCGGCCGCCGAACGGCCGTCCTTCGCTCCCCATTGGACGATCGGTGCGCTCGAAGGCCCGCACGCGGCCCCGGAGTTCTTCACCCCGGAAGACGTCGACACGTTCTACGCCACGGACTGGCAGGTGCACTTCAACTCGGCGCGCACCGGCGTCCGGCTCGTCGGCCCGCGGCCGCAGTGGGCGCGGCCGGACGGCGGCGAGGCGGGCCTGCACCCGTCGAACATCCACGACACGCCGTACGCGATCGGCGCCGTCGACTACACCGGCGACCTGCCGATCCTGCTCGGCCCGGACGGGCCCAGCCTCGGCGGGTTCGTCTGCCCGGCGACGGTCGCCACCGGTGAACGCTGGAAGCTCGGGCAGCTGCGCCCGGGCGACACCGTGCGGTTCGTGCCGATCGGCGCCGACCACGCGGCGGCGCTGCGGACGCGGCCCGCGTCGGCGGTCGAGCCGAGCCGGCCCGCGCGCGACGACGGCGGCGTCCTCTCGCGACTGTCCTCTTCGGATGAAGAGCCGTCGGTCACCTACCGCCGCAGCGGCGACGACAACCTGCTCGTCGAGTACGGCGAGATGAAGCTCGACCTGGCCCTGCGGATGCGGGTGCACGCGCTCGGCGAACGGCTCGCCGCCGAGGGCGTGCCGGGGATCGTCGACCTCACCCCGGGCATCCGGTCGCTGCAGGTGCACGTCGACCCGGACGCGCTGCCGGTCGGCAAGGCGCTCGGGCTGGTGCGCGAGCTGGAGCGCGACCTGCCGCCGACGCGCGACCTCGTGGTGCCGAGCCGCAGCGTGCGGCTGCCGCTGTCGTGGGACGACCCGGCCACGCGCGAGGCGATCGAGCGGTACATGACCGGTGTGCGCGACGACGCGCCGTGGTGCCCCTGGAACATCGAGTTCATCCGGCGGGTGAACGGCTTGTCCACTGTGGACGACGTGTACCGGACGGTGTTCGACGCGGAGTACCTCGTGCTGGGCCTCGGCGACGTCTACCTCGGCGCTCCGGTGGCGACGCCGCTGGACCCGCGCCACCGCCTGGTGACGACGAAGTACAACCCCGCGCGGACGTGGACGGCGGAGAACTCCGTCGGCATCGGCGGCGCCTACCTGTGCATCTACGGCATGGAGGGTCCGGGCGGCTACCAGTTCGTCGGGCGGACCGTCCAGGTGTGGAACAGCTGGCACGGCGGGGAGCGGCCGTGGAACCTGCGGTTCTTCGACCGGATCTCGTGGTACCCGGTGCCGGCGGACGAACTGCTGGAGCTGCGGGCGAAAAGCTCGGCCGGGCAGCTGGAGCTCGACACCACCGAGGGCACCTTCGCGCTGGCGGACTACCAGCAGTTCCTGGCGGACAACGCCGAGAGCATCGCCGGGTTCCGGGCGACGCAGGCGGCGGCGTTCGAAGCGGAACGGCAGGCGTGGGCCGCGGCGGGCGAGTTCGACCCGAAACCGGAGCCGGTCACCCGGCCGCCGGCCCGGGTCGAGGCGCCACCGGGCGGGCACGTCGTGGAGGCGCCGTTCGCGGCGACGGTGTGGCGGGTCGACGTCGCCGCGGGTGAACGCGTCGAGAACGCGCAGTCGCTGGTGACCCTGGAAGCGATGAAGACCGAGGCGCGGATTCCGGCGCCGGCGAGCGGTGAGGTGGTCGAAGTGCTCGTGTCCCCCGGCGACCAGGTGGCGCCCGGCACGCCGTTGGTGGTGCTGGGATGAGCGCCGACGCACTCCCTCCCGCGGAGGCGGCATCGAACACCGCCGTGGAGCGGGTGCGGGCGGCCTACCGGCGGATCGAGCGGGTGGACCGCCCGGAGATCTGGATCGACCTGCGGCCGGAAGCCGACGTCCTGGCCGAGGCCGCCGCGCTGACGGAAAACGGGCGGCCGCTGTACGGGAAGCTCGTCGCGGTCAAGGGCAACATCGACGTCGCGGGGCTGCCGACGACGGCGGGCTGCCCGGCCTACGCCTACCAGCCGGAGGCCGACGCGCCGGTGGTCGCGCGGCTGCGCGCGGCCGGGGCGCTGGTGCTGGGCACGACGAACCTGGACCAGTTCGCGACCGGCCTGGTCGGGACGCGCAGCCCGTACGGCGCGGTGCGCAACGCCGTGGACCCGGCCTACGTCTCCGGCGGGTCGAGCTCGGGCTCGGCGGTGGCGGTCGCCCTCGGCCTCGTGGACCTGGCCCTGGGCACGGACACCGCGGGTTCGGGCCGGGTCCCGGCGGCGTTCAACGGGATCGTCGGGCTCAAGCCGACGCCGGGTCTCCTGCCCACCGAAGGGGTCGTCCCGGCGTGCGCGAGCATCGACTGCGTGTCGCTGTTCGCCAGGACGGTGGAGGAGGCGTCGTTCGCGCTGACCTGCCTGGCCGAGCCCGCCCAGGTCCACACGGGACGGTTCCGGCTCGGCGTGCCGTCCCCGGAACAGCTGGGCCCGCTGGCGCCGGGCTGGGCGGAGGCGTTCGACGCCGCCGTGTCGGACTACGCCGCCGCGGGCGCCGAAGTGACCACTGTGGACATCTCGGCGTTCCTGGAGGCGGCACAGCTGCTGTACGGCGGCGCGTTCGTCGCCGAGCGGTACACCGCGGTCGGCGAGTTCATCGACGCCCACCCGGACGGCGTCGACCCCGTCGTGGCGTCGATCATCGGGCCGGCCCGCGACGTCCGGGCCCACCGGCTGTTCGCCGACCAGGCCACCCTGGCGGCCCTGCGGGCGGAAGCCCTGGCCACGCTGGCCGGCGTCGACGCGCTCCTGCTGCCGACGACGACCGAGCACCCGACACTCGCCGAGGTCGCGGCGGACCCGGTGGCGGTCAACGCCCGCCTGGGCCGGTTCACCAACGCCACCAACCTGTTCGGGCTCTCGGCGCTGGCGGTGCCGGCGGGATCGGTGGCCGGGCGGCCGTTCGGCGTGATGTTCCTGGGTGCCCCGCACGACGACCTGAAACTGGCGGCGCTGGCCGGATTGCGCCGCTCTCGCATCCCCATCGTGGTGGTCGGCGCCCATCTCCGGGGCCAGCCGCTGAACCACGAGCTCACGTCTCGCGGCGCCCGGTTCGTGTCGGCGGTCTCGACGGCGGCCGCGTACCGGTTGTACGCCTTGGACACGGTGCCGCCGAAGCCGGGCCTGGTGCGCGTCACCTCCGGCGGGGCGCCGATCGCGGCGGAGGTGTGGGAGCTGCCGGCCGCCGGCTTCGGCGAGTTCGTGGCCGGGATCCCGGCCCCCCTGGCGATCGGGAAGCTGGAGCTGGCCGACGGCACGCGGGTGCCCGGCTTCCTGTGCGAACCGGCGGCGGTCGAGGACGCGGAAGACATCTCGGCGAAGGGCGGCTGGCTGGCGCACCTCGGCGCCGGGTAACCGGGTTGCGCCGGGGGTCGACACTGAAGGAGTGAGAGTTCTTCCGTGCGGCCATCCCGCCCCGGCCGAGGCCGGGCTGGAGGTCTGGGACCCCGCCGAGGGCGCGCGGATCGGGTTCCTCGAAGACGGCACCTTCGCCGAACTCCGTAACGATCAGCTGAGAACTTGGACAACTCCCCGGTAACAAGCCTCACCCGTGGGCACTTCCCCGCCGATCCACCTCAGTGAACCCCCGGAGGCGGCCATGACCACGGCGACCAGATCCCCGCAGAACACCCTCGTCCACTCGTACCTGTTCCTCCGGCGCGCCATCGGCCTCATCGGGCTCGCGCTGCCGTTCGTCCTCGTCCTCGGCAAGCAGCTGGCCCAGGGCGGCGACCTCGCCGGCTCGCTCAGCAGCTACTACTACACCGACCTGCGGGACGTCCTGGTCGGCGCGATGTGCGCGGTCGGTGTGTTCCTCCTCGCCTACTACGGCCACGACTACGTCGACAACGTCGCGAGCAGCGTCGCCGGGCTCGGCGCGATCGGGCTCGCGCTGTTCCCGACCACCCCGGACCACGACGTCACGGCCTGGGACCGCACCTCCGGCGTCCTGCACCTCGCCTTCGCGGCGGTGTTCTTCCTCTCCCTCGCCTACTTCTGCCTCCGCCTCTTCCCCCACGACGGCGAGCAACCGGAGAAGTTCGGCACGCTCTACCGGGTCTGCGGCGGCGTGATCCTCGCCTGCCTGGTGCTGATCGCCCTGGCCAAGTACCTCGGCCTGACGCCGTCACTGCACCCGGCGCTGTGGCTGGAGGCCGTCGCCGTGGAGGCGTTCGGCGTCGCGTGGCTCGTGAAAGGACGGACGATGGAGCCCAAGAGTGTGCCGTAGCCCACTCGACCGGGCCACACCCCTGGTTACCGGTGGGTAACAAGGGCTATCGTGCGGTCAAAGACCTCTATCCCATGGAGCATCAGTGGCCGCACCAGCAACGCCGCTCGCGCCGAACGCGCGGGGCGTGCGAAACGTCGCCTTCGTCGAGGGGGTACGCACCCCCTTCGGCAAGGCCGGCGACAAGGGCATCTACGCCGGCACCCGCGCCGACGACCTCGTCGTCAACGCCATCCGCGAGCTGCTGCGGCGGCACCCCGAACTGCCGCCCGAGCGCGTCGACGAGGTGGCCATCGCCGCCACCACCCAGACCGGTGACCAGGGCCTGACCATCGGCCGCACCGCCGCGCTGCTGGCCGGGCTGCCGAAGTCGGTCCCCGGCTTCGCCATCGACCGCATGTGCGCCGGCGCGATGACCGCCGTCACCAGCGTCGCCTCCGGCATCGGCTTCGGCGCCTACGACATCGCCATCGCCGGCGGGGTCGAGCACATGGGCCGCCACCCGATGGGCGAAGGCGTCGACCCGAACCCGCGGATCATCGCCGACAAGCTCGTCGACCCGACCGCGCTCGTCATGGGCCAGACCGCCGAGAACCTGCACGACCGCTTCCCGGCGATCACCAAGCAGCGCACCGACGCCTACGCCGCGCGCAGCCAGGAGCGCTACGCCGAAGCCGTCAAGACCGGCAAGATCGGCCCCGAGCTGGTCCCGGTCGCCACCCGTTCGAAGGAGCTGGGCTGGGGCCTGGCCACCGAGGACGAGCCGCCGCGGCCGGGCACCACGGTCGAGCAGCTGGCGAACCTGAAGACGCCGTTCCGCCCGTTCGGCCGGATCACCGCGGGCAACGCGGCCGGCCTCAACGACGGCGCGACCGCCTCGATCCTCGCCGACGAAGAAACCGCCCGCGAGCTGGGCCTGCCGGTCGCGATGCGGCTGGTCGGCTACTCCTTCGCCGGCGTCGAGCCGGAGGTCATGGGCATCGGCCCGGTGCCGGCCACCGAGAAGCTGTTCAAGCGCACCGGCCTGTCGATCGACGACATCGGCCTGTTCGAGATCAACGAGGCCTTCGCCGTGCAGGTGCTGGCCTTCCTCGACCACTTCGGCATCGACGACGAGGACCCGCGCGTCAACCAGTGGGGCGGCGCGATCGCCTGCGGCCACCCGCTGGCGTCGTCCGGCGTCCGGCTCATGACGCAGCTGGCGCGCCAGTTCGCCGAGCGGCCCGACGTGCAGTACGGCATGACCACGATGTGCATCGGCATCGGCATGGGCGGCACCGTGATCTGGGAGAACCCGGCCTTCGAGGGGGCGAAGTAATGACTTTCACCGCTGAAGAAGCGAAGGCCGCCTTCCCGGACGAGGTCGTCACGCACGCCGTGACGCGCCTGGTGAAGGTGCCCGGGCTCGAGAAGCCCGTCGCGCTCATCACGCTCGACAACGGCCACGACCACACCCGGCCGAACACCTTCGGCCCCCAGGGTCTGGTGTCGCTGAACGCCGCGCTGGACAAGGCGTTCGAGGCCGAGCCGGCCGCGATCGCCGTCACCGGCAAGCCGTTCATCTTCGCCGTCGGAGCCGACCTGTCCGGCGTCGAGGCCGTGAGCGACCCGGCCCTGGCCCGCGAGATCGCCCAGACCGGGCACGACGTGTTCCGCCGCCTCACCGAATCGAAGATCCCGACGTTCGGGTTCATCAACGGTGCGGTCATGGGCGGCGGCCTGGAGCTGGCGCTGTCCTGCCACTACCGGACGCTGTCGGAGAACACCGCGGCGATCGCGTTCCCCGAGGTCTTCCTCGGCCTGTTCCCGGGCTGGGGCGGCACGCAGCTGCTGCCGAACCTGATCGGCGCGGACGCCGCCGTCACGGTGATCATCGAGAACGCCCTGGCGCAGAACAAGATGCTCACCGTGAAGCAGACGGCCGAGCTCGGCATCGTCGACGCGGTCTTCGGCTCGGCCGACTACCTCGAGCAGTCGCTGCTGTGGCTGGCGAAGGTCGTCAACGGCGAGATCACCCCGGAGCGCCGCGAAATCGACCGCGGTTCCGCCTGGGACGCCGCCATCGCGCGCGCCAAGTCCCTTGTGGACGCCCGGACGCACGGCGCTTCGCCGGGCGCGACCAAGGCCGTCGAGCTGCTGGAACTGGCCCGCGAGAACGACCTCGACCGCGGCTACGCGGCCGAGACCGACGGCCTGGCCGAGCTGCTCATGTCCGACGTCCTGCGCGCCGGGCTGTACTCGTTCAACCTGGTCAACAAGCGCGCCAAGCGCCCGGCCGGCGCGCCGGACAAGAACCTGGCCCGCAAGGTGAACAAGGTCGGCATCGTCGGCGCCGGCCTGATGGCCAGCCAGCTCGCGCTGCTGTTCGTCCGCCGTCTGAAGGTGCCGGTCGTGCTGACCGACGTCGACCAGGAGCGCGTCGACAAGGGCGTCGGGTACGTCCACGCCGAGATCGACAAGCTGCTGAGCAAGAAGCGCGTCTCCCCCGACGGCGCCAACCGGCTCAAGGCCCTGGTCACCGGCTCGCTCGACAAGGCCGCGTTCGCCGACGCCGACTTCGTCATCGAAGCTGTCTTCGAGGAGCTGGGCGTCAAGCAGCAGGTGTTCGCCGAGCTGGAGCAGCACGTCAAGCCCGAGGCGATCCTGGCGACGAACACCTCGTCGCTGTCGATCACCGCGATGGCGTCGAAGCTGCAGCACCCCGAGCGCGTGGTCGGCTTCCACTTCTTCAACCCGGTCGCCGTGCTGCCGCTGCTGGAGATCGTCCGCGGCGAGAAGACCGACGACGCTGCGCTGGCGACGGCGTTCTCGGTCGGCAAGCAGCTGAAGAAGTCCAGCGTGCTGGTCAAGGACGCGTCGGCGTTCGTCGTCAACCGCCTGCTGCTGCGCTTCCTCGGCGAGGTGCTGGTCACCGTCGACGAGGGCACGCCGTTCGACGTCGCCGACAAGGCCCTGGAACCGCTGGGCCTGCCGATGACGCCGCTGACGCTGATGCAGCTCGTCGGCCCGGCCATCGCGCTGCACGTCGGCGAGACGCTGCACGAGTCCTTCCCGGACCGGTTCACCGTGTCCGAGAACCTCGCCAAGTTCGTCAAGGCGGGCAAGAAGGGCGTCTGGATCTGGGACGCGCAGGGCAACCAGTCGGCCGACCCCGAGGTCGTCGAGCTCTGGACGCAGGGCGACAAGCCGTCCACTTCGGAGCAGGTGCGCGAGCGCGCCCTGGCGGCCATCGCCGAGGAGATCCGGATCATGCTCGACGAGGGCGTGGTCGCCGAGGCGCAGGACATCGACCTGTGCCTGATCCTCGGCGCGGGCTGGCCGTTCTGGAACGGCGGCATCACGCCGTACCTGGACCGCTCCGGCGTGTCCGAGCGCGTGAACGGCAAGCCGTTCCTCGCCCCGGGCGTGGCTTCGGTCCCGACGCGCTAGTACTCGCCCTCGCGAGGGCACTTCGGCGGCGGCGCAGTGAGTTTCAGCTGCGCCGCCGTCGCGTCGGAATCGATGACCGTCACCCGCTCGGCCTTCCGGTAGCGGGCGTGCAGCTCCTGCGCCCACGCCTTCAGGTCGGTGCCCGGAACGGCGAGCAGGGACACCGACGGCGGGTCCTCGAACACCCGCCGCGCCTTCGGTTCGTCGTGCAGCGACGGTTCGGCCGCCCGCATTTCGGCGTCTGACTCGAAGACCACGACGACCGCCGCGCACAGCGTGTGACCCGCCAGGGGTGCCGGGTTCCGGTCCACCGGCAGCTCCGGGGGCCGGACGAGCGCGGCGACGAAGAACGCCAGCCCGACGCCGGCGGCCAGGGCCAGCGCGATCACCGGCACCAGCACGCGGACCAGGGGTCTCTCCTCCACACCGAAGATCACAGCACAGTTGGCCGCCGGGACACCGCCCGTTCACCCCGGCGGCTTAGCGTCCCGCCGTGACCACCGACAGACGCCGCTTCCTCAAGGGCGCCGGCCTCGCGGCCGCCGCCGCGGGCGTGCCCCTCCCGGCTCCTGCTCCCGCCGACCTCGACCTCGACCCGAGCCGGGTGTGCGGCCGCTACCAGTGGCTGGTCGGCGACCACCACACGCACAGCCAGTACTCGTACGACGCGATGTACCGGATCGACCAGATCGCCGCCGGGGGGCGGGCGCACGGCGCGGACTGGATCGTCTTCACCGACCACGGCCACGCCGAGCACGAGAAGGTGTCGGTCGAGCCCACCGAGGCCGACTTCCTCGCCGCCCGGCGGAAGTACCCGGACCTGCTGCTGTGGCACGGCATGGAGTGGAACGTCCCGGGCGCCGAGCACGCGACCGTCTTCTTCCAGGCCGGGGCGCAGCAGGCGGCGAAGCTGCGCGAGTTCGAGCGGACCTTCGACTGGCGGCTGACGAACTCGGAGGCGTCGAGCCCGGCGAACGAGGCCCTGGCGCTGCGGGCGTTGCGCTGGCTGGCCGACGAGGAACGCGCGCGGCGGATCCACGCGCCGGTCGTGCTGATCAACCACCCGCTGCGCAACGGCCGGGTCGCCCCGCACGAGCTGCGTGCCTACCGCGACGCCGCGCCGCGCATCGTGATCGGCATGGAGGGCGCGCCCGGCGCGCAGGCGGACGGCTTCCCGAAGCCGCTCGGCAACGGCGGCGCCCGCGGCGGCTACGCGAACAGCCCCGGCGCGAACTCGTGGCCCGGGTTCCCGGCCGAGGCGTACCGGACGTTCGGCGGCTGGGACTGGGCGACGGCGAAGGTCGGCGGCCTGTGGGACTCGCTGCTCGCCGAGGGCAAGCCGTGGTGGATCACCACGAACTCCGACTCGCACTACAACCGCGGCGACACGCTGGTCCGCCCGCCGGTCCCGGACGGCTGGTACGACGGCACCGGCAAGTTCCCGGACCCGGTCGACAGCGGCGTCCGGCAGTTCGTCCCGCCGTACGCGGACTTCTACCCCGGCGAGTTCAGCCGCACCCACGTCGGCGTCACGCGGCGCAGCCTCGAAGGCGTCCTGGAGGGCCTGCGGGCCGGGCGGATCTGGCTGTCGCACGGCGGCCTGGTCTCCGAGCTCGAGGTCGCCGCGTCCGGCGGCGGCTCCTCGGCGACGCTGGGCGGCCGCCTGCGGGTGCGGCGAGGCTCCGACGTGACGGTCGTGGTGCGCGCGCGGCTGGCGTCCCGGCCGAACGGCGGTGGTTCGGTGCCGCGGCTGGCCCGCCTGGACGTCGTCGCGGGCCCGGTCACCGGCCCGGTCACCGACCGCGACACGATGACCGCGCCCGGCACGCGAGTTGTCGAGTCTTTCGAGCCGCGCTGGGCGCCGGGGCGGCAGGTGGTGTACCGGCACACCTTCCGGAACGTCCGGGATCCGTTCTACGCGCGGATCCGCGGGACGAACGGCGGCGGGGAGCCGACCCCGGACGTCGTCGGGCAGGCGAACCCGTTCGAGGACTTGTGGTTGTACGCGAACCCGATTTTCGTGGACGTGTGCTGAACGGACTGTCCCGCCGGGTGCTCGTGTGGTCGATCATGACCGGGCTGCGGTGGCTGCTGCGCCTGCCCGCGCCGGTGCTGCGGGTGCTGGCGGGGCGCCCGGTGGTGGTCGACGGGCGGCAGCCGGTGCCCACCGCGCGGATGCTGATGCAGGTGTCGCGCTTCGCGCCGTTCGACGCGCCGCACCGCAACGGCAGCCTGGCGCGGGCCCGGACCGAGCTGAACCTGGCGGGCGCGCTGGCCGGCGCCGGGATCTGCCCCGGCGTCCGGACCCGCGAGGGCACCTGGCCCGGGCCGGCCGGGCCGCTGCCGCTGCGCCGCTACGAACCGGCCGGGGTCCCGGCGCCGGGCCCGGCGATCGTGTACTTCCACGGCGGCGGGTTCGTGCTCGGCAGCCTCGACACGCACGAGGGCGCATGCCGGCTGCTCGCCGAGGAAGCCGGGGTGCGGGTGGTGTCGATCGGCTACCGGCTCGCCCCGGAACACCCGTTCCCGGCGGCGGCTTCGGACGCAGTGGCGGCGTTCGCGTACGTCGTTTCGCACGCGGCGGAGTTCGGCATCGACCCGGCCCGCCTGGCGGTGGGCGGCGACAGCAGCGGCGGCAACCTGGCGGCGGTGGTGGCGCACGCGGCGGCCCGCGGCGAGCTGCCGCGGCCGGCGTTCAGCCTCCTGCTCACGCCGGCGACGGACGCGCTCGGCTCGTCTCGTTCCCATCAGCAGTTCGGCTCCGGCTTCCGCCTCGACCGGGACGAGTGGGCCTGGTACCGCGACCAGTACCTGCGTGACCCGGCGTCCTACACGGACCCACGGGCCTCGGTCCTCTACGACGAGGCTCTCGACGGCCTCCCGCCGACGTACGTGGCCACGTGCGGCTTCGACCTGCTCCGCGACGAAGGCGAGGCGTACGCGGCCCGCCTCGCTTCCGCCGGAGTCCCCTTGGTCCACCGAAGGCACGAAGGCCAGCTCCACGGCTTCGCGAACCGAGTCGGCGTCGACCCGGACGCCCGCGCAGCCATGCTCCACGCGGCCGGAGTCCTCCGCGCCGGCCTCGCCCTCTCCCGCGGCCCTCGTGATTGAGAAACAGTGTTAGAACACTGTTTCCCACTCACGAGGCTGGTCAGCGGACCGGGAGGTGGACCGTCACGCTGAGGCCGCCGCCGACGATCGGCTCCGCCGTGACCGTTCCGCCGTGGGCCGACACCGCGGCCCGGACGATCGACAGCCCGAGGCCCGCGCCCGAGCGGGCCGTCCGGGCCACCCCGGCCCGGCGGAACGGCTCGAACAGCTCCGCCACCCCCGCCGGGTCGACCAGGCCACCCGAGGACCGGACCCGCAGCGTCGACCAGCGCGGCCCCGGCTGCGTCACGACCTCCAGCCAGCCGCCGTCGACGTTGTGGCGGACGGCGTTCTCCAGCAGGTTGCCCGCGATCCGCTCCAGCAGCGCCGGGTCGCCGAACGCCGGCGCCGGCGCCACCGAAAACGTCGCCTGGATGCCGCGTTGCGCGGCTTCCCGCTGAACCGCGCGCCACGCCCGGTCGACCACCACCGCGAGATCGACCGGCTCGTGCACGCCCAGCCCGGCGCCGTCGGTGCGGGCCAGCAGCAGCAGCGAGTTGACCAGCTGCCCGGCCCGCTCGGTCGCGTCCCGGACCACGCCGCCCATCCGGCGCAGCTCGGCTTCGTCGGCGTCGTCGTCGGCCAGGGTGACGTCGAGTTCGGTGCGGATCACCGACAACGGCGTCCGCAGTTCGTGGCTGGCGTTCGCGACGAAGTGGCGTTGCGCGTCGAAGGCGGCCTGGAGCCGGTCGAGCATGTCGTCGAACGTGCTCGCCAGCTCGGCCAGCTCGTCGCGGGAGCGGATCTCGCCGATCCGCTCCCCCAGCGACTCGACCGACAGCCGCCGCGCGGTGCCGGTGATCTCGCGCAGCGGCAGCAGCACGCGCGAGGTGAACGTCCAGGCGAGGATCGCCGCGGCCGCCACCACCAGCAGGAACGCGATCGACCCGAACAGCAGCATCCGGTTGCGGGCGTGCACGCGCAGGTGCTCGGCCAGCGTCGAGGCGTCGACCGTGACGCCGTCGACGACCACCACGCTGCCCGGCGGCATCTGCGGGACGGCGTCGAGCGAGTCCCGCACCAGCGTCCAGGCCAGCCAGAGCAGCAGCAGGCTGACGGCCGCGACCAGCACGGTCGCCAGCAGGGTGATCCGGGCGCGAAGGGTGCGCGTGCCCGGCAGGTTCACGCGCGCGGCGCGCCGGGCTCCGGCACCCGGTACCCGGAGCCGACGACGGTCTCGATGATCCCCGGCTCGCCGAGCTTCTTGCGCAGCGTCATCACGGTGACCCGGACGGTGGTGGTGAACGGGTCGGCGTTCTCGTCCCAGACCCGCTCGAGCAGTTCCTCGCTGCTGACGACGGACCCGGCCGCCTGCAGCAGCACTTCGAGGACGCCGAACTCCTTGCGCGTCAGCTCGACCGGCCCGCTCGCGCGCCGGACGGTCCGCTTGGCCGGGTCGAGCTCGACGTCCCCGGCGGTGAGCAGCGGCGGCGCGGCCGGCGTGGCCCGGCGGCCCAGCGCCCGCACCCGCGCGACCAGTTCGGGGAAGGCGAACGGCTTGGCGAGGTAATCGTCGGCGCCCAGCGACAGCCCGTCCACGCGGTCGGACACCGAACTGCTCGCGGTGAGCATCAGCACCCGGGTCAGTTCCCCGGACGCGACGATCTCCCGGCACAGCTCGTCCCCGGACATCCCGGGCAGGTCCCGGTCCAGCAGCACGACGTCGTACCGCGTGACGGCGGCCTTCTCGTGCCCGTCGTCCCCGGTGAGCGCCACGTCCACGGCCATGCCCTCCCGGCGCAGCCCGCGGGCGATCGCGTCGGCCAGGGGTTCTTCGTCCTCGACTACCAAAACTCGCACGAGCCCACAATCCCATATTTTCCTGAGAGTGCCCTTTAAGGATGCAGGGCCGCCCACCGGAGCGCGAACCACAGCCGCATCCGGATCTCCGGGTCCGCCAGATCCACCCCCAACGCCTTCTCCACCTGCGCGATCCGGTGCCGGACGCTGTTGCGGTGCACGCCCAGTTCCGCCGCCGCCGGCTCCCAGCCGCCGTGGTGGGCCAGCCACGTCCGCAGGGTCGGCACCAGCGACCGGTCCCCCGCACGGTCCAGCGCCAGCAACGGCTCCAAGGCCCGCGAAGCGAACCCGCGCGACGCGCCCGGGTCCAGCAGCGCGTCGAAGTCCAGCGGCTCGCTCCCGGCCACGACCGGACGGCCGAGCGCGAGCGCCCGCGAAAGCAGCACCTCGGCTTCCCCCTCGGACAGCTGCCCGGCCGGCGCCGGGGACCCCACCGCCGCCAGCCAGCCGTGCGCGCGCAGGTCCTCCAGCACCGCGCGCGGCGGCACCGACCCGGCGATCGCCACGAACCGGCCGGGCAGTACCGAGACCAGCGGCGTGTCCAGCCGCGCGCGCAGCCAGTCCGGCCGCTGCGCCACCTCGTCCGGACCACGCCGGTGGGCCGCCCCGGCGACCAGCCGGACGACCTCCGACCCCAGCAGCGACCGGGCCGCGTCCCCGGCCGACGTCCGGCCGAGCAGCAGGCCGGTGGCCGCCGCGCCCAGCTCTGCCGCGTCCGAACCGGCCCGCCCGACCAGGCCCAGCAGCGCGGCGCCGACCGCCAGGATCGCCCGGTCGGCACCGCCGAAGCGCCGCGGCCGACCGGTCACCACCAGGTGCGACGCCGTCGCCTGCGGGTACACCGGCTGGACCACGACGAAGCCGCCGTCCACCTCGGTGGTCGCGCTCCGGATGCCGCTGCCCGCGCGCACGGTCACCACCAGCTCCCGCACCTGCGGCGGCAACGGCACCGGCGCGCCGTGCGCCGACGCGAGCACATCCCCGGCGCCGACCAGCGCGACCCAGGCCTCCAGCCGGGCCGCCAGCGCCGACGTCAGCTCACCGAGCCCGCCGCCCGCGGCGCGGGTCAGCGCCTCCCGCGCCGCCGTGATCCGCCGCTGGTCCCGCTGCCCGGCCTCGGTCAGCGCGACCGAGACGGCCCGGTTGACCGCCAGGAACGGGGTCCGCGCCGGCACCACCAGCAGCGGCAGCCCGCGGCGCGCGCACGCCCGGCGCAGCGACTCCGGCAGGGTTTCGTGCACGTTCGGGGTGAGCCCGAAGCCCAGCGCCGTCACGCCGGCCTCGTGCAGCCCGCGCACGTACCGGTCGATCCGCTCGGGCAGGTTGACGCCCGCAGTGAGGATCAGCTCGCCGCCCACCAGGTACGGCGCCGGGTCCTGCAGCTCGCTGACGTGGGCCCAGCGGACGGGCCGGTCCAGCGCGCCCGGCCGCAGCGTCTCGGGGACGACCTCCAGCGCGAGCTCCCGGTTGCCGACCACGTCTCGTAACGGGACATTCACCTCCGTGTGCAGCGAATCCGCGTTCTGGGTCATCTCATCCCCACCCGTGTCGGCTTGGGGACGAATCATCCCATGCCGACGCGGTGGCCCGCGCCCCTACGGTGACCCGAAACCGACGTGAGGAGGACACCGTGACCGGCGACTACGCGGTGATCGCGCTGTACATCGCGGGCATGATCGGGGTCGGCTGGTACGGCCTGAAGCTCGCGAAGACGAAGTCCGACTACCTCGTCGCCGGGCGGCGGCTGGGCTGGTTCATGTACTCGGGCACGATGTCGGCCGTCGTCCTCGGCGGCGCGTCGACCGTCGGCGGCGTGAAGCTCGGCTACACCTACGGCATCTCCGGCATGTGGCTGGTCGTCAGCATCGGCGTCGGCATCCTCGTGCTGCACGCGCTGTTCGCGCGGCGGCTGGTGCGGCTGAAGGTCTACACCGTCGGCGAGATGCTCGACCTGCGCTACGGCGGCCGCACCAGCGCGGTGTCCGGCGTCGTCATGTGGGGCTACACCCTGATGCTCACGGTGACCTCGACGCTGGCCTTCGCCACCATCTTCAAGGTGCTGTTCGACCTGCCGAACTGGGCCGGGATCGCGGTCGGCGGCTCGATCGTCGTGCTCTACTCGGTGCTCGGCGGCATGTGGTCGATCACGCTCACCGACATCGCGCAGTTCGTCATCAAGACCATCGGCATCCTGGCGATCCTGCTGCCGGTCGCGATCAGCTCGGCCGGCGGTTTCAGCGGCATGAGCGCCAAGCTCGACGCGAGCTTCTTCAGCTTCACCTCGATCGGCACGGACACGATCATCACGTACTTCGTGATCTACACCTTCGGCCTGCTCATCGGCCAGGACATCTGGCAGCGCGTGTTCACCGCCCGCACGCCCGCGATCGCGACGTCCGGCGGCATCACCTCCGGCGTCTACTGCCTGGTCTACGGCCTGGCCGGCGCCCTGATCGGCACCGCGGCGCACACGCTGTACCCGGACATCGCCAGCGCGCAGGACGCCTTCGCGACGATCGTCGAGCGGCTGCTGCCGACCGGCGTCCGCGGCCTGGTCCTGGCCGCCGCCCTGTCGGCGATGATGTCGACGGCGAGCGGCGCGCTGATCGCCTGCTCCACCACGACGACGTCGGACCTGCTGACCAAGCTGGGCCTCAAGCAGGGCGGCGAGGTCCGCCGCAACCGGATCGCCACGCTCGTGCTCGGACTGCTGGCCATCGGGATCGCGATGATCGTCGACGACGTCGTCGACGCGCTCACCATCGCCTACGACATCCTGGTCGGCGGCCTGCTGGTGGCGATCGTCGGCGCGCTGTTCTGGAAGCGCGGCACGCGCCAGGGCGCGTACGCGTCGATGGTGGCCGGCACCCTTTCGGTGATCGCCTTCATGATCATCGACGGCGTCGACGCCAACACCCCGATCTACTGGGGCCTCGGCGCGAGCCTGGTCGTCTACCTGGCCGTCAGCTTCGCCACGCCCCGCACGGCCGACTCGATCCTCGCCGTCTGGACCCGCCGCCTGAACGGCGCGGAAACGCCCCTTTCGAACCGGGAACAGGAGCCCACCAGTGCCTAACATCGGACCCCTCGACTCGTCGCGCGTCCCCCGGTTCGCCGGCTTCGCGACCTTCGCGCGGCTGCCGCGGATCGACCAGGTCGAGCGCGCCGACGTCGCCGTCGTCGGGGTGCCCTTCGACTCCGGCGTGTCCTACCGCCCCGGCGCGCGGTTCGGCCCGGCCGCCGTCCGCGAGGCGAGCCGGCTGCTGCGGCCGTACCACCCGGAGCTGGACGTCTCGCCGTTCGCCGAGAAGCAGGTCGTGGACGCCGGCGACATCGCGGTCAACCCGTTCAACATCGGCGAAGCAATCGAGACGCTGCAGCAGGAAGCCGAAGCACTGCAGGCGAATGGGACGCGCCTGGTCACGGTCGGCGGCGACCACACCATCGCGCTGCCGCTGCTGCGGGCCGCGGCGAAGCAGCACGGACCCGTTGCCCTGCTGCACTTCGACGCGCACCTCGACACCTGGGACACCTACTTCGGCGAGCCGTACACCCACGGCACCCCGTTCCGGCGGGCGTCGGAGGAAGGGATCCTCGACACGAGCGCGCTGTCGCACGTCGGCACGCGCGGGCCGCTGTACGGCAAGCGGGACCTCGAAGAGGACCGCCGGCTCGGTTTCGGCATCGTCACCTCGGGCGACGTCCTGCGCCGCGGCGTCGCCGAGACGGTCGACGCGCTGCGGCAGCGCATCGGCGACCGGCCGCTCTACGTCTCGGTCGACATCGACGTCCTCGACCCGGCGCACGCGCCCGGCACCGGCACTCCCGAGGCGGGCGGGATGACCAGCCGCGAGCTCCTGGAGATCCTCCGCGGGCTGCGCGACCTCAACCTGGTCGGCGCGGACGTCGTCGAGCTCGCCCCGGCCTACGACCACGCCGAGATCACCGCCATCGCGGCCTCCCACGTCGCCTACGACCTGGTGAGCCTGCTGACCCTCGGGAAGGGCGCATGACGCGCATCGGCGGCGACGTCGTCGTCGAGACCCTGCGGGCGCTCGGCGCCGACACGGTGTTCGGCCTGCCGGGCCAGCACGCGCTGGGCCTGTTCGAGGCGCTGCGGCGGGCGGACGACCTGCGCGTGATCAGCGGGCGCGTCGAGAACAACCTGGCCTTCGCCGCCGACGGGCACGCCCGCGCCCGGCTCGCGGCGGACCCGGACGGCCCGGTGCCGGTGACACCGCTGATCGTCTCCACCGGCCCGGGTGCGTTGCTGACGCTGGCTTCGCTGCAGGAATCCCGCGCGGCGTCGGTGCCGGTGCTGGGGATCTCGAGCCAGGTGCCGGTCGCCGGGCTCGGCGGCGGCCGGCACGGCTACCTGCACGAGCTGCCCGACCAGCAGGCGAGCTTCGCCGGCGTCGTGAAGTCGGTGCACGTCGTGCGGCGGGTGAGCCAGATCCCGTCGGCGCTGCGGGAGGCGTGGACGTCGGCGGCGACCGCACCCTACGGCCCGGTGTGGGTCGAGATCCCCCAGGACGTGCTGCTCGGCCCGGCCGGGATTCCGCCGATCACGTCGGTGTCGGCCGCTCCCCCGGCCCTGGAACCCCTGCCGGAGCTGGTCACCGAAGCCGCCCGCCTGCTGGGCGAGGCGGCGAACCCGGTGATCCTCGCGGGCGGCGGCGCGCTGCGGTCGGGGGCGCACGCCGAGCTGCTGGCGCTGGCCGAAGCCCTGCGCGCGCCGGTGGTGTCGACCTTCGGCGGCAAGGGCGTCTTCGGCTGGGACCACGAGCTGTCCGGCCGGTCGTGGCTGGAGGACTGGCACACCACGGAGTTCCTCGCCGCCGCCGACGTCCTGCTGGTGCTCGGCTCCGGGCTCGGCGAGCTGTCCAGCAACTACCGCGAGTTCGCCCCGCGCGGCCGGGTGATCCAGGTCGAAGCCGATCTCGGGAAACTGGAGTCGAACTACCCGGGCCTGGGCATCCACGCCGACGTCCGGCTCACCCTGCAGGCGTTGCTGGAGTGGGTCCCGATGCGCGCGTCCGACGGCCGGGCCGAGAAGGCGGTCTCCGGGCTGCTCTCGCGGATCGAGTCGCGATTGGACGGTCAGGACCGCGCCGCCGAGCGGAAGCTGATCGACGACATCCGCGCGGCGCTGCCCGAGGGCACGCAGACGTTCTGGGACATGACGATCGCGGCGTACTGGGCGTGGTCGGCGTGGAACCCCGAAGGGGCGCCGATCCACACCGCGCAGGGTGCGGGCGGCCTGGGCTACGGCCTGCCGGGCGCGCTCGGCGGCGCGGCCGCGGGCGGCACCACGCTGGCGGTGTCCGGCGACGGCGGCGCGATGTACGGCGTCGCCGAGCTGGCCACGGCGGTGCAGCACGGCCTCGACGTCACGTGGCTGATCGTCGACGACGGCGGCTACGGCATCCTGCGCGAGTACCTGACCGGCGCGTTCGGCCGGTCGACGGCCACCGAGCTGGCCCGGCCGGACTTCGCCGCACTGGCGTCCTCCTTCGGCGTTCCCGCCCGGTTGTCCTCTTTGGACACCGTCGGGGCCGATCTGGCCGAGGCCCTGCGCACGCCCGGGCCGTCCGTCGTCGTCCTGCCCGCGTTGCTGAAGATGTTCGCGCCGACCCACCTGGAGCAGACATGACCCGCACGCTCGACCTGACCGACCCGGCGACCGGCGAGGTGTTCGGCACCAGCCCCGTCGCCTCCCCGTCCGAAGTGGACGCGGCGCTCGAAGCGGCCGCGCAGGCGTTTGCGGTCTGGCGGCGCAGCACCCCGGCCGAGCGGCAGCTGGCGCTGCTGAAGATCGCCGACGCCCTGGAGGCCAGGGCGGCCGAGTTCGCCGACCTGGAGGTCCGCGAAACCGGCAAGATCCGGTCGGTGGTGCTCGAGGAGGAGATCCCGGAGTGCGTGAGCGCCCTGCGGTTCTTCGCCGGCGCCGCCCGGCACCTGGAGGGAACGGCGGCCGGCGAGTACACACCCGGCCACACGTCGGTGATCCGCCGCGAGCCGGTCGGGGTCTGCGCCCAGATCGCGCCGTGGAACTACCCGCTGATGATGGCGGTCTGGAAGATCGCCCCGGCCCTGGCGGCGGGCAACACGGTGGTGCTGAAGCCGGCCGAGACGACCCCGTCGACGGCCGTGCGCCTGGCCGGGATCGCGGCGGAGTTCCTGCCGGAGGGGGCATTCACGGTCCTGACCGGCGACCGCGACACGGGCCGGGCGCTGGTCAAGCACCCGATCACCGCGCTCGTCTCGATCACCGGCTCGACGCGGGCGGGCATCGACGTCGCCACGGTGGCGGCCGCGGACCTCAAGCGCACCCACCTGGAGCTGGGCGGCAACGCACCCCTGCTGGTGTTCCCCGACGCCGACCTGTCCACGACGGCGGAAGGCATCGTGGGCGCGGCGTTCTACAACGCGGGCCAGGACTGCACGGCGGGCAGCCGGGTGCTGGTGCACGCGTCGATCCACGACGACTTCGTCGCATCGCTGGCGAAGGCCGCAGCGGCGCAGACGCCGGGCGTCGACTACGGACCGCTGAACAGCGCGGCGCAGTTCGCCCGCGTCGAGGGCCTGCTCGCCCGGCTCCCGTCGCACGCCCGCATCGAGACCGGCGGCACCCGGTTCGGCTCGCAGGGCTTCTATTTCTCCCCCACGGTGATCTCGGGCCTGCGCCAGGACGACGAGATCGTCCAGGAGGAGATCTTCGGCCCGGTGATCACGGTCCAGCCCTTCGCGGACGAAGCCGAAGGAATCGAGCTGGCGAACGGCGTCCCGTACGGCCTGGCGTCCTCGGTGTGGACCCGCGATCTCGCGACCGCGGCGCGGGTGTCGGCCGAACTGGACTTCGGCTGCGTGTGGGTCAACACGCACGGCCCCCTGGTGGCCGAGATGCCCCACGGCGGCTTCGGCCATTCCGGCCACGGCAAGGACCTCTCGTCGTACGCGTTCGCGGAGTACACCCGCGTCAAGCACGTGATGACGAGGTTCGCATGAGCGACAGGATCACGGAGGTCGAGCAGCACGGGATCGCCCCGATCCCCCCGGCGGAACAGACGTCCCGCCCGCGAGACCTGTTCCGCATGGCGTTCGGCGGCGCGAACACGTTCGCCACGATCATCCTGGGAACACTGCCGATCGCGTACGGCCTGAGCTTCCGCGACGCGGTCCTGGCCACAGCCCTGGGTGTGGTGGTGGGCGGCTTGGTCCTGGCCCCGATGGCGTTGTTCGGCCCCCGAACCCGCACGAACAACGCGGTGTCATCGGGCGCCCATTTCGGCGTGGTCGGCCGCTGCGTGGGCTCGTTCCTGTCGTTGCTGACAGCAATAACGTTCTTCGCGATCTCGGTGTGGGTGAGCGGCGACGCGGTGGCCGGAGCAGCCCAGCGCCTGTTCACCTTCGACGGCGGCGCGGCATTGCGCGGCATCGCCTACGGCGTGATCGCGATCGCAACGCTGGTGGTGTGCATCTACGGCTACCGTTTCATGTTGCTGGTGAACCGCATCGCGGTGATCCTGGGCACGGCGATCATGCTCCTGGGCGTGTTCGCCTACGGCGGCACCTTCGACCCGGCCTACGCGGGAACGGGAACGTACGCGCTGGGAACGTTCTGGCCGACGTTCACCCTGGCGGCGTTGACGGCCTTGGCGAACCCGATCTCGTTCGGCGCATTCCTCGGCGACTGGGCCCGGTACATCCCCGCCAGGTACAGCAAGCGTTCCCTCTTGACGGCCCCATTCCTGGCCCAGGTGGCAACAATGCTCCCGTTCGGCTTCGGCATCGCAACGGCAACCCTGGTGCCAAACCCGGCCGACTACATAACGGGCCTGACGGCAATTTCCCCGCTGTGGTACGCAATCCCGCTGATCGTGGTGGCCCTGATCGGCGGCCTGTCCACGGGCACGACGTCGTTGTACGGAACGGGCCTGGACTTCAGTTCGATCTTCCCGAGCCTGTCCCGCGTCCAGGCAACGCTGCTGATCGGCACGTTGAGCGTGGCATTCATCTTCGTGGGCAACTTCGTGCTGGACATGGTGTCGAGCATCAACGCATTCGCCACCCTGATCGTACTGTGCACATCCCCCTGGATGGTGATCATGATGATCGGCTTCGTCCAGCGCAGAGGTTTCTACGACGTGCAGGACCTGCAGGTGTTCAACGAGGGCCGCAAGGGCGGCCGCTACTGGTTCACCGGAGGAGTGAACTGGCGAGCAATGGCGGCCTGGATCCCAGCAACAACACTGGGCCTGCTGTGCGCAAACACCCCCATGATCACGGGCCCCCTACGCAACATAGCCGGCGGCGTGGACATAAGCCTGCTGGCAACCCTCCTGACAGCAGCCCTGACCTACCCACTACTGGTCAAGCTCTTCCCAGAACCGCCGGAAGTACTCGCCCCAGCCCCAGCAAAAGCCCGGATCCCCCTCCCGGCAGAGCCCTGAGCTGGTTGGTCATCCCAGAGCCTGCCCGTCCGGCGAGGACAATCTCCAAAACTCCTGCAGCCTCAACTCCGGTTGGCATCCTTGGGCGCAGGCTCATCAGCAGAACCCAACCGCCCGGAAGCCCACTCGGTAACCCGCCGAGCAACATCCTGGGCGGTCAACCCGATCCGCCCCAGAACCTCGTCCCGGCTCCCGTGGTCATGGAACGCCTGCGGAACAGCAAGATCCCGCACGGGAACATCGCATTCGGCATCCCGGAACAAGGCAGCCAAGGCAGACCCGAACCCCCCATGCCGCCCACTGTCCTCAACGGTAACGACAAGCTTGTGCTGAGAAGCCAGCGCAACAAGCTCAGCGGGCACGGGAAGAACCCACCGAGGATCAACGACAGTAACCCCGATCCCCTGATCAGCCAGCCGATCAGCAGCCGCCAACCCGAGCGTCGCAAAGGCACCCACGGTCACCAGCAGAACATCGGCACCGTCAGCCGGCCGCCGCAGCACATCGACGGTCCCGACCCGCTCGACGGCGGTCACGTCGGTCCCGACCTTCCCCTTCGAGAACCGCAGAGCGGTCGGCCCGTCCGACACCGCCACCGCCTCGCGCAGCTCCTCGCGGAGAGTGGCCGGGTCGCGAGGAGCAGCAACCCGCATCCCGGGCACCATCCCCAGCAGGGAGAGATCCCACATCCCGTGATGACTGGGCCCATCCGGCCCGGTGATCCCGGCCCGGTCCAACACCAGCGTCACCGGCAGCCGGTGCAGCGCGACATCCATCAGCACCTGGTCGAAAGCCCGGTTCAGGAACGTCGAGTAGATCGCCACCACCGGATGCAGCCCACCCATGGCCAACCCCGCAGCCGAGGTGACCGCGTGCTGCTCGGCGATCCCGACGTCGTACCACCGATCCGGGAACGCCTCGGCGAACTTGTCCAGCCCGGTGGACCGCAGCATCGCCGCGGTGATCGCGACGACATCGTCCCGCTCGGCCCCGATCGCCGCCAGCTCGGAACCGAACACACCGGTCCAGCTGGGCCCCTTCACCGGCGGCAGCCCGGTCTCCGGATCGATCGGGTCGGTCTGGTGCATCTGGTCGTGCTGGTTGTTCACCGCGGGCGCGTAGCCGTGCCCCTTTTCGGTGACGACGTGCACGATCACGGCGCCCCCGAAGGAGCGTGCACTCTGGAACGCCTTCTCCAGCGCGACGAGGTCGTGGCCGTCGACCGGGCCGAGGTACTTGAGGCCGAGGTCGGAGAACATCGCCTGCGGGCTCAGCGCGTCCTTCAGGCCGGCCTTCGCCGCGTGCAGCGCCGCGTAGATCGGCCGGCCGACGACCGGGGTGTGCCGCAGCAGCTCGCGGCCGCCGTCGAGCAGCCGCTCGTAGCCGGGCTGCAGGCGCAGCGCCGCGAGGTGGTCGGCCAGCCCGCCGATGGTCGGCGAGTACGAGCGGCCGTTGTCGTTGATCACGATGACGACCGGCCGCTCCTTGTGCGCGGCGATGTTGTTGAGCGCCTCCCAGCACATGCCGCCGGTGAGCGCGCCGTCGCCGACCACGGCGATCGCGTGCCGCCCGCCGCCGGCCAGCTCGAACGCCTTCGCCAGCCCGTCCACATAGGACAGACCGGCCGACGCGTGGCTGCTCTCCACCCAGTCGTGCTCACTCTCCGCGCGCGACGGGTAACCGGTGACACCGCCGGTCTGGCGCAGCAGGTCGAACCCCTCCGCGCGGCCGGTGACGATCTTGTGCACGTAGGCCTGGTGACCGACGTCCCAGACGATCGCGTCGCGCGGCGAGTCGAACACGCGGTGCAGCGCCAGGGTGAGCTCGACGACGCCGAGGTTCGGCCCCAGGTGCCCGCCCGCCCGCCGGACCTTGTCGACGAGGAAGTCCCGGATCTCGGCGGCCAGTTCGCCGAGGTCCTCGACACTCATGCGCTTCAGGTCCGCCGGTCCGCTCACGGACTCCAGCATCGTCACTCGTCTCCACCTCACTCGCTCGGTTCGGCCCAGTCTACGGAGACCCGCCAGCGCGGTTCCGCCCGCCGCGTCCGGCGTCACACCCGAGCGCGATCGCCGGTCAGCACCCGGGGTGAACCTCGTCTCGCCGCGTCGCTGTGGCGGTCACGCCGCGTGGCCACGAGAATGGGCGGCATGGCGGACTTCTTCATCGGCGGCGAGTGGGTGGACGCGGTGGACGGCGGGCGGCGCGAGATCCGCTGCCCGGCCGACGGCTCCCTGGTCGCGACGGTCGCCGAGGGTACCGCCAAGGACACCGAGGCCGCGATCGCGGCGGCGCGCCGGGCGTTCGACACCGGCCCGTGGCCCGGCACCCCCGCCCACCTGCGCGGCGACCTGCTACTGCGCACCGCGGACCTGCTCGACCGCGACGCGGAGGCGTTCGCCCGCGCCGAGTCGCTCGACACCGGCAAGCGCCTGGTCGAGAGCCGGTACGACATGGCGGACATCGCCGCCTGCCTGCGCTACTTCGGCAAGCTCGCGGCGCAGGACGCCGGGCGCGTGGTCGACACCGGCAACCCGGACGCGATCAGCCGGATCGTGCACGAGCCGGTCGGGGTCTGCGGGCTGATCACGCCGTGGAACTACCCGCTGCTGCAGACCGTGTGGAAGATCGCGCCGGCGCTGGCGGCGGGCAACACGTTCGTGCTCAAGCCGAGCGAGCTGACCCCGCACACCGCGATCCTGTTCCTCAAGCTGCTCACCGAGGCGGGCCTGCCACCGGGCGTCGGGAACCTGGTGCTGGGCGCGGGCGCGGAGGCCGGCGCGCCGCTGGCGTCGCACCCGGACGTCGACCTCGTGTCGTTCACCGGCGGCCTGGCGACCGGCAAGGTGATCGCCGCGTCGGCCGCGGCCACGGTCAAGAAGGTGGCGCTGGAGCTGGGCGGGAAGAACCCGAACGTGGTGTTCGCCGACGCCGATTTCGAGACGGCGGTCGACTACGCGCTGACGGCGGTGTTCCTGCACTCCGGCCAGGTGTGCTCGGCGGGGGCGCGGCTGATCGTGCAGCGCGAGTGGCACGACGAGTTCGTCGCCGAGCTGGTGCGCCGGGCCGAGCGGATCCGCCTGGGCGGCCCGTTCGACTCGCACGCGGAGACGGGCCCGCTGATCTCGGCGGCCCACCGGGCGAAGGTCGAGGCGTACGTGGCGGCGGCGCTGGCCGAGGGCGCGGTGCTGCGCACGGGCGGCCGCCGCCCGGACGACCCGGCGCTGGCCGACGGGTTCTACTACCTGCCGACCATCCTGGACCAGGTGAAACAGGGCTCGTCGGCGGTGGTCGACGAGTCGTTCGGCCCGGTGCTGACGGTCGAGACGTTCACCGACGAGGACGACGCGGTCCGCATCGCGAACGACACGCACTACGGCCTGGCGGGCGCGGTGTTCACCCAGGACGCGGGGCGCGCCCAGCGGGTGGCGGGGCGGCTGCGCCACGGGACGGTGTGGATCAACGACTTCCACCCGTACCTGCCCCAGGCGGAGTGGGGCGGCTACAAGCAGTCGGGCTTCGGCCGCGAGCTGGGCCCGACGGGGCTGGCCGAGTACACCGAGGTCAAGCACATCTACCAGAACCTGCGCCCGGCCCCGCAGCGCTGGTTCGCCGGCTGAGCATCGCCCGATCGGGAACCCCCGGACGGCCCAGCGCCTTATGCTGCCTCCACCGCGACGCAGGGAGGCCGGAGTGGACCAGCAGCGACCGGGGTTGCGTGGCCCGCGGGCCGTCCTGGCAGGACTGGCCGGTCTGGGCGTGATCGCCGGCCTGACCCTGCGGACGGCGGAGTACCCGGGGACGCTGCCCCCGGGAACCCCGGACCCGGAGCTGGACCTGGGCCTGCGCCTGGTGTGCGCGGCGGCGGTGCTGATCGCGGTGACGCTGGCGTACCTGACGTTCGCCCGCCACCAGGACGAGCCACTGGCGATGGCGTGCCTGCCGGGACTGGTGGTGACGGGCGTGATCCTGCGCCACCTGGTGGTGACGATCCCGGGAGTGACTCGCATCCAGCCGGCGGCGAGGGTGGTGCCGGGAGCGGGGTCGTGGGTGCTGCTGGTATCGGGGGTGGCGATGACGGCTGCGGGCCTGGCGGCGGCGTTCGCGGTACGCCGGGCGGGCTGAGCAGCGGGCTCGGGGTTGCAGACACCGCACCGCCAAGCCGCAGCGTTCGCGGCGCGCCGAGCGGCCCGAAGCCGGGCGCGCACAGCTCACAGCGGCGCTCACCCCCGTACGTCGGCCGAAGCACCGCATCCCTCCGGCGGGGGCGGCCCGACAGCAGCCACCCGCCGCCCTACCCCCTCACCGCCTTCCGGCCCAGGAACGCCGCCAACCGGTCCGCCGCCGTCGCGTCCGGCGCCGGCTCCACCTCCGGCCCGAACGGCCCGCCCGGCTGCCGCGGCGCCGCCCCGAACCGCGCTCGCCACTGCTCCAGCGCCTGCTCCGCCAACCCCGGCACCAGGTCCGTCGACACCCCCGTCGCGTCGGCGATGTCCCAGCCGTGCACCACGTACTCGTTCACCCTCATGTGCACCAGGAACACCCCCGGCACTTCGCCGAGCGGTGTCGTCACCTGGCGCGAGAACAACCCGGGCGAAGCCAGCACCGCACGGGCCGCCGCCACCGAGGCAGCGAACGACGAGGCCGGCGCCTCGCCCAGGTAGTCACCGTCCGGCGCCGGTGGGCCCGAGCCCGCCCAGAACGCCACCTTCGCGTTGCCGTGGGCCAGGTGGTTCACCACCGCGCGCACGTCCCATTCCGCGCACGCCGTCGGGAGCGCCCACTGGTCGGCGCGGATCGCGGACACCAGGGAACCCACCGTCGACGCCGCCAGGTCGAACTCGTCGAGAGGAGTCATGCGGCAAGTGTGCCGACCACCACCGACAAAAACTCACGACAGCAGCGCCACGCACTCCACGTGGTGCGTCATCGGGAACGCGTCGAAAGCGCGCAGGTCGGTCAGCGAGTACCCGTGGGACGCGAACGTCGCCACGTCCCGCGCCAGCGCCGCCGGGTCGCAGGCCACGTACACGATCCGGTCGGGCGCACCCGCCACGATCGACTCCACGACCGCCTTGCCCGCGCCCTTGCGCGGCGGGTCGAGCACCACCACGTCGACCGGCTTGGCCGCCGACGCCAGCACGTGCTCCACCCGCCCCGCGCGCCACGACACCTGCGGCAGGTCCTCGAGGTTGCGCTCGCCGTCGGCGACCGCGCGGCGGCCGGACTCCACCGCCAGCACGCGGCCCGACGATCCCACCTGCGCCGCCAGCACCGAAGCGAACAGCCCGACCCCGGCGTAGAGGTCCCAGGCCGTGCCGCCGGACGGCGCTTCCGCCCACTCCCCCACCACCGCGGCGAACGTCGACGCCGCCGCCGGGTGGACCTGCCAGAAACCGTGCGCGTCGAGGCGCCAGTCGCGGCCCGCCGCGTGCTGGACCGCGACGCCACCCGTCAGCTGCCGGGCGCGGACCTTGCCGCGGACCGTCGACAGCTCCCGCACGTGCAGCTCGCCGTCGCCGTCGGTCGTGACCTCCAGCTCGCTGCCCGGCCGCCAGCGCCGCGCCAGGACGTCGTCGAGCTCGCCCGGGACGGCGATCGGGCAGTCGTCCAGGGCCACCACCCGGTGGCTGTGGTGCGCGCGCAGGCCCGCGCGCCCGTCGCGGCCGGCGACCAGCCGGACGCGGCTGCGCCAGTCCAGCGGCCCGCCGTCGAGGGCCTCCACGACGACCTCGCGCTCGATCCCGGCCAGCCGCTGCAGCTGCTCCGCCACGACCGACGCCTTGAGCGAACGCTGGTAGTCCGGCGAAGCGTGCTGCCAGTCGCACCCGCCGCAACCGCCCGGCACCGCGAGCGGGCACGGCGGCGGAACCCGGTGCGGTGACGGGGAAAGCACCTCGACGGCGTCGCCGCGGCAGAACGAGCCGCCGTTGTCCTCGGTGATCTCGACGCGGACCTGCTCGCCCGGCAGCGCGTGCCGGACGAACACGACCCGGCCCTCCGCGCGGGCGACGCAGTGGCCGCCGTGCGCCACCGCGCCGACCTCGACCTCGAGGACGCGGCCCAGCCAGCTCGTCATTCGGCGGGCTCCTTGGGCTTCGGCGCCGCGACGGGCTTGCCGTTGGGCGAGAATCCGCGGCGGACGTCGCCCGCGGCCGGGCGTTCGTTCCGGACCCGCGCGGCCGCCTTGGCCGACGACTCCAGCTGCCACGGCACGCTGGCCACGATCACGCCGGACTGGAACAGCAGGCGGCCCTTGAGCCGCAGCGCGCTCTGGTTGTGCAGCACCTGCTCCCACCAGTGCCCGACCACGTACTCCGGGATGAACACGGTGACCACGTTGCGCGGGTTGTCACCGCGCACGCGTTTCACGTAGTCGAGGACCGGCTTCGTGATCTCGCGGTAGGGCGACTCGACGACCTTCAGCGGCACCTTGAAGTTGTGCGCGTCCCATTCGGCGGTGAGCTTTCGGGTGTCGGCATCGTCCACATTGACCGTCACGGCTTCCAGGACGTCCGGGCGCATCGCCTTGGCGTAGGCCAGGGCGCGCAGCGTCGGCCGGTGCAGTTTGGACACCAGGACGATCGCGTGGTTGCGCGAGGGCAGCACGGTCGGGGTGTCGCCGAGCTCCTTCAGCTCGTCGGCGACGCGGTCGTAGTGCCGCCGGATCGCCGTCATCAGCACGAAGATGGCCACCATCGCGGCGATCGCGATCCAGGCGCCGAGCAGGAACTTCGTGATCAGCACGATCACCAGGACGGTCGCGGTCATGGTCAGGCCGATGGCGTTGACCGTCTGCGAGCGCCGCATCCGCCGCCGCGCGCCCGGGTCGGTTTCCCTGGCCAGCAACCGGTTCCAGTGCCGGATCATGCCCGCCTGGCTCACCGTGAACGACACGAACACGCCCACGATGTAGAGCTGGATCAGCCGGGTCACCTCGGCGTCGAACGCGATGATCAGGACCAGCGCGAACGCGGCCAGGAACAGGATGCCGTTGGAGAACGCCAGCCGGTCGCCGCGGGTGTGCAGCTGCCGCGGCAGGTAGCGGTCCTGCGCCAGGATCGAGCCCAGCACCGGGAAGCCGTTGAACGCGGTGTTCGCGGCCAGCAGCAGGATGATGCCGGTGGAGAAGGAGATGTAGTAGAACGCCGGGGGGAAGTCGGCGAACACCGCGTGCGCGATCTGCGCCACGATCGTCTTCTGTTCGTAGCCGGCGGGCGCGCCGGCGAGCTGCTTCGCCGGGTCCTCGGCGAACTTGACGTCGGTGATCGTGGCCAGGGTGATGATGCCGACCAGCATGGTGACCGCGAGCAGGCCCATCATCAGCAGCGTGGTGGCCGCGTTCTTCGACTTCGGCTTCTGGAACGCCGGGACGCCGTTGCTGATCGCCTCCACACCGGTCAGCGCCGCCGCGCCGGAGGAGAACGCCCGCAGGATCAGGAACGCGTACGCGACACCCGCGAAGGTGCCTTCGGCGTTGAGAGTGAACCCGGCGCTCTCGGCCTTCATCTCGGTGCCGGTGGCCGCCTGCAGCAGGCCCCAGGCGACCATGACCAGGATGCCGAGGATGAACCCGTATGTCGGGATCGCGAAGGCCTTCCCCGACTCGCGGATGCCGCGCAGGTTCAGCGACGTCAGCACGACCACGATGACGATCGACGCGAGCACCTTGTGCTGCGCGACCCACGGGACGGCCGAGCCGATGTTGGCCACACCGGACGAAGTGGACACCGCGACCGTCAGGACGTAGTCGACCAGCAGGGCGCTCGCCACGGTGAGGCCGAACTTGCCGCCGAGGTTCGTGTTGGCGACCTCGTAGTCGCCGCCACCGCTCGGGTAGGCGTGCACGTTCTGCCGGTAGGAGGCGACGACGACCAGCATGACCAGGGCGACCATGATGCCGATCCACGGCGCGATCGCGTAGGCGGACAGTCCGGCGACGCTCAGCGTCAGGAAGATTTCCTCCGGGGCGTACGCCACGCTCGAGAGCGCGTCCGACGCGAAAATGGGCAGCGCGATGCGCTTCGGCAGGAGCGTGTGAGAGAGCCGGTCACTGCGGAACGGACGTCCGAGGACCAGGCGTTTCAGCACGGTCGGGAACTTCGACACCACGAAAGCGTAGCTGTACCGGGCACGGTAGGTTCGGCGCTGGTATGTCGGGGGTAAGACGGACGGGTAACCGCCGAGGAGGAGGCAGGGCGTGCACGTGGTGATCATGGGATGCGGCCGGGTCGGCGCGTCCCTGGCCGCTGCGCTGGAGCGGCTCGGCCACGAGGTGGCCGTCATCGACAAGAACCAGCAGGCGTTCCGCCGGCTCGGGAGCGACTTCCACGGCCAGCAGGTCGTCGGCGTCGGCTTCGACCGGCGGGTGCTGATCGAGGCGGGCATCGAGCGGGCGGGTGCGTTCGCGGCGGTGTCCAGCGGCGACAACTCGAACATCATTTCGGCCAGGGTCGCCCGCGAGAACTTCGGCATCGAGCACGTGGTGGCGCGGATCTACGACCACAAGCGCGCGGCCGTGTACGAGCGGCTGGGCATCCCGACGGTGGCGACCGTGCCGTGGACGACCGACCGGTTCCTGCGGACGCTGCTGCCGGACGGCGTGGCGTCGGCGTGGCGGGACCCGTCGGGCAACGTGGCGCTGCTGCAGCTGCCGCTGCACGAGGGCTGGGTCGGGCACTCGGTGCAGTCCCTGCAGCAGGCGACCGGCGCGCGGGTGGCGTTCATCATGCGTTTCGGCACCGGCGTGCTGCCGGACACGAAGACCGTGCTGCAGGCCGACGACGTCGTGTGGGTGGCCGCGCGGTCCGGCACCGTCACCGACGTCACCAGTGTGGCCCACCGGGAACCGGAGGACGAGGCATGAGGGTCGCGATTGCGGGCGCCGGAGCGGTCGGCCGTTCCATCGCCGCCGAGCTGATCGACGGCAGGCACCAGGTGATGCTGATCGAGCGCGAAGCCGACCAGTTCGAGCCGCACGCGGTCGAGCAGGCCGACTGGGTGCTGGGCGACGCGTGCGAGGTGTCGATCCTGGAGGAGTCCGGCATCGAGCAGTGCGACGTGGTGATCGCGGCGACGGGCGACGACAAGGCGAACCTGGTGGTCTCGCTCCTGGCGAAGACGGAGTTCGCGGTCCGGCGCGTGGTGGCCCGGGTGAACAACCCGGCGAACGAGTGGCTGTTCACCGACGCCTGGGGCGTGGACGTGGCGGTCTCGACCCCGCGGATGCTGGCGGCGATGGTCGAGGAGGCGGTGAGCGTCGGCGACCTGGTCCGGCTGATGACGTTCCGGCAGAGCAACGCGAACCTGGTCGAGCTGACGCTGCCGGCGGAGACGCCGCTGGCCGGGAAGCCGGTGAGCGAGCTGACGCTCCCGCGGGATGCGGCGCTGGTGACGATCCTGCGGGGCGATCGGGTGATCGTGCCGCAGCCGGAGGACCCGCTGGAACCGGGGGACGAGCTGCTGTTCGTGGCGACTGCGGATGTGGAGCCGGAGATCCGGACGGCGTTGGGTTACTGAGGACGTGGGAAAGGCCCCCAGCGGATTCGCTGGGGGCCTTTTTCGTGGTCCGGGCTTGCCTGCGGGGGTGCCGACGCCCCGGTGGGGTGTCGCGGCGGCCGAAACTGTCGGTGGCTGCCGGTAGCGTAAAGACCGGGGGTCCCCCCACGCGCGCGGGTTGTCAGGCGTCGGGGGCCTGGGCGTACTTCTCCCGCAGCCGGGCCTCGACCTGCGCGTCCGTCTCCGGGGCCGGCTCGGCTTCGGCGAGAGCCTTCAGCCGCTTGTCCGACCGCCGCACCGCCCACACCACCACCAGCAGGCCCAGCGCGTACAGCGGGTACCCCATCGCGATCTTCGCGAAGGCCAGCCAGCCCGTGTAGTCCTCCTGGTACAGCCACCGCTGCACCACGAACCTCGCCGCGAAGATCAGCGCCATCGCCAGCGTCGCGATGTCGTAGCCGTAGCGGGACGGCTTGTCGCGCCGCCACGCCTGGCCGGTTCCGTTGAGCATGTTCCAGACCACGCCCGCGATCGGCCAGCGCACCACCACCGACAGCACGAAGATGCCGCAGTAGATCAGGCTCGCGTAGATGCCGAACAGGAAGAAGCCCTTCGCCGACCCCGTCCGGTAGGCGATGAACGCCGCGATCGCGACGCCGAAGAAGCCCGAGATCGCCGGCTGCAGGGGCTCCTTGCGGACCAGCCGCAGCACCGCGATGGCCACCGCGCTGCCGATCGACGTCCAGATGGCCGCGGTCAGGCCGAAGAACGAGTTCGCCAGCACGAAGACGATCACCGGCACCGACGAGTAGATCAGGCCGGACACGCCGCCCATCTGCTCGAGCAGGGTCGGCTGCGGTTCTTCCGCGTCGTCGGTCTTCTTCTCGCTCGGGGCGGGTTCAGTCACGATGGGTGATCAACTCACTGGGCTCTGGAGCTCGTAATAGGGGTTGTACAGCACCTTCTGGCCGTCACGCTCGGCCATCCGGCCGCGCACCTTGATCGTCCGGCCAGGCTCGATGCCCGGGATCCGGCGGCGGCCGAGCCAGATTAGCGTCACGCCCTGTGTTCCGTCGAACAGCTCGGCCTCCAGCGTGGCGGCCTCGTTGGTCGGGCACAGCTCGACGCTGCGCAGCCGGCCCATCACGGTGACCTCTTCGCCCGAGCGGCAGTCGCAGGCCCGCTGCGCCCCCTCGGCGCCCGACCTCATCGACATCTCGTCGGCGTCGAGATCCTCGACGTCGCTGGTCAGCTTGCGTACCAGCCGGCTGAAGTAGCCGCCGTCTTTGGCGGACATAGGTGCTCCTGTGCTCCGGGGCCCGGCGACAAAACTGCTTGCGGCCCGTGCGATTCCAGCGTACTGCGGTCCCCGCCAGGGAAACGCCTTTGCGCAAAGATCGCAACGTGACGTCCGCAATCAGAGTTCCCGCCGCGGTGCTGCTGCCGGGCACCGGCTCGGACGAGGTGTTCGTCCGGGCCGTCTTCGCCGGGCCGCTGCGCGCCCTCGGTGTCCCGCTCATCGCGCCACCGCCGCCGCCGGGCGCGGCCCTCGCCGACGGCTACCTGGCCACCCTCGACCGGCTGGCGGACGAACACGGCGAACTGCTCGTAGGCGGCATTTCGTTCGGCGCTCACCTCGCCGCGGAGTGGTCCGTCCGCAATTCACACCGTTGCGGGGGCCTGCTGGCCGCGCTCCCGGCCTGGAACGGCCTCCCGGGCCTGGCACCCGCATCGCAGGCCGCGACGCTGACGGCGGACCTGGTGGCCGGTTCCGGCGTCGACGCGGCCCTGGCCCAGACCACCGGCAGCCCGGACTGGCTGCGGGCCGAACTCGACCGGGCGTGGCGCCGCCACGGCGACGGGCTGGCAGACGGCCTGCGTGTCGCCGCGGGCCGGCCGTCGCCCACCCTCGCCGAGCTCGCGGACCTGAACGTCCCCGCCGGGATCGGCACGTGCACCGACGACCCGATCCACCCGACGAAAGTCGCAGCGGAGTGGGCGGGCGCACTCCCCCGGGCGGCCCTCGGCGAGACGACGCTCACCGCGCTCGGCGCCGACCGCGAATCCCTCGGCCGGGCGACCGTCCTGGCCTTCCTCCGGGCGCTGGAAAAGCCGTGAAGGCCGCATCGAGGGGTTCAGCGTCCCTCGATGCGGCCTCCACGGGCACTCAGCCTTGCTGCTGCTGGGCCGCGATGTGCTCGGCGACCGCCTCGGGCAGCGTGATGGTCAGCGGGGTCCGGACCGGCATGGGCGCGTCGCCGCGGTCGACGATCGTGCGCCGCACGATCTCGCGCAGCACCTCGACGGCCGCGGCCGCCTCCGACTGCGGGCCGGCGATGACGCCGCGCAGCATCCAGCGCGGCCGGTCGATGCCGACGAAGCGCAGGGCGACGTCGCCGATGATGGCCGAGATCTCCAGGCCCCACGCGCCGCGGCCGATGGTGACCTTGGCGCCGTCGGCCCGCAGCTGGTCGGCCAGCTCGGAGCTGACCTCGCGCCACAGCCCGCCCGAGCGCGGCGCCGCGTACGCGCTGACCGTGATCTGGCCCTGCTCGGTGACGACGTGCACGGCCCGCACGCCCCCGGTCTCCGGGTCCATCTCGACCTGGACCTGGGAACCGTCGGGCACCGGCACCTTCACCGAGCCGAGGTCGATCCGCGGGATGCCGTCGTCCTCGAAGTCGGCGACGTCGAACGGGCCGTCGGAGACGTCCGACAGCTCCGGCCCGTCCTCGTCCTCGTACGCCTCGCCCTCGATCGTGTCGTCGGCCTCGGGCGCGGCGTGCCGTCCGGCGGACCCGCCCTCGGTCCGCCGCTTGCGTCCGAAAATCCCCACTACTTCTCCGTTCCTTCCCCCGTGGCGGCGCTCGCGGCGAGCGCCGGTGCTCCCAGTGTGGCGTGTCCACCCGTGGAGCCGTAGCCTCCGTCGCCCCGCTCGGTCGTGTCGAGCCGGTCGACCTCGACGAACTGCGCGTGCTCGACCCGCTGCACGACCAGCTGGGCGATGCGGTCGCCGCGCGTCAGCTCCACCGGGTGCACCGGGTCGTGGTTGATCAGGCAGATCCTGATCTCCCCGCGGTAGCCGGCGTCGATGGTGCCCGGGGTGTTCACCACGGAGAGGCCGACCCGGGCGGCCAGGCCCGACCGCGGGTGGACGAACCCCGCGTACCCGGCCGGGAGCGCGATCGCGACGCCGGTGCCGACGACGCCGCGTTCCCCGGGCGCCAGGACGATATCCGAGGTGGTGACGAGATCGGCCCCCGCGTCGCCCGGCCGGGCGTAGGCGGGCAGCGGGACATCCGGGTCGAGCCGGGAGAGGAGTACCTGAACGCTGGACACGGGCGGCGAGATTACTCTCTACCCGTGGGTGAATCAGCGAAGACGGCCGCGAACACCGCGGTCCGGCACTCCGAACGGCTGTACGTCCCGTGGTGGGGCTGGCCGCTGCCGGTGCTGGGGGCGGTCCTGCTCGCGGCCGAGATCGACCTCGGGTACCCGGGCATCCGGGCGTGGCTGCCGTACGTGATCGCGCTGCCGGTCGTCGTGGCCCTGCTGCTGTCGCTGGGCCGGTCGAAGGTCCGGATCACCGACGGTGACGAGCCGGAACTGTGGGTCGGCGACGCCCACCTGCCGCTGCGCTACGCGGGCGAGGTGGAAATCTTCGACAAGGACGCCAAGCGCAAGGCCCTCGGGCGCGACGGCGACCCGGCGGCCTACGTGCTGCACCGCGGCTGGGTCGGTCCGGTCGTGAAGGTGCACCTGACCGACGCGAACGACCCGACGCCGTACTGGCTGTTCAGCACCCGGCACCCGGAAAAGGTCGCCGAGCTGCTGAAAGGCGCCTGACCCGGCGGACATGGGAAGGGGGCCGGCCTGCCGGCCGGCCCCCTTGTCCCCAGCGCGCTCCGAGCCTCCCCGGTCTCCCTCGAGGCTCTTCGTCGCGTCTGTTCGTCCCCTGTGTCCGAGAACCCCTCTGCGTTTCTCAGGCGCAGTCGCGGCAGATCAGGCGTCCGCCGTTGTCCTCGGCCAGCCGGCTGCGGTGGTGCACCAGGAAGCACACGGAGCAGGTGAACTCGTCCGCCTGCTTCGGCACCACCTTCACGGTCATGTCCTCACCGGAAAGCCCGGAGAGGTCGGCACCCGGCAGCTCGAAGTTCTCGGCGGTCGCGTCCTCGTCGACGTCGACGACGCCGGACTGGTTCTCGTTCCGCCGGGCCTTGAGCTCCTCCAACGAGTCTTCGGCCAGCTCGTCGGCTTCGCTGCGGCGCGGAGCGTCGTAGTCGGTAGCCATGTGTCCCTCACCCCTGCGATCAGCTTGTGTAGTCGTTTTCCCGGACCCCCGGGTGCGCCCGTGGATCCGCCGTGCCGCTGGTCAACGTTCCAGGGCCCCTGTTTGTGCCCGACGGCCGAAGTGACCGAGGTCTCTTCTTTTCGGGCCTCTTCCTGCGGCCGGAGCCCGCGAAGGGTAGCTCACCGCTGTCCGGGTTCTGCAACGAGTCAGACATTGCCGGGGAATCGTCACCCGACAGGGGGAACCCGCAGGTAAGACGCGTTGTCGTCCGTTCGGGTTGCGCCCGGGTGGAGAACTTCACGCGCGGCCGGTGTCCGCTTGCCCCCGCCGCCCCCGCCGTGGTGCGATCGCCGGACGGGGATCGGTGCCGGGCGCGGCCCGGTACCGCAGGCAGAGCACGGGGAACCGGCCGGGTGACCCTGGACGACGCGCGCCGGCCGCAGCGCCTAGGCTGAGCGGCCACGACGGTGCTCGGGTCCGCACCGGCCGGGGTTCGGTGTTCGGGAAGGGACGGGCAGGTGGCGTCGGGGAACGGCATCGGGGACCGTGGGACGCGGCCGTATCGCAAGCACAAGCCGCTGCCGGCACTGATCGTGATCGGCGTGCTCGCCCTCGGCGCGATCATCGTCTGGGTGAACGCCGCGGTCGGCAAGGGCGACATCGACGACGCCGTGAAGTGCGACCCGCCGGCGAGCCCGCCACCGGGTGTCACGTTCAGCACCCTCCCGCACAACGCGCTCGACGACCGCGCGCCGGTCCCGCCGGACAAGGTCGCCTACCGGGTGCTGAACGCCTCCGGCAGCCGCGGCCAGGGCGGCATCACCACGACGGCCCTGCGCGAGATGGGGTTCACCGGCGCGGCCGAACCGGCCAACGACCCCGCGTACGAGAACCGCGAGGCCAAGTGCCGCGGCCAGATCCGCTTCGGCGAGAACGGCGTCACGGCGGCCCGGACGCTCAGCCTGGTGGTGCCGTGCGCCGAGCTGGTCCAGGACAACCGCAAGGACGCGAGCGTCGACCTGGTGACGGGCACGCTGTTCGGCGACATCCGGCCCCGCGCGGAGGCCCGCCAGATCATCACGCAGCTCGCCGACTGGTCGAAGGCCCACCAGGGCGGCGGCACGAACGAGCAGTCCGCGGGCGCCAAGGCGCCGGTCGTCGACCAGACGCTGCTGGCTTCGGCCCGCGACGTGGAGTGCTGACCCCGCTCCCGCCCCGCTCGCCAACCCGCGCCCGCGGGGGCGCCCCCCGTTTTCCACGCTACCGGACGGCACCGACAGTTTCGGCCGCTCCGCGCCTCGGCAGCGTCAATTCACGCGCCCGAAGGGTCGGCTCGCGTACCCGGAGGGTCAGTTGGCGTACCCAGAGGGTCGGTTCGCGTACCTGGACGGTCGGCTCGCGAGTCGACCCTGCAATCACGCGAGTCGACCTCCTGATCACGCGAGTCGACCTCCTGATCACGCGAGTCGACCCTCCAGGCACGCCAGCCGACCGTCCGGGGACGCAAGCCGACCGTCCGGGGACGCGAACCGACCGGCTGGGTACGCGAACTGACCGTCCCGGTCAGCGGGACAGGGTCAGACCTCCGCTGCGCCGCAGTCGGCCAGCACCTTCCGCAACGGCTCCGCGATCGACGGCGCCGCCGCGTAGGTCGCGTCCGCGCCCAGCTCCGGGGCCGACCCCGGCAGGGACACCTCCGCACCCGCCTCGGCCGCGATCAGCGCTCCCGCCGCCCAGTCCCAGCGGTTGAGCCCGTGCTCCACGTACGCGTCGAGCCAGCCCGCCGCCACCGCGCACAGGTCCAGCGACGCCGCCCCGTTGCGCCGGATGTCCCGCACCTGCCCGAGCAGCGAGGCCGCGAAGCGCGACTGGCGCGTCCGGCGCTCCGGCGAATACGCGAAACCGGTTCCGACCAACGTCACCTCGAGAGCCGAAGGCGAAGACACGGCAAGCCGCCGGCCGTCCAGGTACGCGCCCTGGCCGCGGGCCGCCGACCACACGCGGCCGCTCGCCGGCTCGACCACCGCGCCGGCCACCGACACCCCGCCGACCTGGGCCGCCACCGACACCGCGAACCACGGCAGGCCGTAGAGGAAGTTGACCGTCCCGTCGATCGGGTCGACCACCCACGTCACGCCATCGCCCGCCGCACCACCGCCTTCCTCGCCCAGCACCGGCTCCCCCGGCCGCAGCGAAGCCAGCCGCGAGCGCACCAGCTCCTCCGACTCGTGGTCCACCGCGGTCACCACGTCGGTCGCCCCGGACTTGGTCCCCACGGCCACCGAACGGCCGGCAGCCATGCCCTCCCACGCCTCGCGGACCAGGGTGGCGGCCTCCGTCGCGACCTGCACCGCGACGCTTTTCAGCAACGACTCGTCAACTCCCACGTCCGACATGTCACCACATCCGGTTAAAGTCTCCGAGGCAGGCTTCTGAATCGTGCGAGAAGGGACCACGTCCGTGGTGGAGGCGACCCGCCGAGGTTTCGGCATCGACATCGGCGGCAGCGGGATCAAGGGCGCCTTGGTCGACCTGGAAATGGGCCGGCTCATCGGCGACCGGATCCGGATCGAGACGCCGAAGCCGTCCACCCCGTCGGCGGTGGCGGACGTCGTGCACGACATCGTCACGCAGGCGGGCTGGGACGGCCCGGTCGGCGTGACGCTGCCCGCGGTCGTCAAGAAGGGCGTGGCGCACACCGCGGCCAACATCGACAAGCAGTGGATCGGCACGGACGCCGACGCGCTGTTCGCCAAGCGGCTCGGCCGCAGCGTCGACCAGATCGCGATGCTCAACGACGCCGACGCGGCGGGCATGGCGGAGATCCGCTTCGGCGACCCGGTCGCGCGCAAGGGCGTGACCGCGCTGCTCACCTTCGGCACCGGCATCGGCAGCGCCGTGTTCCAGGACGGCAAGCTCGTCCCGAACACCGAATTCGGCCACCTGGAGATCGACGGCCACGACGCCGAGAAGCGCGCGGCCGCTTCGGTGAAGGACAACGAGGGGCTTTCCTACCCCGAATGGGCCAAGCGCGTGCACCGTTACCTGACCGTGCTGGAGAACCTGATCTGGCCCGACCTGTTCATCGTCGGCGGCGGCGTCAGCAAGAAGGCCGAGAAATGGGTGCCGCTGCTGGACATCCGCACTCCGGTGCTGGTCGCGACGCTGCAGAACAACGCCGGGATCGTGGGTGCCGCGGCCGCCGCGGCCGAGGGCATCCAGCACTGATCCGGGGTCGATCCGGTACCGCCGGGAGTCGTTCCGGCACCGATCGCGACGGGCGATCGGGCACCGGAACCGGCCGGAGGGTGATCGCTTCGCACCGCATGCGCGTACCGTCGTTACAATGGAACACGGCCCACGGCTGCGGAGGGCAAAACCGCAGGCCGAGGCGTGATCCCCGAATGTGAGGCAGCAGTGGCCCCCCGGCCGTTGCTCGTCATGATCGACCGCTGCGAAAGGGCGTAAGTGGCAGCCGCAAGAACCGCAACCCGAGGCGGGACGAAGACAGCGACCGCAGCCGGCGAGCCGGCCGAAGAGGCAGCCACCGGGACGGCGAAGCCAGCGGCGCGCAAGACCACCACCGCCAAGAAGGCGCCGGCCAAGAAGGCACCGGCGAAGAAGGCCGCGACCAAGGGCCCGAAGACCGAGGACGGCGAGCCGGACGGTCCCGGCGAGCTCGAGGACGACGACCTCGGTGCGCCCGACCTGTCGGACCTGGAAGAGGTCGAGGTCGACGTCGTCGACGAGACGGTCAACGACGAGCCGGACACCGACTCGGCCGACGACGACGATGACGACGAGGAGTCGGACGAGGAGACCCCGGCGCAGCGTCGCCGCGGCGCCGCGGCCGACAAGGCGGCGAAGGGCTCCGACAACCCGGACTTCGTCTGGGACGAGGAGGAGTCCGAGGCGCTGCGCCAGGCGCGCAAGGACGCCGAGCTCACCGCGTCCGCCGACTCCGTGCGTGCCTACCTCAAGCAGATCGGCAAGGTCGCGCTGCTGAACGCCGAGGAGGAGGTGGAGCTGGCCAAGCGGATCGAGGCCGGGCTCTACGCCGCCGAGCGCGTGCGCACCGCCGAGGAGGAGGGCGAGAAGCTCGTCACCCAGATGCGCCGCGATCTCAAGTGGATCGTGCGTGACGGCGAGCGCGCCAAGAACCACCTGCTCGAGGCGAACCTCCGGCTCGTGGTCTCGCTGGCCAAGCGCTACACCGGCCGCGGCATGGCGTTCCTGGACCTGATCCAGGAGGGCAACCTCGGCCTGATCCGCGCGGTGGAGAAGTTCGACTACACCAAGGGCTACAAGTTCTCGACGTACGCCACGTGGTGGATCCGCCAGGCGATCACCCGCGCGATGGCCGACCAGGCGCGCACCATCCGCATCCCGGTGCACATGGTCGAGGTCATCAACAAGCTGGGCCGCATCCAGCGCGAACTGCTCCAGGACCTCGGCCGCGAGCCGACCCCGGAAGAGCTCGCGAAGGAAATGGACATCTCCCCGGAGAAGGTCCTGGAGATCCAGCAGTACGCGCGCGAGCCGATCTCGCTGGACCAGACCATCGGCGACGAGGGCGACTCGCAGCTCGGCGACTTCATCGAGGACTCCGAAGCGGTCGTCGCGGTCGACGCAGTGTCGTTCACGCTGCTGCAGGACCAGTTGCAGTCGGTGCTGCAGACGCTGTCCGAGCGCGAGGCGGGCGTGGTCCGGCTGCGCTTCGGCCTGACGGACGGCCAGCCGCGCACGCTCGACGAGATCGGCCAGGTGTACGGGGTGACCCGCGAGCGCATCCGGCAGATCGAGTCGAAGACGATGTCGAAGCTGCGCCACCCGTCGCGGTCCCAGGTGCTGCGGGACTACTTGGACTGATTTCTTGGCACGAAAGGGAAAACCCCGTCACCTTGGTGGCGGGGTTTTCCCGTTCCGTGGATCTTGGAAGAAGATCACCCCTTTCTTCCAGGAGCCTTCATGAAGATCGGCATCGGACTGCCGAACCAGGTCCGCGACATGCGTCCGGACGTCATCCCCGCCTGGGCCGCGAAAGCCGAGGAAGCCGGGTTCTCCACCCTCGGCACGGTCGGCCGGATCGCCTACCCCGGCGTGATGGACACCGTCGCGCTCGCCGCCGCGGCCGGCGCCACCAGCCGCATCGGGCTGATCAGCAACGTCCTCCTCGGCACCGTGTGGCCGCCCGTGCTGCTGGCGAAGGAGATCGCCGGCATCGACGGGGTCTCCGGCGGCCGGCTCACCCTCGGCATCGGGATCGGCGGGCGCGAGGACGACTTCGTCGCCGACGGGCTCGGCCCGAAGGGGCTCGGCAAGCGGATCGACGCCGACCTCGAGGTCTACCGCGACGTGTGGACCGGCAAGCCGGTCGGCGGCGGCGACAACCCCGCGGTACCACCGGGCACCCGCGAGGTTCCCCTGCTGTTCGGCGGGTTCGCCCCGAAGGCCCTCGCCCGGATGGCGAAGTGGGGCACGGGGTACGTCGGCGGTTCGGTGCCGCCGGAAATGGTCGCCGGGGCGTTCGACCAGGCTCGCGCCGCGTGGCGGGACGCCGGGCGCGCGGGCGAGCCGCGGCTGGTCGCCATCGCCTACTTCGCCCTCGGTGCGCCCGATACCGGCCGCGAGAAGGTGCGCGACTACTACAGCAACATGGGCGACGCGGCCGACTTCATCGCTTCCGGCGTGCGCACCACCCCGGAAGCCGTGCGGGACGCGGTCAAGGCCTTCGGTGACCTCGGTGCGGACGAGCTGATCTTCAACCCCGCCACCGACGAGCTCGACGACATCGCCCGCCTCGCGGACATCGTCACGCCCGGCCGGTAAGCACCGTCCACAAAGGATGGCCGGGGGAAGCTCGCCGCGCGACGGGTCAGGGCACGGCCAGCCCGCGCTCCCGCAGCGACTGCTCGACGCGCAGGCGTTCGATCTCCCGGTCCATCCCCTCGGGCAGCTCCCCCAGCCGGTGCGGGACGCCGACCTGGCGGCAGGCCACGGTGAGGAGTTCGTCGTACGCCTGCCGGGTGCCGATCCGGCGCGCGGCCGGCGTCCCCGACGGGTAGCCGGCCAGCAACCGGTGCACCCGCCGCAGGTCCGCGGCGACGCGTTCGATCGGCGGGCCGTCCGGCTGCGGCTCCGCCCGCCTCGACCGGATCCAGGCGACCAGCTTCGGGACGCGCAGCGCGCACCAGAACAGCACCGTGGGCGCGAGGCAGACCACGATGAAGAGGATCAGGTTCGCGAGGACGCCACCGGAGCCGTCCATCCCCCGATGGTAAGCCCGCCACCCCCGCCCCGCGGAGGGCTTTTCGCGTGATTGAAGGGTCAGCACGCGTGATTGGAGAGCCGACTCGCGTGATTGAAGGGTCGACACGATGCCACTCGCCGTGTCGTCCCCTCAATCACGCGTGTCGACCTCCTGATCACGCGTGTTGACCCTCGGATCACGGGAGTTCGGGGGTCGTCGGTGGGGTTTCTTCGACCAGCCAGAGGACTCCGGCCGGGGGGAGCTGGAGGACCGCGGAGGCCGGCTGGCCGTGCCACGGCTCCTCCGTCGCCTCCACCGCGCCCATGTTCCCGACTCCGGACCCGCCGTACGCCTCCGCGTCGGTGTTGACGACCTCCAGCCAGCGGCCCGCCGAAGGCAGGCCGACGCGGTAGTCGTGGTGCGGGACCCCGGCGAAGTTCGCCACGCAGGCCAGGCGCGAGCCGTCGGCGCCGATGCGGAGGAAGCTCAGCACGTTGCCGCTCGAGTCGTTCGCGTCGATCCAGCGGAAGCCGTCCGGGGAGCCGTCCTGGCTGTACAACGCCGGTGACGACCGGTAGATCGTGTTCAGCGAGCGCAGCAGCTCCCACACCCCGAGGTGCAGCGGCTCCTCCATCAGGTGCCAGTCCAGCGACCGCTGCTCCGACCACTCCCCCGGCTGGCCGAACTCGCCGCCCATGAACAGCAGCTGCTTGCCCGGGTGCGCCCACATGAACGCCAGCAGCGAGCGCAGCCCGGCCGCCTTGTTCCAGGCGTCGCCCGGCATCCGGCCCCACAGGGATCCCTTGCCGTGCACCACTTCGTCGTGCGACAGCGGCAGCACGAAGTTCTCGCTCCACGCGTACACGAGCGAGAACGTCATCTCGTTGTGGTGGTACGCCCGGTGGATCGGCTCATGGGACAGGTACCGGAGCGTGTCGTGCATCCAGCCCATGTTCCACTTGAAGCCGAACCCGAGGCCGCCCAGGTGGGTCGGGCGCGTGACGCCCGGCCAGGCCGTCGACTCCTCCGCGACCATCACGACACCCGGGTGTCGCTTGTAGACGGTCGCGTTCAGCTCCTGCAGAAACCGCACCGCGTCCAGGTTTTCCCGCCCGCCGTACTGGTTGGGCAGCCACTCCCCTTCCTTGCGGGAGTAGTCGAGGTACAGCATCGACGCCACCGCGTCCACGCGCAGGCCGTCGAGGTGGAACTCGTCGAGCCAGAACAGCGCGTTGGCGACCAGGAAGTTGCGGACCTCGTTGCGGCCGAAGTCGAACACGAGCGTGCCCCAGTCGGGCTGCTCGCCGCGGCGCGGGTCCGCGTGCTCGTACAGCGGCGTCCCGTCGAAGCGCGCCAGCGCCCAGCTGTCACGCGGGAAGTGCGCCGGCACCCAGTCCACCAGCACGCCGATCCCCCGCTGGTGCAGGCGGTCGACGAAGTAGCGGAAGTCGTCCGGCGAGCCGAAGCGGGACGTCGGCGCGTAGTACGACGTCACCTGGTAGCCCCACGAACCGCCGAACGGGTGCTCCGACACCGGCAGCAGCTCCACGTGCGTGAAGCCGGTCTCGACGAGGTAGTCGCCCAGCTGGTCGGCCAGCTCCCGGTAGTCCAGCCCGGGCCGCCACGAGCCGAGGTGGACCTCGTAGACGCTCATCGGCGCCGCGATCCACTGCGTGGCTTCCCGCTGAGCGACCCACTCGTCGTCTTCCCAGACGTGCGCCGAGCTGCTGACGACCGACGCCGTCGCCGGCGGCTGCTCGGTGGCGAACGCCATCGGGTCGGCCTTCTCGTGCCAGTTGCCGTCGGCGCCGAGGATCCGGAACTTGTAGCAGGTGCCCGCGCCGACACCGGGCACGAACAGCTCCCAGACGCCGGACCCGCCGAGCGAGCGCATCGCGTGCCCGCGGCCGTCCCAGCCGTTGAAGTCGCCGATCACCCGGATGCCGCGCGCGTTCGGCGCCCAGACCGCGAACGACGTCCCTTCGACGACCCCGTTCGGCGTCTCGTACGACCGGAGGTGCGCGCCGAGCGCCTCCCAGAGCCGCTCGTGCCGGCCCTCGCCGATCAGATGCAGGTCCAGCTCGCCCACCGTGGGCAGCCAGCGGTACGGGTCGTCGGTGGTGACGGTGTGCCCGTCGTACTCGACCTCCAGCCGGTAGTCACCGGGGTGCTCGGGCACGGCGACGGCGAACAGCGCGTCGATCACCGGTTCCATCGGGTACTTCTCGCCGCCCGCGCAGAGCGTGACGGCCTTCGCGCCGGGCAGCAGCGCCCGGGCCGCGAAGGCCTTGCCCACCGCGTGCACGCCCAGCACCGAGTGCGGGTCGTGGTGTGAGCCGGCGAGCAGCCGGTCGATGTCCGCGGCCGGCGGGGCCGCGGCCGGGAGACCTTCGGGAGCCGGGTTCACGGTGTCGTCCCTCCGCTGGTGATCCGGGCGATCGAGGCGAGCGGCACGCCGAGCCAGTCCGGCCGGTTCGCGTGCTCGTAGCCCACCTCGTAGACCGCCTTGTCGAGTTCGAAGGCGCGCAGCAGCTCGCCTTGTTCGCGCGGGTCCGCCGCGACGGCCGCGTAGCCCTCGCAGAACGCCGCCCGGTTGCGCTCCGACCACTCGTGGGCGCGCTCGGCCAGCGCCGGCTCGTCCGGCTGGCCGACCAGCATCTGCTGGGCCGCGTAGTCGAACGACCTCAGCATGCCCGCGACGTCGCGCAACGGCGACCGCAGCGCGTGCCGCTCCTCGACCGGGGCCGCGGGCTCGCCCTCGAAGTCGATCAGCAGCCAGCCGCCGACGGTCCGCAGCACCTGGCCGAGGTGCAGGTCGCCGTGGATGTACTGCATCTCCACCGCACCGGCGGGCACCGTGCGCAGCTGCTCGAGCGCCGCCCGCAGCTTCGGGGCGTGCGCGGCCAGCTCCGGCACCCGGCCGGCGATCGTGTCGAGCCGGTCGAGCATCGCCTTCGCCGAGCGTTCCAGCTCGGCGGCGTCGACCGGCTCGGTGCCGAGCGCCTCGGCGAGGTCCGCGTGCACCTCCGCGACGGCACGCCCCAGGCGCTCGGCCTCCCCGGCGAAGTCGCCGCCGACCTCCTCGGGGTGCAGTTCGGGCGCGGCCATCAGGTCGCGGACGCTGGTGGTGGCCATCGCCCAGCCGTCGACCGCGTCCGAGACGAACTGCTGGAGCATGCCGACGGTGGTCGGCTCGCCGCCCAGGTCGCCGGTGATCGACCCGAGCACCGGTGCGATGTGCTTGCTGCCGACGCCCTGCAGCGCGCGGTGCAGCAGCAGGTCCTTGTTCTTGCCCGGGGTCAGCTTCCGGAACAGCTTGAGGATGTACTGCCCGCCGTAGACCAGGGACGTGTTGCTCTGCTCCGAAGTGATCGGCCGGGCCCGCAGGCCGGTGTCCAGCTCGACGCCGGGCTCGTGCTCGAAGGTCAGCGAGCCGACGGTCTCCTCACGGGCCATCAGGTCGAGCAGCACGCCGGTGACGTCCAGGTCGCCGGACGCCTCGTAGGCGTTGAGGTCGCCGACCGCGCCGATCCAGCTGGTCGACGCGATCTCCGGCGGGTGCGTCCGCCGGCCCACCAGCAGCTGGTAGGGCTCGCGCCGGTCGTCCTGGGCGACCTCGATCACCACGTGCAGCAACTGCGGATCGCCGGAGACCAGCTCGGTCACGCCGAGCCGCCGGACGCCGGTCACCGGCCGGTCCTTGCCGGCGAACCAGCGCTGCTCCGACAGCCAGCGCTTCAGGTCCTCGGTCAGGTCGTCGACCAGCTCGCGCGGGTCGGACAAGGGACTCACCTCGCTTCGCCTTCGTCTCCCGGGCTCGTCAGCTGGAACCAGTAGAAGCCGTGCCCCGGCAGCGTCAGCAGGTACGACAGTTCCCCGATGCTGGGGAACCGCACGCCGCCGGTGAGCTCCACCGGCGTGCACCCGCGGTGCGCGGACAGATCCAGCTCCACCGGCTGCGGGAACCGGGAGAGGTTGTTGACGCAGAGCACGACGTCTTCGCCGCCGTCCGGGCGCCGCCACTGGCGCTTGTAGGCCAGCACGCTCGGGTTGGAGCCGCCGAGGTCGACGAACTCGCCCTCGGCGAACGCGTGGTGCTGCTTGCGCACCTCGATCATCCGGCGGGTCCAGTTGAGCAGCGAAGACGCGTTGTTCGACTGCGCCTCGACGTTCAGGCCCTGGTAGCCGTACACCGGGTCCATGATCACCGGCAGGTAGATGCGGCCCGGGTCGCAGGAGGAGAACCCGGCGTTGCGGTCCGGGGTCCACTGCATGGGGGTGCGCACCGCGTCGCGGTCGCCGAGCCAGATGTTGTCTCCCATGCCGATCTCGTCACCGTAGTACAGAACGGGCGAGCCGGGCAGGGACAGCAGCATCGCCGTGAACAGCTCCTGCTGGTTGCGGTCGTTGTCCAGCAACGGCGCCAGCCGGCGGCGGATGCCGATGTTGGCCTTCATGCGCGGGTCCTTGGCGTACTCCGCATACATGTAGTCGCGCTCTTCGTCGGTGACCATTTCCAAGGTCAGCTCGTCGTGGTTGCGCAGGAAGATGCCCCACTGCGTGCCGCTGGGGATCTCCGGGGTCTGAGTGAGGATCTCCGAGATCGGGAACCGCGACTCGCGGCGCACGGCCATGAAGATCCGCGGCATCAGCGGGAAGTGGAACGCCATGTGGCACTCGTCGCCGCCGACGGCCGGGTCGCCGAAGTACTCGACGACGTCCGACGGCCACTGGTTGGCCTCGGCCAGCAGGATCCGGCCCGGGTACTCGTCGTCGACGACCTTGCGGCAGCGCTTGAGGAACTCGTGCGTGCGCGGCAGGTTCTCGCAGTTGGTGCCCTCCTGCTCGAACAGGTACGGCACGGCGTCCAGGCGGAACCCGTCGATGCCCAGGTCCAGCCAGAACCGCAGGACGTCGATCATCGCGTTCTGGACGTCGACGTTCTCGTAGTTGAGGTCGGGCTGGTGGGAGAAGAACCGGTGCCAGTAGAACTGGCCGCGGACCGGGTCGTAGGTCCAGTTCGACGTCTCGGTGTCGACGAAGATGATCCGCGCGTCGGCGTAGCGGGAGTCGTCGTCGCTCCACACGTAGTAGTCGCCGTACGGGCCGTCGGGCTCGCTGCGGGACTGCTGGAACCACGGGTGCGCGTCCGAGGTGTGGTTGAGCACCAGGTCGGTGATCACCCGGATGCCGCGCCGGTGGGCCTCGTTGAGCAGGAAGACGAAGTCCTCGACGCTGCCGAACTCCGGCAGCACCGCGCGGAAGTCGCTGATGTCGTACCCGCCGTCGCGCAGGGGCGAGGCGTAGAACGGCGGCAGCCACAGGCAGTCGATGCCCAGCCAGGCCAGGTAGTCGAGTCTGCCGGCCAGGCCGCGCAGGTCGCCGGTGCCGTCGCCGTTGGAGTCGGCGAACGCGCGCACCAGCACTTCGTAGAACACCGCGCCCTTGAACCACTCCGGGTTGCTCGGCGCCTGCTGCGCCGACCGGAAGTCCCCGGCCTGCGGTTCCACCAGCATGCCGTCGGCGGTCATCGCCTCGCCGGTGTGCGGCACGCCCTCCAGCCCCAACGCCGCGTCGGGCCGGGCCTCATCCGCCATCTGTTCCACCTCAGTCCCTCGGTTCGCCGTCCCTTCCCGTCCCGTCTTCAGCCGGCCAGGCGGCGTCTCACCGACACCATGTGCGCCACCGCCCGCCAGGGTTCGAGCCGCACGTAGTTCGCCGGGCCCCAGTCCCAGGTGTCGCCGGTGACCTCGTCGTGGGCGATCAGCCGCTCGTGCGCTTCGAAGCCGAGCGCGCCGGTGTCGAGCCACAACGTGCCCTCCTGGGGCCCGTACGGGTCGAGGGTGACGACCGTGACCACGGTGTCGCCGGTGGCCGGGTCCTGTTTGGAGTAGGCCAGCAGCGCGTCGTTGTCGACGTGGTGGAAGTGCAGGGTGCGCATCTGCTGCAGCGCCGGGTGCGCGCGCCGGACGGCGTTCAGCTTCGCCAGCCATGGCTCCAGTGAACGCCCCTCGGCGAGCGCGCGCTCGAAATCGCGCGGACGCAGCTGGTACTTCTCGGAGTCCAGGTACTCCTCGCTGCCTTCGCGGACCGGGACGTGCTCGAACAGCTCGTAGCCGGAGTAGACGCCCCAGGTCGGCGAGATCGTCGCCGCCAGCGCCGCCCGCAGCGCGAACATGCCCGGGCCGCCGCGCTGCAGCGACTCGTGGAGGATGTCCGGGGTGTTGACGAACAGGTTCGGCCGGCCCTCGTGCCAGTGTTCCCGCAGGTCGATGGCGAAGTCGATCAGTTCCTGCTTGCCGGTGCGCCAGGTGAAGTAGGTGTAGCTCTGGGTGAAGCCGAGCCGGGCCAGGCCCCACAGGCGCGCCGGCCGGGTGAACGCCTCGGCCAGGAACAGCACGTCCGGGTGGGCGTCCTTGACCGACTGGATCAGCCAGGCCCAGAAGTCCGGCGGTTTGGTGTGCGGGTTGTCGACCCGGAAGATCTTGACCCCGTGGTCGATCCACACGGTGATGACCCGCAGCATCTCTTCGTAGACGGCCTTGGGGTCGTTGTCGAAGTTGATCGGGTAGATGTCCTGGTACTTCTTCGGCGGGTTCTCCGCGTACGCGATCGAGCCGTCCGGGCGGGTGGTGAAGAACTCGGGGTTCTTGAGCACCCACGGGTGGTCGGGCGCGGCCTGCAGCGCGAAGTCGAGCGCCACCTCCATGCCGAGCTCTTCCGCACGGGCGACGAAGGCGTCGAAGTCGTCGAAGGTGCCGAGGTCGGGGTGGATCGAGTCGTGGCCGCCCTCGTCGGCGCCGATCGCCCACGGCGAGCCGACGTCCTCCGGCTTGGCGTCGAGCGTGTTGTTCGGGCCCTTGCGGTTGACCCGGCCGATCGGGTGAATCGGCGGGAGGTAGACGACGTCGAAGCCCATCTTCGCGACCCGGTCCAGCGCGGTCGCGGCGGTGGCGAAGGTGCCGTGCACCGGCTTGCCCTCGGCGTCGAGACCGCCGGTGCTGCGGGGGAACAGCTCGTACCACGAGCCGTACGCGGCGCGGCGGCGGTCGACCCAGATCTTGTGCGGCTTGCCCTTGGTGATCAGCTCGCGCACCGGGAACTCGTGCATGACCTGCCGGACCTCGGGCGAGAGCGCGGGCCCGACGCGCTCGGCGAGGCTGAGCTCTTCGTCGCGCAGGGCCTTGATCGCGCCGGTGAGGAGCGCTTTCTCGGCCCGGCGGTCGGGGCGGCGGGAGACGCGCTCGATCAGCCGGGCGCCGTTCTCGATGTCGTTGGCGAGGTCTTCGGGGCCCTGCCCGGCGGCGACCTTCACTTCGACGTTGTGCTCCCACGTCGCCCACGGGTCGCCCCACGCGTCGACCCGGAACGTCCAGAGGCCGGTGGTGTCCGGGGCGATCACCGCGGCGAACTCGTCGGGGTGATCGGGGCCGCGCGGCACCATCCGCGTCTGGCGGGTCAGCCGGTCTTCCGGGCCACGCCACGCGACGGTCGCCGCGACGGCGTCGTGGCCCTCGCGCCAGACGGTCGCGAAGACCGGGATGTGTTCCCCCACAACGGCTTTGGCCGGATACCGGCCGCAGCTCACGCTGGGGGAGACGTCGTCGATGCCGAGCCGGCCGGTCATGGGCAACGCCCTTCGATATGTCGGTTGGACGCAGACGGCGACAGTCTGCCTGACTCGATCAAGCGCCCACGAGGCAGGGTTCTCTATCCCTGTACCCAAAAGAGATCATCCGAAACGCTTTCCGCGCAACGAGTTCCGCCCACGTGTCCGGCAGGTTAAGTCCGGGCGCGCCCGACACGCGAGCCCGAACGGCCAAGACCCGTACCCGAACGGACGATTCGCCCGTGCTTGCGGAGCCGACACGCGTGATTGGCGAGTCGACACGCGTGATTGCGGGGTCGACACGGCGGCTAGCCCGTGTCGACCCTTCAATCACGCGTGTCGACCTTCTGATCACGCGTGTCGACTCTTCGTACGCGTCAGTAGGGTTCGGGGTGGGGCTCGGCGGCCAGGCGGGGGGCGCGGAGCAGGAGGAGGGACCGGGACTGGAGGGTCAGGCGGCTCTTGGCCTCCAGGGGGCCCGGGTTGGCCGGGCTGCCGTCCGCGGTGCTCGTGTCCAGGGTCGGCTTGAACGTCTCGCCGTACTCGCGGCCCGGGAGGATCACCTCGGCCGGGGCGTCGCCCGCGTGCAGCCACAGCAGCCACGAGTGGTCCGGCACCAGCTCGCCCTCGCGGTTGCGGGCCTGGCTGTTCGAGCCGTCGATCCACATGCCGAGCGTGTGGCGGTCCTCGAACCAGTCGCTCTCGCCGAACTCCTCGCCGTCCGGGCGGAACCAGACCAGGTCGGGCTTGCCGGTCGGGGTGGTCCGGCCTTCGAAGAACTCCGGCTGGCGCAGGGCCGGGCTGTTCGCGCGCAGCCGCACCACCCGCCGGGCGAACGCGAGCATGGCCTCGGCTTCCGGGTCGTCCGGCGTCCAGTCCAGCCAGGACGTCTCGTCGTCGAGGCAGTACGCGTTGTTGTTGCCGCCCTGGGTCCGCCAGAACTCGTCCCCCGCGGTCAGCATCGGGGTGCCGGTGGACAGCAGCAGCGTCGCGAACAGGTTCCGGGCCTGGCGGGCGCGCAGCGCGCGGATCGCCGGGTCCGTGGTCGGCCCCTCGGCGCCGTGGTTCCACGAGCGGTTGTCGTTGGTGCCGTCGCGGTTGTCCTCGCCGTTGCCCTCGTTGTGCTTTTCGTTGTAGGACACCAGGTCCCGCAGCGTGAAGCCGTCGTGGGCGGTGACGAAGTTGATCGACTGCCACGGCCGGCGCAGGTTGTGGTCGTACAGGTCCGACGAACCGGACAGCCGGTAGGCGAGGTCGCGGACGCCGGTCGCGCCGCGCCAGAAGTCGCGGATCGTGTCGCGGTAGCGGCCGTTCCACTCGGCCCACTGGGCGCCGAAGCCGCCGACGCGGTAGCCCTCGCCGGTCGCGTCCCACGGCTCGGCGATCAGCTTGCAGCGCGAGAGCACCGGGTCGGTGGTGATCGCGGTGAGCAGCGTCGACGCCGGGTCGAACGCGCCGCCGCGCGGCCGCCCGAGCGTGCTGGCCAGGTCGAACCGGAAGCCGTCGACGCCCATCTCCTGCGTCCAGTACCGCAGCGAGTCGGTCACCAGCCGGACGACGGTCGGCGAGCCGGCTTCGAGGGTATTGCCGCAGCCGGTGATGTCGGCCATGTGGCCACGCTCGGTGTGCAGGTAGTACACCGGCGCGTTGAGCCCGCGGAAGCTCAGCGTCGGCCCGTCCGGCCCGCCCTCGCAGGTGTGGTTGAACACGACGTCGAGGATCACCTCGATGCCCGCCGCGTGCAGGGCGGCCACCATCAGCCGGAACTCCTCGACCTCGTGGCCGGGCTCGCTGGCGTAGGCGGCGTGCGGGGCGAAGAAGCCGAGCGGCGAGTAGCCCCAGTAGTTGTGCCGCCCGGCCCGGATCAGCGACGGCTCGTCGAGGAACGCGTGCACCGGCAGCAGCTCCACCGAGGTGACGCCGAGCCGGGTCAGGTACTCGATCGCCACCGGGTGGGCCAGGCCCAGGTAGGTGCCGCGCAGCGCCGCCGGGATGAACGGGTGCCGCTGCGTGAAGCCCTTGACGTGCAGCTCGTAGACCACCGCCTCTTCGAACGGCACCTCCGGCTTGATCCCGGTGTCCGGCCCGCCGGGCGAGCTGACCACCGACAGCGGCACGCTGCCCAGCGAGTCCACAGTGGACATCGGGCCGCGCTCCGGGTCGCCGGTGAAGCCCTGGGCCGCGGCGAGGTCGGTGAGCCCGCCGGTGATCTGCCGCGCGTACGGGTCGACGAGCAGCTTGTGCGGGTTGCAGCGCAGGCCGCGCGCCGGGTCGTACGGGCCGTGGATCCGGTAGCCGTACCGCTGCCCCGGCGTCACCCCGGGCACCAGGCCGTGCCACACGCCGAAGGTGCGCTCGGTGAGCGCGATCCGGCGTTCCGACCCGTCGGCGTCGATCAGGCACAGCTCGACGGCGTCCGCGACGGCGGACGTGATCGCGAACCGGACCCCGCCGGCCTCGGGGTGGGCTCCGAGGGGGAAGGGACGGCCGGCGAGGACGTGGTCGGCGGAGGGTCGTGTGGCCATTCCTGAATCGTCCCAGATCTCCGGTGGTCCGTGCGCGCCATGACAGACGATCTGCCCGGAGGCAACCGCCGTCAGGGTGTCGTTTCGGCGACGACGAAGGTGTCCGGGGGCAGGTGCGCGGCCCCGCCGTCCACTTCGGCTCCGGCCCAGGCCAGCAGGGTCGTCGCCGTGGCACCCAGCGGCAGCGTCACCGGGCCGGGGCCGAAGTTGACGGCCAGCCGCAGCCCGCCTCGGTGCAGCACCAGCCAGGACCCGTCCGGCGCGGAGTCGACGCGCAGGTCCGCGACCCACGGGTCGGCCAGCTCCGGCCGCTCCCGGCGCAGCCGGATCAACGCGCGGTAGAGCTCCAGCACCTCCCGGTGACCGGGCTGCTCCACCTCGGCCCAGTCGAGCCGGGAGCGGTCGACGGTGGCCGGGTCCATCGGGTCGGGCACGTCCGACTCGCCCCAGCCGTGCCGGGAGAACTCGCGACGGCGGCCCGTGCGGACGGCCTCGGCCAGCTCCGGGTCCGGGAAGGAGGCGAAGAACTGCCACGGCGTGCTCGCCGCCCACTCCTCCCCCATGAACACCATCGGCGTGTACGGCGAGCAGAACAGGACCGCGGCCCCGCAGGCCAGCCGGTCGGCCGACACCGTCGCGGACAGCCGGTCGCCGGTCGCGCGGTTGCCGATCTGGTCGTGGTTCTGCAGGTAGCCGAGGAAGCGGTGGCCGGGCACGGTCCGCGTGTCGACCGGGCGGCCGTGGGTCCGCTCCCGGAACGACGACCACGTGCCCGCGTGGAAGAACACCTCGCGCAGCACCCGCTCGAGGGCGTCCGGCGCGGCGAAGTCGGTGTAGTACCCGGTCGCCTCGCCGGTCAGCTTGACGTGCAGCGCGTGGTGGAAGTCGTCCGACCACTGGGCGTGCAGGCCGAAGCCGCCGCGCTCGCGGGGCGTGACCAGCCGCGGGTCGTTGAGGTCGGACTCGGCGATCAGCGTCAGCGGCCGGTTCAGCGCCGCCGACAAGCTGTCGACCTCGGTGGCGAGCTGTTCGAGCAGGTGGACGGCTCGCCGGTCGAGCAGCGCGTGCACGGCGTCCAGGCGCAGCGCGTCGATGTGGAAGTCGCGGAACCAGCCCAGCGCGTTGTCGATCACGTACCGGCGGACCTCGTCGGAGCCGGCGCCGTCGAGGTTGAGACCGGGTCCCCAGTCGTTCTGGCCGGCGAAGTACGGCCCGAACTTGTCGAGGTAGGCCCCGGACGGCCCGAGGTGGTTGTAGACGACGTCGAGCACGACGGCCAGGCCGCGCGCGTGGGCCGCGTCGACGAACCGCTTGAGCCCGTCCGGGCCGCCGTAGGGCTCGTGGACCGCGCCCCAGAGGACGCCGTCGTAGCCCCAGCCCGCGGTCCCGTCGAAGGCGTTCACCGGCAGCAGCTCGACGTGCGTGATGCCGAGGTCGACGAGGTGGTCGAGCCGGTCGATCGCCGCGTCGAAGGTGCCACCTTCGGTGAACGTGCCGACGTGGAGCTCGTAGAGCACGGCGCCGGGCAGCTGCCGTCCGGTCCAGGCGTCGTCCGTCCAGGCGAACTCGCCGTGGTCGTAGACGCGCGACTCCGCGTGGACGCCGTGCGGCTGCCACCGCGACCGCGGGTCGGGCAGCGGCTTCTCGTCGTCGCCGAGCAGGAAGGCGTAGTTGACGCCCTCGGCGTCGGCGTGCCACCAGCCGCCGTCGCCCTCGGTCATCTCGTGCACGCCTTCGTCGACGCTCACCCGGACCCGGCGGGCCGCCGGGGCCCACACGCTGAACTTCATGCGTCTCCTCGCACCAGCAACGCGACGGGGTAACGGTCGAACAGGGACGTCAGCTCGCCGGTGACTTCCCGGCCGGTCAGGACGTCGGTCCAGACCCCGGGCGGCAGCGGCAGGACGGTGTCACGCCAGCCGCCGTCGGCTTCGAGGCCGACGGGCAGCCGGGTCACGGCCACGGCGAGGCCGGGGCTGCGCGTGTAGGCCAGGCAGTGGGCCGCGGCCGGGCCCTCGGCCCGCAACGGCCGGTAGCCGCGGAACAGCGCCGGGTGCTCGCGACGCAGCCGGAGCGCCTTGTGCACGACCAGCAGCTTCGCCGCGCCCGAGGCGTCGATCTCCGGCAGCTCGCCGTCGGTGATCCGGGCCAGCAGCTCGCGGCGGGCGGCGTAGTCGACCGGGCGGCGGTTGTCCGGGTCGACCAGGGAGAAGTCCCACAGCTCGGTGCCCTGGTAGACGTCCGGGACGCCGGGCGCGGTGAGCTGGACGAGCTTCTGGCCGAGCGAGTTCGCGTAGCCGGGTCCCTCGATGCGCTTGACGAACGCCTCGACGTCGGCGGCCAGCTCGGCGTCGTCCATGACGTCCTGGGGCCAGGCGGCGACGTCGGCCTCGAAGGGCTCGTCGTGGTCGGTCCAGCTGGTCCGGAGCTTGGCTTCCTTGGCCGCCTTGTCCAGGTAGTCCCGCAGCCGCGCGGGCTCGATCGGCCACGTCGACACCAGCGTCTGCCAGGCCAGCAGGTTCAGCGACGGCTCGTCGATCCCCCGCCGCGCGGTCCACCGCCGGACGGCCTGGGCGAACTCGCCGGGCACCTCGGCCAGCACCGCCATCCGCGCCCGGGTGTCCTCGGAGCGCTTGGTGTCGTGCGTGGTCAGCGTCGTCATCGCGGCCGGGTAGCCGGCCTCGCGCTCGGCAGCCAGCCGGTGGAACTCCTCGACGCCGAGGCCGAACCGGTCCGGGTTGCCGCCGACCTCGTTGAGCGCGGCGAAGCGCGTGTAGCGGTAGAACGTCGTGTCCTCGGTGCCCTTGGCCACGACCATGCCGGAGGTCTGCTGCAGGCGGGTGGCCAGCTCGCTTTCCGGGTTCTTGCGCATGACGGCGTCGAGCATCGCCAGCGGCTCGGCGAGGTCGGGCCGGGCGCGGCGGGCGCCGTCGATCGCCGCGGCCCAGTGGTCCGCGCCTTCGGGCAGGTAGGAGCGGTAGACCGGGAAGGCGATCATGGTCTCGGCCACCGCCTGCCGGGCCAGGTCCGGGTCGACGTACTGCAGCTGCGCGGCGATCCGCCGGACCTCGGCGACCAGGATGCGGTCGGTGACCAGGCGCCGGGCCTCGGCCTCGACGCGGTGGTAACCGGTCTTGACGCCGAGTTCGTTCGCCAGCGCGGTGAAGTCGGGCTCGCCCTGCGGGTCGACGAAGACTCCGGCGATCTCGCGCAGGGCGTCGTAGCCGGTGGTGCCGTCGACCGGCCAGCTCTGCGGCAGCGGCTCGCCCGGGTGCAGGATCTTCTCGGCCACGATCCACGCGTCCGGCGCGTTCTCCCGCAGCCGCCGGAAGTAGCCGCCCGGGTCGGCGAGGCCGTCGGGGTGGTCGACGCGCAGGCCGGTGACGTCGCCGTCGGCGACCCAGCGCAGCACCTCGCCGTGCGTCGCGGCGAACACCTTCGGGTCTTCGACGCGGACCGCGGCCAGGGTCGTGATGTCGAAGAACCGGCGGTAGTTGAGCTCCGCGTTGCCGCGGCGCCAGCCGATCAGGCGGTAGTGCTGGCGCTCGTGGACCTCCTGCGGCGTCCCGCCGTCCGTGCCGGGCGCGATCGGGAACCGGTGGTCGTAGTAGACGAGCTCGTCGCCGTCGACCGTCAGTTCGGCGACGGCGTCGTCGTCGCCGAGGACCGGGAGCAGGAGCGGGCCGCGGTCCCAGTCGATGTCGAAGAAGGACGCGTACTCCGAGTCGCGGCCGTGCTCGAGCACGTCCCACCACCAGCGGTTCGCCTTCGGCACCTCGACCGACATGTGGTTCGGCACGATGTCGACCACCAGGCCCAGCCCGAGCTCCTTCAGCAGCGCGGACAGCTCCTGGCGGGCCCCTTCGCCGCCCAGCGCGGGCCGGGCGCGGGTCGGGTCGACGACGTCGTAGCCGTGCGTCGAGCCCGGCGCCGCGTCCAGCACCGGCGACGCGTACAGCGCGCCGATGCCGAGGTCGCGCAGGTAGCCGGCGATGCCGGCTGCGTCGGCGAAGGTGAACTCCGGGCGCAGCTGCACCCGGTAGGTCGACTCCGGCACGGTCATTCGGGCTCCGTCTCCGTCCGTTGCAGCACGATCAGGGACCGGGCGGGCAGGGTGAGCCGGCCGCCGCCTTCGATCGGCTTCGCGTCGGCGGGGTCCACCTCGCCGGTCGCGGTGTCGACCACGACGGTCCAGCTCTCCCCGTAGCCGTTGCCCGGCAGGGTGGCGTCGATGTCCTCGTAGTGCGCGTTGAAGGCCAGCAGGAACGAGTCGTCCGCGACCGTCATCCCGCGCTGGTCGAGGTCGGGGATCGCCTTGCCGTTGAGGAAGACGACGACGGCCTTGCCGAAGCCGTCGTCCCAGTTCTGCTCGGTCATCTCCTCGCCGGCCGGGGTGAACCAGGCGATGTCGCCGAGCTTGTCGCCCTTGCCGACCGGGCCGCCCTGGAAGAACCGGCGGCGGCGGAACACCGGGTGCCGGTGCCGGAACGCGCCCAGCCCGGCGGTGAACTTGACCAGGTCCGCGTTGTTCTTGGCCAGCTCCCAGTCCATCCAGGACAGTTCCGAGTCCTGGCAGTAGACGTTGTTGTTGCCCTGCTGGGTGCGGCCGAACTCGTCGCCGTGCAGGATCATCGGCACGCCCTGGGACAGCATCAGGGTGGCGAGCATGTTGCGCTGCTGCCGGACGCGCAGGTCGAGCACCTCGGGATCGTCGGTTTCGCCTTCGACACCGCAGTTCCACGACCGGTTGTCGTCGGCGCCGTCACGGCCGTCCTCGCCGTTGGCCTCGTTGTGCTTTTCGTTGTAGGACACCAGGTCCCGCAGGGTGAAGCCGTCGTGCGCGGTGACGAAGTTGATCGACGCGAACGGGCGGCGGCCGTCGTCCTGGTAGAGGTCGGACGAGCCGGTGATCCGCGACGCGAACTCCCCCAGCGTCGCCGGTTCGCCGCGCCAGAAGTCGCGGACGGTGTCGCGGAACTGCCCGTTCCACTCCGTCCACAGCGGCGGGAAGTTGCCGACCTGGTAGCCACCGGGGCCGACGTCCCACGGCTCGGCGATCAGCTTCACCTGGCTGACGATCGGGTCCTGCTGCACCAGGTCGAAGAACGTCGACAGCCGGTCGACGTCGTAGAACTCGCGCGCGAGCGCCGAGGCGAGGTCGAAGCGGAAGCCGTCGACGTGCATCTCGGTCACCCAGTAGCGCAGCGAGTCCATGATCAGCTGCAGGGTGTGCGGGTTGCGGACGTTGAGGGAGTTCCCGGTGCCGGTGTAGTCCATGTAGTACTCGGGCTCCCCCTCCACCAGCCGGTAGTAGGCCTCGTTGTCGATGCCTCGCATCGACAGCGTCGGCCCGAGGTGGTTTCCCTCGGCCGTGTGGTTGTAAACCACGTCGAGGATCACTTCGATCCCGGCTTCGTGGAAGGCCTTGACCATGCCCTTGAACTCCTGGACCTGGCCGCCCTCGCCGGGCATCGCCGCGTAGGAGTCGTGCGGCGCGAAGTACCCGATCGTGTTGTAGCCCCAGTAGTTCGTCAGGCCCTTTTCGGCGAGGCCGTGGTCGGTGACGAACTGGTGCACCGGCAGCAGCTCCACCGCGGTGACGCCGAGTTTCTGCAGGTGCTCGACGACGGCGGGGTGCGCGAGGCCGGCATACGTGCCGCGCAGCTGTTCCGGCACGAACGGGTGGTTCACGGTCATGCCCTTGACGTGGGCCTCGTAGATCACCGTCTCGTTGTACGGCCGCTTCGGCTGGCGGTCGTTGCCCCAGTCGAAGAACGGGTTCGCCACCAGCGAATACGGCACGTGCCCGGCGCTGTCGTCGTCGTTGCGCTCGGCCGGGTTGTCGAACTTGTAGCCGAACAGCGACTCGTCCCACTTCACGCCGTGCGAGACGGCCTTCGCGTACGGGTCGATGAGCAGCTTGTTCGGGTTGCAGCGCAGGCCGCGCTTCGGGTCGTACGGGCCGTGCACGCGGAACCCGTAGCGCTGGCCGGGGCCGACGTTGAGCAGGTAGCCGTGGTGGACGAAGCCGTCGACCTCTTCGAGCGCGTAGCGCGTCTCCTTGCCCTCGGCGTCGAACAGGCACAGTTCGACGCGCTCGGCCACCTCGGAGAACAGGGCGAAGTTCGTCCCGACTCCGTCGTAGGTGGCGCCGAGCGGGTAGGGCGTTCCGGGCCAGGGCCGCACTGGGTTCTCCTCGAGCTTGGGTCGTGCCGGTGGCGTCCGCGTGTCACCCGGGGGTCGCGGGCCACGGGATGGTCGTTACCGGGGCAGCGGACGGGCCGCCGCCAGCGGGGCGACCGCGGCGCGGACCCCCTTCGCGGTGAAGAAGCCGTCTACGCTGACGGGCAGGCGAATCCGCCAGTTAGGGTACTGGTCGACGGTTCCGGGCAGATTCGGCTGCCGCACCTGGCCCGTCACGTCGGCCGGCGAGGTGAGCACGAGCCGGGACGCGGCCTTCGCGAGCAGCGTGTGCAGCGCGACGACCGGGTCACCGTCCGGAATCCCTTCGCGCGCAACGAGTTCGAACAGCGCCTTGCGTTCGTCGGCGGCCGCCTGCGCTTCGGCTTCCACCCCGCGGTCCAGCAGGCCCAGCTCGGCCCGGACCCGGACGTGCTCGCCCTGCAGCCAGCCCGAAACCGTCGGCAGGTCGTGCGTGGAAATGCTGGCCATCGCGTCCGGGTCCCAGCCGTCCGGACGTGTGAAGGGCTGGCCGGGCGCGTCCCAGTCGCGTTCGAACCACAGCACGGCCGAGCTGAGCATCCCCCGTTCGTGCATGGTTTCGGTGACGACCTCTTCGACCGTCCCGAGGTCCTCCCCCACGACGACGGCGCCGGCGCGGTGCGCTTCGAGCGCGAGCACGCCGACCATCGCCTCGGCGTCGTAGTGGACGTACGTGCCGCGGTGCGCGGGCTCGCCCGGCGGGATCCACCAGAGCCGCCAGAGACCGGCGATGTGGTCGACGCGGATGCCGTCGGCGAACCGCAGCACGCCCCGGATGACGTCCCGGAAGGGCGCGTACCCGGCCTCGGCCAGCTTGTCCGGCCGCCACGGCGGGAGGTTCCAGTCCTGCCCCTGCTGGTTGAACGCGTCCGGCGGCGCGCCGACCCGCACGTCGGCGGCGAAGACGTCGTTGAGCGCCCACGTGTCGGCCCCGCCGGGGTGCACCCCGACCGGCAGGTCGTGCACGATCCCGACGGACATCCCGGCCTCGCGCGCGGCCAGCCGCGCCGCTTCCAGCTGGACCCGGCACAGGTGCTGGAGCCACACGTGGAAGCCGACGCGCTCCCCGAGCTCTTCCCGCGCCTTCGCCGTCGCCGGACCGGCCGGGTCGCGCAGCTCTTCGGGCCAGTCCCGCCAGTCGGCGCCGTGCTGCTCGGCGAGGGCGCAGAAGAGGGCGAAGTCCTGCAGGTCGCCGTCTTCGGGCAGCTCTTCGGCGCGGTGGGGCCACAGCAGCTCGAGCGCGGCGCGCTTGGCCGTCCAGACGGCGTCGTAGTCGACCAGGTCGCCTTCGCGGTCCGGCGCGAGGGACTCGACGGCCGCCCGGGTGGCCGCGTCGGCCTTCTCGAACGTCTCGGTGGCGGTGACACGCAGGTAGACGGGGTTGGCGAACCGGCGGCTCGCGGGCGAGTACGGCGAGCGTTCGACCGGATGCGCGGGGCTGATCGCCTGCACCGGGTTGACCAGCAGCACCCCGGCGTCCAGTTCGGCGGCCGACCGGGCGGCGAAGGTGGCGAGGTCGGCGTAGTCGCCGATACCCCAGGACCCGGCCGAGTGCAGGGCGTAGAGCTGGAGCATCCACCCCCAGGCGGGCCGCACCTGCGGCAGCGTCGCCGGCACGACCGCCAGGACGACGTCCTGGCCGTCGGTGACCACGCGGTGCCAGCCGAGCGGCAGGTCCGCGGGCAGTTCGCCGTCGGCTCGCCGCCGCGTCCCGTCTTCGAGGACGACTTCGGCGTCGACGCCCAGCGTCCTGCGCGTGCCCTCCCGCACGACGATGGTCGGCGGCAGCGCGGCCGGGGCTTCCCGCGCGGCGGCGAGCGCGGCGGCGATGGCCTGGTCACTGGTCGCGTCGACGCCGAACTGGCCGAGAACGGCGACGACGACGTCGTCGTCCACGTCGACCCAGACCCGGTCGGCGTTCTCGTACCGGGTGGCGACCCCGTGGAGGTCGGCGAGCTCGTGCAGGGCGGGGATCTGTTCGGGCACGGCACCAGCATTCCGGTGCCCGGCCGTTCCCGCCATCCGCGCGGGCGACATCACTCCGGTGGCGGGAGCGACCCCCGCGGCACGTCACCGCCGCACCTGCGCCCGCTCGCCGAACAGCTCCTCCCACACCGGCCCGGCGAACAGCCAGACCACCGAGACGATGCCCAGCCGCGGGAACCACCCCCACAGCGGCGCCACCCGCGCCGGCTCGCCGATCGCGAAGATCGCCGCCAGCAGGGCCACCGCGGCGATCCCGCAGGCCAGCAGGCACTTGCCCCACTCACGCCATTCGTAGCGCGCCCGCTCCCGCCCCTGCCGCTGCGGCGGTGGCGGCCCGCCGGCAAAGCGGTAGGCGAACCGCGCGTCCGCCCACCGGACCAAGCCCGGCCCGAACACCACGCTGAACCCCAGGTAGACGGCCGCGAGGCCGTGGGTGAACCCCGGCTTGCCCCCCGCGGACAGGTCGAGCACGGTCGCCACCAGCACCCCGGCGTCGACCAGCGGCACCATGGCCAGCAGCACCGCCGACACCCGCCGGGCGCGCAGCACGTACCGCACCGCCAGCCCCGCCGCGAGGCACACCCAGAACCCGATCTCGCCCGCCGCGATGACGCCGGCCATCGGGTTCTCCGCGAAGAACTTCCCGATCTCGTCCACCCGGCCACGCTCCCGCGCCCGTGCCGCCGGGCGCGTCCGCGGAAGGGGGGACCGGGCGTCATCACTTCGTCGGACGCGGGCCGGTCACGCGGTGTGCTGGGATGACCCGGTGCCTTTCCCCCGCCTGCGCTCCCTCCCGGTGTGGCAGCAGGACGGCCTGATCGCCCTGGTCACCTGGCTGGCCGGGCTCCTCGTGTACACGACCGGCGTCCACCGGCTCGTGACGGCGTACGACCACGCGCCGCTCGGGCTGCGGCTGGTGGAGCTGACCGCGCTGTGCGGGCTCGGCCTGTTCCGCCGTCGGGTGCCGCTCGCGCTCGTCCTGGCCACGGCCGTCCTCGCGGTGGACATCGGGCTCGGCCCGTCGCTGCCGGTGCTGGTCATCTACACCGACTTCCTGTACGCGGCGACGCTCTACGGCTCCCGGCGCACCAGCCGCGTGATGATCGGTCTCGCCGCGTTCTCCGTGGCCGGCGTGCTCGCCGCGGTGCTGGTCCTCGCGCACCAGTGGCGGGCCGCGGTGCTGGCCGCGGTCGGTGTGCTGCCGTTCGTCATCACGCCGGTGTGGTGGGCGGCGAACGTCCGCGGGCAGCGCGACATCGCCGAGACCGAGCGGGCCAACGCGGAGCAGCTGGCGAAGATCGCGGAACTGGACCGGCGGGCGGCGGTCGCCGCCGAACGCGGGCGGATGGCCCGGGACCTGCACGACGTCATCGCGGGACACCTCTCGGCCATCGCCATCCAGTCGGAGGCGGCGCTGTCGCTGCCGGACCCGGACCTGGCGAAGGCGGTGCTGGCCTCGGTGCGGGAGAACAGTGTCAGCGCCCTGGCGGAGATGCGCGCGATGATCGGGCTGCTCAAGGCCGACGGCGACGAGGGCGAACCGACGGCGCCCGCCCGGCTGGCGGACCTGGCCAAGCTGGCGGAGTCGGCCAGGGCAGGCGGACTGGAGGTGCACGTGGAGTCCACTGTGGACGCCGAGCTGCCCGCGGCGGTCGACCTGACGGCGTACCGGATCGCCCAGGAAGCGCTGACCAACGCCGTCAAGCACGCCCCGGGCGGGCGGGTGGACGTCGCCGTCCACTGCCTCGACGGCGTCCTCGCGGTGGAGGTGCGCAACGACGTCCGCGGCCCGCTCCCCGCCGCCGGCGCCGGGACGGGCCTGCTGAACATGCGCGAACGCGCGGACGCGGTGGGCGGCGAGCTCACCGCGGGCCCCTCGGGCGACGGCTGGCTGGTCCGCGCGGAACTGCCGGTGGGCGGGCTGCGGTGACAACCGGGGCTTCGCCGACCGTCCGCGTCCTCGTCGCCGACGACCACAGCGCCGTCCGGTTCGGCCTCACGACCATCCTCGGCAACGCCGAGGGCGTCCAGGTGGTCGGCGAGGCCGCCGACGGCGCCGCCGCCGTCCGGCAGGCGCGGGCGCTGCGGCCGGACGTCACCCTGATGGACGTCCGGATGCCGGGTACCGACGGCATCGCCGCCACCCGCGAACTGGTGTCCGCGGGACTCACACAGGTGCTCGTGCTGACCACGTTCGACCTCGACGAGTACGTGCACGGCGCGCTGCGGGCCGGGGCCGCCGGGTTCCTGCTCAAATCGGTCGAAGCGCCGCGGCTGATCGAAGCCGTGAAGCTCGTCGCGGCCGGTGACGGCGTGCTGGCCCCGCAGGTCACGCGCCGGCTGATCACCGCGTTCGCCGCGGCCGCCCCGGAACCGGCGCCCCTCCCGCGTGGCCTGGACGACCTGACCGGCCGCGAGCGCGAGGTGCTCGGCTGCCTGGGCGAAGGCCTGTCCAACGCCCGGATCGGGGCGCGGCTCCACATCGGCGAGGCGACGGTGAAGACGCACGTCTCCCGCGTGCTGGCCAAGCTCGGCCTGCACTCGCGCGTGCAGGCCGCGATCCTGGCCCGGGAAACCGGCCTGACCGCGGCCGATCTGCGGGAGGGCCGGTGACCTTCTAACTTCACCTCATGGGTGTGCGGAGAACGCTGAACGTGGACGAGGTCCTGGCGCGCCAGGACTCCGGGGAACTCAAGCGGCGGCTGCGCGGACGCGACCTGGTCGGGTTCGGCGTCGGGATCATCATCGGCACCGGCATCTTCACCCTCGCCGGCGTCGAAGCGAAGACGCACGCCGGGCCCGCCGTGACGCTGTCGTTCGTGCTCGGCGCGGTCGTCGCCGGGCTGGCGGCCCTGTGCTACGCCGAGCTCGCCTCCAGCGTCCCGACGGCCGGCAGCGCCTACACCTACGCCTTCGCGACCCTGGGCGAGATCTTCGCCTGGATCATCGGCTGGGACCTGCTGCTGGAGTTCGCGCTCGGCGCGGCCGTGGTCTCGCGCGGCTGGTCGGGGTATCTCGCGAACCTGCTCGGGCTGTCGCCGGAGTGGTTCGGCGAGGACGCGAAGGTCAACGTCGGCGCGGTGCTGATCATCGCCGTGCTGACCGTGGTCGCGGTGCTGGGGATCAAGGAGTCGGCCTGGCTGACCAACCTGCTGGTGTGCGTGAAGGTCGCGGTCTGCGTGCTGGTGCTCGCGGTCGGCCTGTTCTTCGTCAAGGGCGCGAACCTGACGCCGTTCATCCCGCCGGCCCAGGCACCCCAGGGCGGCTCGACGGTGCTGGAACAGCCGATCGTGCAGGCCGCGCTCGGGCTGGAGCAGTCGGTCTACGGCATCGCCGGGATGATCACCGCCGCGGCCGTGGTCTTCTTCGCCTACACCGGCTTCGAGGCGCTCGCGAACCTCGGCGAGGAGACGCTGAACCCGCGCAAGGACCTGCGCGTCGGCATCCTCGGCGCGCTCGGCGTGTGCGCGCTGCTCTACATCGGCGTCTCGATCGTGCTGACCGGCATGATCCCGTTCACCGACATCGACACCGGCGCCCCGCTGGCGGACGCGTTCGACCGGGTCGGCCAGCACTGGGTGGGCGCGCTGATCTCGCTCGGCGCGGTGACCGGGCTGACGTCGGTGATGATGGTCGAGCTGGTGACGATCGGCCGGATCGGCTTCGCGATGGGCCGCGACGGCCTGCTGCCGAAGGCACTCGGCACCGCGCACCCGCGGTGGGGCACCCCGCACCGGATGACCATCGGCGGCGCGGTGCTGATCGCCGTGCTGGCGGCGTTCATCCCGATCTCCGAACTGGCCGACATGGTGAGCATCGGCGCGCTTTCGGCGATGATCATCGTGGCGGTGGCGGTCCCGGTGCTGCGCCGCCGCCGTCCCGACCTGGAGCGGCCGTTCACGGTGCCGTTCTCGCCCGTCGTCCCGGTGGTCGCGGCGCTGGCGTGCCTGTACCTGATGCTCAACCTCAACGTGCTGACCTGGATCCGGTTCGCCGCGTGGCTGGTGATCGGCCTGGTGATCTACTTCGCCTACGGGCGGCGGCACTCCCGGTTCGCCGCCGAGCCGGTCAGTCCCAAAAGGACGGACTGAGTCCGGCGACCCGGGCCGCTTCGCGCACCACGGCGGCCTGGCCGGTGTCGACGACGACGAGGACGCCGAGGCCGGCCAGCGCCGCCGTCACCCATTCGACCGGCTGGTCGTGCCTTCCGTTGTCGCCCAACGACGCATAAGTGTCCACAACGGACAGGAGGGTGCCTTCGGCGCCGATGCGGATCCCGGCCAGGAGCACGAAGTGACCGCCGGGCGGGCGCCAGCGGGACGTCCACAGTGGCGGGATCCCGGTGTCGAGGTAGTCGAGCAGCGCGCGTTCCGGCGTGTCGTGCGCGCCGAGCTCGGCGCCGTCGATCCGGGCGATCACCGCGACGCGCGGGACGTCCCACAGCCCGGCCAGCAGGTCGAAGAGCGACTCGGTGGTCCACGCCCCCGTCACCGGCACCGCCGCGAGGGCGCCGCGCGAGAGCGATCCGACGGCCGCCGCCAGCCCGGACACCCGGGTGCCCGCCGCGGCCGGGTCGTCGACGACCGGCAGCGGCAGCCGGAACCCGGCCCGCCCGGCCTCGCCGCGCGGCCGCACGACCGGGCCGCGGACGGTACCCGCGGCCGCCGCGACGGCGTCCTGGTCGGGCACGTCGAGCCCGGCCGCCCGCAGCGCGGCGAGGCCGCAGAACGCCGCGGCCAGGCCGTCCTTCTGGGGCAGTTCCGCCTGGGCCACCGCGGCCAGCCGGGCGCCGCCGGGCAGCCACCGCACCCCGGACAGGTCCAGCTGCCCGCCGTCGATCCCCGAAGACATCGGTCCCCTCATCGCGCCGTCCTGACCAGAATAGGGGGCTCAGTAGCGCCAGAGGTGGGCGGCGACGATCTCCTCGGCCGGGCGCTCGGCGGCCCAGGCCGCGTCGGACGCCCGCACCGCCCGGAAGGCGCCCAGCAGCTCCTCGCCGAGCACGCCGGCGATCCGCGGCGACGCCACGAGTGCGGCGTCCTGCGCGGCGGTGTCCGCCGGCAGCCGCCGCACGCCCCGGGCGTCCCGGTCGTCGTCCGGCCAGCCGCCCGGGTCCTCGCCGATCGGCTCGGGCAGCGCGGGCGCGTCCTCGATGCCGGCCATCCCGGCGGCCAGCACCACGGCCAGCGCGAGGTACGGGTTGGCCGAGGCGTCGGAGGTCTTGAGCTCGACGTTCGCGTGGTCGGCGCCCAGCAGCACCGAGCCGGGGACGTACCGCAGCGGCACCTCCCGGTTCTCGACGCCCCAGAACGCGTACGCGCCCGCGAAGAAGCCGGGCCGCAGCCGCAGCGTCGAGGGCACGCTCGGCGCGGTGACCGCGGTCAGGGCCGGCAGGTCGCGCAGCAGCCCGGCGAGGTAGCCGGCGCCGTCTCCGCCCGGTCGTCCGGCGTCGTCGCTTTCGAGCAGGTTGCGGCCTTTGCGGCGGACGGAGGTGTGCAGGTGCCACCCGTTCCCGGCGGCACCGACGCCGACCATCGGCGCGAAGCTGACGGCGAGCCCGTGCACGCGCGCGGCGGCGTGGATGGTCTGCCGGGCGAGCAGCTGGTCGTCGGCGGCGGACACCGGATCGGTGGCGGCCAGCGACAGTTCCAGCTGCGCCACGCCGTACTCGGCGTGCAGCTGGCCGATCCGCAGGCCGTTGGCGGCGAAGTCGTGCAGCAGGGCGGCGACGAACCCGTCGAGGCCGACGAGGGCGTGCGGGCTGTAGGCGGGCCCGGGGTGCCCGGGCGTGGCGAGGATGCCGGGGCTGCCGGCGGGAGCGACGGTGAACTCCAGCTCGTAGCCGGCCCGGAACTCCAGGCCCCGTTTCGCACCCTCGGCGACCTGCCGTTCGAGGACGGCCCGCTGGCAGTAGGGCCACGGATCGCCCTCCCGGGTGAGCTGCCGGACGGGGGCCCAGGCGAGCGCGGGCTGCCCGGCCAGCCGCCGCAACCGGTCGACAACGGGCACGAGCCGGATGTCCCCGGACGGCGTACCGAGGCCGGGGTGGGCGTAGGTGATGGCGTCGTGGCTGTCGAAGACGGCGAAGAGCGAGGTGGCGCCGACACCGCGGGTGGCGGCGTCGGCAAGCCCGGCGACGGGGACGATGCGAGAGCGCGGAATGCCGTTGTTGTCGGCCCAGGCGAGGTGGACACCGCCCACGCCGGCGGCGGCGAAGTCCTTCGCCGCGGCTGATGCCGCTTTGGTCATGGCCACCCGCTTTCGTGCCGCCCGGGGGTCAGTATCCCGGGTGGGCGGGGTGGGGGCCATGACAATCCGCTGTTGGTGGCCGCGGGTTGCGTCGACCACCCCCGCCCCGGTGACTCACCCCGGGGGTTCCGGCCCCGGCGCCTCCCGGCTCCGCAGCGCCACCCCCGCGACCACCGCCAGCGTCCCGGCCGCCTCCACCACGCTCGGCACCTGGCCGAGCAGCACGAACCCCATCACCCCCGCCGTCACCGGCAGCAGCGCCAGCAGCGTCGCGAACCGGGCCTGCCCCACCCGGCGCAACACGACCTGGTCCAGCGCGTACGGCACCACCGTCGACAGCACCCCGACCCCGACCCCCAGCACCAGCAACCGCGGCGAAGACCACACCGGCCCCGTCCCCAGTGCCAGCGGGGACAGCACCACCGTCCCCGCGAAGAACCCGATCGCCAGGCTGTCGATGCCGTCACCGCCCGCCGCGACCCTCTTGCCCAGCAGGATGTAGCCCGCCCAGGCCGACGCCGCCCCCAGCGCGAACACCACTCCCCAGAAGCTGCCGCCCACCCGGACGTCCGCGATCGCCACCACGCCCGCCGCCACCAGGACCAGCGCCAACGCGTCCCGGAGCGTCCGAGACCCCAGGGCCGCCACCACCACCGGCCCCGCGAACTCCATCGCCACGGCCGTGCCCAGGGGCAGCCGCGCGATCGCCTCGTAGAACAGCACGTTCATGCCCGCCGTCACGACGCCGAACACGATCGCCAGCAGCAGGCGGCGGCCGCGCCAGGCCGCTCGGCCCGGGCGGCGCCAGGCCAGCAGGACCATCGCCGCCCCCAGGCAGCGGAGCCAGGCCACCCCCGAGGGGGATGCGTGGCCGAAAAGGTCGACCGCGATCGCCGCTCCGGCGTACATCGAAATTCCGCTGAGAACGAACAAGAGCGGAGCGGGTCCCGCGGAAAGCCGTCGCGGCGAAGTCACCGTACTCACCGTCCCATGGTGCCTGACCACGGAAAACGTAACTCTCCGGGTATTCGTCTCCTGGAATGCGGGATCCGGTTACGGCATCCGGGGTAAATCGACGTGACTCAGGTCCCACCGGCGCGGGAACACTTGCGAGCCGCGAAACGTCTGGAACAGTGGAAGCACGAACACGCGGAGCCGGAGGCGATCACCGCCACCGGCAGCAGTCCCGAAGTGGGCGTAGCTGGATCGATGGCACCGGGCGACCGGTGCCGGGACGGAGGGAGACCCCCATGACAACGCCGACGCTCACCCGCCCCGAACTGACCGCCGCCGACCGCTGTGACCGGTGCGGAGCAGCAGCTCAGGTACGCGCTGTCCTCTCCGGAGGCGGCGAACTGCTCTTCTGCGGGCACCACGCCCGCGAGCACGAGGCCAAGCTCAAGGAACTGTCCGCCGACATCCAGCGGTAACACAGACGACGAAAGGCGGCCGGTGCGCACAGGCACCGGCCGCCTTTCTGCATCTTGCAAAATGCGTGACCGAAATCACGGTTCTGCAGCGAACTGCAGTGATTACGGACACGAAACCGGACAGAAAATCAGACAGAGTCCAGGACCACTTCGAACGCCACCTCGGCCGCGCCCAGCAGCCGCCCGTCGGCCCCCAGCGCCGAGCTGACGATCCGGGTGCCGCCGACCGCGCGGCTCACCAGGCTGCGCCGCCGGACCTCGGTGCCGACGTGCCGCAGCACCGCCTCCGGCAGCACCGTCAGCAGGTCGCCGAGGATCACCAGCTGCGGGCCCAGCAGGTTGACGACGTTGATCAGCCCCAGCGTCAGCCACTCGGCGAACTCCGCGAGCCGGGTCATCGCCGCCTCCGGGTCGCGGCCCAGCTCGCGCAGCTCGAACAGGATCGCCCCGCGCGCGGTGTCCTCGGCCAGCCCGAGCGCCCGGCACAGCGCCGCCTCGCCGACCTCGGTCTCCCAGCAGCCGCTGCTGCCGCAGTAGCAGGGCCGGCCGTCCGGGCGGATCACCATGTGCCCGATCTCGCCGACGTACCCCGAGCCGCCGCGCAACGCCGAGCCTTCGGCGATGACGCCGCCGCCCACACCCACGTCCGCCGAGATGTACACGATGTCGGACGCCCCGCGGGCGGCCCCGCGCAGGTGCTCGGCCACCGCGCCGAACTCGGCGTCGTTGCCGACCAGGATCGGGATCTGCAGCACCCCGCCGAGCCGCTCGCCCAGCGCCACGTCGGTCCAGCGCAGGTTCGGGGCCTCGTGCACGTGCCCGTCCGCGCGCCGGACGACGCCGGGCACCGACACCCCGGCCGCCACCGGGGTCACGTCGAGGTCGCCGGCCAGGATGGCCGTCGACTCGATGATGTGGGTGATGACCTCCTCGGGCTGGCCCATCCGGCCGCGCAGGTTCCAGCTGTTGCGGCCCAGGATCTGCCCGCCCAGCCCGACCAGCGCGATCGCGACGTGCTCGACCTGCAGGTCGACCGCGAGCACGACCGCCGCGTGCGGCTGGGGCAGGACCAGGAGCGAGGGGCGGCCCGCCCCTCGTCCCGGCCTCGGCACCTTCTCCTCGACGACGCCGGCTTCGGCGAGCCCGTCGACGAGGGTCTTGATCGTGCTCCGGTTGAGCCCCAGCTCCGCGGCCAGGGTCGCCCGGGTGCTCGGCCCGCCGACGTGCAGCAGGCGGAGCAGGGTCGTGCGGTTGTGCCGGCGCACCTCGTCCGGTCGAGCAACGGGCGTGCTGGTCACGGGCTTTATCATCCCACGGCGGTTCAGCGCGCCGACGCAGCGGCGCGACGCCGGGACAGCGCGTCGACCGTGGCGGCGAGGAGCAGAACCAGACCGGTGATGATGTTGACCACCGCGGCCGGCTGCTTGAGCAGGCCGAGGCCGTTGATGACGACGGCGATCACGAGCCCGCCGACCACGGCGTCGGACACGCGGCCCTTGCCGCCGAAGAGCGACGTGCCGCCGATGACGGCCGAGCCGACCGCGAACAGCAGCGTGTTCAGGCCACCGGACTGCGGGCTGACCGAACCGACCTTCGACGCGGCGACGATGCCGCCGATGGCGGCGACCGCCGAGCCGATGACGAACACGCTCGCCCGGATCTTCGGCACGTCGATACCGGCGCGGCGGGCGGCTTCCTTGTTGCCGCCGACCGCGTAGACGTACCGGCCGTACTTGGTCCGGTTGAGCACGTAGGTCCCGGCCACCAGCAGCGCCAGCATGATCGGGATGACGTACGGGACACCCTGGATCGTCACGACCGTCTTGTTCGGCGAGCGGTCGATCGTCAGCAGCCAGGTCCCCACCGCCGACAGCACGACGAGCGCGCCGACCTTGACCATCACCAGCGCGGTCGGCTGGACGACCAGGCCGCGCTGGAGCCGCTTGAAGTGGCTGGTCAGCGTGATCACCGCGAAGCCGCCGGCCGCGATGAGGAAGAAGATCCAGCTGCCGAGGATGTTCAGGTTGCCGTTGGCGATCTTGTACAGGATGTCCGAGTTGCTGATGCCGATCGTGCCGCCCTCACCGATGAACTGCAGCAGGACGCCCTGCCACACGATGAACAGCGCCAGCGTCACGACGAAGGACGGCATGCCGATCTTCGACACCAGGAAGCCGGTGATGGAGCCGATGGCGGTGCCGACGCAGATGGCCAGCAGGATCTCGAGCCAGGCGTTGGCGGGGACGCCGATCGCGACGATCAGCAGGCCGAGCAGCGAAAGCGCGGCACCCGCCCAGATCCGCTGGTACGCCGACAGCAGCATGGCCACGGCGAGGACACCGATGAACGTGATGAACACGCCGGTCCCGAGGCTGCCCAGCAGGTTCCCGGCGTGGACGTAGTGCAGGGCCATCACGGATGCGGCGACACCGGAAGCCACACCGGCGGCGAGGTCGATCTCGCCGAGCAGCAGCACGAACACGATGCCCATCGCGATGATGATGACGCCCGCGCCCTGCGGGAACACGTTGGCGATGTTGGCCAGCGTGAAGAAGTTGTCCGACAGCGCGCTGAACAGGATGACCAGCACGAGCAGGCCGAACAGCGAAGGCAGCGCGCCCAGTTCACCGGCCCGCAGGCGGGCGAAGTAGTCGCGGACGGCTTCACCGGTTGACATCGATGTCGTGTCGATGCCGAAGTCGGAGATGGCCCCGGTGGGGGCCTGGGTCTGCGCGAGCGCGTCGGCGGGGGTGCCGACCTCGTGCTTGGCAGGGGTTTCAGTCATTTCCGGTTCTTTCTTCCCGCTCACAGGACCACGGCTTCGGGCCGGGCCAGGCCGAGGTCACCGGAGCGACCGGCGGTGATCAGTTCCACGACCTGGCCGTGGGTGACGTCCTTCGTGTGCACCTCGGCGACGAGCCGGCCGAGGTAGAGCACGGCGATGCGGTCGGCGACCTCGAACACGTCGGCCATGTTGTGGCTGATCAGCACGACCCCGAGGCCCTGCTCGGCCAGCCGCCGGACCAGGTCGAGCACCTGCCGGGTCTGCGCGACGCCGAGGGCGGCGGTCGGCTCGTCGAGCACGACGACCTTGCTGTTCCACAGCACCGACTTCGCGATGGCGACGGTCTGCCGCTGGCCACCGGACAGCGAGGAGACCGGCGTGCGGACCGACTTCACGGTCCGGACCGAGAGGGAGGCCAGCGTTTCGCGGGCGGCCTTCTCCATGCTGGCTTCGTCGAGCTTCCAGGAACTGCCGCGCTCGCGGCCGAGGAACATGTTCTGGACGATGTCGAGGTTGTCGGCGAGCGCGAGGTCCTGGTAGACGACCTCGATGCCGAGCTCGGCCGCGTCCTTCGGGCCGCGGATGTGGGCGTCCTGCCCGTTGAACCGCACGGCCCCCGAGTCGTACGGGTGGATGCCGGCGATGCACTTGACGAGGGTCGACTTGCCGGCGCCGTTGTCGCCGACCAGTGCGGTCACTTCGCCCGCGCGCACGTCGAAGTCCACGTCGTGGAGGACGTGGACCGGGCCGAAGCTCTTGTTCAGGCCCTTGATCTCGAGAATGGGCTCACTCATGGATGGGCTTTCTCCTGGGTGGGGACCGGGCCGGGACGCGCCGTCGGGGTGCGCGTCCCGGCCCGGCTGTTCATGGGGTGGTGCGGAGGCTCAGGAGATGCCGAGCGAGCTGCACTTGGCGGCGAGGTCGCCACCGCAGATCTCGCTCGCCTTCACGTAGCCCTGGGTCACGACGGTCTTGATGTCCTTCGCCAGGATCGTCGTCGGCGTGAGCAGCACCGACTTGATGTCGCGGTTGCCCTTCGGGTCGTGCAGCTTGCCCGTGGCGATGGCGTCGGCGCCCGCCTTGTCACCCTTGGCCAGCGCGGCGGCCAGCTTGGCGCTCGCCTCGGCCTCTTCCTTGATCGGCTTGAAGACGGTCATGTACTGCTCGCCGCGCATGACCGCCATCAGGCCGTCGGCGGTGGCGTCCTGGCCGGTGACCGGGATCTTGCCGTTGAGGCCGTTCTTCTTGAGGATGGTGATGACCGCGCCGGCCAGGCCGTCGTTCGCCGCGACGACACCGTCGACCTTGCCGGCGTTGGCCTGGAAGATCTGCTCGAACGTCGTGCCGCCGAGCTGGTTGTCCCAGTCGTTGATCGGCTGCTTCTGGATCCGCTTGAGCTTGCCGGAGGAGAACAGCGGTTCGAGGACGGAGTCCTGGCCGTTGGTGAACAGCGTGGCGTTGTTGTCGGTCGGGGCGCCCTCGATCTGGACGACACCCGCGCCGGCCTTGTCCTTCAGCGCGTCCGCCATGGCCTGACCCTGCAGCTGGCCGACCTTCTCGTTGTCGAACGAGACGTAGTAGTCGGCGCTGCCGCCGAGGCTCGGGCGGTCGTAGTTGATGACCGGGATGCCCGCGGTCTTCGCCTTGTTCTCGACGGCGGCACCGACGGCCGGGTCGGACGGGGCGATGATCAGGACCTTGACGCCGGAGCTGATGAAGCCGTCGGCCAGCGTCGAGAACTTCTGGGCGTCGCCCTGGGCGTTCTGGACGTCGGCGTCGAAGCCCTGCGCCGCGAGGGCGGCCTGGAGCATCGGCTTGTCGAAGGCTTCCCAGCGGGCCGAGCTGGCGGTCTCCGGCAGGATGACGCCGACCTTGCCGCTGGCGCCGCCGCCGGCGGCCGGGGCCGACGAGGAAGCGGAGTTGCTCCCCGTGCCCCCGCTGTTCGAACTGTTGGTACCGCATGCGGTCAGCGCCAGACCGGCGCTCACCGTGGCGGCGAGGAGGGTAAGGGTTCTGCTGCGCATCCTCGTTCCTTCCGGATCCAAGCATTGGTGACGAGCGGCCCTCGGCGTGTGCTTCGGGCCAAGCGGGGCGGTGATCCGGGAGGCCCGGCGCACCGTCGCGCATATGTTGTGGGCGACAACATATGCCGCTGAGCGGCTGCGGGGAAGATAGCTGGATCGATTAAATGACACCAATTGGACACGGTTCGGCAACACGGGCTGAACCTCGCCCGGAAAGAGTAGATCCGCTGACGATGTGATCGCCAGCACTCACGGTTAGTTACATCGATGTTTCATCGAGCCGTGATGTTAGGCCGCTCGTGTGCACCGAGCGCAACGCGTGGCGAATCCACGACCCGCCGGGGTGATTGGTCGCCGACTTGCGGACTTCGCGTGCGGAACTGCCCGAACGGCCACGCCGCGTGGGACGGACGGGCGGCGCGGCGGTGACAAGGCGGCACACAGCGTCACAAGCCGCGCGGTGCGGTGATGCGGCCGTCCCGGAGACGGAGGGTGATCACCCGAACTTCAGCCTCCCGGGCGACAGCGCCCGGGAGCGGCCGCCGTCACCAGGACCGCAGCGTGACGATCCGTTCCTCCAGCTGTTCCACGGTGGCCATGGCGGTCACCGGCCCGCCGCAGACGCGCCGCAGCTCGTTGTGGATCGCGCCGTGCGGCTTCTTCGTCCGGTGGTGGTACATCCCCACCAGCGCGTTCAGCTCCTTGCGCAACGCGCCCAGCCGCTCGCTCACCGACTGCGGGCGGGCCGTCGGCGGCGGCGCCTCCTCCTTCGCGGGCTTCCGGCGCTTCTCGTCCGCGATCTGCTCTTCCTGGCGCTTGCGCAGCAGCGCCCGCACCTGGTCCGGCTCCAGCAGCCCCGGCAGCCCCAGGTACTCCTGCTCCTCGTCGGACCCCGAGAACACCGCCGTGCCGAACGAGTTGCCGTCGTAGATGACCTGGTCGAGCTCGGCCGAGGCGCCCAGGGAGGTGAACGCCTTCTCCTCCTCGCCCGGCTCGTCCTCGGTGCGGTTGGCCTGGGCCAGGAGCTCGTCCTCCCAGCCCTCCTTCTCGCGGTGGGGCTTGCCCAGGACGTGGTCGCGCTGGGCCTCCAGCTCGCTGGCCAGCTCCAGCAGCACCGGCACCGACGGCAGGAAGACGCTCGCCGTCTCGCCCTTCTTGCGGGCTCGCACGTACCGGCCGATCGCCTGGGCGAAGAACAGCGGGGTCGACGCGCTCGTCGCGTACACACCCACGGCCAGGCGCGGGACGTCGACGCCTTCGGAGACCATCCGGACCGCCACGATCCAGCGCTCGTTCGTCTCGGAGAACTCCTTGATCCGGCCCGAGGCCTTCGGGTCGTCCGAGAGCACCAGCGTCGGCATCTCGCCCGAGATGCGCTCCAGGATCTTCGCGTACGCCCGCGCCGACTCCTGGTCCGTCGCGATCACCAGGCCACCCGCGTCCGGCACGCTCTGGCGGACCTGCGACAGCCGCGTGTCGGCCGCCTGCAGCACCGCGGGGATCCACTCGCCCGCCGGGTCGAGCGCCGTGCGCCACGCCCGGGCGTTCTGCTCCGCGGTCAGCGGCTCGCCCAGCCGCGCGGTGAACTCCTCGCCCGCGCTCGTGCGCCAGGACGCCTCGCCCGAGTACGCCAGGAACACGACCGGCCGGACCACGCCGTCGGCCAGCGCGTCCGCGTAGCCGTACGCGTGGTCGGCCTTGCTGCGCTGGAAGCCGCCCGAATCCGGCTCGTAGGTGACGAACGGGATGGCCGAATCATCCGAGCGGAACGGCGTCCCGGTCAGCGACAGGCGCCGCACGGCCGGCGTGAACGCCTCGCGGATCGCGTCGCCCCAGGACTTCGCGTCGCCGCCGTGGTGGATCTCGTCCAGGATCACCAGCGTCTTGCGGTTCTCGGTGCGCACCCGGTGCAGCGTCGGGTGCGCCGCCACCTGCGCGTACGTCAGTGCGACGCCGTTGTAGTCCGACGACGTGACGCCGGTGGTGTTGCGGAAGTTCGAGTCGATGGCGATGCCGGCCGCCGCGGCCGAGGCCGCCCACTGGTGCTTGAGGTGCTCGGTCGGGGTGACGATGGTGATCGCCTCGACCGTGCGGTCGCTCAGCAGCTCGGCGGCGATCCGCAGGCCGAACACCGTCTTGCCGGCGCCCGGCGTCGCCACCGCGAGGAAGTCCTTCGGCTTCTGCGTCAGGTACTTGGTGAGCGCCCGCCGCTGCCACGCCCGCAGCGGGCGCGCGGTCGAGTCCTTCTCCGCGGGAGGCGCCCCGAGCTGCGTCTCCGTCATGCCGGTCCTCCCCCTCGCTTGAGCCGTTGACGTGCGAAAACCCTCACTGTGGTAGGCGACTGCGGTGTCGGCGACTGCGGTGAGGGCACTGGAGCGAGTCTACCGGCCGGGTCCGACAGTTCCGGGCACCGGCACGGGTGACGTCCGCCGACACGCCCGGCCGCAGGGGGTGTGACGAGCCAAATCAGCACGGATGGACCATGCTGGACACGTCATGGGTGAGGTGCAGCCGTCCGCAGCGACGAAGGTGGCCCGCAAGGGGCCGTGGCGGCTCGTCACGCGCACGTTCGCCAAGGCCTGGGAGGGCAACATCTTCTCCGAGGCCGCCGAAGCGGCCTTCTGGCAGACGTTGTCGCTGCCCCCGCTGCTGCTGGGGCTGCTCGGTGCGCTGGGTTTCGTCGGCGAGTGGTTCGGCACCGGCGTGGTCACGGCCGTGCACGACCGCATCATCGGCTTCTGCCGGACGGTGTTCAGCTCGAACGCCGTCCAGGACATCATCGAACCGACCGTGAACAGCATCCTCACCGTCGGCAAGGGCGAGATCGTCTCGGTCGGCTTCCTGATTTCGTTGTGGGCCGGTTCGTCGGCGATGTCGTCGTTCGTGGACGCGATCACCGTCGCGCACGACCAGTACGGCGTCCGCAACGACGTCTGGCAGCGGATCTTCGCGCTCCTGCTCTACCTGTGCGGCCTGGTGATCCTGGTGGTCGGGCTGCCGCTGCTGGCGATCGGCCCGGACCTGCTGCCGGAGTTCTTCCCCACCGCCTGGCGCCCGACGGTGACGTCGTGGGTGAGCGCGCTGTACTTCCCCGCGCTGGGGGCGATGATCACCCTCGCGCTGACCACGCTGTACAAGCTCGCGCTGCCGCGGAAGCTGCCGTGGCACCGCGGGCTGCCCGGCGCGGTGCTCGCCATGGTCGTGTTCCTGCTGTCCTCGGTCGGCCTGCGCGTCTACCTGAACTGGATCACCAAGACCGGCTACACCTACGGCGCGCTGGCCGCGCCGATCGCGTTCCTGCTGCTGATGTTCTTCATCGGGCTGGCCGTCGTGGGCGGCGCGTACTTCAACAGCGCCATCCAGGAACTGTGGCCGGCCAAGGCGACCCGGCGGCAGCGGCGCAGGTGGCGGCGGCTGGAGATGGAACGCGCGTCCGAGCGGCTGCGCTCGGAGGAGGGCCGCAAGCTGTGGGACCGCTCGACCACGCCGCTGCGGCGCCCGCGCGCCGAAGACGTCGGCCCCAACGGCGCCGGGCCGTCCGAAGAGGACACGCCGTCACCGAGCGCGCCCGAACCGGCACCGAGCGCTGCTCAGGGTCGGGGGTCCACCGAAGGGGGGACCCGGAATCCACCCCCAGACTGAGTCGCTCCTCAGCAACGGCGTGAAAAGCTTCGCGGGCCATTGACGGCGGCGGGGGTCGCCGCGTTCCCGAGGGGGTTTTCACGCCATGTCCGTGCTGGCCAGACTGAGCCTGCGCAACCGGAGCCTGATCGGCCTGCTCGCGCTGGTCGTCGTCGGCTTCGGCGCCTTCGCGCTGCCGCAGCTCAAGCAGCAGCTCTTCCCGTCCCTGCAGTTCCCGCAGGCGCAGATCGTCACCGCGTACCCGGGCGCGTCGCCGGACGCGGTCGACCGGCAGGTCTCCGAACCGCTCGAAGGCGGGCTCCAGGGGCTGAAGGGCCTCGAGCAGGTCACGTCGACGTCGTCGGACGGCGTCTCGCGGGTCGTCGCGCAGTTCGAGTTCGGCACGGACATCGACGCCGCCGTCTCGCAGATCCAGCAGGTGGTCAACCATGTCCGGCCGCGGCTGCCGCAGAACACCGAGCCCGCAGTGTCCGCGGGCAGCACCGACGACCTGCCGGTGGTGCTGGTCGCCGCGGGCACCACCGTGGACCCGCAGGCGCTCGCGCCCGCGCTGACCGACCAGGTCGCGCCGGAGCTGCGGAAGATCGACGGCGTCCGCACGGTGACCGTCACCGGCGTGCAGACGCCGCGGGTCACGATCACGCTCGACTACGCGAAGCTCGCGGCGGCCGGGGTCGACCCGGCGTCGATCGCGACCACGCTGCAGACCGCGGGCGCCGCGGTGCCGGCCGGGACGCTGACCGAAAACGGCAAGACGCTGTCGGTGCAGGTCGGCGGCGGACAGACCACTGTGGACACGCTGCGCAACCTCTACCTCACGCCGAGCGCGGCCGCCGGTCGCGCGGGCACGCCGGCGCGCGGGCCGGTGAAGCTGGGTGACGTCGCCGACGTCCAGGCCGGGTTCGCGCCGGCGACGTCGATCACGCGCACCAACGGCAAGCCCAGCCTCGGTCTCTCGATCACCATGGTGGACAACGGGAACGCCGTCGCGATCTCGCAGGCGGTGCGCGACAAGCTGCCGGACCTGGCGAAGAAGACCGGCGCCGAGATGAGCGTCGTGTTCGACCAGGGCACCCCGGTGAAGGACGCGATCAGCGGCCTGACCACCGAAGGCCTGCTGGGCCTGGCCTTCGCCGTCGTCGTCATCCTGCTGTTCCTGCTCTCGGTGCGCTCGACGCTGGTGACGGCGGTCTCGATCCCGCTGTCGGTGGTCGTCGCGCTGCTGGCGCTGTGGACCGGGGACCTGTCGCTCAACCTGCTCACCCTCGGCGCGCTGACCATCGCGATCGGCCGGGTGGTCGACGACTCGATCGTCGTGCTGGAGAACATCAAACGGCACCTCGCGTACGGCGAGGAGAAGGAACGCGCGGTGCTCGACGGCGTCCGCGAGGTGGCCGGCGCGGTCACTTCGTCCACGCTGACGACCGTCGCGGTGTTCCTGCCGATCGCCTTCGTCGGCGGGTTCGTCGGCGAGCTGTTTTCGCCCTTCGCGATCACCGTAACGGTGGCGCTGCTGGCTTCGCTGCTCGTGTCGCTGACCGTGGTTCCCGTGCTGGCGTACTGGTTCCTGAAGCGGCCCTCGGTGCCGGCCGACGCCGTCGAAGCCGAGCGGGCGCGCGAAGCCGCCGTCGAGAAGGAGCGCCGCAGCGTCCTGCAGCGCGCCTACCTGCCGGTGATCCGGTTCGCGACGCGGCGGCGGCTGACCGTCGTGCTGCTGGCGCTGCTGATCTTCGCCGGCACGGTCGGGCTCGCGACGCGGCTGAACACGAACTTCCTCGACCAGTCCGGCGGCACCACGCTGAACATGACGCAGAAGCTGCCCGCCGGCACCAGCGTCGAGGCGAAGGAGAAGGCGGCCACGGCCGTCGAGCAGGCCCTCGCGGCCGAGCCCGCGGTGCAGACCTACCAGGTCAGCATCGGCGGCGGCGGGGCGTTCGGCTTCGGCGGCGGGACCAACACGAGCATCTCCGTCACCGTCGCCAAGGACACCGACCTCGACGCGCTGTCGGACCGGCTGCGGTCGAAGCTGACGTCCCGGCCCGAGCTGGGCGAGATCAAGATCGGCGCGGACGCGTCCGGGTTCAACTCCGACCAGGTCTCGGTCACGGTGACCGCGCCGTCGGAGGCCGCGCTGAAGCCGGCGTCCGACCAGGTGGTGCAGGCGCTGCGCGGGGTGTCCGGGCTGGCCGAGGTGTCGAGCGACCTGAGCGTCGGCTCGCCGCGGGTGCAGGTCGAGGTGGACGACGCCGCGGCCGCCGCGCGCGGGCTGTCGGCGAGCACCATCGGGCAGATCGCCAACCAGGCGATCGCCGGGCGCACGGTGACGCAGCTGCCGGTCGGCGGGCAGCGCACGGACATCGTCCTGCGTGCCGGCACGGCCCCGGCCACGGTGGACCAGGTTCGCGGGCTGCCGATCCCGGGCCCGGGCGGCGTCGTCCGGCTCGACGAGGTGGCTCGCGTGTCCACTGTGGACGGACCGGCGTCGGTGCGCCGCACCGGCGGGGACCTGAGCACCACGGTGACGGCGAAGAACACCGGTGACGACCTGACCAAGACCACCGCGGACATCAAGTCCAAACTGGACGGCCTGACGTTCACCGGCGGCGCGGCGTACTCGCTGGGCGGCGTGAGCCAGGACCAGCAGGAGGCGTTCTCGAACCTGTTCCTGGCGCTGCTGGCGGCCATCGCGATCGTGTTCCTGATCATGGTGGCGACGTTCCGGAGCCTGATCCAGCCGCTGATCCTGCTCGTGTCGATCCCGTTCGCGGCGACCGGCGCGATCGGGCTGCTGCTGGCCACCGGCACCGCGCTCGGCCTGCCGGCGCTGATCGGGATGCTGATGCTGGTCGGCATCGTGGTGACGAACGCGATCGTGCTGATCGACCTGATCAACCAGTACCGCGCGGAGGGGATGAGCGTCGCCGACGCCGTCACCGAAGGCGGCCGGCGCCGGCTGCGCCCGATCCTGATGACCGCCGCGGCGACGATCTTCGCCCTGGTCCCGATGGCGCTGGGCATCACCGGCCAGGGCGGGTTCATCGGCCAGCCCCTGGCGATCGTGGTCATCGGCGGCCTGGTCAGCTCCACCCTGCTCACGCTGGTCCTGGTCCCGACCCTCTACACGATGGTCGAGACCCGCAAGGAACGCCGCAAGGCCCGCCGCGCGGCCCGCCGAACCCCGGCCCAGGCCCCCGAATCGGAGTCCCTCAACCCGGAACTCGCGTGATCAGAAGGTCGACACGCGTGATTTGAGGGTCGACACGCGTGATCAGGAGGACGACACGCCGGAGCCAGGGTGAGGCCCGGCGTGTCGTCGCTTCAATCACGCGAGTCGGCTCCGCAATCACGCGTGTCGACCCTTCCGTCACGGGCGGAAGCGGTAGGTCTTGCTGTCCCAGAGGATGCAGATGCTCGGGGCCATGACCACCACGCGGAGGGTGTTGTCGCGCTCGTCGAAGTCGATGCCTTCGACCTCGAAGGAGCCCGAGCAGCCGCTGCGGAGCGGGAGCTGGCCGAGCGAGGTCACGTGGGCGGTGACGTCGGACCCGTTCAACGCAGCGGCCAGGTCGACCTGGAGCAGCGGCTTCGTGGTGCCGAAGAGGCTGCCGTCCGGGTCGTCGGACGCGCAGAGCAGGCGGGTGGCGGTCTGGAAGTCGCAGCCCTGGATGTCGCGGACCGCGTGGTCCAGGCGGATCGCGCCGGCCAGCGGGAGGTTCTGGGCCGGGTTCGTGGCCACCACGCCGGGCATCGGGTGCACCAGGAGCCGGTCCATGGTGCCCCACTCCCCCGCCACCAGCCAGCGCGCGTCCGGCGACACCGCGGCGAAGGAGTTGTTGTTCGCCTCCCACGACTCGAGGTTGTGCTTGTAGTTCGCCCACGAGCCGTCCGGGGCCTGGACGCGGAACAGCTTCGCGCCGCGGTCGTCACGCTGATAGGGCTCGACGTACCAGCCCTGGGCCGAGCCCGGGTCGCCGACGTGGTTCCAGCCCTGGGAGTTCAGGTCGGCCGGGATCGTGCCGATCCCGGTGTAGCGGATCGTCGTGCCCGAGGGACGGACGATGGTCGCGAGGCCCTGGCTTTCGTCGAGGGCACGGGCGTTGTCGGAGCCGACCTCGGTCCAGCCCGTGACGGCCTGGGCCAGCGCGGGCGAGACGACGGCCAGCAGGGCGGCGAGGGTGAGCACGATCCCGGTTCTGCGCATGTGCGACTCCGGTGGGTGAGGGAACCTGGCCCGCTGGATTTACCAGGAGTCCGGCACCCGGCACACCCGCCGAATGAAGGTTTTTCACGTTTGTTCGACGACTTGTCTCATTCCGGACAGCAGAAAGCCCCGGCGGGTGCACCCCGCCGGGGATTCAGGCCCGGGTCACTTACCGGGGCGGAGACTGTCGTAGATCTCCTTGCAGGCCGGGCAGACCGGCGACCCGGGCTTCGGCGACTTCGTCACCGGGAAGACCTCGCCGCACAGCGCCACCACGTGAGTGCCCATGACCGCGCTCTCGGCGATCTTGTTCTTCTTCACGTAGTGGAACATCTTCGGCGAGTCGTCGTCGGTGGTGTCCGTGCCCTCGGGCGTGGTTTCCGGCTTCGTCAGCGTCTCGGTGCTCACCCGTCCATTGTGCCCGAGTCCCCGCGCGAAAGGTCTCCGGCCTGGCAGGATCCCCCGCATGTTCCAGAAGGTGCTCGCGACGTTCGGCTCGGGCGGGGCGCGGATCGACGCCCGCCTGCTCGACCGCACCGCCACCCCCGGCCGCCCCCTCCACGGCGAGGTCCTGCTGCTCGGCGGCGAGGTCGACCAGGAGATCAAGGGACTCGCGGTGACCCTCCTCGCCCGCGTCCAGGTGCCCGGCGGCAAAACCGAAGACCTCCCCTTCGGCACCCAGCACCTGGTGGGCAGCGAAGTCATCCGGGCCGGGCAGCAGGTCCGCGTGCCCTTCGAGGTGCCGCTGCCCTGGGAGACGCCCGTGACCAGCGTCTACGCCAAGCCGCTCACCGGCATGGCCGTCGGCGTCCGGGCCGAGCTCGACCTGGCCGCCGCCGTCAGCGACCCGTTCGACGCCGACGCCGTCGCGATCGAGCCGCTCCCGGCGCAGAAGCGGATCCTCGACGCGCTGAGCCGGCTCGGCTTCACCTTCCGCGAAGCCATCCTCGAGCAGGGCCGGGTCGACGGCGCCCGCCAGCAGCTGCCGTTCTTCCAGGAGATCCGCTTCACCCCTTCGCCGCGCTTCGCGACGATCTTCTCCCAGGTCGCGGTCACCTTCCTGACCGCGGCGGAGCGCACCGACGTCGTGCTGGAGGTCACCAAGCGGGTCCGGGTCAGCAAGACCGGCGGGTTCGGCGGCCGCGGCCAGGACTTCCTCGGGATGTTCACCATGAAGCCGGACGTCGACTGGGAGAAGCAGCTCGAAGACTGGCTCGGCCTCCTCGCCCGGCCGCGCGGGATCTTCGACTGATGGAGTGGTCCGAGGCCGTCGGCAAGCTCGGCGGCACGTCCGGTGCCTGGCCGCGGCTCGAAGCCCGCTACGCCGAGCCCCACCGCCGCTACCACACGCTCACCCACGCGGCCGCCGTCGCGCGTGACTCCGCCTGGCTGGCGGAGGGCCTCGGCGACACCGAACGCGCGATCGTCGCCGTAGCGGCCTGGACGCACGACGTCGTGTACGACGCGAAGCCCGGCGAAGACGAACGCGCCAGCGCGGCCTGGGCCCGCGAAGCCCTGGACGGAGTGGCCGAAGCGCACGTCGAGCGTGTCGAGGGCCTCATCCTCGCCACGATCGAGCACGACGCACCGCCGGACGACCTCCTGGCCACCGCCCTGCTCGACGCCGACCTCGCCGTCCTCGGAGCGCCCGAAGAGCAGTACGCGGCGTACGCCCGCGGAGTGCGCGAGGAGTACGCGAAGTACCCCGACGACGTCTGGCGCGAAGGGCGCATCGCCGTCCTGGAGCGCATGCTCGCGCGAGAGCTCTACCGCAGCGAAGCCGCGCGGACACGCTGGGCGAGCGCCGCCGAAAAGAACCTGACGGCCGAGCTGACCCACTGGCGCGGCGAGCGGACCGATCACCGATGATGGTCCCTCGTGACTACCGCACTCTCGCTGCACGAAGAGGTCGCCTCGGCGCTGCGTGACGGGCACCCCGTCGTCGCGCTGGAGAGCACCATCCTGTCCCACGGCCTGCCGCCGGGCCGCAACCTCGACGTCGCCCGCCGGCTCGAAGGCGTGGTCCGCGACGGCGGCGCCGTCCCGGCCACGATCGCGGTGCTCGACGGGCGGGTCGTCGTCGGCCTCTCCCCGGCCGAGCTCGAGCGCGTCTGCGCGCCGGACGCCGGGCTGGACAAGCTCTCGCTGCGCGACCTCGGCCCGGCGGTCGGCCTCGGCCGCTCCGGCGCGACGACCGTGGCGAGCACGTCGGCGCTGGCCGCCGCGGCCGGGATCGGGATGTTCGCCACCGGCGGGCTCGGCGGCGTCCACGTCGGCGCGGCGCAGTCCTGGGACGTCTCGGCCGACCTCGGCGTGCTGGCGAAGGTGCCGACCGTGGTCGTCTGCTCCGGCGTGAAGTCCGTGCTCGACATCCCGGCCACCCTCGAGGTGCTGGAGACGAACTCGGTGCCGGTGCTCGGCTACCGCACCGGCGACTTCCCGGCGTTCTACCTGCGTTCGTCGGGGCACCAGGTCGGCTGGCGGGTCGACGACCCGAAGCAGGCCGCCGCCATCATCGACGCCCACCGCGCGTACGCGAATTCCGGTGTCCTGCTGGCGAATCCGATTCCCGAAGCGTCCGAAATGGACAAGGAGCTGCACGACCGGCTGCTCGCCGAAGGCCTCGCGCTCGTCGAAGAGCAGGGCGTGCACGGCGCCGACGTGACGCCGGTGCTGCTGGAGCACTTCCACACCGCGAGCGGCGGCGTGAGCATCGACGCGAACGAGGCTTTGGTGCTCAACAACGCGAAGCTGGCGACCGAAGTCGCGGTGGCGCTGGCATGAGCGGCATCGTAGTGGTCGGCGACGCGGCCCTGGACGTGATCGCCCGGCACGACAAGCCGTTGCCGCACGGCGGCGACGCCCGCGCGAAGATCCGCTTCACCGGCGGCGGCGCGGGCGCCAACACGGCGCTGTGGCTGCGCTCCCTCGGCGCGGAGACGACGCTGCTCGCGCGGATCGGCGACGACCCGGGCGGCCGGCTCATCCGGGCCGAGCTGGAGGCGGCGGGCGTGCGGTGCGCGTTCGCCGTCGACGCCGAGGCGCCGACCTGCTGCGTCGTCGTCATGGTCGACGGCTCCGGGCAGCGCAGCATGCTCGCCGACCGCGGCGCGAACCAGCGCTTCGCGCCCGAGGACGTGACCCCCGAGGCGCTCGAAGGGGCGAGCCACCTGCACCTGTCCGGTTACGTGCTGCTGGACCCGCCGTCGCGCGCGGCCGGGCTCGCCGCGCTGGCCGCGGCTCGCGAAGCGGGCTTGACGACGTCGGTCGACCCCCAAGCCGCCGCGCACATCACCGACCCGGCCGCCTTCATGGCGGACGTCCGCGGCGTGGATCTGCTGATGCCGAACACCGAGGAGCTGGTCGCGCTGACCGGTTCGGCCGACCCGGCGTCGGCGAAGGAGCTGCTCGGCACGGTCGGCGCGGTGGTCGTCACCGCCGGTCTCGACGGCGCCAGCTGGGTCGACGCGGACGGCGTCACCAGCGTGCCCGCGGTCGAGGCGGAGTGCATCGACTCGACCGGCGCGGGCGACGCCTTCGACGCGGGCGTGCTCACCGGCTGGCTGGCCGGTGAGTCCATTGTGGACGTCCTGCGGCACGGGACGCGGCTGGGCGCGCTGGCCGTCGGCAAGGTGGGGCCGCAGCCGGTCTAGCCGTCGATCACGCGGTGGGTGGTGCTTTCGATCGCCTTCGCCTCGCGCTGGTAGGTGTTCACCTGCTCGGTCTTGCGGGGAGGGCGGTCGTTGGCGATCAGCACCGCCACCCATGGCAGCGGCACCGAGATCGCCAGGAACCCGAGCGCCAGCCACCACGTGTGGTAGGTCAGCCCGGCGAGGATCAGGCACGGGATGCGGCAGCACATCATGATGACGTACTTGCGCTTGCGCGCGGCGAACTGCTCTTCGTACGACGGGGCCGCCCCGGTGATCAGCACCGGGTCCGAGTCGTTGGCGGGCATGGTCACTGCACCACCTCCGCTGTCCATCGTCCCACTTGCGCGGTTCATCCGACACCGGGGTGAGACAACTTGCTCAACGCGGCGGCGACGAGGGTTTCGATGCCCGTCCGCAGCGTCGGGTGCAGCACCGGGGCGAACCGCGGCGAGTGGTTGGACGGGATGTCGCGCTCGAACCGGCCCTCGGTCATCGCCGTGATCACCGTCTGCGGGTCGTAGCCGCCGACCAGCCAGAACACCGAGGGCACGCCGGCCGCGCGGCCGAACTCGCTGAAGTCCTCGCTGCCGGTGACCAGCGGGGCCGGCAGCACGACGTCGGCGCCGAACCGGGCGCGGAAGACCTCGGTGAGCGCGTTGTTGGCGGCTTCGTCGTTCTCGGTGATCGGGTACGCGCCGGAGCGCTCGATGTGCGGCGGCGCCGGTGCCCCGGCCGTGGCCGCCTCGCCGTGGACGATCCGCTCGACCGCGGCCAGCACCCGCTCGCGCACGGCCTGGTCGAAGGACCGGACGTTGACTTCGAGCACGGCGTCGTCGGCGATCACGTTGGCCGCCGTGCCCACGTGCAGGGAACCGACCGTGACCACCGCCGAGTCGGTGGCGGCGATCTCCCGCGAGACGATCGTCTGCAGCTTGAGCACCACGGACGCGGCCAGCACGGCCGGGTCGACGGTGGTCTCCGGGCGCGAGCCGTGCCCGCCGCGGCCGTGCAGGGTGACGCGCAGCGTGTCGGTGGCGGCCATGATCACGCCGGGGCGGGTGAGCACCCAGCCGGCCGGCCCGGGCACCAGGTGCTGGCCGAACACGACGTCGGGCTTCCCGGCGATGTCGAACAGGCCGTCGCGGACCATCGCCGCGGCGCCGCCCGCGCTCTCCTCCCCCGGCTGGAACACCACCAGCAGCGTGCCGGACCACGTGTCGCGGCCCTTCGCGAGCAGCGCGGCGGCGCCGGAGAGCCAGGTGGCGTGCATGTCGTGACCGCAGGCGTGCATGACCGGGACGTCGTTGCCGTGCTCGTCGGTGCCGCGGGCGGTGCTGGCGTAGGACAGCCCGGTCTTCTCCTCGACCGGCAGCGCGTCGATGTCGGCGCGCAGCAGCACCGTGGGGCCCTCGCCGTTGCGCAGCACGCCCAGCACGCCGGTGCCGGCGATGCCGGTGTGCACCTCGTAACCGTCGTCCTCCAGCCGCCGGGCCAGCTCGGCCGCCGTCCGGGTCTCGGCGAAGGACAGCTCCGGGTGCCGGTGGAAGTCGATGTACAGCGCTTCGAGCTCGGGCAGCGCCGCGTCGAGCGGGGCGAGGACGCGTTCAAGGGTCACAGGGGCCATCGTGGCAGCATTACCCACCGTGAGCACGCGAACCGCACTGCCCGACCTGTCCGACGACGTCTGCGCGCGGCTGCGCGAGGCCTTCCGGCGCACCGCCTACGACGCCGACGGCGTGGTGGCCGCCCTCGGCGGGGCCGCGCACGCGGCGCTCGGCCGCGGCGAGCCGGTGCCGGCCGAGCGCGCGAGCCGGGACGCGGGTGACCTCGGCACGCTGATCCGGCTGTTCCTGCTGGGCGGGACCGAGGCCGAGACCGCCGTCAAGGCGGCCTTCGCGCCGCTCGCGGTCGAGGACGCCGTGGCCGCCGGCGTGCTGTCGGCCGTCGCCGACGGTTACCGGGCCGCGCTCGACATCCGGCCGCACGGCGACGAGGAAGGCTCGTGGTGGGTCGTCTCCGACCTCGACGCCGACCTGCTGGGCCACACCGTGCCCGAGGACCACGTGCTCGGCGTCGGCCACGCGTCGCTGTCGCTGATCCGGGCGACCGGCCGCCGTCCGGTCGGCACCCTGCTCGACCTGGGCACCGGCAACGGCGTCCAGGCGCTGCACGCGACCCGGCACGCCGAGCGCGTCACCGCCACCGACGTCTCGGCGCGGGCCCTCGCCCTGGCCGCGGCGACCTTCCGGCTGAACGAGCTGGACGTCGAGCTGGTCCGCGGCGAGTGGTTCGCGCCGGTCGCGCGGCGGAAGTTCGACCAGATCGTCTGCAATCCGCCGTTCGTGGTCGGCCCGGCGCGGGTGGACTACACCTACCGCGACTCCGGGCTGGCCGGCGACGACGCGAGCGCGCTGGTCGTGCGGCAGCTGCCGGGCTTCCTCAACGACGGCGGCACCGGCCACCTGCTCGCCTCGTGGCTGCACACCGGGAAGGAGGACTGGGCCGACCGGGTGAGCCGCTGGCTGCCCGCCGAGACCGACGCCTGGTTCGTGCAGCGGGACGTCGCCGATCCGGCGCTCTACGTCGGCACGTGGCTGCGGGACGCGGGCCTCGACCCGCGCTCGCCGGAGGGCCGGGCGAAGGCGGCGGCGTGGCTGGACTGGTTCGCCGCGAACGACGTCCGGGGCATCGGCTTCGGGTTCGTCACGCTGCGGCGGGCGGCCGGGCGGACCCCCACCGTCGTGTGCGAGGACTTGCGGCAGGCCTACGACGACCCGCTGGGCCCGGAAGCGGCGGGCTGGCTGGACCGGGTGGAATGGTTGCGCGAATCGGGTGATTCGTTACTCGATGTCCGTTTTGTGGTTCCGGACACGGTGTTGCTCGAAAGCGTCGATGAACCCGGCGACGAAGGCTGGGCGACGACCATCCGGCGGCTGCACCGCACCGACGGGCCGGGCTGGCAGCACGAGGTCGACGACCTCGCCGTGCGGCTGCTGGCGGGCTGCCGCGGCGCGCTGCCGCTGGAGGACCTGATCGAGCTCCTCGCGGCCGCACAGGGCCTGTCGTCGGAGGAGCTGGCGGCGGCCGCGCTGCCCGTCGTCCGCGAGCTCGTCCGGCACGGGATGCTCGTCCCGGCGAGCCGGTGAGGGCGGTCGCGGCCCGTGTCACGCGGGCGGACGTGACGGTGGACGGCGAGGTCGTCGGCGCGATCGACGAGCCGGGTTTGCTTGTGCTGCTGGGAATCCACGTCGACGACGATGTCGCGAAGGCCGCCACGATGGCGCGCAAACTGCACGAACTGCGGCTGTTGCGCGACGAGGAATCATGCGCCACGGCGAATGCGCCACTGCTCGTGGTGAGCCAGTTCACGCTCTACGGCGACACGAAGAAAGGGCGCCGGCCGTCGTGGACGCAGGCGGCCCGGCCGGAGGTCGCGGAGCCGTTGGTGGACGCCGTCGTGGCCGGGCTGCGCGGCCGTGGCGCCACCGTCGCGACCGGGCGATTCGGCGCCATGATGGCGGTCTCGAGCGTGAACGACGGTCCGTTCACGGTTGTCGTAGAGGTCTAGACCTTTGGGATCCGGTTCACATTCCGGCCGGATTCATATGGAATTCTCAGGTTCCCCGGTCACGGAACGTTCTCAGCAAAAGCTCAGCATTGGTTCAGCAACCGGATCGCTCCCGCAGCCGTCTTCTCCTATGACGAGCCGGGAACGTTTTGGGAATCCGGAGCGTTGTGCCAGATGTCCAGCCAAGCCGGCCGGACCGGCGTACCGGGTTCCACAGGCCCCGGTCCGCGGGTACGCACCCGGTGGACGACCGCAGCAGCACGTTCAGCCCGTGACCGGGGAGGCAGAATGTCAGTCCAGACTCTCGAACGCGAGTCGCGCGGGATTCGCGAGCGCATCCCGGCTCAGACGACCGAGGAGCCGACGCTGGGCGTGGGGGCGCTCACCGACGCCGACCTCGACGCCCAGAGCCCCGCCGCCGACCTCGTCCGCGTCTACCTCAACGGCATCGGCAAGACGGCCCTGCTGTCCGCGGCCGACGAGGTCGAGCTGGCGAAGCGCATCGAAGCCGGCGTGTTCGCCCAGCACATGCTGGACACGGCCGAGGACCTCACGGCCAAGCGGCGCACCGAGCTGGCCGCACTGGTCCGCGACGGCCACGTGGCCAAGAACCACCTGCTGGAGGCGAACCTCCGCCTGGTGGTCTCGCTCGCCAAGCGCTACACCGGCCGGGGGATGCCGCTGCTCGACCTGATCCAGGAGGGGAACCTGGGTCTGATCCGCGCGGTGGAGAAGTTCGACTACTCCAAGGGGTTCAAGTTCTCGACGTACGCCACCTGGTGGATCCGCCAGGCCATCACCAGGGGCATGGCCGACCAGGGCCGCACCATCCGGCTCCCGGTCCACCTGGTGGAACAGGTGAACAAGCTGGCCCGCATCAAGCGCGACCTGCACCAGCAGCTCGGCCGTGACGCCACGCACGAGGAGCTGGCGGCCGAGTCGGGCATCCCGGCCCACAAGATCTCGGACCTGCTCGACCACTCGCGTGACCCGGTAAGCCTGGACATGCCGGTGGGCACGGAGGAGGACGCCCCGCTGGGCGACTTCATCGAGGACTCCGAGGCAACGGACGCGGAGAGCGCCGTGATCTCGGGCCTCCTGCAGGACGACCTGCGCCGCGTCCTGGCCACGCTGGACGACCGCGAGCAGCACGTGATCCGCCTCCGCTACGGCCTCGACGACGGCCAGCCGCGCACGCTCGACCAGATCGGCAAGCACTTCGGGCTGTCCCGCGAGCGCGTCCGCCAGATCGAGCGCGAGGTCATGTCGAAGCTGCGCCAGGGCGAGCGAGCGGACCGCCTCCGCGCGTACGCCAGCTGATCGGCACTTCAAGGGGCGGGCGTCTTCGGACGCCCGCCCCTTTGTGCGCCCTGGAGAATTTCTCACGAAACCGGGGTTTCGCCGTTCACGAACGTGGGTAGCAACCCTCGGCCGGCACCCATTCGGCGGCGTTGACTTATGACCTGCGTCACGACAGCCTCGAAGGACCGGCCGCAGCCTCGCAACCGGGTGTGCACGCACCCGGGAGCTTCCCCCGGGAGGTCGGGTCCGTCGGGGTGGACCCGGCCTCCCGACCAGCTCCACAGCGCACCCGGAAGGCCGACGCGCGTACCCAGAGGGTCGGCTCGCGTACCTGGAGGGTCGGCTGGCGTACCTGGAGGGTCGGCTCACGACCCGGGTACGCATTTCTGACGCAAGACCGGCACCCAGCAACCTGACCGGCACACCACCCAGACCTCCCCCGCCACCCCGATACGAAGCCAGAACGCGGACGGTGGTGCCGTGTCAAGGCACGCTTTCCCGCCTCGTCGTTGGTTGGCTTTCGTTGCCGGCCGGCAGTTTGTGTCGGCTTGCGGGCTCAGCTGGGTTCGCGGACCGGGAGGTTGGCTGCTCGGTAGATCTCGTCGATCACGGTCATCGTCTCGATTGCGTCCTCCGGCGAGGTTTTCACCGGGGTTCCGTTCAGGACCGCCGCCGCGAATGCGTCCAGTTGGTACGCGTAGGACGCCCGGCGTGGGAACTTCTCCGTTCGGCGATGCTCGCCCACTCGCACCGACAGGCGGTGGAACGCCTGCGGGCCCACCGGGTTCAGTGCCGACAGCGAGCCGCGCGAGCCGGTCACCTTTGCGCTGATCTTCAGCAGCGAAGACGACCACATCGAACACTGGATCCGGCCCGTGTGGCCGGATGGGAACCGCAGCTCCGCCGTCATCGCCCGGTCGATCCGCGCGTCGCGCAGCTTCGCCGAGGCCGACACCACCGACGGCGTCTCTCCGCCGCCGAACACGCGGGCCATGTGGACCGCGTAGCAACCCGCGTCCATCGTTGCGCCGCCCGCCAGTTCGTAGTTGTAGCGGATGTCCGAGAACTTCGGCAGCGGGAAGCACAACGCCGTCTCGACGCGCTGTAGGTCGCCCAGCTCGCCGGACGCGACGATCTCCTCGATTCGGAGGGCCAGCGGGTGGTAGCGGTAGTGGAACGCCTCCATCACCACGCGGTCCGACGCCGCCGCCACCGCGGCGACCTCTCGGGCCTCCGCCGCGTTTGCCGTGAACGGCTTCTCGCACAAGACGTGCTTTCCGGCCGCCAACGCCGCGCGCGTCCAGCGGCCGTGGAGGCCGTTCGGCAGCGGGTTGTACACCGCGTCGACGTCCGGATCCGCCAGGAGCGCCTCGTAGGAAGAGTGTACGGCCGGGATTCCGTGCCTGGTCGCAAACGCTTGCGCGCGCTCGGGCGATCGGGCGGCGATCGCGGCCACCGAGACGCCGGGGTGTGAAGAAGCGGGCTTGATCAGGGCCGTCGGGGCGATGCGAGCCGCCCCCAGGATGCCGATCCGCAGGCTCATGGGCGCGAAGTTAGCACCGATTCGGATTTCAACAGGCAGTTGACCTCTTCAACAACGAGTTGTAGCGTTCCGGCCAGCCGAACAGTGGAGGTCCGTTATGTCCCGTTCCCGTGTCGTGCAGGCGGTGGTGTCCCTCGCGAGCCTGGCCCTGCTGGTGACGGCCTGTGGTGGCGGTCCGGACGGCGCGGGCGGGACGTCGCAGGCCGCCGGCGCGCCCGCCTCCGGCATCCCCGACACCGCCGCCATCGTCCAGGGCGTGCAGAAGGACGCCCAGCTCAACGCCGCCCTGCCGGACACCGTCAAGCAGGCCGGGCTGCACCTGGCGTCGAACCTGCAGTCCGCGCCCAACAACTTCTACGCCGCCGACGGCAAGACCCCGATCGGCTACGAAGTCGACCTCGCCAAGGCGATCGCCGCCAAGCTCGGCGTCCCCGTCACCCACCAGGACATGGCGTTCGGCTCGCTGATCACCAGCCTCCAGTCCGGCCGGATCGACCTCACCATGGCCGGGATGAACGACACCAAGGCCCGCCAGGCGCAGATCGACTTCGTCGACTACTTCACCTCGGGCATCACGATCATGATCCGCAAGGGCAACCCCGACGGCATCACCGGCCCGGACACGCTCTGCGGCAAGAACGTCGCCGTCGTGCAGGGCACCAGCCACCAGAAGTTCGCCGCCGAGCAGAGCAGCAAGTGCACGCAGGCCGGCAAGCCCGCGGTCAACGTCACCGCGACCGACAGCGACAACCAGAACCAGAACCAGCTGCGCACCGGCCGCGTCCAGGCGATCCTCAACGACCTGCCCAGCGCCGTCTACATCTCGCGCACGGCGGGCGAGGGCAAGTTCTTCGAGGTCGTCCCGGGAGAGCCGATCGACGGCGGCCCGTACGGCATCGGCGTCAACAAGGCCAACACGGCCCTGCGCGACTCCGTGCAGAAGGCGCTGCAGGCCCTGATCACCGACGGCACCTACGGCAAGATCCTGCAGGCGTGGGGTGTCGAGCAGGGGGCGATCAAGGAGGCCGCGATCAATGGCGGCTCCTGAACCGCTTCCGATCGTCCGGCTCCGGCACTGGGGCCGGTGGGTCGCCGCCGCGATCATCATCGCGCTGCTCGTCCTGCTCGGCGTCGCCCTCGGCAACGCGCAGATCGCGTGGGACCAGGTCCCGGACTTCGTGTTCTACAAGGTGATGGCGACCGGCCTGCTCAACACCGTCGTGCTGGCCGTGCTGTCCCAGGCGGTCGCGATCGTGCTCGGCATCGTCATCGCCCTGCTGCGCCGCAGCGCCAACCCGGTGGCCCGGTGGTTCGCCGCCGGCTACATCTGGATCTTCCGCGGGCTGCCCGTGTTGCTGCAGATCCTCCTCTGGTACAACCTGGCGCTCGTCTTCCCGGTGATCGACATCCCGTTCCTGGTCCACGAGCAGACGAACGTGCTGATCAGCGCATTCACCGCGGCGTTCCTCGGCCTCGCGCTCAACGAGAGCGCGTACATGGCCGAGATCGTCCGGGCCGGGCTGAACAGTGTCGACAGTGGACAGACCGAAGCCGCCAAGTCGATCGGCATGACGCCGGCCGCGACCCTGCGCCGGGTCGTGCTGCCGCAGGCCATGCGCGTGATCATCCCGCCGACCGGCAACGACTTCATCAACATGCTCAAGGGCACGTCGATGGCGTCGGTGATCGGCGTGACCGAGCTGATCCACGCGGCCAACAACATCTCGTCCAACAACCTCCTGGTGATGGAGACGCTGCTGGCCGCGGCCGTCTGGTACATGGTCGTGGTGACCGTCGCCGGTGTCGGCCAGCACTACCTGGAGCGCGCGTTCGGCCAGGCCGACCGCGGTCCGCTCGCCCGCGCCGGCAAGGCGTTGCGCGGGGTGCCGCTGGTGAGGAGTGCCCGTGTCTGAACCCCTGTTGCGTGCCGTCGGCGTCCGGAAGTCCTACGGCCACACCGAAGTCCTCGGCGGCATCGACCTGGAGGTCCGCAAGGGACAGGTCGTCTGCCTGCTCGGCCCGTCCGGCGCCGGGAAGAGCACGTTCCTGCGCTGCATCAACCACCTCGAGACGATCGACGCCGGCCAGATCTGGGTCGACGGCGAGCCCATCGGCTTCCGGCAGCGCGGCGGCAAGCTGTACGAGCTACGCGAGCGCGAGGTCGCCCGGCAGCGGCGGGACATCGGCATGGTGTTCCAGCGGTTCAACCTCTTCGCCCACCGGACGGCCCTGGAGAACGTCGTCGAGGGCCCGATCCGGGTCCTGGGGGTGAAACCGGACGAGGCACGCCGGCAGGGCCTCGAACTGCTCGACCGCGTCGGGCTCGCGCACCGCGCCGACTCGTATCCGGCGCAGCTGTCCGGCGGGCAGCAGCAGCGCGTGGCGATCGCCCGGTCGCTGGCGATGAAACCGAAGCTGATGCTGTTCGACGAGCCGACCTCCGCGCTCGACCCGGAGCTGGTCGGTGAGGTGCTGGAAGTGATGAGTACGTTGGCGGGGGAGGGGATGACGATGGTCGTCGTGACGCACGAGATGAGCTTCGCCGCGGAGGCCGCCGACGAGGTGGTGTTCCTGGCCGACGGCGCCGTCGTCGAGACCGGGCCGCCGTCGGAGGTGCTGAGCGCGCCGAAGCACGACCGCACCCGGCAGTTCCTGGCGAGGATCCTCGCGTGACGCGGATTTCGCCCCGGTACCTGCTCCAGTTCGACGAGCCCGCCGGCTACCTCGACTTCGCCCGGTTCGGCCCGCCGTCGCACGCGGTGCTCGACACGACCGCCGCCCTGCTCGACCAGGCCACCACGGCCGGTCCGTCCACTGTGGACGAGCTGATGCGGCAGGAGATCCGGGCCAAGGCGGCCGCGGCGCGGCTGTCCGGCTCGGACACCGACCACACCGTCCTGCTCCCGCACACCAGCCTCGGCCTGTTCCAGGCCGCGTTCCACAGCTCCGGCGAGGTGCTCGTGTCGGCCTCGGAGTTCCCGGCCAACACCTACCCGTGGGCCCGCGCCGAACAGGCCGGTCGGCTCCGCGTCCGCCGTCTGACCAGCGGTTACGTCACGCCCGAGCGGGTGGCCGATGCGTTGACGCCGGAGATCACGACGGTCAGCGTCAGCGCCGTCGACTTCCGCACCGGCTACCGCGCCGACCTGGCCGCGCTGCGCGAGGTCGCCGGCGACCGGCTGCTGGTCGTCGACGGCATCCAGGGCTTCGGCGTCGTCGACGAGCCGTGGGAGGTCGCCGACGTCCTGGTCGTCGGCGGCCAGAAGTGGCTGCGCGCGGGCTGGGGCACCGGCTTCGCGGTGCTGTCCGACCGCGCACTGGAGCGGATGGACCCGGTGCTGTCCGGCTGGACCGGCGCCCGCGACCCGGGGCTGTTCGACGACGAGATCCACCCGCCGGACGGCACCGCGCAGGCGTGGTCGATCTCCAACCTCAGCCCGATCACCTCCGGCGCCTTCGCCGAAGCCCTCGAGCTGGTCGAGGACGCCGGCGTCGGCGCCATCGCGGCCCGGATCGCCGAGCGGCTGGCCTCCTTCGAGGAGGTCTTGGCGTCGTGCGGCGCCGAGGTCGTGTCGGCGGTGGACCGGCGCGCGGGCATCCTGGCCTTCACCCTGCCCGGCCACCCCGCCGAGCAGGTCGGCGCGGCGCTGGCCAACGCCGGGATCGCGGCGACCGTGCGGCCCGAGCACGTCCGGCTCTCGCCGCACGCCTCGACCCCGGCGGCCGCGGCGGACCTGCTCCGGGAAGCGCTGGAGACGCTGACCCGGCCTCGGGAACCGCTGGTCGTTCCGGCCGCGGGCGCGACGACCCACGAGGTGCTCACCGCGCTCGTCCCGGCCATCCCGGGGCTCGCGGCGATGCTCGGGCCGGGCAACGAAGTGCTGCTGCACGACCTGAGCCGGCTGCCGGACTCGATCGTCGCCATCGCCGGCGACCTCACCGGCCGGCGCGTCGGCGGCCCGATGACCGACCTGCTGCTCGGCCTGGTCCGCCGCGGGACCACCCAGGACCTGACGAACTACCGCACGCACGGCCCGGACGGACGGCCGATCCGCTCGTCGACGTTGTTCCTGCGGGACGCCGACGGTGTTGCGGTCGGCTGTCTGTGCGTCAACAGCGTGGACCCGGCCGCGTCCCCGGGCGGCAACGGCGAGCCGGAGACTTTCCCACCGGACGTCGACAGCCTGCAGCGGTTCCTGGTGGACCGGGCGGTCGCGAAGGCCGGGATCCCGGTGGACCTGATGAAGAAGCGCCACAAGGCGGCCGTCGTGCGGGAACTCGACGAAGCCGGTTATTTCCTCATCAAGGACGCCGTCGACCACCTGGCCGGGCGCCTCGACGTCACCCGGTACACGATCTACAACTACCTCAACGAAATCCGCGCCTGACCCTGCCCGATCGGACCTTGTCCCGGCGGCCGTCCGGGCGCACGATGGCGCACATGACCGATTCGGACACGCGGGCCCTGGTCCGGCTCGAAGCGGACGGCGAGGCGGACGCCGAAGAGTTCGACCTGCTCGCCCGCCGGCTGCGCGCCGAGCTGGGCGGGCTGGACGTCGACCTGCTGCCGGTGCCGGGCGAGCTCCCGCCGGGCGCGAAGGCCGCGGACCCGGTGACGATCGGCTCGCTGGTGGTGGCGTTCAGCGCGGCCGGCGGCGTGTTCCCCGGGCTCGTCGAGACGCTGCGCGACTGGCTGGGCCGGCAGGCGGGCAAGCACAAGATCAAGGTGACGATCGACGGCGACACCGTCGAGCTGGAGCGGGCGACGTCGGCGGAGCGCCAGCAGCTGATCGAGGCGTTCGTCCGGCGCCATGGCTAGCCGGCACGCGCTGCTGATCGCGACCGAGACGTACGCCGACCCGGCGTTGCGCCGCTTGACCGCGCCTGGAGGCGACGCGCGTGAGCTGGCTGCGGTGCTGAGCGACCCGGCGATCGCGGGGTTCGAGGTGACGACCCTGGTCGACCAGCCCCACCACGTGGTGGGCGAGGCGATCGGCGAGTTCTACCGGGGGCGCCGCCGCGACGAGCTGACGTTGCTGTACTTCACCGGCCACGGCGTCAAGGACGACGACGGCAGCCTGTACCTGGCGATGGCCAACACCCGCCGCGACAGCCTGATGTTCACGGCACTGGCGGCGGAGCTGGTCGACCGCGCGATGGCCGGCTGCCCGTCGCGGCAGAAGGTGCTGGTGCTGGACTGTTGCTACAGCGGCGCGTTCCCGGCGGGCAAGCTGGCGAAGGCGGGCACGGACGTGCACACGCTGGAGCGGTTCCAGGGCCGCGGCCGCGCGGTGCTGACGGCGTCGGACGCCACGCAGTATTCGTTCGAAGGCGACGCGGTGGTGGGTTCGGCGGCCCGCTCGGTGTTCACCCGGCACCTGGTGGCGGGCCTGCGCGACGGAAGCGCGGACCTCGACGGCGACGGCGACGTGACGGTGGACGAGCTGTACAGCTACGTCCACGAGCGGGTGGTGGCGGAGATGCCGCGGCAGCGGCCCAAGCACCAGTCCGATGTGGAGGGCCGGATCGTGCTGGCCCGGAACCCGCGGTGGGAGCTGCCGGAGTATTTGCGACACGGGTTGGCGAGCCCGATCGCGTCGGACCGGATGAACGCGCTGGAGGGGTTGAAGCGGCTGAACCGGGTGGGGAACGACCTGGTCCGGGCGCGGACGGCGGAGGAGATCCGCCGCCTGGTGGACGACGACAGCCGGACGGTCTCGGCCGCGGCGGTCGCGTGGGTGGCCGAGGCCGAGGGGCCGGTGGCGGTGGATGCGCCGGAGCCGCCACTCGCCGCCGGGCCCGAGCCCGAGCCGCGGACCGCGCCGGTGCCGGTGGCGGCCGGGCGGCAAGCTGAGCCCGAGCCCGAGCCCGAGCCCGAGCCCGAGCCGCAAGCGGCGGCCGAGCCGGAACCTTCGCCTGTGCGCGAGCCCGGGCCGCAAGCCGCGGCCGAGCCCGAGCCCGAGCCGCAGACCGCCCCGGAGACGGCCGCCACCGAGCCGGTGACGGCCGCCGAGAGCGATGAAGCTGCCGAGAAGAAGAAGCTCTCCCGCCGCGCGAAGATCTGGCTCGCGGTGGCGATCGCGATCCTGGTCGCCGGAACCGTCCTGCTGATCCTCCTGCTCACGCTGAACGCATCCGGCAACAGCGGCAGCAGCAACTCGTACGGCAGCTTCCGGAGCTGATCACTCCAGGGAGGACTCCACGGCATCCGCGGCGAAGGAAACCCCGCCGTGCCCGCGGATCTCCGCCTTCAGTTCGGCCAACCGCGAAGCCACCGAAGCCGATGAAGACACCTCATCGACCGCCGACCGCAGGGATGCGGCCGTCACCGACTCGGCAGGCAGGTGGCGGCCCACGCCCAGCGCCTCCAGCTGAGCCGCGTTGCCGAACTGGTCCGCCGCCTGCGGAATCGCCACGGTCGGCACCCCGAACCACAACGCTTCCGTAGCCCCGCCCATCCCGGCGTGCGTGATGAACGCCGACGCCGCCTCCAGCACCGCCAGTTGCGGCACGCTCTCGTACACCTCCACCGAGCCGGGCAACGGCCCCAGAGCCGCAGGCGAAACGTGCTTCCCGATCGACATCACGACGTGCCAGTCGGAAGCGAACGCCGCGATGCAGTCGCGGTACACCGGAAGCTGGTCGTTGTACGCCGTCCCGAACGACACGAGCAGCACCGGGCGGCCGGAAGCCGGTGGCGTCCACGACCGGTCGGCCAGCCGCGCCGGATCCAGGCACGGACCGACGAACCGCACGTGCGACCCCACCCGGTCGGCGTGCGGCTGCATCGCCCGCGGGATCAGCGAAAGCACCCGCGACGGGTGCCCGATCCACTCCCAGGGATCGGCCGAAACGCCGTGCGACGCCAGCCAGGCCGCGTACGTCGCCGCATAGTCCACTCCGGACGGTGACGTCTTGATCGGCTCCATCACCGGAGCCATTTCCTCGTCGTAGCCCTCCCACGCCACCAGCGTCGGCGACAGCTGGACGGCCGGGACGCCGTACCGCAACCCCAGCAGCGGCGCCCCCAGCCCGCCGATGTCGTACAGCACCAGATCCGGCCGGTCCTCGTCGAACCGGGCGGTCAACGACGGGTGGATCGCGATGGCTTCGTCGAGGAAGATCCGCATGGCCTCGGCCGGCTCGTCCGGCCACACGGCCGCCTCGCCGAGCGGGAAGGACGTCGGGTGCCCGACGACGTCGGCGCCGGTCGGCTCGACCAGCGACGCCAGCGGCGCCCCGACGACGTAGGACACCCGGTGCCCGCGGCGGACCAGCTCGGCGATCACGCCCAGCGACGGGTAGACGTGGCTCGGCGCGGTGCAGCCGACCATGACGATGTGTTTGCGCAGCATGGTGCTCCTTCAAAGGGAGAAAGACCAGACGGCGCGCAGGTGAAGGGGCCCTCCCGATCGGCGGGGAGCCCGGCGGTCACGCCGTCTCAGACGCGGCGGAGCCGGATGAAGAAGATCATGGAACCGACCGTACGGGGTCCCGGATCGCCCGCGCCACCCGATTTCCACCTTTCGTAGGGCATTCGCGGCCGCGCACCCGTTTGACCGTCCCGCCGGGCGCCCGGCGGGTCTAGGGTTCTCCCGCCCGAAGTCGCAGGGGAAAGGGAGAAAACTGTGAGACGTGCCGTTATGGCCGCGGTGGTTGCCGCCGCGACGGCGTCCGCGCTCGTGGCCGCGCCCGCCGCGAACGCCGCGCCGGCCGCACCCGGGGGACAGGCGTCGATCGCCTGGGGCGCGTGCACCGATCCGACGCTGGTCAAGGCCGGCGCCGAATGCGGGTACCTTGGCGTGCCGCTCGACTACCGCCGGCCGGGCGGGGAGCAGATTCAGCTCGCCGTCAGCCGCGTCAAGCACAAGGTGCCCGACGCGCAGTACCAGGGCGTCATGCTGACCAACCCCGGCGGCCCCGGCGGGTCCGGCCTGCTGCTGGCCACCCGCGGCCCGCGCGTGCCCAACCACGCCGGCGACGCCTACGACTGGATCGGCTTCGACCCGCGCGGGGTCGGCGCCAGCAAGCCCGCGCTGAGCTGCGACCCGAACTACATGGACTACAACCGGCCGCAGTACGTGCCGTTCACCCCGCAGCTGGAAAAGACCTGGCTCGACCGCTCCAAGGGGTACGCCGAAGCCTGCGCCAAGAACAACTCGCGCGCGCTGCTGGAGAACATGAAGACGACCGACACGGTCCAGGACATGGATTCCCTCCGCAAGGCGCTCGGCCAGCGGCAGCTGAACTTCTACGGCTACTCCTACGGCACCTACCTCGGCCAGGTGTACGGCTCGCTGTACCCGCAGAACGTCCGCCGCATGGTGCTCGACTCGACGGTCGACCCGCGGGGCGTCTGGTACGGCGACAACCTCAACCAGGACATCGCCTTCGACAAGAACATCCTGATCTGGTTCGGCTGGGTCGCCCAGCACGACGACGTCTACCACCTCGGCAAGACCCAGGCCGCGGTGCAGCGGGTGGTCAACGAGCAGCTGCTCAAGACGTCCTTCAACCCGGCCGGCGGCGTGATCGGGCCGGACGAGATCCTCGACGTCATCCAGCAGGCCAGCTACTACCAGCTGCGGTGGACGCTGCTCGGCGACGCGCTGTCCCGGTTCGTCAACCAGGGTGACTGGCAGAACTGGAAGACGCTCTTCGAGGCCTTCGGCGGCCGCGGCGACGACAACGGCTACGCGGTGTACCTCGCCGTTCAGTGCACCGACGTCCAGTGGCCGCAGAGCTGGAACCAGTGGAAGCGCGACAACTGGAAGACCTTCACCAAGGCGCCGTACTTCACCTGGCAGAACGCCTGGTTCAACGCGCCCTGCCTGTACTGGCCGGCGAAGGCCGGCAAGCCGACCAAGGTCGACGGCCGCGGCGTGCAGAGCGTCCTGATGATCGACGAGACGCTCGACGCGGCGACGCCGTTCGAAGGCAGCCTCGAGATCCGCAGCCGGTTCCCGGGCGCTTCGCTGATCGCGGAGCCGGGCGGCACCAGCCACGCGATCACCCCGCGCGGCAACGCCTGTGTCGACGACAAGATCGCCGACTACCTGCTGACGGGGGCCCTCCCGGCCCGCAAGCCGGGCCGCACGGCCGACGTCGAGTGCGCCCCGCTGCCGCAGCCGACGCCGCCGGCGCCGACGGCCGCCAAGGCCGCCACCGCCGACGCCGTCGCGGCGACGCCGGGCGTGGTCGCCGGGCGGTTCGCCGGCTGACCTGCGCAAACCCTGGTGAACGGGGTGCCGGGCACGCTGCCCGGCACCCCGTTTCTTATGGGCTCCGCGTGCTTTCCGGCACCGGGGGCTTTGAGTACGCGTGGACTTTGTGTTACAAAGTGCGAAGCAACTTTGCGGCACAAAGTCCACGAAAGGAGGACGCCATGACTGGGGGACCGGCGTTCGCGCTCCACCGCCTCACCAAGCGGTTCGGGCAGGTCACCGCGGTCGGCGGGGTGTCGGTCGAGGTCGCGCGCGGCGAGGTCGTCGCGTTGCTCGGGCCGAACGGCGCGGGCAAGTCGACCACCGTCGACATGCTGCTCGGCCTGACCAAGCCGGACGCGGGGGAGGTCACCGTCGCGGGCGGCAGCCCGCAGGAAGCCGTCGACCGGGGGCTCGTCGGCGCGATGATGCAGAACGGCGCGCTGCTGCCGGACGTCACCGTCGGCGAGATCGTCGGCCTGGTCGTCTCGACGCACGAGAAGCCGCTGCCCGCCGCGGAGGTGATCGCCCGCGCGGGTCTCGAAAAGCTCGTGAACCGCCGCTGCGGCAAGCTTTCCGGCGGCGAACGGCAGCGCGTCCGGTTCGCGCTCGCGCTGGCCGGTGACCCGCAGCTGCTCGTGCTCGACGAGCCCACCGCGGCGATGGACGTCGACGGCAGGCGCGCGTTCTGGGCGGCCATCCGCGAGTTCGCCGCGGGCGGCCGGACCGTGCTGTTCGCGACGCACTACCTCGCCGAGGCCGAGGACTACGCCGACCGCGTCGTGCTGATGCGCCACGGCGTCGTCGTCGCCGACGGCCCGGTCGCCGAAGTCCGGGCCGCGGTGTCCGGCCGGGTACTGAAGGCCGTCGTCCCGGACGCCACCGAGGGCGACCTGGCGCTCCTGCCGGGTGTCACGAGCGTCCAGCTGCGCGCCGGCCGCGCCGAGCTGGCCTGCGCCGACTCCGACGCCGCCGTCCGCGCCCTGCTCGCGGCGCACCCGGCCGCGTCCGACATCGAAATCACCGCGCTGGGCCTCGAAGAGGCCTTCCTGGCGCTGACCGCCGAGGAGGCCGCCGCGTGAACACGACGTACCTGAGCCTGGAGATCAAGCGGATCCTCCGCAGCCCGCAGTTCACCATCTTCACCATCGGCATGCCGGTCGCGATGTACCTGCTCTTCGGCGCCATCTTCGGCGACTACGTGCTCGACAACGGCCTGCATTCGAGCACCCAGACGATGATCGGCATGGCCGCGTACGGCGCCAGCGGCGGTGCGCTGTTCACCGGCACCCGGGTGGCGCAGGAACGCACGGACGGCTGGCAGCGGCAGCTGCGGCTGACGCCGATGCGCGGCCCGGGCTACCTGGCCGTCAAGGTCGCGTCGGCGATGGCCGTCGCGCTGCCGGTGCTGGTGGCCATCTTCCTCGTCGGCTACCTGCGCGGGGAGCCCCTCACGATGGCCGAGTGGGGCTGGCAGCTGGTCTTCCTGTGGGCGGCCACGCTCCCGTTCGCCGTCCTCGGCCTGGCGATCGGCCTGTTCGGCAAGGGGGACACGGTCGGCGCGGTCACCGGCGCCCTGATGATGCCGCTCGGCATGCTCGGCGGCCTGTGGATCCCCCTGGAGATCCTGCCCGGCTGGATGTCGGCGGTGGCGCACTTCACGCCCACCTACTGGCTGCGCCGAGTCGGCCTCGACCCGCTGACGCACACCTCCGGGACGTGGGTCGCGGTCCTGGTGCTGGCGGGCTGGCTGGTCGTGCCCGCGCTGGTCGTGGTGCGCCGGTTCCGGCTGGACACGGCCCGGCTCTGATTGCGTGTTAGCTTCCGTGCAGCGTTGAGGGGTCTGCACGGGAGGAGGGCGAACCAGGTGGAAGACGAGCCGATGTCGGCCGAGGAGTCGCTGAACCTGATCGCCCAGCAGGACCGGCGGACCCGCCGGGAACTGGGCGGGGGCCCGGCGCGGATGCTCGCGGCCTGGGCCCTCGCCTGGATCGTCGGCTGGGGCTTCACCTACGTCACGACGCGGCCCGGTGTGGGGGTGCCCGGCTGGGTCGCCGGCGGCATCGTCGTCCCGGTGCTGTTCCTCGGCGCCGTCGCCTACTCGGCCTACACCAGCATCCGCACCGGCCGCGGGATCCGCGGGCCGTCCCGCACGGTGGGCGCGATGTACGGCTACGGCTGGGCGCTCGGCTCGATCGGGCTGATGGTCGTCGACATCCGGATCACCGGGTTCCAGGCCCTGTCGACGGACCAGGTTTCGCTGCTGTGGACCGGCACGTGGCTGCTGCTCACCGGCGTGATGTACCTCGCGGGTGGCATGGTGTGGCAGGACAAGCTCATGTACGGCCTCGGCGCGTGGATGATCGTGTCGGCCGCACTGAGCGTGCTGGTCGGCTACCCGGCGAACTTCCTCGTGCTCACCGTCTGCGGGGGCGGCGGCTTCCTGCTCGGCGCGATCGTCTACTTCGTCCGCGAGAAGACCGGCCGATGAGCGAACTGCCGCAGCTCGACCCCGTCATCCACGCCCAGGCGCGGCTGCGGGTCACGGTCGCGCTCGCCGGGCTGCGCGCCGGCGACCAGATCACCTTCCCGCGGCTGCAGCAGCTCCTGGACATGACCGCCGGCAACCTTTCGACCCACCTGCGCAAGCTCGAGGACGCCGAGTACGTCGAGATCACCAAGGCCTACGAGCACCGGACACCGGTCACCCTGGTGCGGCTGACCACGGCCGGGCGGGCCGCGTTCGAGAGCTACACCAAGGCGCTGCACCAGCTGCTGGACGCCACCGGCGGCGACTGACGTGGGCCGCTGGGTGATCCACCTCGACCTGGACGCCTTCTACGCGTCGGCCGAGCAGCTCACCCGCCCGACGCTGGCCGGGCGCCCGGTGCTCGTCGGCGGGCTCGGGCCGCGCGGGGTCGTCGCCGGCGCGAGCTACGAGTCGCGCGTGTTCGGCATCCGCTCGGCGATGCCGATGTCGCAGGCGCGGCGGCTGCTGCCGGCGAACGGCGTGATCGTGCCGCCGCGGTTCCGCGTCTACGAACGGCTCAGCCAGGACGTCTTCGCCGTCGTCACGGAAGTCGCGCCGGTGCTGGAGAAGATCTCCCTCGACGAAGCTTTCGCCGAGCCGCCTTCGCTGGCCGGGGCTTCGTTGGACGAGGTCACGGCGTTCTGTGCTTCTCTGCGGGCGCGCATTCGCTCCGAGACCGGGCTGGTGGCGTCGATCGGGGCGGGCAACGGCAAGCAGATCGCGAAGATCGCCTCCGACGAGGCCAAGCCGGACGGGCTGCTGGTGGTGCCGCAGGGCACCGAACGGGAGTTCCTCGCGCCGCTGCCGGTGCGCGCGCTGTGGGGCATCGGCCCGGTCGCCGAGGGCAAGCTGCGGTTCATCGGCGTCCAGACGCTCGGCCAGCTGGCGGCACTGTCCGAACCGGACGCGGTGGCCACCCTCGGCGGCGTGGTCGGCCGCGACCTGCGGCGGCTGGCGACCGGCGTGGACGACCGCCCGGTGGCGGGCCGCGCCGAAACCAAGCAGGTCAGCGCGGAAACGACGTTCGACACCGACATCAAGGACCTGCCCACGTTGACGGCGGAGGTTCGCCGGATCGCGGTGGGCGCGCACCAGCGCCTGCTCAAGGCCGGCCGGGTGGCGCGGACGGTGGTGATCAAGCTGCGCCACACGGACATGCACACGGTGACCCGCTCGGAGACGATCTCGGCGCCCACGGACGACCTGGCCGAGCTGTCGGCGACGGCCGAGAGGCTGCTGATCGACCCGGCGGAGTTCGGCGGCATCCGCCTGGCGGGGGTGGCCTACAGCGGTCTTTCGGTGCCGCACCAGGACGCGCTGTTCTCCCTGGCCGCCCCTCCGGCGCCGCCGACGTCGACGGTGGTCTCGGCACCGGCACCCGCGGCGCCTTCGGAGTGGCGTCAGGGCGACGACGTGGTCCACGAGGAGTTCGGCACGGGCTGGGTCCAGGGCGCGGGCCACGGCCGGGTGACGGTCCGCTTCGAACACCGTTCCTCCGGCCCCGGCGTGGCCCGCACCTTCTCCCAGTCGGACCCCGCCCTGACCCGCGGCGACCCCGGAGACTGCCTGAAGTAGCCGCTACGCCGCCGAGCAACCCTGCAGCTTGGCCACCTGCTGGCCCGCCAGCAGGAACGCACCCACGCCGTAGGCCGCGGTGTCGGTGGCGTGAGCTGTCGCCGGGCGGTCGCCGACCGGCTGGACGTAGCCCACCAGGCCGCTCGGCTGCAACGCCTTCGTCGACAACGCCGTCCACGCCTTGTCCACCACCGGGCGGTAGCGGGCCGCGTCGAGGATGCCCGCCGTGATGCCCCAGCCGATGCCGAACGTGAAGAACGCCGTGCCGCTCGTCTCCGGGCCGCCGTGGTCCCACGGGTTCAGCAGGTCCGAGTTCCAGAAGCCGTCACGCCGCTGGACCAGCGCCAGCGTCGCCGCCATCTTCTGGTACACCCGCAGGTATTCCGGCCGGCGCGGGTCGTCGGCCGGCAGCACCTGCAGGACCTTCGTCAACGCCGCCAGGGCCCAGCCGTTGCCGCGGGACCAGAACACGCCCGAGCCCTTGAACCGCGCGTCGCGGTACCAGAGGCCGGTGAACTCGTTGAACAGCTTGTGTTCCGAGTAAGAGAACAACGACTGCATAGCGTCCAAATAGGACGGATCGTGGTCGATCAGGCTCATCCGGGCGAACGACGGCATCGCCATGTTCAGCGCGTCGACGTAGTTCCAGTAGTCGCGGTGACCCGCCTGCACCGACGCCACCTCCGCCTGGATCCGCGTGCGGATCGAATCCAGGGGGATTTCCGGGTGGAAGTAGGTGTACAGGTCCAGGTACGCCTCGCCGGCGGCCTGGTTGTCCGGGAAGAACGGCCGCTTCGGGTCCTCCGGCAGCAGGTACTTGTTGGCCTGCGCCCACGGATACGTCTTGTGGTTGGACTGGCCGGTGGTCCGGACCAGTGCCAGGTTGCCGACGTGGAACGTCGCGTTCTGCCAGTCCGGCGCGTCGAGGTTGGTCCCGTTGGCCACCCAGTAGTTGCCCGCGGACACCATTTCGTCGGAAACCGTGCAGGTCGCGGCGGTGGCCACCGGGGCCGTCAGGAGACTGCCCGCCACCGCCGTGGCCGCGAGCACGCCGAAACCGCGAATTCCCGGGAAACGCATGGAAGCGTCCTCCTCAGCAAGTCATGGCGGCGGTCATCCGCAGCGAGTCAAGCGCGTCCCGGTTAGCGTGTCAAGGTACCGATCACCGGTACGCCGCAACGGTTTCCAGCAATCGGCGGGACGCGGATTCGGCGCCGTCGGCGTTCTTCGCGAGCACCAGCGTCAGCACCCGGGAATGCGCCACGAGCTCCATCGGCTCGCTGTGCGCCTTCAGCGCGGCGACCACCGGTACCTGCAGTTGGGCGATCAGCGTGTTGCCCGATGCCCGGACCAGGGCCGCGTGGAACCGCGAATCGGCGTCCCGGAACGCCTCGCCGTCGGCGTGTTCGACCGCGTCGGCCATCTGCGCGTAGGCCGCCGCCATCGCCGAGAGCTCGTCGGGACGCCGGTGCCGCGCCGCCATCCGCGCCGCCTGGGGTTCGATGGCCAGCCGCAGCTCCAGCAGCTCCCGCAGGTGTTCGCGGCCGCCGGGGCCACCGACGCGCCAGGCGATGACGTCCGGGTCGATCGCGTCCCACGCCTCGGGTGGCAGCGTCCAGGTCCCGACCCGCGGGCGCGCGGTGACCATGCCCTTGGACTCGAGCACGCGCAACGCCTCGCGGACCACCGTGCGGGACGCGGAGAACCGGCGGCCGAGCTCCTCGGGGACGAGTGGCTGCCCGTCCCCGAGGACGCCTTCGACGATGAGCCGGCCCAGTTCGTCGACGATGCGCGCGTGGAGGTTCACTCCGGCAGGCCGACGCGCCGCTCCCCGCTGCGCAGCTGCTGCAGCACGACCGCGATCACCAGCAGGGCGCCGTGGGCGACGTTCTGCCAGAACGGGTTGATGCCCAGCCCGGACATGCCGTTGTCGAGCACGCCCAGGATGATCACTGCGAGCACGGTCGAAATGATCGACCCGCGGCCGCCCTTGAGCATCGTCCCGCCCAGCGCGGCGCCGGTGACGGCCTGCAGTTCCAGGCCTTCGGAGCCGGAGACCGGCTGGCCGGAGCCGGTGCGCGCGGTGATCAGGATGCCCGCGACCGCCGCCACCACGCCGGCGAGGGCGTAGACGCCGATGATGTACCGGTTGATGTTGATGCCGGCCAGCCGGGCGGCGGTGTCGTTGCCGCCGATGGCGTAGACGTTGCGGCCGATGTCGGTGTACTTGAGCAGGAAGTGGAGCAGCGCTGCGACGATCAGGAACACCCACACCAGCGACGGCAGCCCGAGCACGGACCCCTTGGCCAGGAAGATGAACAGGTCGTCACCGCCGGTGTAGCCCTGCGACTTGCCGTCCGAAATGACCTGCGCGATGCCCTTGTAGGTGGCGAGCATGGCCAGCGTCGCGACCACCGGGTTGACCCGGCCGAAGATGATGATCATGCCGTTGACCAGGCCGCAGAGGATGCCGACCCCGACCGCGGCGAGGATGCCGACCTCGGCGTTGCCGGTCGAGGTGAACACCATCGCGGAGATGACCGAAGCGAGCCCGGCCATCGAGCCGACCGAGATGTCCAGTGCGCCCAGGATGATCACCAGGGTCTGGACCAGGGCCAGCAGCCCCATGATGGTGATCGCGCTGCCGATCAGCAGCAGGTTGTTGGTGCGGAAGAAGTTCTCGTTCAGCACGCTCAGCAGGATCACCAGCGCGATCAGCGTGATGATCAGGCTGGAGTTCTGCACGCCGATGCCGGTCAGCACCCGGCGGGCAGCGCTGGGCTGCGGCGGCGCGGAGGGGGCCGACGTTTCCTTGGTGGGGGTGCTCATGCGCCGATCTCCTGGGCTTCTTCCACGGCTGGTTCGGTTTCGGGGATGGCGAGGGTCAGCACGGCCTCTTCGGTCGCCTCTTCGCGGCCGATCTCGCCGGCCAGGCGCCCGGCTCGCATGACGAGGATGCGGTCGGCCAGCGTCAGCACCTCGGGCAGGTCGGAGGAGATGACCAGCAGCGCGATGCCTTCCGCGGCGAGGCCGTCGATGATCCGGTAGATCTCGGCCTTCGCGCCGACGTCGACCCCGCGGGTCGGCTCGTCGAGGATCAGCAGCTTCGGCCGCCGCGCGAGCCAGCGCGCGAGCACGGCCTTCTGCTGGTTGCCGCCGGAAAGCTTGCGCACTTCCTGCTCCATCGACGGTGTCCGCACGCGAAGGTCGCGTACGTACTCCTCGACGAGCGCGCGTTCCTTCGCCCGCTTCACGACCCGGAAGCGGCGAAGCCGGTCCAGGACGGCGATGGAGATGTTGTCGCGTACGGACCGCTGCATCAGCAACGCGTCCGTCTTGCGCTCTTCGGGCGCGAAGCCGATACCCGCCTTCACGGCGTCACCCGGGTTGTGCGCGCGCAGCCGTTTGCCGTCGAGTTCGACGGTCCCCGACCGGATCGGCAGGTCGCCGACGATCGCGCGGGCCAGTTCGGAACGCCCGGCACCGACCAGTCCGGCCAGGCAGACGACCTCGCCCGCGCGGACCTGCAGCGAGATGCCGGTGACGTCGTCGGTGGTGACGTCGTCGAGCTTCAGCACGACGTTGCCGGTGTCCTGCGTGGTCCGGCGCTCGAGCGCCGAGAGGTCACGCCCGATCATCATCCGCACCAGGCTCGGTTCGTCGGTCTCGGCGGCCTGCTGGACGCCGACGAGCTTGCCGTCGCGCAGCACGGCGACGCGGTCGGCGAGCTGGAAGATCTCCTTCATCCGGTGCGAGACGTAGACGACCGCGACGCCGCTGTCGCGCAGCCGCCCGATCAGCCGGAACAGCGCCTCGACCTCGTGCTCGGACAGCGACGACGTCGGCTCGTCGAAGGCGATCACGCGCGGTGGCGTGGCCGCGGTGAGCACGCGCAGGATCTCGACGAGCTGCCGCTGCGCGGGGGAGAGCGCCACGCCGAGCGTCGCCGGGTTGAGGACGCCTTCGAAGCCGTACTCGGCCAGGGCGTCGTGGGTGGCCTTGGTGAGCGTGCGGCGGTTGAACACGCGGGCCTTCGCCGGGAGCTCGCCGACGAAGACGTTCTCCGCCACCGAAACGTGCGGGATGATCTCGGGTTCCTGGTAGATCACGCGCACCCCGGCGGCCATCGCCGCGCGCGGGGTGTCGAAGGTGACCTCGGTGCCGTCCAGCAGCAGGCGGCCGTCGTCCGGGCCCTGGTCGCCGGACAGCACGCGCAGCAGCGTCGACTTGCCGGCGCCGTTCTCGCCCATCAGGGCCAGGACTTCGCCGGAGCGGAACTCCAGCGAGACGTCGTCGAGGGCGGTGACCCCGGAGAAGCGCTTGCCGATGCCCTCGACGGCGAGCGCGGGAGGAGAACTGGACATGGTCGCCTTCCGTACGGCAGTCGTGAGTGCGTAACAGTGTTAGAACACTGTTACGCACTCACGAGGGGGTCGGTCAGGTGCAGTTGACGCCGGCCTGCTTGTAGTTGTCCTTGTTGACGATCGTGGTCTTGGCGATCGTCTCCGCGGGCAGGTCCTTGCCGTTCTTCACCTTGTCGACCAGCACCTGGATCGCCGAGCGGCCGACCTCGGCGCCGGAGATGTAGAGCGCGGCCTTGTTGCCGGTGTCCTTGCCCGCGGCCCAGTCCTTGCAGGTGAGGTACGCGCCGAGCCCGACGCCGATGATGTTGTTCGCCTGCACGCCGGAGTTGGCCAGCGCGGTGACGACGCCGGTCTCGTTCTCGTCGTTGCAGCCCCAGACGACCCAGTGCTTGACGCCCGGGTTGGAGCCGATCACCGCGCCGGACTTGTTCTGCGCGTCGACCGGGGAGTTGTCGGTGCCGACGTTGATCACCGGGACGTCCGCGCCCGCGGACTTGGCGAACGCGGCCTTCGCGGCGTTGACGCGGTCGGTGCAGACGGTCAGGTCCTGCTTGAACGCGCTGATGATCTTCGTGTCGGCGGCGGTCCAGCCGGCGGCCTTGAACAGCTTCCCGGCTTCGGTGCCGACCGAGTCGCCCATCTGGCTGCCGTTGAAGCCGACGAACGGGGCCTTCGCGCCGGTGCCGTCCTTGATGACGTCGTCGGAGGCGATCAGCGGGATGCCCGCGCTCTTGGCCTTGTCGATCACCTGCGGGCCGATGGCCTGGTCCGGGACGACGATGGCGACGCCGTTGGCGCCCTGGGCGACCGCGGCGTCGAGTTCGGTGATCGCCTTGTTGGCGTCCTGGCCGAGGTTGACCACCTTGAGCTCGACGCCGAGCTCCTTCGCCTTCTCCTGGGCGCCCTGCGCCTGTTCGACGAAGTACTGCTGGTCGCCCTGTTTCTGCAGGTAGTAGAGGGTGATCTTGCCGTTCGACGGCGCCTGCTGCTGCGGTGCCGCGGTGTCCTTGCCGGAGGAGCAGGAGGCGAGCAGAGCGCCGGAAATCAAACAACAACCAACAGCGCTCCAGGCACGCAGCCTGTGCGAGTGTGGGGACATCGTTGCTCCCAAGGAGGCCGGGGGTTCACGTGGCACGCCGGGCGCCACGAAGTGACTCGTATTACAAAACACCCGTTCGAGGAGCGTCAAGGCGCAGTTAGCGGAGCGAGACCTACTCTGCGTAGTTGCATCGTGGCAAGCGGGGGCTTCATTTATCGTATTTTTTCGCGTCTGTCCTGCGCGTTGTCCGGTTTTGTCCTGTGCGAATGTTCTGATCGGTGTTGTCGACTGTGGTGGATGTTCGGTGCGGGAGCCGGACGGTGTCCCTGCCCGATTCGTCCGGCTGGCAGGATGGCCGGACCACGTTAGGGGGACCGATGAGGAAGCACCGCGTCGCCGCGCTCGCCGGTATCGCCGTCCTGGCGGCCGCCTGCAGCAGCCCGCCGCAGCAGGGGCCGGCCCCGACGCCGTTCCCGGAATCGGCGGCTCCGGCTTCGGGGGCCGCCGCGCCCGAGGGGTCGTTCAGCGTCGTCGCGACCGGCGACGTCCTGATCCACCCGGCACTGACCGAGCAGGCCGAGGCCGACGGCGGCGGGAAGATCGACTACCGGCCGCTGCTGGCCGGGATCAAGCCGCTGATCTCCGGCGCCGACCTCGGCATCTGCCACCTCGAGACGCCGCTGGCGCCCGAAGGCGGCCCGTACAGCGGGTACCCGTCGTTCAGCGCGCCGCCGGAGATCGCCGACGCCATCAAGGACACCGGCTACGACACCTGCTCGACGTCGTCCAACCACACGATCGACCAGGGCGACGAGGGCGTCACCCGCACCCTCGGCAAGCTCGACGACGTGGGCCTCAAGCACACCGGCTCGGCGCGGTCGGCCGCCGAGGCCGCGAAACCGCTGATCCTCGACGTCCGCGGGGTCAAGGTCGCGCAGGTGTCGTACGCGTTCGGGTTCAACGGCATCAAGGTGCCGGCCGGGAAGCCGTGGCTGGCCAACCAGATCGACGTCGAAGACGTGCTGGCGGCAGCTCGCAAGGCCCGCGAGGCCGGGGCGCAGGTCGTGATCGCGAGCCTGCACTGGGGGGTCGAGTACCAGCACGAGCCGACGGCCGAACAGCGGTCGCAGGCCAAGAAGCTGCTGGCGTCGGACGACATCGACCTGATCGTCGGCCACCACGCCCACGTGGTCCAGCCGTTCGAGAAGATCGGCGGCAAGTGGGTGGCCTACGGGCTCGGCAACAGCGTCGCCCGCCACTCGGAACCCAAGGGCGACACGGAGGAAGGCGCGGCGGCCCGCTTCCGCTTCGTCCGCGACGGCGACCGCTGGAAGGTCGACAAGGCCGAGTACATCCCGACCCTGATCAAGCTGGACACCCCCATCCGCCTGATCGACTTGTCGACATCCCCACCGTCGGCCCAGGTAACCAAGGCCCTCCAGGACACCGACAAGAACATCCTGAGCCTCAACGCGGACAAATCCGGCCTAACCCGCCCCGGCAAGTAACGGTCGACACGCGTGACTGGAGAGTCGACACGCGTGATTGAAGGGTCGACACGGCGGCAGGCAGCCGGGTGAGCCGTGTTGACCCTCCGATCACGTGAGTTGGCGTTGTAATCACGCGTGTCGGCGCCTCCGTCACAGCTCAGTGGGTGCGGGTGGTGATCAGGCGGGCCAGGGACGTGAGTTCGGCGGCGGCACGGGGGGTGGGGGTTGCTGCGGTGAGGTCGCGGAGGGCCTTGGCCAGGAGGGCGTCGGCCTGGGCTTGGCTCCACTGGCGGCCGCCCGCGGCTTCCACCAGGGTGGCCGCGCGGGCCAGGTCCGCCGGGCCGAGGGGGTCGCGGCGGGCGTAGAGGGCGGCGAGTTCCGCGCCCGCGTCCGTGCCCGAACACAGGGCCGTCACCACCGGCAGGGACTTCTTGCGGTTCTGCAGGTCCGAGTACACCGGCTTGCCGGTGACGGCCGGGTCGCCCCAGATGCCGAGCAGGTCGTCGATGTGCTGGAACGCCAGCCCGAGCGCCCGGCCGAACGCGCCGAAGCCGTCCCCGCCGCGCGGCCCGGACGCCGCTCCGAGCGCGCAGGCCGCGCCCAGCAGGGCCGCCGTCTTGCCCTCCGCCATCCGCACGCACTCGGCGGGGGTGACGTCGTCGCGCTGCTCGAAGTCGAGGTCCGCGGCCTGGCCCTCGTTCAGGGCCAGCACCGCGGCCGACAGCAGCCGCGCGTTCGCCGCGCCGCTCGGGGCCAGCACCTCGAACGCCAGGCTCAGCAGCGCGTCCCCGGCCAGCACCGCCGGCCCGATGCCGAACACCGTCCACGCCGTCGGGCGGTGCCGCCGGGTCGTGTCGCCGTCCATGACGTCGTCGTGCAGCAGCGAAAAGTTGTGCACCAGCTCGACCGCGACGGCGGTGGGGACGGCGTCGGCCGGGTCGCCGCCCGCCGCTTCCGCGCACAGCAGCACCAGGGCCGGCCGCAGCGCCTTTCCGCCGTCGGCCGATGCCGGCCGCCCGTCCGCGTCCCACCAGCCGAAGTGGTAGCCGGCGATCCGCCGCATCGCTTCCGGCAGCCGGTCGGCGGCGGCCCGCAGCGCCGGCTCGGCCAGGCCCTTGCTCCACGCGAGGACGTCGGCGAGGGGACGGGCCGCGGTGCGCGTGTTCATCGCCGTCATGAGAGGCCGATCTGGACGTCGTCCAGGACGCCGAGGGCGTCGGGCACCAGCACGGCGGCGGAGTGGTAGGCACTCACCAGGTACGTCGTGACGGCCCGTTCGTTCGTCCCGACGAACCGCACGTTCAGCCCCGGCTGGTATTCGTCCGGCAGGGACTCCGGACGCAGGCCGATGACGCCGGCGTCGGCTTCGCCGGTGCGCAGCGCGAGGATGGACGTGGTGCCGGCGGGGCTGATCGGGATCTTGTCGCACGGCAGCATCGGGACGCCGCGCCAGGCGGTGACGCGGCGGCCGTCGAGGGTCGTCGTGTCCGGGTAGACGCGGCGGGCGGTGCACTCGCGGCCGAACGCGGCGATGGCCTGCGGGTGCGCGAGGAAGAACCGGGTCTTGCGCCGCCGGGTGAGCAGGTCGTCCAGGTCGTGCGGGGTCGGCGGCCCGGTGCGGGTGGTGATGCGCTGCTTGAGGTCCGCGTTGTGCAGCAAGCCGAAGTCGGTGTTGTTGACCAGCTCGTGTTCCTGCCGCTCCCGCAGGGCCTCCACGGTCAGCCGCAGCTGCTGTTCGAGCTGGTTCATCGGCTGGTTGTAGAGGTCGGCGACGCGCGTGTGGACGTGCAGCAGCGTCTGCGCGACGGCGAGGTCGTACTCGCGCGGTGAAGGGTCGTAGTCGACGTAGGTGCCGGGCAGGATCGGCTCCCCGTCGTGCCCGGCGGTCAGGTCGATCGCCGCTTCACCCTTGGCGTTCTGGGGTTTCCGCGGCCGGGACAGGGCTTCCGCGACATGGGTGCGGAGGGACTCGGAGCGGCCGTTGAGCCGCGCGTAGGCCGTGGCGGGCAGCACCAGCGCGATGACGCGGGTGGCCGCCCGCGCGGTGAACGGCCACGTGCCGGCGTCGCTGCCGAGGAGTTCTTCGCCGAAGTGGTCGCCGTCGGCGGCGGTGCCGAGGTGGACGTCGTCGCCGTACTCGCCGGTCGTGTGCCGGGTGACCTTGCCGTGCGCGATGAGCACGACCATGTCCTGCGGCGTGCCGGCGGTGAACAGCGTCGCCCCGGCCTCGTATTCGCGTTGCTCGAACGCGTCCGCCAGCGCGGCGAGCGCCTGCTCGTCGCCGAAATCGCGCAGCAGCGCCAGTTCCGTGAGCTCGGCCGGCACGACCTGCACGCGGGCGCCGGTGTTGAAGAAGCTGAGCTTGCCGTCGCCGATCGTGTAGGTCAGCCGCCGGTTCACCCGGTAGCTGCCGGCGGGCACGTCCACCCAGGGCAGCTGGGACAGCAGCCAGCGGGTGGTGATGCCGCGCATCTGCGGCAGCGACTTGGTCGTCGTGGTCAGCGTCCGCGCCGCGGTGACGCTCAGGGACAGCTGCAGCGACGCCGTTTCTCGGGTGACAGTCACGGTTTCACGCGCCGATCGGGTTCGGGTGCTTCGGGAGGACGGGTGCCGCCGGTCTGCGGCACGACCCGGGCGGCGGTGGTGCCGAGCCCGGTCGGCCCGAACGCCGACGCGGGCAGCACGGGCGGCCGCCCGTCCACTTCGGGCACCCGGGGTGGCGTGGTCGGCTCGGGCATCTACTCCTCCCGGCCGATTTCGGCGGATTCGAGGATGGCGAGGGCGTCGGGGACGAGGACGGCGGCGGAGTAGTAGGCGGAGACGAGGTAGGAGAT
>NZ_JBFANY010000022.1:0-134067 GCF_040674975.1 Amycolatopsis sp. NPDC049688
GTCGGGTTTGTCAAGGCACGCTTTCCCGCCTTGACAAACCCGACCGGCGGCTGAAAATCCCACCGGAGGGGCGGGGGAGGTCGGACCCGCTCCCCTGCCACGGCAGAGCAAAGCCGCGGCAGATCTTTCTGCCGCAGCTCTAAAGACATGTCCTCGCCGGACGGGCAGGCTCCGGGATGACCCCTCGTCCCGCTGCCACCTCACGTTAACGAGGTGGGCCGCTGGGTGGTCATCCCGTCGCCTGATTGAGGCCTATCACTTTGAGCCGGGCCCGCAATCTCGCGCTGTCACCCGCGCGTTGCGCTCTGTGTTGCGGGCCCGGCTCAAAGTGATTTGACGGCCTCAGGCGACGGGATGACCACCCAGCTCCTGTGTGTCGAAAGGCCGCTGGGTCAGTCCTCGTCCGGCTTGGCGTGGTCCGGCTTGCCCGGGTTCGGGTCGCGGGACAGGTCGATCAGCGGGTGGACGCCCGCTCCCTCCGGGGCCGCGTGGCTGCCCGTCGACTTCGGTTCCTCGGACGGGCCGGTGGCCCCTTCGGTGCTGGTCATCACACACTCCTCGCGCGTCGTCCCCTGCTTCCCTCTCCGGCCGCAACCTACCCATTACCCGGCCGGGTGATGCAGTGGGATCGGATCGGGCGTTCCGTGCGTCACAGTGCGGTCGAGGCGTCACGATGGGTCGGCACGCAGCGGGAAGGGACGGGACATGACGGCCGAGTTCGAGCACCTGGTGGCCGAGTTCGAACGGTTCCGGGCCGGCGTGCGCAACGCCGATGACCGGTTCGCCGGGCTGGGGACCATGCAGCAGCAGCTCGCCGGACTGCGGGCGAGCGCCTCTTCGGCAGACGGGGGCGTCACCGTCGTCACCGGGCCCGGCGGGGCCGTCCTGGACGTCGAGTTCACCGAGGCCGCGCTCGCCAAGGGGCCCCGGGCCCTCTCCGCCACGCTGCTGGCGACGCTCCGGGAAGCCGTCGGCGAGGCGGCGCGGCGGCAGGCCGTCATCGTCGAGGAAAACATGGGCGACGACCTCGGCCTCGTCGACCAGGTCCTGGAGACGCAGGCCGTGGCGTTCGGGACCACCGTCGAAGAGCTGCGGGCGAAGCTGCCGGAAGAGCGAGCGCCCGAAGACTTCTCGGAACAGCGGGTGCTGCGCCCGGCCGATCCGCCGGCCGCGCCACCCGCCGCGGGCCCGTCGGCGGGCGACCGGTTCCTGCGGAACCTGTTCGACGAGGAGGACTGATGGGCGGCGGCTACCGCGTCCGGGTGGACGCGCTGCACAAGTACGTCGGCGACCTGGGCAAATACCGCGAGCAGGGCGCGAAGATCACCGAAAAGGTGAGCCAGGCCGACGTCGGTGACAAGTCGTGGGGCGTCGTCGGCGTCTTCACCAAGGGCGGCTACGACGACACCCTGCGCGAGCTGCAGTCCCTGCTGGCCTCCATCGCGGACGGGCTCGCCTCGGCGCAGGCGAAGCTGACTGACGCGGCGAACGTCTACCAAGGCGTCGAAGACGACCACAAAACCTTCTTCGGCCAGGTCGAGACCCTGCTCGACGGCCCGGGAAAGCACTGAGGGGAACGCCATGGCCGAGGTCGAAGACGTCGCGCGCGGGATCACCGTCAAGTCCGACGACCCGAACACCGTGCTCGGCGTCAACACCGGCAACGCGGTGAAGGCGATCCCCTTCGCCGGCAGCGCCGTCACCGTCGGCAAGGACGCGGTCTCGGTGACGAAGGCGGTCTTCGCGCCGCAGCCCGACGGCGCCGACATCACGCTCGCACTCGGCACCATCGCGACGGACACCGCGAGTTTCATCCAGTCGAGTTCCAGCACCATCACCGACATCGCCACCGACCCGCTCGGCTGGCTGGTCGGGCAGGGGCTGAACTTCCTGGTCAACGCGGTCCAGCCGATCCAGGACGCGATCCACTTCGTCAGCGGCGACGGGCCCGCGCTGGGCGTCGCGGCGGAGAACTTCGGCGCGATCGCCACCGGGCTCGACCAGCTGGCCAGGAACTTCGCCGAGGTCGCCGACGAGTCCCTGAAGGACTGGGAGGGCGACGCGAGCAACGCGGCGAAGGCCGCGCTGGGCGAGTTCGCGCACGGCATCGAAGGCGTCGCCGGGAAGTCCGGTGACCTCGCCCGGATGCTGCAGCTGAACAGCATGCTGATGAGCTTCGCCGAGGACCTGATCAAGGCGATCCTCACCGAGTTCGTGACCTGGCTGATCCTGCTGTGGGTGCCCGCGCTGGCCGCCGCGGTGCCGACCTGCGGGGCCTCGCTGTCCGCCGCCGCCCCGGTGACCGAGGTCAAGGCCGCCCAGACGACCGCGAAGACCACGCAGAAGGTGAACAAGCTGCGTGAGCTGCTGCAGAAGGTGCTCGACTGGCTCCGGAAGCTGCAGCAGAAGTTCGCCACGACCACCCTGGGCAAGTCCCTGACGAAGATCGCCGAGGAGAACGAGGGCAAGGACCTGCTCCAGAAGGCCGTCGGCGACCAGGGCCTGATCGGCAAGCGCTGGGCGAAGGCGTTCGAGAACCCCGTGCTCGACGCCGCCGGGAAGGTCGACTACACGAAGACGATGCTGAAGGCCGGCGCCACCGAAGCGCTGAAGAAGGGTGGCGAAGCGGCGGTCAAGGGCGTGCTCGGCTACAACCCGGCCGATCCCGGCGACAACCCGGCCAAGACGGTGAACGACCACCTCGGCAAGCTCACCAGCCACGTCAAGAACGCCAAGAAGGCGAGCGGCTACGACGGGACCGGCCGGGACCAGTCCGTCGAGGAGACCCGCGAGGACCTGGACTTCTGACGATGCAGACGCTCTTCACGATCGGCGTGCTCGTGGTGGTGGCCGCGGTGGCCGCCGCCCTCTGGTGGCGGTCGCAGCGCAAGGCCGCCGCGAGCCGGGCCAGCCACTGGTTCCGGGCGTTCGCGGCGGAGCGCGGCGGCACGTTCGGCAGCGGTGACGATGGCGGCTCCCCCAGCTTCGGTGTGGTTCACCCGGCCGGGCGACCGCTGACCGGGCCGCCGGCCGATCCCTGGGTCGAGTTCCGCCTCGGCGACCGGCCGGTGCTGGCGATCGACACGCGCGAGTCCTACCGGCACTTCGACGACCACACGTACTTCCGCGACCTGCACGTCACCCAGGTGCGGGTCCCGCCGGGCCCGGAGCTGCGGATCGTCCCGGGCCGGCCGGTGTCGATGCCGACCCTGCCGCCGGGCTCGGCCCTCGACGCCGAGCTGGCCCGGTGGCTCGCGGCGAACCCGCGCTTCGGGCAGCGGGAGGTCGTCGTCGAGCACGGCGCCGCGCGGACCTGGGGCCCGGGCTGCGCGACCCGGCAGAACGTCACCGCCGAAGCGCAGTACCTCGCCGACCTGGCCGATCACCTGCCCGCGGCGCTGTGGAGCTTCAGCGGCGGCGCGTCGTGAGGTGGGTCAGGCCGGCCGACAACGCGAACACCAGGCCGAGGCCGACGACGTAGGGCCCGGCGAGGAGGGCGAACCCCGCGCCGATGTTGGCGTCCGGCTGGTCGGACGTGGCCCGGAAGCCGATCGCCCCCACCGACAGCAGGATCGCGCCCGCCGTGATCAGGACCACGGCGATCACCGTGAGGCGCTTGGTCGCGGGCGTCATGCCTCCATCGTGCCCGCGACCGCCCGGATCCGCCGGACGGCGTCAGAGCTTGGTGCCGCAGTCCGAGCAGAACAGGGCCCCGGGCTTGTTGCTCTCGCTCCCGCAGCCGCCGCAGGTGACCTTCAACGCCAGCGAAGTGCCGCACGACGAACAGAACTTGCCGCCGTCGGCCTTCAGGCCGCAGCCCGGGCACGTCACCTTCGCGCGGGTGTCGATGTCGAGGCCCGCGGTCCAGTCCTTCTCGCGGGCCTTGTCCCAGATCTGGTCGCGCTGGGCCGATGCCTGAGCGCGGGAGATCTCCTCCGCGACGCTCGGCGAGCAGCGCAGGCACTGGCCGATTTCCTCGTTCCAGCACTGCGTCTGGCACATCCAGTCGCCGCAGCCGCGGCACTGGCGGAAGCTCGGGGTGATCTCCTCGACCGCGGCGGCGAGCGCGCGGTCCTTGGCCGGTGAGTTCGTCGCGCGGTCATAGCGCCACTGGTCGGCCGAATTGCTCAGGTCCCGCAGGGTTCCGCCGAAGAACGAGCCCACCGCGCGAAGCACGCTTCGCCCGGTCTCGACGTTGTCGCGCTGGAAGGCGGATCGGAAGCCGTTGCCGCAGCGTTCGCAGCGGAACTCGAACTGGTACCCCTGCGTGTTCGAGAGGTCCGAGAAGTTGTCCGTGAAAGGCACAGAGTCAGCCACGGCCCATCTTGTCCGGGCGGACGCGGCCCCGGTGACGAGAGATTTGCCGACAACGGCCCGGCTACCCGTCGTCACGGGCGACGGAGAAAGCCAGCGGCAGCAGGGCCAGCACGCCCCCGACCACCGCCACCAGCGCGTACCCGCCGCCGGCGAACAACGCCCCGGAGCCCAGCCCGGCCAGCGCGGACGCCGACCAGACGACCGCGTCGACCGTGCCCTGCACCCGGCTGCGCGTCTCCGGCGCGAGGTCCCGGCTGAGCTGCGCGCTGCCGCCGACGAACACGAGGTTCCAGCCGTAGCCCAGCAGGAACAGCGCGATCGGCAGCCCGGACGTGTGGGCGGTGGGGGCGGCGAGCGCGGTCGCCGTCGCCAGCGCGAGGACGCCGAGGCCGGCGTTGATCGCGACGCGCGGGCCCCAGCGGTCGGCGATCCGGCCGGACAGCGGCGCCAGCGCGAACATCCCGAACAGGTGCGCGCTCAGCACCCAGCCGACGACGCCGAGGCCGTGCCCGTGGGCCTGCAGCTGCAACGGCGTCATGGTCATCACCGCGCCCATCGTGAGCTGGGCGGCGACCATCGCGACCAGCGGCCGCACGACACCGGTTCGCCGTACCGGGCCACGGGCGGCGGGTCGTCGTTGCGCAGGGACGTGCCGCGGGAGGAACACCGCTGCCAGCGCCGCGCCCGCCGTGGCCAGGACCGCCACCGCGACCGGGCCGGACAGCGACGGCCAGCCGAAGCCGGCCGCGGCACTCGCCGCGGGCGCCATCAGGGCCGGCCCGGCCAGCGCGCCGATGGTCCCGCCCCAGACGACGGTCGAGAGCGCGCGGCCCCGGCGGTCCTCCGGGTAGAGGTCCGCGGCCAGGTACCGCGAGAGCTGCGCGCCGCCGTTGCCCAGGCCGACCAGCAGGATGCCCAGCAGCAATGGGACGACCGACGTCGCCAGCGCGCCGCCGAACGCCACCAGCGCGCCGGCCGCGGAAAGGCCGTAGCCGGCGGCCAGCACGCGACGGCTGCCGTGGACCGGCAGCAGCGTCCCGGCGCCGAGCGCGCCCGCCGCCGTGCCGAGCACGTTCGCCACGCTCGGCAGCCCGCTCCACACCGCGCCGCTGCCGGCCGCGACGATCAGCGTGGCCGCGGTGCCCAGGCCGACCGTGGCCGTGTTGAGCAACGCGACACCGGCGAACAACACCCCCGTGGACCGGGCCCGGCCGGTCACCGTCGAAGTCCCCATGACCAGCAACTTTAGGGATCTCCGGGCCGGGTTCGAAGGGACGGCCGACGGCAAATCCGTCGCCGCGGCCACCCTTCGGAAGGAAAATGGGGGCCATGACCTTTCGTTCGGAAAAGGCGCTGGACGACGTCGACTGGCGGCTGCTGGACCTGCTGCAGGCCGACGGGCGGCTGTCGTTCAAGGAACTCGGCCGCCGGATCAACCTGTCGGCGCCGGCGGTGGCCGAGCGGGTGCGGCGGCTCGAGGAGACCGGGGTGATCACCGGGTACCGCGCGCAGGTCGACGCGCGGCGCACGGGCCAGCCGCTGCAGGCGTTCGTCCAGATGCGGTGCGCGTTGAGCAGCTGCCTGCTGAAGACGTCGAAGTCCGAGGACTACCCGGAAGTCGTGGAGATCCACCGGCTGTCCGGCGACCACTGCACGATGCTGAAGATCCGGGCGGCGTCGCTCGAACACTTCGAGGGCCTGCTGGAACGGCTCGGCAAGCACGGTGAGCTGCGGTCGTCGGTGGTGCTGTCGACGCAGTTCGAGGGGCGGCCGGTGCAACCGCCGTCGGACGACTTCCTGCGCGCGACGAAGGCCGACGGCTGGTCCTGACTCCGACGGCGGCTGTGCGCCCGGGGCGGAACTGATAGACGAGAGGGATGCCGATCTCCACCCGCCGGGTGCGTGCCCTCGCCGTCACCCTCGCCGCTCTGGGCGGCCTCACCGTGCCCACGCCCGCGCAAGCCACCACGTCCGGGGCGTTCGTCGCGCTCTCCGACGTCGCACCGTCGATCCTGCAGGACATCCGCTACGACACGCGGCACAACTTCGTCGGCCGCCGCATCGACGGGTACCGGCAGCCGCTGTGCATCCTGACCCGGCAGGCCGCCGAAGGGCTGCGGAAGGCGCAGGCGCAGGTGGTCCGGCAGGGCTACACGCTCAAGGTGTACGACTGCTACCGGCCGCAGCGCGCCGTCGACCACTTCGTGCGGTGGGCGAAGGACCTCACCGACGAGAAGATGAAGGCCGAGTTCTACCCGGACGTCGCCAAGGACCGGCTCTTCGCCGAGGGGTACATCGCCGAGAAGTCCGGGCACAGCCGCGGCAGCACGATGGACCTCACGCTCGTGCGGATCCCGCCGCGGTTCCAGCGGCCCTACATCCCGGGTGAGCCGCTCGAGGCGTGTTTCGCGCCGCGGGAGCAGCGGTTCCCGGACAACACGGTCGACATGGGCACCGGCTACGACTGCTTCGACCCGCTGGCCCACACCGACAACCCGGCGATCACCGGCGCGGCCCGGCAGCACCGCGACCTGCTGCGGTCCACGATGGCCGCCGCGGGCTTCCGCAACCTGCCCGAGGAGTGGTGGCACTACACGCTGAACGACGAGCCGTTCCCGGACACCTACTTCGACTTCCCGGTGTCCCGCGGCAGCCTGCACTAGGACGCAGAAGCGCCCTCGGTCCACTGTGGACCGAGGGCGCTTTTCCCTGCGTCAGGCGGAACGCCGGCGCCGGCGGGCGCCGAACACCAGGCCGCCGCCGAGGGCGAAGGCGATCAGGGCGAGGGCGCCGAGGGCGGTCGCGTCGACGCCGGTGCTGGCCAGGCCGGAGCCGCCGCTCTGGCCGCCGCCGGTGCCGCCGGCCGGGCCGGGCGGCGGGGTGGCCGTGGTGCAGTCCGCCGGGTTGGCGGGCACGGCCGGGAGGGGCGCGTCACCCTGCTCCGCGTCGATCCGCCACACGCGGTGGTTCTCCGGCGGACCCCAGACGTCGATCCACATCGGGTTCTCGTACTTGATCTTCCAGCCCGCCGGGGGCAGCAGGTACAGGTGGTACTGCGGCCCGGGTGCGACGTCGAGGAACTCGAAGTGGCCCTTCGCGTCGGTGGTCCGTTCGCCGGCGACCGGGCAGTGCCGGTCGGACACCAGGACGACCTTGACCCCGGCGAGGCCCTGCTTCACCTGGCCCTGGTCGTCGAAGACGCCGACGTTGCCCTCGACGACGGCCTTGGCGCCCGGGACAGCCGCCTGCGCGTGGGCTTGCGCGTGGTTTTCGGTGTCGACCTCCGAGTAGCCGAAGTCGCAGGCGGCCACGACGATGCCGCGGTTGAACGCGGCCTGCGGGACGGCCTCGGACACGTCGATCACCCGGGTCTCCCCGGCGGCGATCGTCACCCCGTCCCCGGCGAGGTCGCCCCAGCCGGCGGTGCGGCCGCTGAGGATGTACGGGTCGCCGATGCGGTTGCACGCGGCCACGACGCCGACGAGCGGGATCGGCCCGGAGTTGGCCAGGGTCACCGTGACGTGCGCGGTTTCGCCGACCTGGTAGCTGTCCTGGGTGAACTTCATCGACGCCGTGAGCGCGCCGTTCAGCGGCGGTGCCCCGCGCAGGTCCAGCTTCGTGCCCGCGCCGATGTGGACGGTGTGCCACGGGAACAGCCAGCCGCCGACCACGTCGCCGCCGAGGTAGTAGTCCGCGGCCGGGACCTTGAAGGTGAGGTTGCCGTCCTCGTCGCTCGTCGCGGTGTACGTGACGTCGCCGTGGACGTACCGGAGGGTGAGCTTGATCCCCGGCAGCTCTTCCCCGCGGTCACGAACGCCGTTGCCGTTCTTGTCGCCGTACACGACGCCCGACGCCTCGCCGGAGGCCGGCGTGACGTGCGCGGAGGCGTCGAAGTCACCGATGCCGAAGTGGGAATCGTCGAACACGACGCCCCGGACGCGCACGATGTCCTTGCCGATGTCCCGGATGTGCCCGGTGACCGGCAGCTCGTACGTCTGCCCCGGCTCGAGCTTGATCCCCCGCCCGTAGGTCAGGTCACCCCAGCCCGGGTCGTACGCGACCTGCAGGTCGGTCGGCTGGTCGATGTGCTGGGAAACCCAGACCCCGGTGGCGGTGACGCCGCCGGTGTTCTTCAGCTTGAACGTGAAGTGGACTTCCTCGTCGGACGCGTAGTCGTCCTTGAGGCCCACGATCGAGGCCGTGACCTGCGCGCGCTGCGCGGGCTCGGCCTGCGGCTGCGCCGCCGGCTTGCTTTCTGGCGCCGGGGAAACCGGCGCGGTGGAGGTCGGTGCCGCGGAACTGGCCGGCGCCTCCGATGTGGACGGCGCGGCCGACGTCGGTGTCGGTTCGTCCGCACCGGCCGGTGCGGCGAACACGCTGGTCAGCACGGCTGCGGCCGTCAAGGCGGCGAAACCGCGCGCGAGCGAGCGCGCGCTTCTGGATGTGTTCACGAACAGTCACCCCTGATTACCCGTTGATACGCGCAAAGCCCCCGAACCGCGTGAACCGGGTCACTCTAGCGAAAGACCGGGCGGGTGAATACCCGATCGGGTGACGAAAGGGGAAAGGCCCCCGCCGGAAACCCGGCGAGGGCCTTTCCCGTGACCTAGCTTCAGCGGAAGTCGCGGCCGAAGTCGTAGTCGTCCAGCGGAACCGCGGCACCGGTGCCGGTACCGAACACGTCCGGGGTGTAGTAGCCGTCGTCGTAGGACGGGATCGCGTACGCCGCGACCCGGGCCTCCTCGGTCGGCTGCACCTGGATGTTGCGGTACTTGTTGATGCCCGTACCGGCCGGGATCAGCTTACCGATGATCACGTTCTCCTTGAGGCCCACGAGCTTGTCCGAGCGGCCGTTGATGGCCGCGTCGGTCAGGACTCGCGTGGTCTCCTGGAACGACGCCGCCGACAGCCACGAGTCCGTGGTGAGCGACGCCTTCGTGATCCCCATCAGCACCGGACGGCCCGAAGCCGGCTCGCCGCCTTCGGCGACCGCGGCCCGGTTCGTCGCCTCGAACTTGGTCCGCTCGGGCAGCTCGCCCGGCAGGAAGTCCGTGGCCCCGGAGTCGATGATCGTCACCCGGCGCAGCATCTGCCGGACGATGACCTCGATGTGCTTGTCGTGGATCGACACACCCTGCGCCCGGTACACCTTCTGGACCTCGTCCACCAGGTGGATCTGCGCCTCGCGCGGCCCCATGACCCGCAGGACCTCGTGCGGGTCCGGCGTGCCCTCGAGCAGCTGCTGTCCGACGTGGACGTGGTCACCGTCGCCCAGCGGGCCGTTCGGGGTGTTCGCGAGCCGCTGACGCTTGGACAGCTTGTCGAAGACGATCTCTTCGCCGCCGTCGTCCGGGATCAGCGTGATCTTCCAGAAGCGCTCGCTCTCCTCGATGCGCACGCGGCCATCGACGTCGGCGATCGGCGCCTTGCCCTTCGGGACACGAGCTTCGAAGAGCTCCTGGACACGGGGCAGACCGGTCGTGATGTCGTCACCGGCGACACCACCCTGGTGGAACGTACGCATCGTCAGCTGCGTACCCGGCTCACCGATCGACTGGGCGGCGACGATACCCACCGCCTCGCCGACGTCGACGAGCTGACCGGTCGCCATCGAGCGGCCGTAGCAGGTCGCGCAGATACCGACGGCCGACTCACAGGTCAGCACCGAGCGGACCTTGACCTTCGAGATGCCGCTGGAGAGCAGCTTCTCGATGGCCGGGTCGCCCAGGTCGTCGCCGGCGTTCAGCACGACGTTGCCCTTGGCGTCCACCGCGTCCGTCGCGAGGTTCCGCGCGTACACCGAGGTCTCGACGTGCTGGTCGCGCAGGACCTTGCCGTCGCCGATGTCCTCGCCGATCGGCATCATGATGCCGCGGGTGGTGCCGCAGTCGATCTCGCGGACGATGACGTCCTGCGAGACGTCCACCAGACGCCGGGTCAGGTAACCCGAGTCGGCGGTCCGGAGCGCCGTGTCCGCCAGACCCTTCCGGGCACCGTGCGTCGCGATGAAGTACTCCGCCACCGACAGGCCCTCACGGAAGTTGGCCTTGATCGGACGCGGGATGTACTCACCCTTCGGGTTCGACACCAGGCCACGCATACCGGCCAGCGACCGGACCTGCGTCATGTTACCGGCGGCGCCCGACTTCACGATCATGGCGATCGGGTTGTCGTCCGGCAGCGCCGTCTCCATGATCTTGTGGACCTCTTCGGTGGCCTGCGTCCACACCTTGACGAGCTCGTTGTTGCGCTCGGCGTGCGACAGCTGACCGCGCTGGTAGCGCTTCTCCACCTGGGAGGCCTTGCCCTCGTACTCGTCGAGGATGGCCTTCTTGCCCACCGGGGTGAGCACGTCCGAGATGGCGACGGTGACGCCCGAACGGGTCGCCCAGTAGAACCCGGCGTCCTTCAGGCGGTCCAGGGTCTGCGCGACCTGGGTCATCGAGTACCGCTCGGCGAGGTCGTTCACGATCGCGGCCTGCCGCTTCTTCGGCATCGGCTCGTTGATGAACGGGTAGTCCGCCGGCAGCAGCTCGTTGAACAGCACGCGGCCCAGGGTCGTCTCGGCCAGCCACGCCTTGCCCGGCTCCCAGCCCTTCTCCGCGAGCCGCGGCTCGTCGGCCTTGGCCGGCTGCCGGTCGGTGATGCGGATCTTGACCGGGGCGTGCAGGCTCAGGGCCTTGCGGTCGTAGGCCATGATGGCCTCGGCCGGCGACGAGTACGCGTTGCCCGCGCCCTCGGCGTTCTCGTTGAGACGGGTCAGGTGGAACAGACCCGTCACCATGTCCAGTCGCGGCATGGCGAGCGGGCGGCCCGACGCCGGCGACAGGATGTTGTTCGCCGACAGCATCAGGATCCGGGCCTCGGCCTGCGCCTCGGCCGACAGCGGCAGGTGCACCGCCATCTGGTCACCGTCGAAGTCCGCGTTGAACGCCTCGCAGACCAGCGGGTGCAGCTGGATGGCCTTGCCCTCGACCAGCTGCGGCTCGAAGGCCTGGATGCCGAGGCGGTGCAGCGTCGGCGCGCGGTTCAGCATCACCGGGTGGCCGGTGATGACCTCTTCCAGCACGTCCCACACCTGCGGCCGCGAGCGCTCCACCATCCGCTTGGCGGACTTGATGTTCTGCGCGTGGTTCAGGTCGACCAGCCGCTTCATGACGAACGGCTTGAACAGCTCGAGCGCCATGTCCTTCGGCAGACCGCACTGGTGCAGCTTCAGCTGCGGGCCGACGATGATGACCGAACGGCCCGAGTAGTCGACGCGCTTGCCGAGCAGGTTCTGGCGGAACCGGCCCTGCTTGCCCTTGAGGAGGTCGGACAGCGACTTCAGCGGCCGGTTGCCCGGGCCGGTGACCGGACGCCCGCGGCGGCCGTTGTCGAACAGCGCGTCGACGGCCTCCTGCAGCATCCGCTTCTCGTTGTTGACGATGATCTCGGGCGCGCCGAGGTCGATCAGCCGCTTGAGGCGGTTGTTCCGGTTGATCACCCGGCGGTACAGGTCGTTCAGGTCCGACGTCGCGAAGCGGCCACCGTCCAGCTGCACCATCGGGCGCAGGTCCGGCGGGATCACCGGGACGGCGTCGAGCACCATGCCGCGCGGGTCGTTGCCGGTGGCCTGGAAGGCCGCGACGACCTTGAGCCGCTTCAGCGCGCGGAGCTTCTTCTGCCCCTTGCCGTTGCGGATGGTGTCGCGCAGGCTGTCGGCCTCGGCGTTGACGTCGAACTCGGTGGCCAGCTTCTGGATGGCCTCCGCGCCCATGCCGCCGGTGAAGTACTCGCCGTAGCGGTCGACGAGCTCGCGGTAGAGCAGCTCGTCGGCGATCAGCTGGCGGGTGTCGAGCTTCGTGAAGGTCGTCCAGACCTCCTCGAGGCGGTCCAGCTCGCGGCCGGCGCGGTCGCGCAGCTGGCGCATCTCGCGCTCGCCGCCCTCCTTGACCTTGCGGCGGACGTCGGACTTGGCGCCCTCCGCCTCCAGCGCGGCCAGGTCGGCTTCGAGCTTCTGCGCGCGGGCTTCGATGTCCGCGTCACGCTTGGTCTCGAGGTTCTTGCGCTCGACGCCGATCTCGTTCTCGAGGGTCGGCAGGTCGTTGTGGCGCAGCTCCGTGTTCACGCCGGTGATGACGTAAGCCGCGAAGTAGATGATCTTCTCGAGGTCCTTCGGCGCCAGGTCCAGCAGGTAGCCGAGGCGCGAGGGAACACCCTTGAAGTACCAGATGTGGGTGACCGGGGCGGCCAGCTCGATGTGGCCCATCCGCTCGCGGCGCACCTTGGCGCGGGTCACCTCGACGCCGCAGCGCTCACAGATGATGCCCTTGAAGCGGACGCGCTTGTACTTGCCGCAGTAGCACTCCCAGTCCCGGGTCGGGCCGAAGATCTTCTCGCAGAAGAGGCCGTCCTTCTCGGGCTTGAGCGTCCGGTAGTTGATGGTCTCCGGCTTCTTGACCTCGCCGTACGACCACTGACGGATGTCGTCGGCCGTGGCGAGACCAATGCGGAGCTCATCGAAGAAGTTGACGTCCAGCACGTCTAGATCCCCTTGGGGTTGTTTCGGCTAGAGGGGTTGGCGGGCGAGCTCCGGGGCCTGCGGGAGGCCGACCCCGGAGCTCAGCTCGCGATCAGTGCACGACGTCGTCCACCGAGGGCGACTCGTTGCGGGACAGGTTGATGCCGAGGTTGGCCGCGGCGCGCTCGAGGTCCTCGTCGTCGGAGTCGCGCATCTCGATCGCCGCACCGTCGCTGGAGAGCACCTCGACGTTGAGGCACAGCGACTGGAGCTCCTTGAGGAGCACCTTGAACGACTCCGGGATGCCCGGCTCGGGGATGTTCTCGCCCTTGACGATGGCCTCGTACACCTTGACGCGGCCGACCACGTCGTCCGACTTGATCGTCAGCAGCTCCTGCAGCGTGTAGGCGGCGCCGTACGCCTGCATCGCCCAGCACTCCATCTCACCGAAGCGCTGGCCACCGAACTGCGCCTTACCACCCAGCGGCTGCTGCGTGATCATCGAGTACGGGCCGGTGGAGCGGGCGTGGATCTTGTCGTCGACCAGGTGGTGCAGCTTCAGGATGTACATGTAGCCGACGGACACCGGGTACGGGTACGGCTCGCCGGAACGGCCGTCGAACAGGTTGGCCTTCCCGTTCTCCTTGACCATCCGCTCGCCGTCGCGGTTCGGCTTCGTGCTGCTGAGCAGCCCGGTGAGCTCCTCTTCCTTCGCGCCGTCGAACACCGGGGTGGCGGTGTTCGTGCCCGGCGCGACGTCGCGGAGCTCGGGCGAAAGGTTCTTCGCCCAGTCCGGGTCGCCCTCGATCGTCCAGCCCTGCGAGGCCAGCCAGCCGAGGTGCAGCTCGAGGATCTGGCCGATGTTCATCCGTCGCGGCACACCGTGCGTGTTCAGGATGATGTCGACCGGGGTGCCGTCCTCCATGAACGGCATGTCCTCGACCGGCAGGATCTTGCCGATGACACCCTTGTTGCCGTGCCGGCCGGCGAGCTTGTCGCCCGGCTGGATCTTGCGCTTCTGGGCCACGTAGACGCGGACCAGCTCGTTCACGCCCGGGGGCAGCTCGTCGTCGTCCTCGCGGGAGAACACCCGGATGCCGATGACCTTGCCGGTCTCGCCGTGCGGCACCTTCAGCGAGGTGTCGCGGACTTCGCGGGCCTTCTCGCCGAAGATCGCGCGCAGCAGGCGCTCCTCCGGGGTCAGCTCGGTCTCGCCCTTCGGCGTGACCTTGCCGACCAGGATGTCGCCGTCGCGGACCTCGGCACCGATCCGGATGATGCCGCGCTCGTCGAGGTCGGCCAGGACCTCTTCGGAGACGTTCGGGATGTCCCGGGTGATCTCCTCGGCGCCCAGCTTCGTGTCGCGGGCGTCGATCTCGTGCTCCTCGATGTGGATCGACGTCAGCACGTCGTCCTGCACCAGGCGCTCGGAGAGGATGATCGCGTCCTCGTAGTTGTGGCCTTCCCACGGCATGACCGCGACCAGCAGGTTCTTGCCGAGGGCGACCTCACCGTTTTCGGTGGACGGGCCGTCGGCGATGACCTGGCCGGCTTCCACCCGGTCGCCCTCGTTGACGATCGGGCGGTGGTTGAAGCAGGTGCCGTGGTTCGAGCGGCGGAACTTGTAGAGGCTGTAGCTCTTCCGCGTGCCGTCGTCGTGCATGACCGTGATCAGGTCGGCCGACAGCTCCTCGACCACGCCCGACTGCTCGGCGACCAGCATGTCGCCGGAGTCGATCGCGGCGCGCAGCTCCACGCCGGTGCCGACGTACGGCGCCTGGCTGCGGAGCAGCGGCACGGCCTGACGCTGCATGTTCGCGCCCATCAGCGCGCGGTTCGCGTCGTCGTGCTCGAGGAACGGGATCATCGCCGTCGCGATCGAGACCATCTGCCGCGGCGACACGTCCATGTAGTCGATGTCGAGCGGGTCGATCAGCTCGACCTCGCCGCCCTTGCGGCGGGCCATGACCCGGTCTTCGATGAAGGTGCCGTCGTCCGAGATCGGCGCGTTGGCCTGGGCCTTGACGAACCGGTCCTCTTCGTCCGCGGTCAGGTAGTCGATCTGGTCGGTGACCCGGCCCTCGACGACCTTGCGGTACGGCGTCTCGATGAAGCCGAACGGGTTGACCCGCGCGTACGAGCAGAGCGAGCCGATCAGGCCGATGTTCGGGCCTTCCGGCGTCTCGATCGGGCACATCCGGCCGTAGTGCGACGGGTGGACGTCCCGGACCTCCATGCCGGCGCGCTCACGCGACAGACCACCCGGGCCCAGCGCGTTGAGGCGGCGCTTGTGGGTCAGGCCGTCGATCGGGTTCGTCTGCTGCATGAACTGCGACAGCTGCGAGGTGCCGAAGAACTCCTTGATCGCCGCGCCGATCGGGCGGATGTTGATCAGGGTCTGCGGGGTGATCGCCTCGACGTCCTGCGTGGTCATGCGCTCGCGGACGACGCGCTCGGTGCGCGACAGGCCGACCCGGATCTGGTTCTGGATCAGCTCGCCGACGGTGCGGATGCGGCGGTTGCCGAAGTGGTCGATGTCGTCGGTCTCGACCGGGATCTCGGTGCCGTTCGCGGCGGTCATCTTGTCCTCGCCGGCGTGCAGCCGGACCAGGTACTCGATGATCGTGACGATGTCCTCTTCGGTCAGCGTCCCGTTCTCGATCGGCGTCGAGAGGCCCAGCTTCTTGTTGACCTTGTACCGGCCGACCTTGGCCAGGTCGTAGCGCTTCGCCTTGAAGAACAGGTTCTCCAGCAGGGTCTGCGCGCTCTCCTTCGTGGGCGGTTCGCCCGGGCGGAGCTTGCGGTAGATGTCGAGCAGCGCCTCGTCGGTGCCGGCGGTGTGGTCCTTCTCGAGGGTGGCGAGCAGGGTCTCCGAGAAGGAGAAGCGCTCGCGGATCGCCTCGGTGGTCCAGCCGAGCGCCTTCAGCAGCACGGTGACCGGCTGGCGGCGCTTGCGGTCGATGCGGACGCCGACGGTGTCGCGCTTGTCGACGTCGAACTCCAGCCAGGCACCCCGGCTCGGGATGACCCGGACGCTGAAGACGTCCTTGTCGGAGGTCTTGTCGATGTCCTTGGAGTAGTAGACACCCGGCGAGCGGACCAGCTGGGACACCACGACACGCTCGGTGCCGTTGATGACGAAGGTGCCCTTGTCGGTCATCACCGGGAAGTCGCCCAGGAAGACCGTCTGGCTCTTGATCTCGCCCGTGTTGTTGTTGACGAACTCCGCCGTGACGAACAGCGGGGCGGCGTACGTCATGTCCTTGTCCTTGCACTCCTCGATCGAGGCCTTGACCTCGTCGAAGCGCGGGGCGGAGAAGGACAGGGACATCGAACCGGAGAAGTCTTCGATCGGCGAGATCTCGTTGAGGACCTCTTCGAGGCCGCCGACCGGGTTCTCTTCACCCTCCTCGACACGGCGCTGGAACCACGCTTCGTCCCCGGTGAACCACTGGAACGACTGGATCTGGACGTCGAGCAGGTTGGGGGTGTTCAGGGGTTCGCGAATCTTTGCGAAGGAAACCCGCTTGGGCGCGCCGGGGATTCCCGTGGCCTCCGAGCGAGATTCAGCCGAGTTGGTCGCAGCAGTGGCCTGGTTCGCGGGAGAGACTGCCAAGATGCGTCCTTCCGGGGACAATGAGCGGTGACGGCCGCCATAGCAACAGCTATCAGCGACTGTCAAGGGTGCCGTGTGCCCACTATCCTAACTACCGGCTCCGGGCAGCCTGAAAGAGGGCAGCGCAAAGAGGCAGTCTAGCCCGAACGTCGCGGCTTGTCCAGGGGGCGCTCCCGATGGGGCCCAGCCTGCTTCGCAACGTCTTCAGGTATGCCTCCGGGCGAGCCGGAGGTCCCTCCCGCAAGGGCCCCGGTTTCGCCGTCGGGAGTAAGCGTGACCCCACCGGCGCTTCCAGTCAAGATGCCACACGGGGGTCCCGCCGGTTGGCGCAGCGTGGAAGAGGTTCAGCGGAGCGTGAGCGGCCGAATATCATTCCAGCTACTGGTCGGTAACGCCACCTTGGGGTCTCTAGCTGGGGTTATGCCGGGTCTGCAGGGTATGGCGTAGGCCACGGGGTGGAACCGGTGCCGGGTCGGGTGAGGGTGATTTCCGGTCGGGCAGGGGGCGTGGATCGGTTGGCCCGACGGTCCGGCAGAGGCCTCGCCGGAGCCCGAGGCGACGGCGGCCGGGCGCGTCGAGGCAGCGCGCGGAGAGATGCAGAGACACAGAGACACAAGGAGAGGCGGCGAGAGGCTGCCGGAGCCACCAGCGACCTCGCCACCCCGCCCCGGGCACGCCGGCGGCCACACCACTGCCACGGCACCGGGGCAGCGGCGCGCACCGAGCGCGTCACCGGTGGCGTCGCGGGCTGCGCTGCCCGTCGCGACGCCGGGGTGACCCTCGCGGTGTGCCCAGCGGACACCGATTCGAACCACGGTCACCCGAAGTGACCGATTGGTCACCCGAGCCGTCCCCGCCCGGGCCCGGCACCCAACCTGCCCGGCGGCGGTCAGCGCGTCAGGAGACCATCTTCCAGGCGGCCGCCAGCTCGACCCGTGAGGTGATGTTCATCTTCTGGAAAACCTTCTTCAGGTGGAACGCCACCGTGTGCCGCGAAATGAACAGCTGCCTGCCCACCTCGTTGTTGGTGTTGCCCTGGCTCACCAGTTCGGCGACCGCGAACTCCGTGCTCGTCAGCCCGTGCGGCACCACTCCTTCGCATTCCACGTTCCGGGCCGTGCGCCGCCGCACGCCGTATTCGCGGAGTTTGTTCACCACCCGGGCCGCGTCACGGGTGGCGCTCACCGCCGCATACGTGTCCAATACCGATTCGAGAACGCGGATCGTCCGGTCCCGGTCCGAGGACCGGGCCGCCAGCAGGCTCGCCAGGTCTTCGCGTGCGGAAGCCGCACACCAGCGGTCGGGATGGATTTCCGCCGCTTCGCGCAATTTGGCGGCGTCCTTTTCCAGCAACCCGGCCGCGTGCAGCGCCGAACCCCGGATCACGCTGAATTCCGGTTGCTCGGCGGCCACCGCGGTGGCCGCGTCCACCGCGAGCTTCGCCAGGTCGTCCGCGCCCAGTTTGCCGCAGACGCGGACCAGCCAGGACGCCGCCGCCGGCTCCGAGACCAGGAGCTGGCGGAGCACCACCGGGTTCGTGACGATGCCGGCGATGAGGCTCGCCGCGCTCTCCACGCCGCTGCGCGCCTCGACGGCCTGCGCCGCCACCCACGCGCCCGGCGCCTGCCCGAAGTAGCCCAGCAGGGCTTCGTCGGCCAGCTTGTCCACGAAGTGCCGGCACGCCCGCATGTCCGCCCGGCGCAACGCGCCCAGCGCCAGCACCACGTAACTGGGCGGCCGCAGGGACCGGTCGCCGCACCCTTCGGCGATCCGCAGACCCGTGCTGATCTCGGTCATCGCCCCGTCGACGCTGCCCATGGCGAACAGCAGGCTGCCCCGGACGTTGTGCGACACCGCGGTCAGCCGCTCCGACGGCGCCGCGCTCCGGGCTGCCTCGGTCGCGTCGAGCACCCGGCGGCCCGACTCGAGCTCCCGTGCCTTGATGAGCAGCCCGACGTACCAGAACTGGGCCAGGTCGTGGAGCTCGGGCGCGTCCTGGCGGCGCCCCGCGGCGGCCGCTTTGGCGCACTCCAGGCCCCGGTCGAGCCGCCCGTCGAACCACGAGGAAGCGGACCGGCGGAGGAATCCCGCGGTGTCGCAGGATCGCTGCATCAAATCGTCGCCGAATCCGGTGAATGGATTTCTCGGCACATGCAAGGTTGATACGTCCAACATCGGCCATCCCCAGAAATAGACGAAGCAGATTCGATCTTGCGGCGCGCCGCACTTTTCGCGAATTTCACACCACCGGCTGCGGACGGCATTGGCCGCAGAAGGCCGCCCAGCCAAGCCAAGGTAATGCGCACCGCGTCAAGTCGCTGTTCGTGGCGCAGCGGATTGATCAACGCACAGGGGCACGCAGGCAGGACGAAAATGAGCGCGCCACAGCCACCTCCCAGTTGGCTTGTGAAAGATTAACCTCTTTGCCTCGCCCACGATAGCTTCGGCCCGAGCCCCGCCTATGCCCTTGTGACGACGATCACAGTCTTCCGGAATGCTCTCTTCCTGCCATCTCCCTTGTGCACCAACAAGATTCTCTGCCTTACCGGCGTTCGAATCAGCCTACTGGCCTAGGGTGTATTCGGTTAGTAGTCAACCAACCATCTGCCGACGCTATGTCGTAATGGCCGCCTTATGTCGTAAGCCGGCCGGGGGACGCCCTTAGCCGGGGCCCCGCACTTTCAGCTGTTACCGGCAGCCAGATGCAGCAGTGCCTGCGCCGCCAGGCGGTACCCGAAGGCCCCCAAACCGACCACCACGCCGCTGGCGAGGGGGGCGATGACCGACTCGTGCCGGAACTGCTCGCGCGCCCACACGTTGCTCAGGTGCACCTCGATCCACGGCGGCGCGTAGCTCGCCAGCGCGTCGCGCAGGCTCCAGCCCGCGATCATCAGCGCTCCGGGATTGACGATGGCGCCCACCGTGGTGTCGTGGTGCTCGTGGATCGCGGCGACCAGCTCGCCCTCCCCCTCGCGCTGGATCGACCGAACCTCCCACCCGCGGGGCCGCACCTCTTCGGCGACGGCCTTCTCGATGTCGGCGAGCGTGTCGGTGCCGTAGATCTCCGGCTCGCGCCGGCCCAGCACACCCAGGTTGGGACCGTTCAGAAGAAGGACGACGCTCACGGGACACCTCGCTCAGCCAGCGGCCAGTCGGACCACCCCATGCTGTCGACGCCGTTCACGCGGGAACACCCCTACTTTGACAGTCACCTCCGGAGCCCGCGCAGACCTATCAGACCGAGGGATGCCCGGCCCGCGAGCACCGACCTAGGCTCCGACGTGACCAGGCCAGTCGCGGGACCGCCGCCTGTTCCCGTCGATCGCCGTCCGGCCCGCGTGCTATCGGGAATGGAGTTCCGCCGCAGTGACGACCAAGGTGACCGAGTCCGGCAACGAATCGATGCGCTCGCCCCTTCCGGAGCAGTACGTCCGCCGCGAGGACCCCTTCTCCGTGCCGGCCGCCCTGGTGGCCGCGGCCGGGCAGGGCCCGATCGCCAAGGCGCAGCTGGCCGGGGGCGACCCGTTCTGGCTGGTGTCCGGCTTCGACGAGGCCCGCGCGGTGCTGTCCGACCCGCGCTTCTCCTCCGACCGGTTCAGCTACCACCCCCGGTTCAAGGAGCTGCCCGAGGAGGTCCGGGACCGGCTGCGCAACGACAAGGCGCGGGCCGGGTCCTTCATCAACATGGATCCCCCCGAGCACACCCGGTACCGGAAGCTGCTCACCGGGCAGTTCACCGTCCGCCGGATCCGCGAGCTCGGCGCCCGGATCGAGGAGATCGTCGCCGGGCAGCTGGACGCGATGCTGGCCAAGGGCACCACCGCCGACCTGATGGCCGACTTCGCCTTCCCGGTCCCCTCGCTGATGATCTGCGAGCTGCTCGGGGTGCCCTACGCGGACCGCGGGGAGTTCCAGGAACGCGCCAAGATGCTGCTGCGGATGGATCTGCCGGTCAAGGAGGGCATGGAGAACTTCGAGGCCCTGCGTGCCTTCATCCAGCGGCTGATCGACGAGAAGCGCGCCAACCCCGCCGACGACCTGCTCTCCGGCCTGATCCACCACGCCGGGGCCGACCCGGCGCTCACCGACGACGAGCTCGTCAACATCGCCAACCTGCTGCTCCTGGCCGGCTACGACACCACGGCGAGCATGCTGGGGCTGGGCGTCTTCGTGCTGCTGCAGCGCCCGGACCAGCTCGCCGCGCTGCGCGACGACCCGTCCCGCACCGAGGACGCCGTCGAAGAGCTGCTGCGCTACCTGTCGGTGATCAACCCCGGGCTCTTCCGGTTCGCCACGGAGGACCTGGAGTTCTTCGGCGAGCGGATCCCGGCCGGCTCGACCGTGGTCGTCTCGGTGCTCGCCACCAACCGGAACGCGCAGCACTGGGCCGACCCGCAGGAGCTGGACGTGACGCGGCCCCGCGGCCCGCACCTGGCCTTCGGCCACGGCGTGCACCAGTGCCTCGGCCAGCAGCTGGCCCGGATGGAACTGCAGATCGGCTACCCCGAGCTGCTGCGCCGGCTGCCCGGCCTCCGCCTCGCCGTGCCGCCGGAGGAGGTCACCCTGCGCAACGACATGCTGACCTTCGGGGTGCACACGCTGCCGGTCGTCTGGGACGCGCCCTGACCTATTGATACGGCACGCCTAGAGGGCCGGTCCGGAATTCGTCCGGGCCGGCCCTTTCGGTGTGCGGTCAGCTGACGAAGTCGCCGATCGACGCCTTCAGGCTCTCGGCGTCCACGCCCAGCAGGCGGTCGTGCTCCTCGGCCGTGCCGTACACCCGGGCCTCGCGGTCCCGCCAGGTGCCGAACGACCGCAGCCGGTGCGGGACGTCGGCGAGCGCCTCGCCCACCTCGAACGCCGAGGTGCCGCGCAGGTACGGCTCGACCAGCACCACGTCCGGCCGGGCCGCGGCCACCGCCGCGCGCAGGCCGGCGTGGTCGAACGGGCGGATGGTCGACGCGTACAGCACCGTGACGTCCAGCGTCTCCGTCGCCGCGAGCACCTGGTCCAGCACCGGGCCGACCGCGAGCACCACGCCCCGGCTGCCCCGGCGCAGCACGGTGAACCCGTCGGACACCGGCACCGCCTCGGCGTTGGCGCGCTCGGACAGCCGGACGTAGACCCGCCCGTCGCCGGCGATCGCCTGGCGCAGCAGCGGGGCGACCTCGTCCTCGTGCCCCGGCACGTGCACGGTCCAGCCCGGCAGCGTGTCGAGCAGCGCCACGTCACCGGGTGCCTGGTGGGTGCGGCCCCACGACGGGTCGTCGTAGGAGGCGCCGACGCTGACCAGCACCGCGCCGACGTCCTGGTGGCCGAGGCCGATCTTGATCTGCTCGAACGGCCGCTCGATCAGGAACGGCCCGTAGGTGTGCACCATCGGCCGCATCCCGGCCAGCGCGAACCCGCCGGCGATGTCGATCATCGCCTGCTCCCGGATGCCGAGGTTGACCACCCGGTCCGGGTGCTCCTTCTTGGCCTCCCAGAAGAACCACGACGAGATGTCCGCGGTCAGCACGACCAGGCGCGGGTCGGTGTCGAGCGACTCGACCACCGTTTCCGCCCAGACGGTCCGCATCTGCTTCCTGGTCAGCTGGGCGGTCATGCCGCGCCCCCTTCCGCGAACGGGAGGATCTCCGCCACGACGACCTGCGGCCGCCCGTCGGGCTCCCTGGTGAGTGCCTCGTACAGCGCGTCGTGGTCACGGCCGTTCACCGTGCTCGCCCGCCAGTCCTCGCCGGCGAAGCGGGCGGCGATCCCGCCGGGCCAGCCGAGGCTCGCCGTCTTGTTGTCGATGACGATCGCGGTGAGCCGGTCCAGGCCGAGCCGGCCGGCGATCGCCATCGTCTCGTGGTTGCTGCCCTCGTCGAACTCGCCGTCGCCCATGAGCACGAAGACGCGGGCGTCGTGGTGGCCCTGCGCGCGCAGCGCGAGCGTGGTGCCGACGCCGAGCGGGAGCCCGTGGCCGAGGGAACCGGCGCTGATCTCCACGCCGGGCGCCAGGTTGCGGTCCGGGTGCATGCCGAGCGGCGAGCCGAACGTCCGCCAGGTGTCCAGGGTTTCCGGTTCGATGAAGCCCTTCGCGGCGAGCATCGTGTAGTAGGCCATCGGCCCGTGGCCCTTGGACAGGTAGAACCGGTCCCGGCCGGGGTCGCCGATGTTCTCCGGCGACACGTTCAGCACGCGGTCGTAGAGCACCCAGAGGACGTCCAGCGTGGATGTCGCGGCCGCCAGGTGCTTGTCGTCCCCGGTCAACCTGGCGAACAGGCCTTTTATCGTCTCTTCTGTCGTCAGCATTCGCGCTTCCTCGGTCGCTGCGGGCACGAGTCTCGTCGCAGGCTAGGTCGAACGCGGGCGGCCGGGCATCCCCCGACCTGATAGCGCCGCCCCCGACTGTCCACAAGGGACACGTCGAGCACTGTCAGGTTGGGGGATGCTCGAGCGGCCGCCGCTTTCCTACGCTCCGAACGTCCGCCACCAGGAGAGGGAGTGCCATGACCGCCACTGCCGGGCCGAAGGCCGAACCGGTCGACCTGCTGTCGCCGGAGGTCGTCGCCGACCCGTTCGGCTGGTACGCGCGGTTGCGCGAGGAACCCCTGGCCGGGCACGGGACGCTGAACCTCGGCACCATGATGGGCGGGCCGGACATGTGGCTGGCCACCCGCTACGACGACGTGCTGCAGGTGCTCACCGATCCGCGGTTCCTCACGAACCCGCCGGCGGACTCGCCGATGGCCGACATCCGCGACGGCATCTTCAAGCGGATGAACTTTCCCGAGGACCTCATCCCGTGGATGGCCAACAAGCTCAACTCCGCCGACGGCGAGGAGCACACGCGGCTGCGCAAGCTGGTCTCGTACCTGCTGACCGCGCGCCGGGTCAACGCGCTGCGGCCCCGCGTCGAGAAGATCACCGAGGACCTGATCGACAAGATGGTCGCGCAGAGCGCCGACGGGTCGCCGGTCGATCTGGTCGAGGAGTTCTGCTTCCCCCTGCCGGTCACGGTGATCTGCGAGCTCGTCGGCATCGACGAGGAGGACCGCGCCGCCTGGCACGCCTGGGGCAACGCGATGGCGACCATGGACGCCCCGAACATCCCGCCCGCGCTGCGCAAGTGCATCGCCCTCTCGCGGGAGCTGATGGCCCGCCGGCGCGTCGAACCGAAGGACGACCTGGTCACCGCGCTCGTGCAGGCGCAGGCCGAGGACCCCTCGCGCGTCTCCGACGACGAGATCGTCGGCATCCTGTTCAGCCTCGTCACCGCCGGGCACCAGACGACGACGTACCTGATCGGCAACTCCGTGCTCTTCCTGCTCGAACACCCCGAGCAGCTCGCGCGGCTGAAGGCCGACCCGTCGCTGTGGGCGCAGGCCGTGCGCGAGCTGCAGCGGCTGGGGCCGCTGCAGTTCACGCAGGTGCGGTTCCCGTCGGAGGACGTCGAGCTGGGCGGCGTCACGATCCCGAAGGGGGCGCCGGTCGCGCCGCTGCTGCTGGCGGCCAACACCGACCCGCGGAAGTTCTCCGAGCCGGACAAGCTGATCGTCGACCGGCTGACCGTCGCCAACGAGATGCACCTGTCCTTCGGCAAGGGCATCCACCGCTGCCTGGGCCAGCACCTGGCCTACCAGGAGGCGGAGGTGGCGCTGCACGCGCTGTTCACCCGGTTCCCGGACCTGTCGCTGGCCGTGCCGCGGGACGAGCTCCCGTGGATCCTGCGGCCGGCGTTCACCCGGACCAAGACCCTTCCCCTGAACCTCGCCTGACCGCGAAAGGCCGCTCGTGGACCGACCAGACGCCGAGAAGTGGTTGCGCCGTTTCGAACGGGCACCCGACGCCCGGGTCCGCCTGGTGTGCCTGCCGCACGCCGGCGGCTCGGCCAGCTTCTTCTTCCCGCTGGCCAAGGCGCTCGCGCCCGAGGTCGAGGTGCTGGCGGTGCAGTACCCGGGGCGCCAGGACCGGCGGCACGAACCGCCCGTCGGCAGCATCGGCGGGCTGGCGGAGGAGATCCTCGCCGTGCTGCGGCCGTTCGACGACCGGCCGCTGGCGCTGTTCGGGCACAGCATGGGCGCGCTCATCGGTTACGAAATCGCGTTGCGGCTGCCCGCGCCCGTGCACCTGTTCGTGTCCGGACGCCGGGCGCCGTCGCGCTACCGCGACGACGACCTCCGCGGGGTGTCGGACGAGCGGCTCGTGGCCGAGCTGCGGAAGCTGGGCGGTTCCGACGCGGCCATGCTGGCCGACCCGGAGCTGCTGGCGATGATCCTGCCCGCCATCCGCAGCGACTACCGGGCGGTGGAGAAGTACCGGCACGAGCCGGGGCGGCGGCTGGACTGCCCGATCACGGCGTTCACCGGCGATCGCGATCCGCGGGTGTCCGTCGAAGAAGCTCGCGCCTGGGCCGAGCACACGACCGGGCCTGCCGACCTGCACGTGCTGCCGGGCGGCCACTTCTTCCTGGTCGAGCAGGCCGCCCCGATGATCGCGACGATGACCGAAAAGCTGGCCGGCGCCGCACTGAGCCGGCCGTGACCGCGATGCACTGGAGGAACTCGTGACGCGAGCTGGTGTCCGGCGGGCGTTGGCGCCCAGCGAACGGATCCACGCGGTCAAGGAGGCGTACATCGGTTACACGGTGCGCGCGACCGGCCGGCTGGACCCCGAAGCGCTGACCACCGCGTTCGAAGCAGTGTACCGCGCCTACCCGCACCTCGCGGCCAAGGTCGAGATCGACGGCGACGGCGTCGTGCTCACCGAATCCGACGCGCGGCCGGAGATCCGGTTCGCCGACGGCGACCCGGCCCGGCCGCTGGACGGGCTGGACCTCGACCAGAGCCGGGCGCTGAGTGCGCTCAACGTCGTCCGCGACGGCGACGAGGCCAGTGTCTGCTTCGCGCTTCAGCACAGCGTCGGGGACGCGCACCACGCCACGGCGATCCTCTCGACGCTCTGGTCGTGCTACACCGACGTGGTCGAGGGCGTGCCGTTCGACCTGCCGCGGCAGCCGTACCCCCGGTCGCTCGAGGATCTGCTCGCCGAGCGAGGCATCCACGCCGACGGCCCCCCGGCGGCCGGGCCGCCGCCCGCGGTGTCCCCCGCGGAACCGGTCGTCCGGCACGTCGTCCAGCACCGGCTCTCCGAAGCCGAAACGGCGGCGCTGGCGGACCTCGGCCACCGCGAGAAGGTGACGATCAACGGCCTGGTGTCGGGCGCGATCCTGCTCGCCGAGGCCGAGCTCCGCGACATGCCGCTGACCGACCTGGTGTACCGGTACTCGGTGAACCTGCGCAGCCGGCTGGCTCCTCCGGTCGGCGCGACCGAGGGCACGAACGTGCTCGGCGGCGCCGGGTTCAAGGTGTCGCCGGGGATGGCGCCCGAGGCCGTGGTGATCGGCCGGGCGATCGGCGAGCAGCTGCGGGCCGGGCTGGCCGACGGCTCGGTGCAGCGCAGCATCCTCGACATGTTCTCGCAGCCGGCGGCCGCGAAGCCGTGGGACCCGAAGCTCGCCCTCGCCGTGGTCAGCATCATGAACTGGGGGGTGGCCCCGCCGATGCGCACCCCGGCCGGCCTGCGGCTGGCCAACCTGCACTCCGCGTCCCGGATGCGCGAGACCCTCGCCCTCGGCGGTTATGTCATGAGCACGTTCGGCGGCCGGGTCGGCATCGACCTGGTGTGGCCGGAAGGCGACCCGTCGCTGCCCGACCGGATCGCCTGCGTCCGCGAGCGGGTGAACCACGTGCTCCGGAACGAGCTGCCGTGACGGACACCGACGTCGTCATCGTCGGCAACGGCCCGATCGGCGCGACCCTGTCGGTGCTGCTGGCGCAGCGCGGCCGGCGGGTGACGGTGCTCGAACGGCGGCCCCGGCCGTACAAACTGCCCCGGGCGACCAGCTTCGACGGCGAAACCGCCCGGCTGCTGGCCGCCACGGGCATCGGCGGCGACCTCGCCGCGATCACCGCGCCGGCCAACGGCTACCAGTGGCAGACCGCCGACGGCCGGACCCTGCTGGACATCGCCTTCTCGACGACCGGCCGGTACGGCTGGCCGGACGCGAACACCATGCACCAGCCTGCGCTGGAGGAGCTGATCGCGGCCCGGGCGCAGGCGCTCCCGGGGATCACGGTCCTGCGCGGGCACGAGGTGGTGGGCATCGCCGACGGTGACGCGGGCGTCGAGGTGACTGCCGTCGACGAAGACGAGGTGCCGCGGACGATCTCGGCGCGGTGGGTCGTGGGCTGCGACGGCGCCAACAGCTTCGTCCGCGAGCACCTCGACGTGCCGGTGACCGACCTCGGCTTCTCCTACGAGTGGCTGCTCTGCGACGTCCGGCTGCACGAGCCGCGCGAGTTCGTGCCGACGAACGTGCAGATCTGCGACCCGGCCCGGCCCACGACGCTCGTCGGCAGCGGCCCCGGCCGCCGTCGCTGGGAGTTCATGCGGCTGCCCGGGGAAAGTGCGGCGGAGCTCAACAAGGACGAGACGGCGTGGCGGCTGATGGCGCCCTTCGGCGTCACCCCGGAAACGGCCACCCTGCTGCGCAGCACGACCTACATCTTCCAGGCCCGGTGGGCCGACCGGTGGCGGGCCGGGCACGTCCTGCTCGCCGGCGACGCGGCGCACCTGATGCCGCCGTTCGCCGGGCAGGGCATGTGTTCGGGTATCCGCGACGTCACCAACCTGGCGTGGAAGCTGGACCTGGTGCTCGGCGGACTGGCCGACGAGTCCATTTTGGACAGTTACGAGACGGAACGCCGGGAGCAGGCGAAGGAAGCGATCCTCGCGTCGGTCCAGCTGGGCCGGGTCATCTGCGTGACGGACCCGGCGGCGGCCGCCGAGCGGGACGAAACGGTGCTGGCGAACCGCCGCGGCAAACCGGCGGGCCGTCCCGAACCGGCTTCGCCGCTCACTGGCGGGCTGCTGCACGAAAGCCCGGGGGCGGGTGTGGTGGTGCCGCAGGGGCCCGGTGTCGGGCCGGGTTTCGTGCTGGTCACCACCGAGGAGTACGACTCTCCGTTCCTGGCTTCGCTCGGTGCCCGCGTGGTGCGGCCGGACGACGACGTCCTCCGGCCGTTCCTGGCGCGGTTCGGGGCGACTTCGGCGCTGGTACGGCCGGACTACCACGTCTTCGGCACCGCGAACGGGCGGCAGGGGCTCGAGGACTTGGTGGATGAGCTCCGGAACCGGCTGCGGGCCGCGGTTCCCGCTCGTTAGGCGTACTCGCCCAGCTGCGGCGGCGGCCGGTGTTCCGGCTCGTACCCCGCGATCCGCACCGGGCTGCCGACCAGCCGGAATTCCCCGGCCGTCACGATGGCCTCCGGGGTCGCGGCCAGGGCCTCCGGCAGCGTCCGCACCGCCGACGCCGGCACGCCGAGCGGGCGCAGCCGGGCCTCCCAGGACTTCGCGGTGTCCGTCGCGAGCACCTCCGACACCACTGCCAGCACTTCGTCCCGCCGGGCCACGCGCTCGGCCATCGTCGCGAAGCCGTCGATGCCCGCCTCCGCCGCGAACGACTTCCAGAACCCGTCGTGCGTGACGAACAGGGCGAGGTGGCCCGCTACCGTGCCGAAGAGCTGGGCGGGCACGTAGAACGAGTGCGCGCCGGACGGGAGGCGGCGCGGCTCGGTGCCCTCGTTGAGGTAGGCCGAGGCGCGGTAGTTGAGCTGGGACAGCATCACGTCCCGCAGCGTCACCTCGACCTGGCCGCCGCGGCCGGAGACGATCTGGGCCAGCAGGCCGAGCGCGGCGGCCAGCCCGGCGGAGTTGTCGGCCGCCGAATACCCCGGCAGGGTCGGCGGCCCGGCCGGGTCGCCGGTCAGCGCGGCCACCCCGGTCGCCGCCTGGACCACGTAGTCGAAGGCGGGCTCGTCGCCGGCGTCCAGGCCGTAGCCGGTGATCGCGACGCAGACGATCCGCTCGTTCCACCGCCGCAGCGAGTCGTAGGTGAGGCCGAGGCGGTGGATCACCGACGGCTTCAGGTTGACCAGCAGCGCGTGCGACTCGGCGGCCAGTTCCCCGAGGCGACGGCGGCCTTCCGCGGTGGTCAGGTCGAGGCAGAGGCTGCGCTTGTTCCGGTTGATGCTGGCGAAGTAGGCGTCGCTCACCTGCCGCGAAAGGTCCCCGGACGGCGGCTCGATCTTGATGACCTCCGCGCCCAGGTCGGCCAGCAGCATCGTGGCGTACGGGCCGGCGAGGATGTGTCCGGCCTCGAGCACGCGGATGCCCGCGAGCGGGCCGGCGGTCACCGCGGCTCCGCCGTCAGCTTGCCGACCTCGGCCACCAGCACGTCCAGCGCCGTCCCGGTCGGGAAGACCGCCGCTGCGCCCGCCGCCTCCAGCTTGGGGACGTCCGACGGCGGGATCGTGCCGCCGACGATCACCGCGATGTCGCCGGCGCCCGCGGCCCGCAGCGCGTCGACCGTGCGCGTGGTCAGCGACAGGTGCGCGCCGGAGAGGATGCTCAGCCCCACCACGGCGACGTCCTCCTGCAGGGCCATCGTCACGATCTCCTCGATCCGCTTGCGGATGCCGGTGAAGATCACCTCGAACCCGGCGTCCCGCAGCGTGCGGGCGACGATCTTCGCGCCGCGGTCGTGGCCGTCCAGGCCCGGCTTGGCGATCAGCACCCTGGCCGGCATCAGAACACCACCGGCTGCCGGAACTCGCCCCAGACCCGCTTGAGCTCGGCGACGATCTCGCCGATCGTGCAGTAGGCGTTCGCGCAGTCGATCAGCGGTCCCATCAGGTTTCCGTCGCCTTCCGCGGTCTTCGCCAGCGCGGCGAGGGTGGCGCGCACGGCCCCGCCGTCACGCTCCGCCTTCACCCGCGCCAGGCGCTTCAGCTGCAGTTCCCGGCCTTCGCCGTCGAGCTCGTACATCGTGATCTCGGGCGGTTCCTCCGCCGAGGTGAACCGGTTGACGCCGACGACCGGGCGCTCGCCCGCCTCGACGTCCCGGTGCAGCCGGTAGGCCTCGTCGGCGATCAGGCCCTGGAGGTAGCCGTCCTCGATGGCCTGGACCATTCCGCCGTGGGCGTCGAGGTCCGCCATGATCGCGACGATGCGTTCCTCGGTGGCGTCGGTGAGCGCCTCGACGAAGTAGGAGCCGCCGAGCGGGTCCACGACCCGGGCGACGCCGGTCTCGTGCGCGAGGATCTGCTGCGTCCGCAGGGCGAGCGTCGCCGACTCCTCGCTGGGCAGGGCGAACGGCTCGTCCCACGCGGCGGTGAACATCGACTGGACGCCGCCGAGCACGGACGCCATCGCCTCGTAGGCCACGCGGACCGTGTTGTTCTGCGCCTGCGGCGCGTACAGCGAGGCGCCGCCGGCGACGCAGCCGAATCGGAACATCGCCGCCTTGTCCGTCTTCGCGCCGTACCGCTCGCGGACGATCGTCGCCCAGCGCCGCCGCCCGGCGCGGTACTTGGCGATCTCCTCGAAGAAGTCGCCGTGGGTGTAGAAGAAGAAGGAGATCTGCGGGGCGAACTCGTCGATCGTCATCCGGCCGCGGGCCAGCACGGTGTCGCAGTAGGTGACGCCGTCGGCGAGGGTGAAGGCCATCTCCTGGACGGCGGTCGCCCCGGCGTCCCGGAAGTGCGCGCCGGCGACGGAGATGGCGTTGAACTTCGGCACCTCGGCGGCGCAGAACTCGATGGTGTCGGCAATCAGCCGCAGCGACGGCTCCGGCGGCCAGATCCAGGTGCCGCGGGAGGCGTACTCCTTGAGGATGTCGTTCTGGATGGTGCCGGTCAGCTTGCCGCGCGAGACCCCGGCCCGTTCGGCGGCGGCGACGTAGAAGGCCAGGAGGATCGCGGCGGTGCCGTTGATGGTGAAGCTGGTGCTGATCTTGTCCAGCGGGATACCGGCGAACAGGACCTCGGCGTCGGCGAGCGTGTCGACGGCCACGCCGACCCGGCCGACCTCCTCGCCGACTTCGGGCTCGTCGGAGTCGTACCCGCACTGGGTGGGCAGGTCGAGCGCGACCGACAGGCCGGTGCTGCCCTGGTCCAGCAGGTAGCGGTACCGGCGGTTCGACTCCTCGGCCGTGCCGAACCCGGAGTACTGCCGGAAGGTCCACAGCTTCTTGCGGTATCCGGTGGCGAAGTTCCCGCGCGTGAACGGGAACGTGCCCGGCTCCGGCGGATCGGCCTGCCGGTCCGCCGGCCCGTAGACCGCCCGCACCGGGATGCCGGACGGGGTGCGCATGCTGTCACTCATCGCTCACCACGCTAGGGAAAGCGAGCCTGGAGCCCCATACCGCTAGTTGGTAGTTCCGCCGGGGCCGTCAGGCGTCGGACGCGGCCGGGCTGGCCGTGAACTGCGCCGCGTGCAGCCGCGCGTACGCGCCGCCCGCCTCGATCAGTTCGCGGTGGCTGCCCTGCTCCACGATCCGGCCCGCCTCCATCACCAGGATCACGTCGGCGTCGCGGATCGTCGACAACCGGTGGGCGATCACGAAGCTCGTGCGGCCCTCGCGCAGCGCCGCCAAGCCCTGCTGGACCAGCATTTCGGTGCGCGTGTCCACCGCGCTGGTCGCCTCGTCGAGCACCAGGATCGCCGGCTCGACCAGGAACGCCCGGGCGATCGTGATCAGCTGGCGCTCCCCCGCCGAGAGGCCGTCGGCCTCGGAGTCGAGGACCGTGTCGTAACCCTCGGGGAGAGTGCGGATCAGGTGGTCCGCGTGCACCGCGGTCGCGGCGGCGGTGATCTGCTCGCGGGTTGCGTCCGGCCGGCCGTAGGCGATGTTGTCGGCGATCGTGCCGCCGTACAGCCACGTGTCCTGGAGCACCATGCCGATCCGGCGGCGGAGGTCGTCGCGGGTCATGTCCGTGATGTCCACGCCGTCGACGGCGATCGTGCCCGCGTCCGTGTCGTAGAACCGCAGCAGCAGGTTGACCAGCGTCGTCTTGCCGGCTCCGGTGGGGCCGACGATCGCCACCGTCTGTCCCGGTTGGACAGTCAGGGACAGGTCGTCGATCAGCGGCCGGTCCGGGACGTACCGGAACGAGACGCCGGTGAACACGACCCGGCCGGTGATGGTCGCCGGCCGCTGGGGGTGCTCCGGGTCGGGTCGCTGGGGCTCGGCGTCGTGCAGCTCGAACACCCGCTCGGCCGACGCGAGCGCGGACTGGATCGGGCCGATCAGCGACGCGATCAGCGAGATCGGCTGGTTGAACCGCAGCACGTACTGGATGAACGCCTGGAGCGAGCCGATGGTCAGCGCCCCGCCCGCGACGCGCACCCCGCCGACCACCGCGATCAGCACGAAACCGACGTTGCCGAGGAACGTCAGGGCCGGCGCGACCAGCCCGGCCCGGAACTGCGCCCCGGCGGCGGCGGTGCGGACGTCGTCGTTGTGCGCGGCGAACTTCTCCCGCGCCTGGCCCCAGCGCCCGAACGCGGTGACCAGGTCGTGCCCGGTGTAGACGTCCTCCAGGTGGCCGCCGAGCGCCCCGGTGGCCTTCCACTGCTGCGCGAACTGCGGCTTCGCGCGGCGGGCGAGCGCCTTGGCGGCCCACAGCGTCACCGGGAGCACGACCAGCGCGACCACGGTCAGCAGCAGCGAGATGCGCAGCATCATCACCAGCGACCCGAGGAACAGGAACACCGACGTCAGCAGCAGGCTGGCCGTCTGCTGCACGGACTGCGAGACGTTGTCGATGTCGTTGGTGGTCCGGGACAGCAGGTCGCCGCGGGACTGGGTGTCGAAGTAGGACAGCGGCAGCCGCGACAGCGTCAGGTTGGTGCGTTCGCGCAGCCGGTACGCCATCCGCTGCACGACGGTGGCGGTCAGCCGCCCCTGGGCGACGGTGCTCGTCCCCGACAGCACGGCCAGCACCCCCGCCCACAGCAGGAACCGGTTGACGGCGCCGAAGTCGACGCCGCCGCCGCGGATGCCGTCCACGATCGCGTCGGTGGCGTCGCCGAGCAGCGACGGGATGGTGACCAGGGTGGCGTTGCTGACGATGGCCAGCAGGGCCATCGCGGTGATCCGCGCCCAGTCCGGGCGCATGGTGCCGAGCAGCCGCAGTGCGGTGCCGCGGCCGGCCGCCGGCTTCGCGGTGGTCATCAGGCCGCCTCCCCGACGGTCAGCTGCGAGTCGACGATCTGCGCGTAGGTGGCGCTGGTGGCCAGCAGTTCCTCGTGGGTGCCGGTGGCCTCGACCCGGCCGGCTTCGAGCACCACGATCGTCTCCGCATACCGGATGGTGGACACGCGCTGGGCGACGATCACCTGGGTGGCGTCCCCGATCTCGCGGGCCAGCGCGCTGCGCACCGCCGCCTCGGTCGTGGTGTCCAGCGCGGAAAACGCGTCGTCGAACAGGTAGATCCGCGGCCGGGCCAGCAGCACCCGCGCGATCGCCAGCCGCTGCCGCTGCCCGCCGGACACCGTGCTGCCGCCCTGCCCGAGCACCGTGTCGAGGCCCTCGGGCATGGCCCGGACGAACTCGGCGGCCTGCGCGACCTCCAGCGCGTGCCACAGCTGGGCCTCGTCGGCGGCCGGGTTGCCGTAGCGCAGGTTGTCCGCGACCGTCCCGGCGAACAGGTAGGCCCGCTGCGGCACCAGGCCGACCAGTTCGGACAGATCGCGCCGGGCCACCTGGCGGACATCGGCGCCGTCGATGCGCACCGCGCCTTCGTCCACTTCGAGCAGCCGCGCCATCACGTTGATCAGAGTCGTCTTGCCGCTGCCGGTCGAGCCGATGATCGCGGTGGTCCGGCCGGGCCGGGCGGCCAGGCTCACCCCGCGCAGGACCGGCACCTCGGCGCCCGGGTAGCCGAAGGTGACGTCCTCGAGTTCCAGGTTCCCGCGCCACTTTTCGACGGTGACGGGCTTGGCCGGCTCGGCGATGCCCGGCTCGGTGGCCAGCACCTCGGTGATCCGGCCGGCACTGACCTTCGCCCGCGGCGCCATCATGAAGACGCTCAGCCCCTGCGTGACCGCGCCCAGGGTCAGCGTCAGGTAGGTCAGGAAGGCGATCAGCGTGCCCAGCTGGAGCGTGCCGCCGGCCACCCGGTGCCCGCCGATGGCCAGCACCGCGACCGCGGCCACGTTGGAGATGAACAGCGAAGTGGCGCCGAAGAACGCCTGCACCCGGCCGAGGCGGATGCCCACGCCCATCAGGTCGGTGTTCGCCCCGGCGAACCGGCGGCGTTCGTTCTCGTCCCGGACGAACGCCCGGATCACGCGGATGCCGGTGATCTGCTCGCGCATCACGCGGTTGACCGCGTCCACGAACCGCTGCAGCAGCCGGGACGCCGGCACCATCTGCCGGATCAGCAGGCCGATCGTCAGCGCCCCGACCGGCACCGCCACCAGCAGCACCAGCGAGGACGGGGCGTCCTGCCGCACGGCCAGCACGATCCCGCCGATCCCGACGAACGGCGCGGTCAGCAGCATCGCCAGCGTGGTGTACAGGATCAGCTGCACCTGCTGGACGTCGTTGGTGCTGCGGGTCAGCAGCGACGACGGGCCGAATCGGGCCATCTCCCGCGCGGAAAAGCCCGACACGCGGTCGAACAGCGCGGCCCGCAGGTCCGCCCCCAGTCCCATCGCGACCCGCGCGCCGAGGTACACCGCGCCGCCCGCACAGGCGATCTGCGCCAGCGTGGCGGCCAGCATGATCCCGCCGTGCCCGAGGATGTAGCCGGTGTTGCCGGTCAGCACGCCGTAATCGACCACGTCGGCGTTCAGCGTCGGCAAGTACAGCAACGCCACCGCCTGCGCCAGCTGGAGCACGACGATCACGACGAGCGGGCGGCGGTAACGGCCCAGATGGGGTTTCAGGAGAGCCAGCAGGGAAGACGGCGACGCCGGTTCGGCGGGGGCGGTCATGGCGCCACCCTAGCCAGCGCCACGGCGGCGGTTCCCGCCCCCGGTGACAGGACGGTCGGGAACAGAGCCGTCGGCACGAAAAAGCCCTCCAGTCAGCGTGCGATGCCACGCCCCGCCAGGATTTCGGACGCCGCGGCGGGGGGCCACTACCAACATGAGTAGTTCCGCGGTACCGGCCCCTATTACCCTGGCAATTCGGGCATCCGGTGGCTGATGATGCCCCCCGTGAACGATGCTTATCCGTTGGATGACGTGGACGGTGAGCCCGACGAGTCCGTCGGCCGCCGCACGTTCCTCACCTCCGCCATGCTCGGCTCGGCGGGTCTGGTGGTGGGCGTGAACATGTTCGGCCCGAGCCTGTTCGGCTCGGGCGCACCCGAAGCGGCGGCCGCACCCCCGGCCCAGCCGCTCGGGCCTGGGGCCCCGAATTTCGGCTTGACCAAGTTCCTCGACCCGCTGCGGATCCCGCCGGTACTGCGGCCGCAGCAGGACCTGATCACCGTCCGCATGACGAACGCGCGGGTGAAGCTGCATTCCCAGCTGCCCGAAACGGCACTGTGGACCTTCGAAGGGTCGTACCCCGGCCCGACCGTCGAAGTGCGCAGCGGGAAACGCGTGCGCGTCGCGTGGAGCAACGAACTCACCGGCAAAATTCCCCTGGTGGCGGCCCGGGTTCCGTTCGCGAAACCGTCGCCCGCGTACACGCCCGGTTATCGCAATCCGGACGGCAGCCTGCCTTCCGGTGTTTCGCTCTACGACGGCGTCGCCGACATCCCGCCGTGGAACGTGGTCCACCTGCACGGCGCGGTGACCGCGGCCCACAACGACGGCTGGGCGCACAACGGCGTCCCGGCCGGGGACGCGCAGCTGACCGAGTACCCGAACCGCCAGGCGGCGACGGCGCTCTGGTACCACGACCACGCGATGGCCGTCACGCGGTTCACCGTCTACTCCGGCCTGGCGGGCATGTACCTGATCCGCGACGCCGAAGAGGACGCGGCCGGGCTGCCGCGGGGCGAGCGGGAGATCCCGCTGGTCATCAGCGACCGCAACCTCGACACCGACCCGGCCACCGGCGCGCTCACCGGCCAGCTGCTGTACAAGCTGCCGTACGTGCCGGCGACCGGGACGACCGCGCCGGTCACCGGTCCCTTCCAGCTCGTCAACGGCGTCATCTGGCCGCACCTCGACGTAACCGGGGACCTGTACCGCTTCCGCGTGCTCAACGCGGCGAACTCGCGGTTCTTCCGCCTCGACCTGATCGACGAGGCGGGCGTCCTGCACAACGACGCGATCCGCATCGCGGGCACCGACGCCGGGCTGCTGCCCGCGCCGGTGCCGATGCCGGCCGGCGGCCTGACCATCAGCCCGGCCGAACGCGTCGACCTGCTGGTCGACTTCAGCCGGTTCCCGGGCCAGCGCCTGCGGCTGTCCAACACCGGCAGCGTCGGCGAACCGGACATCATGGAGTTCCGCGTCGCGTCGCGGGCCCGGGCGGTCGTGGTGCCCCCGAAGCTGTCGAAGTCCTACGTGCGGCTCGCGTCCGGCACCACCGTGCCGGCCGACCACGACGAGGTCTACGTGGCGCTGCTGCCGGGGACCGTGGCCGGCGAACCGGACCCGACGATGTGGGAGCTGCGGGAGATCACCGACCCGGCCGAGCTGCCGGCGTCGTTCCCGGCGACCGGGATCATCCAGCTCACCGATCCCGCCTCGGGGAACGTCCGGACGTTCAAGAAGGTCGCCGGCCTGTTCGACGACACGCGGACGATCTTCATCGACCGCGGCCGGTGGGCGGTGTGGCACTTCCTGCAGCTCGGCGGGTCGCCGCACCCGATGCACATCCACATGACGCGGCTGCAGCTGCTGTCGCGGACGACGTGGACCGACCTGACCGCGTTCAACGTCCCGGTCGGCGGCACCTCGCGGCCGCTGCCGGCACCGAACCCGGGGCCGGCGATCGAGCAGTGGGAAGAGGGCTGGAAGGACACCTTCCAGGCGCGGCAGGGGGAATGGATCACCGTGGCCGGGCAGTTCGACGGCGCCAGCGGCGAGTTCATGTACCACTGCCACATCCTCGAGCACGAGGACATGGGCATGATGCGCCCGTTCGTCGTGCACCCGCCGGAGATCGCCCGGTTCCACATGCACCCGCACGTCGGCGTCCACAGTGGACAGCAGGCGACGGGGCACAGCGGGCACTGACGACCCCTCCGGCCGGGCGGTTCCGCCCGGCCGGAGGCACCGCGGATCAGAGCGGGATGTTGCCGTGCTTGCGCGGCAGCCGCAGGTCCCGTTTGCCGCGAAGGCTCTTCAGGGCGGTGGCCACGTACTCCCGGGTCTGCGACGGCTCGATGACGGCGTCGACGTACCCGTGCTCGGCCGCCAGGTACGGGGTCAGCAGGGTTTCCTCGTACTCCTTGGCCAGCTTGGCGCGCAGCGCCTCGACGTCGGCAGCCTGGCGGGCCGCCTCGGCGATCGTCTTGCGGTACAACACGTCGGTGGCGTTGCTCGCCCCCATCACCGCGATCTGCGCGGTGGGCCAGGCGAAGTTGAGGTCGGCGCCGAGGTGCTTGGAGCCCATGACGTCGTAGGCGCCGCCGTACGCCTTGCGGATCACCACGGTGACCAGCGGGATCGACGCCTCGGCGTAGGCGTAGATGAGCTTGGCGCCCCGCCGGATGATGCCGTTCCACTCCTGCTCGGTGCCGGGCAGGAAACCGGGGACGTCGACGAAGGTGACCACCGGGACGTTGAACGCGTCGCAGGTGCGCACGAACCGGGCGGCCTTTTCGGACGCGTTGATGTCGAGGCACCCGGCCAGCTGCAGCGGCTGGTTGGCCACGATCCCGACGCTCTGCCCCTCGATCCGGGCGAACCCGACGATGACGTTCGGCGCGTACAGCTCCTGCACCTCGTCGAGCTCGCCCTCGTCGACCACCGAGCGCAGGACTTCCCGCATGTCGTAGGGCTGCGTCGCCAGGTCCGGGACCAGCGTGTCGAGGTCGGCGGCGCCGGCGGACACCGCGCCGGGCGCGAACGTGGGCGGATCCGCGAGGTTGTTGGACGGCAGGTACGACAGCAGCTGCTGGACGTACCCGATCGCGTCTTCGTCGCTGGACCCGAGGTAGTGCGCGTTGCCCGAGCGCGTGTTGTTGGTCAGGCCGCCGCTCAGCTCCTCCATGCCCACCTGCTCCCCGGTCGCGCCGCGGATGACGTCCGGGCCGGTGAGGAACATGTGCGAGTTGCCGTCGACCATCACGACGAAGTCGGTCAGCGCGGGCGAGTAGCAGGCACCGCCGGCGCAGGACCCGAGGATGAGCGAAATCTGCGGCACGATGCCCGACGTGCGCACGTTGCGGCGGAAGATCTCGCCGTAGATCGCCTGCGCGACCACGCCTTCCTGCAACCGGCCGCCGGCCCCGTCGTTGATGCCGACGATCGGCCGTCCGGTCTTGACCGCCAGGTCCATCACCTTGACGATCTTGCTGCCGTGCGCCTCGCCCAGCGAGCCGCCGAACACGCTGGCGTCCTGGCTGTACACACAGACCGGGCGCCCGTCCACCTCGCCGTACCCGGTGACGACGCCGTCGCCCAGCGGCCGGTTGTGCTCCAGGCCGAAGTTGACCGACCGGTGCCGGACGAACGCGTCCAGCTCGACGAACGACCCGGGGTCGAGCAGCAGGTCGATGCGTTCCCGCGCGGTCAGCCTGCCCCGGGGGTGCTGGCGTTCGGCCGCGCGGACGGAGCCGTGCGCCACCACTTCTTCGGTGCGGCGGCGCAGTTCCTTGAGCCGGTCGGCGGTGGTGGTCGGCGCGGATTCCATGGTGCCTCCTCAACAACGTGGCCCCGGGACGACCACCGGGGGCGAGTGCCCCGGGGCACTCGCCCCCGGCGAGCTTTCACGGCTCGAGGCCGCGGCTTCAGGACGACGGCTTGCCCAGCAGCACCGGGAGGTCCTTGGTCCGGGTGAACCCGGGCCGCAGGATCCACGGGACCTCGTCGCGCGGCACCGCCAGCGACAGGTCCGGGAACCGGGTGAACAGGCCGCGCAGCGCCACCTCCGCCTCCAGGTAGGCGACGTGCTGGCCCAGGCACCGGTGGATGCCCTTGCCGAACCCGAGGTGGCTCTCGCTGCCGACGCTCAGCCGGTCGACGATCAGCTTCTCCGGCTCCGGGAACTTCCGCGGGTCGCTGTTCGCGCCCATGATCATCGGCACGACGGGCATCCCGCGCGGGATCAGCACGCCGCCGAGTTCGATGTCCTCGGTGCCGAACCGCGGCTGCCCGAACTGGATCGGGCCCAGGCGCTGCAGCTCGCGCACGGCCTGCGCCCACATCGACGGGTCCGCCTTCAGCCGCGCGAGCTGGTCCTGGTGCTCCAGCAGGGCGAGCACCGAGTTGCCGATCAGGTAGGTGGTCGTCTGGTGCCCGGCGGTGACCAGGCTGAACAGGATGCCGACCAGCTCGTCGTCGGTGACGATGCCCGGGTCCTTCGTCTGCACCTGGACGAGCGCGGTGACCAGGTCGTCCTTCGGCTCGGCCCGCCGGCGGGCGATCAGCGCACGAGCGCCGGCGAGGGCGGCGCGTACCGCGCCCGGGAGCGTCTTGCCGTCGAGCGTCGCCATGGCGTCGCTCCAGGTCTTCCAGATCGGCCGGTCCTCGACGTCGACGCCGACCAGCTCGCAGATCACCTGGATCGGCAGCGGATAGCAGTACGCCTGGACCAGGTCGATCGGCGAACCGTCCTTGGTCGCCTCGGCCAGGTCGTCGAGCAGCTTCGCGGCGATTTCCTCGACGCGGGGCCGGAACTTGCTCACCCGGTGGTTGGTGAGCGCGTAGGACACCAGCTTGCGCAGCCGGGCGTGGTCGTCGCCGTCAGAGGCGTTGATGAGGTTCTTCAGCCAGGGGATCAGCTCCTCCGGCATCTCCAGGTGCTGGAACACGCCGTTGCGGATGTCCTCGATGTCCGCGTCCTCGGGCGGGTTGGTGAGGAACCGCGGGTCGGTGAGGACGCTCTTCACGTGTTCGTAGCGGGCGGCCAGGAACATCGGCGGGCCGCCCATGAACCCGCCGATCTGCAGGGTCGGCGCCTCCCGCACCTTGGCGTGCGCGGCCCACGGGTCGGCGATCACGTCCGGGGCGAACAGATCCACCTTTTCGGCCGAAGTCTCGGCGGTGCTGGTCATGAACCTCTCCTCGAGTCGGAATGCGGGCGATTCGCCGGCCCGGGGCCGGAACGCGCCGAGGCCCGTTTTCGAACATAGGGAGACGGCACCCGGCGAACATCCCCCAACCTGATAGGCCCGGCGTGCGCTAGCGGAGGATGACCGGCAGCGACTGCAGGCCGGTGAAATCGGGCGACGGCTGGGAAACCGGCGGCCGTTCCGGGTCGGTGCGCAGTTCCGGGTAGCGGTCGAACAGGATGTTCTGCGCGATCCGGCCCTCCAGCCGGCTCAGCGGCGTGCCCAGGCAGAAATGCACGCCGTGGCCCCACGACAGGTGCAGCTTGTAGTCGCGGGTCGGGTCGAAACTGTGGGGATCGGCGAAAATGCGTTCTTCGCGGTTGGCCGCGCCGATCCACACCGAAACCAGGCGATCCTTGGGGATCTTGTGCCCGCTGAGTTCGGTGTCCACCATGGTCGCCCGGATGATGCGCTGGAACGGCGGGTACATCCGCAGCGACTCCTCGATCGCGCCCGGCACCAGCTCCCGGTCCTCGCGGATCCGCTTGGCCTGCACCGGGTTGATGTCCAGCGCCAGCACGGTGTTGGCGAGCATCGACGCGGTGGTGACGTGCCCGGCGATCAGCAGCAGGTTGGCGAAGTTGACCACCTGGGCGTCGGTGAGCCGGTCGCCGTCCACCTCGGCCTGGACCAGCGCGGTCAGCAGGTCCTCGCGCGGGGTGCGACGGCGCTCGGCGGTGTGCTCGGCCAGGTACGCCCGCAGCTGCTGGATGTCGGCGACGCGCTGTTCCATCGCGGCCGCCACGTCCTCCAGCGCGTCCTTGTCGCTGTTGAGGTGCTTGGTCATCAGCTGCTTGAACCAGACGCGGTCCGACCCCGGCACGCCGAGCATCTCGGCGATCACGATCACCGGCAGCGGGTAGGCGAGCGCCTCCACCAGGTCCATCCGGTCGCCGTCTTCGGCTTCGTCCAGCAGCTCGTGGGTCAGAGACTCGATGCGCCCGTCCAGGTTGTCGATCATCCGCGGGGTGAACCCGCGGTTGACGATGCTGCGCAGCTGGGTGTGCTCGGGGGGATCGAGCCGCACCATGTTGCCGTCGGTCAGTTCCGTCGCGAACTTGAACTTGCTCGGCATCAGCCGCTGGGAATTGCTGGAGAACGTCGCCGGGTCCATCATGACCGCCAGCGCGTCGTCGTACCCGTAGACGTGGTGGATACGCGTTTCCTCGTCGTACCGGACCTTCGCGGGCGGCACTTCCCCGCGCATCCAGACGTGCTGCTCGTGTGTCTCGAACACCGGTCTCCCTAGGTTCGCGCGGTTCTGTTCGGCCAGACAGTTACTTACCGGGAGCACCGGTGACCGCGGATCCCTCAAGCTGGTCGTTCGCCCTCCGCAACCGGCCGCCGCTATCAGAACGAGGGATGTCCGGCCGCGGGCCACCGCCCTAGCCTACGGACGAATCGGGACGACTCATGCGGGCCGACAGCGGCTTGATCCCACGGTCGAAGGAAAAGAGGGCGCGCGCCGATGTCCACTGCCGGGCTGCTGACCACGACCGACGACGACCTGCTGCGCCGGTTCACCGAGTCGGCCAACACGCACGACCGCGTGGTGGTCCCGACCCCGGCGTTCCACGAGTGGTTCGCCGAACGCCAGGCGGCCAACAGCTACCAGGTCACCCAGGTCCCGTTCGGCGAGCTGGCCGGCTGGCGGTTCCAGCCCGGCAGCGGCAACCTCGTCCACGACAGCGGCCGGTTCTTCGCGGTCGAAGGCCTGGCGGTGCACACCGACCACGGCGAGCACGCGCACTGGACGCAGCCGATCATCCGGCAGCCGGAAACCGGCATCCTCGGCATCCTCGTCAAGGAGTTCAACGGCGTCCTGCACTGCCTGATGCAGGCCAAGATGGAGCCGGGCAACGTCAACCTGACCCAGCTCTCCCCCACCCTGCAGGCGACCCGCAGCAACTACACCCGGGTGCACAAGGGCAAGCCCATCCCGTACCTGGAGTACTTCACGGCCCCGTGGCGCGGCCGGGTGCTGGTCGACGTGCTGCAGTCCGAGCAGGGCGCGTGGTTCCTGCACAAGCGCAACCGCAACATGGTCATCGAGGTGACCGACGACATCCCGGTGCTCGAGGACTTCTGCTGGCTGACGCTGGCGCAGCTGCACGAGCTGCTGCACGTGGACAACCTGGTCAACATGGACTCGCGGACGGTGCTCTCCGGCATCCCGTTCGCCGCGCCGGTCGACCGGCCGTCGATCCTCGACGAGGACTCGTTCCGCGGTTCGCTCCTGCGGTCGCTGGCCGAGCGCAAGGGCGCGCTGCACGAGCTGCCGTCGGTGCTCAGCTGGTTCACCGAAGCCAAGACCAAGCACAGCCTGGACCAGCAGCGGATCCCGCTCAACCAGGTGGACGGCTGGTACTCCACGGACAAGCACATCAGCCACGACAACGGCCGGTACTTCTCGGTGATCGGCGTCGACGTCCAGGCGAGCAACCGCGAGGTGGCGCACTGGACGCAGCCGATGCTGGCGCCGGTCGGCCGCGGGCTGCTCGCCTTCCTGGCCAAGCGGATCGGCGGCGTGCTCCACGTGCTCGTCCAGGCCCGCACCCAGGCGGGCACGTTCGACGTCATCGAGATGGCCCCGACCGTGCACTGCACGCCGGAGAACTACGAGGGCGCCGAGCCGCCGCGGTACCTGCGGCACGTGCTGGACGCCCCGCCCGAGGCGGTCAAGCACGACGTCGTGCACTCGGAGGAGGGCGGGCGCTTCCACCACGCGGAGAACCGGTACGTCGTGGTCGAGGTGGGCGACGACTTCCCGGTCGAGGTGCCGCCGGACTTCATCTGGATGACCGCCCGGCAGGCCACGAACCTGGTGCGGTACAGCAACTACTTCAACGTCGAGGCACGCAGCCTGCTGACGGGCCTGCACACGCTGTGGTGAACCGCCACCGTCCACTGAGGACGGATCAGTAGCCAGGAGGACACTTGAAGGTCATCGTGCTCGCCGGGATCACCCCGTCGACGTTCTTCGCCCACGTTTCGCTCGCCACCGCCCTGCGCGACGCGGGGCACCAGGTGATGGTGACCGCGGCCGCCGACGACGTCGTCCCGGCGATCGCCGCGGCCGGGCTGCCCGCGGTGCCGGTCATGCAGCCGAACCTGACCCGGGAACAGATCCGCGCCGAACACGGGCTGGCGGAGGTGCCGGCCGACGCCGTCGAGCGCGAGCACTGGGCGGGCCGGTTGTTCGCGGTGATCGAAACCCTGCCGATGGACAGCCTGGTGGCGTTCGGCGAAAGCTGGCGCCCGGACGTCGTCATCGGCGGCATGCTGGCCTACGGCGCACCCCTGCTGGCCGCCCGGCTCGGCGTCCCGTACGTGCGGCAGGCGTGGGACATCCACGACCCGAAGCTGTTCGACGCCGGGGCGACCGCCCAGCTGCAGAAGGAGCTGGCGGACCTGGGGCTGGACGCGCTGCCCGAGCCGGACCTGCTGGTCGAGGTCATGCCGCCGAGCCTGCGGGAACCGGGCTCGAAGCACGGGCAGATGATGCGCTGGATCGCGGGCAACTCGCAGTGCCGCCTGGAACCGTGGATGTACACCAAGGGCGCGGACCGGCGCGTCGGCATCACCGTCGGGACGGGCGTGGCCGACTACCACCAGTACGACTTCGTCCAAGGCATCGTCGAGAACGTCACCACGCTCGACGTGGAAGCGGCGGTGGCGGTGCCCGAGGAGGCCGTCCCCACGCTGCGGGAGCGGCTGGACGCCAAGAACGTCGAGGTGGGCTGGATCCCGCTCGACGTCCTCGCCCCCACCTGCGACGTCCTGGTGCACCAGAGCGGCGGCAGCACGATGATGACGGCGCTGAGCTTCGGCGTGCCGCAGGTGCTGCTCCCCGACGCCGGCCAGTTCCGCCAGCTGGACATGGCCCGCCGGCTCGTCGAGGCGGGTGCCGCGCTGATGCTCACGCACGAGCAGGCCACGACCGAGGCGATCGCGGAAAAGTGCCAGGAGATCATCTCCGACCCTCGTTACGCGGCGGCCGCGGCCGGGCTGGCACGGGAGATCGCCGCGCTGCCGCTGCCGTCCGAAGTGGTCCGGCGCATCGAATGGCTCGTCCACGCACACAACTGATCGGAAGATCCGGAAGAGGAGGACGATGCTGTCCAAAGTTCTGCGGGCCGCGGCCGCCGCGGCGGTGGTCACGGCGGTGGCGGTGCCCGCACCGGCCAGCGCCCGGGAAGACGGGGTTTCCCTGGCGGGCAAGAAGGTCGTGCTGGTCAACGACGACGGGGTGCAGGCCGCGAAGGCCAACGGATCGGACGGGCGCGGGATCTACGTGCTCCGCCAGGCCCTGTGCCGGGCCGGGGCCGACGTCGCCATCGTCGGGCCGTGGGGGCAGCAGAGCGGCAAGAGCCGGGCCGTGTCGGGCGCGCCCTTCGTCGCCGTGGCCCCGCCCCTGGCCGTGCCGGCCGAGTTCGCCGCGGACTGCGCGAACGCGCCCGGGCACGGCCTGGTGCTCGGTGTCTGCCAGGGGACTGCCCCGTGTGCGGCGGACAGCCCGTCGGTGACGCCGGCGGACTCGGTCGACATCGCGCTGACCGGCGTGCTGCCGCAGCGCCTCGGCTGGACCGGCGGCCCGGACCTGGTGGTGTCGGGTATCAATTCGGGCCCGAACACGGACATCGCGGTGAACGGCTCCGGCACGATCGGCGCGGCCACGGTGGCGGTCGAGCGGGGCGTGCCCGCGGTGGCGGTCAGTGCGGGGACGCAGGTTTCGCCCCCGCCTTCGAACGACACGTATGCGGCCGCGGCCGACGTCGTGGTGCGGCTGCTCGCTTCCCCGCGGACGTGGACGTTCGTGCAGGACATGGCTTTGGTGAACGTCAACCAGCCGGACGTCCAGCCGGGATCCGGGCCTTCGCCGGTGCGGTGGACGACGGTGGGGCGTGTGGTGCAGGGGCGGATCGCGTACACGCCGAACGGTGATGGGACGTACCAGATCGGGTACAACGCGGTGACGCCGCCGCCGGTGCTCGAGCCCGGGAGTGACACGAAGGCGTTGCTGGACGGGTATGTGAGCGTTTCGGCGGTGGATGTGAACCGGACGTACACGGGTTCGCTGACTCGCTGAGGTTTATGCCGGAAGGGCGCGCCGCGATTGCTCGCGGCGCGCCCTTTCGGCGTTTCGGTGGCTATTCGCCCCACTTGGCGTAGATCACCGGCTGCTCCCGGTGCGGCAGCTGCCGCAGCGTCAGGTTCTCCAGCCCCAGCGTCTCCCGCAGGGCCTTCGTGACCCCCGGCCACCGCGGGTGGCCGAGCTCGTCGAACGCCAGGATGCTGCCCTTCGTCAGGTGCGGCCGGATCGCCTCGAACACGTCCCGCGTCGGCTCGTAGAGGTCCAGGTCGAAGAACGCCATCCCGATCACCGTCTCGGGGTTCTCCGCCAGGTACTGCGGCACCGTCTCCCGGACGTCGCCCTGCACCACGAACGTGCGCTGGACGTGCGACACCGGATCTCCCGCTTCGTGCGCCGCGAGGACCTCGCGCAGGTGGTCCACCTCGTCCTCCGGCACCGCGAACCGGCCCACCGCCGCGCTCGGGCTCACCTCGTCCACCTCGTTCAGGTCCGGGAAACCCGTGAACGTGTCGAACCCGATGATGCGGCGGAACGAGTTGTACGGCTCGTGGATGCCGCGCAACGCCGCCAGCGTCGCCAGGTGGCGGCCGTGCAGGACGCCGAACTCCATGATCACGCCCGGGAGGTCGACCAGCTCGCGGTAGAGCGCGTCCATCGTCAGCAGGTCCGCCAGCTGGTGGCGCCGCAGGTACACCGGGAGGTTGTCGATCAGGTACACCGGCGGCATCGGCGTCTCCGTCAGCAGCTTCGTGAGCCGCTCCCGGACCTCCTTCTCCACCGGCGACTCGTGCGGCAGGATTCCCGGGTTCTTGTGTTGCGACATCAGCTTTCCTCTCAGGGGTCAGGTCGACATCCAGGCTTGCGGCGCGGGGCCGCCCCGGCCGGGCGGCGGGAACAGGGCGTCGAGGCGGGTGAGCTCCGGTTCGGACAGGGGCGCGCCCAGTGCGTCGATCGCGCCGTCGACGTGGTCTTCCGTGCGGGGGCCGATGACCGCTCCGGTGACGCCGGGGCGGGACAGCACCCACGCCAGCCCCACGTCGGCCGGCTCCCGGCCGATCTCGCGGCAGAACCGCTCGTATTCGGTGATCGTGTCGCGCCACTCCTCCAGCGCCGGCACCGCGCGGCCCTGCGCGGACTTCACCGCCGTCCCCTCGGCCAGTTTCCGCAGGACCCCGCTGAGCAGGCCGCCGTGCAGCGGGGACCAGGCGAACACCGCGATGCCGTACGCCTGCGCGGCGGGCAGCACCTCCAGCTCCGGGAACCGGGTCACCAGGTTGTACCCGCACTGTTCGGACACCACGCCGAGGAAGTGGCGCTGCCGGGCCGTTTCCTGGGCCGCCGCGAGGTTCCAGCCGGCGAAGTTGGACGAGCCGACGTACCGGACCTTGCCCTGGCCGACGAGCTGCTCCATCGCCTGCCACACCTCGTCCCAGCCGCTCGTGTGGTCGGCCAGGTGCATCTGGTACAGGTCGATCCAGTCGGTGCCCAGCCGCCGCAGCGACGCCTCGCACGCGGCGACGATGTGCCGCGCGGACAGGCCGCGTTCGTTGGGGCCGGGGCCCATTTCGTTGCCCACCTTGGTGGCCAGGACGACGTCGTCGCGCCGTGACGGGCTCGCCGCCAGCCACCGCCCGATGACCTCCTCGGTGTATCCCTTGTAGACACGCCAGCCGTACATGTTCGCGGTGTCCACGAAGTTGAGGCCCCGCGCCAGCGCGTGGTCCATCAGGCGGTGGGATTCCACCTCCTCGACCCGGCCGCCGAAGTTGACCGTGCCCAGTGCGAGGCGGCTGACGCGCAGGCCGGTCCGGCCCAGCTGCGTGTAGAACCGGTCGGGCTCGCCCGGCGTGCCGAGCCGGTCCAGGAGGGTTTCACGGGGCTGTCGCTGGGTTTCGACGACGAATGTCATGGAGGACGTCCCTGTGGGTCGACGGTGGGTGCTCAGCCGGTCGTGGCCGGCGCGCGGCCGGCGTACTCCCGGAAGTACTTGCCCAGCACGCGGCGGCAGTAGCCGTCGTCGCCGAGGCGGGCGGATTCCGGCACGAGCCGGTGCAGCCGGGCGACGGACACCGGCTGGCTCGCCGTTTCGCTGACGTACTCGCGTTCCGCCCGGATCCCGAGCCCGGCTTCGAGGTGGTCCACGATCCGTTCGATCGGCGTGGCCGTGCCGGTGGCGACGTTGACGACGGTCCGGTTCGCGCCGGTGGCGAGCAGCCGGTCCACCACGTCGACCAGGTCGTCGACGTCGATGAGGTCCCGCCGCGCGCCGCGGTAGAGCCGGACCGCGCCCGATTCGATCTGCCGCACCAGGGCGGGCACCAGCATCCGCGCGTGCTGCGCCGGGCCGACGACGTGGGCCAGCCGGAGGGCGAGGTAGTCGGCGCGGGAGGCGGCGAGCACCGCTTCCAGGGCCAGGTTGTGCCGTCCGTAGGCGGTCGAGGGGAAGACCGGCCCGTCCTCCCGGCCCGGTTCCCTGGGCACCGCGTACATGGCCGCCGAGGCGGTCGAGAAGAACACGAGCCGCTCCTGCCGCCGTTCGCAGCGGTCGATCAGCTCGTACAGGCGCGTGGCTTCCCGGGCGAAATCCGCTTCGGGGATCCCGGAAGCGACCGACACACCGAACGCGGCGAGCACGACCCCCGGGTGGGAGTCGGCGAGGGCCGCGAAGCTGCGGGCGAGAAAGCCGCTTCCGATGACCTCCATCAGCGCTCCAGCCGGCCGTGGGTGGGCGGCCCGAGCTCCGGCGGCACGGGGTGGCCGTCACGGTCGAGGGACGCGAGGACGAGGTCGATCGCGGTGTCCAGCTGCGGATCGCGGTCGGCGACCCAGTCCTGCGGCGTGATCTCCACCTCGACGTCGGGGGTGACGCCGTGGCCGTCCAGCCAGCCGGGCCCGTCCCACCACTTCGACACCGTCGGCTGGGAGACCCGCGAACCGTCCAGGAGGGCCTGGTCGGCCGGGATCGAGCCGGTCATCGAGCCGTGCGTGCGGGTGCCGACGAGCGTCGCCGCGCCGAGCAGCTGCAGGGAAACGACGAGGTTTTCCGGGCCGCAGGTGGTGAACTCGTCGACGACCACCACGACCGGGCCGCGGACGGTGTCGTACGGCCAGGTGTAGGGCTGGGCGAACCGCGGCCGGTGCCAGCCGGTGACCCGCCGGGTCAGCAGGTCCAGCAGCGGGTGCAGGTCGCCGCCGTGGTTGCCCCGCAGGTCCAGGATCAGCCCGGTGCGCTCGAGCTCCTCGCCCAGGTCGCGGTTGAGGTCGGCCCACCCGGCCGCCACCATGTCGATGATCCGCAGGTAGCCGACGCGCCCGCCGGTCCGCTCGGCCACCCGGGCCCGGCGGCGGACGGTCAGGTCGTGGTGGCGCAGCCGGGATTCGTGCGGGGTCGGCACGACGACCAGGCGGAACTCGGCGTCGTCGCGGCGCAGGGTCAGCGCGACCTGCTTGCCGGCCTTCCCGGCCAGCTGCGGCATCGGCCCGTAGGCCGGGTCGACGGGCTCGCCGTCCACGGCGGTGATGACGTCGCCGGGCCGGGCCGTCACGCCGGGTCCGATCAGCGGGGTGCGGTGCATGGCCGAGGAGATGTCGCCGGTCAGCAGCCGTTCGATGCGCCAGCCGTCCCCGGCCGTCGGCGCCAGGTCCGCGCCGAGGTACCCGGGCGGCGGCGTGGGACGGCCCTGGCCGCCGATGAAGAACACGCCGACGTGCGAGACGCTCAGCTCGCCGTGCATCTCCATGATCACGTCGAACAGGTCGTGGCTGCAGCCGATCCGGTCCAGCACCCGCCGGTAGCGGGCGCCGATCGACGGCCAGTCGACGCCGTCGACGTCGGCGCGCCAGTACCGGTCCCGCATCAGCCGCCAGGACTCGTCGAACATCTGGCACCACTCGGCGGCCGGGTCGGTCTCGACCTCGATCGCGCCGAGGTCGGCGACCAGCTCGGTCCCGTCGTCGCCGAGCGGCTTGACGTGCACGGAACCACCGGCGCGGTACGCCAGCCGGCCGCCGTTCGCGGCGACGGAGTAGGGGCCGACGGCCTTCTCCAGCAGCGTCGGGCGGCTCGCGTCGGCGAGCCGGAAGCCCACCAGCCGCGGCATCGGCGGCGGTCCGGGCGCGTGCCGGGTCGCTTCCCCGAGCACGCCGTGGATCGGCCGGTCCAGCCAGGCCACGCCACCCTCGACCGCCACCAGGGACTCGTAGGTGCCCGCCTCGACCGGGAACGGCACCACGCGCTCGGGCAGGTTCTCGAGATCTACCCCGGTCTCCGCGGGCGTGTCCTCTTCCGGCCAGCCGCCGTAGCTCGGGTCGAACGGCGACGGCGCCCGCCCGTCGAGCGGCACCAGGTGCGGCCGCACGCCCGGGACGAACCCGGCCTGCTGCAGCTGCCCGTTGAGGTTCGGGCCCGTCGGGTCGAGCGTGCTGCCCGACAGGAAGGCGAGGTACCGGCCGTCGGCGGTGAAGGCCGGTGAGCCGTCCTGGAACCGACCGCGGGTGACGTCGGCGAGGTGGCCGTCCGCCAGCCGGGCGAGCCGGATCCGGCTGCGGCCACCACCGCGGGACGACGTCGGCTGCGCCCAGGCGAGCAGGTCGGACCCGGGTGAGAAGGCGAGGCCGGCGCAGGGGCCGTGGTCGTCGTCGGTGCGGACCAGCTCGGTCAGCGTGCCGGCGGCCAGGTCCACGGTCAGCAGCCGGACGTCCGTGGCGACCGCGGCGGTCCGGCCGTCGGGCGCGACGACGAGTTCCCGCGCCCGGCCCAGTTGCCCGTGCGCCAGCCGGCGGGCCGGGGAGCCGTCCTGTGGGAGGACGTCGATGCCTTCTTCGCCACCCTGGTCGCTGACGCAGACGACGGTGGCGGCGTCCTCGGTGACGACGGGCAGTCGCGCCCGCGCGCCCGGGACGTCGAAGACGGGCCGGGGCTCGCCGCCTCCGGCCGGGAGCAGGTGCAGGGTGCCGCGCACCTCGGCGACCAGGTGCCGGCCCGCCGGGTCGAGCGCGAAGCCGCCGGTCGCCGTCGCCCCGGACCAGGTGCGCGGGAGCCGGCCGTGGCCCGCGTTCGCCAGCCGGATCCGCAGCTGCACCGGCTGTTCGCTGCCGGGCGCCAGCAGGAAGAGCCGGCCGGACTGCTCGTAGACGACGTGGTTGCCGTCCGAAGTCGCATTGCGCGCGTAGAACTCGCCGAGGTCGCCGTGCCGGCGCAGGCCCGAACCGTCGATCTCCGCGGAGTAGAGCGCGCCGACGCCCTCGTGGTCGGAGAGGAACGCCATCCGCGAGCCGGCCCAGACCGGGTTGGTCAGGTTCCCGCCGAGTGACCGCAGCACCGGCTCGAACGTCTTGCCGTCCGGGGAATACCAGATCTTGCCGGCGCAGCCGCCCCGGTACCGCTTCCAGTAGACCGGCTCGAACACCGTCATCGTGCCGACCAGCTGGGCGCCGTCGGCGCGCACCGCGAGCTCCGCGGCGGGCCCGCAGGGCACCTCGCGCGGCGGCCCCCCGACGGGGACGGCGAACATCCAGGCGCGCCGGTCGGCGGCGCGGCCGTAGCCGGAGCGGGCCAGCACCTCCGTGTCGGAAAGCCAGCCGCAGGTCGCGGTGTTCCGGTCGGCCCAGTGCGTCAACTGCTGCGGGCGGCCGCCGTCGAGCTCGGTGTACCAGACCTCGCGCGAGCCACCGCGCAACGCCACCGTGTTGCCACCCGTCACCGACGTCCACGCCAGCCGCGTCGCCGAGGGGTTCAGCCGCGGCAGCGACACGCGCGCCCCGCCCGGACCGGCGTCCTCGACCACGCACCGCGCCGTCGCGGTCCCGGCGAGGGCCTCCGCGACCGACGTCAGCCACACCCGGTCCTCGGCCACGAACGTGAGCACGTCACCGGCGACGTGGGGGTGCCTCAGGTAAGTGTCAGCAGTCACCTCCGGGACGCTAGGGCACCGGTGATCGCCCGGGCATCCCTCGATCTGATAGCGCCCACGCCTACCAGCTTGCAGGATGCTCGGCGGCCCGTCCCTTCCCTAACGTGGGCGCGAAACGACGTCGCAGCACGCTTTTTCCGCCCGGAAGGACGGCCCATGACCGCCACCGAGGAACCCGTGACCGAGATCGCCGCCTTCCCCGAGGACCGGACCTGCCCCTACCAGCCGCCCGCCGGCTACCGGGCGGCGGCCGCGCACGGCCCGATCTCGCAGCTGGAGCTGTACGACGGCCGCGTGGTCTGGGGCGTCACCGGCCACACCGAGGCCCGCCGGCTGCTGGCCGACGCGCGCCTGTCCACCGACCGCCGGAACCCGGCCTTCCCCGCGACGACCGAGGTGGTCGGGCGCATCCGCAACCGCCTCACCCCGCCGCTGGTGGGTGTGGACGACCCGGTGCACAAGGTGCAGCGCGGGCGGCTGATCCCGAGCTTCACGCACCGGCGGATCAATGCCCTGCGGCCGCGCATCCACGAGATCGCCGCGCGGGTGCTCGACGCGATGGTCGAGAAGGGGCCGCCCGCGGACCTCGTCACCGACTTCGCGCAGCCGCTGCCGTCGATGGTGATGTGCCACCTGCTGGGTGTGCCGTACGAGGACCACGACCACTTCGAAGAGCGGACGACCCGGATGCTGTCCGGCGAGAACCCGGCGATCGCCATGGGGGAACTCCGGGAGTACCTGCTCGCCCTGGCCGGCGAGAACCGGCACAAGCTGAACGAGGGGTTGTTCGGCGACCTCGTCGAAGCGCCCGAGGGCGAGGTGTCCCGCGCCGACCTGGTCGACCTGACCGTGGTCATCCTCGGCGCCGGCTTCGAAACCACGGCCAGCATGCTTTCGCTCGGCATCTTCACGTTGCTGGACAACCCGGAGCGGCTCGCCGAGCTCCGCGCGGACCCGTCGCTGTGGGGCGCGGCCGGCGAGGAGCTGCTGCGCTACACCTCCATCACCGACGGCATCACGCGGGTGGCCACGGAGGACATCGAGATCGGCGGGGTCACCATCCGCAAGGACGACGGCATCATCTTCCTGACGTCGGTGCTCAACCGCCACGAGGACGTCCGCGAAGACCCGGACGTGCTGGACTGGCACCGCCCGACCCGCAACCACATCGCGTTCGGGTTCGGCGCCCACCAGTGCCTCGGCCAGAACCTGGCCCGGATCATCCAGGAAGTCGCGCTGCAGGAACTGTTCGACCGGCTGCCGGACCTGCGCCTGGCGACCGCGGCGGCAGAGATTCCGTTCCGGCCGGGTCACGCGGTGCAGGGCATGGTCAAGCTGCCGGTCACCTGGTAGCGATCAGGCGGGCGAGGGACACCGCGCCGCGCAGGGAAGACAGGCCTCCCAGCGCGGCCGGTCCCACCGGCAACGGCAGCTGGCCGGGCCGGGCGAACTCCGTCAGGTGCTCGGAAACCCAGCCGGCGAGTTCGGGGATGCCCGCCGCGAAACCGCCGCCCAGCACCAGGCGGTCCGGGTGCAGCAGCTCCTGGACACCCGTCGCCGCGGCGGCCAGGGCGCGGGCCGTGCGGCGGACCGCACTGACCGCCCACAGCTGCCCGTCGCCCAGGGCCTGCCGGAGGTCGTCGAACGTCACCGCCGCTTCCCGCAGGTCGGCCGCACGGTCCAAAGTGGCCGGTCCGGACGCGATGGCCTGCAGGCAGCCGCGCCTGCCGCACACGCAGGGCGGCCCGTCCAGCTCGACCACGACGTGGCCGAGCTCGAACGAGCCGCGGGAAGGACCGGGGCAGGGCTCGCCACGCAGGACCAGGCCGCCGCCCACCCCCGTGCCGACCCCGAGGTAGAGCAGGTTGCCGCAGTCCGCGGCCCGGGCCTCGGCGAGCGCGCCGAGGTCGCCGTCGTCCGCCCACGCGACAGCCGCCTCGGGGAACAGCTCCTGCAGCGACACGTCCAGGGCCAGGCCTGTCCACTCAGGACGGTTGGGCCACGCGGTGACCCGGCCGTCCGGCGAGACCGTGCCGGGCATGGCGACCCCGACCGCGCGCAGGGGCGAGCCGAGCCGCGTCCGCAGCTCGGCCACGTGCCCCGCGAGCCGGGCGAGGTCCGCCGCGGCGCTGTGCCGCGGCCCCCAGGCGAACGCCGTCTCGTCGACCGGCCCGGCGTCGGTCTCGGCGCGGAAAGCGACCTTCGTGCCGCCGATGTCGATCCCGAGGTACACCGGCTTCAGCGGAGCGACAGCGCCGGGCACAGGGCGAGGAGGTCGGCCGGACGCTGCAGCACCACGTCGGGCCCGGCGGCGAGCAGCTCGCCGACGTCGTCCGGGGGTGCCCACAGCGCGGCGGCCGAGGCGACGCCGGCGTCCCGGGCGCTGGCCAGGTCGGTCGGCGCGTCGCCGACCATGATGGCCCGTTCGGCCGGGACGTCCAGCAGGTCCAGGGCCTTGAGCACCATGTCAGGGGCCGGCTTCGGCCGGGCGACCTCGTCCGAGCCGATCACGTGCGCGAAGAACGGGAGCAGGCCGAGCTTGTCGAGCAGCGAACGCGCCCGCGGACCGCTCTTGCCGGTCGCGATGGCGAGCCGCAGCCCGCGGGTGCGCAGCGTCAGCAGCAGTTCGACGACACCGTCGAAAACCGTCACCTGGTCGGCGAGGCGGTAGCTCTCGCGGACGAACGGTTCCTCCATCGCCAGCGGCAGGTCCATGATCCGCATGATGTCGGGGAAGTACCGGCCGAGGTGGCGCCGGTACTCCTCGAACGGCGCCGGGCCGTCCCCGACGACTTCGGCGTAGGCGATGGCGAAGGCTTCACTCATCACCGCGAAGCTGTCGACGACGACCCCGTCGAGGTCGAAGACGACCGCGTGCCGGGCGGACACCGAGGGATCGGCCTCGGTGCCGGGCCGGTCGACGATCGGGAAAGCCATGGAGCACCCTCTCTACTGGTACGCCGGGACCGGGCGCGGATCGCGCGCCGAGCGGGCCGAGGCGTAGAAGTTTTCGATCATTCGGACGATCGGCCGAGCCTCGGCGACGGCGGCGCCGCGGTTGCCGAGGTCGGCCAGCCTGGCGGCGAGCCCGTCCAGCTGGCGCCGGTACTCGGCCCCGATCGGCTCGGCGGGCAGGGTGATGGGGGTGGTGGTGCCCTCGCTGGTCAGCGTCAGCTCGGGTTCGGGCCGGCGGTTGGGACTGAAGCCGAACGTGCACTGCAGCTCCGCGACGCCGGCGCTGCCTTCCACGCGGATCAGGGTGACGTCCCGTGCCTCGTGCGAGGCCCAGCTGGCCCGCAGCGAAACGGAGACGCCGTCGTCGCGGACGAGGAAACCGCGGGCGGTGTCCTCGACGTCGGCGGTGTCGGCGCCCGAGGAGTCCTTGCGCCAGGCGGCGCTCCACGCACCGACGTTGACGAAGTCATCCGAGGTCGACCCCGTCACCTGTGTGAACCGGCCCGGGCCGAGCAGGTGCGCGAGCGTGTCGAGCAGGTGCCAGCCGAGGTCGAACAGCACTCCGCCGCCCGCCTTGTCGCGCTGGGTGAACCAGCCGGCCCGCGGCACGCCGCGCGACCGGACCCACGCCAGGTCGACGTGCCGGACGTCGCCGAGGTCGGGCACGAGCTGCGCCAGCGCCGCGACGTCGGCGCGGTACCGGGCGGCGCTGCCGGCCAGCAGCATCCCGCCGCTGCGTTCGGCGGCGGCCAGGACGTCGACCTCGGCGGAGGTCAGGCACACCGGTTTCTCCAGGAAGACCGGGATCCCGGTGGCCATCAGCGAGCCGGCCACCTCGGCGTGCAGGTGGTTCGGGACCGCGACGACCGCCAGGTCGACCTCCCGCGCGGAGAGCGCTTCCACGCCCGCGTGCACCGGGATGCCCGCCGTCTTGGCGAAGGCCGCGCGTGACGCCGGGTCGGCGTCGACGGCGGCGACCACCTCGAAGTCCGCGTGCTCGCGCAGCAGCGGCAGCCACAGTTCGCGGCCGGCCCAGCCGAGGCCGACCACGGCGACCTTGACCGTCATGCAGACGCCACCGCGTCGGCGATGATCTCGGCAGTCGCGTGCATCTCGGCCTCCCCGGCCAGCAGGGTGCGGTGGTGCAGCCACACGCAGTCCGCGCTGATGGCTTCGGTGTTGGGACAGCGCTTCGCGACCGCGTCGAGGCTCTCGTCCGGCGCGCCGATCTCCCAGAACGCGTCGGTGCGGTAGATCGCGCGGAACCCGGCGAACGCGGGAAGGCCCGCGGAGACGAGCTTCTCGACCAGTGCGTTGCGCCGCTCCTCGGTGATCCCGGGGATGCGGAACATCGCCATGTAGTGCGAGTTGCGGTCGGCGCGCGGGTCGTCGCCCTGCGGGACGACCCCGTCGATGCCGGAGAGCAGCCGGGACAGCAGGGCCCAGCGCTCGTCGCGCAGCGCGATCTGGTCGTCGAGGCGGCTCAGCTGCGCGCGCAGCACGGACGCCGAGAACTCGTTGAGCCGCATGTTGGAGCCGGCGATCAGGTGCAGGTACCGGGTGTCGTTCTTCGGACGGCCGCAGCTGTGGCGCAGGAACGCGCGCTCGTGCATCTCCTTCTCCGGGAAGAGCACGGCACCGCCTTCGCCCGCGGTCATCAGCTTGCCGTTCTGGAAGCTGAACGTCGCGACCGTGCCCAGCTCGCCGACGCGCTTGCCCTGCCAGCGGGCACCGTGCGCGTGCGCGGCGTCCTGCAGGATCTGCACGCCGGTGTCGGCCGAGAGCTTCGCGAGCGCGTCCATGTCCGCCATCAGCCCGGCCATGTGCACCGGCATGATCACCTTGGTGCGCGGGGTGATCGCGTCGGCGGCGGCCGCGACGTCGATGCAGTAGGTGTCCGGGTCGACGTCGACCGGGACCGCGACCGCGCCGAGCCGCTGCGCCGCCTGGGAAGACGAGATGAAGGTGAAGGCGGGCACGATGACCTCGGTGCCCGGCCCGACGTCCATGCACTGCAGGGCGAGCTCGAGCGCGTGCGTGCCGTTGGTGACCGCGAGCGCGTGCTCGGCGCCGTGGTGCTCGGCGAACTCGCGCTCGAAGGAATTGACCTCGTCGCCGCCCATCCGCCACCACAGGCCCTGCTCCAGGGCCCGGATCAGGCCTTCCCGCTCGGCCTCGTCGTAGTGCGGCCACTGGGGGAACACCGGTGCCTGTCGCGCGTTCATGTCTCTCCGATTCTCCATGGGGTCGAACCTCTTCACCAAAGGCCGAACAAAGCGCGGTAGGAGTCCATCAGGCATTGCAGAACGAGGTCCACCGCATTCGTACCGGCCGCGGGCTTCCGCTCGGCGGCAACGCTGTCGCCGAACTCGCTTTCCAGGTGTTTCACCAGTGCATTCCACGCGGCTTCGTCGTACTCGACCGGCTGCGGGAGTTCTGCAGGCTGTCGCGCGTCCATATTTCTCCGAATCTTCGCCCGGTTCCCAAAATATGGCGGCGCCCGGCCGGGCCGCATCCCCCGGCCTGGTAGTAGTCCCCGCCGTTCAGGGCAACCCGAAAAAGGCCCGGTAGGAGTCCAGTTGCCCGTCGAGCATGTGCATTCCGCAATGCACGGGATGGCCGAGTTCCGCGGCTTCACGCAGCAGCCGCGTTTCCCGTGGCTTCATGATGATGTCGGCCACCACGCAGCCCCGGGGCAGCAGCCGCGGCCGGAACGGCAGCGGATCGCCCGGGTCCAGCCCGAGCGGCGTGGCGTTCACGACGAGGGCGGCGCCGTCGGTGTCCGGTTCGGCCGAGGTGGCGGTCCGGCCCGGCCAGTGCGCGTCCAGGCGGTCGCGCAGCGCGTGCAGCTTCGCGGTGTCCGGGTCGCACACCGCCAGCCGGGCCACCCCGGCGTCCAGCAGGGCGGCCGCGATCGCGCTGCCGGCGCCGCCCGCGCCGACGAGCGCCACCCGTTCCCCGGTGACGTCGTGGCCCGCCCCCGCGAGACCGGCCACGAAGCCGAGGCCGTCGAAGTTTTCCGCGTACCAGCTGCCGTCGGCTTCCCGCCGGAGCGCATTGGCACTGCCGGTGATCTCCACCGTCGGGCTGCGGTGGTCGGCGAGCCCGGCGGCGGCCGTCTTGTGCGGCACCGTGACGAAGATGCCGTCGAGGTTGCCGATGCGTTGCAGGCCACCGACGACCTGGGCGAGGTCCGCGGGTTTCGCGTGCACCGGGACGAGCACCGCGTCGACGCCCAGCCGCGCGAACAGCGGGTTCAGCAGCCCGGGCGACCGGACCTGGGTGACGGGATCGCCCAGGACGACGTACAGCCGGGTGGTCCCGCTGATCACCGGACCTCCACCTGCGTGCCGCACCACAGCTGCGCGACCGAACGAGCGAGCTGCACCGACTGCGCCGCGTTGAGCCTCGGGTCGCAGGCGGTCCGGTAGCGGGCGGGCAGGTCGGCCTCGGTGACGCCGGGGGAACCGCCGAGGCATTCCGTCACGTCGTCGCCGGTGACCTCGACGTGGATGCCGCCGGGGTGGGTGCCGAGGCCGCGGTGGACCTCGAAGAAGCCGGCGAGTTCGTCGAGCACGTGGTCGCAGTGCCGGGTCTTGAACCCGTTGCCCGACCGGCGGGTGTTGCCGTGCATCGGGTCGCACTGCCAGATCACCTCGTGCCCGGAGGCGGCGACCTTCTCCACGATCGGCGGGAGCACGTCGCGGACCAGGTCGTGGCCCATCCGGCTGACCAGCGTCAGCCGGCCCGGCGTGCGGTGCGGGTCGAGGCGTTCCACGTACTCGACGGCCTGTTCGGGGGTCGTGCTCGGCCCGAGCTTGAGGCCGATCGGGTTGGACAGCAGCTCCGCGAAGGCGATGTGGGCCCCGTCGAGCTGGCGGGTGCGCTCGCCGATCCACAGGAAGTGCGCCAGCCCGCTCGACAACCGCGGTTCCGGGCCGGTCGCGTCCGCCCACAGCACGGCTCGTTCGTAGTCGAGCAGCAGCATTTCGTGGCTGACGTGGACGTCGTCCGCGCAGAACTTGCGGACCAGGTCCATCGCCTCGAGCGCGTGGGCGTGGGCCCGCAGCATCCGGCGCGGGTCCGGGGTCCGGGCGGCCACCGTGGGTTCCGGGGCGTTGATGATGTCGCCGCGGTAGACCGGCAGCCCCAGCGCGTCGACGGTGTTGGACCGCGGTTTCGCGTACTGCCCGGCCATCCGGGCCAGCTTGACCACCGGCAGGCCGGCCGCTGCCGAGAGGACGTCCGCCATCTCCTCCAGCAGCCGCAGGTTGCCCAGCAGGTGGCTTTCGGTGTTGCCGTCGAACGTCTCCGCGCAGTCGCCGCCCTGCAGCAGGAACGCCTCGCCGCGGGCGACGGACGCGAGCCGCGCCGCCAGCCGGGCCGTCTCCGCCGGGGCGACGACGGGTTCGGCGTCGTGCAGCTGCCCGGCCACCCGGGCCGCCCGCGCGGGGTCCGGCCACTCCGGCTGTTGCGCGGCGGGCCGGTTCAAAGCCTCGTCCAGCCTGCGGCCCAGCGCCCGGTCCACCGCGCGCGAGTGACGGTTCGGGCCGCCCGGCTCGGCGGGTCCGTGCAGGAGCCGTCTCATGCCGGTGCCGCATCGGTGGCCGCGACCAGGTCCGCCAGGCGTTCGCGGGGCATCTCGGCGAGGACGCGCGACACGAGTTCCGGCGGCACGTCGCTGACCAGTTCCGCGCCGCGGGGCCCGTCCAGGACGAAGGCGAGCCCGGTGATCGCCTTCTTGTCCCGGTGCATCTGCCGGATCAGGACGTCCGGATCGACGCCGCCGGGCAACGCCGCAGGCAGGCCGTAGTGGCGGACGACGGCGAGGTGTTCGTCCACCCGGGACTGGTCGATGCGGCCCAGCGCGCCCGCCAGCCGGCCCGCGAAGACCGTGCCGATGGCCACCGCCTCGCCATGCCGCAGGGCGAAGTCCGTCGCGAGCTCGAGGGCGTGCCCCAGCGTGTGCCCGTAGTTGAGCAGGTGCCGCAGCCCGGTGTCCCGCTCGTCCTGCGCCACGATGCCGGCCTTGAGCGTGACGCTGGCGGCGATCTGCTCCGGCAGCGTCCGCCCGCGCAGGTCCGGCGCGCCGATGAAGTGGCAGCGGGCGATCTCGCCGAGGCCGTTGAGCACCTCGCGCCGCGGCAGGGTCGTCAGGTAGTCGGTGTCGCACAGGACCGCGCTGGGCTGCCAGTAGGCGCCGACCAGGTTCTTGCCCGCCGGCAGGTTCACCGCGGTCTTCCCGCCGACGCTGGCGTCCACCTGGGCCAGCAGCGTCGTCGGCAGGTGGACCACGGCGACCCCGCGGTGGTACAGCGCGGCCGCGAGCCCCACGACGTCCGTGGTCGTGCCGCCGCCGCAGGAGACGACGACGTCGGACCGCGTGAGCCCGAACCGCGCGAACTCGCCGCACAGTTCCTCCACTGTGGACAGCCGTTTGCCCGGCTCGCCGTCGCGGGCGGGCAGCAGCAGCGTCTCGACGCCGGTGCCGGGCACCCAGTCCGCCGGACGCGCCGACACGACCGCCGCGCGCCGGGCCCCGAGCCGCCGGACGACCCCGGGCAGCGAGTTCCGCACCCCGGGACCGACGAGCACGTCGTAGGACCGCTCGGCGAGGCGGACCGGGATCGTGGTGGGGCTCATGGCGCCTTCTCCCGCGGCTCCGGCAGCGTCCGGTACGGCAGGTCGGCGATCCGGGCCACCGGCTCGCTGCCGTGGTGGAGGTATTCGCCGCCGTAGAAGAAATTGAGGTACGGGATGTAGTGGTGGGCGTACGCGGACCTGCACAGGCCGGCGAACCGCGCCAGCAGGCCGTCCCTTTCCGTCATCGTCTTCCCTTCCCGGTTCAGCCGAGCTCGCCGGACAGCACGTGGCCGATCAGCGCGCGGTGCTCGTCGTCGTCGGTGATCGTGCGGACCTGCTCGCGGCCGTCCCGGACCGTCAGGTACCGGCGCTGCCGCAGGAACACCTGGCCGGTTTCGAACGCCCGGCCGCACAGGACCTCCTGCAGGTCGGTGCGATCGGTGTCCCCGACGAGGGCCCGGAAGTTGTCCTCCAGTTCCTTCCAGTCGCTCCACTGGCGGGGCTGCGTCGTGAACGTGTAGACGACGCTCCAGCGGGTGACCGCGCCCCGGCGTTGCAGTGCGTACCCGGCTTCCCGTTCCACCAGCCGGAACTGGCTCCCGTGCTGGGTCTGCACGCCGGGGCCGACCGGCAGCGGCTCGAGGTAGGTCGGGCCGGGGTACCCGACGTCGACGAGCCATTCGCGGCCGTCGAGGGTGACCAGGTTGAACATGTGCTCGACGTCGGTCCCGAAGGTCTCGCGGCCTTCGGTGGTGCTGCCCGCGAGCGGCGAGACGTCGTAGCCCAGCTCGGTCAGGAGCCGGTGGAACAGCCGGTTCAGGTGGTAGCAGGCGCCCCCCTTCCCCTGCGCGATGCTGGTTTCGAAGACGGCGTCCTCGTCGAGGTCGACCACGTCGGTCGCGTCACGGAGGCCGTAGGCGACGCTGCTGTAGGGGATCGTCATGAGGTGGCTCTTCTGCAGCCTCCGCAGCGTTTCGAGGTCGGCGCCGGTGGCTCCGGCGCAGCCGATCCGCCGGAGGTAGGTACTCACGTCGAACACGGTTCACCACCTTCTCTTCAGACGAGTTCGTGCAGGTGCGCGGCGAGCAGTTTCGGCGTCGGGTGGTCGAAGACGACGCTGGGCGCGAGCTTCCGTTCGGTCATGGCCCGCAGGCGGTTGCGGAGCTCGATGGCGGTCAGGGAGTCGAAGCCGATCTCGAACAGCCCCTGGTCCTCGTCGATCTGGTGCGCCGAGCCGAAGCCCAGCACCCCGGCCACCTGGGCGCGCACCGCGTCGAGCAGCACCGCGATCCGCCGCTCCGGGGTCAGGCCGGCCAGCCGGTCCGCCAGTCCCTTGTCCACTGTGGACGCTGCGCGCGCCTGCTGCCGGACGGCCGGGACCAGGCCGCGCAGCAGGTGCGGCGCCGGCGTCCCGGCGGACCGCAGTCCGCGCAGGTCGAGCCGTGCGGGCACGAGCTGCGCCTCGCCGGACGCGAGGGCGGCGTCGAAGAGCTCCATGCCCTCTCCGGGTTGCATGGCCACCAGGCCGCCCCGGCGGTTCATCCGGGCCCGGGCGGCCTCGTCGGAACCGGCCGCCATGCCGCCGGAGGTCTGGTCCCACAGGCCCCACGCCAGCGACTGGCCCGGCAGGCCGGCCGCCCGCCGGGCGGCCATCAGGCCGTCCAGGTACGCGTTCGCCGCCGCGTAACCCCCGCTGCCGGCGCCCATGAACACCGCCGAGACCGAGGAGTAGACGACGAACGCGCGCAGGTCCGTGCCGCGGGTGAACTCGTCCAGGTGGTCGGCGGCGGTGACCTTGGCCGCGAACACCTCGGCCAGCTGGTCCGGGGTCACCGTCCCGATCACCCCGGCGGACGGCACGCCGGCCGTGTGCACCACGGCCGTCGGCCGGTGCTCGGCCAGCAGCGCCGCGACCTGGTCGCGGTCGGCGACGTCGCAGGCCACCACCGAGACGTCCGCGCCCAGCGCGGTGAGGTCGGTGACCAGGTCCTTCGCCCCCTCGGCGTCCAGCCCGCGACGGCTCACCAGCAGCAGCTGCCGCACGCCGTGCCGCTCGACGAGGTGCCGGGCGGCCAGGCCGCCGAGCGACCCGGTGCCGCCGGTGACCAGCACGGTCCCGCCGGCCGGGAACACCGCGGGCGCACCCGGCGGGGTGACGCGGGCCAGGCGCGGGATCGACAGGGTCGTGCCGCGCACCGCGACCTGCGGTTCCCCGCTGTCCAGCACCGCGCCCAGGGCCGGCGCCACCTCGGCGTCGGTGTCCACGAGGACGATCCGGTCCGGGTTCTCCGCCTGGGCAGCCCGGACCAGGCCCCACACCGCGGACGCGGCCGGGTCGGTCACGACGCCGTCGCCGGCGGGCACCGCGCCGCGGGTCACGATCGCCAGCTTCGAACCCTCCAGGCCGCCGCCGGCCAGCCAGCACTGCACCACGTCCAGCACCCGGACGGTGAGGTCCAGCGCCGGGCCGCCGCCGGCTTCCATGACGGCCACCTCCGGGGCGGCGGTGACGCCGGAGAGCACGTCGTCGGCCAGCGTCGCCACGTCTTCCGCGGTGATCACCGGCACCCACGACGGCACCGGCCGCGCACTGTCCACCCGGGACAGTGGCGTCCAGCCGACGCGGAACAGCGAGCCGCTGCCCTCCGCCGTGGCCAGCTGGTCGTCGGTCACCGGGCGGCCGATCAGCGCGTCCAGGGTGACGACCAGGCCGCCGGTCTCGTCCACGGCCTCGAGGGACAGGTCCTCCCCCGCCGCCTTGGCGACCCGCACCCGCAGCGCCGAGGCGCCCGCCGCGTGCAGCCGCAACCCGTTCCACGCGAACGGCAGCCGCACCTCGTCCCCGTACGACCCGGCGTCGCCGGAAGCGGCGGCCACCATCGTCGAGTGCAGGGCCGCGTCGAGCAGTGCGGGGTGGATGCCGAACTCGGCGGCTTCTTCGCGGTGTTCGGCGGGCAGGGCGATCTCGGCGAAGGTCTCGTCTCCGCGGCGCCACACCGCCCGGACGGCGCGGAACACCGGGCCGTAGCCGTAGCCGACGTCCGCGAGCACGTCGTAGGCCCCGGTGATGTCCACCGGCTGCGCGCCGGGCGGCGGCCAGGCCGTGAAGTCGAACGCCGCGGTCCGGCGGCCGGCCGGAACCAGCACCCCGGTGGCGTGCCGCGTCCACGTGTCCGCGTCTTCGCGCAGGGAGTAGACGTCGACCGTGCGCGAGCCGTCCTCGCCCGGCCCGCTCAGCGCGACCTGGACGCGCACCCCACCGCGGCGGGGCACCACGAGCGGGGCCTCGATGACCAGCTCGTCGAGCACCGGGCAGCCGGCTTCGTCACCGGCCCGCACGGCCAGCTCGACCAGCCCGGTGCCGGGGACGATCACCACGTCCCGGACCAGGTGGTCGGCCAGCCAGGGGTGCGTCCGCAGGGACAGCCGCGAGGTGCAGACGAGCCCGTCGGACTGCGGGAGCGGCACGACCGCGCCGAGCAGCGGGTGGTCGGCGCCGGCGAGGCCGAGCGAAACGGCGTCGGACGCGGGCCCGGCCGGGCTGAGCCAGTAGTGCTGGTGGTCGAAGGCGTAGGCCGGGAGGTCCACCGGTCCGGCCGGGGCGGGCACGAACCCGCTCCAGTCCACCGCAGCCCCGCGGACGAACAGCTCGGCCATCGAGGTCAGCAGGCGGCGGAGGCCGCCGTCGGCCCGCCGCAGCGACCCGGCGACCACCGCGTCGTCGCTGAGTTCGCCGAGCGGCTGGACCAGCACCGGGTGAGCGCTGACCTCGACGAACACGCCGTGGCCCGACCCGAGCAGCTCGGTCACGGCCGGGCCGAAGCCGACCTGGTGCCGCAGGTTCCGGTACCAGTAGCCGCCGTCCAGGACGCCGGCGTCGGTGATCCACTCGCCGGTCACCGTCGAGCGGAACGGCACCAGCGGGGCCTGCGCCTCGATCCCGGCCAGTGCCTCGGCGAGGGTGTCGCGGATGTCTTCCACGTGCCAGGTGTGCGAGGCGTAGTCGACGGCCACCCGCCGAACGCGGATCCCTTGGCGCGCCAGGCAGTCCAGTGCTTCGTCGAGGGCTTCGGCGTCCCCGGCGATCACCACCGACGAGGGGCCGTTGACGGCCGCCACCTCGACCCAGCCCGCCCAGGGCACCAGCCGCATGACGGCTTCGTCCTCGCTCAGGGCGACCGACGCCATGCCGCCGCGCCCGGAGAGCTTCGCGGCGATCGCCTGGCTGCGCAGGGCAACGACCTTGGCGGCGTCCTCAAGGGACAGTGCGCCCGACACGCAGGCCGCGGCGATCTCGCCTTGCGAGTGCCCGAGCACCGCGTCCGGCACCACACCGGCCGCCGACCACACCGCGGCCAGGCCGATCATCATCGCGAAGCTCGCGGGCTGGAGGACGTCGACGCGGTCCAGGTCGCCCTCGCCGCGAAGGACGTCGTGCAGGGACCAGTCGATCCACGGTTCGAGCGCAGCCGCGCACTCGGCGATCCGCTCGGCGAACACCGGGGACTCTTCGAGCAGCTCACGGCCCATCCCGGCCCACTGCGTCCCCTGGCCGGGGAACACCCACACGACCTTGCCCGGCCGCCCGGAGGCGGGGACCCGGCCGGTCACCAGGCCCGGCGCTTCCTCGCCGCGGGCCAGCGCTGCCAGGCTGTCCCGCGCCTCCTCGGCGGTCTCCGCCACCACGACTGCGCGTTCCCCGAACACGGCCCGCCCGTTGGCCAGAGCTCCGGCCACCGTGGCCAGCGGCTCGTCGACGAACTCCGCCAGCCGGGCCGCCTGCCCGGCCAGGGAACCGGCGCTGCGGGCGGACAGCACCACCGGCACGACCCCGTCGGACGGCGGCTCCTCGGCAGGCGGCCGCAGCTCCAGCGGTGCTTCTTCGATGATCAGGTGCGCGTTGGTCCCGCTGATCCCGAACGAGGACACCCCGGCCCGGCGCGGACGGCCGTTCGACGGCCACTCCCGTGCCTCGGTGAGCAGCTCGACCGCACCGGCCGACCAGTCCACCTGCGTCGTGGGCCGGTCGACGTGCAGCGTGCGCGGCATCAGCCCGTGCCGCAGCGCCTGCACCATCTTGATCACGCCGGCCACACCGGCCGCCGACTGCGTGTGCCCGAAGTTCGACTTCAACGACCCCAGCCACAACGGCGTCTCGCGGTTTTTGCCGTAGGTGGCGATCAGGGCCTGCGCCTCGATGGGATCACCGAGGGCGGTCCCGGTGCCGTGACCCTCGACGACGTCCACATCGGACGGTGCCAGCCCGGCCCCGGACAGGGCCCGGCGGATCACCCGCTGCTGAGACGGCCCGTTCGGGGCGGTCAGGCCGTTCGAAGCGCCGTCCTGGTTGACCGCGGAACCCCGCAGCACGGCCAGGACGCGGTGCCCGCGTTCGCGGGCCACCGACAGCCGTTCCAGCACGACGACGCCGACGCCCTCGGCCCAGCCGGTGCCGTCCGCGCCGTCGGCGTACGCCTTGCAGCGCCCGTCCCCGGCGAGCCCGCGCTGCCGCGAGAACTCGACGAAGGTGCCGGGCGTGCCCATCACCGTCACGCCGCCGGCCAGCGCCATCGAGCACTCGCCCTGCCGCAGCGACTGCCCGGCCAGGTGCATCGCGACCAGGGACGAGGAGCACGCCGTGTCGATCGTGACCGCCGGGCCTTCGAAGCCGAACACGTACGAAACCCGGCCGGACACGACGCTCGAAGCGCCCGCTGTGCTCGCGTAGCCCTCCATTTCGGACGCGTCCGCGCCCATTCCGTAGCCCTGGTTGGACACGCCGGCGAACACGCCGACATCGGTGCCCTTCAGCACGTGCGGGTCGAGTCCCGCGCTTTCCAGTGCCTCCCACGACGTCTCCAGCAGCAGCCGCTGCTGCGGGTCCATGGCGACGGCCTCGCGCGGCGAGATCCCAAAGAAGGCCGCGTCGAACAGCCCCGCGCCTTCGAGGAAACCGCCCTGGGTGGTGTACGTCGTGCCGGAGCTGTCCGGGTCCGCGTCGAACAGGTTTTCCAGGTCCCAGCCCCGGTCGTCGGGGAAGGGGGACAGCCCTTCGCGGCCGTCGAGCAGCAGCTGCCACAGGTCTTCGGGGCCGGCGACCCCGCCGGGCAGGCGGCACGCCATGCCGACGATCGCGATCGGCTCGTTCGCCGCCGCGGCGACCACCGGGGCGGTGCGGTCCACCTCGGTCCCGGTGAGGGTGTCCCCGAGTTCGTCACGCAGGTGGCGGGCGAGCGCCACCGGGGTCGGGTAGTCGAACACCAGCGTCGCGGGCAGCTTCAGCCCGGTCGTCTCCCGCAGCCGGTTGCGCAGTTCCACCGCCGTCAGGGAGTCGAACCCGGCGTCGGAGAAGACGGTGTTTTCGAGGACGCTCTCCGGCCCGGTGTGCCCGAGCACGAGCGCGACCTGCCCGCGGACCAGGTCGAGCAGCAGCGCCTCCTGCTCGGCCGGGGTGCGCCCGGCCAGGTCCTGCAGCAGCCCGCCGGTGCTCGTGGCGGCCGCGCGCGCCTGCTGCCGTCCCGCGCGGACCAGGCCGCGCAGCAGGGGCGGCACCTCCGCGCGGGCGGCCCGGGTGCTCTTGAGGTCCAGCTTGAGCGGTACCAGCAGGGCCTGCCCGGAGCCGACGGCGGCGTCGAACAGGTCCATGCCTTCGGTCGCCGTGATGGCCAGGACGCCGCTGCGGCTGGCGCGGGCCTGGTCGGACTGGCCGAGGTGCGCGGTCATGCCGTCGTCCTGCTGCCACATGCCCCAGGCGAGCGACGTCCCCGGCCGTCCGGCGGCCTGCCGGTTCGCCACCACGGCGTCCAGGTACGCGTTCGCGGCGGCGTAGTTGCCCTGGCCGGCGGAGCCGAAGACGCCCGAGGCGGAGGAGAAGACGGCGAAGGTCGTGACCTCGCCGTCGCGGGTCAGCTCGTCCAGGTGCCGGACCGCGGCCACCTTGGGCGCGAACACCTTCGCCAGCCGCTCGGGGGTCAGGGCCTCGATCACGCCGTCGTCCAGCACGCCTGCGGTGTGCACGATCCCGGTGGGCCGGTGGGTTTCGAGCAGCGCCGCGACCTGGTCCCGGTCGGCGAGGTCGCACGCGACGACGGCGACCGACGCGCCCGCGCCGGTGAGCTCGGCGACCAGCTCGGTCACGCCCTCGGCGTCCGGGCCCCGGCGGCTGGCGAGCACCAGGCGGCGGACGTCGTGCCGGGTCACCAGGTGCCGGGCGACGAGGGCTCCGAGGGAGCCCGCGCCGGACACCAGGACCGTCGAGTCCCGGTCGAACCGCGCCGGGGCCGCGGTGGCCTCGGCCCGGGCCAGGCGAGGGGCCGTGAACGTGGTGCCGCGGACGGCGACCTGCGGCTCGCCGGTGGCCAGCACCGGGCCGAGCACCGCCGTCACGTCAGCGTCGTGATCGAGGTCCAGCAGCACGAACCGGTCCGGGTTCTCGGCCTGCGCGGACCGGACCAGACCCCAGACCGCGGCCGCGGCCGGGTCGAGCACCGTGCGATCGTCCGCGGGCACCGCGCCCCGGGTCACGATCACGAGCCGCGGGTCCCCGGCGGGCGCCGAGGCGAGCCACGCCTGCACGACTTCCAGCACCCGGGACGTCACGTCGAAGGCGTCCGCACCGCTGGGCACCTCGAAGACCTCGGTGACCGGACCTTCGGCGGCGGCCGGGGGCAGTTCGGTCCACACCACCCGGAACAAACTGTCGCGCGTCACCGACGGCGTGGCGTCGAGCTGCTCGGCGGCCACCGGGCGGGACACCAGCGAGTCCGCCGTCACCACGAGGCCGCCGGTCGTGTCCGCCGCCTCCAGTGAGACGGTGTTCGGGCCGCCGAACACCAGCCGCACCCGCAGCGCCGCCGCACCGGCGGCGTGCAGCACCAGGCCGTTCCACGCGAACGGCAGCGCGGGCGGGCCGAGTTCGTCCTCCGGGGTGGCCGCGACCTTGAGCATGCCGGCGTGCAGCCCCGAGTCCAGCAGACCGGGGTGGATGCCGAACCGGCCGGCTTCCTCGTGCCGGTCCTCGGGCAGCGCGACTTCGGCGAAGACTTCGTCGCCGCGTTGCCAGACCGTGTGCAGGCCCTGGAACACCGGCCCGTACGCGTATCCGCGATCGGCCAGGTCGGCGTAGAAGTCGCCGACCTCGATCCGCTGCGCTCCGGGCGGCGGCCACGCGGTGAAGTCGTAGCCGGGGCGCGGGGCCGGGGCGGCCGGGGTCAGGGTGCCGGTGGCGTGCCGCGTCCAGGTCTCGTCGCCTTCCTGGTCCTCGCGCAGCGAGTAGACGTCGACCGTGCGGACGCCGGTCTCCCCCGGCGCGCCCACCGCGACCTGCACCCGCACGCCGCCCTGCTCCGGGACCACCAGCGGTGCCTCGATCACCAGTTCCTCGAGCACCGGGCAGCCGGCCTCGTCACCGGCCCGCACGGCCAGTTCGACCAGGCCGGTGCCCGCGACCAGCACGGCCCCGCCGATGGCGTGGTCGGCGAGCCAGGGATGCGTCCGCAGGGAAAGCCGCGAGGTGAACACCAGGCCGTCGAACCGCGGCAGCCGCACCACCGCGCCGAGCATCGGGTGCCCGGCCGTGGCCTGCCCGAGCGACGCCGCGTCGGTCGCCGTGCCGGTGCCGGAAAGCCAGTAGTTCCGGCGGTCGAAGGCGTAGGTCGGCAGGTTCACCCAGCCGGCCGCGGGCGGCAGCACGGCGTCCCAGCCGACGGCCACCCCGCGCACGAACAGCCCGGCGACCGAGGCCAGCAGCGTCTGCTCTTCCGGGCGGTCGTCGCGCAGGGCCGGGACGCAGGGAGCACCGGCGGTTTCCCCGACGAGGGCGCTCAGGGCCGCGCCCGGGCCGAGTTCCACGAACAGCGTGCCGCCGAGCTCCGCCGCGGCCGCGATGCCGTCGGCGAACCGGACCGGCCGCCGCACGTGCTCGGCCCAGTACCGCGGGTCCGTGAGTTCGCCGGGCCCGGCCAGGCGGCCGGTCACGTTGGAGATCACCGGGATCTCCGGCTCCTGCCAGGTGACACCGGCGAGCTCGGCGGTGAACGCGGCCAGCATCGGCTCCATCAGCGACGAGTGGAAGGCGTGGGACACCGTCAGCTGCTTGGTCTTGTGCCCCCGCTCCCGCATCCGGTCGGCCGCGGCGAGGACGGCGTCGTGCTCGCCCGAGAGCACCACGGCGGCCGGGCCGTTGACCGCCGCGAGTTCCACGCCGTCGCCGAGCAGCCCGGCGACCTCCGCCTCGCTCGCGGCCACCGCGACCATCACCCCGCCGGGCGGCAGCGCCTGCATCAGCCGGCCCCGGGCCGCGACCAGGCGAGCGGCGTCCGGCAGCGACAGCACCCCCGCCGCGTGGGCGGCGGCGATCTCGCCGATCGAGTGCCCGGCCACCACGTCGGGTCGCACGCCCCAGGACTCGACGAGCCGGAACAGGGCCGTCTCGATCGCGAACAGCCCCGCCTGCGTGAACACCGTCAGGTCGAGCAGCTCCGCGCTGCCGGCCGCGGTGCCCAGCACCACTTCCCGGACCGGGTGGTCGACCCAGCCGGCCAGGTGCTCGTCCAGCTGCGCGCACGCCTCGTCGAACGCCGCCGCGAACACCGGGTACCGCTCGTACAGCTGCCGGCCCATCCCGGACCGGTGCGAACCCTGGCCCGGGAAGACCCACACGACCTTGCCCGGGGCGCCCGCACTGCCGGTCACCACACCGGGTGCGCTCGCCCCTCCGGCCAACGCGGTCAATCCCGCGATCGCCTGCTCGGCCGAACCGGCCACCACCACCGCACGTTCACCGAAGGTCGCCCGCTTCGAAACCAGCGCCCGGGCCACCCGCGCCAACGACACGTCACCGTCGGAGAGCAAAGACGCCAGCCGACCTGCCTGCGCCGCCAGGGAACCTGGGTTCTTCGCCGACACGACCAGCGGCACCGCGCCCGCCGGTTCCGGTTCGACGGCGTCCGCCTGCTGCGGTGGCGCCTCCTCGATGATCACGTGCGCGTTCGTCCCGCTGATCCCGAAGGCGGACACCCCGGCCCGGCGCGGACGGCCGTCCGACGGCCACTCCCGTGCCGCGGTCAGCAGCTCGACCGCGCCGGCCGACCAGTCCACCTGCGGCGTCGGCTCTTCGACGTGCAGGGTGGGCGGCATGACGCCGTGCTCCAGGGCCTTGACCATCTTGATCAGCCCGACCACGCCGGCGGCGGCCTGCGTGTGCCCGACGTTCGACTTCACCGAGCCCAGCCACAAGGGCTTCTCCGGATCCCGGTTCTTGCCGTAGGTGGCCAGCAGCGCCTGCGCCTCGATCGGGTCACCGAGGGCGGTGCCCGTGCCGTGCGCCTCCACGATGTCCACATCGGACGGTGACAGCCCGGCTCCGGACAGCGCCTTGCGGATCACCCGCTGCTGCGACGGCCCGTTCGGCGCGGTCAGGCCGTTCGAGGCGCCGTCCTGGTTCACCGCCGAACCACGCAGCACGGCCAGCACCCGGTGCCCGCGTTCCCGCGCCACCGACAGCCGCTCCAGCAGCACCACGCCGACGCCCTCGGCCCAGCCGGTGCCGTCCGCCGTGGACGAGAACGCCTTGCTGCGCCCGTCGACGGCCATGACCCGCTGCCGGGAGTACGCCACGAAGGTGCCGGGCGTCGGCATCACCGTCGCCCCACCGGCCAGCGCCATCGAACACTCGCCGAGCCGCAACGCCTGCGCCGCAAGGTGAATCGCGACCAGCGACGACGAACACGCCGTGTCGATCGTGACCGCGGGCCCCTCGAAGCCGAAGGTGTAGGAGACGCGCCCGGAGGCGACGCTCGACGCGCTGCCCGTGCCCGCGTAGCCCTCCAGTTCCGGCGGGATCGTCCCGGCGCCCGTCCCGTAGCCCTGGGTGAACAGGCCGGAGAACACCCCGACGTCGGTGCCCTTCAAGGTGGCCGGGTCGACGCCCGCGTCCTCGAACGCCTCCCACGACGCTTCCAGCAGCATCCGCTGCTGCGGGTCCATCATCAGCGCTTCGCGCGGCGAGATGCCGAAGAAGCCGGCGTCGAACTGCCCGGCCCCGTCGAGGAAGCCGCCCTGGCTGGCGTAGGACGTGCCCGGGTGGTCGGGGTCCGGGTCGAAGAAGCCCTCCAGGTTCCAGCCGCGGTCGTCGGGGAAGTCGGACAGGGCGTCGACCCCGTTGACCACCAGCCGCCAGAATTCCTCGGGCGAGGACACCCCACCCGGCAGCCGGCACGCCATGCCCACGATGGCGAGCGGCTCGTCAGCGTGCCGCGAGCCCTGCTTGCGCAGGTCGTGCAGTTCGGCCGTGACGCGCTTGAGGTATTTGAGGAGTTTCTCGTCCGTAGCCATTCTTCGATTCCTCACCGAGGGTGCGTCAGACGAGCCCGAGCTCGTCGTGGATGAATTCGAGGACCTCGTCGGCGGAGGCGGCTTCCAGGTGGTCCGCCGCGGTGGCGGTGCCGTCCTGGCCGAGCACGCCGTTGCACATCGCGACCAGGCCCTGCAGGCGGAGCGTGAGGCCCGATTTCGCGGAGTCGTCGAGGTCGAGGCCGCTGAGCAGGGACTCGACGTCCTCGATCTTCGCCTGCACGAGGGACAGCGCGTCCTCGCTGACCCCGAGCTCGGCCCGCAGGTGCCGGGCGAGGACCAGCGGGGTCGGGTAGTCGAAGACGAGCGTGGCGGGCAGCTTCAGGCCGGTTCCTTCGCGCAGCCGGTTGCGCAGCTCCACCGACGTCAGCGAGTCGAAACCGGCGTCCTTGAACGCCATTTCGGCCGGCACGCCCTCGGCGCCGCCGTGCCCGAGCACGGCCGCCGCCCGTTCGCGGACCAGCTCCACGAGCAGGGCCTCCTGCTCGGCGGCGGCCAGCCCGGCCAGCCGCCGGACCAGCTCGCCGTCGCCGTCCGACGCCGTTTTCGCCTGCTGCCTGCCCACCCGGACCAGCCCGCGCAGCAGCGGCGGGATCGCGCCACCGTGCTTCGCGCCGGCCCGGACCTCGCGCAGGTCCAGCTTGACCGGCACCAGCTGCGGCTGCCCCGACCGGAGGGCGGCGTCGAACAGGTCCATGCCTTCGGCCGCGGTGATCGGCACGGCGCCGCCGCGGCTCATCCGCGCCTTGTCGACCCCGCCGAGGTGGGCGATCATCTCGGTCGCCAGCTCCCACAGGCCCCAGGCCAGCGAAAGCCCGGGCAGGCCCGCCGCCTGGCGGCTCGCCATCAGGCCGTCCAGGAAGGCGTTCGCCGCCGCGTAGTTGCCCTGGCCGGCGGCACCCAGCACACCCGAGGCGGACGAGTAGACGACGAACGCGCCGAGGTCCATGTCCCGGGTGAGCTCGTCCAGGTGCCGCACCGCGTCGACCTTGGGGGCGAACACCCGGGCCAGCTTGTCCTCGGTCAGGGTCCCGATGACGCCGTCGTCGAGGACGCCCGCCGTGTGCACCACCCCGGTCAGGGGGTGTTCGGCCGGCACGGCGGCCAGCAGCGCCGCCACCTGGTCGCGGTCGGCCAGGTCGCAGGCCGCCATCGAGACGTCGGCGCCGAGGGTGGTGAGGTCGGCGACGAGGTCCTTCGCGCCTTCGGCGTCGAGACCCCGGCGGCTGGCGAGCACCAGGTGCCGCACGCCGTGCCGCTCGACCAGGTGCCGGGCCACCAGCCCGCCCAGCGCGCCGGCGCCGGAGACGAGGACCGTCCCTTCCGGACCGAAGACCGCGGACGACTCCGGCTGTTCGGCGGCGCGCGCCAGCCGCGGCACGGACAGGGTTCCCCCGCGCACCGCGATCTGCGGCTCCCCGGTCATCAGCACGCCACCCAGTACCGCCTCCAGTCCGTCGCCGGCCGCGGGGTCGAGGTCCAGCAGCACGATCCGGTCCGGGTTCTCGGACTGGGCCGCCCGGACGAGACCCCAGACCGCCGACGCGACCGGGTCGGTCACCGCGGTCCCGCCGGCCGCGACCGCGCCGCGGGTCACGACGACCAGCCGCGAGTCCGTGTCGGGGGCGGCCAGCCACGCCTGCACGACGGCCAGCACCCGGGTGGTCAGCTCCAGCACGGAACCGGCGTCACCGGCCGCTTCGAGGACCGCCACCGCACCCGGTGGCACGTCCTCGGCGAACGCCGTCACCTGGTCCGCGCCGGCCACCTCCACCCACAGCGGGGCGGGCAGTCCGGCGGGCGCGGGCAGCGGGGTCCAGGCCACCTCGAACAGCGAGCCCGCGCGGGCCGGGGCCGCCGGGAGGCGCTCGCCGGACACCGGCCGCAGCTCCAGCTCGTCGGCCGACAGCACCGGGGCACCGGTCCCGTCCGCCGCCTGGAGCGAGACGCCGTCCGATCCGGGCGCCAGCCGTACGCGCAGTGCCGAGGCGCCCGCCGCGTGCAGCACGAGCCCGCGCCACCCGGCCGGCTGCCGCAGGCCCTCGTCGTCCAGGTCACCGTCGGCGGTCAGCATGGCCGGGTGCAGGGCCGCGTCCAGCAGCGCCGGGTGGACGCCGAACGCGGCGGCGTCGTCCCGCAGGTCTTCGGGCAGCGCGATCTCGGCGAAGACCTCGTCTCCGCGCCGCCACACCGCTTGCAGGCCCTGGAAGGCGGCCCCGTAGCCGAATCCGCGCTCGGCGAGGTCGTCGTAGAACAGCCCGGCGTCCACTTCCACCGGCTGGGCGCCCTGCGGCGGCCACGCGGTGAAGTCGAAGTCCGCGGCCCCGACCGGCGCCGCGGAGAGGGTGCCGGTGGCGTGCCGGGTCCACTCGTCGGCTTCGTCGCCGACGGAATACACCTCCACCGTGCGGGCGCCACGCTCGTCCGGCGCACCCAGCACGACCTGGACCCGGACACCGCCGGTCTCGGGTACGCCCAGCGACGTCTCGATCGTCAGCTCGTCGAGGACCGAGCAGCCGGCCTCGTCACCGGCCCGCACGGCCAGCTCGCCCAGGCCGCTGCCGGGCAGGACCACGGCACCGCCGATGGTGTGGCCGGCCAGCCACGGGTGCGTCCGCACCGACAGGCGCGAGGTGAAGACGATCTCCCCGGACCGCGGCAGCGACACGACCGCGCCCAGCAGCGGGTGCTCGGCCGCCGCCTGGCCGAGCGACGCCGCGTCGGTGTCCGCGTCGGCGGGCTGCAGCCAGTAGTGCTCCTGGTCGAACGCGTACGTCGGCAGGGTCACGCGGCCGGGCGGGACGGCGGGCAGCATCCCGCGCCAGTCCACCGCGACCCCGCGGACGAACAGCTCGGCCGTCGACGTCAGCAGCCGCCGCAGGCCGCCGTCGTTGCGCCGCACCGAGCCGCCGACCACGGCGTCCACGCCGGCCTCGTCCACGATGCCGGTGATCGGCTGCACCATCACCGGGTGCGGGCTGACCTCGACGAAGAACCGGTGCCCGTCGTCCAGCAGTGCGTCGACCGCGCCGTGCAGGTCCACCATGTGCCGGCAGTTTTCGTACCAGTACGTCGCTTCCAGGCGTTCGCCGTCGAGCACGCCGGGTTTGACGGTCGAGTAGAACGGCACCGTGCCCGGCTCGGGCCGCACGTCCTTCAGCAGGTCCAGCAGCTCGTCCCGCAGCGGCTCCACCTGGGCGGTGTGCGAGCCGACGGTGCTGGGCACGATCCGCGCTCGCACGTCGGCGGCCGCGCACTCGGCCAGGAACCGCTGCAGGGACTCGTCGTCACCCGCGACGGTGCACGCGCCCGGGCCGTTGCGCCCGGCCACGCTCAGCCCGGGGTGCCCGGCGAGGCGGTCCCGGACGTCGTCGGCGGACAACGCCACGGACGCGATCGCGCCGTGGCCGACCAGCCGCCGCGCGAACAGGTCGCTGCGCAGCACGACCACGCGCACGGCGTCGGCCAGGCTCAGCACGCCCGCGATGTGCGCGGCCGCGACCTCGCCCTGCGAGTGACCGACCACGGCGTCGGGCCGGATCCCGGCCGCTTCCCACACCGCGGCCAGCGACACCATCACCGCGAACAGCACCGGCTGCAGCACCTCGATGCGGTCCAGGCCCTCGTCGGCCCGCAGGACGTCGAGCACCGACCAGCCGGTCAGCGCCGCGATCTCCCGGTCGCACTCGGCCATCCGGGCCGCGAACACGGGCGACTCCGCGAGGAGCTCCCGGCCCATCCCGACCCACTGCGTGCCCTGGCCGGGGAACACGAAGACGACCCCGCCGTCACGGGCGCCGTCGCCCACGACGCCTTGGCCCGCCGCGATTTCCCGCAGCCCCGCGATCGCCTCTTCGCGGTCGGCCGCGACGACGACGCCACGCTTGTCCAGCACCGCCCGGCCCGCGGCCAGCGCCCCGGCCACCTCCTCGAGCGGCACGTCGGCCTGCTCCAGGAACCCGGCCAGCCGGTCCGCCTGGCCGGCCAGAGACGCCGTGGTGCGCCCCGAAACCACCAGCGGCACCACACCCGGTCGTGAGTGAGAAACAGTGCTAGAACCCTGTTTCTCACTCACGAGGTCTTGGGGCGGGACTTCTTCCAGGATCAGGTGGGCGTTCGTGCCGCTGATGCCGAACGAGGAGATCGCGGCCCGGCGCGGGCGGCCGTCGGCCGGCCACTCCCGGGCCTCGGTCAGCAGCTCGACCGCGCCCGCCGACCAGTCCACTTCCTTGGTGGGTTCGTCCGCGTGCAGCGTCGGGGGCAGCACGCCGTGCCGCAGCGCCTGCACCATCTTGATCACGCCGCCGACGCCGGCCGCGGCCTGCGTGTGGCCGATGTTCGACTTCAACGACCCCAGCCACAACGGTTTCGCCGGGTCGCGGTCCTTCCCGTACGTGGCCAGCAGCGCGTTCGCCTCGATCGGGTCACCCAGCGCGGTACCCGTCCCGTGGCCCTCGACGACGTCCACATCGGACGGTGCCAGCCCGGCGTTGGCCAGCGCGCTGCGGATCACCCGCCGCTGCGCCGGGCCGCTCGGGGCGGTGAGGCCGTTGGACGCGCCGTCCTGGTTCACCGCGCTGCCGCGGATCACGGCCAGCACCCGGTGGCCACGCTCGCGCGCCACCGAAAGCCGCTCCAGCACGACCACGCCGACGCCTTCGGCCAGCCCAGTGCCGTCCGCGCCCTCGGCGTACGCCTTGCAGCGGCCGTCCGCGGCCAGCGCCCGCTGCCGCGAAAACGACCGGAACGAGCCGGGTGTCGCCATCACCATCGCGCCGCCGGCCAGCGCCATCGAGCAGTCACCCTGCCGCAGTGCTTGCACCGCAAGGTGCATCGCCACCAGGGACGACGAGCACCCGGTGTCGATCGTGACGGCCGGGCCCTCGAACCCGAACGTGTAGGACACGCGGCCGGACGCGATGCAGGTCGCCGCGCCCGTGCCCGCGAAGCCCTCCGCCTCCGGCGGGACCACGCCGCCGCCGGCGCCGTAGCCCTGGGTGGACAGCCCGGAGAACACCCCGACGTCGCTGCCCTTCAGGGAAAACGGATCGGCGCCGGCCCGTTCGAGCGCCTCCCAGGACGTCTCCAGCAGCAGCCGCTGCTGCGGGTCCATGGTGACGGCCTCGCGCGGCGAGATGCCGAACAGGCCCGCGTCGAACAGGCCCGCGCCCTGCAGGAACCCGCCCTGGCTGGTGTACGACGTCCCGGCGCGGTCGGGGTCGGAGTCGAACAGGCTGTCCAGGTCCCAGCCGCGGTCGGCGGGGAAGTCGGCGACGGCGTCGACGCCGTCGGCCACCAGCTGCCACAGCTGTTCGGGCGTCGACACGCCGCCGGGGTACCGGCACGCCATGGAGACGATGGCGATCGGCTCCCGGGCGTCGTCCTCGGCTTCGCGCAGCCGCTTGCGGGCGTCGCGGGCGTCCGCGATCGCCCGCTTGAGGTAATCGCGCAGTTGCGTCTCATCGGCCACTGGACTCTTCCTCCCTGGAAGCTTTCTGTCAGTTGAGCCCGTCGACGAGGGCGAACAGCTCCTCGTCGCTGGCGGTGTCGAGGTCGTCTTCGGGGGAGCCCGGTTCGCGCCCGGCCGTCTCCGCCGCGGTCAGCAGCTCCTTCAGGCGCGCGGTGATCCGGTCCCGCGCCGCCGTGTCGGCCACCTCGATGACCGCGTCCAGGCCGGAAAGCCCGGCCAGCACCGAGTCGGTGGCGGACGCCTCGCCGACGGCGAGCTCGTCACGCAGGTGCCGGGCGAGGGCCTGCGGGGTCGGGTGGTCGAACACGAGCGTCGCGGGCAGCTTGAGGCCGGTCGCGTCCCGCAGCCGGTTGCGCAGTTCCACCGACGTCAGCGAGTCGAAGCCGGAGTCCTTGAACGCCGTGTCCGCGCGGACGGCACCCGCGCCGGAGTGCCCGAGCACGACTGCGACCTGGGTGCGCACCACGTCCAGCAGCAGCGCCTCCTGCTGGGCCGGGGCGAGCTTGGCCAGCCGCCGGACGAGCCCGTCGTCGCCGCCGGCCGCCGCCTTGGCCTGCTGCCTGCCCACGCGGACCAGCCCGCGCAGCAGCGGCGGCACCGAGGTGCCCGTCGCCGCGTCGGCCCGGACCTCGCGCAGGTCCAGTTCCACCGGGACCAGCAGCGCCCGGCCCGAGACGAGGGCGGCGTCGAACAGCTCCATGCCGTCCTCGGCGCCGAGCCCGCCGACCCCGCCGCGGCCCTCGCGCCGGCTCATCCGGCTCAGGGTGAGGTCGTCGATGGTGTCGGCCATGCCGGTGAGTTCCTGCCACGGTCCCCAGGCCAGCGACTGCCCCGGCCGTCCCGCCGCGCGCCGCCGGGCCATCAGCCCGTCGAGGAACGCGTTCGCCGCCGCGTAGCCGCCGCTGCCCGCGCCCATGAAGATCGAGGAGGCGGACGAGTAGACGACGAAGGCGTCGAGGTCGAGGTCCCGGGTCAGCTCGTCCAGGTTGGTGGCCGCGCCGACCTTCGGGGCGAACACCTTGGCCAGCTTCTCCGGGGTGAGCGCCCCGACGACACCGGCGTCGAACACGCCCGCCGTGTGCACGACCGCGGTCGGCCGGTGCTCCTTGAGCAGGGACGCCGTCTGTTCGCGGTCGGAGACGTCGCAGGCGGCCACGGCCACCTCGGCGCCCAGCCCGGTGAGCTCGGCGACCAGCTCCGCGACCCCGCCGGCGTCCCGGCCCCGGCGGCTGGCGAGCACCAGGCGGCGCACGCCGTGCCGGGTGACCAGGTGCCGGGCCGCGAGCGCGCCGAGCGTCCCGGCGCCCGAGATCAGCACGGTCGAGCCGGGGCCGAACCCGGCGGGCGGGTCCCCCGCCGGGACGGCCACGCGGGCGAGGCGCGGGACGGAGAACGTCGTCCCGCGGACCGCGAGCTGCGGCTCGCCGGTCGCCAGGACCGCGCCCAGCACGGATTCCGGGCCTTCGCCATGCGCGGGATCGAGGTCGAGCAGCACGATCCGGTCCGGGTTCTCGGTCTGCGCGGCGCGCACCAGGCCCCACACCGCCGAGGCGGCCGGGTCGGTGACCACGCCGTCGCCGGCGGGCATCGCGCCCCGCGTGACGACGACCAGCCGCGACTCGTCCGCCTCGGCCGTCAGCCACGCCTGCACGACCGCCAGGACCCGCGAGGTCAGGGTCAGTGCGTCGCCCTCGCCGGACGCCGCCAGCACCACGGCCGCGGGCACGTCGGCCAGGGCCGTCACGTCGTCGGCGGTGGCCACCGCCACCCACGACGGCGCCGGGCCGGCGGCGACCGGCGGGAGCTCGGTCCAGGCCACCTCGTACAGCGAACCGGCCTGCGCCGGCTGCTCGGCGGACACTTCCCGCAGCACCAGGGAATCCATCGACAGCACCGGGCCGCCGGTCTCGTCGGCGGCCTCGACGGTCATCGACTCCGGACCGGCCACGAGCCGGACCCGCAGCGCCGCCGCACCCACGGCGTGCAGGGCGAACCCGGTCCACGCGAACGGCATCACCGACCGCGCGGATTCGCCGGCCGCGATGGTTCCGGTCTGCAGCGCGGCGTCGAGCAGCGCGGGGTGGAGGCCGTACGCGGCGGCGTCCTCGCGCATGTCCTCCGGGAGGGCGACTTCGGCGAAGACTTCCTCGCCGCGCTGCCACACCGACCGGACGCCCTGGAACGCGGGCCCGTAGGCATATCCGCGCTCGATCAGGCCGTCGTAGAAATCCCCGATCTCGACCGGCTTCGCCTCCGGCGGCGGCCACGCGGTGAAATCGAAGCCCGCGGCCTTCACGGGGTTCGCGGCCAGGACACCGGTCGCGTGCCGCGTCCACTCTTCGCCGCCGTCTTCGGGCTGGGAGTAGATCTCGACCGTGCGGGAGCCGTTCTCGCCGGGACCGCCGACCGCGACCTGGATCCGCACGCCGCCGTGTCCGGGGACGACGATCGGCGTCTGCGTCGCGAGTTCCTCCAGCACCGGGCAGCCGACCTCGTCGCCCGCGCGGACGGCCAGTTCCACCAGGCCGGTGCCCGGGAAGAGCACCACGCCGCCGATCGCGTGGTCGGCCAGCCACGGATGCGTCCGCAGCGACAGCAGCGACGTGAAGACGACGCCGTCCGACTGCGGCAGCCGGACCGCGGCGCTCAGCAGGGGGTGGTCCGCCTTCGCCTGGCCCAGCGCCGTCGCGTCGGACACGGACTCGGTGGCAGGCAGCCAGTAGTGCTGGTGGTCGAAGGCGTAGGTCGGCAGGTCGACCCGGGCGGGCGGCGCCATCGTGGCCCAGCCGACGGGAACCCCGCGGACGAACAGCTCGGCCATCGAAGTGAGCAGCCGCCGCAGGCCGCCGTCGTCACGCCGGAGAGTGCCGGTGACGACGGCTTCGGTGACCTCGCTGATCGGCTGCACCAGCACGGGGTGCGCGCTGACCTCGACGAACACGCCGTGCCCCTGCTCGATCAGAGCGGCGACAGCCGGGCCGAACCGGACCTGGTTGCGCAGGTTGCGGTACCAGTACCCGCCGTCCAGGACCCCGGCTTCGGTGATCCGCTCGCCAGTGACGGTCGAATGGAAGGGGATGGCCGGCGCCTGCGCGTCGATTCCGGCCAGCGTCTCGGCGAGGGTGTCCTCGATGTCTTCGACGTGCCGCGTGTGCGAGGCGTAGTCCACCGCGACCTGGCGGACCCGGACGCCGTCGCCGGCCAGCACTTCCAGGCATTCGTTGAGGGCCTGGGCGTCCCCGGCGATCACGACCGAGGCAGGTCCGTTGACCGCGGCCACCTCGATCCGGCCGTCCCACAGCGCCACCCGGGCGGCGGCTTCTTCTTCGCTCAACGCGACCGACGCCATCCCGCCCCGGCCGGACAGCCGAGCCGCGATGGCCTGGCTGCGCAGGGCCACCACCTTCGCCGCGTCCTCAAGGGACAGTGCACCCGACACGCAGGCCGCGGCGATCTCGCCCTGGGAGTGCCCGACGACGGCGCTCGGGCGGAGGCCCACCGACTGCCACACCGCGGCCAGCCCGACCATCACCGCGAAGCACGCGGGCTGCAGCACGTCGACCCGGTCCAGGTCACCCTCACCACGGAGGACGTCGAGCAGCGACCAGCCGGTCCACGGGTCCAGCGCGGCCGCGCATTCGGCGATCCGCGCGGCGAACACCGGCGACTCTTCCAGCAGGTCACGGCCCATCCCGGCCCACTGCGTCCCCTGCCCCGGGAACACCCACACGACCTTGCGCGGCGCACCCGCCCGGCCGGTGACCACCCCGGCCGTGTCTTCCCCGCGGGCCAGTGCCTTCAAGCCGGTCACGGCTTCTTCCCGCGACTCCGCCACCACGACGGCCCGCTCGTCCAGGACCGCCCGGCCCGCCACCGCCGCCCCGGCCACCGCCGCGAGCGGCTCCCCCGACTCCTCGAGGAACCCGGCCAGCCGAGCCGCCTGCCCCGCCAGCGACCCCGCACTGCGCGCCGAAACCACCAGCGGCACCGCAGACCCTCGTGAGTGATAAACAGTGTTAGAACCCTGTTTCTCACTCACGAGGTCTTCCGGGGCCTCCTCGATGATCAGGTGGGCGTTCGTGCCGCTGACGCCGAACGAGGACACGCCGGCCCGGCGCGGCCGCCCCGTCCGCGGCCAGTCCCGCGCGCTCGTCAACAGCTCGACCGCGCCCTCGGACCAGTCCACCGCCGAGCTGGGCGCGTCGACGTGCAGCGTGGCCGGGAGGACGCCGTGCCGCAGCGCCTGCACCATCTTGATCACGCTCGCGACCCCCGCCGCCGCCTGCGCGTGGCCGATGTTGGACTTCAGCGACCCGAGCCACAACGGCGTCTCCCGCTCCTGGCCGTAGGTGGCGAGCAGGGCCTGCGCCTCGATCGGATCACCCAGCGCGGTACCCGTGCCGTGCCCTTCGACGACGTCCACATCGGACGGTGCCAGCCCGGCGTTGGCCAGCGCGCTGTGGATGACCCGCTGCTGCGAGGGACCGTTCGGCGCGGTCAGGCCATTCGAGGCACCGTCCTGGTTGACGGCGGAACCCCGCAGGACCGCCAGCACGCGGTGCCCGCGTTCGCGCGCCACCGAAAGCCGTTCGAGGACCACCAGGCCGACGCCCTCGGCCATGCCCATCCCGTCCGCGCTGTCCGCGAACGCCTTGCACCGGCCATCCGCCGCCAGGCCGCGCTGCCGCGAGAACACGACGAAGGAGTTGGTGCTCGACATGACCATCGCGCCGCCCGCGAGAGCCATCGAGCAGTCGCCCTGCCGCAGCGCCTGCGCGGCCAGGTGCATCGTCACCAGCGACGACGAGCACGCCGTGTCGATCGTGACCGCCGGTCCCTCGAAGCCGAAGACGTAGGACAGCCGGCCCGACGCGACGCTCGACGCCACCCCGGTGCCCGCGAAGCTCTGCATCTCCGGCCCGATCGGCCCGGACCCGTACCCCTGCGGGGCCGCGCCGACGAACACGCCGACGTCGGCGCCCTTCAGCGTCGTCGGGTCGACGGCGGCGTTTTCGAACGCCTCCCACGAGGTTTCCAGCAGCAGCCGCTGCTGCGGGTCCATCGCCAGGGCTTCGCGCGGCGAGATCCCGAAGAATCCCGCGTCGAACAGCCCGGCGTCGTGCACGAAGCCGCCCTGGCTGACGTAGGAGGTGCCCGGGTGGTCCGGGTCGGGGTCGAACAGGGTGTCCAGGTCCCAGCCGCGGTCGGCGGGGAAGCCCGAGACCGCGTCGCCGCCTTCGGACACCAGCCGCCACAGGTCCTCGGGACCGCTGATGCCGCCGGGCAGCCGGCAGGCCATGCCGACGATGGCGATCGGCTCGCGGGACGCGCCTTCCAGGCGGCGGTTCGCCTTCTTCAGCGTGCCGACCTCTTCGAGGGACTTCCGCAGCGCCTCGACGACCTTTTCATACGACGCACTCACCACTTGCCCCAATCACTCGTCGCCGAAAGCCAGTTGCACGAGGTCGTCGACACCGAGGTCGGCGATCGACCGCTCCTCGCCCGCGTCCTCGGCCACGACGGACACCAGTTCGTGCCGCCGGCCGTTCCCGTTGTGCCCGTTGCTTTCCGGGACCAGCCGCGCGCCCAGATAACGGGCCACCGCGACGGGGTTCGGATAGTCGAAGACGAGCGTGGCGGGCAGTTTCAGCCCGGTCGCCTCGCGCAGCCGGTTGCGCAGTTCCACCGACGTCAGCGAGTCGAACCCGGTGTCCTTGAACGCCGTGTCCGGGCGCACCGCGTCCGGCCCGTCGTAGCCGAGCACCACCGCCACCTGGCCGCGGACCAGGTCGGCCAGCCGTTCCTCGCGGTCGGCCGGGTCGAGCCCGGCCAGCCGGGCGGCCAGTCCGATGTCCACAGTGGACACCGAGCGCGCCTGCGCCCGGCTCGGCCGGACCAGCCCGCGGAACAGGACGCCGACCGGACCTGACCGCAGGGCCGCCAGGTCGAGCTTGATCGGCACGAGCAGGGACTCGTCGGTCCGCAGCGCGAGGTCGAACAGCTCCAGGCCTTCGGCCCGGGTCAGTTCGAGCACGCCGTTGCGGCTCGCCCGGGCGTGGTCGATCTCGCTGAGGTGGGCGGCCATGCCGCTGCTGCGTTCCCAGAGACCCCAGGCCAGGGACAGGCCCGGCAGGCCCGCGGCGCGGCGGTTCGCCATCGCCGCGTCCAGGTAGGCGTTCGCCGCCGCGTACGGGCCCTGGCCGCCGCCGCCCATGACCCCGGCGACGGACGAGAACACGACGAACGCGCCGAGTTCACGGTCGCGGGTCAGCTCGTCGAGGTGGCGGACCGCGTCGACCTTCGCCGCGTACACGTGCGCCAGCTGCTTCGGGGTCAGCGCGTCGATCACGCCGTCCTCGAAGACGCCGGCGGTGTGCACCACCGCGCTCAGCTCCGGCAGGTCCGCGAGGAGCTTGGCCACCTGGTCGCGATCCGAGACGTCACAGGCCACGAAGGACACTTCCGCGTCGGCCAGCTCGCCGATCAGGTCCTGGGCGCCTTCGGCGGCCGGGCCCTGCCTGCTGGCCAGCACCAGGCGGCGCACGCCGTGCCGGGCGACCAGGTGCCGGGCAACCAGCGTGCCCAGTGAGCCGGCGCCCGAGATCAGCACCGTTCCATCCCGGTCGAACGCGGCTGGAGCAGCCGAGATCTGCGTGGCGCGGGCCAGCCGGGGCACGAGGAGCGCCGTCCCGCGGACCGCGAGCTGCGGCTCGCCGGAGGCCAGGACGGCGTCCAGCGGGATCTCGCCGTCGGTGTCCAGCAGGACGATCCGGTCGGGGTGTTCCGCCTGCGCGGACCGGACCAGGCCCCACACCGCGGCCGCGGCCGGGTCGGTCAGCGTGTGGTCGCCGCCGGCGGGCACCGCTCCGCGCGTGACGATGACCAAGCGTTCCCCTTCGGGTTCGGCCAGCCACGCCTGCAGCTTTTCCAGGACCCGCGCCGTCGCCGCCAGCGGGGACTCGCCCCCGGGAACCTCCAGGACCTCGGCGCCCTCCGCGGTGGCCGTCACCTGGCCGAGGGGAAGTTCGGTCCAGTCGACGCGGAACATCGCGTCGTGGCCCGCGTCGGCCGCGGCGCCCAGCTGCCCGATCGACACCGGCCGGGACACCAGCGATTCCATGGTCAGGACCAGCCCGCCGGTCTCGTCGGCGGCCTCGACGGACAGCGCGTCCGGGCCGCTCGGCGCCAGCCGGACCCGCAGGGCCGACGCGCCCGCGGCGTGCAGGACCAGGCCGTTCCACGCGAAGGCCAGTACCGGCTCGCCGGGCTCACCGCCGACGGTCGCGGCCTGCAAAGCCGCGTCGAGCAGCGCCGGGTGGACGCCGAACCGGCCCGCGTCCTTGGTCAGGTCCTCGGGGAGGGCGGCCTCGGCGAAGATCTCGCCGTCCCGCCGCCACACCGCACGCAGGCCCTGGAACGCCGGCCCGTAGCCGTACCCGCGTTCCTCCAGGTCGCGGTAGAACGTCTCGACGCCGACGCGCTCGGCGCCCGCGGGCGGCCAGGCGTGGAAGTCGAAGCCGGTGTCCGGGGCGGGGGCCGGCGACAGCAGGCCGGTGGCGTGCCGTGTCCACGACCCCGTGCCGCCGTCACGTTGGGAGTAGACGTTCACCGTGCGCGCGCCGGTGTCGTCCGGGCCGCCGAGCGCGACCTGCACCCGGACGCCGCCCTGGGCGGGCACGACCAGCGGGGCTTCGATGACCAGCTCGTCGAGCGTGGTGCAGCCGGCTTCGTCGCCGGCCCGCACGGCCAGTTCGGCCAGTCCGGAGCCGGGCAGGATGACCACGCCGCCGACCGCGTGATCGGCGAGCCACGGGTGCGTCCGCACCGACAGCCGCGAGGTGAAGACCAGGCCGTCGGACTGTGGCAGCTCGACGACCGCGCCCAGCAGCGGGTGGTCGGCCGCGGCCTGGCCCAGCGAGGCCGCGTCGGTCGCGGACTCGGCGGGCTGCAGCCAGTAGTGCCGGTGGTCGAAGGCGTACTTCGGCAGGTCCACCCGGCCCGCCTGCGGCAGGAGGGCGGTCCAGTCGAGCGGGACACCCCGCACGAACAGCTCGGCCATCGAGGTCAGCAGGCGGCGGACGCCACCGTCGTCCCGCCGCAGCGAACCGGCCACGACGGCGTCGTCGCTGATCTCGCTCAGCGGCTGGACCAGCACCGGGTGCGCGCTGACCTCGACGAACACGCCGTGGCCCTGGCGGACGAGGTCCGCCACCGCCGGGCCGAACCCGACCTGGTTGCGCAGGTTCCGGTACCAGTAACCGCCGTCGACGACCCCGGCGCCGGTGACCCACTCACCGTCCACTGTGGAGTAGAACGGCACCGCCGGTGCCTGCGCCTCGATCCCGGCGAGGGTTTCGGCCAGCAGTTCTTCGATGGCTTCGACCTGGTTGGTGTGGGAGCCGTAGTCCACGGCCACCCGCCGGACGCGGACGCCGTCGGCCGTCCACGCGCCGACCACCTCGTCGAGGGCCCGGGCCTCCCCGGCGATCACCACGGACGTCGGGCTGTTGACCGCGGCCACCTGGACCCGGTCGGCCCACGGCACCAGCCGTGCGGTCGCGTCTTCTTCGCTCAGCGCGACCGAGGCCATGCCGCCGCGGCCGGCCAGCCGGGTGCCGATCGCCTGGCTGCGCAGGGCCACCACCTTCGCCGCGTCCTGCAGCGACAACGCCCCCGACACGCAGGCGGCGGCGATCTCGCCCTGCGAGTGCCCCACCACGGCGTCCGGCCGGACGCCCACCGACTGCCATACCGCGGCGAGACCGACCATCACCGCGAAACTCGCGGGTTGCACGACGTCGACCCGGTCCAAGTCACCTTCGCCACGCAGCACGTCGAGCAGCGACCAGTCGACCCACGGTTCCAGCGCGGCCGCGCATTCGGCGACCCGCTCGGCGAACACCGGCGAGGACTCCAGCAGCTCCCGGCCCATCCCGGCCCACTGCGAGCCCTGGCCCGGGAACACCCAGACGAGCTTGCCCGGCGAGCCGGCCCGGCCGGTGACCACCGCGGCGGTGTCTTCCCCGCGGGCCAACACTTCCAGGCCGGTCACGGCTTCTTCACGGGAGCCCGCGACGACCACCGCCCGCTCGGTCAGCGCGGCGCGGTTCGCCACCAGCGCGCGGGCCACCCCGGCCAGCGGCGCGTCACCCGCGACGACGTCGGCGAGGCGGCCGGCCTGACCGGCCAGCGAAGCCGTGCTCCGCGCGGAAACCACGACCGGCACCACGGGAACCTCGGGCGTCGGCACCGGCTCTTCGGCGGGTGCCTCCTCCAGGATGAGGTGCGCGTTCGTGCCGCTGACGCCGAACGCGGACACCCCGGCCCGGCGCGGGCGGCCGTTGCGCGGCCACGCGCGGGCCTCCGTCAGCAGTTCGACGGCACCGGCGGACCAGTCCACCTCGGGAGTCGGCTGGTCGACGTGCAGCGTCGGCGGCAGGACCTCGTGCCGCAGCGCCTGGACCATCTTGATCACCCCCGCGACCCCCGCCGCGGCCTGCGCGTGACCGATGTTCGACTTCAGCGACCCGAGCCACAACGGCGTCTCGCGGTTCTTGCCGTAGGTGGCGATCAGGGCCTGGGCCTCGATCGGGTCACCCAGGGTGGTCCCGGTGCCGTGGCCCTCGACGACGTCCACATCGGACGGTGCCAGCCCGGCGCTGGCCAAGGCCCGCCGGATGACCCGCTGCTGCGAGGGGCCGTTCGGGGCGGTCAGTCCGTTGGACGCGCCGTCCTGGTTGACCGCGCTGCCGCTCAGCACGGCCAGGATCCGGTGCCCGCGCTCGCGCGCCACCGACAGCCGCTCCAGCACGACCACGCCGACACCTTCGGCCCAGCCGGTGCCGTCGGCCGCGGCGGCGAACGCCTTGCAGCGGCCGTCGACGGCGAGGCCGCGCTGCCGGGAGAACTCCACGAACGCGCCGGGGTTCGCCATCACGGTCGCGCCGCCGGCCAGCGCCATCGAGCACTCGCCCTGGCGCAGCGACTGGGCGGCGAGGTGCATCGCGACCAGCGAAGACGAGCACGCCGAGTCGATCGTCACCGCCGGGCCTTCGAACCCGAACACGTACGACACGCGGCCGGACGCCACGCTCGACGACCCGCCGGTGCCGGCGAAGCCCTCCAGCTCCGGCGTGACGACGCTGTCGCCCGGGGCGACATAGCCCTGGCCGAACATGCCGGTGAACACCCCGACGTCGGTGCCCTTCAGGCCGAGCGGGTCGACGCCGGCGTCTTCCATGGCTTCCCAGGACGCCTCCAGCAGCAGCCGCTGCTGCGGGTCCATGGCGACGGCCTCGCGCGGCGAGATGCCGAAGAAGCCCGCGTCGAAGAGGCCGGCCTCGTGCAGGAAGCCGCCGTGCCGCGTGTACGTCTTGCCCGGGCGGGCCGGGTCGGGGTCGTAGATGCTTTCGAGGTCCCAGCCGCGGTCGGTGGGGAAGCCCGAGACGGCGTCCCGCCGTTCGGACACCAGCCGCCACAGGTCGTCGGGGCCGGTGACCCCGCCGGGCAGGCGGCAGGCCATGCCGACGATGGCGATCGGCTCGCCGAGGTCGGCCTGCGCGGCCGTCGTGGTCACCGGTGTTTCCGCCGCACCGCCGAGTTCTTCGCGCAGGAACCGGGCCAGTGCCTGGGGGTTCGGGTAGTCGAAGACCAGCGTCGCGGGCAGCTTCAGCCCGGTGGCGGTCCGCATCCGGTTGCGCAGCTCGACCGCGGTCAGCGAGTCGAACCCGGCGTCCTTGAACGCCGTGTCGACGCGGACGGCGCTCGCGTCGGCGTGCCCGAGCACGGCCGCCACCTGGGCCCGGACCAGGTCCAGGAGCAGGGTGAGCTGGTCCGCCGGGGTCAGCCCGGCCAGCCGTCCGGCGAGTCCGCCGTCCACAGTGGACGCCGTGCGCGCCTGGGCCCGGCCCGCCCGGACCAGGCCGCGCAGCATGTGCGGCACGGTCCCGCCGGCGCGCAGGTCCAGCTTCGCGGGCACCAGCAGCGGCTCGCTCGAGCCGAGGGCGGCGTCGAACAGGTCCATGCCCTCGTCCTGCGTCATGATCTGCAGGCCGCCGCGGCGGCTCATCCGGGCGCGGGTGGCCTCGTCGGTGTTGGCCGCCATGCCGGTGCTCTGCTCCCACAGGCCCCACGCCAGCGACAGGCCCGGCAGGCCCGCCGCCCGGCGGTTCGCCATCAGGCCGTCCAGGAAGGCGTTCGCGGCGGCGTAGCTGCCGCTGCCCGCGCCCATGAACACCGCGGACACCGAGGAGTAGACGACGAAGGCGTCGAGTTCCCGGTCGCGAGTGAGCTCGTCCAGGTGCCGGACCGCATCGACCTTCGGCGCGAACACCCTGGCCAGCCGCTCGCGGTCGAGCGTCCCGATGACGCCCGCGTCGAGGACACCGGCGGTGTGCACCACGGCGGTCGGCCGGTGCTCGTCGAGCAGAGCGGCCACCTGAGCGCGGTCGGAGACGTCGCACGCCACCACCGACACTTCCGCGTCCAGCTCGGCGACCAGGTCGGCCACGCCGTCGGCGTCCGGGCCGCGCCGGGACGCCAGCACCAGCTTCCGCACGCCGTGGCGTTCGACCAGGCGCCGGGCCACCAGGCCACCGAGGGCACCGGCGCCCGAGATCAGGACCGTCCCGTCCGGGCGGAACACGGCGTCCCCGGTCTGCTCCGCCCGGGCGATGCGGGGCACGGAGAACTTCCCGCCGCGCAGGGCGAGCTGGGGCTCGCCGGCGGCGAGGACCGCGCCGAGCGGCACCTCGCCGTCGGTGTCGAGCAGCACGATCCGGTCGGGGTTCTCCGCCTGGGCGGCCCGCACCAGGCCCCACACGGCGGCGCCGGCGGGGTCGGTCACGTCGCGGACGGCCCCGCGGGTCACCACGACCAGCCGGGCCTCTTCAGCTGCGTCGGCGAGCCAGGTCTGCACGGCTTCCAGCACCCGCGCGGTCAGGTCCAGAGGCTCTTCGCCGAACGCCTCGATGACCTCGACGTGATCCGGCACCGGACCGTCCGGAATGGACACTTCGGTCCAGTCGACCCGGTACAGCGATCCGGCGCCGGTTTTCCCGGCCGAGAGTTCCCGGCCCGCCACCGAATCCGCGGTCAGCACCAGGCCGCCGGTTTCGTCCGCCGCCTGGAGGGCACCGCCGGGCACCAGGCGCACCCGCAGCGCCGAGGCACCCGAGGCGTGCAGGACCAGGTTGTGCCACTCCGCCGGCTGCTCGTCGTCCGCGAGGGCCGGGCGCAAAGCCGCGTCCAGCAGCACGGGGTGGAGGCCGAACGCGCCGGCGTCGAGCTCCCCGGGCAGCGCGACCTCGGCGAAGATTTCCTCGCCGCGCCGCCAGCAGCCGTCGGCCTCCTGCGCCCCGGCGGGCGGCCAGGTGGTGAAGTCGAACGGCTCGGGCGCCGGAGCCGTGGCGGAAAGGTGCCCGGTGGCGTTCCGGATCCAGTCTTCGGCGCCTTCGAGCTGCGAATACACCTCGACCGTGCGCTCGCCACCCACGACCACCTGGACACGCAGGCCACCGCTCTCCGGCAGCACCAGCAGCTTTTCGACGGTCAGGTCGGCGAGGACCGGGCACCCGGCTTCGTCACCGGCCCGCACGGCCAGCTCCACCAGGGCGGCGGCCGGGACGCCGTCGGCGAGCCACGGGTGCGTCCGCACCGACAGCCGAGAGGTGAAGATCAGGCCGTCGGACTGCGGCAGCGGCACGACCGCGCCCAGCAGCGGGTGGTCCGCGCCGGCCAGGCCGAGCGCGGGCGCGTCGGCCGCGGCGGGCGGGCTGAGCCAGAAGTGCTGGTGGTCGAAGGCGTACGTCGGCAGCTCGACGCGCGCGGGCGGCGCCATGGTGGTCCAGTCGACCGGAACGCCCCGGACGAACAGTTCGGCCATCGAGGTCAGGAGCCGCCGCAGCCCGCCGTCGTCGCGCCGCAGGGTCCCGGTGACGACCGCGTCGGCGAGCTCGCTGAGCGGCTGGACCAGGACAGGGTGGGCGCTGACCTCGACGAACACGCCGTGGCCCTGCTCGGTCAGCGCGGCGACGGCCGGGCCGAACCCGACCTGGTTGCGCAGGTTCCGGTACCAGTACCCGCCGTCCAGCACCCCGGCTTCGGTGATCCACTCGCCGGTGACCGTCGAGTAGAACGGCACCACCGGGGCCTGCGCGGTGATCCCGGACAGAGTCTCGGCGAGCGTGTCGCGGATGTCCTCGACGTGCCGGGTGTGGGACGCGTAGTCCACGGCCACCCGCCGTGCGGACAGCGCCTCGACGGCCTCCGTCAGCGCTTCGGCGTCGCCCGCGATCACCACCGACGACGGGCCGTTGACCGCGGCGATCTCGACACGGCCCGCCCACGGCGCCAGCCGGGCGGCGACCTCGTCGTGGCTCAGCTGGACCGACGCCATGCCACCGCGTCCGGACAGCTGCGCCGCGATGGCCTGGCTCCGCAGTGCGACCACCTTGGCCGCGTCCTCGAGGGACAGTGCCCCCGACACGCAGGCCGCGGCGATCTCGCCCTGGGAGTGCCCCAGCACCGCGTCCGGCACGACGCCGGCCGAGGCCCAGACCGCGGCCAGCCCCACCATCACCGCGAAACACGCCGGCTGCAGCACGTCGACCCGATCCAGGTCGCCTTCGCCGCGCAGGACGTCCAGCAGGGACCAGTCGATCCACGGCTGCAGCGCGGCCGCGCACTCCTCGATCCGCTCGGCGAACACCGGGGAGGCGTCCAGCAGCTCCCGGCCCATGCCCGCCCACTGCGTCCCCTGGCCGGGGAACACCCAGACGGTCTTGCCCGGCATCCCGGCCGTGCCGGTCACCAGGCCGGGCGCGCTCTCGCCGTGGGCCAGTGCGGTCAGCCCGGCCCGGGCTTCCTCGGCCGAGCCGGCCACGACGACGGCCCGGTCGGTCAGGGTCGCCCGGGTCGACAGCAGGGCGCCCGCCACGCGGGTCAGCGGGACGTCGCCGTCGAGGAACTCCGCCAGCCGCGTGGCCTGGCCCGCCAGGGATCCGGCGCTGCGCGCGGACACCACCACGGGCACCACGCCGTCGGGCACGTCCGCCTCGGGCGCGTCGCCGGCGGGGGCCTCTTCGAGGATGAGGTGCGCGTTGGTGCCGCTGATGCCGAACGACGAGACGCCGGCCCGGCGCGGGTGGCCGTTGCGCGCCCACTCGCGGCCCTCGGTCAGCAGCTCGACCGCGCCCGCGGACCAGTCCACCTGCTTGGTGGGTTCCTGCACGTGGAGGGTTGGCGGCAGGGCGTCGTGGCGCAGCGCCTGGACCATCTTGATGACGGCGGCGACGCCCGCGGCGGCCTGGGTGTGCCCGATGTTCGACTTCAGCGACCCGAGCCACAACGGCGTCTCGCGGTTCTTGCCGTAGGTGGCCAGCAGGGCCTGGGCCTCGATCGGGTCACCCAGCGCAGTGCCGGTGCCGTGCGCCTCCACGGCGTCCACATCGGACGGTTGCAGGCCGGCCGCGGCGAGCGCGCTGCGGATCACCCGCTGCTGCGACGGCCCGTTCGGCGCGGTCAGGCCGTTCGACGCGCCGTCCTGGTTCACCGCGCTGCCGCGGAGCACGGCGAGCACCCGGTGCCCGCGCTCGCGGGCCACGGAAAGCCGTTCGAGGACGACGATGCCGACGCCCTCGGACAGGACCGTGCCGTCCGCGCCTTCCGCGAACGCCTTGACCCGGCCGTCTTCGGCCATGCCGCGCTGTCGGGACATGCCGATGACCCCGATCGGCGAGCCCATCACGGCGACGCCGCCGGCGAGCGCCATCGTGCACTCCCCCTGGCGAAGGGCCTGTGCCGCGAGGTGGATCGCGACCAGCGACGACGAACACGCCGTGTCGACGGTGACCGCCGGGCCCTCGAAGCCGAAGGTGTAGGACACGCGGCCCGAGGCGACGCTGCCCGCGGTGGCCGTGGTGACGAACCCTTCGAGTTCCGCGGGCATGTTGCTCAGGGACTCGAGGTAGTCGTGGATGGAGACACCGGAGAAGACGCCGACGGCGTCGCCGCGGGCCTTCGCCGGGTCGATGCCCGCGCGCTCCAGGGCTTCCCAGGACGCTTCCAGCAGGAGCCGCTGCTGTGGGTCCATGGCCAGGGCTTCACGCGGCGAGATCCCGAAGAAGCCGGGGTCGAACAGCGCGGCCTCGTGCAGGAAGCCGCCCTGGCGGATGTACGCCGTGCCGGGGCGTTCCGGGTCGGAGTCGAACAGGCCCTCGAGGTCCCAGCCGCGGTCTTCGGGGAAGGCCGACATCCCGTCGCGGCCTTCGGCGACCATCCGCCACAGGTCTTCCGGGCTCATGACCCCGCCCGGCAGGCGGCAGGCCATGCCGACGATGGCGATCGGCTCGCCCGCGTCCGCGGCGGTCACGACCGGCGCGGCCGGCGTGCCGGACACCGTTTCGCCCAGCTCCTCGCGCAGGTGCCGGGCGAGCGCGACCGGCGTCGGGTAGTCGAAGACCAGCGTGGCGGGCAGCTTGACACTCGTCGCCGCGCTGAGCCGGTTGCGCAGCTCGACCGCGGTCAGGGAGTCGAAGCCGAGGTCGCTGAACCCCTTGGTGCCCTGGGCCAGCTCGGGGGCGGTGAAGCCGAGCACCGCGGCCGCCTCGGCCTGGACGATGCCGAGCAGGACGGCTTCCTGCTCCTCGACGGGCTTGCCGGCGAGCTTGTGGACCAGGCCGCCGCCGCTCGCGGCGGCCGTCCGCGCGACCCGGCGGCTCGCGCGGACCAGGCCGCGCAGCAGGTGCGGGACCTCCCCACCGCTGCGCAGGGTCTTCAGGTCGAGCTTGATCGGGACGAGCAGCGGCTGCTCGACGGCCAGCCCGATGTCGAAGCTGGCCAGGGCCTCGGCGGGCGACATGGCGAGCACGCCGCCGCGGCTCATCCGGGCCTGGTCGGTCGCGCTGAGGTGGGCGGTCAGGCCGTCGGCCTGCTCCCAGAGGCCCCACGCCAGCGACACGCCCGGCAGGCCCGCCGCGCGGCGCTCGGTCATGAGGCCGTCGAGGAAGGCGTTGGCGGCCGCGTAGTTGCCCTGCCCGGCCGAGCCCATCAGCGCGGCCGCGGACGAGAACACGACGAAGGCGTCCAGGTCGCTGTCCCGGGTCAGCTCGTCCAGGTGCCGGACCGCGTCGACCTTGGGCGCGAACACACCCGCCAGCCGCTCGCGGTTCAGGGCTCCGATGACGCCGTCGTCCAGCAGACCGGCCAGGTGCACGATGCCGGTCGGCCGGTGCTCGGCCAGCAGCGCGGCCACCTGCTCGCGGTCGGAGACGTCGCAGGCCACCACGGCCACGTCCGCACCCTGCCCGGTCAGCTCCGCCAGGAGGTCTTCAGCAGCCACCCCTCGACGGCTCGCGAGCACCAGGCGCCGGACGCCGTGCCGGGCGACCAGGTGCTGGGCCACCAGACCCCCCAGCGAGCCGGTGCCGCCGGTGAGCAGCACCGTCCCTTCCGGACTGAACACCGCCTCCGGCGCTTCGCCGGTCGCGCGAGCCAGCCGCGGCACGGAGAAAGCGTTGCCGCGCAAGGCGAGTTGCGGCTCACCGGTAGCCAGCACCACACCCAGCGGGAGCTCGCCGTCGGTGTCGGCCAGGATGATCCGGCCCGGGTTCTCCGCCTGCGCAGCGCGCACCAGGCCCCACACAGCGGCGCCGGCCGGGTCGGTCACCTCGCGGACGGCGCCGCGGGTCACCACGACGAGCCGGGCTTCGTCAGCCGCGTCGGAAAGCCAGGTCTGCACGCTTTCCAGCACCCGGCTGGTCAGTTCCAGGGGTTCCCCGCCGACGGCTTCGAGCACCTCGACGTGGTCCGTGGGCACGCTTTCGGGCGCGGGAATCTCGGTCCAGTCCACCTGGAACAGCGAGTCCCGCTCGTCGCCCGCCGCCGTCTCCAGCTGCTCGGCGGAGACCTCGCGGGACACCAGCGAATCCATGGTGACGACCAGGCCGCCGGTCTCGTCGGCGGCCTGGAACGTCAGCGCGTCCGGCCCGCCCGGCGCGACCCGCACCCGCAGCGCGGACGCGCCGACGGCGTGCAGGACCAGGCCGTTCCACGCGAACGGCAGCACACTGCGCTCGTCGCCGGGGTTGGCGAAGGCGTTCGTGTGCAGGGCCGCGTCCAGCAGCGCCGGGTGGAGGCCGAACTTGCCGGCGTCCTGGCGGTGGTCGCCGGGCAGCGCGACCTCGGCGAAGACCTCTTCACCACGCCGCCACACCGCCCGCATGCCCTGGAACGCGCCGCTGTAGGCGTACCCGCGCTCGACGAGGTCGGAGTAGAAGTTCTCGACGTCGATCGGCTCGGCCCCGGCGGGCGGCCAGGCGGCGAAGTCGAAGCGGTCCGGTTCCCGGGACGCCGACGCCCCGAGGAGGCCGGTGGCGTGCCGGGTCCAGTCGTCGCCGTCTTCCCGCATGGAGAAGACGTCGACCGCGCGCGAGCCGGTTTCGTTCGGGCCGCTCACCGCGACCTGCACGCGGACGCCGCCGCGCTCGGCCAGCACCAGCGGCGCCTCGATGACGAGCTCTTCCAGGACGCCGAAGCCGAGTTCGTCGCCGGCGCGCAGCGCGAGGTCGACGTAGACCGTGCCGGGGATGAGGACGACCCCGCCGATCGCGTGCCCGGCGAGCCACGGGTGCGACTGCAGCGACAGCCGGGAGGTGAAGACCAGCCCGTCGGACTGCGGCAGCGGGACGACCGCGCCCAGCAGCGGATGGTCGGCGCCGGCGAGGCCGAGCGACACGGCGTCCTTCGCCGACTCGCCGAGCTGCAGCCAGTAGTGCTGGTGGTCGAAGGCGTAGGTCGGCAGGTCGGCCCGCCGGAACGGCGGCAGGACGCCGGTCCAGTCCACGGTCACGCCGCGCACGAACAGTTCGGCCGCCGAGGCCAGCAGGCGCCGGAGGCCGCCGTCCTCCCGCCGCAGGGTCCCGGTGACGACGGCTTCGGCGCCGTCGACGAGCTCGCTGATCGGCTGGACCAGCACGGGATGGGCGCTGACCTCGACGAACACCCGGTGGCCCTGCTCGATCAGCTCGGCCACCGCCGGGCCGAACCGGACCTGGCGACGCAGGTTGCGGTACCAGTAGCCGCCGTCCAGCACACCGGTGTCTTCGACCCAGCCGCCGGTGACGGTCGAGTAGAACGGCACTTCCGGGGCCTGCGCGCGGATCCCGCCGAGCATCTCGGCCAGTGCGTCGCGGGCGGCTTCGACGTGCCGGGTGTGGGACGCGTAGTCCACCGCGACCCGCCGGATCCGGACGCCCTGGTCGTCGAGCGCGTCGAGGGCCTCGTCCAGTGCTTCGGCGTCCCCGGCGATGACCACCGACCGGGGCCCGTTGACGGCCGCGACCTCGACGCGGCCCGCCCACGGTTCGATCCGCGCGGCCGCGTCTTCTTCGCTCAACGCCACGGAGGCCATGCCGCCACGCCCGGCCAGCTGGGCGGCGATCGCCTGGCTGCGCAGGGCCACCACCTTCGCGGCGTCGTCCAGGGACAGCGCGCCCGACACGCACGCGGCGGCGATCTCGCCCTGCGAGTGGCCCACGACGGCCTCCGGCTCGACGCCGAGCGAAGCCCACACCGCCGCGAGCCCGACCATCACGGCGAAGCTCGCCGGCTGCACGACGTCGACGCGGTCGAGGAGGTCGGCTTCGCCGCGCAGGACGTCGGTCAGCGACCAGTCGACCCACCGCCCGAGCGCGGTCTCGCACTCGGCGATCCGCGCGGCGAACACCTCCGAGGCTTCGAGCAGCTCCCGGCCCATGCCGGCCCACTGCGTCCCCTGCCCGGGGAACACCCACACGACCTTGCCCGGCGCACCCGACCCGCGACCGGTGAGCACGCCAGGCGCACTCTCACCGCGGGCCACCGCCTGCAGCCCGGCCACGGCTTCGTCACTCGACCCGGCCACGACGACCGCGCGCTCGCTGAGCACCGCGCGTCCGGACACCAGCGTCCCGGCCATATCCGCCAGGGAAACGTCCCCGACCTCGGCCAGCCGCCCGGCCTGAGCCGCCAGCGAACCGGCAGTAGCGGCCGTCACCACGAGCGGCACCACGGGCTGTCGTGAGTGAGAAACAGGGTTAGAACCCTGTTTCTCACTCACGAGGTCGTCGGGGGCTTCCTCCAGGATCAGGTGGGCGTTGGTGCCGCTGGCGCCGAACGAGGAGATGCCGCCGCGGCGCGGGTGGTCGCCCCGCGGCCACTCCCGGCTCTCGGTCAGCAGCTCGATGGCCCCGGCCGACCAGTCGACCTGCGGGGTGGGTGCGTCGACGTGCAGGGTGGCCGGGAGCTTCCCGTGCCGCATCGACTGCACCATCTTGATCACGCCGGCCACGCCGGACGCGCCCTGCGTGTGCCCGACGACGGACTTCACCGAGCCGAGCAGCAGCGGCTGCCGCGGGTCGCGGCCCTGGCCGTAGGTGGCCAGCAGGGCCTGCACCTCGATCGGGTCGCCGAGGACCGTGCCGGTGCCGTGCCCCTCCACCGTGTCCACATCGGACGGTGCCAGTCCGGCGCCGGCGAGGGCCTTGCGGATGACCCGCTGCTGCGCCGGGCCGTTCGGGGCGGTGAGGCCGTTGGAGGCGCCGTCCTGGTTGACGGCGCTGCCGCGGATCACGGCGAGGACCTGGTGCCCGCGCTCGCGGGCCACCGACAGCCGCTCCAGCAGCAGCACGCCGACGCCCTCGGCCCAGCCGGAGCCGTCGGCGGCCGCGGCGTAGGACTTGCAGCGCCCGTCGAAGGCCAGCGCCCGCTGCCGCGCGAAGCCGACGAACCCGCCCGGCGTGGCCATCACGGTCGAGCCGCCGGCCAGCGCCATCGAGCACTCACCGCGCCGGAGTGCCTGCGACGCCAGGTGAATCGCCACGAGCGAGGACGAGCACATCGTGTCGACGGTGACGGCGGGGCCTTCGAGGCCGAGCGTGTAGGCGACCCGGCCGGACGCGACGCCGCCCGCGGTGCCCAGCGCGCGTTCCAGGCTCATGAAGCCTTCGAAGCCGCTGAGGTCGGGGGCGTAGTCCTGGTGCACGACGCCGGCGTAGACGCCGATGTCGCTGCCGCGCACCGAATGCGGGTCGATGCCCGCGCGCTCCAGGGTCTCCCAGGACACCTCCAGGAGCTGCCGCTGCTGCGGGTCCATGGCGAGGGCCTCGCGCGGCGAGATGCCGAAAAAGGCCGCGTCGAACTGGGCGGCGTCGTGCAGGAAGGCACCCTCCCGCACGTACGTCGTGCCGGGGTGGTCGGGGTCCGGGTGGTAGAGGCCCTCGATGTCCCAGCCGCGGTCGGTGGGAAAGCCGGTGTAGACGTCGGCGCCTTCGGACACGACCCGCCAGAAGTCCTCCGGGCCGCGGATCCCGCCGGCGTAGCGGCAGGCCATGGAGACGATCGCGATGGGCTCCGCGGCGGCCGCGGTGAGCGCGGCGTTCTCCTGCTGGAGGCGGACGTTCTCCTTCAGCGAGGCGCGCAGTGCGTCAACGATCTGCTCGTTCGGCGCGGACATGTTCTTCCTCCACGATTCGTTCGCCATCGGCGGTCAGCTCGTCTGCCCGAGGGCCCGTTGCACGAGACCGGAGATGTCCAGTGCGTCGATCAGTTCTGCGTCGTCGGTGGCCGGGCCGGGGATCTCCGGCTCCGGGCCGGCTTCCGCTTCGGCCAGGCCGAGCAGGGCCTCCAGGACGCCCGCTTCCTTGAACCGGGCGAACGGCACGGCCGCGAGGACCCGCCGGAGGTCGTCTTCCCGCCCGTCCAGGCCGTCGTCGGCCTCCCGGAGGAGCTCGACGCGCAGGTAGCCGACCAGCGCCTCCGGGGTGGGGTAGTCGAAGATCAGCGTCGCGGGCAGCTTGAGCCCGGTGGCCGCGTGCAGGCTGTTGCGGAGGTTGACCGCGGCCAGGGAGTCGAAGCCGACCTCCTGGAACGCCTGCCGCGGGCCGATGCCTTCGGCGCCGCTGTGGCCGAGGACCGTCGAGGCGTGCCCGCGGACCAGCTTCAGCAGAATGCGGTTCTGCTCGGCATCCGGCACCGCCCGCAGCGAATCCGCGAGCGACGCCGCCGTGTCGCCGTCCTCGCCGTCGTCCTGGGTGGGCTGCAGGATCGCCTTGGCCTCGGGGAGGTCGGCGAACAGCGGGCTGGGCCGGACCGAGGTGAACGCGGGGATGAAGGCGGCCCAGTCCATGTCGGCCACCGCCACGGCCTTCTCGTTTCCGGCGACGGCCTGCACCATCGCCGTGACCGCCAGCGGCGGCGCCATCGGGAGGACACCGCGGCGGCGCAGCTGGGCGAGCGCGGCCTCGTCCATGCCGATGCCGATCTCGTCCAGGGCGCCCCAGGCGATCGACGTCGCCTTGAGGCCGCGGGCGCGGCGCCACTCGACCAGGGCGTCGAGGACGGCGTTCGCCGCACCCGCCGGGCCCTGGCCGCCACCGCCCCAGATGCCCGCGATGGAGGAGAACACGACGAAGGCGTCGAGCGGGGTGTCCTCGAACAGCTGGTCCAGCCACACCGCGGTGGTCACCTTGGCGGCGAACACCTCGTCGAGGTCGGCCCGCCCGGTGTCGTCGACGGAGCTGGTCTGCGCGATGTCGGCGGCGTGCACCACCGCGGTGACCTCCGCGTCCGCCACCAGCCGCGCGATCGCGTCCCGGTCGGTACCGGCGCAGAAGTCGATCTCGGTGCCGAACTCGGCCAGCTCGGCCCGCAGTTCTTCGACACCGTCGGTGCCGGTGACGATGAGCCGGTCGGCGCCGGACTGCGCGAGCCAGACCGAGGCGTGCCGGCCGAGCCCTTCGGCGCCGCCGGTGACCAGGACCGTGCCGCGCGGTTCCCACTTGCCCGACGCGGATTCCGGCACGGGCTTGCGGACCAGCCGCCGGCTGTAGACGCCCGACCGCCGGACCGCGAGCTGGTCTTCCCCGCCGGCGCCGTTCAAGACGCCGAGCAGGGCCTGTGCCGTGCGCGCGTCGATCGCGGCGGGGAGGTCGACGAGGCCGCCCCACCGGTCGAGCCGTTCCAGGGCGACGGCGCGGCCGAGGCCCCACACGGCGGCCTGGGCCGGTGCGGTGACGGCGTCCTGGATGCCGATGTTCACCGCGCCGGAGGTGAGGCACCACAGCGGCGCGGCGACGTTGGTGTCGCCGAGCGCCTGGACCAGCGCGAGGGTCGAGGCGGTGATCTCGGTCGCGTCCGCGGGCCCGCCGTCCAGCGCGAGCAGCGACAGCACGCCGGTGAGGTCGTCCGCCGCCAGGACACCCCGCAACCGTTCGGCGAGCCGGTCCCTCGACGGTTCCTCGATGTCCAGCCGGACGAGGTCGAGCCCCTGACCGGTCAGTTCGTTCAGGAGCGCGTCGGGGGTGCCGGCCGGGACGACGGCCAGCCAGCGGCCGCCCGGCACGCCGGTGGCTTCGCGCTCCAGGGGCTGCCAGGTGACCTGGTAGCGCAGCTTCTCCGCGGTCGAGCGCTCGCGGCGCCGGTCCCGCCACCCGGCCAGCACGGGCACGACGGTGCTGAGCGCCCCCCGCTGTTCGGGCACGAGTTCGAGGAGCTCGGCGAGACTGTCCACATCGGACTGTTCGACCGCGGTCCAGAACTCGCCGTCCGCACCTTCGGCGGTTTCCGTGGTTTCGGCTTCGTGCAGCCAGAAGTGCCGCCGGTCGAAGGCGTACGTCGGCAGGTCGACCCAGCCGGCCGCGGGCACGGTCGCGGCCCAGTCCACGGCCACGCCCCGGACGGACAGCTCGGCCGCCGACGCCAGCAGCCGCCGCAGACCGCCGTCGTCCCGCCGCAGGGAGCCGGTCACCACGGCGTCGTCGCTGAGCTCGCTCAGCGGCTGGGCCAGCACCGGGTGGGCGCTGATCTCGACGAACACCGTGTGCCCCAGCCCGGCCAGCTCCGCCACCGACGGGCCGAACCGCACCTGCTGCCGCAGGTTCCGGTACCAGTAGCCGCCGTCGACGACGGCGTCCTCGATCCACGTGCCGAGGACGGTGGAGTAGAACGGGATCTCCGGCGCCTGCGCGGTGATCCCGGCCAGGACCTTGGCCAAGGCTTCGGCGATGGCCTCGACGTGCCGGGTGTGCGAGGCGTAGTCCACCGCGACCCGCCGCACCCGCGCGCCGTCGGCTTCCAGCGCGGCCAGGGCCTCGTCGAGGGCCTGCGCGTCGCCCGCGACGACGACCGAGGACGGGCTGTTGACCGCGGCCACCTCGACCCGGTCGGCCCACGGCGCCAGCCGCGCGGCCGCGTCCGCTTCGCTCAGCGCGACCGACGCCATGCCGCCGCGTCCGGCCAGTTCGGCGGCGATCGCCTGGCTGCGCAGGGCCACCACCTTCGCCGCATCGTCCAGCGACAACGCACCCGAGACACAGGCGGCGGCGATCTCGCCCTGGGAGTGCCCGAGAACCGCGTCCGGCACCACGCCCAGGGAGGTCCACACCGCGGCGAGGCCGACCATCATCGCGAAGCTGGCGGGCTGCACCACGTCGACCCGGTCGAGCAGGTCGGCGTCGCCGCGCAGCACGTCGAGCAGCGACCAGTCGGTCCACGGCTCCAGCGCGGAGGCGCACTCCTTGATCCGCTCGGCGAACACCGGCGACGAATCCAGGAGTTCCCGGCCCATCCCGGCCCACTGCGAGCCCTGACCCGGGAAGACCCAGACGACCTTGCCCGGCCGGCCGGCGGTCCCGGTCACGACGCCGGGCGCGTTCTCGCCGCGGGCCAGCGCCTGCAACCCGGCCTGAGCCTCACCGGCCGAGCCCGCGATGACGACCGCCCGCTCGTTCAGCGTGGCGCGCCCCGTCACCAGCGACCGGGCCACCCCCGCCAGCGGCTCGTGCTCGAGGACCGCGGCCAGCCGCCCAGCCTGCCCGGCCAGCGAACCGGTGCTGCGCGCGGACACCACGAGCGGCACCACAGCCGGTCGTGAGTGGGAAACAGTGTTAGAACCCTGTTTCCCACTCACGACATCCTGGGGCGGGGCTTCCTCGATGATCAGGTGGGCGTTGGTGCCGCTGGCGCCGAAGGAGGACACGCCCGCCCGGCGCGGACGGCCGGTGCGCGGCCACTCGCGGGCCTCGGTGAGCACCTCGATCGCGCCCGCGGACCAGTCGACCTGGCTCGTGCGCTCTTCGGCGTGCAGCGTGGCCGGCATGACGCCGTGGCGCATGGCCATGACCATCTTGATCACGCCGACCACACCCGCGGCGGCCTGCGTGTGCCCGATGTTCGACTTCAGCGAGCCGAGCCACAGCGGCTGGTCCCGCTCCTGCCCGTAGGTGGCGAGCAGCGCCTGGACCTCGATCGGGTCGCCCAGCGCGGTCCCGGTGCCGTGCCCTTCCACGACGTCCACATCGGACGGTGCCAGCCCGGCCGAAGCCAGCGCACCGCGGATCACCCGCTGCTGCGACGGCCCGTTCGGCGCGGTCAGGCCGTTCGACGCACCGTCCTGGTTCACCGCGCTGCCGCGCAACACCGCCAGCACCCGGTGGCCGCGCTCGCGGGCCACGGAAAGCCGTTCGAGGACGACCACGCCGACGCCTTCGGCCCAGCCCGTGCCGTCCGCGCCTTCCGCGTAGGCCTTGCACCGGCCGTCGGCGGAGAGCCCGCGCTGGCGGGAGAACTCCAGGAAGGCGTCCGGGCTGGCCATCACGGTGGCCCCGCCGGCCAGCGCCATCGAGCACTCGCCCTGGCGCAGCGCCTGCGCCGCGAGGTGGATCGCGACCAGCGACGACGAACACGCCGTGTCCACGGTGACCGCGGGCCCCTCGAAGCCGAACACGTAGGCCACCCGGCCGGACGCGACGCTCGAAGCCGTGCCGGTCATCGTGTAGCCCTGGACGTCTTCGGGCACTTCGCGCAGCCGCGTCACGTAGTCGTGGTGCACGATCCCGGTGAAGACGCCGACGTCGCTCCCGCGGGCCGACAGCGGGTCGACGCCCGCGCGTTCGAGAGCCTCCCACGAAGTCTCCAGCAGCAGCCGCTGCTGCGGATCCATGGCCAGGGCTTCGCGGGGCGAGATGCCGAAGAGCCCGGCGTCGAACTGGGCCGCGTCGTGCAGGAAGCCGCCCGAGCGCGTGTAGCTCGTCCCGGCGTGGGCGGGGTCCGGGTGGTACAGGCCGTCCAGGTCCCAGCCGCGGTCGACGGGGAAGCCGGTGATGGCGTCCCGGCCTTCCGCGACGAGGTTCCACAGCTCTTCGGGGCTGTCGGCGCCGCCCGGCAGCCGGGTGCTCATGCCGACGATCGCGATCGGCTCGTCGGAGGCCTCCCGCGGCACCGTCACCGGCGCCGCCGGGCGCTCGCCGGAGAGTTCGGCCCGCAGGTGGCCGGCGAGGACGGCCGGGTTCGGGTAGTCGAAGATCAGCGTGCTGGGCAGCTCGACGCCGGTGAAGTCGCGCAGGCGGTTGCGCAGCTTGATCGCGCTGAGGGAGTCGAACCCGTGGTCCTTGAAGGACCGGTCGAGGTCGAACGCGTTCGCGTCCCGGTGCCCGAGCACCACCGCGGCGCTCTCCCGGACCAGCTCCAGGACGTCCTCGACCGGCCGGGCGGCGATCGGCTCGGCCGGCGGGGCGGCTTCCGGCAGGTCGTCGGTGCCGACCCAGAACCGCTCGTGCTGGAACGCGTAGGTGGGCAGGAGGGTCCCGACCGCCGCACCCGGCTCGCCGAGCACCGCCGTCCAGTCCACGGCCACACCCCGGACGTGCAGTTCCGCCAGCGCGGTCAGGACGTCGGGGACCTCGGCGCCGTTCTTGCGCAGGGTGGCGACGCAGCTGCGCTCCGGGCCGCCGAGCGTGCCGAGCGCCATCGCCGCGAGGGCGCCGCCCGGGCCGAACTCGGCGAACGTCGTCGCGCCCTGGGCGTTCAGCTCGGTGACGGCGTCGCTGAACCGCACGGCGCTGCGCACCTGGTCCACCCAGTAACCGGCGGTGTCGAGGGCCGCGATCTTCCCGGTCAGCGTCGAGACCACGGGCAGCGAACCGGCCCGGTACGTCAGGCTTTCCGCGACCGCGCGGAACTCGTCGAGCATCGGTTCCATCAGCGGCGAGTGGAAGGCGTGGCTGACCGCCAGCCGCTTCGTCTTGCGGCCGCGGTCCGCCAGCTCGGCCGCGACGGCGAGCACGGCGTCCTCGGCGCCGGAGAGCACCACGGAGTCCGGGCCGTTGATCGCGGCGACGCACACGACGCCGTCGAGCAGGGGCGCGACCTCGTCTTCGGTCGCCTGGACGGCGACCATCGCGCCGCCCGCGGGCAGGGCCTGCATCAGCCGGCCGCGCGCGGCGGCCAGCCGGCCCGCGTCGGCCAGGTCCAGGACCCCGGACACGTGCGCGGCGGCGAGTTCGCCGATCGAGTGGCCGGCGAGCAGATCCGGCCGCACGCCCCAGGACTCGAAGAGCCGGAACAACGCGGTCTCCACGGCGAACAGCGCGCCCTGGGTGTACCTGGTCTGGTCGAGCAGCGTGCTGTCGTCGAAGACGACCTCGCGCAACGGACGGGCGCCCGAGTGCGCGTCCACGGCGTCGCAGGCTGCGGTGAAGGCGTCGCGGAACACCGGGAACGTCCCGGCGAGCTCGCGGCCCATGCCGGCCCACTGGCTGCCCTGGCCGGTGAAGAGGACGGCCAGCTTGCCGTCGAACGGCGTCCCGGTCACGACACCGGGGCCGAAGGTGTCCAGGTCGCTGCGGAGCTGTTCCCGGTCGGAAGCCAGGACGACGGCCCGGTGGTCGAGCTGGGCCCGGGTCGTGGCCAGGGCGTGGGCGACATCGGGGACGCGCACATCAGTGTCGAGGAAGCCGGCGAGCCGCGCGGCCTGCCTCCGCAGTCCGGCTGCCGTCTTGGCCGACAGGAGCACCGGCACCAGGAACTCGGCGGGCTCCGGCTCCGGCGTCACCACCGGCTGGGGAACCTCTTCGAGGACGACGTGCGCGTTGGTGCCGCCGATGCCGAACGACGACACGCCCGCCCGCCGCGGGTGGCCGTGCACCGGCCACTCGCGGGCCTCGGTCAGCAGCTCCACCGCGCCCGCCGACCAGTCCACATGGGACGACGGCCGGTCGACGTGCAGCGTCTTGGGCAGGACGCCGTGGCGCATGGCCATGACCATCTTGATCACGCCCGCGACCCCCGCCGCGGCCTGTGTGTGCCCGAGGTTCGACTTCACCGACCCGAGCCACAGCGGCTGCTCGCGGTCCTGGCCGTAGGTGGCGAGCAGTGCCTCCGCCTCGATCGGGTCGCCGAGGGTGGTGCCGGTCCCGTGCGCCTCGACCGCGTCTACGTCCGATGTGGACAGTCCGGCGGCGGCCAGCGCCTTGCGGATCACGCGCTGCTGGGACGGCCCGTTCGGGGCGGTCAGGCCGTTGGACGCACCGTCGGAGTTGACCGCGGACCCGCGGACCACGGCCAAGACCTGGTGCCCGCGCCGCCGCGCCTCGGACAGCCGCTCCACCAGGAGCAGCCCGGCGCCCTCGGACCAGCCGGTGCCGTCCGCGGCGTCGGCGAACGCCTTGCAGCGGCCGTCGGGGGCCAGCCCGCGCTGCCGTGAGAACTCGACGAACGTCTCGACCGTGCCCATCACCATCACGCCGCCCGCGAGGGCCATCGAGCACTCGCCGCGCTGCAGGGCCTGCACCGCCAGGTGCAGCGCGACCAGCGAAGACGAGCACGCCGTGTCGACGGTGACGGCGGGCCCCTCGAGGCCGTAGTGGTAGGCGACGCGGCCGGAGAGGACGCTCGCGGAACTGCCGGTGAGCCGGAAGCCCTCGACGCCGGCGGCCCGGTGCAGCCGCACGCTGTAGTCGTGGCTGTTGACGCCGGCGAAGACGCCGACGTCCTGCCCGGCCAGGGTGGCGGGGTCGATCGCGGCCCGTTCGAACAGCTCCCAGGACGTCTCCAGCAGCAGCCGCTGCTGCGGGTCCATGGCGAGGGCCTCGTTGGGCGAGATGCCGAAGAAGGCGGCGTCGAACCCGGCGGCGTCGTCGAGGAAGGCGCCGTGCCGGACGTACGTGGTGCCTTCGTGGTCGGGGTCTTCGTGGTAGACGCGGTCGGTGTCCCAGCCGCGGTCATCCGGGAACTCGGTGACGGCGTCGACGCCGTCGGCGACCAGCCGCCACAGGTCTTCCGGGCTGTGCACGCCGCCGGGGAAGCGGCACGCCATCGCCACGATCGCGATCGGCTCGTCGGCCGCCGCGGCGGTCCCGATCTCGGCCGGCTTCGAAGCACTGCCGAACAGCTTGGTGCGCAGGTGTTCCGCGAGCGCCGGCGGCTTCGGGTAGTCGAAGATCATCGCCGGGGACAGAGTCAGCCCGGTCGCGGCCGCGAGGCGGTTCCGGAGCTCGACCGCAGTCAGGGAGTCGAAGCCGGCGTCCTTGAACGTCCGTCCCGTGTGGACGGACTCGACGCCGCTGTGGCCGAGCACTTCGGCCGCGTGCCGACGCACCAAGTCCAGCAAAGCCTCGGTCTGCTCGGGCTCACCCAGCCCGGCGAGACGCTCGGTGAGCGACGCCGTCTTGGCCGCGGTCCGCCGCGGCAGCGGGGCCAGGCCGCGCAGCAGCGGCGGAACAGGGCCGCCGGATTTCGCCGTCGCCCGCAGCGCGGCGACGTCGAACTTGGCCGCGACCAGGGCGCCGCCGGTGCCGATGGCGGCGTCCAGCAGCACCATGCCTTCGCCGGCGTCGAGGCCGGACATGCCGATCCGCTGGTTGCGCCGCAGGTCGGCGGCACCCAGGTGTTCGGTCATCCCGCTGACCGCCGACCAGTAGCCCCAGGCGATGGACACCGCGGGCCGGCCGAGGCGGTTTCGCTTTGCCGCCAGGGCATCCAGCTCGGCGTTGGCGGCCGCGTACCCGCCCTGGCCGGGGTTGCCCAGCACGCCCGCCGCCGAGGAGAACAGCACGAACGCGGCGAGGTCGGCGTCCCGGGTGAGCTCGTCCAGCAGCAGAGCGGCTTCGGTCTTCGGCCGCCGCACGGTGGCGATCCGGTCCGGGGTCAGCTCGGTGAGGACGCCGTCGGCGAGGACACCGGCGGTGTGGATCACGGCGGTGAGCGGGTGCTCGGCCGGGATGGCTCGCAGGACGGCTTCGAGCTGCGCCCGGTCCGCCACATCGCAGGCGGCGACGGTGACGGACGCGCCCAGCGCGGTCAGCTCGTCCTGCAGCTCAGGGGCCTCGCCACGGCGGCTGACCAGCACCAGGTGCCGGACGCCGTGCGCGGTGACGAGGTGCCGGGCGGTCAGCGCGCCGAGCGTGCCGGTGCCGCCGGTGATCAGGACAGTGCCCTCGGGGTCGAGCGGCCGCGCATCCCGCTGCGGCGCCAGCCGGGTCAGCCGGGGCACCGACGCGACGCCGTCCCGCACCCTGACCTGGGGTTCGCCGGTCGCCACCACGACGGGCAGCACGGAGTTGTCGTCGAGGTCGGCCAGGACGATCCGGCCCGGGTGCTCGGACTGCGCCGAGCGCACCAAGCCCCACACCGCGGCCGCTTCGGGCTCGGTGCAGTCGCCAGTGAGGACGGCCAGCCGGGTGCCGGCGGGCTCCGCCAGCCACGTCTGGAGCGCAGCCAGGGTGTCCTCGACCGAGGTGGCTTCGTAAGTCACGAAGTCGGCTTCGGCCGCGTCGGGCAGCGGGATCTCCGTCCATTCGACGCGGAAGAGCGAGTCGGTGGCCGGTCGTCCGGCGGCGAACGGCGTGCCGCGTACCGCTTCGACGGTCAGGACGGGCTGCCCGGCCGGGTCGGTCAGCCGCAGGCCGGTCGCCGTCGGCGTCGCGGTCACGGTGGTGGCCCCGGCGGCGTGGAGGGACACGCCGGTCCAGACGGACGGGAGCAGGTCGTCGCCGACGACCGTGCGGACGGCGGCGTCCAGCAGCGCGGGGTGGATCCCGTACCGGTCCGCGTCGCGCAGGCCGTCGACGGTGACGTCGATGGCGTCTCCCGCTGGGGTCCCCCGGTCAGGCACCGCAGCGGCGGCGGGAGCAAGCGTGCCGTGGGCGTGCCGCGTCCACGGTTCGTCGGCCTCGCGCGAAAAGACCTCGATCGGGCGCCCGTGCTCGCCGGGTTCGCCGACGATCAGCTGGACGTCCCGGCCGCCGCGCTGCGGCAGCACCACGGGCGTGTCGACGGTCAGTTCGGCGAGGAAAGGCGTGGCGGCCAGGTCGCCGAGCCGGATGGCCGCCTCGACCAGCGCCGCGTTCGGCACCAGGCCGTCCACCGCCCAGGGATGGGCCCGGCGGTTCCACCGGGCCACGGCGGTCAGGCGGCCGGAACCGGGCGTGCTGACGACCGTGCCCAGGAGCGGGTCGCCGTCCGGCGCCGGTCCGGCCGGCTCGAGCCAGTAGTGCCGGTGGTCGAAGGCGTAGGTCGGCAGGTCGGCCCAGCCGGCCGCCGGCACGACCGCGCTCCAGTCCACGTCGACGCCGCCGGTGAACACCTCGCCCATCGAGGTCAGCAGGCGGCGCAGGCCGCCGTCGTCGCGCCGCAGCGTCCCGGTGACGACCGCGCCGGTGAGCTCGCTCAGCGGCTGGACCGTCACCGGGTGGGCGCTGACCTCCACGAACACCGTGTGGCCCTGCTCGACCAGGGCCGCCGCGGCCGCCCCGAACCGGACCTGGTTGCGCAGGTTGCGGTACCAGTAGCTGCCGTCCAGGACGCCCGCGTCGCGGATCCACCCGCTCGTGACGGTGGAGTGGAACGGCACGACCGGGGCCTGCGCAGTGATCCCGGACAGGGCCTCGGCGAGGGTGTCCTCGATGTCTTCGACGTGCCGGGTGTGGGACGCGTAGTCCACCGCCACCCGCCGCACGCGGATTTCCTGCCCGGCCAGGGTTTCCAGGGTCTCGTCGAGAGCTCGGGCGTCGCCGGCGATCACGACCGAGGCCGGCCCGTTGACGGCGGCCACCTCGACCCCGTCCGCCAGCCACGGGAGCACGTCGTCCTCGCCGAGGGCGACCGACGCCATCCCGCCGCGTCCGGACAGCTGCGCCGCGATGGCCTGGCTGCGCAGCGCGACCACCTTCGCCGCGTCTTCCAGCGACAGCGCTCCCGACACACAGGCGGCGGCGATCTCACCTTGCGAGTGGCCGACGACAGCGTCCGGCCGCACGCCGACGGACTCCCACACCGCCGCCAGCCCCACCATCACGGCGAAACAGGCGGGCTGCAGCACGTCGACCCGATCCAGATCACCCTCACCACGGAGGACGCCGACCAGCGACCAATCGATCCACGGCTCCAACGCCGCCGCGCACTCGGCGATCCGCGCAGCGAACACCGGCGACGCATCCAGGAGCTCCCGGCCCATCCCCGGCCACTGCGTGCCCTGCCCGGGGAACACCCACACGACCTTGCCCGGCGTCGCCGAACCGGCCGCGTTCAGCGCGCGCAGGCCGGTCACGGCTTCCGCACGCGAACCGGCAACGACGACCGCGCGTTCGTCCAGCACCGCCCGACGCGACACCAGCGCGGCAGCCACCTCGGTCAGCGAGACGTCACCTTCCAGGAACGACGCCAGCCGCTCGGCCTGCCCGGCCAGCGCCTCCTTGCTGCGCGCCGACACCACGAGCGGCACCACGGCCGGTCGTGAGTGAGAAACAGGGTTAGAACACTGTTTCTCACTCACGAGGTCCTGGGGCGGGGCTTCCTCCAGGATCAGGTGGGCGTTCGTGCCGCTGACTCCGAAGGAGGAGATCCCGGCTCGGCGCGGACGGTCGGCACGCGGCCACTCCCGGGCCTCCGTCAGCAGCGAGACCGCACCGGCGGACCAGTCCACCTCGGAAGTCGGTTTGTCGACATGCAGCGTCGCCGGCAGCACCTCGTGCCGCAGCGCCTGCACCATCTTGATGACCCCGGCGACCCCGGCGGCCGCCTGCGCGTGGCCGATGTTCGACTTCAGCGACCCGAGCCACAGCGGCGTCTCCCGCTCCTGGCCGTAGGTCGCCAGCAGCGCCTGCGCCTCGATCGGGTCGCCGAGGGTCGTCCCGGTCCCGTGCGCCTCGACGGCGTCCACATCGGACGGGGCCAGCCCGGCCGCGGCCAGCGCGCGGCGGATCACCCGCTGCTGCGAGAGGCCGTTCGGCGCGGTGAGCCCGTTGGACGCCCCGTCCTGGTTGACCGCGCTGCCCCGCAGCACGGCCAGCACCCGGTGACCCCGCTCCCGCGCCACCGACAGCCGTTCCAGCACGACCACGCCGACGCCTTCGGACCAGCCGGTCCCGTCGGCCGCGGCCGCGAACGCCTTGCACCGGCCGTCGGGCGCCAGGGCCCGCTGGCGGGAGAACTCGACGAACGAACCCGGCGTCGCCATCACCGTGACGCCGCCGGCCAGCGCCATCGAGCACTCACCCTGCCGCAGGGCCTGCGCGGCCAGGTGCATGGCGACCAGCGACGACGAACACGCCGTGTCGACGGTGACGGCCGGGCCTTCCAGCCCGAGCACGTAGGAGACGCGGCCGGACGCCACGCTCGACGCGACCCCGGTCGTGACGAACCCCTCGAGCTCTGGGGCGACCGCGCCGGAGCCGTAGCCCTGGTTCATCAGGCCGGAGAACACCCCGGTGTCGGTGCCCTTCAGCGCGATCGGGTCGACGCCGGCGTGCTCGAGGGCTTCCCACGACGTCTCCAGCAGCAGCCGCTGCTGCGGGTCCATGGCCAGGGCCTCCCGCGGCGAGATGCCGAAGAAGCCCGCGTCGAAGAGCCCGGCGTCGTGGAGGAACCCGCCGTGGCCGACGTACGACGTCCCAGGGCGTTCCCGGCCCGGGTCGACGAGGTCCTCCAGGTCCCACCCGCGGTCGCCGGGGAAGTCCGAGACGGCGTCGACGCGGTCGGCGACCAGCCGCCACAGGTCCTCGGGGGACGTCACCCCGCCGGGCAGGCGGCACGCCATCCCGACGATCGCGATCGGCTCGTCCGGGTCGGCCGCCACCACCGGCTCGGCGACGTCCCGGGTGAGCCCGAGCAGCTCGGCCCGGACGCGGCCGGCCAGCGCCGACGGCGTCGGGTGGTCGAAGACGGCACTCGCGGGCAGCCACAACCCGGTGCGGCCGGTCAGCCGGTTCCGCAGTTCGACGATGGCCAGCGAGGTGAAGCCGAGGTCGCGGAACGCGCGGCCGGCCGGGACTTCCGCCCCCAGCACGCCGGCGGCCTCGCCGCGGACCAGTTCTTCCAGGAGTTCCCGCTGCGCCCGTTCGTCCAAACCGGACAGTCGCGCCCGCAGCGCCTCGGCCACGCCATCGTCGGCCTGCCGGGCGTCTTCCTCGTGTTCGGCGGCGGCGTACCGCAGCTCCCCCGGCTCGTCGGCCAGCAGACCCCGCCGGATCTTGCCCGACGCTGTCCGCGGGATGTGGGCGACTTCGAGGATCCGCTCCGGCACCTTGTACGCGGACAGCTCCTCGCGGCACTTCTCGATCAGCGCGCCGGCGTCGAACCCGGACGGGCCGGGGATCACGTACGCGACCGGGACTTCCCCGAGCGTGTCGTGCGGCGCACCGGCGACCGCCACGTCGGCGACGCCGTCGGCCGTCCGCAGGACCGCCTCGATCTCGCCGGGGTGGATGTTCGCCCCGCCCCGGATGACGAGCTCCTTGATCCGGCCGCAGATGGTGAAGTAGCCGGCGTCGTCGCGGCGGGCCAGGTCGCCGGTGCGGAACCAGCCGTCGCGCATCGCGGCGGCGGTCGTCTCCGGGCTGTTGTGGTAGCCGACCATGACGTTCGGTCCCTTGACCCAGACCTCGCCCTCCTGGCCGGCGGGGACGTCCAGCCCGGTGTCGGGGTCGACGACCCGCACCCCGACGCCCGGCACGGGCCGGCCGCAGGACCCCGCGACGCGGGCGCCGTCCGGCGGGTTCATCGTGATGGCACCGCAGGTCTCGGTGCTGCCGTAGGCGTCGATCAGCGGAACGCCGAAGGTCTCCTCGAACTCGCTCCGCAGCCCGGCGCCGAGGACCGCGCCCCCGGCGAGGCCGATCCGCAGGCTCGGCGCGGTGAACCCGCGCTGCCGCGCGGCCCGCACCAGGTGGTGGTAGGTGGTGGGCACGCCGGCCAGGAACGTCGTGTCCTCCGCGCGGAGCAGCCGGATGACGTCGTCGGCGGAACTGCCGTCGGTGATCCGGACGGTCGCCCCGACGACGGTGGCCGACAGCACGCAGGCGATGTGCGAAAGGCTGTGGAACAACGGCAGCGGCCAGAGCACGCGGTCCTGATCGGACAGTCCGGGGAACGGCACGTAGCAGGAGGCGACGGACCAGAGGCAGTTGCGCTGCGTCGACAGGACGCCCTTGGGCCGCCCGGTCGTCCCCGACGTGTAGAACATCCACGCCGGTTCGTCGAGCTCGAGGTCGTCCGGTGCCGGCTGGTCCGGTTCGCTGGTCGCGAGTTCGTCGTAGGCGTGCGCGCCGGCCGGGACGTCGTCGCCCGTCACCAGCAGCTCGACCTCCGGCGCGAACTCCAGCCGCGCCGCCTGGGTGGCGTCGGTGATGACGGCCACCGCACCGCTGTCTTCCAGGGGGTGCTGCAGCTCGGCCGTGGCCGCGCCGGGGTTGAGCGGGACGCCGATCGCCCCCGCGCGCAGCACCGCGTAGTAACTCTCCACAGTGGACACGCGGTTGCCGAGGCAGAACGCGACCCGGTCGCCGTCCCGGACACCGAGGGCGGCCAGGTGCCCGGCGAGCCGGCGCGTGCGCGCCTCGAGCTCGCCGTAGGTGACCGCCCGGTGGTCGTCGGCGAAGGCGACCTTGTCGGCGAAACGGGTCGCGTTCTCCAGGAGTGCGACGTGAAGTGGCTTGATGAGATCGGTGCGCACCGTGCCGCAGATCCTTTCGGACATGTTCGGAGGGGAGGAACGCTCACCAGGCGAGCGGGAGCTTCTCCACCGAGAAGACGGAACCCTTCAGCCGCAGCGGAACCTCGTCGGCCGGGACGGCCAGCCGCAGGCCGGGGAACGCCTGCAGCAGCGCGGTGAAGCCCGCTCGCAGCTCGATGCGCGCGAGGTTCTGGCCGAGGCACTGGTGGATGCCGAACCCGAAGGCGACGTGCCCGGAGGTGTCACGCTCGATGTCCAGCTCCGCTGGGCAGCCGAACTTGGCCGGGTCGCGGTTGGCGGCGGGCAGCGACACGGTCACCGTGTCACCCTTCTTGATCAGCTCGCCGTCGAGTTTCAGGTCCTCCAGCGCGGTGCGGTAGGTGTGGTACTGGTTGACGGTGATGTAGCGCAGGAGTTCCTCGATCGCGGCGTCGAGCTTCGCGGGCTCCGCGCGCAGCTTCGCCAGCTGGTCGGCGTGGTGCAGCAGCGCGAAGGTACCGACGCACAACGCGCCCTCGGTGGTCTCGTACCCCGCGAACAGCAGCAGGGTGACGATGTTGCGCAGTTCCTCCAGGGTCAGGTCCTCGTTCACCAGCGAGCTGATGAGGTCGTCCTGGGGTTCCTTGCGCCGCCGCTCGATGACCTCGTCGAAGAACGCCTGCGCCTGCCCGTAGGCTTCCGCCGCCTCTGCCGGGTCGGCTTCCGCGTCGTGCAGCAGGGTCACCGCGGGCACGTACCGGTCGCGTTCCTCGTAGGGCAGGCCGACGAGCTCGCCCAGCATCCGCAGGACGAGCGGCTTGGCGAAGTCGTGCACCAGGTCCGCCGGCGCGCCCTTCGCGCGCATGACCTCGATCTGCTCGGCGGCCACGGCCTCCACGCGCGGGATGAGCCGGCTCGTGCGGCGGACGGTGAACTCACCGGTCAGCAGCTTGCGGTAGCGGGTGTGCTCCGGCGGGTCCATGTGGATGAACATCCCGGGGATCAGCGGGTGGGTCGGGATCACCTGACCCTGGTGCGTCACCGGGAAGTGGCCGACCTCGCAGCTGTGGCTGAACCGCGGGTCGCTGAGCACCTCGCGCACCAGTTCGTAACTGGAAACGATCCACCCGACGTGCCCGTCCGGATAAACCATCTTCGCCAGCGGCCGTTCTTCGCGGAGGGTGTCGAATATCGCGGGTGGGTCGAACTTGTCGATTCGCGCCCACGGCTCCTCGAAGGAAATTGCCTCGGTCATGGAAACCTTTCGAAGGGAGAGATCGGGCCTTTTATTCGGCGATCTTCGTGCGGTGCGACCACCGGAAGACCGCGATGTCGCCGGCCTGGAATTCCCCGCCGTGCACGAAGTGTTCGTAGCCGGCACCGTGGCGGATCTTGAGCGTGCGGTCCAGCGCGGACGCCAGGACACTGCGTTCCGTCGCCGCCAGTTCGGCCGGTCCACCGCTCAACGCGATTTTCACCTGCGTGACACTCATCGCGGCCTCCACTTTGTTTCGCCGGTTCTCCCAGCACAGACCGGTCTCTGCATTCTCGATTCAGGCTAGGCGAGCCACCACCAGGCGGCATCCCTCACTCTGGTAGAGCGGTCCGGACCACTTCGCGGGCGCACGAAAACGGGGACTTCCTTCCCCGCAAAGGAAAGAAGCCCCCGTGGAGCCGTCGTCAGGCCAGGGTGACGGGCTGCCCGGTCTGCGCCGATTCGTAGGCCGCCTGGACGATCCGGAACGTCCGCAGCGCAGCCTCGCCGTCCGGCCCCGGGGTGTCCCCTTCGTTCAGGAAGTCCTTCAGCAGCAGGAAAACCAGATCCTCCCCACCGAGGGCGCCGACGCCGTCGAGCAGCTTCGGGCCGGCGTCGTACTGCACGCTTGCCTTGTCCCCGATGAAGGTGACGGCCGGCCGACCTGTCCCAGCCGGGTCCCGGCGGAGGTCGAACGAGGCCACCTGCCCGCTCCGGTACCGGACGGTGAGCACCGCCGCGCTTTCCGCGCCATGTCCATTGAGGACGGTGTTGGTCTGGGCGTACACCTGCTGCGCGGGCTCGCCACCGAGGACGGCGTCCGCCAGGTCGAGCAGGTACGGTGCGGCCGCACCCAGCACGCCGCCGTCCGCACTCGTGGCGAGCGAGCCGGTAACCGTCGTCAGCGCACCGATGCCGCCGTCCGCGATTCCCTTGCGCACCAGGGCGAACGCCTCGCCGTGACAGGCCGGGGACGCGAAGGTGAGCCGGTCGCCGCTCGCGTCGACCACGGCTTTCAGGTCGGCTTCCTTGGCCGCCGACGGGTATTCGCACAGCACCCGGGCGCCCGCCTCGGCCGCCCGCAGAACCGGCTCGAACTCGTCCCAGCCCGCCGTGGCCACGACTTCGACGTTCCGCAGGCCCTCGGCGTAGACCTCCGGCGCGGACGACAGGATGGCGACCTTCACGCTGCTCCCTCCACCGGAAGTTCGACGGCCCGCCCGGTCCACGCGGACTCGGCGGCGGCCTGGGTGATCCGGACGGCGGCCAGCGCGTCTTTGGCCCCGATCCGCGGCTCCGGCCCGCCCGCGAAGGCGGTGGCGAACTCCCGCATCTCCGTGGCGAACACCGACGGCCCGTAGTAGCCGAAGTCCGTGGTTTCGCCGTCGACGACCCGGACCTCCTGGGGCCACTCGGAGTCGTAGCCGACGGTCCCGGCGGTTCCGGTGACGTGGTAGGTGACCCGCACGGGCGGCTTCGGCGTCGCGGTCCACCGGCTGACGACCTGGCTGATGGCCCCGCTCGTGTGGGTGAGCACGACGGTCCCGGCGGCGACGGCGCCTTCCGGCGCGGGCGTGGCGATGTCGCCCTGGTAGCAGGCGTGCACCCGGACGACGTCCCCGAAGACCCAGTGGGCGAGGTCGGCGCCGTGCAGCAGCTGGTCGGTCAGGATGCCGCCCGACCGCGCGGAGGCCGTCCCGGTCCAGGGCCGCGGGTGGTAGGCGGAGAAGGAGAACCGCCCGATGGCGACGTCCCCGAGCCGCCCGCTCGCGACGAGCTCGTGCAGCCGCGCGTAGGGCGCGGCGAACCGCACGTCGTGCGCGGGGTAGAGCCGGACGCCGGCCTGCTCGGCCGCGGCGACGATCTCGGCGGCCTCGTCGGCGTCCGCGGTCAGCGGTTTCTCGCACACGACGCCGACGCCGGCGGCGATGGCGGTCATGGCGATCTCGTGGTGCGTGCCGGTCGGAGTGCAGATGTCGACGGCATCGGCGCCGTCGAGCGCCTCGGCCAGCGACCCCGCGGCGGTGGCCCCGAACTCCTCCGCGAGCTCGGCACTGCGGCCGTCGTCGGCGTAGACCCGCACGGCGGCCCCGGCGCCGAGCCACGCTTCCAAGTGCAGCCGGGCGATGAGTCCCGCACCGATCAGAGCCACCTCGAGCTGCCGCAACGTCTTCACGTACCGAGACTCGCCCACACCGCGGGCAGGAGCCATTACCAACGTGGGTAGTTCGGCAAACCTACTTGGACGGCGACGGGGAAGCCGGCGCCGACGAGGGTGCCTGCGAAGCCGCGGGAACCTTCGGCGCGTTGTACGTGTCCATGTCCGTGATCTTCCACTTGTCGCCCTGCAGCTGGGCGTTCAGGTGGAGCTGGGCGGTGCCCGCGGTCGTCTTCTTCGTGTCCGTGCGGGTGGACGTCTGGTCGACGAAGACCATCACCTTCGCCAGGTCGCCGTTCAGCATGATCACCGCCGCGCGCGTCACCTTGCACGTCACGATCATCTTCTGCTGCGGGGCCAGCCGCTTCACCTCGCCCATCAGCGAGTTGTACTTGTTCTTGACGTCGTCGTTGGCGAGCAGGTCGTTCGCCGCGTCCTCGGTCTTCTTGATGTTGTTGAAGTCGTAGGAGAACAGCGCTTCGGCCGCCTTCGACACCGCGTCCTTGACCTGCGCGGTCTTCGCCACGTCCAGCAGGGCCGTGTTGCTCGTCGCCGACGAGATCTCGGATTCCTCGCTGTGGAACCAGAACGCCAGGCCGCCCAGGATCAGGGCCACGAGCACCAGCGCGCCCGCGACCACGTACGTCCGGTCCGCCTTCGGCTTCGCGGGCTCCTCCGAAGAACTCGCCTCGGTGACCGGGACCTCGGATTCCTCCGTCGGCTTCGCGATCCCGGTGTCCCGCTGCTTCCGCCGCGGCGCCGGCCGCGCGGGAGCCGCCTCCTCGTCCGCCGCAGGCTCCCCGGTGAGCGCGTCGACCTGCGGCTCCTCGGTCTCGACCGCCGCGAACACCTGCGTGTCCTCGGCCCCCGCGGTGTCGAGCTCCCCCGACGCGGGCTCGTCGACCGGCCGGGGCTCCGGGCGCGGCACCGGCCGCGGGCGCGGCCGCGGCTTGGCCGGGACGGCGGGCAGCTGGCCGGTCCGCTCGGCGGCGGTCTCGTCCGTCGAGGGCTTGCGCAGCCCGGCCACGCGGGGACGCCGCGACGGCGTCGGGGTGCTGCGCGGCGGCTGGCGGCGGGAGGGGGGCACTTCAGGCTCCTTCTGTACTACTGGCCGGCCGCGACGAGCGGGACGCTGTCGATACCGGACAGCTTCCAATCATCGCCCACCCGGGTCATCGACACCTCGAGGCGCAGCGGCTTCGCGCTGCTCTTGTCGCCCTGGGTGACGGTCGTGGCGATGGCGGCGAGGAAGCTGGCCTTGCCTTCGTGGTCGTCCAGTTCCTCGACGGCGATGTCCTGGACGTCCGTGGTGACCTTCGTCTTGGCGTCGGTGAGCGCCTTGCGGAACGTCGGCGCGGACTGGTCGATCTGCTGCGCCATCTTCTCGTCCGACACGGCCTTCTGGCGGGCGAAGAAGCCGTCGAGGTCGTTGTAGTCGACTTCGGTGTACGCCTTCAGCGCGTTGGTGCCCGCCTTGACGACGGCCTCGCGCGAGGCCGCCAGGCCGGCGTTGTCGTCGGCCGCCGCCGCCCACCACTGGATGCCGAAGAACGCCGCGGCGATCAGGGCGGCCAGCGCCAGGGCCCCGGCGCCGAGCACCAAGGTCCGCGAGGAGTCCTTCGCCGGCGTCTCCGAAGACTCCGAAGCCTCCGTGGCCGGCTCGTCCGTGCTCATGACACTCCAGAGTAGGTAACGGTCATCAAATCCACGTCAGGACAGGCCGAGCAGCGAGCCCAGGCTGGTCAGGCTGACGCCGGGGCTGCCGACGATGCCCGGCACGCCCCGGGTGTCCCGCTCCTCGGCCAGCTCTTCGGCGGGCCGGTTCGCGTTGGCCGCGACGTCGCTGTCCGACGGCGCGACCGGCACTCCGCCGTAGGGCGCGTTCTGCGCTCCGCGGACGTTGATCGGGCTGCCCTTCGGTTCGGCACAGTACGCGTTGTCGGCCGCGGGCCGCGGGGTGAGGTTGTTCCCGGTGCGGTACTGCGAGTACGGGAGGTACCCCTTGGTGCAGGCCGGCGGGTTGAACAGGTTCAGCACCAGGCCGAGGTGCGCGGTGCCGTCGCCGGGCGCCACGCTGCTCGCCGCGCCGGCCAGCGCCGGGTACGTGACCAGGCCCTGCTCGATCCCGTCGAGCCGGGTCACGGTCAGGTTGGCCGTGGTGAGCAGGTTCGCCGTCAACGCGCCCAGGCCCGGCCCGGACTCCTTCAGGACCTGGCTGACCTGCGCGGCCACCTGCGGCGTGATGCCGATCAGCTTGCGCAGGTCGCCGTCGGAGTTCTTCAGGGTGCCGGTGAGCTCGTTGAGGCTCTTGCTGAACGACGCGAAGTTCTTCGCCTCGTCGTTCTGCGTGTCGAGGACCTGGCCACCGGCGTCCAGCAGCTGGATCGTCTGCGGCAGGTACTCCTGCGCGGTCGTGGTGAAGCTGCGCGCGGTGTCCAGCAGCTTCTGCAGGTCGCCGCCGGTGCCGCGGAAGGCGTCGTAGGACTCGTCGACGACCGTGCGCAGCGAGTCGACCGGGACCGACGCGGCGAGCGAGTCGAGGTCCCCGATCAGCCGGTCGGTGCTGACCGGCGTGGTCGTCTTCGACGCCGGGATCACCGAGCCGCCCTGCAGGTACGGGCCCTGGTCGGCCTTCGGCTTGAGGTCGACGTACTGCTCGCCGACCGCCGACCGGTTGGCGACGACCGCGTCGAGGTCCGCGGGCACCTTCGGCGCCGACGGGTCGATGTTCAGGTCGGCCTCGAGCCCGGTCGGGGTGAGGCGCATTTCGCCGACCCGGCCGATGTTGTAGCCGCGGTAGGTGACCTCGGCGTTGGTGAAGATCCCGCCCGATTCGTTGAGCTGCAGTTTCACCGTGTAGCCGTCGTTGCCGAACACGCTGCCGAGCCCGGCGAACCGGATCAGTGCGTAGACGATCGCGACGACGGAGATGACCGCGAAGGCCACCAGCTGGATCTTCGTCCGGCGGATCAGCATCAGCCCGCACCTCCCGAGAGGAGCCCGAAGAGGTTGCCCAGGCCCGGCTTCGACGACTGCAGCCCGGCGCCCGGGATCGGCAGCGGCGGTGGCTGGTTGGCCGGCGTGCCCTGGACACCGCCGGTCAGCCCGGCCAGCGGCAGCTGCCCGGACAGGGCGTTCTGCCGGCTGTTGCCCAGGTTGTCGACGATGGTCTTCAGGTTCAGGTCCACCTTCGCGTACAGGTTGAAGTAGTCGCCCTTGACGCCGTTGACGGCCTGGTCGCTGAACGGGAACGTCAGCAGGATCTGCAGCGCCTTCGGCAGGTCGTTGCCCGCCTCGCCGAGCTTCTGCAGCGTCGGCGTCAGCGCCTTGAGGTCGGCGACGAGGTCCTTCTGCGACTTGTTGACCGTGTCGGTGGCGACGCCGGAGAGGTGGTCCAGCGCCTGCAGCATGGTGACCAGCTGGCCGCGCTGCTGCTCCAGCACGCCGAGCCCGGGCCCGAGGTTGTCGACCGCGCCGACCAGCTTGTCCTTCTGGTCGTTCAGGGTCGAGGACAGCCGGTTCAGCCCGTCGATGGCCCGGGTGATGTTCTGCGACTGCTTGTCCAGGTTGGTCACCAGCTGGTTCGCGTTGTCCAGCAGCGCCTTGATGTCCGGCTCGCGGCCGGAGGTGGCCTTGTTGAGTTCCTTGGTGATCGTGTTGAGCTGGTCGATCCCCCCGCCGTTGAGCAGCAGCGACAGCGCGCCGAGCAGCTCTTCGACCTCGACGCTGCGGTTCGTCCGGGCCAGCGGGATGGTCGCGTGGTCGGCGAGCTTGCCCTGGGCCTGGTCGGTGCCGGGCGAGGCCAGCTCGACGTACTTCTCGCCGAGCAGGCTGGACTGCTTCACGTTGGCGATCGCGTTGGCCGGCAGCTTGATGTCGCCGTTCACCTTCAGCGTGACCAGCGCGTGCCAGCCGTCCTTGGTGAGGCCGACGTTCTCGACCCGGCCGACCGGCACCTCGTCGACCTTCACCCCGGCCTGCGGGGTCAGGTCGGTCACGTCCCGGAACTCGACGTTCACCGTGTACGGGTGGTCGCCGAGGTCGGCGCCACCGGGCAGCGGCAGGTCGTAGATGCCCTTGAAGGCGCACCCGGAGAGCACCAGCGCGGACGCGGTGGCGAGCGCCCCGACGGTCAGGAGCTTCTTCACTGGCCACCTCCGTAGAGCTGCCCGGCGATGGGCAGCGGGAGCGGCGGCAGCTGACCGGACTGCAGGGCCTGCACGGTCTGCGCCACGGACGGCAGCGGGATCACCTTGTCGACCACGGCGGCGATGTTCTCGCAGGCGTTGCCGAGCACGTCCGGGATGCCCTTGGTGCCGACCTGCTTGAGGAGCCGGCAGATCATCACCAGCGGCGGCTGGGTGAGCTCGTTGAGGTTCGGCCGGGCGTCGAGCGTGCCGGACGCGCCGTTGTAGGTGTTCACCAGGTTGCTCAGGCCGACCGGGGCGACGTCGAGGATCTCGGCGAGCGAGCTGCGCTGGTCGACGAGCACCTTGGTGATCCCGGCCAGCTTGTCCACATTGGACTTGAGCCGGTCGTGGTTGGCGTCGATGAACGTCTGCACCGAGGTGAGCGTGGTGCCCAGCTGCTGCACGGTCGCGGCCAGGTTGTCCTTTTCGGACGCCAGGTAGCCGCTGACGTCGGCGAGCTGGCTCTCGAAGCTGCGGACCGACTTGTCGGAGTCGGCCAGCGTCTGCGAGAACTTGCCGAGGTTCTGGACCGTGGTGAACAGGTCGTCCTTGTTGCCGGCCAGCGTCCCGGCCGCCTGGCCGAGCTTGGTGATCGTGTCGTGCAGGGCCTGGCCGTTGCCGTCGACGTTGGCCGCCGCGGTGTTCAGCAGGTTCGACAGCGATCCGGTCTTGTTGGCGCCGTTCGGGCCGAGGGTCTCGCTGACCCGGGCCAGGCTCGACGCCAGCTGGTCGACCTCCAAGGGCACCTCGGTGCGGTCCAGGCCGATGACCGCGCCGTCGGAGATCCGCGGGCCGCCGGTGTAGGCCGGGGCCAGCTGGACGTACCGGTCCGAAACCAGCGACGGCGCCACGATGAGCGCCTTGGCGTCGGCCGGGACGGCGACCGAGCGGTCGTACTCGAAGTCGACCTTCACCTGGTTGCCCATCGGCGTGATCTTGGTGACCGTACCCATGTCGACGCCGAGCATCCGCACGCTGTTGCCCTCGTACAGGCCGACAGCGCCGGCGAAGTACGCGGTCAGGTGGTTGCGGCCGGCGTCCTTGAGGGTCCACCAGATGCCACCGGCGACGACGAGCGCGAGCACGATCGCGATGGTGAAGCCCCGGGTCAGGGCCGCGCCCAGACGGGTGTCACTCATTTCGTGTAGCACCCCTCTTCGTTGATCGGGCCGAACGACGGCAGCAGCAGGCCGCAGATGTAGTTGTCGAACCAGCGGCCGTTGCCGATGGTGTTGGTGAAGACGCGGATGAAGGGCGCGAACTTCTTGAGCCCCTCGGCCAGCGAGTCCTGGTTGCGCTGCAGCATCGACGTCAGCTGGTCGAGCTGGGTCAGCACCGGGTCGAGCTGCTTTCCGTTGTCGTCGATGAGGCCCTGCAGCTGGGTGGCCAGCTCGCGGGAGCCGTTCAGCAGCGCGGTGATCGCGTCCTCGCGCTTGGCCAGTTCGGCGAGCAGGTCGTTGCCGTCGTCGAGGAGCTTCTGTACCTCGGCGTCGCGGTCGACCAGCGTCTGCGACACCTCGCGGGTGTTGGCGAGCAGGTTCGACAGCTGCTGGTCGCGCGAGGCGATCGTGTCCGACAGCTTCGACAGGCCCGACAGGGCACCCTTCACGTCCTGCGGCGTGTTGGCGAAAGTCTGCGAGATCGTGTCGAAGCTCTGGGCCAGCTGCTTGGTGTCGATGTTGTCGACGGTCTGGGACAGCCCGCGGAAGGCGTCGAGCACGTCGTAGGGCGCCATCGTGCGGTCGCGCGGGATGCCGGTGCCCGGGTTCAGCGCCTTCTCCCCCTGCGGGTCCAGCGACAGGTACTTCTGCCCGAGCAGCGTCTTGATCTTGATCGCGGCGCTGGTCCGGTCGCCCAGCCAGGCGTCCTTGACCTTGAACGACACCTTCACCGACGCGCCGTCGAGCTCGATGTCGCTGACCTTGCCGACCTTGACGCCGGCGATCCGGACGTCGTTGTCCTTCTGCAGCCCGGAAGCTTCGCTGAACTCGGCGCTGTAGGTGGTGCCGCCGCCGATCACCGGCAGGTCGTCGGAGTTGAGCGCGGCGGTGAAACCGAGCGCCAGCACGACGATCCCGACCAGCGCGATCGGCACGGGGTTGCGCTTCTGGAAGGACTTCATCCCTGGCACCTCGCCCGGTTGACCGGGATCAACGGGAGGGCCACGTCGTTGATCAGGGGCGGCAAGCTGACACTCCCGGAGAACTCGCAGGCGTAGAAGTTGAACCAGGAGCCGTAGTCCGCGGTGCGGGTCAGCGTGCTCACCTTGGTCGGCAGGAACTGGATGAAGTGCTCCAGCTCCGGCTCGTTCTTGTTCAGCTGGTTCGTGAGGTTGCCGAGCGCGCTGATGTCGTTCTTCAGCGGCTCCCGCACCTCGCCGAGCAGCCCGGACGTCGTTTCGGCCAGGTTGCCGAGGCTCTCGATCGCGTCGCCGATCGGCTTGCGGTCGGCGGCCAGCCCGGACACCAGCTGCTGCAGCTTCACGATCAGGTCGTTGAGCTGCGGCGTGTGCGCGTTGACCGTGTCGAGCACCGAGTTGAGGTTGTCGATGACCTCGCCGATCACCTGGTCCTTGTCGGCGATCGTGGTGGCCAGCGACGCCGTGTGCGACAGCAGGCTTTCCACGGTGCCGCCCTCGCCCTGCAGGACCTGGATGACCTCGTAGGACAGCTTGTTGACGTCGTCGGGGTTGAGCGCGGTGAACAGCGGCTTGAAACCGTTGAACAGCTCGGTCAGGTCCAGCGCGGGCGTGGTCCGCTCCAGCGGGATGGTGCCGCCCGGCGGCAGCGTCTTGCCGGAGCTGTCGTCGCCCTCGCCGAGCGAGACGTACCGCTGGCCGACCAGGTTGCGGAACTTGATCTGCGCGGTCACCCCGGCCGGCAGCGTCCGCCCGGCGTCCACTTCGAACTCGACCTCGGCCTGCCGCTTGTCCACGATCTTGACGTCCTTGACCTGCCCGACCCGGACACCGGCGATCCGCACGTCGTCGTTGGGCAGCAGCAGCGTCGCGTCGGTGAACCGCGCGTGGTAGGCGTTGGTGCTGGTGGTGTTGATGTTGGCGATGCTGATCCCGAGGATCGTCGTGAACAGCACGGTGACGACCACGAAGATGCCCAGCTTGATCAGCGGCGCGAGCAGGCCCCTCACTTGACCGTCACCTCCGCACCCCGGTACAGCGGGCCGACGAGCAGCGAGCTCCAGCCCGGGACGTCGGCGGCGTTCATGCCCAGCTGCGGGCCGAGCAGGTCGGCCAGGAAGCCCTGCTCCGCCGTCGAATACGCCAGATCACCACCGCTGCCGCCGTTGCCGGCCGCGTCGGCCTTGAACTTGGCCGGGTTGAGGCCCTCGCCGGCGCTCTTCGGCGCGGCCTGGTGCAGCGTGCCGTCCTTGAACGCGCCGTCCGGCGGCTCGGACGGGAACGGCTTCGGGATGTCCTTGATGTCGTAGCAGCGCGGGCCGCGCTTGTCCTCGAACCGCGGCTCTTCCTTGCCCGCCTGGTAGGGCGCGCGCGGCACGATGATCTCGATCGTGGCGTGCAGGCCGGGCTGGTTGGTGCCGGCGCCCAGCGCCTGGTCGATCAGCGGCACGTTCTTCGCCATCTGGGAGATCACGCAGGGGTACTCCGGCGCGTACTTCGCCAGCAGCTCGGCCGTCGGCCGGGCGGTGCCGACGAGGGAGATGATGTTGTCCTTGTTGTTCTGCAGGAACGTCTGCAGGTCCACCGACGCCTGCGTGAGGCTGCCGTAGAGGTCGCTCAGGTGCTGCCGCTCGTCGACCACGGTCCGGGTCGTCGTGCTCAGGTTGTCCAGGCTCTGCACCAGGTCCGGCGCGGCGTCCTTCAGGTGGTCGGAGAACTCCGCCAGCGCCTTCAGGTTGTGCTGCAGCTCGGGCTCGTGCGGGTTCAGCTCGCCGATGTAGGTGCCCAGCTGCGACAGCGTGTCGCCGAGCTGGTCGCCGCGGCCCTGCAGCGCCGTCGAGATCGCGGTGAGCGTCGCCGACAGCTTCTGCGGCTGGACCGCCTGCAGCACCGGCATCAGGTGGGAGAACGCCTGCTCCAGCTCGACCGCGCTCGACGTGCGGTCCTGCGGGATGACGTCCCCGTTGGCCAGGGTCTTCGCCGAGGGGTCCTTCGGGATCTCCAGCGAGACGAACCGCTCGCCGAAGAGCGTCTTGGGCAGGAACCGCGCCGAGACGTTCTCCGGGATCAGCTTCGCCGACTCCGGCTGCAGCGCCAGCGTCAGCTCGGCGCCGTGGTCGGTGGCGACGATGTCCTGCACCGACCCGACGATCAGCCCGCGCACCTTGACGTCGGACTGCTTGATCAGCTGGTTGCCGATCTTGTCGGCCTGCAGCTTGACCGTGACGACCGGCGTGAACGCCTTGTCGTAGAGCGCGATGGACAGCGCCACCCCGCCGACCATCACGGCGATGAGCAGCAGGCCGAGCAGCCTGCGTCGGAGCGTCCTCATCCCGCGATCCTTACCGTGACGTCGGTTCCCCAGATGGCGAACCCGATGAAGAAGTTCATGATCGACACCGTGACGATGGACAGCCGCACGGCCTTGCCGACCGCGACGCCGACGCCGGCCGGGCCACCGGTCGCCCGGTACCCGAAGTAGCAGTGCGACAGGATGATCAGGACGCTGAACAGCAGCACCTTGATGAACGAATAGAGCACGTCCTGCGGTGGCAGGAAGAGGTCGAAGTAATGGTCGTACGTGCCTGCTGATTGGCCGTAGATGTAGATGACGACCAGTCTCGACGCGAGGTACGAGCTGAGCAGGCCGATGATGTAGAGCGGGATGACCGCGACGAACCCGGCGATGATCCGCGTCGTCACCAGGTACGGCAGGCTCGGCACACCCATGACTTCCAGGGCGTCGATCTCCTCGGAAATCCGCATCGCGCCCAGCTGCGCGGTGAACCCGGCGCCGACCGTGGCGGACAGCGCGAGGCCGGCGACCAGCGGCGCGATCTCGCGGGTGTTGAAGAACGCGGTCAGGAAGCCGGTGAAGGCCGACGTCCCGATCGAGTTCAGCGCCGAGTAGCCCTGGAGGCCGACGAGGACACCGGTGAAGAGCGTCAGGCCGACCATCACGCCGACCGTGCCGCCGATGACGGCGAGCGAGCCGGAGCCGAAGCTCACCTCGGCCAGCAGCCGGAGCACCTCTTTGGTGTAGCGGCGGATGGTCCGCGGCGTCCACAGCAGCGCGCGGCCGTAGAAGGACATCTGGTCACCGAGGGTGTCCAGCGTCTGGAGCGGCCGGTTGACGACGCGTTTCGCGCCCTGGAGGAACGTCATGGCGCTAGTCCAGCTTTCCGGGCACGATCTGCAGGTAGATCAGGGTGATCACGAAGTTCACGACGAACAGCAGCAGGAACGTGATGACCACCGACTGGTTCACCGCGTCCCCGACGCCCTTCGGGCCGCCGGAGGGGTTGAGGCCCCGGTAGGACGCGACGACGGCGGCGATGAACCCGAAGATCAGCGCCTTGAGCTCACCGACCCACAGGTCGGGCAGCTGCGCGAGGGCGGAGAAGCTCGCCAGGTACGCACCCGGCGTCCCGCCCTGTAGCACGACGTTGAAGAAGTAGCCGCCGAGCACGCCGATGACGCTGACCATGCCGTTGAGCAGGAGCGCGACCAGCATCATCGCGAGGGTGCGCGGCACGATCAGCCGCTGGACCGCGGAGACGCCGAGCACCTCCATCGCGGCGATCTCTTCGCGGATGGTCCGGGCGCCGATGTCGGCGCAGACGGCCGAGCCGCCCGCGCCCGCCACCAGCAGCGCGGTGACCAGCGGGCTGGCCTGCTGCACGGTGGCGAGCACGGAGCCCGCGCCGGTGTAGGACTGCGCGCCCAGCTGGCGGGCGAGCGAGCCGAACTGCAGCGAGATGACCGCGCCGAACGGGATGGCCACCAGGGCCGTCGGCAGGATGGTCACGCTCGCGATGAACCAGGACTGCTGGATGAACTCCCGCAGCTGGAAGGGCCTCTGGAACAGGCCGCGGACGATGTCCAGGCCGAGGGCGAACAGGTTCCCGGTCTCGCGGAGCATGCCGATCCCGGGGATCTTCGCCTGTGTTGCGGGAGAGCTCACCGGCCACCTGGCCCGTTGTTCGGTGGCAGTCGGTGCGTGCCGGTTCTCGGCGGCTGGCCGCCGCCCGGGATCCGGGCCACCTGGTCGGCGGGCAGCTGGCCGTGGTGCTGGTTCGGGACGCCGTCACCCGGCGGCCGCATCCCGGCCGGGACCTGCTGCGGCTGCCCGCGGTGCGGCCGCACGCCGTAGTGGCGCTGCTCTTCCGGGCTCAGCGACTCGATGATGCTCTCCTGCGCGGCCGGCGGCAGCCGGTGCATGATCTCCATGACCCGGTCCTTCCGGCGGACGGCACCCATCCGGGTGGCCACGCCCGGCGTGGTCTGCATCTGCGGCGGCACCCCGCTGATGTCCTCGACCCCGCCCGCGTGGTGGCCGGCGTCGAACATCGCCTGCTCGGCGGCCATCTGGGCGGAGTCCTTCTCCTCGGACATGCCGATCGGACCCTGCATCTTGCCGTTGAGGAACTGCTTGACGACCGGCTCCTCGCTGGTCAGCAGCACTTCGCGGGGGCCGAACATGACCAGTTCCTTGCGGAAGAGCATGCCCAGGTTGTCCGGGACCGTGCGGGCCAGGTTGATGTTGTGCGTGACGATCAGGAACGTGGCGTCGATCTGCGCGTTGACGTCGAGGAACAGCTGCGAGATGTAGGTGGTGCGGACCGGGTCGAGGCCCGAGTCCGGCTCGTCGACCAGGATGATCTCGGGGTCGAGCACCAGGGCGCGGGCCAGGCCGGCGCGCTTGCGCATCCCGCCGGAGATCTCGCCCGGGAGCTTCTTGTCGGCGCCGTTCAGACCGGTCATGTCGAGCTTTTCGAGCACGATCCGGCGGATTTCCGTCTCGGACTTCTTGGTGTGCTCGCGCAGCGGGAAGGCGACGTTGTCGTAGAGGTTCATCGAGCCGAACAGGGCGCCGTCCTGGAAGAGGACGCCGAAGAGCTTCCGGATCTCGTAGAGCTTGTGCTCGGAGCAGGTGACGATGTCGACACCGTTGATCACGCAGCGGCCGCGGTCGGGCTTGAGCAGCCCGATCATCGACTTGAGGAAGACGGACTTGCCGGTCCCTGACGGGCCGAGCATGGCCGACACTTCGCCCGGGGGGAGCGTCAACGTGACGTCCCGCCAGATGGTCTGCTTACCGAAGGACTTCGTCAGACCTTCGATGACCACCTCGGCACCCATCGCACCTCCAGGAGCTGTTCCGCGTCATTGCGCCCGCTGCCACACCCTGCCACCCACGCCGGCGGCGGATGTGGGCCGGTGGCGCCCACGAACCCGCGTCAACCAGGTGCAACGAGCTGAGTGCGAACAGGTTACTCACCAGTTTTCTTTTCTGGCCAGCCCCAGGCCCATCGTCATCCCGCCGTGATCGCCAATGCGCAGCACGGTAGCCCAAACGGGGCAACAGCGCAGTTCTTACGGCCCCGGAACCCGCGGTTTAGGGGCCCGGGCTATTCGGACACCGGCCCTAGGGGATCACTGCGAGGGCGGCGACGACCAGGAGGAACAGCACGGGCGCGACGACGGCCGCCACGGAGAGGGCGAGCCGGGGCTCGCGGTCGGTGAGCCGGCGGACGAGGAGCTCGAGGTGTTCGGGGTCGGTCATGGTCATCGAGTCGCTGCCGGGGCCGCGCGCGCAACATCCGGGCAAAAGGGACGGGGCGGGCATCCTGGTGGATGCCCGCCCCGTCACGAGGTGGTGCGCAGGCGCTGACGCGCCCGGGATCACTTGATGGTGATCTTGGCGCCCGCGGCCTCGAGCTTCTCCTTGGCGGCCTCGGCGGCCTCCTTGTCGACCTTCTCCAGGAGGGCCTTGGGAGCGGCCTCGACCAGCTCCTTGGCCTCCTTCAGGCCCAGGCCCGAGACGACCTCGCGGACGACCTTGATGACCTGGATCTTCTTGTCGCCGGCGCCCTCGAGGACGACGTCGAACTCGTCCTGCTCCTCGGCGGCGGCGGCCGGGGCGGCACCCGGGGCGGCAGCGGCAACGGCGACCGGCGCGGCGGCGGTGACGTCGAAGACCTCTTCGAACTCCTTCACGAACTCGGACAGCTCGAGGAGGGTCAGCTCCTTGAAGGCGTCGATCAGCTCGGCGGTGCTCAGCTTCGCCATGATGGCTTCCTCTCAGAAAAACGAACTAGACGTTCGGGGTGGGGGTGGTTCAGCTCTCGGCGGGTGCTTCGGCTGCTTCGGTACCGGCGGCTTCGCGCTGCTTCTCCTCCAGCGCGGCAGCCAGGCGGGCGACCTGGGACGCCGGCGCCTGGAACAGCGCGGCGGCCTGGGAAAGCTTCGCCTTGAACGCGCCCGCCGCCTTGGCGAGCAGGACCTCACGGCTGTCGAGATCGGCGATCCGGTTGATCTCGTCCACGGACAGCGCTTTGCCGTCCATGTAGCCGCCCTTGATCACAAGCGCGTTGTTGTCCTTCGCGAAGTCGCGAAGCGCCTTGGCGGCGTCGACAGCTTCACCCTCGACGAAGGCGATGGCGGTCGCACCGACAAACAGGTCCTCGAGACCCTGGATGCCGGCGTCCTCGGCCGCCCGCTTGACCAGGGTGTTCTTCGCGACCCGGTACTTGGCACTGGTGCCGAGAGCGCGGCGCAGCTGGGACAGCTGGGACACGGAGAGGCCGGTGTACTGGGTAACGACGGTGGCCGAGCTGGTGCGGAAGCTCTCCGCGATCTCGGCGACGGCCGCCACCTTGTCGGGCTTCGCCATGGTCGCCTCCTCTCTTGGCTAGTGGGTTCCACTGGCTCTTCGAGGGGCTCCGCAAAACGACGAAACGCCCTCGCGCAGACAGGCGCGGGGCGTCTTCGGGCACCTGGGTGCCCGGCCTCGTTCCTCCTGCGCGGGCCGCCCGGCGTGATGCGGGACCTTCGTTCCCCACCTGCGGCGGGGAAAACCAGCGGTCTTCGGTAGAACCGTCATCGAGAATACCTTGTCAAGCCGACATGCCTTCTCCGACCCCCACCTTCGCGGCGGAGTGGGGCATCATGGTCACGTGGCGGAGCAGCGCGATGACGGAAAGCCGGGCTCGGAAATCGAACCGGCGGGCCCGAACGCGCCCACGGGCGGCCTGCCGGCGCTGCCCCAGCCCTCCGTGCCGGGCTCGCCGGCGCTCCCGCAGCCGTCCGGTGGCTCCGGTCAGCCCCCGATGGACCCGGACCAGCTGGAGCAGTTCCGCCAGTTCCAGCAGTTCCAGGACTACCTGAAGTTCACCCAGGCTCAGCAGGGCAACCAGCCGGCACCCCCGGCGAACGCCGGAGTGGTTCAGGCCCCGCCGTCACAGCCGGTGCCCCAGCAGGGCGGCCAGCCGCCGATGATTCCGCCGGGTTACCAGCTGGTGCCCACCGAACGCCGTCGCGCACCGAAGTGGGTCACCTGGCTCGGCAAGAAGGTCATCGCCTGGGTGCTGGCGATCGTCATTCTGGGCCTCGCGGCCACCTGGCTGTACAACCACTTCTTCCCGAACGACTCGGGCAAGTCCTCCGCCCAGCTGGCCCAGGAGGGCGGCGGGAAGTACCACACGAACCACGTGTTCTCGAAGAATCCCTACGAGGCCGTTCGCTTCGTGTACCAGGACATCGCCCAGGGCAGCGTCGACGACGCGTGCGGCCGGTTCGCCTACGACGCGACCAAGGGCGTCGACATCCAGAGCAAGTTCGCCCAGGACCTCGGGCAGAACGACTGCCGCCTGGCTGTCCAGGCGATCCACGCGCAGGTGCAGCCGAAGGACCGCAACAACTACGCCGAATCGGTGCCGTCGTACGTCTCCGAGCCCTTGCCCGGCGACGTGGTCACGATCGACTCCTGCTCGTTCTCGATCACCGGCGGGCCCGCGCTGGGTGTTTTCACGGTGTCCAAAGTCGAACTGGGCCAGTGGCTCATCACCGGCCACGCCCCCGGCCCGGCCAAGTGCGGCAGCCCGGCCCCGACCCGCTAGCGCGGGTGCGGCGCCGCCAGGAAGGACACCAGCGCCTCCGCGAACGCCGATGACATCACCGCCGTCATGTGGTCCCCCGGGATCCGCACCAACCTTGCCCCCGCGATCGCCGCCGCCAGCCTCTCCGGCTCCGCCGCCAGCTGGTCCTGCTCGCCCGCCAGCACCAACGTCGGCACCCCGATCGACGACAGGTCCAGGTGCCCCTCCCGCGAAGCCAGCGCCACCGCCGCCAGCGCCCGGCGATCCCCGCCCGTCGCGTCGGCCAGGAGCCGGAACGGCACCCCCGACGGCGGGACCAGAGCAGGGTCCTCCGCCAACAGCGCCGAAGCGATGTCCGCCGGCTTCACCACACGCAGGTCCACCCCACCGAAGTCGACGATCCCCGAGCCCACCCCACCGGTCGCGAGGCAGCGGATCCGCTTGTCCGCCGCCGTCACCGTCAACGCGATGATCGCGCCCATCGAGTAGCCCACCATCGACACCTCGTCGAGGCCCAGCTCGTCCAGCAACGCCGAGACGTCCCGCGCCATCGCGTCCTCGGCGTAGCAGGCCTCGTCGTACGGCTTCTCGGACCGGCCGTGGCCCCGGGCGTCCAGCGAAATCACCGTGAAACCCGCGCCACGCAAAGCCGCGACGACGCCGGTCGAGATCCAGTTCGCGTTCGTGTCCGCGGCGAAGCCATGCTGCAGCAGCACCGGGCGGTGGGCGCCGTCGCCCTCCCACACGGTGTAGTTCAACCGGAGGCCGTCGAACGACGCGAAAGTCGGCATGCCGTCAATAAGACACGAAGAAAGGGCGCCCCCGCAGCAAGCGGGGACGCCCTTTCTCGTGATCTCAGCCTCAGACGGCCGCTTCCTCCGACAGGAGGTTGCGGGTCCGCAGCGGGTCGACCGGGATGCCCGGGCCCATCGTGGTGGTGAAGGTGACCTTCTTCAGGTAACGGCCCTTCGCCGACGACGGCTTGGCCCGCAGGATCTCGTCCAGCGCCGCCGCGTAGTTCTCGACCAGCTTCTCCGTGTCGAAGGAAGCCTTGCCGATCACCAGGTGCAGGTTGGCCTGCTTGTCGACGCGGAAGTTGATCTTACCGCCCTTGATGTCCTGCACGGCCTTCGCGACCGCGGGGGTCACCGTGCCGGTCTTCGGGTTCGGCATCAGGCCACGCGGGCCGAGGATGCGGGCGATGCGGCCCACCTTGGCCATCTGGTCCGGCGTCGCGATCGCGGCGTCGAAGTCGAGCCAGCCACCCTGGATGCGCTCGATCAGTTCGTCGGTGCCGACCGCGTCCGCGCCGGCGGCTTCGGCCTCGGCGGCCTTGTCGCCGACGGCGAAGACGATGACGCGGGCGGTCTTACCGGTGCCGTGCGGCAGGTTCACGGTGCCGCGGACCATCTGGTCGGCCTTGCGGGGGTCCACACCGAGACGCATCGCGACCTCGACGGTCGCGTCCATCTTGGTCTTGGACGTTTCCTTCGCCAGCTTCGCGGCCTCGAGCGGCGCGTACAGGCGCGCCTTGTCGACGAGCTCCGCAGCCTGGCGGTAAGCCTTGCTGTGCTTGGGCATGTCTGCTGTTCCTCAATTCAACGGATCAGTGTGGTGACGAGCCAGCCCTGGCTCTCCCACGGGTACTTCGGGAAATCAGGCGTCGACGACCGTGATGCCCATCGAACGAGCAGTGCCGGCGATGATCTTCGCGGCCTGGTCGATGTCGTGCGCGTTGAGGTCGGTCTCCTTGGTCTTGGCGATCTCGCGGACCTGGTCCCAGGTGACCTTGGCGACCTTGGTCTTGTGCGGCTCGCCGGAGCCCTTCTCCACGCCCGCGGCCTTCAGCAGCAGCTTCGCGGCCGGCGGCGTCTTCAGCTTGAAGTCGAACGACCGGTCCTCGTACACGGAAATCTCGACCGGGACGACGTCCCCGCGCTGCGACTCGGTCGCGGCGTTGTAGGCCTTGCAGAACTCCATGATGTTGACGCCGTGCTGACCCAGCGCGGGGCCGACCGGCGGCGCGGGGTTGGCCGCACCCGCCTTGATCTGCAGCTTGATGATCGCCGCAAGCTTCTTCTTCTTGGGTGGCATTTCTTTTCCTGTCCTGTACTACGTTCCCCGCGTACCTGCCGTGGACGCGGGGACTGCGGCCGAGGAGGCCGGCCGTCAGATCTTGGAGACCTGGTTGAACGACAGCTCGACCGGGGTCTCCCGGCCGAAGATCGACACCAGGACCTTCAGCTTCTGCCCGTCGACGTTGACCTCGGAGATCGTCGCCGGCAGCGTCGCGAACGGGCCGTCCATGACCGTGACCGACTCGCCGACCTCGAAGTCGACCTCGACGGCCGGGCCGCCGAGCGGCGCCGCCGCGGCGGCCTCGCCCTTGCTGGCCTTGGCCGGGGCTTCCTTCTCGACCTGCGGCGCGAGGAACTTCAGCACCTCGTCCACGGTCAGCGGCGACGGCCGCGAGGTCGCGCCGACGAACCCGGTGACACCCGGCGTGTTGCGCACTGCGCTCCACGAGGCGTCGTTCAGGTCCATCCGGACCAGGATGTAGCCGGGCAGCACCTTGCGCTGCACCTGCTTGCGCTGGCCGTTCTTGATCTCGGTGACCTCTTCGGTCGGGACCTCGATCTGGAAGATGTAGTCCTCGACGTCCAGGGTCTGGGTCCGGGTCTCGAGGTTGGTCTTCACCTTGTTCTCGTACCCGGCGTAGGAGTGCACGACGTACCACTCGCCGGGCGCGGCGAGCAGCTCGGAACGCAGCTTGGCGACCGGGTCCTCGTCGTCCGCGGCGGGCTCGGCCGCGGTCTCGTCGATCACGTCGTCGGCGGAAGCGTCGTCGTCACCGGAAGCGGCGGCGTCGTCGTCGACCTCGGAGTCCGACACGTCGACGGGCTCGAGGTGCGCGGATTCCTCGTCACCGAGTGCCGTGTGCACCTGCTCGTCGGAAAGCTCGGTCAGGTCGTGACCGGCTGTTGTGCCGTTGTCGGAGGTCACGTTCCGTCCTCTCAGTTGATCATTGCGGGCCAAGGCCGGGACCTCGGCCCCATCGGCGCGCGCCGGGGGCGCGTCAGCCGAAGATCTTGCCGATGCCCCACTTGAATGCCAGGTCGAGCACGCTCACCAGGCCCACCATGAAGACCACGAAGGCCAGCACGACCACGGTGTAGGTGACCATCTGCTTGCGGTTGGGCCAGATGACCTTGCGCAGCTCCGCCCAGACCTCGCGGATGAAGCGCACCAGCCGCGCGAACACGGAGGCCTTCTTCGGCTTCTGGTCCCGCTTCGGAGTCGGCGCGCCCTTGGCGTCGGGGGCGGACTTCTCCCCCGACTTCCCGGCCGGGCGGGTCTTGTCGTCCGCACGTGCCGCGGACTTCCCCGCCGGGCGAGCGGTCGCACGGCGCTCACGCCGGGCAGCGGCTGTGACGGGACGGGACGGGCTCTCGGGCTTCTGCCCGGTGCCGTCCTGCTCCTGCTCGCCGCCGCTGGCGTCGCTGTCGCTCACGACCACTCCTCCGCTCCACCAGTTCCGTTACGCAGGGGTGACAGGACTTGAACCTGCAACCTGCGGTTTTGGAGACCGCTGCTCTGCCAATTGAGCTACACCCCTGTGGAGCCCCGATCGCTCGGAGCCCCGGTGGACGCATTCCATCGTCCCCACCATCCAGGCGGGGATGACCGTAGTGCGTTCCAAGTCCCGAAGTCTACGGCAAGCCTCGCGGGGGCCCGCAACCGCGCCCCCCGATCGACCACCGCACCCCGGCCGGCCTGCGGAAAACTCCCCGCCGACCTCCTGATCATGCCAGGATGTCGGCCATGACGACCACCCCCCGTCCGGCGGGGGCTCCGGCCGGGCTCGGCCTCGCGCTCCCCCAGTACGGTCCGCTCGCCGACCCCGCCGCCGTGCCGCGCTTCGCGGCCGCTGCCGAGAGCCTCGGCTACGCGTCGCTCTGGGTGGGTGACCGCATCCTGGCGCCCCTCGCGCCGTCGGACCTCTACCCGGGCGGGGGCACGCCGGAGCACCCGTACCCGAGGGAGTTCGAGACCTTCGCCGACCCGTTCACGACGCTGGCGGCCGCGGCCGCCGTCACGAACTCGGTCCGCCTGGGGATGAGCGCGCTGACCGGCCCGGTCTATTCCCCGGTGCTCCTCGCCAGGGCGCTGACCTCGCTCGACCTCGCCAGCGCGGGACGGCTGGACGTCGGCTTCGGGCTCGGCTGGCTGCGCGAGGAGTACTTCGCCACCGGCGTGCCGTGGAGGGGCCGGGGCCGGCGCCTCGAAGAGCTGCTCGACGCGCTGGAGGCGCTGTGGACCGGCGACCCGGCGGAGCACGAGGGCCCGCAGTGGCGGATCGCACCGTCGACGGTGGGCCTGCGCCCGGCGCAGCAGCCGCGCCCGCCGCTGCTGCTCGGCGGGTTTTCGCCGCCGGCGCTGGCCCGGGTGGGGCGCCGCGCGGACGGCTGGCTGGCCGGCTGGATGCCGAGGCAGTACCTCGACGGCCTCTGGTCCGTCGCACTCGAAGCGGCGGAGAAGGCCGGGCGCGATCCGGGCGGGCTGCGCCGGGTGCTGCGGATCAACCCGCGGCCGGGCACCGGGGTGGACACGGTGGCCGACGTCCCGCCGTGCCTGGACGTCGCGCGCGAGGCGGGCATCACCGAGGTGCTCCTCGACCTGCACTACGTCGCGAAGGACGTCGACCACGCCTTGGAGCTCGCGGCGGAGCTCATCGCGAGCTGACCGCGTCACCCGGATTGAGTAGCTCGCCGCGGGACCGGTTTCGGTAGAAACGAAGAAGTGGCGAAGAAGAGCGGTGGCGGCTGCCTGGTGGTCGTGCTCGTGGTGGGGCTACTGGCCTTCGGGTACTACAAGTGGCAGCACGGCTCGTCGTCGGCACCCCCGGACGGCGCGGACACCGGCGGCGGCAGCGGCCGGTACGTCGCCCTCGGGGATTCGTACACGTCCTCGCCGCGGACCGGGCGCCAGGCGGGGACGCCGGCGGGCTGCGAGCGGTCGGACGACAACTACCCGCACCTGGTCTCGGCGAAGCTGAAGCCGGCCCAGTTCGCCGACGTCAGCTGCGGCGGCGCGACGACAGCGCACCTGACAGCGGCCCAGAAGACGGGCAACGGCACGAACCCGCCCCAGCTGGACGCGGTCAACGCGGACACGACGCTGGTGACGCTGGGCATCGGCGGCAACGACGTCGGCTTCTTCTCGTACGCGTCGGGGTGCGCGACCACGCACTCGAACGGCTCGCCGTGCAAGGACCGCCTGACCGCGGGCGGCCACGACCAGCTGGCCGAGCGCATCGACGCGACGGCCCCGAAGATCGGCGCGATCCTCGACCGCATCCACACGAAGGCCCCGCAGGCGAGGGTGGTGGTGGTCGGCTACCCGACGGTCCTCCCGGACGGCGACGGCTGCTGGCCGTCGTTGCCGTTCGGCGCGGGCGACATCGCGTACTTCCGCGGCGCGCTGGAGAAGCTGAACAAGATGCTGGAGGACCAGGCGGACGCCCACCGGGCGGGCTACGCGGACACGGCGACGCCCGGCAAGGGGCACGACGTGTGTTCGGCATCGGACAAGCGCTGGGTGGAAAGCCTGCTCCCGGCCTCACCGGCGGCGCCACTGCACCCGAACGCCCGCGGCGAGCAGGGCATGGCCGACGCGGTGGTGGCGGTCCTGAAGCTCCCGTAGCCGGTCTGCCGCGGCTGGTCGTGAGTGAGAAACAGTGTTCCAACACTGTTTCTCGGCGGCAGGTGCGCGCATGGGAGCTGCGGATTGAGGACGGGCGTTGGGTGGCCTGCTGTCAGGGCGGGCTC
>NZ_JBFANY010000023.1:0-129974 GCF_040674975.1 Amycolatopsis sp. NPDC049688
TCCGCTCCTCCCCCCCCCCCCGCCCGCCCCTGCGGGCGCGCCGGCGGGCGCGGCCGTCGGGGGCGCCCCGGGGTTGGGGGGGGGGCCCCCCCCCCCCCCACCACCCCCCCCCCCCCCCAGCCGGGGGCGGCCTTCCCGGTTTCACCGGATTGTGGTGTTTTGCTTGGAGTGTCGCTTTTTCGCCGCCTAGCTTCGGCCGGTGACCACTCTCGAGCCGGCCGCCGTCGCGGATCTCGTGCGGAGCACTCTCTCCGCGCACAAGTCGTTGTTCCTCGCCACCTCGGGCAGTAGCGGGCCGTGGGTCGGCGGGGTCTACTTCGCCGAAAGCGGCGAGTTCACCCTGAACCTCGTGCTCGAGGACCGCGGCCGGACGCTGGCCGCCATCCGGGAGCACCCGGTGGTTTCGGTCGTCGTTTCGACGGGTTCGCCGATGCAGCCGTTCGTGCAGGCCCAGGCGCTCGCGGAGGTGGTCGGAGCCGATGAGGACGCCCGGGTGCGCGAACTGCTCGTCGCCAAGGTCCCGGAGGCCGCGCCCTTCCTGGCCGCGCCGGTCACGGCAGTCCGGCTGAACGTGCCGAAGTGGCGGGCCACGGACATCGCGAACGGCGTGCTGCCCGGCGTGGAGCTGCCGGGCCCGCGCTTCCCCTAAGCGTTCAGCTCTTCCAACGTCGTCGGCACGTGGAACGGCGGCGTGCTCGTGCCCGTGATCCGGTAGCGGCCCCACGGGTCCGGGTCCGACAGCTCGCCCGTCGCCGCGTGCGAGCCCGCCTGGATCGACACGGTCTTCTTCTTGCCGCCCGCGAGGCGGGTGAGCTCCTCGTTCACCGCCACCCGGCCGTACCAGCGGTAATAACCGTCGATCGGCTGGAAGTAGCCGCGCAGCTCGACCTCCACCGTCAGCGAAACGCCGTCCACCACCAGGGTGGCCGGGCCGCGGTAGCCGTCTTCGTCGTGCTCGTGCTCGCTCATGAGGTTTCCTCCAACGGGTCCGAGGCGCGGCCCAGCTGGACCACCTTGTTGGCTTCCAGGGGCTGGTTCGGGTCGATGACCACGCCGTTCTGGCGGGTCAGGCCGTCGATCGCCGCCCAGATGATCTGCGTCAGGTACTCGACGACCGCGTCGCGGCTCATCGAGCGGCGGTCCAGCCACCACTCGCCGGTGTTCTGGACCATGCCGACGATGCCGTGCGCCCACGGCTCGGCCGCGCCGGAGTCCATGTTGAACATCCGCATGTAGTCGCCGAGCAGCGCGGTCAGCGCCGTCGCGATCAGTTCCTTGTCCTCCGCCACGACGTCCGACGAGACCGGCTTCTCCGGCCGGCCGTGCGCGAGCAGGCGGTACAGGTTCGGGTGCTCCTCGATGACCGTGAAGAATGCGTCGAGGGCCATCCGGATCCGCGGCACCGGCGCCAGTTCCGCGTTGATCGCCGGGATCAGCCGCTCGAAGAGGATCTCCGTGCCGCGCTGGCCGAGGGCCACGTACAGGTCGGCTTTGTCGTCGAAGTGCCGGTACAGCACCGGTTTCGTGACGCCGGCTTCGGCGGCGACGTCCTCCATGCCGAGCTCCGGGCCGTGCGTGTCGAGGGCCCGCAGCGCGGCTTCGACGAACTCCTTGCGCCGGGCGATCCGGTGCTTGCGCCAGCGGTCGCGCCGGGCGTCGCCGGTCGCCTCCTCGCCGCGGGAGGACCTGCCGGGCTGCTTGCCTGAGCGCTTGACACGTTCGATCACGAGGGTCATGCTACGCACAGGTAACTGTTACCTCAAGTTACACATCCGGAAGGGGTGTCGGCAATGACGCGGACGCTGAAGGAACCGGACCGCGAAAAGACCGCGGACCGCCTGCTGAAGTCGTCGGCGAACAAGTTCTACGACCCCGACGTCGACATCGACTGGACCGCGCCGCTGGTCGAGGGCAAGCGGTTCATCCTCGAAGAGCGCTCTTCCCTCTACGGCACCGAACTCTGGGACAAGCTGACCCCGGACCAGCGCATCGAGCTGGGCAAGCACGAGGTCGCGAGCGTCGCGACCACCGGCCTGTGGTTCGAGATCCTCCTGATGCAGATGCTGCTCAAGGAGGTCTACGAACAGGACCCGACGTCCGCGCACGCCCAGTTCGCGCTCACCGAAATCGCCGACGAATGCCGGCACTCGACGATGTTCGCGCGGATGGCCGCGCGGATCGGCTGCCCCGCCTACGGCCCCGTGCCGTGGCTGCGGCGCCTGGCGAAGCTCATGCCGACCATCTCCTACGGCCCGGCGCGCTACGGCGCGATCCTCGTCGCGGAGGAGGTCCTGGACCGGCTGCAGCGCGAGCAGATGAACGACGAAGGCGTCCAGCCGCTGGTCCGGATGGTCAACCGGATCCACGTCCTGGAAGAAGCCCGGCACGTCACGTTCGCCCGCGAAGAGGTCACGCGCGGCATGGCGAAGCTGTCGAAGGCCGAGATCGCCTACCAGCAGTTCATCATCGCCCTGATCTCGTACTTCGTGACGCGGGCGTTCATCAACCCGGACGTCTACAAGGCGGTCGGCATCCGGCCGCGCGACGGCGTCGAAGCGGCCCTGAACAACCCGCACTGGCAGGGGACGATCGCGTGGGCCGGCGAAAAGATCATGCCGTTCCTGCAGGAGTCCGGCCTGGTCGGACTGCCCGGCAAGTACTTCTGGCGCAAGTCGTTCCTGCTCCCGGCGGGCCGATGACCACCGTCCTCGCGCCCGGCCGGTTCGTCACCAGCGACGGCGCGGAGCTGCACGTTTCCCAGGAGGGGCCCGCCGGCTCGCCGGTCACGCTGGTGCTCGTGCACGGCTGGACGCAGGACCACCGGACGTGGGACTTCGTCCGACCGCACCTCGACCCCGGCGTGCGCGTCCTGCGCTACGACCTGCGCGGCCACGGCGGCTCGTCGCCGGCCCGGCCCGGCGGGGCGACGATCGCCCGGCTGGCCGACGACCTCGCCGAGCTGATCGCCGACCGCGTCCCGGCCGGGCCGCTGGTCCTGGCCGGGCACTCGATGGGCGGCATGACGCTGATGGTGCTCGCCGAACGGCACCCGGCTCTCGTCAGCGAGCGGCTGGCGGGCGCGGCGTTCGTGGCGACGTCGTCGGGCGACATGGACAAGCTGACGCTGGGGTTCCCCGGCCTGGTCGGCCGGAGCGTGACGCGCTTCGAGCCGCGGGTGGCGAAGCTGCTGGCCGGACTCCGGAGCGACACGCTGCGGCTGCGCCCGGGACTGGTCCGCTCGGGCGCCCGGCGGCTCGTCTTCGGCGACCGGCCGGGGCGGGCGCAGGTGGACAGCGTCGTCGAGCAGCTGCTGCGTGCGCACCCGGCCAGCGCGGGGCTGTTCCTGGACGCCATCGCGGCCCACCGGGGCGTCGGCGGACTCGGCGCGCTCTGCGACGTGCCGTCGGTGGTGCTGGCGGGGGAGAAGGACCGGCTCTGCCCGCTGCCGCACGCGAAGGTGATCGCCGACGAACTGCCGCACGCGGAGTTCGTCCGGTTCCCGGGCGCCGGGCACATGCTCCCGCAGGAACGGCCCTTCGAGGTGGCGCGCCGGATCAGCGCGCTGGTCCGCGCCGCCGTCCGCTGACCAGCGCCCCGATGTGGCGTTCGGTGCGCTGGACGCAACCAACGCCACATCGGGGCCCTTGGAGTGAGCGGGTCAGGAGTCCTTGAGGGGGAAGCCGCCGCCGATGCCGCGCCAGGCGAGGTTGGCCGTCAGGGCCACCGCCTCCTCACGGCTCATCGACTGGTGGTGGGCCAGCCAGAACCGCGCGCTGACCTGGCTCATCCCGACCAGCCCGACGGCCAGCAGGCGCGCCTTGTCCTCGTCGAGGCCCGCGTCCGCGGTGATCGTCTCGGTGATCGCGTCCACGCTCGCCGACGTCGCCCGGTCGACCGCCTCCTGAACCGCGGGCTCGCCGCGCAGGTCCGACTCGAACACCATCCGGAACGCGCCCGCGTCGTTGCTGACGAAGTCGAAGAACGCGCCGACCGTGGCCGGGACGCGCTGCTTGTTCTCCGTCGTCGAGTCCAGGGCGTTCTGCACGCGCTTGACCAGCTCGTCGACGTGGCTCTCCAGCAGCGCGATGTACAGATCGAGCTTGCCGGGGAAGTGCTGGTACAGCACGGGCTTCGAGACGCCCGCGACCTCGGCGATCTCGTCCATCGCGGCGGCGTGGTAACCGTTTTCGGCGAAGACCCGCTGCGCCGCGGCGAGGAGCTGGGCCCGGCGCTCGGTCCGGGGCAGCCGCACCCCGCGTTGCTGCAGCCGCGTCATCTCCGTCATGCTTCGTCCTCCCGTCATCGTCTTCTTCGACGGGCGGGGTCGCCACCGCGTGAAGTCGCCCTGAAGATTACTCGCCGGTACGTGTGCCGCGCCAAGGGTCGGGCATTCTGGATCCGTGAACACCCCCGTGCCGGCGCGGCCGCCGCTGACCCACGTGCCGCTTTCGACCAGGGCGTTGCCGTCGCTCGACCCGGTCCCGCCGCCGTGGCCCGCGGCCTTCGAAGAGGTCGGCACCGCCCGGCTCCACGTCCGCCGCACGCCGGGCCCGGACGGCGTGCCCGCCGTCTACGTGCACGGACTCGGCGGCTCGTCGACGAACTGGACCGACCTGGCCGCGCTGCTCGCCCCGGTCGCCGGCGGCACGGCCATCGACCTGCCCGGGTTCGGCTACTCCGAGCCCGAAGAAGGCTTCGACTTCACGCTGCAGGCGCACGCGGACGTCGTGGCCAAGCACGTCGAGGCGGTCGGCGGACCGGTGCACCTGTTCGGCAACTCCATGGGCGGCGCGATCGCCCTGCTGGTCGCGGCGCAGAAACCCGAGCTCGTGAAGACGCTGACGCTCATCTCGCCGGCCGTGCCGGACCTGCGCCTCGACCCGCGGCGGCTGTCGGACCCGCGGATGGCGCTCGCCTACCTGCCGCTGGTCGGCGCGCGTGTGCGGGCCCAGCTGGCCGCGCTCGGGCCGCGGGAACGCGCCGCGCAGGTCATCAAGCTGTGCTTCGCCGATCCGTCGCGGTTCCCGGAAAGCCGGCTCGACGAGCTGACCGAGGAACACGGCGCCCGCGCCGGGTTCGCCTGGGCCGCGCCCGCGATGGCCCGGAGCACCTTCGCGATCTTCCGGGCGTGGTCGACGCTGGGGAAGGCGTCGCTGTGGTCGGTCGCGCCGCTCGTCAAGGCGCCGACGCTGGTCGTCTGGGGCCGGGAGGATCGCGTCATCTCGGTGAAGCGCGCCGCGCGGACCGCGCGCGCGATCCCGCGGGCCCGGTTGCTGGTGCTCCCGCGCACCGGGCACGTGGCGCAGATGGAGCGCCCGGTCGTCGTCGCCAAGGCCGTCCTGGGCATGTGGGAGCACGTCGAAGCGGGCACCTGGTGACCCGATCGGGGGACGGTGAGTTCACTCGATGATCCGCCAGTCGCCGATAACGGTTCGGTGGCGCTGTGGCACTCTGGTGCGGTGGACCGGGTGAAGCAGGACGCGCGAGGCGACGATCGGCGGGCTCCCCACCGCGCGTCGGCCCGCCGGACGCCGGAGCCCGCCGACCCCCCGCGCACCGGGCAGTACCGCCCGTCGAAGTCGCCGGCGCAGCGCGTCGGCGAGGACCGCTACCGCCCGGGCAGCCGCCGGACCAGCGCCGAGCCGCTGAGCGCTTCCTGGAAGCCGGACGTGCCGGTCGCGCGGGAGAAGGAGGATCCGCCGCCGAAGTCCGGCGTCGCGAAGCTCACGAAGACCTACGGCTGGCGCGTCTACGCCCTGCCGATCCTGGTCGTGCTGACCGTCCTCGTCGTGGTCAACACGGCCAACAGCCCGGCCCAGCCGATCGCCGAGCAGGGCACCGGCGCCGGCGCGCCCGGTGCCGAGTCGGCGGGCGGCGACAGCTCCGGCGGCGCCATCGACGGCAACGGCGAGCAGGCCATCCCGGAGAACCCGGCCACCCCGGTCGACCTCAAGGTGCCGACCGCGGACCTGCCGGAGGGCATCCCGTTCACCCAGGCCGGCGCGGGCAAGTGGCACGTTGTCCCGGGCACCGGCCCGAAGATCGGCAACGGGAAGCTCTACACCTACACCGTCGAGGTCGAGGACGGCATCGACCCGGCGAGCTACGCCGGCGACGACGCCTTCGCCACGGCCGTCCAAGGCACGCTGTCGAATCCGACGCAGGGCTGGACCTGGGACGGCAAGATCGCGTTCCAGCGGGTGGACGGCAACTTCCCGAACCCGTCGTTCAGGGTGAGCCTCACCACGCCGGAGACGACGCACCGGCCGGACGCCTGCGGGTTCCAGATCAAGTTCGAGGCGTCCTGCTACCGCAAGAGCCTCGGCCGGGTGCTGATCAACCTGGCCCGCTGGGTGCGCGGCGCCAAGGCCTACGGCGCCGACATGACGGGGTACCGGCAGTACGCCATCAACCACGAGGTCGGGCACGCCCTGGGCAACCAGCACGTCGGCTGCGGCGGCAACGACCAGCCGGCGCCGGTGATGATGCAGCAGTCCTTCGGCGTCTCCGACGACTACGTGTCGATGCTCAACGACATCCCCGGCGGCGACAAGGGCAAGGTGGCCAAGGACGGCCGCATCTGCAAGACCAACTCCTGGCCGAACCCCACGCCGCAGCCGCAGTAAGCGGGCGTCCCACCATCCGGACGCGGGAAGGCATATTTGCCTGCGCGCGTTGTGCATAGTGGGATGGACGCGATCCGCGCGCGAGATGGAGGACCCATGTCAGCACTGCCGCCGCTCGTCGAGCCGGCTGCCGAGCTCACCAAGGAAGAGGTGGCCCGGTACAGCCGTCACCTGATCATCCCGGACGTCGGGGTGAACGGGCAGAAGCGGCTGAAGAACGCGAAGGTCCTGGTGATCGGGGCCGGCGGCCTCGGCAGCCCCGCGCTGCTGTACCTGGCCGCCGCCGGGGTCGGCACGCTCGGCATCGTCGACTTCGACGTCGTGGACGAGTCGAACCTGCAGCGCCAGGTCATCCACGGCCAGTCCGACGTCGGCAAGCTCAAGGCCGCGTCCGCGCAGGAGTCGATCGCGGAGATCAACCCGCTGGTCAAGGTGCACCTGCACACCGACCGGCTGGACTCGTCGAACGCGCTGGAGATCTTCGAGCAGTACGACCTGATCGTCGACGGCACCGACAACTTCGCGACGCGCTACCTGGTCAACGACGCCGCGGTGCTGCTGGGCAAGCCGTACGTCTGGGGCTCGATCTTCCGGTTCGAAGGCCAGGTCAGCGTGTTCTGGGAGGACGCGCCGAACGGCAAGGGCCTCAACTACCGCGACCTCTACCCGGAGCCGCCGCCCCCGGGCATGGTCCCCTCCTGCGCCGAGGGTGGCGTGCTGGGCGTGCTGTGCGCGTCCATCGGCTCGATCATGGTGACCGAGGCGATCAAGCTCATCACCGGCATCGGCGAGCCGCTGCTCGGCCGCCTGATCAGCTACGACGCGCTGGAGATGAAGTACCGCGAGGTCAAGATCCGCAAGGACCCGGACACCCCGAAGATCACCGAGCTGATCGACTACGAGGCGTTCTGCGGGGTCGTGTCGGACGAAGCTGCTTCGGCCGCTTCGGGCAGCACGATCACCCCGGCGGAGCTCAAGGCCAAGTTCGACAGCGGCGAGAACTTCGCCCTGATCGACGTCCGCGAGCCGCACGAGTACGAGATCGTCAACATCAAGGGCGCGACGCTGATCCCGAAGGACCGGATCCTCTCGGGCGAGGCGCTGGCCGAGCTGCCGCAGGACAAGCCGATCGTGCTGCACTGCAAGTCGGGTGCCCGGTCCGCCGAGGCCCTCGCCGCACTGCACGCGGCCGGCTTCAAGGACGCGACGCACCTCGGCGGCGGCGTGCTCGCCTGGGCGAAGCAGATCGACCCGAGCCTGCCGACCTACTGACAGTGTGAGTTTTACCCGGCCGGGAAACCCGTGTGAGCAGCGCGTCTTCTCATTCGTGGAACACCCCGGCCGGGTAACGTCACGGCCGTGCGGTCAATGCTCGAACGTCCTCCGGCGCACGTCTGCGCGGCCTTCGGCGGCCCCGCCGACGACGCTGCCCGCCTGCCGGATTCGACGGCGTGGCGCTGCGGCGACCTCGTGTTGAAGCCGGTCACCGACAAGGTCAAGACGCTCTGGACCGCACACGCGCTCGACTACGTCCGCGAGCCGGGCCTGCGGGTCGGGAAGCCGGTCCGGTCGACGGACGGCCGCTGGATCGTCGGCGGCTGGACGGCGTCGCGGTTCGTCCCCGGCACGCCGGAGCACCGGGGTGACGCGTCCGTGCTGGCGGCGGTGAAGCTGCACCGCGCCACGGTCGGCCTGCCGAAGCCGGACTTCCTCGACGCCCGCACCGACGTCGACGCGGTCGCGGATCGCGTGGCCTGGGAGGAACTCGAGGTCCCCCTGGAGGAGACGAAGGGCGGCCGCTGGTTCGAGGTCCTGGCCCCCGCCCGCCGCCCGATCCGCCTGCCGGCACAGGTGGCCCACGGCGAGCTCCTGGCGGGCCTGCTGTTCGACGGCGATTCCAGCCCCGGCCTGGTCGACTTCGTGCCGTACTACCGCCCGGGCGAATACGGCGCGGCGATCGTCGCGGTGGACGCACTGGCGTGGGCCGGGGCAGGGCGTGACCTGCTCGAACGCTGGGCCCACCTGCCGGAGTGGCCACAGCTGTTGTTGCGCGCGGTGCTGTTCCGGCTGGCTTCGAACGCGTTGAACCCGAGGTCGACACAGGCCTCACTGGACGGCCTGCGCGCAGCGGCCCGCGAGGTGTCAGGCGTCCTGTAACGGGCCCCCACCCAGACCTCCCCGCAACCCCGATACGAAGCCAGAACACGGCCGGTACTACCGGCCGTAGCCACAATCGGGCTTCGGGGTGGTGGGCGCTGTCCCGGACCGACCCGCTCAACGACGGGCCGTGGTGGTTCGAGCGGCGGTTGTTCGACCAAGACGGCTGGGGCCGCTTGTGACCGACGTCGCAAGGTCACGGGTCATCTCGGCAAAGGGCCGCTGACCTCCGGACTCCCGGCCAGTGGACGGCGATCTCACCGGCCGGGCGCCGGACACACCGCCGTAATGTCAACTGCCTGAAACATTCGGTCGAATCCGGTTAACACGGCCTCCTTAGCGTCAGGGCAAGCCCGAACCGCCGAGGAGGTGCCCGATGCCGCAGGTCGACACCCACTGCCCGTACTGCGCCCTGCAGTGCGGGATGAGCCTCGACGGCGCCCGGGTGACGCCGCGGGACTTCCCGGTCAACGCTGGTGGCCTGTGCCAGAAGGGCTGGACCTCCGGCAGCCTCCTCACGTCCCCGAAGCGGCTGACCACGCCGATGCTGCGCGTGAACGGCGCGCTCGAGCCGGTCAGCTGGGACTTCGCCCTCGACCACGTCGCCCGGAAACTGCGTGAGACGCAGGCAACTCACGGCCCGGACGGGGTCGCGATCTTCGGCGGCGGCGGGCTGACCAACGAAAAGGCCTACCTGCTGGGCAAGTTCGCCCGCGTCGCGCTCGGCACGTCGCAGATCGACTACAACGGCCGGTGGTGCATGTCCTCGGCCGCCGCCGCGGGGATCAAGGCCTTCGGGGCGGACCGCGGGATGCCCTTCCCGGTCACGGATCTGAAGAACGCCGACGTCGTGCTGCTCGCCGGGGCGAACCCGGCCGAGACCATGCCGCCGTTCACGCAGCACCTGCGGGGCACCGACCTCATCGTCGTCGACCCGCGGCGCACCCCGACCGCCGAACTCGCGAGCCTGCACCTGGCGCCCGCGCCGGGCACGGATCTCGCGCTGGCCCTGGGCATCCTGCACGCCGTCGTCGAAGGCGGGCACCTCGATCAGTCCTATGTGGACGACCGGACGAGCGGGTTCGCCGAGATGTGGCGGATCGCCGCGAGCTGGTGGCCGGAGCGTGCCGAGCGGGTCACCGGCGTCTCGGCCGCCGACATGCGCCTCGCCGCGGAAAAGCTCGCCGCCGCCCGCAACGCCTACATCCTCACCGCGCGCGGCACCGAGCAGCACGCCACCGGTACCGCGACCGTCGGCGCCTGGATCAACCTCGCCCTCTCCCTCGGCCTGCCCGGCCGGAAGGGCGCCGGCTACGGCTGCCTCACCGGCCAGGGCAACGGCCAGGGCGGCCGCGAGCACGGCCAGAAGGCCGACCAGCTGCCCGGCTACCGCAAGCTCGACGACCCGGCCGCGCGCGAGTACGTCGCCGGCGTCTGGGGTGTCGACGCGGACAGCCTGCCCGGCCCCGGCCGCTCGGCCACCGAACTGCTCGAAGCGCTCGGTCAGGAGAACGGCCCGAAGGCGCTGATGGTTTTCGGCAGCAACGTGGTCGTCTCGGCGCCGCGATCGCAGCGCGTCCAAGAACGACTGTCCGAATTGGACTTCCTGGTCGTCGCCGACTTCGTGCTCTCGGAGACCGCGGCGCTCGCCGACGTCGTCCTGCCGGTCACGCAGTGGGCCGAAGAGGACGGCACGCTCACCAACCTCGAAGGCCGGATCCTGCTGCGGCGCAGGGCCTTGACGCCGCCGCCGGGCGTCCGCTCCGACCTCGACGTCCTGAACGGGCTCGCTCTCCGCTTGGGCCAGCCCGAAGGCCGGTTCCCGGCCGACGCCGAGACGGTGTTCGAGGAGCTGCGGATCGCCTCGAAGGGCGGCATCGCCGACTACTCCGGCGTCAGCTACGACCGGCTGCGCACCGGTGAGGCCCTGCACTGGCCGGTGCCGGAGAACGACCACCCGGGGACGCCGCGGATGTTCCTCGACGCCTTCGCGCACCCGGACGGCCGCGCGCGGTTCGTGCCGGTCGAGCACACCGGCCCGGCCGAGCTGCCGGACGACGAATTCCCGTTGCAGGCCACCACCGGCCGCGTGCTGCAGCACTACCAGTCCGGCGCGCAGACGCGGCTGATCAGCGAGCTCAACGAAGTCGTGCCGGAGGCGTTCGTCGAGGTCCACCCGGACACCGCCAAGCGCGCCGGGCTCGAAGAAGGCGATCGCGCGCTGGTCCGGTCACGGCGCGGCGAAACCGTCGCGAAGGTCCGGTTCGTCCAGAGCCTCAAGCCCGATCTGGTCTTCCTGCCGTTCCACTTCCCGGGTGAGCAGCGCGCCAACCTGTTCACCAACCCGGCGCTCGACCCGGTTTCCCGGATGCCGGAGTTCAAGGTGTGTGCCGTGTCTCTGTCTACTGTGGATGGTGCCGCATGACCCCCCGTGAAGTCGTCATCGTCGGCTACGGCATGGCCGGCGCCCGGCTGGCCGACGAAATCCGCCGCCGGGACCCGATCGCCGAGCGGGTCCGATTGACTGTCCTCGGCGCCGAACTGCACGCGGCCTACAACCGGGTGCTGCTGTCCGCCGTCGTCGCGGGCGGGATGAGTGCCGAAAGCGTTCGCCTGCACGACGACGAGTGGGCCCAGCGCCACAACATCGACCTGCGGCTCGGCGTCGACGTCGAACGCATCGACCGCGAGAAGCGCTGCGTCGAGCTGGCCGACGGGTCCGCCGTCGCCTACGATGCCCTGGTCCTCGCGACCGGCGCGAACCCGTGGATCCCGCCGGTGGAGGGCCTGGAAGCCGGGCCCGGCGTGGTCGCCTTCCGCAGCCTCGACGACTGCGCCAAGATCCTCGACGCCGCCCGGTTCGGCGCGCCGGTCGCGGTGCTCGGCGGCGGCCTGCTCGGCCTCGAAGCCGCCCGCGGCCTGGCCGGGCGCGGCAACCAGGTGACCGTCGTGCACCCGCTGGGGCACGTCATGGAACGCCAGCTCGACCCGGCCGCCGGCCACGTGCTGGCCCGGCAGCTCACCGACATGGGCGTGACGTTCAAGTTCGGGGCCACGGCCGCGCGCTACCTGCCCGGCGACGGGCTCAAGCTCGACGACGGCACGCTCGTCCCGGCCGACCTGGTCGTGGTCGCCGCCGGCGTCCGCGCCGAGACGCGCCTGGCCGTCGACGCCGGGCTCGACGTCGACATGGGGATCCTCGTGGACGACGTGCTGCGCACCAGCGACGGCCGCATCCACGCCCTCGGCGACTGCGCCCGCCACCCGGGCGCCCCGGCCGGGCTGATCCAGCCCGCCTGGGAGCAGGCCGAAGTCCTCGCCGACGTCCTGACCGGGACGAACGCGGCGGCCCGTTACCGCGGCACCACGGCCGTCACCCGGCTCAAGGCCCGCGGCATCGACCTCGCCGCGCTCGGCGAGACCCAGCTCGAAGCATCCGACAACGGCGCCGAGGTGCTCACCTTCAACGACCCGACCGGTGGCCGGTACGGCAAGCTCGTCGTCCGCGAAAACCGCGTCATCGGGGCGATCCTGCTCGGCCTGCCCGACGCGGCCGCCACGATCACCCAGTTCCACGACCGCGGGACGCCGCTGCCGGAAGACCGGCTCGCCGTCCTGCTCGGCCGCGCGCTGCCCAGCGGCAGCACTCCGGCGGCCAGCCCCGCCGACCTGCCCGCGGCGGCGGTGATCTGCCGCTGCAACAACGTCACCAAGGGCCGGCTGATCGAAGCCTGGAAGGCCGGGGCCACCGACACTCCCGCACTGGCGCGGGCCACGCGAGCGACCACGGGATGCGGCGGGTGCACCGACACCGTCGGCGGCATCGCCAACTGGCTCGCCGCGCAATGACCGATCCGACCCGCACTGAGGAGAACGCCGTGGCGCACCAAGGAAAGCACTGGATCGAGCACTGGGAACCCGAGAACGAGCAGTTCTGGGAGTCGACGGGCAAGCAGGTCGCCCGTCGCAACCTGTGGTTCTCGGTCTTCGCCGAGCACATCGGCTTCTCGATCTGGACACTGTGGTCGGTCATCGTCCTGTTCATGGGCAAGGACTACGGCTTCTCCGCCGCCGACAAGTTCCTCCTCGTCTCGACGCCGACCCTGATCGGCGGCCTGATGCGGCTGCCCTACACCTTCGCCGTGGCGAAGTTCGGCGGTCGCAACTGGACGGTCGTGTCGGCCGTGCTGCTGCTGATCCCGACCACACTGGCCGCGATCGTGCTGCACCCCGGCACGTCCCTCGGCACGTTCCTGCTGGTCGCGGCGCTCGGCGGCGTCGGCGGCGGCAACTTCGCGTCGTCGATGACGAACATCAACGCCTTCTACCCGGAGAAGCACAAGGGCTGGGCGCTCGGCCTCAACGCCGGCGGCGGCAACCTCGGCGTCGCGGCGATCCAGCTGGTCGGGCTGCTAGTGATCGGCACGGCGGGCGCCACCGCGCCCCGGCTGGTGCTGTTCATCTACCTGCCGCTGATCGTGGTCGCGGCACTGTGCGCGTACTTCTTCATGGACAACCTCGCCACGATGAAGGGTGACACCAAGGCGATGCGCGAGGTCGTCAAGGACCCGCACACCTGGGTGATGTCCTTCCTCTACGTCGGCACGTTCGGCTCGTTCATCGGCTACAGCTTCGCCTTCGGCCTGGTGCTGCAGAACCAGTTCGGCCGCACCCCGCTGCAGGCGGCCGCGGTGACGTTCCTCGGCCCGCTGCTCGGTTCGCTGTCCCGGCCCACCGGCGGCTGGCTGGCCGACCGGATCGGCGGCGGCAAGATCACCTTCTTCACGTTCATCGGGATGGCGCTGGCCACGGTCGTGCTGGTCCTCGCGTCGACGTCGAAGTCCCTGGCGCTGTTCACGATCGCCTTCATCGTGCTGTTCGTGCTCACCGGCATCGGCAACGGCTCTACGTACAAGATGATCCCGGCGATCTTCCGGGCCAAGGCGAAGGTGGCGATCGCCAACGGCGCCGAGGAAGCGGCCGAGCTGCTCAAGGCACGGCGCCTGTCGGGTGCGCTGATCGGCCTGGCCGGCGCGATCGGCGCCGAGGGCGGCCTGTTCATCAACCTCGCCTTCCGGCAGTCGTTCGCCGACACGAAGAGCGGTGTCCCCGCCTTCATCGGATTCCTGATCTTCTACGGGCTGTGCTTCGCCGTCACCTGGGCGGTCTACCTGCGCAAGCCCGCCGAACAGCCCACGAGTGAGCGCGGTCTGGCGCTCGCGGGAGCGGAGGTCTGAGATGCCCACCCTGGTCGTCGCCGGACACGGCATGGTCGCCCACCGGCTCGTGGAGGCGGTGCGTGCGGAAGACCCTGCGGGGAACTGGCACATCGTCGTCCTGTCCGAGGAGCCGCGCCCGGCGTACGACCGGGTGGCGCTCACGTCCTACGTGGACACCTGGGACCCGGCCACGCTGGCCCTGCCGGGTTCGGACTACGCCGGCGATTCCCACGTCGACCTCCGGCTCGGCGAGCTGGCGGTATCGGTGGACCGGTCTTCGAAGACCGTCACCACGGCTTCCGGCGACGTCGTCGCCTACGACGCCCTGGTGCTGGCCACCGGCTCGCGGCCGTTCGTGCCGCCGGTGCCCGGGCACGACCTGGACGGCTGCTTCGTCTACCGGACCATCGAGGACCTGGACGCGATCCGCGCGGCCGCCGTCGACAAGCCGGGCCGCGGCCGCCGGTCCGCGGTCGTCATCGGCGGTGGCCTGCTCGGCTTGGAGGCCGCGAAGGCGCTGCGGGACATGGGTCTGTCCCCGCACGTCGTCGAGATGGCGCCGCGGCTGATGCCGCTGCAGGTCGACGAGGGCGGCGGCTCGCTGCTGCGGCGGCTGATCACCAACCTGGACGTCACCGTCCACACGGGAACGTCCACCGACGCCATCGAGGCCGACGGCTCACGGCTGCTGGCCAAGCTGGGCAACGGCACCGAGCTCGACGTCGACCTCGTCGTGTTCTCGGCCGGTGTCCGGCCGCGGGACGACCTCGCCCGGCAGTCCGGTTTGGACCTCGGGCCGCGGGGCGGCGTCCTCACCGACGCCTCCTGCCGCACCAGCGACCCGGCGATCTACGCGATCGGTGAATGCGCCGCCGTCGAGGGTCGCGTGTACGGCATCGTCGCGCCCGGTTACGCGATGGCGGAGATCGTCGCCGCGCAGCTCACCGGCGGCGGGGGGACGTTCCCGGAGCCGGACACGTCCACGAAGCTCAAGCTGATGGGCGTCGACGTCGCTTCCTTCGGGGACGCGCACGCGGCTACCGAGGGCGCTCTGGAAGTCGCCGTCAACGACGCGGTCGCCGGGACGTACAAGAAGCTCGTGGTCACCGACGACGGCAAGACGCTCCTGGGTGGCGTGCTCGTCGGCGACGCGACCGAGTACAACACGCTGCGGGCGCTGGTCGGGCGTCCGCTGCCGGCCGAGCCGGGCGCGATCCTCGCCCCGGCGGGCGGCGGGGCCGCGGTCGGCGTCGACGCCCTGCCCGACGCGGCGCAGATCTGCTCGTGCAACGCCGTTTCCAAGGGTGCGATCAACCACGCCATCCACGAGGACGGCTGCGACACCGTCCCGAAGCTCAAGGCCTGCACCCGGGCGGGCACCGCCTGCGGGTCGTGCGTCCCGCTGCTGTCCAAGCTGCTCAACGCGGCCGGCGTCGAGCAGTCGAAGGCCGTCTGCGAGCACTTCCCGCAGTCGCGCGCGGAGCTGTTCGAGATCGTCCAGGCCACCCGGATCACCACGTTCAGCGAGCTCATCGGCCGGTACGGCTCGGGCAGCGGCTGCGCGATCTGCAAGCCGGCGGTGGCGTCCATCCTGGCCACCCTGGGCAACGGGCACGTGCTCGGCGGCGAGCAGATGACCCTGCAGGACACGAACGACCGGTACCTGGCGAACCTGCAGCGCAACGGCACCTACTCGGTGGTCCCGCGGATCCCCGGCGGTGAGATCACCCCGGACAAGCTGATCGTCATCGGGGAGGTCGCGCGCGACTTCGGGCTGTACACCAAGATCACCGGCGGCCAGCGGATCGACCTGTTCGGCGCGACCGTGGATCAGCTGCCGCTGATCTGGCGGCGGCTCGTCGACGCCGGGTTCGAGTCCGGGCACGCCTACGGCAAGGCGCTGCGGACGGTCAAGTCGTGCGTCGGGTCGACGTGGTGCCGCTACGGCGTCCAGGACAGCGTCGGCCTCGCGATCGAGCTGGAGCTGCGCTACCGCGGGCTGCGGTCGCCGCACAAGCTCAAGTCCGCGGTTTCGGGGTGTGCCCGGGAGTGCGCCGAGGCACGCAGCAAGGACTTCGGCATCATCGCCACGGAGAACGGCTGGAATCTCTACGTCGGCGGCAACGGCGGCACCACCCCGCGGCACGCCGACCTCCTGGTGTCCGATGTGGACACCGCGACGCTGATCCGCACGATCGACCGGTTCCTGATGTTCTACGTCCGCACAGCCGACCGGCTGCAGCGGACCGCACCCTGGATCGAGGAACTCGAGGGCGGGCTCGACCACCTGCGCGCGGTGATCGTCGACGACTCCCTCGGCATCTGCGAAGACCTCGACGCGGCGATGGCCAAGCACGTCGACAACTACGCCGACGAGTGGAAGGGCGTCCTGGAGGACCCGGAGAAGCTGGCCCGCTTCACCTCGTTCGTCAACGCGCCGGGCACGCCCGACCCGGCGATCTCGTTCCGCTCGGAGCGGGAGCAGAAAGTGCCCGTGATGCTCGGAGTGCCGGAGGTGCGTCGATGACTACTTCGATCCAGCGGACCTGGACGGCGATCTGCCCGGCCGGCGCGGTGCCCGAGTACGCCGGGGTGGCGGCGCTGCTCGACGGCGGCGTGCAGGTGGCGATCTTCCGGCTGCCCGGCGACCGGTTCTACGCTCTGTCCAACTGGGACCCGTGCAGCGGCGCGGCGGTGCTCTCGCGCGGCATCGTCGGCGACGCGGACGGCGTGCCCGTGGTGGCCTCACCGGTCTACAAAGAACGGTTCGCCCTCGAAACCGGCGAGTGCCTGGACGCTTCGGACGTTTCGGTGCCGGTGTACGAGGTGCGCGTGCGGGAAGGCGTCGTCGAAGTGGAGAGCCCGTGAGCGATGTGCTCCCACTGGCCGGTTTCGTGATCGGCATCACCGCGGCGCGCCGGGCTGACGAGCTCGGCGCGCTGCTGGTGCGCAAGGGGGCGAGCGTCCGCTACGGCCCGGCGATCCGGATCGTGCCGCTGACGGACGACACCGAACTGCACGCGGCGACCACCGCGCTGCTGTCCTCGCCGGTGGACGCGGTCGTCGCGACCACCGGCATCGGTTTCCGCGGCTGGCTGGAGGCGGCCGAGGGGTGGGGACTGGGGGATTCGCTGCTGGCGCGGCTGTCGTCGGCGTCGCTGCTGGCGCGAGGGCCGAAGGTGACCGGCGCGCTCCGGGCGGCCGGGCTTTCGGAGTCGTACTCGCCGGCGTCGGAGAGCAACGCGGAGCTGCTGCAGCACCTGCTGTCGTCGGGCGTCGACGGGATGCGGATCGCGGTGCAGCTGCACGGGGAGCCGCTGCCGTACTTCGTGGACACGCTGCGGGCGGCGGGGGCGGAGGTCATCGAGATCTCGGTGTACCGCTGGGTCGGCCCGGTCGACCCGGGCCCGGTGGACCGGCTCCTGGACGGCGTCCTGGACGGCTCGATCCACGCGCTGCCGTTCACCAGCGCGCCGGCGGCGGCGTCGCTGATCGCACTGGCCCGGCGCACGGGCCGGCTGCCGGGGCTCGTCACGGCGCTGTCCGGCCCGGTGGTGGCCGCCTGCGTCGGACCCATTACGGCTGGACCGTTGGCCGCTTTGGGGGTGCCGACGGTCCAGCCCCACCGAGCGCGCATCGGCGCGCTGGCCCGGACGGTGGCGGAGACCCTGGTGGCGCGGTCCCCGCGGCTGCGGGCGGGTGGCCGGTCGATCGAGCTGCGCGGCCAAGCGGCCATCGTGGACGGCGAGTGGTGCGAAGTGGCCCCCGCGCCGATGGCGTTGTTGCGTGCGCTGGCGGCGTCCCCGGGGCGGGTGGTGTCCCGGCGCGAGCTGATTTCGGCGTTGCCGGGCGGCGGCGAGGAGCACGCGGTGGAGACGGCGATCGGCCGGCTGCGGACGTCACTGGGCGGCGGGAAGGTGGTCCAGACGGTGGTGAAGCGGGGATATCGGCTGGCTGTCGACGTCTGACGGCGTGTCAGGGTCGGTGTCAGCGCGGTGGCCTTCCGGTGTCAGCGGGTCCGGCGAAGGTGGTTTCACACACCGAGTCAAGGAGAATCCGATGCAGACCTTCACCACCACCGCCCCCATCACCACCGTCCTCGACATCCCCGCCGGCCGCGTCCGGTTCGACGCTTCTCTTCGCTCGGACACGGTCGTTCAGGTCCTCCCCGCGGATCCGGCGAAGAGCCGCGATGTTGCGGCGGCTGCGGAGGCGTCAGTGTCCTTCGACGACGGCGTCCTGCGGGTTTCGCTCGAGGCGAAGAACCAGTACTTCGGTCCGTCCGGGGCGGTCGAGGTGACCGTTTCGCTGCCCGAGGGTTCCTCGGTGGAGGCCAAGGCCGCCAGCGTCTCGCTGCGCGGTGTGGGCCGCCTCGGGGATGTGACGGTCTCGGGCGCCCACGGCTCGATCGTCTTCGACGAGGCGGCGAGCCTGCGGCTGACGGCCCACGCGGGCGACGTCTCGGTCGGCCGGCTGACCGGCTCGGCGGAGATCACCACCGGAAAGGGCGACATCCGCATCGCCGAGGCATCGGCAGGCAACCTGGTCCTGAGCACCCAGGCGGGCAACATCACGATCGGCGCGGCCCCGGGCGTCTCGGCCTCCCTCGACGCGGGCACGACGTACGGCCGGATCAGCAACGCGCTGAAGAACGAGGGCACGGCGGGGCTGACCATCCGGGCGACCACGTCCTACGGCGACATCGACGCGCGTAGCCTGTGAGGCCGGTCCTGAAAGGCCTCAATGTGGCGTTCGGTGCGTCCAACGCACCCAACGCCACATCGGGCGCTTGGGGCGGCCGGAACTGTCGGTGCCCGCTGGTAGCGTGGAAAACGGGGGGCGCCCCCGCGGGCGGGTCAGCCGGCCCAGGTGACCGTGTGCTTCTCGAACCCCCGCGCCGCCGCCACCCGGGCCGCCTCCGCCTCCACTTCCTCGCGGACCGCCGGGCGCAGCGGGTCGAACGCCGTCACGGTGAACGCCAGCTTCGCGCCGCTGCCCTTCGTCCGCCACGTCCCCGCGACATCGCCGTCCGCGAGCAGCACCCCCGGGTTGCCCAGCATCTTCCAGACTTCCTTGCGCCGCAACGGGTCCGGGACCAGCAACGCCTTGTCCCGCGCCTGGATGAACGGGTCCAGCGGCGGCAACAGCCGCACGACGTCCGGCTCCGGCGGGTTCTCCAAAGACGAAAGGCAGCCCTCCGGCAGGTAACGGGTCTTGCCTTCGACCGAAACAGAAGCCAGGTCCGCGGGCCACGTGCGGTCCACCACTGCGCGGGCCGTACCCGCGAACTCCGCCGCTTCGCCCGGGGATGCCGGGCCGTTCAGCCGCAGGTAACGCTCGATCACCGCGGTCGCCGCCGCCGGGTCCGGGGTTTTCCGCAGGCGGCCGCGGCCCTCCAGCGGGGCCAGCGTCGCCGGGGATGCCCCCGAAACCAGGCGGATGCCGCCGAGCGGGGCCGCGATGCGCATCAGCTGCTCCTGGATGTGCGTCGCGTTGCAGCCCCGGCACCACCGCGAGAACGACGGTGGCAGGCGCTGGGTGACCGCCGTCGAAACCGCGCCCTTCGTCATCGGTTTCGTGACGACCTCGCGCAACGCCGCGGCAGCGGTGAACACCACTTCGGCAGCGCCCAGCCTGGTCGCCGCCATATCCTTGCGCTGCCACAGCATCCGGGCCAGCGCGTCGGCGTCGTCGAGCGGCACCAGCGCGCGGATCGCCTCGGGCAGGTCCGAACGCAGGTGGTAGTGCGGCGCGCCGCGCAGCGTCCAGGCCAGGACGAGGCGCTCGTCCTCCAGGGACACCGGGCCGTCGAGCCGGGCCGCCAGGGCGAGCAGCGCGGTGTCGCGCATGCTGTCCTGCAGCCCGGCCCGGACGACGGCGAGGTCGGCCACGTCCTTCGCCGAGCGGTGCAGGCCGTGCTCGGCGATGCGGTAGGCGAGTACCTGACGGCGGTCCACGTGCGGCTCCTAGAACGTGTACTCGAAGGTGTAGGCCACCTTGTCCTCGCCGAGCGCGCCGCCGGCGGTGCCGCTGCCGGTCAGCCCGGCCAGCTCGCCGGTGCCCGAACCCGGCACGACGGTGAACGTCGAGGCGATGCCCTTCGCGTCGAACGTGTACTCGTGGCGCACGACGAACGTCCCTTCGCGACCGTCGACCTTGCCCTCGAAGCGTTCGAAGCTCGGCGACGTCGTCTCGCCGCTGTCGTACCCTTCGCCCGCGTAGTACAGCAGAAGATCGCAGATCGACTCGCCATCGAGGACGCCTTCGTACGCGAAGGTGGCGTGCGCGTACGCCACCCGGGGGCCGCCTTCGGTGCCGCTGACGATCTTCTCTTCCCAGTTCTTCGTGGTGAATGCGTTCATGAGGACCACCCTGCCGGGCATACCTGTCAGCTTGTGTCAGGTATTTCTGCCAAACTGGAGACCATGCGCGCGAGCCGTCTCCTGTCCGTCCTCCTGCTGCTGCAGAACCGCGGCCGGATGACGGCCGAGGAGCTCGCGGAAGAGCTCGAAGTGTCGGTGCGGACGGTCTACCGGGACATCGACGCGCTCTCGGCGTCCGGCGTCCCGGTGTACGCCGACCGCGGCCGCACCGGCGGCTACCGGCTGGTCGACGGCTACCGCACCCGGCTCACCGGGATGACCGAGGAAGAGGCCCAGTCGCTGTCGCTGGCCGGGCTGCCGGTGGCGGCGGCCGAGCTGGGCCTCGGCACGGTGCTCGCGGCGGCGCAGCTCAAGCTGTACGCCGCGTTGCCGGCGGAGCTGCGAGACCGCGCCGGGCGCGTCGCCGAGCGGTTCTACCTGGACGTCCCAGGCTGGCACCGCGGCATCGAAAGCCTGCCGGCGCTGTCGGCGATCGCCGACGCCGTGTGGTCGTCGCACCGGATCCGGATCCGCTACGAGCGGTGGGGGCAGCGGGTCGTCGAGCGCGACGTCGAGCCGCTGGGGCTGATCCTCAAGGCGGGCAACTGGTACCTGGCGGGCCGCTGCGACGGCACGGACCGGACGTACCGGATCTCGCGGGTTCTGGAGCTGACCGACCTCGGCGAGGTGTTCGAGCGGCCGGCCGGATTCGACCTCGCGCGGTACTGGCAGGAGTGGTCCGAGCAGTTCGAGCGCCGGATGTACCCGCGCGTCGCGGTGGTGCGGCTTTCGCCGCGGGCGCAGGCTCTCGTACCGTTCTACGCAGGTTCTGTCGGCGCCCGCGCGTTGCGCGAGTGCCGGAACGAGCCCGACGCGGACGGCTGGCTCACCGTGGAGCTGCCGGTGGAGCCGGGCGAACCGGCCATCGGCGAGCTGCTGCGCTTCGGGCCGCACCTGGAGGTCCTCGAACCGGCGGACCTGCGGGCGGAGCTGGCCGAGGCGATCGAGGAGATGGGCGCGTTCTATGGGTGAGCTGAGCGGGATCGCCATCGGGGTCACGGCCGAGCGCCGGGCCGGCGAATTCATCACGGCCCTCGAACGCTACGGCGCCGAGGTCCGGCACGCGCCGACGATCACCATCGTGCCCCTGGATGCCGACCCCCAGCTGCACGAGGCCACCCTGAAGCTGGTGATGTCGCCGGTCGACATCACGGTCGTCACCACGGGCGCGGGCTTCCGCGGCTGGCTGGACGCGGCCGAGAGCTGGGGCCTGCGGCCGCAGTTGCTGGACCACCTGCGGGAGTCGCGGATCTACGCCCGCGGCCCGAAGGCGGTGGGCGCGGTCCGCGGCGCCGGCCTGCGGGAGACGTTCTCGGCCGCGTCGGAGTCGAACGCCGAGCTGTTCGAGGCCGTCGCTTCGGCGGGCGTGCTCGGGCAGCGGACGGCGGTCCAGCTGCACGGGACACCGCTGCCGGAGTTGACCGCGCCGCTGGTGGAAGCCGGCGCCTGGCTGACCGAGGTGCAGCCGTACCGGTGGACCTCGCCGCCGGACGTGACCCCGGTGCACGAGCTGATCGACGCGGTCGTGGCGGGCGAGCTGGACGCACTGGCGTTCACCAGCGCCCCGGCGGCGGCGAACTTCCTGACGCTGGCCCGGTCGTACGGGCGCTACGACGAGGTGCTCGCCGTGCTGCGCGGCCCGCTGGTGGTGGCGTGCGTGGGGCCGGTGACGGCCGCGCCGCTGGAGGCGGCGGGCGTCGAGACGCTGCAGCCGGACCGCCAGCGCCTGGGCGCGCTGGTGAAGCTGCTGGTCACGAAGCTGGGCAAGGAGTAGCCCGGCTTAGAACAACAACCCCTCGGCTTCCTCCTCTCCGTCCGGCTTCCACCGGTACTTCCGCAGGTCCACGCGCTGCCCGTCGGCCAGCACCCCCTCCGCCCGCAGCCGCTCCAGCTGGTCGTGGGCCAGGTGGGGGGCCGGGGTTCCGTTCGCGCGCAGGATGCGGTGCCACGGGAGGTCGTGGCCGTCCTCGGCGAGGATCGCGCCCACCATCCGGGGTGACGGTGCCCCGGACAGGGCCGCGATGTCGCCGTACGTCGCCACCGTGCCGGCCGGTACCGACTCGATGATCTCCCGCACGCGCTCGTGCAGAACGTCGTCCATACCGACACTCTGCCGCACCCCACCGACACTTTCCGCAGCCGTCCGCCGCACCGGGTGTGTGCTTCGCCGTTGTCAAGCGTGCCGGTGCACCACCCGGGGGACCCGGCGTGGTTCCATCGCGGGGTGAACGGGAGGCGAACGGCGCAGGCGAACGCGCGGCTGGTGCGCACGCCCGTCACCGCCACACCCTCGTTCACCTGGGACGACGGCGCCCGGCGGCTGCTCTCCGCGCCCGGGGGGTTCCGCCGCGTGCTCGGCGGCCCCGGCACCGGCAAGACCGCTCTGCTCGCCTCGGCCGCGACGCGCCGCATCGCCGAGGGCGCCGACCCCGAGAGCGTGCTCGTGCTCACCACGTCCCGCCGGTCCGCCGACGCCCTGCGCGCCGACATCACCCGGCGGCTCACCGCCGATCCCGAGCTCGCGCGGCCGCTGCCCCGGACCGTCCGCGAACCCCTGGTCCGCACCGTGCACTCCTACGCCTACTCGCTGCTGCGGCTCGAGGCGATGGCCGAAGAGCTCCCGCCGCCGCGGCTGCTCGCCGGGGCCGAACAGGACGTCGTCGTCCGGGAACTGCTGGCCGGTGACCTCGACGAAGGCGCCGGGTACTGGCCCGAGCAGCTGCGGCCCGCCCTGGTGGTCCCCGGGTTCGCCGAGGAGCTGCGTGACCTGCTGATGCGCGCGGCCGAGCGCGGGCTTGGCCCCGAGGACCTCGCCGAGCTGGGCCGCCGTCGCGGGCGGGAGGAGTGGATCGCCGCCGGGCAGTTCTGGGCGCAGTACGAGGAGGTCACGCAGCTGCAGGGCGCCGGCGGCAACGCACTCGGCGTGGCGAGCGCGCCCGCGCTGGACGCCGCCGAGCTCGTCACCTCCGCGCTGCTGGCCCTGGAGGACGACGACGAGCTGCGCGACCGCGAACGCACCCGCGTCCGGCACCTGTTCGTCGACGACGCCCACCACCTCGACCCGCTGCAGACCAGCCTGGTCCGGGTGATCGGGCACACCGCCGCCGAGTTCGTCGTGGCCGGCGACCCCGACCAGAACGTGTTCTCCTTCCGCGGCGCCGACGCGCGCCTGTTCGCCGACGCCGACCCGGACGGCAGCCGGACCGTCACGCTCACCACCGCCCACCGGCTCGCCCCGGCCGTGCGGCTCGCGGTGGCCAAGATCGGCGCGACGCTCCCGGGCGCGTCGCCGCACCGCAAGATCGTCCCGCCGAAGGGGGCCACCGGCGGAAACGTCCGCGTCCGCGTGATGCCGACCCCGGCCGCCGAGGCGAGCTGGATCGCCGACCAGCTCCGCCGCGCGCACCTCGTCGACGGCGTGCCGTGGTCGGAGATCGCCGTCCTCGTCCGGTCGCCCGCGCGCACTTTCCTGGTGCTGCAACGCGCTTTGCGCGCGGCCGGCGTCCCGATCGGATCGGCGACCGAGGAGCTGCCGCTGGCCAAACAGCCCGCGGTGCGGCCCTTGCTGGCCGTGCTGAAGCTCGCGCCCGCACCGGATCTGCTCGACGTCGACCTCGCCGAAATGCTGCTGTCGTCGGCGCTCGGCGGCGCGGACCCGCTGGCGCTGCGGCGGCTGCGGCGCGGGCTGCGCCGCCTCGAACTGGCCGGCGGCGGCCAGCGGTCGAGCGACGAACTGCTCGTGGAAGCGTTGCGCGGCGGCGACATCCTCGCCGGCTTGGCCGACGCCGAAGCCGAACCCGTGCGGCGCGTCGGCGGGCTGCTGCGCGTCACGCACCAGGCGGTGGCGCGCGGCGACGGCGTCGAGCAGGTGCTGTGGCAGCTGTGGCGGGAAAGCGGCCTGCAGGAGAAGCTGCTGAAGCAGGTCGAGCGCGGTGGATCGCTGGGCGCGCAGGCCGATCGCGACCTCGACGCCGTCGTCGCGTTGTTCGACGCCGCGGGCCGGTACGTCGACCGGCTGCCTCGCGCGAGCGTCGCGTCCTTCGCGGATTACCTTGGCGCGCAACGGATCGCGGGCGACACCCTGGCGCCGGCGGCCGTGCCGTCCGACGGCGTCTCGCTGCTGACCGCGCACGCCGCCGCCGGTCGCGAGTGGACGGTCGTCGCCGTCGCCGGTGTCCAGGAAGGAGCGTGGCCGGACCTGCGGCTGCGCGGATCCGTGCTGGGCGTCGAAAGGCTCAAGGACCTGATGGCCGGCGTCGACGACGACGCCGTGTCCCAGACCGCGCCGATCCTGGCCGAGGAGCGGCGCCTGTTCTACCTCGCGATGAGCCGGGCGAAGCAGACGTTGCTGGTCACGGCTGTTTCGGGGGAGGACGAGCAGCCGTCCCGGTTCCTCGACGACCTGGAGGAGAACGGCGCCGACGACGGCGGCCTCGACTCGCGGATGAAGCCGCCGGGCCGGTCGCTGGTGCTCGCCGAGCTGGTGGGGGAGCTGCGCGAGGTCGTCTGCGACGACAAGGCCGAGCCTTCGCGGCGGCGTCGCGCGGCGAAGCAGCTGGCGCGCCTGGCCGAGGCGAAGGTGCCGGGCGCGCACCCGTCGACGTGGTACGGCCTGCTCCCGGCGTCCACCGACGAGCCGGTGCACCCGCCGGGCGACCTCATCCGGATCTCACCGTCCACAGTGGAAATCCTGACGAAGTGCCCGCTGCGCTGGATGATCGAGCGGCACGGCGGCAGCGACCCGGCGCAGCTGGCGGCGGTGACCGGGACGCTGGTGCACGGGCTGGCGCAGGCCGTGGCGTCCGGCAGCACGGACGCCGAGCTGCAGGCGGCGCTGGACGAAGCCTGGGTGCGGGTCGACGCGGGAGCGCCGTGGTTTTCCCGGCGCGAGCGGCGCCGGGTCGAGCAGATGCTGCGGAACTTCACGACCTGGCTGGAGCGCAGCCGGGCGGAACTCAAGGAAGCCGGCGTCGAGCAGGACATCGAGGTCGAGCTGCCGGCCGGGGGCGAGGACGAGGTCCGGGTGCTGCTGCGCGGGCGGGTCGACCGGGTGGAGCTGGACGCCGACGGGCGGCCGGTGATCGTCGACATCAAGACGGGCAAGGTTCCCGTGTCCGGCGCGGAAGCCGAGGCGCACCCGCAGCTGGCGGCGTACCAGCTGGCGGTGCTGCTGGGCGCGATCGAGGGCCGGACGGAGGCGGGTGGCGCGCGGCTGGTGTACGTCGCGAAGGCCAACAACAAGACGGGATCGACGGAACGGTCGCAGCCGCCTCTCGACGAGGTGGGGGGCAGGCAGTGGCTGGAGCTGGTCCAGAAGGCGGCGGCCTCGGCGGCGGGGCCGGACTACCAGGCCCAGGAGAACCCGGACTGCGACCGCTGCCCGGCGCGGGGGTGCTGCCCGCTCCGGCCCGAGGGCCGTCAGGTGCCGGGCCCGTGATGCGCACCGAAGGCCTCCTGAGTGATAAGGCGAGTTCCAACCGTCCTTACCACTCACGACCGGTGGGGTGCGGCGCGTGAGTCCTCTCCTCATCGCCAACCCCGTCGAGCCCGCCGAGCTCGCCGATGCGCTCGGGCTGCACCGGCCCACGCCCGAGCAGGCCACCGTCATCGCCGCGCCCGTCGAACCTTCGCTCGTCGTCGCCGGAGCCGGGGCCGGGAAGACCGAAACCATGGCCGCGCGGGTGGTCTGGCTCGTCGCCAACGGGATCGTCAGCCCCGACCGCGTCCTCGGCCTCACCTTCACCCGGAAAGCCGCGCGCCAGCTCGGCGAACGCGTCCGCGCCCGGCTGCGCCGGCTCGCCGGGTCCGGCCTGCTCGACCGGCTCGACCCGACCGGCGGCCTGCGGTCCACTGTGGTCGCCGGGGAACCGACCGTCCTCACCTACCACGCCTACGCCGGGCGCCTGCTGTCCGAACACGGCCTCCGCCTGCCGGTCCAGCCCGGGGTCCGGCTGCTGTCGGAAACGTCGTCGTGGCAGATCGCGCACCGGGTGGTGTCCACTTGGGACAACGAACTCGACACCGACCGCGTGCCGCCGACCGTCACCGCCGACCTCCTCGCGCTGGCCGGTGAACTCGGCGAGCACCTCGTCTCGACCGAGCAGCTCGCCGAGTACACCACCTGGCTGTGCCGCGTCATCGAGAACGCCCCGCGCGCCAAGGGGCAGCGGGCCGCGCTGCCGCAGAAACTCACCGAAGTCATGGCGGCGCAGCACTTCCGGCTCGCCCTGCTGCCACTCGTCGACGACTACCACCGCCGCAAGCGCAACGAAGGCGCGCTGGACTTCGCCGACCAGATGTCGCTGGCCGCCCAGCTGGCCGGCGGGTACCCGTCGGTCGTGCGCGGCGAGCGGGAGCGCTACGGCGCCGTTCTCCTCGACGAATACCAGGACACCGGGCACGCCCAGCGGGTGCTGCTGCGGGCGTTGTTCGGCGGGGTCGAGAACCCGCCGATGCCGGTCACCGCGGTCGGTGACCCGGCGCAGGCCATCTACGGCTGGCGCGGGGCCAGCGCGGCCAACCTGCCCCGGTTCACCACGGACTTCCCGCGCTTCGACGGCGAACGGCTCGTCCCCGCGCACGAATTCGGGCTGCTGACCAGCTTCCGCAACCCGCCGGAAATCCTGGACCTGGCGAACGCGATCGCCGAACCGCTGCGCGCCCGCGGCCTCGGCGTCGAACGGTTGCGGGCCCGCGAAGGCGCCGGGCCCGCGGACATCGCGTGCGCGCTGCTCCCGGACATCCGCGCCGAACGCGAGTGGGTCGCCGAGGCGCTCGCGCGGCGCTGGCACGCCCGGCTGGAGAGCACCGGCAAGCCGCCGACCGCCGCGGTGCTCGTGCGGCGCCGCGCCGACATGGCCCCGATCGCGGCCGAGCTGCGGGCGCGCGGGCTGCCGGTCGAGGTCGTCGGACTCGGCGGCCTGCTGGACGAGCCCGAGGTCGCGGACCTCGTGGCGACGCTGAAGGTCCTGGCCGACCCGCTGTCCGGCAGCGCCGCGGCCCGGCTGCTGACCGGGTCGCGCTGGCGGCTCGCGGCCGCCGACGTCGCCGCGCTGTGGCGCCGGGCGGGCGAGCTCTCCAGCCCGGAGAAAGCGGACGCCCCGGAGCTGGTCGCCGAGCGCGTCGAACAGGCCGGGCTGATCGACGCCATCGACGAGCCGGGCGACCCGGCGCGGTACTCCGAGGAGGGGTACAAGCGCATCCGGCGGATCGGCTGGGAGCTGGCCGCGCTGCGGCGGCGGCTCGACCAGTCGCTGCCGGAGCTCGTCGCCGACGTCGAACGCACGATGCTCCTGGACGTCGAATCCCTGGCCCGCCCGGGATCGGCGGGGCGGGCGCACCTGGACGCGTTCGCCGAAGTCGTCACCGACTACGCCGAGACGGCGCCGACGGCCACCCTGCTGTCCTTTGTGGACTACCTGAACACCGCCGCGCACGCCGAGGACGGGCTCACCCCCGGCGAGGTCGAGGTCGTGCCGGACCGGGTGCAGGTGCTGACCGTGCACTCGGCGAAGGGCCTCGAATGGGAGGTCGTCGCCGTCCCGCACCTGGTGCACGAGGTGTTCCCCGGACGGCGGCGCTCGTCGTCGTGGCTGCGGACCGCGACCTCGCTGCCGGCCGCGTTGCGGGGCGACGCCGAGGACCTGCCCACTTTGGACATCGCCGAAGGGTACGACCGCAAGGAAGTCCAAGAAGGACTGGAACGGCACGAAGCCGGGTTCGTCGAGCGCGAGCAGGCGGAGGAACGGCGGCTCTGCTACGTCGCGCTGACGCGGTCCGAGCACGCGCTGATCGTCTCCGGGCACTGGTGGAACGAGAGCAGCAGCCGGGCGAAGGGGCCGTCGGAGTTCCTCACCGAGATCGGCGGCGTGCTGCGCGAGACCGGTGTCGGGCAGCTCGCCGAGTGGGCGCCGGAACCGGCCGAGGACGACGAAAACCCGCTGGTGTCGGACTCGCGGGCGGGCCGCTGGCCGGTCGACCCGCTGGCCGACCGCCGCACCGGCGTGCAGACCGGGGTCGAGCTGGTGTCCGAAGCGCTTTCCGCCGCGCCTTCGGAAGAAGAGGACGACGACCCCGACGGCTGGGTGACCGACACCGACGTCCTGCTGGAGGAGTGGGCGCGCAAGGACGACCACGTCAAGCGGGTCCCGCTGCCGTCGCGGCTTTCGGTCAGCCAGCTGGTCGCCCTGGCCGACGACGCGGCCCGGCTCGCCGGCGACCTGCGACGGCCGCTCCCGGTGGAGCCCAACAGCTTCGCCCGACGCGGCACGGAGTTCCACGGCTGGCTGGAGCGCCGGTTCGCGGGCGACCAGCTCATCGAGATCGACGACCTCCCGGGCGCGGCCGACTTCGGCGAGGCCCCCGACGCGGACTTCGAGGAACTGCAGACGGAGTTCGAGAAGAGCGAGTGGGCGGCCCGGGTCCCGGTGGCGGTGGAGGTGACGTTCTCGGCCGACGTCGAAGGCATCACCCTGCGTGGCCGCATGGACGCGGTCTTCGCCGACCCCGACGGCGGCTGGACGGTGGTCGACTGGAAGACCGGCGCGGTCCCGCCGGAGTCCCGCATCCCGGCGCTGTCGGTCCAGCTGGCGGCGTACCGGATGGCGTGGGCGGCACTGAAGGACGTCCCGGTGGAGCAGGTGCGGGCGGCGTTCCACTACGTCCGCGCGAACCGCACGATCCGCCCGGCCGACCTCCTGGACCCGGAAGCCCTCCAGCGCCTCCTGCGGGACATCCCGGAGGCGTGATCAGAAGGTCGACACGCGTGATTGAAGGGACGACACGCGTGATTGAAGGGACGACACGGCGGGACTCGGGCCGAGCTGCCGTGTCGACCCTTCAAACACGTGAGTTGGCGTTCCAATCACGCGTGTCGACCCCTTGATCACGTGGGTTACGCGTTGTCGCGGACCTTCAGGGCCCAGGCGATCAGGGGCCACTGGAGGGGGAGGCGGGCCCAGGCGATCGCGCGGCGGGGGGCCGGGGCCGAGCGGGCGTCCACCGCCATCTTCACGTTGCCCGGGAACACACCCAGGAACAACAGCGCCGCGGCCAGGCCGCCCAGACGCCGGGTCCGGGGCGAAGCCACCGCGGCCGCGACGGCCAGCTCCGCCACGCCCGATCCGTACGTCCAGGCCCGGCGGGACCCCGGCAGCGAACGCGGGATCAGGCCGTCGAACGGCTTGGGGACGGCGAAGTGCAGGACGCCCATGAAACCCAGGACGCCCGCCAGCACGTGCGCGGGCCGTTGCGAAGTTGCCATGAACTCATCGTTTCACGCGGCGGGCTCGTCTCCGGTTCGGCTATCCTCCGGGCGTGAGTGACGCTCGACACGAGCCAGCATGAAGGCGCTCAAACGGTTGCCGCTGGGCAGTCTCACCGATCGGCCCGACCACGAGCTCGTCGGCGTCCTGCGGATGCCGGAGCTGACCGTCAGCCCGCTGCGGTCGATCGTCAAGCGGATCATCGGCGCGCTGCTCGCGCTGCTGGCCACGGTGATCATCGTCTACGTCGACCGCGACGGCTACCGCGACGCCAACGGCGACGGCCTGTCCCTGCTGGACAGCCTCTACTACGCCACCGTCTCGCTGTCGACGACCGGCTACGGCGACATCGCGCCGGCCACCTCGTCCGCCCGGCTGGTGAACGTGCTGGTGATCACCCCGCTGCGGGTGCTCTTCCTCATCGTCCTGGTCGGGACCACCCTGGAGGTGCTCACCGAGCGCTCCCGGCAGGCGTTCAAGATCCAGAAGTGGAGGACGAAGGTGCGCGACCACACGGTCGTCGTCGGGTTCGGCACCAAGGGCCGGTCCGCCGTCAACGCGCTGCTCGGCGACGAGAACGTCGCCCCGGGCCAGATCGTCGTCGTCGACACCGACCAGCAGGCCCTCGACGCGGCGAGCGCGCTCGGCCTGGTCGCCGTGCACGGCTCGGCCACCCGGTCCGACGTCCTGCGCGTCGCCGCGGTGCAGCACGCGCGCGCGGTCGTGGTCGCCCCGAACCGCGACGACACGGCGGTGCTCGTCACGCTCACCGCCCGGGAGCTGGCGCCCAAGGCGCACATCGTCGCGTCGGTGCGGGAGGCGGAGAACGTCCACCTGCTCAAGCAGTCGGGCGCCAACCAGGTCGTCGTCTCCAGCGAGACGGCCGGGCGGCTGCTCGGCATGGCGACGTCGACGCCGCTGGTCGTGGACATCATGGAGGACCTGCTCACGCCCGAATCGGGCCTGGCGATCGCCGAGCGGCCGGTCGAACCGTCCGAAGAGGGCGGTTCGCCGCGGCACTTGTCCGATCTGGTCCTGGGCCTGGTCCGCGACGGCGTCCTGTACCGCGTCGACGCGCCGCAGGCCGACGCCATCGAACCGGGCGACAAGCTGCTTTACGTCAGAAAGGTCACCCAGGCGGAGAAAATCGAGCGGTAACCAGGGCGCCTGGGTTTTGCCCGCGGGATCTGGAACCATGGCGAAGTGCCCCCGCGATCCCTCGCCCTGAAGTGGCCCACGGTGGCGATCCCCGCCGCGGCGGGCGTGCTCGTCGTGCTGCTCGCCTGGCTCGCCGGGCCCGGGCTGCTGGGCATCAGCAGCGACGTCACCGGCGCGCCGGTGCAGGCGGAGGTCACCAAGCCGGCGTCGTGCGACAAGCCGGACGCGAAGGAAACCGTGCGGTTCACCATCACCGGGAAGGTCCACGAAGGCACGCTCGACGGCTGCGGCCACGGCCAGGGCGAACGCGTCGAGGTCGCCGTGCCGGACGTGCTGCCGGACGCCGGGCCGGCCGTCGTCACCGCCGCGGACACGTCGATGGGCGCGTCGGACGCCCGCCGCCCGCTCGGGCTCGCGCTGCTGGTGTTCGCGTGCTTCTCCGGCGGGATGTTCGCCTACCTGTGGCTGAGCATCCCGCTGCGGCCGAAACCGGCTAGCTGACCTCGGACGACGGCGCCGCGAAGGTGTTGCAGTCGGCGATCCGGTTGCTCGTCGCGCCCGCCCGCCACCAGGACGCGTAGTGCGCGTTCGTCCCGTGGTCGTGGCTGCGGGAGGTGTTGTCGCCGCGGGTCTCCTGGTCGTTCCACGCCTTGTTGTACATGTCGCGGCTGATCGTGCCGCCCTGGTCGACGTGCGCGCCGAGGAACATCCCGGAGAAGCACTGGGCCTGCAGTTCCTTGCGCCGCGACATCTCCAGCCCGGCCGGGCTGTTCTGGCCGGCCTCGTAGATCTTCTGCCAGGCCGCGTCCATCAGCCCGGCGACCTCCTGCACGTGGTGGCCGTACTCGTGGGCGAACAGGGCCAGGTAGACACCCGGGTTGTTGCCGTACTGGTCGGTCTGCAGGCCGCGGAACGGGACGTACAGGTTGTTTTCGCAGTAGTACGCCGCGGTCGCGATGCCGACCTGGATGGTGCCGCACTCGGTCTCGAAGCTCGCGCCGGTCGGGAAGTGCAGCGACGGCGGCGTGAACGGCAGGTGGTAGGCCTCGAGGAACGGGCCCCAGGCCGCGTCCAGGCACTTGCTCGCCGCGGTGAAGAACGCTTCCGCGCCTTCCTGCGTGCTCTGCCAGGCCGGCAAGGTGCAGACGCGGTTCTGCAGCCCGGCGTTGGGGTCCTGCAGGATCGGGTGGTCGGCGAGCTTGAGGATCTTCTGCGGGCCGGTCGGGCTGGGTGTCGGCAGGTCGGTCGACGGGCTCGACGCCGACGCCGGGGCACCGGCGCCCCCGGGCGGGAGCTGCTGCGGCGGGACGTCCTGGGACGACGGCGCGTCGCGGAAGTTCGCGTTCGCCAGCGGGGTGTCCGTGCGGTTGAGTGCCACGATCGCGACCAGCCCGAGCACCAGCACGGCCACGGCGCCGAGGCACACGCCGATCACGGCCGCCGGCGACCGGCGTTTCGGAGCGGACACGGTGTGCGGGCGGCCGAGCCACGGGAGATCCGGTTGCGCATCCGGCACCGGCGGCGGCTGGACGGTTCCGCGAGGCGGTTCCTGGCCGTAGGGCGGTTGCGTCACTAGGCAGTCCCGAAGGGTCTCGGTACGGACCGGGGGTACCCGATCCCGCCATTCAGCATATCGGGGGAACGGGTCGTCTCGCACCCGTCCGTGCGCAAGGTGTCACGGCGCGCGGACGTCACCCCAGGTCTGGCCGGGTGCAGCGGGCTCTGAGAGAGTGTCGTCAAGCAGGCACTGCAGGCGAGGGGCTTCGATGACAAACACCGGTGGCGCGCCCGGCGGCGAGGGCGCCGACACGCCGACTCCGAGCCAGGGCGTGCCCCAGGCTCCCGCCCCCGGATCGGGTGAGTCCAAACCGGCCGAAGATCACGCGCCGTCACCGGCGACGCCGCCGCGCGGCTGGCAGCCGCCGGACACCCAGGCCACGCCGCCGCCCGGCTGGGAGGCACCCGGGACCCCGGCCGCGCCGCCGCCGGGCTGGCAGGCGCCGAACCCGCCGAACCAGCCGAACCCGCTGCCGCCCTACGGCGGCCCCCAGTACGCGCAGCAGCCGCGGTGGAACCCGCACGGGCTCGGCAAGCCCGGCGTGATCGCGCTGCGGCCGCTGAACGTCGGCGACATCCTCGACGGCGCGATCACCGCGATCCGCCGCCACCCGCTGCTCGTCCTCGGCATCGGCGCGGTGATGGCGGTGATCAGCGCCGCCATCACGTTCGTCGTCCAGAAGTACGTGCTCGGCGACCTGGAGAGCTTCGCCTCGACGGTCCAGCTCGGCCCGGCCGCGACCGACGAAGAGCTGCGCAACGCCGTGTTCGGCACGTTCGGCGAGGCCGCGCTCGCGCTCATCTCGACCACCCTGGTCTCGACGTTGCTGCTGACCGTCACCACCGGCCTGATGGCCGCGGTGATGGGCCGCGCCGCGCTGGGCCGCGATGTCACCTTCGCCGAGGTCTGGCGCGACGTGCAGCCCCGGCTGCTGCCCCTGCTCGGCGTCGCGTTCGTCTACGCGCTGCTGACCACCATCGGCGTGCTGCTGTGCATCATCCCCGGCGTGGTCGCCTGGGTGTTCTGGGCGCTGGCCGCGCCGGCGCTGGTGCTCGAGCGCGGCACGTTCCGGGAGGCGTTCTCGCGGTCGGTCAAGCTGGTCAGCGGGGCGTTCTGGCGCGTGTTCGGCATCCTGCTGCTGGCGCAGATCATCCAGTCGTTCTTCGAGAGCATCATCCAGCTGCCGTTCACCCTCGGCAGCGGCGTGTTCACCCAGATCCTGAACCCGGCCAAGGTGGTCGTGCCGAGCACCGGCGACCTGCTGCTGGCGTCGGCCGGGCAGATCATCGCCGGCACCATCGCGATCCCGTTCGTCACGCTGGTCACCGTGATCGTCTACCTCGACCAGCGGATGCGCCGCGAAGGCATGGATATCGAGCTGGCCCGCGCGGCCGGGGTCCAGCCGCCGCAGGCATGGTGACGTTCCGGCTCATCGACGTCCCGGTCGACATCGACCGGGACTCGGCGCGCCGCGCGGCCGCCGAGGAGCTGTCCGACCCGAAGTACCAGGCCGCGAAGCCGAGCTTCCTGCAGCAGGCCGCGCAGTGGCTGGGGGAGCAGCTGGAGAAGCTGCTGAACAGCGTGTCTTCGGGCGTCCCCGGCGGGATCTTCGGGCTGGTGCTGATCCTCGTGCTGCTGATCGTGCTCGTCGTGGTGATCCGGCTGCGGACCGGCAAGGTCGCCCGCGCCGCCCGGGCCGGGCGGGTCGTCTTCGGGAGCACCCGCAAGAGCGCCGCCGACTACCGGCGGTCGGCTGCGGAAGCCGCGGCGGCGGGCCGGTTCGACGACGCCGTCCGCGACCGCTTCCGCGCCGTCGTGCGGGCCCTGGAAGAACGCGCGCTGCTCGACACCCGGTCCGGCCGGACGGCGGACGAGGTCGCCGCCGAGGCGGGTGTGCTGCTGCCGAACGTCGCGGACCACCTGCGGCAGGGAGCACGGCTGTTCGATGACGTCCACTACGGCGGCCGCGAAGGCACCGAAGCGGCCTACCAGGCGCTGACCGAGCTCGACGAACGCTGCCGCCGTGAACGACCGGTCGCCATGGCGGGCTCGTGACCTCCGCCGACGTGCTCTTCCCCGCGGAGGCGGCATGAGCACAGCCGTGTCGCCCGACCTTCGCCGGATCTGGCGCGGTGCCCGCGTTCCCCTCGCGCTGCTCGCGCTGATCTTCGTCGCCGGCGCCCTGCTCCTGCTCGCCCGCGGCGAGCAGACCCACGGCGCCCTCGAACCCGGCTCGTACGAACCCGGCGGCGCGCACGCCCTCGCGAAACTGCTCGAAGACCAGGGCGTCGACGTCCGGACAGCCCGGACGTTGGCCGAAGCGGACGACGAAACCGGCAAGGACGCGACGCTGCTCGTCACCCAGCCCGAACTCGTTCCGGCGAAGGGGTTCGACGCACTGCGGACGGCCGCCGCGGACGTCGTCCTGGTGACGCCGGGGCCGCGGACGCTGCACGACTCGCTGCCCCTGGTCCACGAGGTCGGCCGCAGCGACGTCGGAACCCTGAGCCCGCAGTGCACCGTCGCCGCGGCGGTCGCGGCCGGGGACGTCACGCTCGGCGGCACCGGCTACGCGGCGCCCGGCGCGCGTTCGTGCTACCCCGGCGAGGACGGCGGCGGCACCCTGCTGCAGCTCGCCGACTCCGGCGGCACGACGACGCTGCTCGGCTCGCCGGCGCCGCTGGCCAACGCAAGGCTCGCCGAACAGGGCAACGCGGCGCTGGCCCTGCACCTGCTGGGCGCGCACCCGAAGCTCGTCTGGTACCTGCCGTCCGCTTCGGACCCGGCACTGGACGGCTCCCGCAAGTCGTTCTTCGACCTGGTCCCGGACGGCTGGTACTACGGCGCCGCGCAGGTGGGCGTGGCGGTGGCGCTGCTGGCGTTGTGGCGGGCCCGCCGGCTCGGCCCGGTCGTCACCGAGCCGCTGCCGATCGTCGTCCGGGCGGCCGAAACGGCGGAGGGCCGCGCCCGGTTGTACCGGCGGGCGAAAGCCGCCGGCCACGCGGGTGAGACGCTGCGGGAAGCGGCCCGGACCCGGCTGCGGACGACGCTGGGCCTGCCGCGCGACGCCGACGCACAGGCGCTGGTGGTGGCGGTGAGCACGCGGACCGGCCGCCCGGCGAACGACGTCGGGGCGGTCCTCTACGGCCCGCCGGTGCCGGACGACCCGGCGCTGGTCCGGCTGGCGGGCGAACTGGACAAGGTGGAACGAGAGGCGGGGCGAACTTGACCAGCGAGAACGCGACGGGAGCCCGGGACGCGTTGATCGCGTTGCGCGCCGAAGTCGGCAAGGCCGTCGTCGGCAACGACGCCGCGGTCACCGGGCTGATCCTGGCCCTGCTCTGCCGGGGACACGTGCTGCTCGAAGGCGTCCCGGGCGTGGCGAAGACGCTGCTGGTGCGGGCGCTGGCCGCGGCGCTGGACCTGGAGACCACGCGCGTGCAGTTCACGCCGGACCTGATGCCCGGCGACGTCACCGGCTCGATCGTCTACGACGCGCACAGCGGCGAGTTCTCCTTCCGCGAGGGGCCGGTGTTCACGAACCTGCTGCTCGCCGACGAGATCAACCGGACGCCGCCGAAGACGCAGTCGTCGCTGCTGGAGGCGATGGAGGAGCGGCAGGTCTCGCTCGACGGCAAGACCCGGCCGCTGCCGGACCCGTTCATCGTGATCGCCACCCAGAACCCGGTGGAGTACGAGGGCACCTACCCGCTGCCGGAGGCGCAGCTGGACCGGTTCCTGCTCAAGCTGACCATGCCGGCGCCCTCGCGCGAGGACGAGATCGGCATCCTCTGGCGGCACGCGCAGGGCTTCGACCCGCGCAACCTCGCCGCGGCGGGGCTGAAGGCGGTCGCCGGGGCCGCGGAACTCGCGGCCGCGCGCGAAGCCGTGGCCCGCGTGACGGTCGGGCCCGAGGTGATCGGGTACGTCGTCGACCTGTGCCGGGCGACGCGGTCGCTGCCGTCGGTGCGGATCGGCGTTTCGCCCCGTGGGGCCACGGCGTTGCTCGCGGTGACCCGCGCCTGGGCGTGGCTCGCCGGGCGCGACTACGCGACCCCCGACGACGTCAAGGCGCTGGCCCGGCCCGCCCTGCGGCACCGCCTGGACGTGCGGCCGGAGGCCGAGCTCGAGGGCGTCACCGCGGACGGCGTGCTGGACCGCGTGCTGGCGTCCGTGCCCGTGCCGCGCTGACATGGCCGTCACCGGAAGGCTCGGGCTGCTGGCGCTGTTCGGCGCGCTGGTGGTCGGGCTGCTCCTGCCGTCGACGACCGGGATCCTCGCGGTCGGCGCGGTGCTGCTGGTGCTCGTCGGCGCCGACCTGCTGCTGGCGGGCAGCGTGCGGGCGCTGACGTTCCGGCGGTCGGGCGACACGTCGGTGCGGCTCGGCGAGCCGTGCGAGGTGACGCTGGTCGTCGCGAACGCCGGCGGGCGGACCGTGCGGGGCGTGCTGCGGGACGCGTGGCCGCCTTCGGCGGGTGCCGCGGACCGGCATTCACTGCGGGTTCCGAGCGGGGAGCGCCGCGCGCTCGTGACGGCGTTGCGGCCGACGCGGCGCGGCGACCGGACGGCGGCGCGCGTGACGGTCCGGTCGGTGGGCCCGCTGGGACTGGCCGCGCGGCAGGGTTCGCACGCGGTGCCGTGGACGGTCCGCGTGCTGCCGCCGTTCCACAGCCGCAAGCACCTGCCGTCGCGGCTGGCGCGGCTGCAGCAGCTGGACGGCCGCAACGCGGTGCTGATCCGCGGCCAGGGCACGGAGTTCGACTCGCTGCGCGAGTACGTGATCGGCGACGACGTGCGGTCCATCGACTGGCGGGCGACCGCGCGGGCGGCGGACGTGATGGTCCGGACCTGGCGCCCCGAGCGCGACCGGCAGGTGGTGCTGGTGCTCGACACGGGCCGCGTCTCGGCGGGCCGCGTGGGCGACGCGCCGCGCCTCGACGCGGCGATGGACGCGGCGCTGCTGCTCGCCGCTTTGGCCACCCGGGCCGGCGACCGCGTCGACCTGCTGGCCTACGACCGCCGGCTGCGGGCGGCGGTGCAGGGTTCGTCGGGGGCTGCCCTGCTGACGGCGCTGGTGAACGCGATGGCGCCGCTGGAGCCGTCGCTGGTCGAGACGGACGCGCGCGGGATGGTCGCGGAGGTGCTCAAGCGGACCCGCCGTCGCGCCCTGGTCGTGTTGCTGACCGGGCTGGACGCGGCACCGCTGGAGGAAGGGCTGTTCCCGGTGCTGAGTTCGCTGACCGCGCGGCACGAGCTGGTGGTGGCGTCGGTGGCGGACCCGAGGGTGGCGGAGATGCTGTCCGGCCGCGGCGACGCGGAAGCGGTCTACGACGCGGCATCGGCATCCCGCACGACGGCCGAGCGGCTGCGCATGACCGAGCGGCTGGCCCGGCACGGCGTGGGTGTCGTCGACGCGGTTCCGGAAGACCTGCCGCCGGCGCTGGCGGACCGGTACCTGGCGTTGAAGGCGGCGGGGCGGCTGTGATCAGCGAGTCGACACGCGTGATCCACGGGTCGACACGCGTGATTCCCGAGCCGACACGGCCGGCGTTCGCCGTGTCGACCCTCCAGACACACGTGTCGGCTTCCTGATCACGCGAGTTGACCCTTCCCGCACTCGGCTTTAGGCCGCTTCGGGCAGTGCGTCCCCGATGTCGCGCGCGTCGAGGTCACCGACTTCGCCGTCCTTCGCCGCGCGACGGCCGAGCGTGAACACGTAGACCAGGAACAGGACTTCGACCGCCACGCCGATGCCCACGCGCAGCCACGTCGGCCAGCCCGACGGCGTCACGAACGCCTCGATGATCCCGGACACGAACAGCACGCACGTCAGCCCGAGCGCCATCACGACCACCGACCGGCCCTGCTCGGCCAGCGCCGCGGTGCGGGAGCGGCGGCCCGGGTCGACCACCGTCCAGCCCAGCTTCAGGCCCGTGCCCGCCGCGACGAACACCGCCGTCAGCTCCAGGAGGCCGTGCGGGAGCAGGAGGCCGATCATCACGTCGCCGCGGCCGGCCGCGCTCATCGCGCCGATGATCAGCCCGGCGTTGAGCGAGTTCAGCCAGAGCGCGCCGATCACCGGCAGGCCCAGCGCGATGCCGAGGAACAGGCAGGTCGCCGCCACCCACGCGTTGTTCGTCCAGACGTGCGCGGCGAAGGACGCCGCCGGGCCGGTCGAGTAGTAGCTTTCGGCCTGGCCGCCGGGTTTGGTGAGCGCGTTCAGCTCGTCCGGCGACGCGATCGACGCCCGCACCACCGGGTCGCGCGCGACCCAGACGGCGATCACCGCCATCACCGCGATCGACACGAGCGCGGCCGGGATCCACCACCGCCGCGACAGGTAGACCGCGGCCGGGAACCGGCGCGTGAAGAACCGGGCGACCTCGCGCCAGGCGGGGCTGTGCGACCCGGCGACCGCCGACCGGCCCCGGGCGACCAGCCCGGACAGCCGTCCGACCAGCGCCGGGTCCGGTGCCACCGACCGGACGATCGACAGGTGCGTCGCGGCCCGCTGGTAGAGCGTCACCAGCTCGTCGGCTTCGGGCCCGGTCAGCTTGCCGCCACGGCGCGTCAGCTCGCCGAGCCGGTTCCACTCCGCCGCGTGCGCCGCGACGAAGACGTCCACATCCACGGCCCCACCCTATCCGTCGTTACGCTGGGCTTCGTGCACGAGGAATCGGAGCTGGTCACCGGCGAAGCGGTCGTCCTCGACCTGCGGGTGGCCAAGCTCGCCAGCCGGGCCGTGGCGATGGCACTGGACGTGCTGCTGCAGTTCGCGGCCCTGCTGGGCCTGGGCATGGTGCTGGCGTTCGCGCTGCCGGCCACCGACGAAGGGCTGTTCGTGGCCCTGCTGCTGGTGTGCACGGTGCTGGTCATGGTCGGCTACCCGGTGGTGTTCGAGACGCTCTCGCGCGGCCGGTCGCTGGGCAAGATGGCGGTGGGCCTGCGCGTGGTCCGCGTCGACGGCGGCCCGATCCGCTTCCGCCACGCGCTGGTGCGCGGCCTGGCCGGGTTCGTCGTGGACTTCTGGGCGCTGGGCTTGTTCGGCGCGGTCGCGGTGATCGTGTCGCTGTGCTCGTCGAACGGCCGCCGCGTCGGCGACTTCCTGGCGGGAACGCTGGTGGTCCGCGAGCGCGTCCCGGCGAGCGCGGGCTACGCGGCGATCAGCATGCCGCCGGGCCTGGAGGGCTGGGCGGCGCAGCTGGACCTGACCCGCCTCCCCGACGACCTGGCCCTGGCGAGCCGCCAGTTCCTCGCCCGGTTCACCGAGCTGCGTCCGGAGGCGTCGCACGCGCTCGGGTGGGGGCTGGCGCAGCAGGTCGGCAACGCGCTCGGGACACCGGTGCCGCCGGGGGTGCCGCCGTGGGCGTTCCTGGCGGCGGTGCTGGCCGAGCGGCGCAACCGCGACCACGCCCGGGCGTTTCACGGCCACGCGGCGCCTTCGCCGGGCTTTGCGGCGCCTTCGCCGGGCTTTGCGGAACCGCCGACACCGCCGTCCGGGACCGCGGTGCCCGCCGAAAACCCGTTCACGCCACCGAGTTAGGACACGTCGCCCGAGGGCGAGAGCCACGTGTTGCACTGCTGGTTGCGGTTCTTCGTGGCGCCGTGCTGCCACCAGGAGATGTTGTGCCTGGCGCTGCCGTGGTCGCGTTTGCCGTTGCGGGCGTAGTCGTCGCCGCGGTCCTGGGCGTTCCAGGCTTCGTTGTAGATGTTCTTGTCGACCGAGCCGCCCGAGACCGACGCCGAGCCGAGGAACATCCCCGAGAAGCACTGCGCCTCGAGTTCCATGCGCCGCGACAGTTCCAGGCCGGTCGCGGAGTCGGCGCCCGCGTCGTAGCGCTGGTTGCCGTACGCCTCGGAGATGCCGGCCAGGTTCTGCACGTGGTGGCCGTATTCGTGGGCCAGGATCGACAGGTACGGGCCGGGGTGGTTGCCCCACGCTTCGATCTCGATCCGGTCCATCGGCATGTAGATCGTGTTGTTGCCCGGGCAGTAGAAGGGCGTGACGCCGGTGGTGGTGCCGCCGCTGCCGCACGGGGTCGACGACTCGGAAAGGGACCGCGGGACGGCCAGCTTCGGCGACGCGAACGGCAGGTCCGCGCCGCCGAGCATGCGTGACCACATCGCGTCGAGGCAGGCGATGCCGGACTGGAAGAACTTCGTGGCGCTGTTCTGGTCGGTGGCCCAGCGGCTCAGCGAGCACGGGATGTTCTGCAGGCCGTAGTCGGCCCGGGCGAAGAGCGGGTTGTCCCCGGTGGCGGCGACCGGCCGCGGCCCGGCGGGCGGCTGCGAGGTCGGGGGCCGGCGCTCTGTGGTGCGAGAGGTCTCTTCGGCCGACGACGTGGTCGGCTCGGTGGTGGTCGTTTCGGTGGTGGTTTCGCCGGTGGTGGTGGGGTAGGTGCTGGAGTAACCGGCGTCGGCGACGTGCTGCTTCCGGTGCCCGGAGAGGGCAACGGCGGCCACCAGGCCCCCGGCGACGGCGACGATCGCGAGAACGGCGACGGCGACGATCACCCCGGTGTTCGACTTCTTGGCGACGTAGGGCCGGTAGCCGGGAGCGAACCGCGGCCCGAAGTACGGCGGAGGGGTGTGGTGCGGCGCGAAGGCCGGGGGAGGGGCCGCGGTGGGCGGCGGCAGGGGCGCCCGGGCGGGCGGCGGCGCGGGATAGCCGAACGGGGCGCGCGGCGGCGGCCCGGCCGGATCCTGCGGCGGGTGGCCCGGAACCGGCCCACCCGGACGCGGCCCGCCGCCGGAACCCGGCGGCTGCTGCACGGGAGCACCGAAGGGATCTCGCGGCCGACCCTGCCCTGGCGTGCTTTGCCCGGGTGCGCTGCCCGGCCGGGGCGTGCCACCCTGCCCCGGCAGCGGCCTGACCCCCGGCGGCGGCAACGGCCGCGCTCCCGGGGGTGGCAGCGGCGGCCGGCGCCTCGGGTCATGCGGACCAGGACCCTGCGGGCCGTGCGTCATCGAGTGGAACCCCCCGTGCGATTTCCCCGTCGGAAGCGGCGTACCTGCGGTGATCGCGCCGTTCCGGGCGTCAGCATAGATCGGGTGCTCTAGGGTGTGGTGCTGTGTCGATGAAACGGGGGGCCGCCGCCGCGATCGCCGTCGCGGCCGTCGTGCTGGGCGCCGGGCCGGCCGCCGCGCAGGGGCCCTCCGCCGGGCCCGTGCTGCCGAACCTGCCCGAAGACCAGGTCAAGAAACCCCAGCTGCTCACCGGGCAGGACGTGCAGCCGCCCGCGGGGCCCACCGCCGACGTCGCCCTCAAGGTCCTCCGCGACGGCTCCCTCTCCGTCACCGAGCACGTCACCGTGCCCGGCGGGCAGCAGCTCGTCTCCCGCGTGCCGCTGAAGGTCCCCGCAAGCGACGACCAGGACCGCGTCTTCGCCGTCCGCGACGTCAAAACCGAGGGCGCCACCAGCGAACTCACCGGCGACCAGCTCGTCCTCACCTTCCCGGCCGGTGCCGGCAGCGCCACGTACACCGTCGACGGCGCCGTCGCCGACCTGAACGGCCGCCAGCAGGCCCGCTGGCAGGTCGCGAGCGGCTTCGACACCCCGCTGGCCAAGCTGACCGCGTCCTTCCTCGCCCCGACGCCGCAATTGTCCCCTGTGGACTGTTTTGCCGGCCCGGTCGGCTCGAACCAGCGCTGCACCCTGTCCGAGCTCGACCACACCGGAGTCGTGCGCCTGGAACAGAACGACGTCCGGCCCGGCGACCGCGTCGACCTCCTCGTCGGCCTGCCCGCGAACACCGTCCCCGCCACCGCGAAGTTCGCCGACATCGGCCTGCTCGCCAACGCGTTCGCGCTGACGCCGCCGACAGGGATCGCCTTCGCCGTCCTGCTCGTCTTCCTCGTCGCGGCCGCGCTCTTCGTGTGGCGGCGCCGCAAGCAGGACGCCGGCGCGCTGCACGCCGCCACCGGGCCGGTCGAGGTCCTCCTGCGCGACGGCGACCGCGTCTTCTTCGCCAGCCCGGACGGCGTGCTGCCCGGGCAGGTCGGCACGGTCGTCGACGAGACCGTCGACGTCGTGGACATCAGCGCCACCGTCGTCGACCTCGCCGTCCGCAACTACCTGTGGCTGGCCGAAGTCCCGGGGCCCGACTGGCAGCTCGCCCGCCGCAACCCGCCGGACGAGCACCTGCACGCCTTCGAACGGGCCGTCTACGAAACGCTGCTGCCGGCGGGCACCGACTCCGTGCTGGTGTCGCAGCTGCGCGCCCGCGGCGGGCTCGACCTGCGCCGGATCAGCGACGCGATGTACGCCGACGTCGTCACCAAGCGCTGGTTCTCCCGCCGCCCGGACACCGCGCGCGGCCGGCTGACCTGGCTCGGCGCCGGCGTGTTCACCCTCGGCCTGGTCGCCACCGCCGTGCTCACCTTCACCGTCGGGTACGCGCTGCTCGGCGTCGCCGTCGCGCTCGCCGGGCTCGCCGTCGCCGCGGTGGCCGCGCTGCTGCCGTCGCGCACCGCCCGCGGCCGGGCCCTGGTGGGCCAGGTCCGGGGGCTGCTCGACTACCTGCACACCGCCCGGGCCGAGGACATCCCGCCGGCCGACCGCGAGCTCGTCTTCTCCCGTTCGCTGCCGTACGCGGTCGTGCTGGGCGACACCGAACGCTGGCTCGGCACCTTCGCCGCGCTGAACCCGTCGGCGGACGGCTCGGCCGGGCTGTACTGGTACGGCGGCATGGAGGCCGAGCCCGACCTGCGCCGGTTCGGGGCGCAGTTCCCGTCGTTCCTGACCGCGCTCGACGGCGTGCTCACCGCCGCCGCGGCCCGCTGACCGTGCTCGCCGGGGCGCTCCTGGCGCTCTTCCTGACCGCGGCCCCCGCGGACCAGCCGCCCCTGCCGGCGCTGCCGCAGAGCGCCGAAATCCAGCTCAAGGTCCAGCGCGACGGCTCGTTGTCGGTCGCCGAAGCGATCTCGGTCCCCGAGGGCATGACGATGGACCGCCGGGTCGCCCTGCGCGTCCCGGCGCCGCACCACCGCGACCGCGTCTACGGCGTCCGGGACGTCGTCCTGGAAGGCAGCGGGACGGCGAACGTGGACTCCGGCGCGTTCACCGTCCACCTCACCGCGGGCACGTCGATCGTCCGGTACACAGTGGACGGTGCGGTGGCCGGCGACCGGGTCACCTGGGAGCTGGCCGGCGGCTGGAGCGCCGAGCTGAAGTTCCTCCGTGCCTCCTTCGCGGCCCCGAAGATCCCGGTCGCCGTCGACTGCCTCGCCGGCGACCTGCCGTGCGGGGCCGCGCAGATCGACCACGCCGGCCTCACCCGCTTCAGCCAGCAGAACCTCGCCGCCGGCCAGGCGATGACCGCCACCGTCGAGCTGCCCGCGGGAACCGTCCCGGCGAACGAAGTCCTGGTCCCGGCGAAGACGCTCGGCGGGGCGTTCGTCCTGACCGCCCCGGTCGCCTGGGCGTGGGCGGCCTTCGGTGCGCTCCTCCTGGCCGCGGCCGGCTGGGTCCTCCTCGCCCGCCGCCGTCACGGGAAGGCGCCGGGTGGGAGCTTCCACGGGAAAGCGGGGGAGTTCGCATCCCCCGCCGGGGTGCTGCCGGGCCACGTCGGCCTCCTCCTGCGCGGCCGGGCCGGGCCGCTCGACCTGGCCGCGACCGTGCTGGACCTCGCCGTCCGCAACTACCTCTGGGTGAGCGACGGCCCCACGCTGGCCCGGCGCAACCCACCCGACGAGCACCTGACCGCCTTCGAACGTGCGGTGTACGCGGCCGTCGTGCCGGACGAGCCGGTGACCCTCGCCGACCTGCGGCCGCGGCACGTCGAGGTTCCCCGCGCCGAGCTGACCGCCGACGTCGTCCGGCGCGGCTGGTTCGCGACGGGGCGGCTGCGGCGGGCCGGGGTCCGGGTCTGCTGCTACGGCGTGTTCCTCACCGTCCTGCTGGCCCTGACCGTCGGCTACGCCCAGCTCGGCGTCATCCTCGCGCTGGCCGGCGTCGTCGCCGTCGGGACGTCGGCGGCCCTGCCCGCGCGCCGCCGGGCGGGCGCCGACGTCGCACGCCGGCTTCGCGGCATCACCGAGATCCGGGCGAAGGACCTCGACAAGCCGCAGCGCGAACTGGTCTTCTCCCGCGGCCTGCCGTACGCGCTCGCTCTGGGCGAACTGGCCTCGTGGGTGGCCGCCTTCGACGGGCTCAAGGTGCCGCCGCGGGTCTACTGGCACGCCGGCGACATCACCCCTGACCAGGCCGGATCCTTCGCGACCGCGCTGGCCGGGACGTTCGCCGCGGCCCACCGTGGTCACCTTCTCGAGCTCGTGAGTGGCAAGGCGAGTCAGAACGCGCCTTACCACTCACGAGCCGGGACGCCGGGAAGGGCGGGGTCGTCGTAGGGTGGGGCCATGGCCGATCCCGAGCTCGTCCGATACACCCTCGACAACGGTCTGCGCGTGGTCCTCGCCCCCGACGCGACCGCGCCGGTGGTCGGCGTCAGCGTGCACTACGACGTGGGTTTCCGTTCCGAGCCGGAGGGGCGCACCGGTTTCGCGCACCTCTTCGAGCACCTGATGTTCCAGGGCTCCGAGAGCCTCGAGAAACTCGCGCACTTCCGGCACGTGCAGTCCAGCGGCGGGACCTTCAACGGGTCCACCCACCCGGACTACACCGACTACTTCGAGGTGCTCCCGAGCGCCGCGCTCGAGCGCGCGCTGTTCCTCGAAGCCGACCGCATGCGCGCGCCCAAGCTGACGGCGGAGAACCTGGCGAACCAGATCGACGTCGTCAAGGAGGAGATCCGGCTCAACGTGCTGAACCGGCCCTACGGCGGGTTCCCGTGGATCACCCTGCCGCCGGTGCTGTACTCGACGTTCCCCAACGCGCACAACGGCTACGGCGGCTTCGAGGACCTCGAAAGCGCCACCGTCGACGACTGCGCGGCGTTCTTCGACACCTACTACTCGCCGGCGAACGCCGTGCTCACGGTGGCGGGCGACTTCGAAGTGGACAACGCGAAGAAGCTGATCGAGGACCACTTCGGCGACGTCCCGCACCGGCCCGCGCCGCAGCGGCCGTCGTTCGCCGAGCCGCTGCCGACCACGGAGCTGCACGGCGAGGTCGAGGACGCGCACGCCCCGCTGCCCGCGCTCGGCATCGGCTACCGGATGCCGGACCCGATCAACGACGTCGACAGCTACCTGGCCTACCTCGTGCTGGCCGGGGTGCTCACCGACGGCGACGGCTCCCGCCTGCAGCAGCGGCTGGTGCACAAGGAGCCCCTGGTGGTCGACATCGGCGCCGGCGCCGGGCTGTTCGGCCCGTTCGAGGCCCGCGACCCCGACACGTTCACCATCACCCTGATCCACCCGCACGAGGTGTCCCGCGAGCGCGTGCTCGCCGCGCTCGACGACGAGCTGGAGAAGCTCGCCGAGACCCCGCCGAGCGAGGAGGAGCTGCGCAAGGTCACCGCCCGCTGGACGGCGAGCCTGCACTCCGAGCACGACAGGCTGGTGTCCCGGACCCTGGCCCTCGGCTCGTTCGAGCTGCTCTACGGCGACGCGTCGCTGGTGTACCGGCTCGCGGACCGGATGTCCGCCGTCACCGCGGAAGCCGTGTCGGCGGCGGCGAAGGCGCTGCGCCCGGACGCGCGCGCCGTGCTGGTGGTCAAGCCCGCTTCGGAAGGGAACAACGAGCAGTGACTTCAGCAACGCACCGCAGCGCGGAGGAGATCGGCCGCACCGCGCGGGGGCCGCGGCCGCTGCCGCCGCTCGGGCAGCAGCGGGCCGCCGCCGACCTGTCCCATGTGGACACCGAGCTGTCGAACGGTCTGCGGGTGCTCGCCGTGCGCAAGGCGACCGTGCCGATGGTCGAGGCGCGGCTGTGGATCCCGTTCGCGGGTGACGACGCCCTGCACCCGGCGATCGCCGAGGTGCTCGCCGAGACGATCCTGACCGGCACGGCCCGCCGCAACCGCATCGAGATCGACGCCGAGCTGGCCCTGATCGGCGGCGACATCGGCGCGGGCGTCGACCCGGAACGCCTGGTGCTCACCGGGTCCGCGCTGGCCGACAAGCTGCCGACGTTCCTCGACGTGCTCGGCGACGTCCTCACCGGGGCGACGTACGCGGACGAGGAGATCGCGCGCGAGAAGGAGCGGCTGGTCGAGCGGATCGCCGTCTCGCGTACGCAGCCGCGCACGATCGCGCGGGAGGCCCTGCAGAAGCACCGTTACGGCGACCACCCGGCGACGCGCGAGGTCCCGCGCGCCGAAGACGTCGCCGTCGTGACGCCCGAGCAGGTGCGGGCGCTGCACCAGGCGTCGGTGCTGCCGCGCGGTTCGGTCATGGTGCTGGTCGGTGACCTGGACCCGGCCGCCGTGGTCGGCGACCTGGAGAAGGTGCTCGGTGGCTGGGCGTCGGACCGCTCCGCCGTCCGGCTGCCGCCGCTGCCGGACCTGACCGGCCCGAATGTGCTGCTGGTGCCGCGCGCGGGTGCGGTGCAGTCGCAGATCCGGCTCTCGGCGCAGACGATCCCGCGCACGGACCCGGGCTACGCGGCGCTGCAGCTGGCGAACCTGGCCTACGGCGGGTACTTCTCGTCGCGGCTGGTGGAGAACATCCGCGAGAACAAGGGGTACACGTACTCCGCGCACTCGGGCTTCGAGTTCACCGACGGCACGGCGGTGGTCAACGTCGACGCGGACACCGCGACCGACGCGACGGCCCCGGCGCTGCTGGAGACGCGCTACGAGCTGGGCCGCCTCGGCCAGGTCCCGCCGTCCGGCGACGAGCTGGAGTCGGTGCGGCAGTACGCGATCGGTTCGCTGCTGACGTCGACGTCGTCGCAGGCCGGGCTGGCCGGCCAGGTGCTGGCGCTGGCCTCGACCGGGCTGGGCCTGGAGTGGCTGAACGAGCACCCGGCCCGGGTGGCGGCGGTGACCGCTGACGACGTCGCGGAAGCGGCGCTGAAGTACTTCGCGCCCAAGCGCTTCACGGGCGTGGTGGTCGGCGACGCGGCGGTGCTGGAGCGCAAGTTGTTGGCGCTCGGCGACGTCGTCGTGGGCGAGCCGGCCTGATGTCCGTCCCGTTCACCCTCGGTGCGCTGCCGACGCTCTCCCGGTCCACAGTGGATCGTCAGGAGGACTTGCGCACCAACCCTTCGCGGCTGGTGTCGCGGTGGCCCGACGCCCGGGTCGTCCTCTTGGACGACACCGGGCGCACCCCGGTGGCCGAGGGGGCGTCGACGCTGGCGTTCCGGAAGGCCGTCGACTTCGGGTCGGCGCCACCGCCCGAGGCGGTGTTCCTCGGCGAGTGGCAGGACGTCGACTACTGGTCGCTGCCGGGCGGGCCCTCGGGTTCGGCCGACACCGTGAAGATGGCGGGCAGCTGGGGTTTCGTGGAGGAGGTCCCGCGCGCGGACGGCGAGGTCTGGGTCGAGCTGCGCGGTTACGGAGACCTCCTGGACGACACGTCGGCCGGGCTGTTCACGACGGCCCAGGCGTTGCGGTTCTGGCGTCGCCAGGCGAAGTTCTGCACGCGCTGCGGCAGCCCGACGGAGCTGATCCAGTTCGGCTGGGCGAGCAAGTGCACGAACGACGGCCGCGAGGAGTACCCCCGAACGGACCCGGCGGTGATCTGCCTGGTCCATTCGCTGGAGGGCGTCAACGGCTCGCACGTGCTGCTGGCCCGCCAGCCGATCTGGCCGGCGGGGCGGTATTCGGTCCTGGCCGGGTTCGTCGAGGCGGGGGAGTCCCTCGAGGCGTGCGTGGTCCGGGAGATCCGCGAAGAGGTGGGCGCTTCGGTGTCCGACGTGCGGTATCTCGGCAGCCAGCCGTGGCCGTTCCCGCGGTCGATCATGCTCGGGTTCACGGCCCGGGCTGATCGGTCCCTGCCGTTGGTGCCGGCGGACGGCGAGATCGAAGAGGCGTTGTGGGTGTCGCGGGCGGAGGTGCGCGCGGCGTTCGAGAACAGCTCGGCGCGGGGTGAGGGATCCCGCCCCACACCGATCGCCGGTGGGGCGGCGGAGATGATCCTGCCGGGGAACTCGTCCATCGCCCGCGTGATGCTCAAGGCCTGGGCGGACGCGGAGGAGTAACCGCCCGCCACTGACTGCGACCACAGAACGGCCCCGGCTACCCGCCGGGGCCGTTCTTGTTGCGCTCCGTGCACTCGAGCCAAGCGTTACCTGGCCGTTTCACGAGACCGTTGACGGCTGTGCCCCGGCTCACTACAGTCCCCGGAAACCGTCTGTAAAGTATCCTAATTAAGTCCGGAGGAACGAGTGCGAGCCGGTAGCCCGCGGATGCTGCGCGAGATCAACGATCGCGCCGCCATCGAGGTCCTCCTGCGGGAGGGGCCGCTCACGCGGGCCGAACTCGAACTCGCCATCGGGCTCTCCAAGCCCGCCACCGCGCAGCTGCTCACCCGGCTCGAACAGGACAACCTCGTCACGAAGGCCGGCGTACGGGGTGGTGGCCGGGGACCCCGGGCCCAGCTCTGGGCGGCCAACGGCAGCCTCGCCTTCGTCGCCGCCGTCGATCTCACGCCGCACCAGGCGGACTTCGTCGTCGCCGATGTCGCCGGGGTCGTGCTCGCCGAGTACCAGACGCCGCTGCCCGTGCACGCCGGCGCCGACGTCGTCGGGACCTTCGGCGAAGCCCTCCAAACCGTCGCCGAAGAAGCCGGGATCAGAAGAGAGGACCTGGCCCACGTCGTGATCGGCGCGCAGGGGGCGTTCGATCCGCGGACCGGGCTGCTGTCCTCCGCGCCGCACATCCCCGGCTGGCTCGGCTTCGACGTCCCGCAGAAGCTGTCCGACGAACTCGGCGTCGACGTCCTGATCGAGAACGACGTCAACCTGGTCGCGGTCGAGGAGATGACCGTCGGGCAGGCCCAGGACGTCGACGACTTCGTCATGGTGTGGCTGTCCGAAGGCGTCGGCGGCGCCGTCGTCATCGGACGGCGGCTGCTGCGCGGGGCCACCGGCGGGGGCGGCGAGATCGACTGGATGCGGGTGCCCGATCCGGCCACTGTGGACACCGGGGACGTCTGGCCCGAGGCCGGCGCCCGGTTCGGCAACCTGGTCGACTCGCCCGCCATCTGCCGTCTCGCCGCCGCCCACGGTGTCCAGGCCGGCACCGCCTGGGACGCCGTGGCGAAGACCGGACCGGACCATCCCTTCCGGCACGATCTCGCCAAGCGGGTCGCCGGTGGCGTCGCCAACCTCGTCGCCGTCGCCGACCCGCAGCTCGTGCTCCTCTGCGGCGACACCAGCCGGGCCGGCGGGGAGCCGTTCGCCGCGCTCGTCCAGGAAAAACTGCACGAGCTGGTCCTGCCGCGCACGCCCGTCGGGTGCGCGTCCGTGCAGGGCAACGCCGTCCGCGCGGGCGCGCTGCAGTCCGCGCTCGCCACCACCCGTGAGGACGTCTTCGGCGTCGTCACCCCCACGCTCCTCGGGTCGCGCAGGCCTGAGGGCGACAACACCCGTCCCCGCCCCAACCGATGAGGAGGAGGGCCATGCCCCCTACCACCCGGACCCGTCGCGGCGCCCTGCTTGTGGCCGCCGCCGCGGCGTCCGTCCTGCTGACCAGCGCCTGCTCCGGCGCCGCCGCCCCGAGCGGCGGCGGTGACGCGGCGGCCGCGCCCGGCAAGGACGACAAGCTCACGATCACCGTGTACTCCAAGTTCACCGACCGCGAGTACGGCGTGGTCACCGCGGGCCTCAACAAGCTCAAGGCGAAGTACCCGAACATCGAGATCAAGCACGAGGGCAACCAGGACGACGACAAGCTGACGCAGTCGATCCGCGGCGGCAATCCACCCGACGTCGCGATCTCCTTCTACACCGACAACCTGGGTGCCTGGTGCTCCACCGGCAGCTTCCAGGACCTCAAGCCCTACATCGAGCGCGACAAGATCGACCTGAACCAGATCCCCGAAGCGGTCCGCAACTACACCGAGTACCAGGGCAAGCGGTGCGCGATGCCGATGCTCGCCGACGTCTACGGCCTCTACTACAACAAGGACATGTTCGCGGCGAAGGGCATCACCTCGCCGCCGAAGACGACGTCGGAGCTGTTCGAGGCGGCCAAGAAGCTGACCGAGTTCAACCCGGACGGTTCGATCAAGGTCGCCGGCTTCCTGCCCTCGATGCCGTTCTACGCCAACCAGGCCCAGTACTGGGCGCCGAACTTCGGCGCGCCCTTCCTCGGCCCGGACGGCAAGTCCGACCTCGCCACCAACCCCGGCTGGAAGGCGATGTTCGAGTTCCAGAAGCAGCTGATCGACTTCTACGGCGGCCACGCCAAGGTCGAGCAGTTCAAGGCCGGCCTCGGTGACGAGTACTCCGCCGACCACGGCTTCCACAAGGGCAAGCTCGCCATGATCTACGACGGCGAGTTCCGCACCGCGTTCCTCAAGGACCAGGCGCCCAACGTCAACTACGGCACCGCACCGGCGCCGGTGCTCGACAGCATGGCCGACCACTACGGCGGCGGCTTCACCACCGGCACGATCATCGCCATCCCCAAGGGTGCCAAGAACCCCGGCGCCGCGTGGGAGCTGATCAAGCAGGTCACCCTGGACACCGACACCCTGGTGGACATGGCCAACGGCCTGAAGAACGTGCCCAGCACCAAGGCGTCGCTCACCTCGCCGAAGCTGGACCTGCAGCCGCAGTTCAAGACGTTCCTCGACATCTACGACAGCGGCAAGCTGGTCGCCAACCAGACCACCCCGATCGGCGACGCGCACCTCAAGGCGGTCAACGACTTCGCCGAGAAGTGGCAGGCCGGCTCGATCCCCGACCTGACCGAGGGCCTCAAGAAGGTCGACGCGCAGATCGACGACGAGCTCAAGCAGAAGGGCGCGGGCGGATGACTCTGTCCGATGGGGTCTCGGCGGTAACGAGTACCTCGCCCCCGCTCGCCGAAAAGGCCTCCCCGTCCGCACCTGCGAAGGTGCGGGCGGGGGCCCGCCGGGCCAAGCGCCGCCGGACCGTCCTGTTCTTCATGGCTCCGGCGTTCATCGGGTTCCTCATCTTCTTCGGCTACCCGCTGATCGCCACGGTCTACTACTCCTTCACCCGCTACGACCTGATCAACCCGCCGCAGTTCATCGGCTTCGACAACTACGTCCGGATGTTCACCAGCGAGCCGCTGGTCGGCACGGCCGCGTACAACACGCTGTGGCTGGTGGTCGTCCTGACGGTCTGCCGCGTGGTGTTCTCCCTCGGCGTCGCGTCGGTGATCTCGCGGCTGAAGTCGGGCGTCGGCCTGGTCCGGACGCTCTGCTACCTGCCGACGCTCGCCCCGCCCGCGGCGGCCACGCTGGCGTTCGTCTTCGTGTTCAACCCGGAGTTCGGGCCGGTCAACCGGTTCCTGCGGCTCGTCGGCATCGACGGCGGGCTCTGGTTCAACAGCCCCGCGATGTCGAAGCCCGCGTTGACGCTGCTGGCGCTGTGGGGCTCCGGCGAACTGATGATCATCATCCTCGCCGCGCTGCTGGACGTCCCCACCGAGCAGTACGAGGCCGCCGAGCTGGACGGCGCCGGGCCGATCCGCCGGTTCTGGCACGTCACGCTGCCGTCGATCTCGCCGGTGCTGCTGTTCGGCGTGGTCAACTCGATCATCTACGCACTGCAGTTCTTCACGCAGGCGATCGTGGCGGCATCCGCGAGCGCGGGCACGGCGGACGTCGCCGGCAACTCGAAGCTCATCGGAGCGCCGCAGAACTCGACGCTGACCTACCCGATCTGGCTGTACGTCCAGGGTTTCCGGTACTTCAACATGGGCTACGCGGCGGCGATGGCGGTGCTGCTGTTCATCGTCTCGTCCGTCTTCACCTGGATTCTCGTGCGGCAGCTCAGGAAATCGCAGCACCAGGAGGAGGGGGCATGACCGCACTGGCCGAGGCGCCGCAAAAAGCGGCGGGCGTACCGCCGAAGGTGCGGTTCAAGCGCAACTGGGACAAGCGGCTGTCGTTCATCGCGCTGCATTCGGTCGGCATCGCCATGGGCGTGATCTTCATGCTGCCGATCCTGTTCGTCTTCCTCACCGCGGTGATGGCGAGCGACCAGGCGATGACGGCGAGCCTGTGGCCGACGGAATGGCACTTCGAGAACTTCGTCAAGGTGTTCCAGAAGGCGCCGCTGCTCGAATACTTCGGCAACAGCCTGCTGTATTCGGCGCTGGCGACGGTGGGGGCGCTGCTTTCGGCGATCCCGGCGGCCTACGCGTTGTCGAAACTCAAGTGGCGCGGGCAGAACCTGTTCTTCATGCTGACCGTGGCCGCGATGCTCCTGCCGCCGCAGGTGACCGTCGTGCCGCTGTACGACCTGTGGGTGCGGATGGGTCTCACCGGCACGCTGGTGCCGCTGATCGTGCCGTACTTCTTCTTCGACGCCTTCTCGATCTTCCTGCTCCGGCAGTTCTTCCTCACCATTCCGAAGGACTACCTCGAAGCCGCGAAGATCGACGGCTGCAACGAGTTCCAGGCGATGTACCGCGTGCTGATCCCGATGGCCAAGCCGGGGATCGCGGCCACCGCCATGTTCTGCTTCCTGTTCACCTGGAACGACTACTTCGGGCCGTTGCTCTACACCGGCGAGAACCAGGATCACTGGCCGCTTTCGCTCGCGATCGCGTCCTTCCGCGGCATGCACCACGTCGAGTGGAACATGACGATGGCGGCGACCGCGCTGATCATGGCGCCGGTGATCGTGCTGTTCGTCTTCGCCCAGAAGTCGTTCGTCAAGGGCATCACATTCACGGGAGTCAAGGGATGAAGCTGGCAGTCGTCGGTGGCGGGTCCACCTACACGCCGGAGCTGATCGACGGGATCGCCGGCCGCCGGTCCACTTTGGACGTCGACGAGATCGTGCTGGTCGACCCGGACGCCTACCGCGTCGAGGCGGTCGGCGGGTTCAGCCAGCGGCTCCTCGACCACGCCGGCCACCCGGCGCGGGTACGGACCACGCAGTCGCTGGAAGAAGGCGTCGACGGCGCTTCCGCGGTGCTGATCCAGCTGCGTGTCGGCGGCCAGCGGGCGCGGCGCTCGGACGAGACGTTTCCGCACGCCTGCGGCTGCGTCGGCCAGGAGACGACCGGCGCGGGCGGGCTGGCGAAGGCGCTGCGCACGGTGCCGGTGGTGCTGGACATCGCCGACCGCGTCCGCAAGATCGCCGGTGACGACACGTGGATCGTCAACTTCACGAACCCGGTCGGCATCGTCACGCGTGCCCTGCTCAACGAAGGGCACCGCGCGGTCGGGCTGTGCAACGTCGCCATCAACCTGCAGCGCCAGTTCGGGAAGCTGCTGGGTGTCGGCGCGGACGACGTCAAGCTCGTCCACACCGGACTGAACCACCTGAGCTGGGAGCGCGGTGCTTTGGTGGACGGCGTCGACCGCCTGCCCGAGCTCCTCGATCAGCACCTGGACTACCTCTCCAACGAGGTGAGTGTGCCGGAGAAGTGGCTGCGGCGGATGAACGTCGTGCCGTCGTACTACCTCAAGTACTTCTACGCGCACGACGAGCAGGTCACCAAGCAGCGCACCGAACGCCCGCGCGCGGACGTCGTGTCCGACGTCGAGGAAGAGCTGCTGAAGATCTACCTCGACCCGGAGCAGGTGACCAAGCCGGAGTCCCTCGAAAAGCGCGGCGGCGCGTACTACTCCGAGGCTGCCGTGCAGCTGGTGCACGCGCTGACCGCAGGCGGCCCGGCCGAGGAGCACGTGGTGAACGTCCGCAATGACGGCACGTTCCCGTTTCTGCCGGACGACGCCGTCATCGAGGCTCGGTCCGTTGTGGACACGAAGGGTGCGACGCCGATCCCCCAGCCGCCGGTCGAGCCGAATTTCTCGGGCCTGATTTCGGCGACGACGGCGTACGAGTTCCTGGCGTTGGAAGCCGCGCTGAAGGGTGGCCGCGACCGCGTGGCGGACGCTCTGCTCGCGCACCCGCTGGTCGGCCAGTACACGAAGGCCGACACGCTCGCCGACTCCCTCGTGCAGATCAACCGCGAGTACCTGCCCTGGGCGCGCGGATGAGGCCCGCTGTCATCGCGATCGACGGCGGCAACAGCAAGACCGAGGTCCTGGTGATCTCGGAAGACGGCGTCGTGCTGGGGAAGTCGAGAGGCCCCGGCGCGTCGCCGCAGAACATCGGCGTCGCGGCCTGCGTGGCGGCGCTGGAAGACCTCGTGCTGGAGGCGTACCCCGCGTTCGGGACGCAGCCGGACGCGGTCCACACCTCCGCGTACCTGGCCGGGCTCGACTTCCCGCGTGAGGAAGAGGCGCTGCACGCGGCCCTGTCTGCCCGCGGCTGGAGCGACACCCTGACTGTCGGCAACGACACCCTCGCGCTGCTCCGGGCGGGCAGCGCGGGGGTGGGGGTCGCGGTCGTCTGCGGCGCCGGGATCAACGGTGCCGGCGTCGGCCCGGACGGCCGCGTGCACCGCTTTCCCGCGCTGGGCAAGATCTCCGGCGACTGGGGTGGCGGCTACCGGCTCGGCGAGGAGGCCCTGTGGTGGGCGGTCCGCGCCGAGGACGGCCGCGGCCCGCGGACCGCGCTGATGCCCGCGGTGGCCGCGTACTTCGGGAAGCCGACGCTCCTGGACGTGGTGCAGGGCCTGCACTTCGAGGAGATCGACCCGGCGTCGATCCACGGCCTGTGCCCGCTGCTGTTCGAGGTCGCGGCGGCGGGGGACGAGGTCGCGCAGGACATCGTGACGCGGTTCGTCGAGGAGGTCAGCGTCTTCGCGGCGGTGATCCTCCGCAACCTGGACCTGACCGAGGACGCCCCGGAGATCGTCCTCGGCGGCGGCGTCCTGACCGGGATCGGGGCACCGGTGATCGCGGAGATCGAACGCCGGTGCCTCAAGGTCGCGCCGCGCGCGGTGGTCCGTGTCGTCGACGTGAACCCCGTGGTGGGCGCGGCCCTGTTCGGACTCGACACGCTGGGCGCTTCCGAGGCCGCGAAGGCGGCGTTGAAGGCGGCGACCCAGCGCGTCTGAAGACCCTGGCGGAGCCCGGCCCGAAGCGGCGCGGGACGGGCTCCGCCAGACCCCCTTACGGCGCCGGGACCAGGATTTCGCCGGTCTCCAGCAGGGACTTGAGGTCGGAGAGCACCCACGCCCAGCCGCCACCGGCGTTCTCGCCCGGCCCGGCGTTGACGTCCTCGTGCACGCCGCCGACCATCTCGGCGGTCAGCGGGGCGCCGGTGAGGTCGTGGGTGACGGTCAGTCGCGTGCCGGCGGTCTTCGTCGCCTCGATGTCGTAGGTGAGCGTCGTGTACGGCTCGGCGCCCATCCCTTCGGGACCCATCAGCAGTTTCCACGTGATGACGAGCTTGCGCGGCGGATCGACTTCGAGGACTTCGCCGTCGACGAGATCACCGGTGAACCCGGCGTCGATGAACGCCTGCGTCGGGCGGGTCCGGTGCTTCCCGCCGACCTTGAGGTCGAAGTCGGCGAGGCCGGTGTAGCCGTACTTCGCCGTCCACTCGGGCTGGGTGATGGCCTCCCAGATGCGCTCCGGGGTGGCCTTGATGTAGACGCGGTGGACCTGCACGGTGGTCGTCATGGTTCGTCGCCTTCCAGCTCGTTCTTGAGGTCGAGGAGCGCGGTGACCTGGCGCTCGGTGTACTTGTCGATCCACCGGTCGTGGATCTGGCGGATCGGGACGGGGTTGAGGAAGTGCCGTTTCTCCCGGCCTTCCTTCCGCGCGACGACGAGCCCGGCCTCCTCCAGGAGTTTCAGGTGCTTCATGACGCCGAAGCGGGTCATCTCCACCTGGGTCTCCAGCTCGGTGAGCGTGCGGCCGTCACGCTCGAAGAGCAGGTCGAGCAGGAACCGGCGGGTCGGATCCGCCAGCGCCTTGAACACCAGGTCGTCGTCGGGCACGTGAGCGAGAATAGGTGACCAAAAGGTCACATGTCAACGTGCGAAGAAGGCCGCCACCCGCGGTGGGTGGCGGCCCTTCGTTCGCGGCTAGACGACCAGCGACAGCGGCAGGATCAGCGCGATCGCCACCACGGAGATCAGCGTCTCCATCACCGACCAGCTCTTCAGGGTCTGCCCGACCGACAGGCCGAAGTACTCCTTGACCAGCCAGAACCCGGCGTCGTTGACGTGTGAGAAGAACAGCGACCCGGCGCCGATCGCCAGGACCAGCAGCGCGCTGTGCGACGGGTCCATGGTCGCCGCGAGAGGGGCCACGATGCCGGCCGCCGACACGGTCGCGACCGTGGCTGAGCCCGTCGCCAGGCGGATCGCCACCGCGACCAGCCAGCCGAGCAGCAGCGGCGAGAGGTTCGCGTCCTTGGCCAGGCCCGTGATGACGTCGCCGACGCCGGCGTCGACCAGGGTCTGCTTGAAGCCGCCGCCCGCGCCGACGATCAGGATGATCCCGGCGATCGGGCCCAGGGAATCGGCGAGCACAGTGGACAGTCGCGCCCGGTCGAGGCCGGCCGGGCGGCCGAGCAGGACCATGCCCACGAGCACGGCCGCCAGCAGCGCGATCAGCGGGTCGCCGACGAAGTCGAGGATCTTGCGGACCTGGCTGTCCTTGGCCAGCAGGATGTCCGAGAGCGCTTTCGCCAGCATCAGCACGACCGGCAGCAGCACCGTCGTGAGCGTCGCGGCGAAGCTCGGGCGCGGCTTGTCCGTGTCGGCGCGTTCGGGGACCAGCCGCTCGGGGGCGACGGCGTCCGGCACCAGCCGGGCCGCGACCTTGCCGAACAGCGGGCCCGCGACGACCAGCGTCGGGATGCCGACGAGCAGCCCGAACGCCAGCGTGACCCCGACGTTCGCGTTGAGCGCGCCGGCCGCGGCGAGCGGACCCGGGTGCGGCGGCACGAGACCGTGCAGCACCGAAAGCCCGGCGACGGCGGGAATCCCCAGCAGCATCAACGGCTTCCCGGTGCGCTTGACCGCGAGCAGCACCACCGGGATCAGCATGACGAGGCCGATCTCGAAGAACATCGGCAGCCCGATCAGGGCCGCGACGAGGGCCATCGCCCACGGGAGCGCGGCGCCGCGGGCCTTGCCGAGCACGGTGTCGACGATCTGGTCGGCGCCGCCGGAGTCGGCCAGCAGCTTGCCGAGCATCGCGCCGAGGGCGATCAGGATGCCGACGGACGCGACCGTGCTGCCGACGCCGGTCGTGAAGCTCTTGAGCAGCTTGTCGACCGGCATGCCGGCGGTCAGCCCGAGCACGAGCGAGCCGAGGACCAGCGACAGGAACGGGTGCAGCTTCACCTTCGTGATGAGCACGACGATGACGGCGATCGCGACGACGGTCGCGACGATCAGGCGGGTCGAGTGGCCGGTCCAGCCGGCGGCGAGGACGGCGTTCACGCGTGCTCCCGGAAGGCGGTCAGCGCGGCTTCGGTGATCTCCGCCGGCGTCCCGCCGGTGTTGTCGAGGACGACTCCGGACTCGTCCGGTTCGAGGGGTTCGAGGTCGGCGAGCTGCGAATCCAGCAGCGACACCGGCATGAAGTGGCCCTTCCGGGTCTTCATCCGCTCGGCCAGCTGCGCGCGGTCGCCGTGCAGGTGGACGAAGAAGATGTCGCCGCCGCCGCGCAGCACGTCGCGGTACCGGCGCTTGAGCGCGGACGACGTCACGACCCCGCCGGTGGCCTGGTGCTCGCGGATCCAGCCGGCGATGGCTTCGAGCCAGGGCGCGCGGTCTTCGTCCGTCAGCGGCGTGCCGGCGGTCATCTTGTCGATGTTGGCCTTCGGATGGAACGTGTCGGCTTCCGCGTACTCGACGCCCAGTGCCTCGGCGAGCGCCGTGCCGATCGTCGTCTTCCCGGAGCCTGACACCCCCATCACCACGATGACGGTCATCCGCACCTCCCACTTCGTTGTGCCCAGGTGAGTCAAACTCAAAAGTACTACTTATTCAAGATGAAGTACTACTTAATCGAATCAGACCGCTAGGTTGATCAGGTGAGACACGAGCAGGTACTGGATGCCCTCGGCGCGGCGATCGCGAACGGATCCCTGGTCCCGGGCACCGTGGTGCGCTCGGAAGACCTCCAGGAGCGCTTCGGGGCTTCGCGGACCGTGGCGCGCGAAGTCGTCCGCGTCCTGGAGACGATGCGGCTGACCAGCAGCAAGCGGCGCGTCGGCGTGATCGTCCGGGAACAGGCGGAGTGGAACCACTACGACCCGCGGCTGATCCGCTGGCAGCTCGACGGCTCCGCCCGCCCGGCCGCCCTGGCCACGCTGAACGAGCTCCGGTCGGCGATCGAGCCGTGCGCGGCGCGGTACGCGGCCGTGCGCGCGACCCCGGAGGAGCGCGGCCGGCTGACGGCGCTGGGGGAGCGGCTGGCGCGCACGGCCCGGGCCCGCGACCTGACGGCGTTCCTGGAGTTCGACATCGCCTTCCACGACCTGCTGCTCACCGCGTCCCGGAACCCGATGTTCGGCCAGCTGTCGGAGGTCGTCGCGGAGGTGCTCACCGGCCGGACCGGGCACGGCCTGATGCCGCCGGAGCCGCAGCCCGAAGCCATCGCGCTGCACGCCGAGGTGGCCGCGGCGGTGGCCGCCGGGGAGGCGGACCGGGCGGAGCGGGCGATGCGGGACATCGTCGTCCAGGCCCGGGACGAGATCGCCGCCCTGGTATCGGAGGCCGGTCACGCGGGCGAGTAGCCTCCACGCGGAACTGGACTTTTCTTCCGCCGGGGGGCACGGGTGAGCGCGGCGCGCGCGATCGGACTGGTGTTGGGTGTGGCGGCCGACGGCGCCCTCGGCGACCCCCGCCGCCGTGCCCCGGTGACGGCGTTCCGCCGGCTCCCGCCCCGCTCGGGTGTCGTGGTCGCGGCCGCGGCGGTGGCCGCCGGAGCCGCGCTGGAGCGCGCCGGCCGCGGCCGCCCGCTGGTCCAGGCCTCGGCGACGGCGGTGGCGACGTGGGCGGTCCTCGGCGCGGCGGGGCTGGCCCTGCACGGCACGGAACTGGCCCGCGACCTCGAGGAGTGCCGCTTCGAGCCGGCCAGGACGACACTGTCCGAACTGGACCCCCGGGTGGCGGACGGGCTGGGCGCGATCGCCCTGTCGAGGGCATCGGTGGAGACGCTGGCGGAGAACACGTCGGACGCGGTGGTCGCCCCCCTGGTGTGGGGCGCTCTGGCCGGGGTGCCGGGCCTGGTCGGAGCCCGGACGGTGAGCCTGCTGCGCCGCGCCCGGGCGGGCCGCCGCGGCCACTGGGCGATCGACCGCCTGGACGAGCTGGTCCACCTGGTCCCCACCCGCGTGGCGGCGGCCTTGACGGTGCTGGCGGCCCCGGTGGTCGGCGGCTCGGCGGGCGGGGCGTGGCGGGCTTGGCGCCGGGACACGATCGCCCACCCGAGCCCGAACGCGGGCCGGGTCGAAGCGGCGTTCGCGGGAGCTTTGGAGATCCGCGTCGGCGGGCGGACGGTGTACCCCCACGGGGTGGCGGAGCTGCCGGTGCTGGGCGTGGGGCGGAATCCGGACGCCGGGCACGTGACGCGGGCGGTGGAGCTGTCGCGCGTGGTGGGCTGGCTGGCGGGGGCGACCGCGGTGGTGCTGGCCGTGCTTTCCGGTTTCCGGCGCCGCTGAACGTTCGCCGGCTTTCTCCGACGGCCTGCGTTTTCCACAGGCATCGTCGGATGTGGACAGTTGCGGCGGCCGGCCCGCTTTCCGGCGATTTTGCCGGATGCCGCCGATAGACTGGACTCGGGACCGGCCCCCAGGGTGGGCGGGCCTGCTTGCTCCCCCGGCTGCCGGCGGCACAGCTCCATCGCGGGCCGGCCCCTCGGCGGTGGCGCAGCACCAGCCACGAGCCGCGCCTGCACGCCGTGGTTTCCGGCGGGGCGTGTAACTCCTCCCCGTATCGACGAGCGTAGGCAACGCTTCGCCGACAACCGGGAGGAACTCTTGCGGTACCAGCACATTGCGGCCGGCGTGGCCGCCGCGAGCCTGCTCACGCTGGTCGTCACCGGGACCGCCGACGCCAAGAACCGGCGGTGCGGTCCCACCTACGAGCAGGACGGCTTCGGCAGCCTGGGCACGTCGTTCACGCTGAAGTCCAAGCACGACGACGACGGCCCCGGCGGGTCGTTCGTCGTGGGGGAGGAGTTCGAGATCCACACCAACGTCGCCGGCCAGACCTGGAGCATCACCTTCGCCGACAACGGCAAGGTCTTCTTCACCGGCGACGACGTCTCGACCACGGCCGGGATCCGCGAACAGCACCCGACCGCCAACCAGCCGGGCGTCACCCAGCACATGACCGCGGACGCGCTGAACCACACCACCGGCGAGACCATCCACGGCTTCCTGGACGTCCTGCCCGTCCCGGGCTGCGGCGGCTGACCCGCCCGCCGCGGCTGGGCCCCCTCAGCCGCGGCGGCGCAGCTGCGCCAGCGCCGCCGCGTCCAGCGGCCCGCCCCGCTCCGCGAGGCGATCCCCGATCCGCGACCGGTCCTCCGCCGTCTTGTTGCCGCCGAACTTGAACTTCGCGCGGACCCCGGTGATCGTGAACTCGATCCCGCGGATCCCCGGCAGCAGCCGCCGGTCCGGCGCGTCCGGGGCGGCGCTCACCGGCGCCCGGGCCCCGTCCGGCTCGAAGTGCCGCAGCTGCCTGTCCAGCAGGGCCGCCTTCGCCGCCGGATCGTCGACCAGCCGGACGTCCCCTTCGAGCTGCACCGTCGCGTAGTACGACGTCGGCACGCCGTACGCCGGGTCCGCGCCGGTGTTCCAGTCCGCCCGGATGTACGTGTAGTCGCCGACCACCGCCAGCAGCGCCCGCGGGTGCTCCTCCAGCAACGGCCAGATCGGGTTCGGGCGGGCCAGGTGCGTGACCACCGTTTGATCGCCGTCGAACGCGAAGTGCGCCGGCGTCACCACCGGGAGGTCGCGGCCCCGGCCGCCGGCGATCAGCTGGCCGAAGTCGTGCCCGGCCAGCCACTCCCGCCACTCGGAATCGGCAGCAGCGTCCCACGGGTGGATCAGCATGACCCGAGTATCACCGACAAAGTGGCCCTCAGAAGAGGGCCATTTCCGGCCTACTTCTGATGGCCACTTTCGGCGAGTTCGTCCTCCGCGAGGATCTCCGCGACGGACTTCCGCCGCGCAGGCGCGGCGGACGCGTCCAGCGCGCCGCCCGGCTTGAGCTCGCGGACCGTGAAGTACAGCCAGCCCAGCAGCGCCATCGCGCCGAACGCGATCCACTGCAGCGCGTACGACAGGAACGGTCCCGAGTCGGTCTGCGGCAGCGGCAACGCGCCGAGCACGCCGGGCTGGCCGACGTCGAGCTGGAAGTAGCCGGGCCGGATGTCGAGCCGGCCCGCCCGCGCCACCACCCGGGAGTCGACGACGTAGCTCTGCAGCTGCCCGCCGGTCGAGGCGTCGGCGAACGCGTCGCGGTTCTTCGGGTCGGTCTCGTCCGCGCGCACCCGGGCCGTCACGGTGACGGTCCCCGCCGGCGGCGGTGCGAACGGCAGCGCGCCGGACTTGCTGTCCAGCCGGACGTACCCGCGGTCGATCAGCACGACCGTGCCGTCGGTGGTCCGCATCGGCGTCAGCACCTCGTACGCGCCTTCGCCCTGGACCGTCCGCAGCCGCGCGACGACCTCCTTGTCCGGCAGGTACCGGCCGGTGATCGACACGAGGTGCCACTCGGTGCGCTGGTCGGGCACGCTCCCCGGCGGCAGCAGCTGCGCCAGCGGCAGCGGCGCCGCCGTGAAGGACGCCTCGAGCGCGGAGTTCTGCTGCTCGCGTTCGGTGTTGCGGCTGAACTGCCACGGCGAAAGCAGCGTGAAGCAGCAGACGGCGAAGGTGAACACCACCGCCGTCAGAGCCAGCCAGCCGGGCCGGAGCAGGAACCGCAACCGCACCCCACCACGGTAGCCCGGGCCTTCCCGGGCCGTGTCCGCTACCTCTGCGAACGCACCCAGTCCAGCAGGCCGGGCACCGCGCGCTCGACCATGCCGAGGACGTCTTCGAAGCCGTCGTCGCCGCCGTAGTACGGGTCCGGGACCTCGGCACCCTCGGGCGCCGACGGGTCGAACGACCGCAGCAGCCGCACCTTCGCCGGGTCGTCGACCCGCGCGCGGAGGAAGTCCAGGTGCCCCTCGTCCGCGGCGAGCAGCAGATCGGCGGCGAGGTCCTCGCCGGACACCTCGGACGCGACGTGCGAGGTGGGATAGCCGTGCGCCTTCAGGGTCGCGCGGGCGCGCTTGTCGGCGGGCTCCCCGGCGTGCCACGGACCGGTGCCGGCGCTGGTCACGCGGACGGCGTCGCCGAGGCCGGCCTCCTCGAGCCGCGCGCGGAAGACCAGCTCGGCCATCGGGGAGCGGCAGATGTTGCCGGAGCAGACGAAGACGATGTGCGTCACGTCCCGAGCGTAACCACCCGATTCACCCGGCATCGGCGTGATGCCCTTGCCGTCACGCGTGCTGCCCCTCGGCGCCGCCTGTGCGTAACCGCCGGGTTCACCCGTCACCCGCCCGCTCGGCGGTATCCGCGGCCCGCGGCGTCCACCTAGCGTCGGTCGGGCGAGGACGCGAACCGGAAGGAGAGCGATCATGCACGGGTGCTGCTCGAAGTGCACCGGCCAGGGCTGCGGCTGCTGCGGCAACTGCAACTGATCCCACCCGGCGCCCGCGGCGGCCCGTCGCCGCCGCGGCGCCCCTGCCCCTGCCCCGGAACCGGGCCGCGCCGCGCTGCGGCACTGCATGCCAAAATCACCGGATGCCCGCGCTCGCCGAAATCATCACCGTCCTGGAGCAGGCCTACCCGCCCGCGCTCGCCGAGTCCTGGGACGCCGTCGGCCTCGTCTGCGGCGATCCCGGCGAACCGGTCAGCCGGGTGCTGTTCTGCGTCGACCCGGTCGCCGAGACCGTCGAAGAGGCCGTCGAATCCGGCGCGCAGCTGATCGTCGCCCACCACCCGCTGCTGCTGCGCGGCGTGCACGGCGTGCCCGCCGACACCGCCAAGGGCGCGCTCGTGCACCGGATGATCCGCGAGGGCATCGCCCTCTACTGCGCGCACACCAACGCCGACTCCGCCGACCCCGGCGTCTCCGACGCGCTCGCCGCGGCCATCGGCCTGCGGGTGACCGGCCCGCTGGAGCCGAACGCCGACGGCGTCACCGGCATCGGCCGCCTCGGCGAACTGCCCGAGCCGGAGCCGTTCTCGGCCTTCGTCCAGCGCGTGGCCGACGCCCTGCCCGCGACCGTGCCCGGGGTCCTCGGCGCGGGCGACGCGGACCGCCCGATCCGCACGGTCGCCGTCTCCGGCGGCGCCGGCGACTCCTACCTGAAGCAGGCCACCGCGGCTCGTGTCGACGCCTTCGTCACCGCCGACCTGCGGCATCACCCCGCCGGCGAGCACCTCGCGAACCCGGGCGCGGTGCCCGCCCTGGTCGGGCTGACCCACTGGGCCAGCGAGTGGCCCTGGTGCGGGCAAGCCTCGGCGCTCGTGGCGCAGGCGTTTGCGGGTAGCGTTGACGTTCACGTGTCCACGAGGTGCACCGACCCGTGGACCGTCCGCGCCGAGCGCACATCTAGCTAAGAGGAGCACCGTGAAGGCCGAACCCGCCGTGCAGCGCCAGTTGCTCGAGCTCGCCAAGGTGGACGCCGAGCTCTCGCGCACCGCGCACCGCCGCCGCACCCTGCCCGAGCTGGCCGAGATCGACGCGGGGGAGAAGACCGCCCGCGAGCGCCGCGACGCCCTCGTGTCGGTGGAGACCGCCGCCTCCGACCTCGACCGCGAAATCGCCCGGCAGGAGAAGGAGATCGAGTCGGTGCGCGCCCGCGAGGACCGCGACCGCAAGCTCCTGGCGTCCGGCTCGGTCAACTCGAAGCAGATGACCGACATCGAGCACGAGCTGCAGTCCCTGGAGCGACGGCAGAGCGCGCTCGAGGACGACCTGCTGGAGTTGATGGAGCAGCGCGAGGCCCTCGGCCTGGACGCCCAGCGCACCGGCGCCGAGGTCGACAAGGCCGAGGCCGAGGTCGCCGCCGCGATCGCCCGCCGCGACGAGGCGTTCAAGGACCTCGACACCACCCGCGCCCGCCGCGCCGAGGACCGCGAGAAGCTGGTGCCGCGCTTCCCGGAGCCGCTGCTCAAGCTGTACGAGCGCGTCCGCGAGCACAAGGGCATCGGGGCCGCGCTGCTGCGCGCCCGCCGCTGCGGCGCCTGCCAGCTGGAGCTGGACCGCAACACGGTGAACGAGATCAAGGCCGCGCCCGAGGACGACGTCATCCAGTGCGAGAACTGCGGCGCGATCCTGGTCCGGACCCTGGAGTCGGGTCTGTGACCTCGCACGGTGCCTTCGGGGGTGCAACCCCCGCGCCCCGCCCGAGGGGCTCCGCCCCCACGGACCCCCCGAAGCATGTGGTCGTCGAGGCCGACGGCGGTTCCCGCGGCAACCCGGGCCCCGCCGGCTACGGCGCCGTGGTGAAGGACAGCGACGGCGAAGTCCTCGCCGAGCGCAAGGAAAGCCTCGGCGTCGTCACCAACAACGTCGCCGAGTACCGCGGGCTGATCGCCGGCCTGACCGCCGCGGCGGAACTCGGCGCGTCCACTGTGGACGTCCGGATGGACTCGAAGCTCGTCGTGGAGCAGATGTCCGGGCGCTGGAAGATCAAGCACCCGGACATGCAGCCGCTGGCCGAGCAGGCCAAGGGGCTGGCCGCGGGCTTCTCCCGCGTCAAGTACGAGTGGATCCCGCGGGCCGAAAACTCCCACGCCGACCGCCTGGCCAACGAAGCCATGGACGCGGCCACCGGCAAGCCCGCCGCCGGCCGCCCGGGCACGGCGGGCAAGGCCGCGGCCGCTGCCACCCTGCCGAAGCTGCCGACCCGCAAGCCCGACCGCGCGGCGGTGGCCTGGACCGGCGCGAAAGGCACCCCGACCCGGCTGCTCCTGCTCCGCCACGGCCAGACGGAGATGTCGGCGTTGCGCCGCTACTCCGGCCGCGGCGACGTCCCGCTCACCGAACTCGGCCGCTCCCAGGCCGCCGCGGCGGCGAAGCGGCTGGCGGCGACGGACGGCCTGGTCGTCGACGGCGAGGCCGTCCCGATCGTCTCCTCGCCGCTCACCCGCACGAAGCAGACCGCGCAGGCCGTCGCCGACGCGCTCGGCGGCCGCGTCGAGACCCACCCCGGCCTGATCGAGACGGACTTCGGCGAGTGGGAAGGCCTGACGTTCGCCGAAGCGGCCGACCGCGACCCCGAACTGCACCGGTCCTGGCTGAGCGACAGCTCGGTGCCGCCGCCCGGCGGCGAGAGCTTCGACGTCGTCCACCGGCGCGTCCGCAAGGCCCGCGACGAGCTGATCGCCGAGCACGGCGGCCGGACGTTGGTGCTGGTCAGCCACGTGACGCCGATCAAGACGCTGCTCCGGATGGGCCTCGACGCCGGACCCCAGCTGCTGTTCCGGCTGCACCTGGACCTGGCGTCGTTGTCGATCGTCGAGTTCTACCCGGACGGGAACGCTTCGGTCCGCCTTGTCAACGACACCTCGCACCTCGTCTGACCGGGTCGGCGCCGACCAGGGGAAGTGTGGGGTGGATCACGCTCAACACCGACGCGTGGCGGACCCCGGATGGGGTATTGGCTACAGTGTCTCGACCGCGTCGCCGCGGTGGCGGATCCGCCGACGGATCCACTCAGGGGGCGCCAGCTCGCGCGTATCCCACCGGCAGAAGCCTGCGGGCGGAACAGTGACGAGGACATGACGGCTAGCGCACTCACCGAGACCTCCCCGAGCGACGTCCCCGAGGACCCGGCCACCACCACGGCCACCCGCGGCTGGGGCGCGCGCCTGGCGCCGGTGCTGGCCGTGCTCGCCGGCGTCGCCGCGGTCGCCGTGCACGCCACCCGCTACGGCCACTGGATCGTCGACGACGCCGCCATCACCTTCTCCTACGCCCGCAGCTTCGCCGACGGCCTCGGCCCGGTGCTGCAGCCGGGCGCCCCGCCGGTCGAGGGCTTCTCCGACCCGACGTGGATGGTGCTGCTCGGCCTCGGCAAGCTCGTCGGCCTCTTCGACCACGGCGAGCTCTTCGGCATCCCGGACTACGTGCTCTTCCCGAAGGCGCTGGGCCTGCTGTTCACCGGCGGCGTCCTGACCGCCTGCTACTTCGCCGCGAAGCAGATCTTCACGCGCTTCGCCTGGCTGGTGACGCTGATCGCCGGCCTGACGCTGGCGACGATCCCCTCGTACGTCATCTGGGTCGTGTCCGGCCTGGAGAACTCGCTGTTCGCGTTCGCGGTCGTCACGCTCGGCGTGACCCTGTTCGTCTCGGTCAAGCGGGACGTGCTCCTGACGCCGAAGGTCGCGGTGTGGGCCGGGGTCATGGTGGCGTTCGCCGCGCTGACCCGCCCGGAAGGCCTGATCTACGCGGGCGCGTACCCGCTGGCGGCGCTGTTCCTGCTGCGTTCGGGGCTGTTCTGGAAGAGCTTCCGGCTCGCGCTGCTGTCGGTGGCGGCGTTCGCGGTGCCGTTCGGCGCGTACGTCGTCTGGCGGCACGCGGAGTTCGGGCGGCTCCTGGCCAACCCGTCGGTGGCGAAGCAGCAGGGCCTGCCCGGGTTCGACGCCGTCAAGCGGCCGTTCGAGCTGGTCGGCTACGCGGGCTGGGCCGGGGTGGTCGTGCTCGCCCTGGTGATCGTGTTCGCGCTGGTCAAGGCGCCGTGGCGGCGTTCGCTGATCGCGCTGCTGGTGCCGCTGGGGCTCGGGATCGTCGCGTACGGCGTGATGGTCGCCGACTGGATGTACCAGCACCGGTTCGCCAGCCCGATCTGGCCGCTGGCCGTGATCGCGGGCACGCTCTCGGCGGGTGAGCTGCTGCGCCACCGGCAGGCGCTGCTGCGCGTCGGCGTCGTCGTGGTGCTGGTGGGGGCGTTCGTCCCGTCGGCGGTCGGGTTCGCGGCCGCGGCGGACAAGTTCGCGAAGAACCCGAACATCACGGCGTGCCTGGTGGCCGACCGCTTCGGCCGCGGCTTCAACACCTACGCCGACATCCTGGGCCTGCAGAAGGCGTCGCTGCTGCTGCCGGACCTCGGCGGCTCGTCGATGACCAGCCGGCTCGAGCTGGTCGACATGGCGGGCCTGGTCAACAAGCCGATCGCCGACCTGGTCCACGACAACGACCTGGCCGGCCTGCGCGACTACGTGTTCGACACGGTCAAGCCGACGTTCATCCACTCGTGGGGTCCCTGGGCCGCGGGCAACGGCATCGCGCTGGACCCGCGCCTCGACCGCGACTACGTGCTGATCTACAGCTCCCCGATCGAGGGCCTCCGCAACGGCGACTGGGTCCGCCGGGACGCGGCGACCGACCCGGCCAAACTGCAGGCAGCCCGCGACTACGCGGCGAAGACGATTCCCGAGGTGGCCGCGGACCGCTTCGGCGGCCCGCTCGACGACTGCGGCGCGACGATGAAGCCGGGCCAGACGATCACGATGCCCAGCTGATCACGCGTGATGCCCCTCGGATCACGCGTAATGCCTTCCTGATCACGCGTGATGCCCGTTCACGACGCCAAGCCGAGGCCCAGCCAGAGCGCGACGGTCGCCGCGGCCAGGCACAGCGGCGTCGTGAGGGCGCCGAGGGCGTGGAACGTCCGGGCCGAGGGCGGCTTCGGGAGCGTCCGGCGCCACAGCAGGGTCGCCAGCGACCCGAGGTAGGTCGCGTTCGGGCCGATGTTCACCCCCAGGAGCACCGCCAGCAGCACCCCCGGCGCCGGGTGCGGGCCGAGCACGGAGAGCAGGATCAGCGTCGCCGGCAGGTTGTTGACCAGGTTGGCCAGCAACGCGGCCACCCCGGCCGCCAGCAGGAGGTCGACCAGGCCGGTCGACGACGGCAGGATGTCACGCAGCACGCCGCCGAGGACGTGCTCCGACACGGCCTCCACCACCACGGCCAGCCCCAGCACGAACAGGCACAGCTGCGGCGCGGCCTCGCTGACCAGCTGCCACGGCCGGATCTTCCCCTGCGCGAGCGCCCGAACGCCGAGGATCAGCGCGGCCAGCGCGGCGATCCACACCGGCTCGACGTGCCCGAGCTGCCCGACCGCGAAGCCGGCGAGCGTGAGGCCGAGGATGACCAGCGCGAACGTCGGCGTCTCGAGGTGCTGCCGCGGTTCGGGTGTTTCGCGCGGCCGCAGGTCCGCGGCGAAGAACCGCAGGAAGACGACCAGTTCGATGGCCAGGGTGACCAGCCACGGCAGGGCCATCAGCGCGGTGAACCCGGCGAAAGTCAGCCCCGACGCGGCGAAGGCCAGCAGGTTGGTCAGGTTGGAGACGGGCAGCAGCGTCGACGCCGAGTTGGCCAGGTGCGCGCAGGCGTAGACGTGCGGCCGGGCGGGCAGTTCCAGGCTGGTCGCCGTGGCGAGGACGACGGGGGTGAGCAGCACGACGGTGGCGTCGAGGCTGAGGATCGCGGTGACGCCGGCCGCCGCGGCGAAGGTCAGCACGAGCAACCGCCGCGGCCGGCCGTGGCACGCCTCGGCGAGCCGGTTGCCGAGCCAGGCGAAGACCCCGTCCACACTGGCCAAAAAGGACAAAAGGAGAATGGCGGCGAGAAAGCCCAGCGTAGGCAGGATTTCGACGGCCCGCTGCCCGGCGGCGGCGGGTTCGACGAGCCCGAGGAGCAGAGCGACGCCCGCGGCGGGCACGGCGGCGACGGCCTCGGGCCAGCCGCGCGGCCGGACGATGGCGAAGACCAGCACCGCGGCGAGGAGGATGAGGCTGCCCGCGCCTGCCCAGAAGTTCACCGGCTCACGCTAATCGACGACCCCGGCGCTCGGGGGCGCCCCCCGTTTTCCACGCTACCGGAAGGCACCGACAAAATCGGCGGCCGACCGCGGATGCTCGCTGCCGGCCCGATTTTGTCGGTGCTGCCGGGTAAAGTGGAGAACGGGGGGCGCCCCCGCGGGCGAGCGGCCGGATGGTGAACCGGGTCAGCGACCGTCCACACGCGACGAAGACTTCGCCAGCGCCCCACCGAGTTCCGCGCGCCCGGGGATGCCGAGCTTGCGGTACGCGCCCGACAGGTGCAGCTCCACCGTCCGCCGCGTCAGGTGCAGGGCCGTCGCGATCTCGCGGTTGGTCAGCCCCTGCGCCGCCATCACGGCGATGCGGTTCTCCTGCCGCGTCAGGCCGTGCTCGTTGTCCTTCGCCGGCGTCAACGCCCGCCGCGACGACCGCAGCTCCTCCGCCGCCCGCCGCGCCAGCGGACGCGCGCCACAGTGCTCGCTCAGCTCCACCGCCTGCCGCAGCGTTTCGATGGCCTTCTCCGACTGCCCGTGCCGGGCCTGCAGCGTCCCCAGCTCGGTCAGCGCGTTCGCCAGCTGCAGCCGGGCCGGCGACGACCGCAGTGTCGTGATCGCCTTCTGCAGCGCCCGTTCGGCTTCGTCGTCCTCGCGGACCAGGCCGAGCGTCGTCAGCGCCGTGCCCAGCGGGCGCGGGGCACCCCAGCGGGCCGCGGCGTTCATGTCCTCCTCCGCCAGCCGCGCGGCGTCGTCGGTCTGGCCGAGCGCCAGCGCCGCGCGCGCCGCGTGCGCGCGCCACGGCACGAAACCCGGGAACCGCATCCCGTGGTGCGCCAGCCGCCGTCCGCAGCTCAGGAGGTCTTCGAACCCGAAGCGCGTGTACCCCGTCGCGACGCGCAGGCGGCCCCGCGCGTACAGCAGGTACGTGTGCGTGAACAGGCCCTGGCTCGCCACGAAGTCCATCCGGTCCAGCAACGACGTCGCCGCCTCGAACCGGCCGAGGTCCACCCAGCACTCGACGAGCTTCGCCGCGCACAGCACGCCGACCGGGCACGTCGTCGTCCCGCCGCGCTCGTCGAACCGGCGCAGCAGCGATTCGAAGTGGACGCTGGCCCGCTGCAGGTCACCGCTGGCCTGCAGCGCGATCCCGCGGGCCAGGGTCGGCAGCGCGCCGTGCGGCACGTGCACGTCCCACGGCTCGCGCTCGACGTCCAGCACCCGGCACAGCCGGTCGACGTGCGCCGGCTCGTCCGAGAGCACCGCCGTCGCCAGCGTGAAGAAGTAGTGCTGTTCGAACAGGTCGCCGTCGTCGCCGGTCAGCGCGTCCGCGAAGTGCCCGACGGCGTCCTGCGCCGACTCGCCGCTGCGGACGGCGTCCAGCGCCAGCAGCGCCGAGCGGCTCCGCTGGGCCGCCGGGTCGGTCAGCGGCGCCCACTGCTCCTCGAAGTCGCGGAACTCCGGGGGCGGGCCGAGCCGGCTGCCCGCCTCGGCCAGGTAGGTCATGCAGAGCAGCGGCCACACCGCGTCCGGCCCGCCGGCGTCGAGCCGCGCCGCGATCTGGCCCGCCGCGCTGATCCCCAGCCGCGCGTCCTGGCCGCCGCAGAGCGACAGCAGCATCGCGGTGGCGATGTAGGCGGCCGTCTCGCGGTTGCCGACCGTGTCGACGGCCTCCCGCACCCGCTTCGCCGCGGCGGGCGGGTCGAACTGGAACTCCGCGTGCGCCAGCTGCAGCAGCACGGCCATCCGGCGCCCGGACGTCAGCCGTTCCTCCAGCGCCCGGCGCAGGTGCCGCGCGGCCAGCTCGGGCCGTCCCGAGAACACGGCGTCGCGCGCGCTCAGCCGCAGCACGTCCACCGCCCACGGGATCCGGATCGACGTCGCTTCCAGCAGATGGGCGGCGACGCGCTCGGCCGGTGCGCCCGTCTCCGTCAGCAGCTTCGCCGCCCGGGAGTGGTTGACCGCCCGCGTCGTCTTCGGCATGTCCTTGAGCAGGGAGTTGCGGACGAACGAGTAGGTCAGCGTCGGCTGGCTGCTGTTGTTGAGCACGTGCAGCCGGACCATGGTGTCGATGGCCTGCAGCGCGTCGAGCTCGTCAACGCCGGCCAGCTTGGCCAGCAGGTCGAACGCCGCGTCCTCGCCGAGCACCGCCGCCGCGTGCAGGATCGCGGGCGCGTGCGGGAACTCCTGCATCCGCGTGTGGAGCACCTGCCCGATCAGCGACGAGCCGAGCTCGTGCGGGTCCGCGCCGGGCAGCAGCCGCGGCCGCAGCGCCTGCAGCAGGTACGGGTTGCCGCCGGTGGCCTCGCGGCAGGCCGACGCGAGCTCGCCGGGGGCGAGGCCGAGGATTTCCGCCGCGGCGGCGTCGCCGAGGCCGTTCAGCGTGATCGTGGCCGGCGTGCAGCCCGCCATCTCCAGCAGCGCCACCTCGCGGTGCGGCGGGTGCCCGGTCAGCGACGTCAGAAGGATGAACACCGGCAGGTCGAGGACGCGGTTGCGGATGTAGGCCAGGCACCGCATGGACCAGGCGTCGGCGAGGTGGACGTTGTCGATGCCGAGGAACAGCGGACCCCGCGCGCTGGCTTCGCGGACGATCCGGAAGAAGATGTCGAGGGCTTCGCTCTCGCCGGCCGGCCCGCACAGCTCGGCGACGGGCGGGCGCGGCGGCGCGTCCGGCCCCTCGAGCGCGTCGGCCAGCTGGCGGACGAGCCCGCCCGCGAGGTGGCTCTCCAGCCGCGACCCGGTGGCGATCGCGACGGTGAACCCGGCGTCCGCGGCCAGCGCCGCGGCGGTCCGCAGGGTGGCGCTCTTGCCCATGCCGAACTCGCCGATCAGCACCGCGCTGGCGGCCGAGCCGCCCAGCGCGACCGGGAACAGGCCGGTCAGGCGGCCGAGTTCGGGCTCGCGGCCGGGGAGCCGCGGGGCGGGACGCTTCGGTACCGAAGCCCCGCTGACGGGGTGCTCGGGATTTACTTCGGTATCCACCGTAAGGACTTTCATGTTGGGTTGGGGCAGACTACTGGAAACCGGCCGGCCACGGGAGACTCCGCGGCGCGCAGCCGGCACCGGCCACGACCTGACCAGGGGAGACGATGGACGCAGGGGATGCGAACCGGATCTTCCCGATGGCCGGCCGCGCCGCGCCGAAGGCCGTGACGGCCACCCCGAGCGCGAGCAGCAGGAGCGGGCCGGCCGCCTTCCGGCGCCGGGCGGCCCCGTCGCCCGGCGGCAGGTAGCCCAGCCGCGCGGCCTCCGCCAGTGCCCCGGTCACCGGGACGAACCCGGCGACCCGGCCCCGGCAGCGGGCGCAGCCGAGCAGGTGCGCTTCGAACTCTTCCGGATCGTCGAGGACGCCGAGCCCGTAGGCCGCGGCGTCCGCGTGCCGCCCCCTCATCGGACCGTCACTTCCCCGAGCGCCTTCCGCAATTGCCGCATCGCCGTGTACAACCGCGATTTGACAGTTCCCTCCGGAATTCCGAGAATTTCTGCTGCCTGTCGAACGGTGTTTCCGGCGAGATAGGTCTCGTAGATGACGGACTGATATTTCGCGTCCAGTTCCCGCAATGCCCGAGTAATCGTTAGTGCTGCTAACGAACTGTCCGCGCGGTCGGTGGACTCGGTGTTTTCCGGGATCTCCAGAGCGACCTCCTGCGGGCGGACGCGGCGATTCCTCCAGCCGTCGATGACGATCCGGCGGGCCACCGTGAGCAGCCATCCGCGCAGCATTCCGGGCTCGCGTTCGAGCGTGCCGGAGTGCTGCCACGCGCGGATCATGGTCTCCTGCACCACGTCCTCGGTCCACTGCCGGTCATGGTTGGTCAGGGCCAGGACCTGCGCAAACAGCGTCGCGCGGAAGTCCTTGTAGAGCAACGGGACGAGGTCGTCCCCCGTGTCGGGGCCGGTGTCGACCGCCGTGGCGGACGGGGCGTAGCCGACGTGGCCGCGACTTTCTCTGCCCAGTGCTTCCATAAAGCTCGCAACCTCACCTGACTGGCGGACCGTGGGGCCACCGGAGCGTAGCGCAAAAACACTTAATAGACCATATGCATTAGTTTCCCGACCCAATTAGCTGCGGGCCCGACGTGGCTCACCGTAGCGGCGTTCACAATCTGCTTTGTGATGCACGTCACAGGTCACTAAAAGGTGACGTTGAGAACCGGATCACACCTTCCGCCCGTAGCTGGAGATGACGACTTCTTTCGCGAAGGGACAACGGGGATGCCGCTCCGATTCGTGGCGTTGCTGGCCGCCGCGACCGCGCTCGTGCTCGGCTGTGCGTTCCCGGCGTCCGCCGGGGAACTGCAGCAGACCGACCGCGCCCTGCTGACCCGGCTGAAGCAGCACACGCTGTGGGCCGTGCCGTCGAGCCGGCTCGCGGTCGAGCGCGCGACCAACCGCCGCGTCCGCGCCGTCGCCGTCCGCATCGCCGACGACCAGGCCCGCCTCGACGTCGCCCTGCGTGCGGTCGCCGACCGGCTCGCCGTCACCCTGCCGGGGGAGCCCACGGACCAGGAGCGCGCCTGGGCCGGCGAGATCGCCGCCGACTCCGGCGACCGGTTCGACCGCGCCTACGTCAACCGGCTCCGCGCCGAGTACGGCACCCTCTTCGGGCTTGCCTCCGATGTCCGCGCCGGCACCCGCGACGACGACGTCCGCGCGTTCGCCCAGACCGCCGTCGACACCTCCCTCGGCCACCTGACGCTGCTGGAGAGCACCGGCCTCGCCGAGACCACGTCCCTGCTCGTATCCGCCACCGAGGACGACACCCTCGGCGGCGGCGCCATCGCCCTCGGTGCCGTTTTCGTGGCCGTCGCCGCCGTCGCCACGTTCGGCCTGCTCCGCCTGCTCGGGACCCCCGGCAGGACCTCGCCGCGCCCCCGGAGGTAACCCGCCCATGTCCCCCTCAGCCGCGCTGGTCCCGGTGTCCCCCCACGACACCGGGATCGCCGAGGCGGCCACGCTGTCCGGCCGCCTCACCTACCTCTGCATGTGCCTGACGCTCTGCTGGGGCGTCCTGTCCGCCACCGGCTGGGTCCGCCGGTTCAGCGGCCAGGACGCCCTCCGCACCGGGCACGTGCTGCTCGCCGCGTTCACCCTCGCCACCGGCACCCTGCACGGGCTGACTCTCCTGTTCCTGGAGGACGACCCCTTCGGCGTCGCCGACCTGCTGCTGCCGTTCTACGACGGCACCCCGCGGCACGCGCTGGGCATCATCGGGCTGGAACTCGTCATCGCCGTGTCGGTGACGGCGGGCCTGCGCCGCGGCGCCCGCGAGGACCGCTGGCTCCGCTTCCACCAGGTCGGCTACCTCGCCGTCGGGCTGCTCGCCGTGCACGCCTGGCTCGGCGCGGTGTCGAGCGGGCACCTCGCCGTCGTCTGGCTCGCCGGCATCACGCTGCTCGTCCCGCCGGTGCTGCTGTCGGTCCTGCGCGTGCTCCCTGCGGCGGTGCTGGCTCGCGCCGGGCTGGTCACGCTGCCGCCGGACGAGGCCGGTCCGGAGCCGGCGACCCTGCGCGTCGACGTCGACAGCCAGCGCTGCCACGCCTACGGGGTCTGCCAGTCCGAGGCGCCCCAGGTCTTCCGGCTCGGCCTGGACGGGCAGCTCGCCTACGAGAAGCGCCCGGAGGCCCAGCTGGCCCCGAACGTCCAGGCCGCCGCGCGCGCCTGCCCCATGCGAGCCATCCACCTGTTGGGAGCCACCCGATGAGCGAACGCATCGTCATCGCCGGAGCCGGCCTCGCCGGCCTGCGCGCGGCCGAACGGCTGCGCGAACTCGGGTTCGACGGCGAAGTCGTCGTCCTCGGCGCCGAGCCCGACATCGCCTACCACCGCCCGGCGCTGTCCAAGCAGCTGCTGACCGGCGCGGTCAGCCGGGCCGACACGCTGCTCGCCGACCCGCTCGAAGTCGACGCCGAGTGGCGGTTCGGCACACCCGTCACGGCGTTGTCGCCGAACCGGCAGGTCGTGCACCTGCGCGACGAGGAACTCCGCTACGACGGCCTGATCATCGCCACCGGCGTCGAACCCCGCCGCATGCCGGGCGCGCCGCACGGCCACCCGCGCGTGGTCGTCGTCCGGACCCTCGCCGACACGATCGCCCTCCAGCGGGCGCTCGCCGCCGGCCCCGGCCCGGTCGCCGTCGTCGGCGACGGCTTCATCGGCTGCGAGGTCGCGTCCAGCCTGCGGGAGATGAACCGGGACGTCGTCCTCTTCGGACGGTCGAGACCGCTGCTGGCCGACGTGCTCGGCCCCGACATCGGCGACTGGCTCACCGCGCTGCACACCGCCCGCGGCGTCCAGCTGGAGCTCGGCACCACCATCCGCCGCTGGCGGCCCGCACCGAACCACGTCGGCCTGGAGTTCGCCGACGGCCGGGCGATCGACGTCGCCTGCGTGGTCGTCGCCGTGGGCAGCGTCCCGGCCGTCTCGTGGCTGCGCGGCGCCAAGCTCCCGCTCGACGACGGCGTCGTCTGCGGGCCGACCTGCCACGTCGTCGGCTCGTCGACGATCGTCGCGGCCGGCGACGTCGCCCGCTGGCCCAACCTCCGCTTCGACGCGACGCCGCACCGCGACGAGCACTGGCTCAACGCCGTCGAGATGAGCCGCGCCGCGGCCCAGAACCTCCTGACGGGCCCGCAGGGGTCCCCGGCCTACACGCCGGTGCCGCGGTACTGGTCCGAACAGCACGGCGTCCGCATCCAGGTCGCCGGCCGTCCGTCACTGGCGACGGACACGGTGCTGCTCGAGTCGCCCGTCCCCGGCACGCGGCCCATCACCGGGTTCGTGCGCCACGGCCGGCTCGTCGGCCTGATCGGCCTCGACAGCCCGGCCGCGGTGCTGCACTGGACCGCCGAGCTCGCCCGCCAGCACCCGGCGCCCGCGGAACCGCCGCCGGAGGTCCGGCCGCGTCACCACAGCGAGGCGGTGGCCGGGTACTGAGCTACCATCTCGCCTGCGGACGAGCTGGCAGGGCGGTCGCGAGCCGGGGTGACCCGGTCCGAGGAAAGTCCGGACTCCGCAGGGCAGGGTGGTTGCTAACGGCAACCCGGGGTGACCCGCGGGACAGTGCCACAGAAAACAGACCGCCCCCGCCTTCGGGCGGGGGTAAGGGTGAAACGGTGGTGTAAGAGACCACCAGCGTCCCGGGCGACCGGGACGGCTAGGTAAACCCCACCCGGAGCAAGGCCAAGAGGGAGCGCAAGCTCCTGCGCAGGCGTTCGAGGACGGCCCGTCCGAGCCTGCGGGTAGGCCGCTGGAGCCTGCCGGCAACGGCAGGCCGAGATGGATGGCCGCCGCCCCGGAAGCCGCAAGGCGACCGGGGAACAGGATCCGGCTTACATGCCAGCTCGTCCGCCTCCAGCCCCATGACCAGAGGGCCGACACGCGTGATCAGAGGGTCGACACACGTGATTGAAGGGTCGACACGGCGGAACCGGCGGCCGGAGCCGTGTCGACCTCTCAATCACGCGTGTCGACCTCTCAATCACGCGTGTCGACCTCTCAATCACGCGTGTCGACTCCTCAATCACGCGTGTCGACTGCTCAATCACGTGTGATGCCCGGTCCGGGGGCCGAGCGTGTGGTTCCGTTGGGTGGTTACCCGGTAGTAGGGTGCCGCTATGGCGGGTGACGAGACGCGGTTCAAGTCGGCTTTCGATTCCTTGCACGCCTTGGCGTACTTCGCGCCCGAGGTCGATGCCGCGCTCACCGGCGCCGGGCTGCGGCCCGGCCGGATGCCGTACTTCGCGAGCCGGTCCGCGGCCATGGGGGCGGTCGGTCCCGAGGTCGTCGCCGCCACCTTCTACAACTTCAACCCCGAGGTCGTCGCCCGCGTGATCCCGCGCGCCTGGACCCTGGCGACGCCGGAGCAGGTCCTGGACGCGCGCCTCGACGGCGTCGACAAGGCCCTGACGCGCCTGCTGGGCGACCACGTCAAGAGCGACGAGGTCGCCGAAGCCGCCGAACTCGCGCGGGAAGCCACCGCCGGGTGCACCGGCGAAGGACGTCCCCTCTACGCCGCCCACGCCGGGCTCGCCTGGCCGGGGGAGCCACACCTCGTCCTCTGGCACGCGATCACCCTCGTCCGCGAGTACCGCGGCGACGGCCACATCGCCGCCCTCGTCCTCGAAGGGCTCGGCGGGCTCGAAGCGCTCGTCACCCACAGTGCCACCGGACGCGGGTTCAACCTCGCCGCCGCGAAGCTCACCCGCGGCTGGAGCGACGAGCAGTGGGCCGCCGCCGAGAGCCGCCTGACCGGACGCGGGATCCTCGACGCCGGAGGCGCGCTCACCGACGCGGGCGCCGCGCTGCGCGACCGCCTCGAGGTGGCGACCGAAACGGCCGCGCGGGCGCCGTGGGACCACCTGGGGCCCGAGCGGACCGCCCGGCTCGAGGAGTTGTGCCGCGGCCTCAGCCGCCGCGTGATCGAAGCCGGCGCCTTCCCGGACGGCGTCTTCGCGCTCGGGCGGCCCTGAATCTCGTTCAAGATCACGCTATGTAGTGAAAAAGTTGTGAAGTATCGGACACCCCGTGACGGACAGCACTCACGGTCAAGATCGACATGCGTGCCGACCGGCGGATGGTCGTCACACAGCGGACTCGCGCGACACGGCCGTTCGTGTCATGCAACACTGTTCCAGGCCGCACAACGGCCCGAGCGCAAGTACCCACAGTGAGCAAATCCCGGGCAATGGGGTGAGTTCGTCAGCACACTGAGAAGTATGGGTGGCCGGGGTTCAACCCGAGGGCCCTTGCCGCGATGATGGTGGGCGTGGAGTTTTCGCGTGCCATCCGCACAACGCCGGTTGACGAGCCAGCCGGTCTCTACGCTTCGCACTTTGACCACTACCCCTCGTAGCCCCCATGATGTTGTTCGAAGCACCGCCTGAGCCAGAACCGCGCGGCCCCCACCGCGCACCGGGAGTATCGCGATGATGACCTTGACCACCCTCGACACGCTGGCCGCCGGCGAGCTGGGCACCGGAAACGTGCGCCAGTGGCTGCTCGACAACGTCATCCCCCTGGTGCTGCTGGCCGTCGCGCTCCTGCTCCTGTGGCTGGGCGGCGGCAAGGGCGACAACGCCGGTGTCATGCGCCGGCTCGCCGGCGTGGTCATCGCGCTCGCCATCATCGGTCTCGCGGTCAGCGGCGCGGGCGTGAACGTGGGCCAGTGGATCGCCGGCCTGTTCACCGGCTGAGGCGGCCCGCGTGCGCATCAGGACCGATGACGAGGTTTACCGGGTCGACGCCGTGTGGCTCGGCCCGCCGAAAGCGACTTTTCCCTGGAGAGCCCGGTACGTCGCCTGGCTCATCGGCATCCCGACGTTCTTCCTGGTCCTCGGCGTAGAACGCTGGGCCGGGTGGAGCTTCGGGTTCTTCTCGACGGCGTGGGCGTTCGTCGCCACCATCGTGATCACCCGGCTGCTCACGGCCAAGATCAGCCACGAGCGCCCGCTCGGCGCCGTGGTCGCGATGGCCGGGCGCGAGCTCAACACGCCACGGGAGCGGACCACCGGGACGGGGGGCGCGGTCAGCGCCAGCCGCATCCGGGTGCGGGCCGAGCGCCCGCTGCCGAAGCACCGCCGCAGGCGGCAGTACCAGCACCACGGCGGCCCGCCGGGTGCCGTCACCCAGGGAGCACCACGAGCGCGCCGGAGCCGGGGCAACCCGGCTCGGGCCGGGAGGTAGTCGTTGTTCGGTCGCGGCGGTAGCCGAGGAAAACGGGGTCGGGACACCCACTCGGGCGCATGGCAACCGCCCGAGCAGGTCCGCGCTTCGCGGAACGGCTCGGGGAACAAGGCGCGCCTGCCCGGCGAGCAGGCGATTCCCGCCTACACCCCGTCCATCGCGGTGCGCAGCATCGACGGGCACCTGGTCCGCACCGGCGTCGAGGTCTACGCCTGGTACCGGCTGGCGCCGCAGCGCTGGTCGTTCCGCTCGGACTCGCAGCGGCGCGACCTGATCGCGGCCATCGCCGGCCAGTACGCCGAGCTGCAGGGCCGCTGGCTGCACCTGCGCGTGACGAACCGGCCGTACCCGATCCGGATGTGGGCCGAGGCGCACGTCTACAACGCCCACAACCGCCCCGGAGACGTCCCGGGCGCGCTGTCGTTCGACGACTACCTGATCGGCGAGCAGCAGCAGCTGATGGGCCGCTCGATGGCCGAAAAAGAGGTCTACCTGGGGGTCCAGGTGCAGACCCGGCGCATGGTCGACCGCGCGGTCGAGCGGGCCGCGCCGGTGCTGCGCAAGATCCTGCCCGAGGCCGTCGACGCCGAGCTGACCGCGCTGGACTCCGAGGTCGAGCACCTCGACCAGGTCATCGGCAGCGCCGGGCTGGAAGGCCGTCCGGTGCACGCCGAGGAGATGTCCTGGCTGATGCACCGGTCCTGTTCGCTCGGCCTGCCCGCGCCGCGGAACATGCCGGCGGTGCCGGGCGCGGCCTGGGAGCCGGAGGACCTGGCCAGCTTCACCGACGCCGCCGACTACTACGCCGACCCGTACGCGCCGACGGTGACCGTCCGCGGCCGCACCGGCTCCAACGCCGGCGTCTCGCGGCACCTGGCGATCCTCACCGTCGGGCAGATGCACGGCCTGCAGATCCCCGAGGTCGACGACCCGTGGATCCAGCACGCCGACCGCCTGCCCGCTGCGGTCGAGGTGTCCGCGCGCATCTACGTCCGGCGGCCCGAAGAGGTCGCCGGTGAGCTGCAGCGGCAGATGAACAAGGTGCGTTCGCAGGTCAAGCACTACACGGACGAGCACGAGCTGGAACCGCCGCAGTCGCTGTCCCGGCAGGCCGGGCGGGTGCTGGAGATCGACGACGAGATGACGTCGGGCTTCACCGCGCTGGCCACCCGCGTCCGGTCGTGGTGGCGGCTGGCGGTGTCCGGCCCGACCGAGCGCGACGCGCTGCGCCTGGCCCAGCAGCTGCTCGACCTGTACAAGCCGAAGATCGCCATCGAGCACCCCGAAGCCCAGTACGCGATGGCCCGCGAATTCATCCCGGGCGAGCCGCTGGCCTCGGCGGCGTACATGCGCCGCGGTTCGGTGGTCTGGGCGTCCTCGGCGGTCCCGACGGCGACGGCGGAGGTCGGCGACCGCCGCGGCATCCTGCTCGGCGAGACGTGCACGGCGACCCGGCGCCCGGTGGCCTGGGATCCCTGGATGGCCCAGGAAATCCGCGACGGCTCGGGCCTGACGGCGATGGTGGCGGGCCTGGGTGGTGGTAAGTCGTTCCTCGGCGGCGGCATCGTCTACAAGACGCTGCGCGCGGGGGCGAACTGGACGATCCTCGACCCCTCGGGTCCGTTGTCGCGGCTGTGCGACCTGCCGGAACTGCGGCCGTACGCGCGGCCGATCAACCTGCTCAACGCCCAGCCGGGGATCCTGAACCCGTACCGGGTGGTCGCCGAGCCGCTGATCGAGCACTTCATGGACGAGGACGACCCCGAGCGCTCGTGGCGCCGCGAGAAAGCCCTCGCGGGCGCGACGCGACGGCGTCTCGTGCTGGACGTCCTGACCGGTGTCCTGCCGTACGAGGTCTCGCGGATGGCGCAGACGCGGATCGTGCTGCTGCGCGCGGTCCGGGCCGTGGGCGGCCGCTTCGACGCCGATCCGGGCCAGGTAATCGATGCCCTGCGCCGGGATTCGTCGGAACACCACGAGCACGCGGGCGTCGTCGCGGACTTCCTCGACGAGATGCGCGAGCGGATGGCGCTGCTGATCCCGGAGACGGACGCGGACCCGTACTCCGAGACCCGCGACGACCGCCTGACGGTCCTGACGATGGCCGGGCTGACCCTGCCGAAGGACGGCGTCCCCCGCGAGTACTGGACGGACGCGGAGTCCCTGGGTGTCGAGATGCTGAACCTGGCGGCGTGGCTGACCCAGCGGTCGGTGTACGAGAAGCCGAAGGAGATGCGCAAGGGCGTCTGGATCGACGAGGCGTTCTTCCTGTCGGAGGTGCCCACGGGCCGCGTGCTGATGAACCGCTTCGCGCGTGACTCGCGGAAGTGGAACGTCCGGGTGCTGCTGTCGTCCCAGATCCCGGCGGACTTCCTGAAGATCCAGGGTTTCGTGGCGTTGCTGGACTCGGTGTTCGTGGGCCGCTTGGACGACGACGATGCTCAGGCCGACGCTTTGCGTCTGCTGAAGGTGCCTGTCGGCGTCGGGTACGAGCAGGTCGTGGCAGCTCTGGGCCGACGTCCCGGGGCGCAGCGGGGTATCGAGCGGGACGTGGAGCCCCGCCAGTTCATCTTCGGCGACGGCGCGGGCGGCGTGGAGCGCATCCGAGTCGACTTCTCGGGGCCGCACCTGGACCACCTGCGCGCGGTCATGGACACGACCCCGGGGTCGAAGGACGCGGCGACCCGCCGCCCGGGCAACGAGCTGGCCCTGCCGGTCACGGAGGAGAAGAAGCCGTACGTCCCGGTACCCCCGGAGGACGACATCGAGCTGGAGCAGGACTTCGAGCTGGCGGCGGAACTGGAGGTCGGCCTGGCCGACGAGAACCTCCTGGGAGCTCCGGATCCCTTGGCTTCGGAGACGGGCGAGGTGGAGGGCGGGGTCCAGCCGTCCAACGGGCAGCAGCAACACGCCCGTACCGGTGGAAAGGGCGGCCCCGGCCGGGACGCCGCATGAACGCGGCCCGGGAACGAGGCGTGCGCGCAGGCGCGAGCCCCGGCGGCCGGGTCGCGGTCCACCGCCCCGGAGCCAGTCCTGCCGTGACCGCGGGGGGTGCCGCATGAACACCATGCTGACGTTGGCAGTGCTGCTGACGCTGGCCGCCGGGTGGCACACGCTGAAGCGCCGGATCAAGGAAGGCCCGCGGCCCCGGCGCGTGCCGGGTCGTAAGGCGACCATGTTCGCCGTGATGCTCGTCCTCGGGCTGCAGGCCATCGCCACGGCCCCCGCGGCCAGCGCGGCGGCGTGCGGCGAAGCACCGAACCCGGAACGCCCGGGGGCCGGGATGGTCGGCGCGATCGACCCGCCGGAGGGCCACGGCGAGCCGAACAGCGCGTACATCGACTACGGCTACGCCGGCATGGTGTGGAACACCTTCGAGACCAACTGCTCGGCGCTGAACCTGACCCCGGCGGGGTCCACTTTGGACACTTGGGGTGGCAACCAGCTGTTCAACCTGGGTAAGAACATCGTCGGCGCCACCAACTCGCTGCACTACACGGTGCTCGAGGGCGGCCTGCTGAACCCGATCTACAACGCGGTGAAGTCGGGCGCCGAGAAGGTTTACAACAACATCTACGCCCAGCTGTTCGGCCTGGTCGCGCTGGTCCTGTCGATCATGATGTTCCGCAACATCTGGCGGGGCGACCTGGCGGCGGTCAGCAAACGCGCGCTCTACGCACTGGCCGGCGTCTGGCTCGCCGCGTCCTCACTGGCGATGTTGCGCTACTTCGACCCGATCGACAAAGCGATCGTCCAGACCACGACGAACATCCAAGCGGGCTTCGTCGACGAGAGCGGCGACCGGATCATCCGGGACATCCTGCCCACCCAGCTGCACACCCAGATCGTCTACAACAACTGGCTGCGCGGGGAGTTCGGGACCCCGTCGGCGCCGCAGGCCGAGCAGTACGGCAAACCCCTGCTCGACGCCCAGGCGTTCACCCGCAACCAGCTGGTCAACGGCGACGACGGCAACCAGGCCGTCATCGACGGCAAGAAGAACGCCTACAAGGACATCTCCACCAAGCTCGGCCCGGCCACCGGCTACTTCACCGGCGAAGCAGGCGGCCGCACCGGCGCCGGCTTCCTCTCCCTCGGCCAGGCCCTCGTCTACTCCCTCTTCCAGCTCCTGGCGAAAGCGTCAGTACTGCTGGCCCAGGTCCTCATCCGCCTCTTCGCCCTCACCGCGCCCCTGATCGGCCTCATCGCCCTCCTGCACCCGGAGATCCTCCGCCGCGTGCTCAAGGTCGCCGGCGGCGTGGCCTTCAACCTCGTCGTGCTCTCGGTCCTCGCCGGTGTGCACGCCCTGCTGCTGCAGGCCATCTTCGACGCCGGCAACTCGCTGAACATGCTCACGCAGATGGTCCTCGCCGGGCTCATCACCGTGCTGCTGTTCATGGTCGGCCGGCCCGTGCGCCGGTTGTGGCAGATGGTCGAGATGTCGGTCAGCATGGTCGGGGCCGCCGTGCCGTCGCCCGGGGGCGGGATCTTCTCGCGGTTCCGGCGCAACAAGAACGGCCCGACCCCGCAGGACGAGTTCTGGCAGAACGTGCGCGACACCGACGACGTCGTCGACGGCGAGCAGCGCGGCCCGCTCGGCGCCACCGCCGGCGGCGGGCGGTTCCGGCCGGAAGCCACGATCTTCGCCAACGCGCAGCGCCTCGACAGCGGCGCCTCTCGCCCGGCCGCGGCTTGGTCCGGCGCCTGGCCGGGGGCCGTCGGAGGCGGCGGGTCCGCGGGCGCGCTGCCCGCCGGCCGTCCCGGCGCTCCGGTGTTCGGCCAGTACAACCCGGCCAACGGCGACGGCGGTGAGTACGTCGTCGTCGGCGCCGGTGGCCGGCCGACCACGCGGGAGGAGAGCCGGCGCGTCGACACCTCGCCGGTGGCCGACCGGCGGTGGAGCGACGAACCCGAGCCCGTCGTCGTGCCCTCCGACCTGCGCCCGCCCGAGTCGACTTTCAGCGACTACGCGCCGCGCACGCCGGGCGTTCGCGCCCAGCCGCGGCGCGTCGACCCCGAAGTCGTCGCCGGCAAGCCGGTCTTCGTGCTCTACCGGCCGTCGCGCGGCATCGAAGTCCGCGAAGAACCGCGTGACACCGACCAAGTGCTGGGGCGGTGACCGATGCCGATCCGCACCAACCGCGGCCGCACCGCGGTCTACCGGCGCCTGTGGGGCTGGCCGCTGCGCTCGCCCCGCCACCTGATGGGCACGCTGGTCTTCCTGGCCATCCTCATCACCGCGCTCGGCATCGTGCTGCCCAAGGCGATCGGCAAACCCCAGGCCAAAGCGGCGCCGCCCACCTCGGGGACGACGACGTCGGTCACGACGACGCAGCCGGGCATCGCCGCGCCCGTGCCGACGTCGAACCTGCCGACGCGCCTGTCCACGCCGCTGGCCACCCCGACCCCGACGGCGCCAAACGGCGACGCGATCCGCGTCGCGAAGGAGTGGGCCGCGGCCTGGGTCAACCACCCGGCCGGCATGACCTCCGAGCAGTGGCTCGCGCAGCTGAAGCCGTTCACCACCGAGGAGTACCTGCCGGTGATGGGGACGGTGGACCCGGCGAACATCCCGGCGACCAAGGTCACCGGTGAGCCGGTGGTCGGCACGTCGTACCCGAGTTCGGTCCAGCTGACCATCCCCACCGACGGGCCGAAACTGGCCATCACGGTAGTGAACACCAACGCCGGCTGGCGGGTCGCCGACTACGACCAGGCGAGCTGACCGTGCGGCGCCTGGGGTTGTGGCTGGGACTGATCGTGTTCGTCGCGGTCGGCGCCCTGGTCGTGACCGCGGTCGCCGCGAAGGTCGTCATCGACAACCAGCAGGCGCAGGCCCGGGGCGTGTCCCTGATGAGCTGCGACGCCTCGGTCGGGCCGACCCAGCCCGGCCAGGGCGACCGCGGGACGGTCGACGCGTCGAAGCTCGACGACGAGCAGCGCGGGATCGTCGCGCTGATCATCTCGGTCGGCAAGCAGCGGTCGCTGGCGCCGCGCGCGTGGCAGGTCGCGATCCAGGCCGGGATGACCGAGTCCGGGCTGCACAACCTCACCTACGGCGACCGCGACTCCCTGGGCATCTTCCAGATGCGCCCGTCGATGGGCTGGGGGACGTTGGCCCAGGTCACCGACCCGACGTACGAGGTCAACAAGTTCTACGACGTGCTGCTGGCGGTCCCGGACTGGGAGAACCGGCGGCCGGGCGACGCGGCCCAGGCGGTGGAGCGCTCGGGCTTCCCGGACCGCTACCACAAGTGGGAGCCGATGGCGGCGACCCTGGTGGAGAAGGTCGGCCAGGTCGTCGACGTCGTCGCCTGCGGCACCGGCATGGGGGCGCTGCTGCCGCCCAGCCAGGCCGCCGGGAAGGCGATCGGTTTCGCGCTGGCCGAGCAGGGGAAGCCGTATGTGTGGGGTGCCACAGGCCCGGACTCGTACGACTGTTCGGGTCTGATGCTGCGGGCGTACGAGTCGGCGGGGATCATCCTGCCGCGCGTGTCCCGCGACCAGTACCACGCCGGCGCGTTGCTGCCGGTGCGGGAGGCACAGCCCGGTGACCTGCTGTTCCTCGCCACGGATCCGTCGGACCCGTCGTCCATCCACCACGTGATGATGTACCTGGGCGACGGCAAGGTGGTCGAAGCGCAGCAGACGGGTGTGCCGGTGCACACGCGGGCATTCTCGTTCGACGAGCGTGAACTGGTGCCGCAGGCGGTCCGCCCCGGCGTTTAGCATGGGTTCGAGAGGGCCTTGACACCGATCGGCACCCGACGTCGCGGCGCTTCCACGAGCAGGTGGCCGCGTACTGGCAGAGGATGAGCACGTGGGACGCAAATTCGGCAGGCGAGGCAAGTCCGGAGCGGGCGAGCCCCATGACCCGGCGGCGCTGTTCGGTGCACCCCAGCCGCCCCGGCAGTCGGCTCGTCCCGCGTCCAGCACCCCGCTGGCCGACCAGCTGAGCCAGGGCTACCCGGGCGTCGACGCGGGGTACGTGGTGCTGCCCCGGTCGTTGGCGGAGGGCATGTCGCTGCCGTGGCAGCACCAGATGGCGGCGCTGCTGGCCCAGTTCCACGCGGAGCACGCCGGGCTGGCGTGGCCGATCTACCGGGTGGTGCCATCGAGGTACGAGAAGCTGGCGGACCTCGACGAGGAGCAGCTCGCGGAGGCGGGCTACCTGGTCGAGATGGACGCCGACGGCGAGATGGTCTACCGCGAGCGAAGCGGCCGGAAGGTGGACGACCCGGAGAACACGTCGGTGCTGGTCTCGTGCCTGGACCCGATCCCGAAGCCGGCAGGCCGCCCGGCCCCGCCGGCGGCATCCCCCGGAGGCCAGGTGCCGGCCCCTGCGCCGGCCCCGATGAACATCGGCCCGGCCCCGGTGTGGCGCACGGTGCCCCACCCCCCGCCGGCGCCGTCGGTACCGGGGACACCGGAGCAGCAGGTCCCGGGTTGGGGGCGCGCGCGTCCCGAGGCGGTTTCGCCGGAGTGGTCGGTGACGGGGGAGCCGGACCTGCCGGGGCCGGTACGGGCCCCTTCGCCGCGGCATGCGGCCGGTGCGGCTGCCGTGGGGCAGCCGTCGGCTGAACCGGTGTGGAACGGTGCTGGGGCGGGTGCTCCGGCCGAGGTGAGTCCGCCGGAGATCGCGACTGCGGAGCGCTCGGCGCAGGGAAGCGCGGCTCCCGCACCGGCTGGGGATGAATCGGCATCGGGACAGCCGGCCGTCGGTATTTCGGCGGAGCCGGTGTCGGGTGAGGTGGGTGGTTCGGAGGTCGGCGCGCGGGGTTCGGCGGAGCCGGAGGTACCGGCGGAACCGGCGACTGAGGCGAGCCGCCGCGAGGCAGAGCCCGCGCTGAGTGCGGGTAGCCCCGAGGTCGCGCGCAGTTTGGCGGAGCCGGAGCGCGCCGCGACGGAGCCGGCGAGCGAGGTGGGGCGCCCGGAGGCGATCGCCCACACCGCGGCCGGACCGGCGTCGAGTGAGGCGGGTCGTCCCGAGGGCGCCGCGCAGGGTTCTGCAGAGCCGGAGGCTTTTGCATCGGCTCCGGGGCAGGCGGCGCCTAGCCAGGCGGGTCGTCCTGAGACTGTCGCGCGCAGTTTGGCGGAGCCGGAGGCTTTCGCATCGGCTCCGGGGCAGAGCCAGACGGGTCGTCCTGAGACTGTCGCGCGCAGTTTGGTGGAGCCGGAGCGTGCGGCGGCGGAGCCGGCGAGCGAGGTGGTCGCCCGCACCGCGGCCGGACCGGCGCCGAGTGAGGCGGGTTCCACCGCCACCCGTAGCTCGGAGCCGGAGGCTGCCGGGCGCGCCTCGGCGGAGCCGGCGAGTGAGGTGGGGCGCCCGGAGGCTGCCGCATCGCCTGCGGTTGGACCGGCCCCAGGGGAGGCGAGCCGGCCGGAGGCCGCTGCATCGGCCGGACCGGTGCGACCCGAGGCTCCGGAAGGCGCGGTTCCCTCATCGGCTGAAGGGGGACCGGGCGACGCAAGTCATCCGGAGGCCGTCGCCTCCGAACCGGCCGAGCCAGCGCTGCGGCAGCCGGAGGCTGCCGCGCAGGCAGCTGAGCGGGCGCCGCTGAGTCAGCCGCAGGCTGAATCGGTGCCGCAGCACGCGGACCGGCCGGAGGCTGCCGCACCGGGAGGTGAGCGGGTGCCGGATGAGGTGAGTCAGCCGGAGGTGCACGCAAATCTCCCCGAGACTGCCGCGCCGACAGCGGTTGAATCCTCGCCGAACGAGGCTGTTGTTCCCGCTCCAGCCGAATCGGCACCGCGCCACGCGGCGCAGCCGGAGGCACCCGCTGCGGTTGGCCGCACCTCGAGCGAGACAAGCCAGCCGGAAGCCCCGGCTGAGCCACAGGACGTGGACCGGTCTGAGGCACCGCCTGAGCCGGCGCCGCAGGCCCCGGGCGGCTCCGGAGCATGGAATGCCGCCCGTCTGGACGCGGCCGAATCGGCCCCGGACGACCGGCCGCAGCCGGAGACACCGGTCGCCGCCGAGCTCACGGCAGAAAACGCACGTAGGCCGGAACAACAGCCGGCCGCGCACCAGACGGCTCCGGCGGCCGGCCCGCAGCCGCCCGCCGAACCACCCGCGCCTGCCGCCCCTCCGCAGCCACCAGCAGCTCCGGAGCCTCAGCCGATGGCCGGTTCCCAGCTGCCCCGGCCGCCCTGGGGCACCCCCGATCTGCCGGCTCCCGGCCGCATCCCCACCTACGGACCCGGCCCTGAAAGCGGCGCCCGCTCGAATCCGCCCCTGTGGGAAGCCCCCACCGCGAACCCGCACCCGGCTGCGGCTACGTACTCGCCCGAGGCTCCCGCCGCCAACCCGCAGCCAGCTGCGGCTTCGCATCCGCCGGAGGCCGCCAACCCGCACCTGGCTGCGGCTTCACACCCGCCGGAGGCTGTCAACCCGCACCCGGCTGCGGCTCCGCACCCCCCCGAGGCTGCCCCCGCCTACCCGCACCCCACCGCCGCAGGTGCAAACCCGCCCGAGACCACCCCCACCCACCCGCACCCCGCCGCCGCAGCTCCGATCCCCCTGCCGCCCAAGCCCGCCCCCACCACCCCGCAACCCGGGACCAAGCCCGTCTTCCCCGGCCCGGAGTCCACCCCCCAACCGTTCCCCACCCGCCACGCCGCCCCGGCGCGGCCGGTCTTCCCCGGCCCCGGCACCATGCCGCCCGTTCCGCCCGCTCCCAACGCCCGGCCCGTGTTCCCCGGCCGGGACACCCCCCTCCCGCAACCCACCCGGCAAGAACCCGAAACCCCGCCCCGAGGCACCCCGCGCGGCTGGTTCGACGAGTTCCCCGAGCAACCCGAACCCGAAGAACCCCAGGACTTCGGCCCCACCGGGCAGCCCACCGAGATCCCGTACCGCTACAAGCGCTGAAAAACCGGCGCGAGGGTGCGAACCTAAGGTCATGGCCAAAGACCCGAACCCGGACCCGGGGTGGTACTACAACACCCGCACCCACCAGGTCGAGCACCTCGAACGCAGCCGCGGCATCGACCTGCTCGGCCCCTACCCGGACGAGGCCACCGCCCGGCGCGCTCTCGAAATCGCCCGTGAGCGCACCCGGCGGGCCGATGCCGAGGACGACGACTAGACCGCCAGCTGCGGGCCCAGCACGAATTCCGGGTCCACCTGCGAGACGAGGTCGGCGCCCGCCCAGGCCCGCGCGTTTCGCAGGTGGAACTCGACCGCCTGGCGCTGGTAGCGCGCCCAGTCGCGCTTTTCCCCGTCCACTGTTGCCAGCATCGATCGCAACGTCGAGAGGTTGCGCGGCTCGAGCTCGGTGATCGGCCGGGCCGCGCCGCGCTCCGCTGCGCGTACGTGCCCCGATGCCGACATCCACCCCAGCAACGCCGAGCCGACCTGGTCCTGCAGGAACTCGACGTCCTCCGCGTCCGTCACCTTGTTCCCGACCACCACGAGCCGCACGCCGAAGTCGCGCGCGTAGTCCGCGTACTGGCGGTACACCCCCACGCTGCGGACCGTCGGCTCGCACACCAGGAACGTCACGTCGAACCGCGTGAACAGCCCGGAAGCGAATGCGTCCGCGCCCGCCGTCATGTCCATCACGACGTACTCGCCCTCGACGTCCACCAGGTGGTTCAGCAGCAGCTCCGCCGCTCCCACCTTCGAGTGGTAGCACTTGACGCCGAGGTCGTCCTCGTCGAACTGCCCGGTGACGCCGAGCCGGACGCCGCCCAGCTGCCGGAAGCACGCCGCGAACACCGGGTTGTCCTCGAACGGCCGGACCAGCCGCGACCCGCGTCCCGGCGGCGTCGTCTTGATCATCGACGCCGCGTCGGGGATCCGCGGGTTGTCGCCGCGCAGGTAGTCCTTGATCAGCGTCATGTTGTCGCCGAGCGTCGGCCAGGCGAGCGCTTCCTCCTCGGTCGCGCCGAGCGCCACCGCGAGGTGCTGGTTGATGTCGGCGTCGATGGCGAGCACCGGCAGCCCGGCGTCGGCGAGGTACGCGACGAACAGCGACGACAGGGTGGTCTTGCCGCTGCCGCCCTTGCCGACGAACGCGATCTTCACGGGAGAGACCTTTCTGGCAATGAAGACGGTTTTCATTTTACCCGGGCAACGTACACCCGACCGGCCCGCGCCCGATCGGGCGATCTCCGGGCCCGGAGCGGGTTAGGGTTGGGGGGTGCCTCCCCTCGTGATCAGGACACACTCGGCGGGCGGGGACTTCGGCCCCCTGCGTGCCGAGTTTTCGCTGCCGGAGTCGTTCGGGCCCGAGGTGCTGGCCGAGGCGGAGGCGGCGGTCCTCGACCCGCTCGCCAGCGCGGGCCCCCGCGAGGACGCGACGGACCTGCCGCTGGTCACCATCGACCCGCCCGGCGCCAAGGACCTCGACCAGGCGATGGTCGTCGAGAAGACCGCGCACGGCTTCCGCGTGCACTACGCGATCGCCGACCTCGCCGCGTTCGTCCCGCCCGGCGGCGCGCTCGACCGGGAGTCGCGCCAGCGCGGGCAGACGCTCTACCTGCCGGACGGCAACGTCCCGCTGCACCCGCCGGTGCTGTCCGAAGGCGCGGCGAGCCTGCTGCCGGGCGAAATCCGGCCCGCGGTGCTCTGGACCATCGAGACCGACGACGCCGGCGAGCCGACGGCCACCCGGGTGCGCCGCGCGCTGGTCCGGTCCACCGAGCAGTTCGACTACGAGACGGTGCAGGCCGCGCTCGACGCCGGGAACCCGCACCCGTCGGTGGCCGCGCTGCCGGAGCTGGGCCGGCGGCGGCGCGAGCTGGCCGTCCGGCGCGGCGCGGTCGAGCTGCAGCTGCCGGAGCAGGAGATCACCGGCGACCCGGACGGCGGCTGGGTGCTGGCCCGCCGCCCGCGCACCGCCGTCGACGCCTGGAACGCCGAAATCTCGCTGCTCACCGGCATGGCCGCGGCGCGGATCATGCTCGACGCGCGGATCGGCGTCCTCCGCACGTTGCCCGACCCGGAACCGGAGGCCGTCGACTGGCTGCGCCGTTCGGCCGAAGCCCTGGGGATCGCCTGGGCGCCGGGGACGACCGTTTCGGAGTTCCTGTCCCGGCTGGACCCCGGGCAGCCGGCGTCGATGGCCCTCTACGCCGACACGACCCGGCTGCTGCGCGGCGCGGGCTACACGGCGTTCGACGGCGAAGTGCCCGCGCTGACGACGCACGCGGGCATCGGCGGCGCGTACGCGCACGTCACGGCGCCGATCCGGCGGCTGGTCGACCGGTTCGCGACGGAGATCTGCCTCGCCGTCTCGGCCGGCCGCGAGGTCCCGGACTGGGTGCGCGCGGCGCTGGCGGACGTCCCGGAGCGGATGAGCGCGTCGGACACCCTGGCGGCGAAGGTCGAGCGGGCGTGCATCGACCAGGTCGAGGCGTGGGTGCTGGCCGAGCACGTCGGCGGCGAGTTCAGCGCAGTGGTGCTGCGCGCGGACGAGAACAAGGCGGAGATCCTGGTCGAGGACCCGACCGTGATGGCGAAGTGCGCGGGGGAGCGGCTGACCGCGGGCGAGCGCATCGCGGTCCGGCTGACCGCGGTCGACGTCGAAAAGCGGAAGGTGTCGTTCGAGCGCGCATGACGTACCTCGTCGACGACCTCGGGGAACCGGTACCGCTGCGCGGCCCGGCGTCCCGGGTCGTCTCCCTGGTGCCGTCGCTGACCGAGGCGGTCGAGGTCAGCGCGCCCGGCCGGCTGGCCGGCGCGACGGACTACTGCACGCACCCGTCTACTTTGGACGTCCCACGGGTGGGCGGCTCGAAGTACCCGAAGCTGGACCGGGTGCTCGACCTGGCGCCGGACCTGGTGCTGGCCAACGCGGAGGAGAACCGCCAGGAGGACGTGGAACGCCTGCGCGCCAACGGAATTCCGGTCTGGGTGATGGCGGCGGCGGCTTCGGTGCCCGCGGCTTTGGGCTCCCTGCGGCGGATCCTGACCCAGGCGTACGAACTGGACGAGCCGGAGTGGCTGGTCGAGGCGGAGGAAGCCTGGCGCGAGACCCGGCCGGTGCGGTTCCACGCGGTGGTACCGGTGTGGCGCAAGCCGTGGATAGTCGTGGGCCGCGACACGTTCGCGGGCGACGTCCTGCGCCGGGTGGGGGTCGCGAACGTGTATGCGACGTCGGAGGAGCGCTACCCGCGCCCGGACGTGGAGGAACTGCGGGCACGGTTGACGGCGGACGCGGACCTGCTGGTGCTGCCGGACGAGCCGTACCTGTTCACGGAGGACGACGGCCCGGACCACTTCCCGGACGCGCGGTACGTGCTGGTTTCGGGCCGGTACCTCACCTGGTACGGACCTTCGCTGGTCGAGGCGCACGCCGCGCTGACGGACGCGCTGGACTAGTCCTCGGGAGTGAGTCGCGGAATCGCTCTCACCGGCGATCCGCCGCGGGCCGCGGAAAACCATGATCGAAGGCACCACGACAGCCTCTCCGAGGAGCCTTCACGATGATCAAGCTCGTTGCCGCCACCTTGCTCGCCGCCACTCTCGCGGGCACCGCCACGCCGGCGTCGGCCGGCACTTTCGGCCATGCCTGCGTCGCGCCGGAACCCCTGGACACCGCCGCTCTCGAGCGGGCGATCGCGGGCCTGCCGAACGATGACGTGACCGCCGCGCTGGTCCGCGCCACCGGCCCGGACGGGTGCTGGTCCGGCACCGCGGGCGTCGCCGACCGCCGCACCGGGACACCGGTCAACCCGGACGCGCGGTTCCGGATCGGCAGCGTCACCAAGGTCTTCACCGCCGTCGTCGTGCTGCAGCTGGTCGCCGAACACCGGATCGACTTGGCCGGCACGGTGCAGGAGTACCTGCCGGGCCTGCTGCCCGCCGGGTACCCCGCGGTGACCGTCCGGCAGCTGCTGGACCACACCAGCGGCCTGCCCAGCCCGGTGCTCGACGACGAGAGTGTCGAATACCAGCTGGCCCACCGGTTCGACCGCTGGACGCCGGAGCAGTACGTGGCGGCGGCGTTCGCCCAGGGGCGCAAGGAGTTCGAGCCCGGCCGGATGCAGCACTACCGCAACATCGGCTACATCATCGCCGGGATGCTCGTCGAGAAGATCACCGGCCGCAGTTACGAAAGCCAGGTGCGGGACCGGATCGTCCGCCCGCTGCGCCTCACCGGCACGACGGCGCCGGGTCACGATCCCGCGCTGCACGGGCCGTTCGTGCACGGGTACCAGGAGATGACCGATGGCTCCCTCCAGGACGTGACGCGCTGGGACCAGTCGTTCGGCTGGGCGGCCAGCGCGATCGTCTCCACCACGAACGACCTCGACGTCTTCACCGAGGCGTTGCTGGGCGGAAAGCTCCTGCCGCCGTCGGTCCAGGCCGAGCTGTTCGCCGTGCCCCCGGTCGACGACCTCACCGGCAAGCACGCGAGCTACAGCGTCGGCTTGCAGCGCTTCACGCTCCCTGGCGTGGGGGAGGTCTGGGGCAAGAGCGGCGGCCGGTACGGCTACCTCGCGGGGCTTGGCGGCACGCGCGACGGCCACCGCCGGCTGGTGTACGGCCTGACCGCGAACGACGCCAAGAACGGTGACAACCCGACGCCGGTCACGCAGCGGATCGTCGCGGCCGGGATGACGCTGGCGGCGCGCGGGTGACCGGGTGGGCGGCGGGAACCGGGGAGCGGGCAGGATCGCGTCCTGTGTCCGCCTTCCCGGGGCTCGACCCCTTGCGCCGTCGCCTGCGCGCGCTGCCCGCCGCAGGTGTCGACGCGGCGCTGGCCGTGGGCGTGGCGGTCGCCGGGGCGTGGCCGTTCTTCTCCCGGACCAACCCGGCCGGCGGGTCGTGGCACCCGTGGGGGGTGGCCGTCGTGCTGCTGGCGGCGGGCGCGGTGGGGGTGCGGCGGCGGTTCCCGCTCGTGGTGCTCCTCGCGGGGCTGATCGGCGCGTGGGCCTACGACGTCGCCGGGAACGTCCCTGCCCAGCCGGTCTGGTACGGCGTTCTGATCGCGCTCTACACCGTCGCCGTGCGGTCGGCGCCGTGGACGCGGATCGCCGCTCTGGTCCTCACGGTCGGCGGGAGCCTGCTGACGGCGTCGTCGGAAACGGCGCTGCGCAGCGGGATCCTCTTCGTCGCGGCTTACGCGATCGGCCGTGCCGCGGTGACGGCGCGGGAGCGGGCCGAAGGGCTGGAGCGCGAGCGGCTCGCCGAAGCCGTCCGGGCCGCGGAACGCGAACGCGCCCGGATCGCCCGCGACATGCACGACATCCTGTCGCACGCGGTCAGCCTCATGGTCGTGCAGGCGGAAGCGGGCCCGGTCGCCCTGCGAGGCGACCCGGCCCGCGCCGAGGCGGCGTTCGACGCGATCGCGTCGTCCGGGCGGGACGCGATGGCCCAGCTGCGCGGGATGCTCTCGGTGCTCAAGACCGACGACCGCTCGCACGACCCGCAACCGACGCTCGCCGACCTGCCGGGGCTGGTGTCGGGCGCGTCCGGCGCGGGGGTGGACATCGCCTTCTCGGTCTCCGGCCGGCCGGGCGAGCTGACGCCGGATGCCGAGGTCGCCGCGTACCGCATCACGCAGGAAGCGCTCACCAACATCGTCAAGCACGCGGACGCCCGGCACGCCGGCGTCCGCCTCGACTGGCAGGACGGCACCTTGACCCTCGAGATCACCGACGACGGCCGCGGGACGGGCGGACCCGGTGCCGGCGGACACGGCCTGATCGGCATCCGCGAACGCGCCACCGCGTGTGGCGCCGAGGTGACGGCCGGCCCGCGACCGGACGGCCCGGGTTTCCGCGTGCGCGTGCGGTTCGGGGTGCGGGCATGACCGTGCGAGTGGTCGTCGCGGACGACCAGGACCTGGTCCGGGCCGGATTCGCGATGATACTGGGGGCCCAGCCGGACATCGACGTCGTCGCGGAGGCAAGCGACGGCGCCGAGGCGGTCGAGGCGGTTCGCGCGCACCAGCCGGACGTGCTGCTGCTCGACATCCGGATGCCGCGCATGGACGGCATCGAGGCGGCGGAGATCGTCTGCGCCGAGACGGCGTGCCAGGTGCTCGTGCTGACGACGTTCGACCTGGACGAGTACGTCTTCGAAGCGCTGCGGGCCGGCGCGAGCGGGTTCCTGCTCAAGGACGTCCGCCGCGACGACCTCGTCCGGGCGGTCCGCGCCGTGGCGACGGGGGACGCGCTGCTGGCGCCGTCGGTGACGCGCAAGCTGATCGCGCGGTACACGGCCCGCCCGGCCCTGCCGCCCTCCCCGGCGCGGCTGGCGGAGCTGACCACCCGGGAACGGCAGACGCTGACCATGATCGCCCGCGGACTGTCGAACGCGGAGATCGCCGCCGAGCTGGTGGTCAGCGAACACACGGTGAAGACCCACGTGAGCAACCTGCTGAGCAAGCTCGGGCTGCGAGACCGGGTCCAGGCGGTGATCGTCGCCTACGAAACCGGTCTCGCCGTCCCGGGCGGGGCTTGAAGCGTCAGCGGTAGGCGGTCGCGTCGACGGTGATGAGCCGGGAGCCTCTGCGTGCCAGAGTCATGAGGCGGGCTCAGCGGGCCGTCCACGTCGAGCAGGATCAGCGGTCTCACACGCTTACAGCGTTAGACCGGTCAACACCGTTACGCGCTCCTCCGTGAAGTCCGCCATCGCCGCCGCCGGCCCCTCCCGGCCCACGCCCGAGTCCTTCACCCCGCCGTACGGCATCTGGTCCGCCCGGAAGCTCGGCACGTCACCCACGATCACGCCCCCCACCTTCAACGCGGCCGACACCGAGAACGCCGTCGGCACATCCCGGGTGAACACCCCCGCCTGCAAGCCGAACCGCGACGCGTTGATCCGCGAGACACCCTCTTCGACGGAACCGACCCGGACCAGCGAAACCACCGGCCCGAACACCTCCTCCGCCATCACCGGCGCGTCCTCGGGCACGTCCGCCAGCACCGTCGGCTCCACCGTGGCCCCCGACTGGCCGCCGCCCGTCAGCAGGCGGCCACCCGCCGACACCGCCGACGAAATCCACGACGACACCCGGGAAGCCGCGTCGAGGTTGATCAGCGGTCCGACGTCGACACCGTCCGCCCGCGGGTCGCCGGTACGCAACGCCGCGACCTGTGAAAGCACCTTCGCTTCCAGAGCGTCGTACACGGAAGAGTGCGCGTACACCCGCTGCACCGAGATGCACGACTGCCCCGCCTGGTACATCGCGAACGTCGCGATCCGCTGGGCCGCGAAGTCCAGGTCCGTCCAATCCGGACAGACCAGGACCGCCGCGTTGCCGCCCAGCTCCAAGGCCACGTGCTTGCGCGGGACGCGGTCGCGGATCGCCCAGCCCACCGGGACCGACCCGGTGAACGACACCACCGGCAGCCGCGGGTCCTCGACCAGGCGGGACGACGTCTCGTTGTCCACCGGCAGGATCGACCACGACCCCGCCGGGAGGTCCGCCGACGCCAGGATTTCGCCCAGCAGCAATGCCGTCAGCGGGGTCGCCGGAGCCGGCTTGAGCACGATCGGGGCGCCCACCGCGATCGCCGGGGCCACCTTGTGCGCCACCAGGTTCAGCGGGAAGTTGAACGGCGTGATGCCCAGCACCGGCCCGCGCGGCACGCGCCGGACCAGGGCCAGCCGGCCGGTGCCGCCCGCGTCCGTGTCGAGCCGCTGCAGCTCGCCCGAAAACCGGCGGGCCTCCTCCGCCGCCCAGCGGAACGTCGACACCGCGCGCCCGACCTCGCCGCGCGCCCACTTCAGCGGCTTGCCCGACTCGGCCGTGATGAGCGAAGCGATCTCTTCGGACCGCTCACCCAGCGATCGGGACACGTGGTCCAACGCCCCGGCGCGGACGTGCGCGGGCAGCGTCGCGAACTCGTCGGCGACGTCGTGCGCCGCCTGCACCGCCGCCTCGACGTCCGATGGCGACGGGACGAAGTGGGACCCCGCCGCAGAACCGTCGTAAGAGTGCGTCACCGAGGCGGTCGCACCGCCGGTCACCGGCTTGCCGGCCACCCAGAACGGGAAAGTCATGCGCGGGCCTCCGCGCGGACAGCGTGCTCGAGCACCGAAAGGCCCTCGTCGAGCAGGTCGTTGGGCAGGGACAGCGGCGGCAGCAGCCGGACGACGTTGCCGTAGGTGCCGCAGGTCAGCACCACCACGCCGGCCCGGTGGCAGGCCGCCGCGACGCGCTTGGTCAGGTCCGCGTCGGGCTCGGTGGTGCCGGGGCGGACGAACTCCGCGGCCAGCATCGCGCCGCGCCCGCGGACATCGCCGATCACACCCGTTTCCGAAGCCAGCGCCCGCAACCGCGGCAGGACGGCGCCTTCGATGCGCTTGGCCGACGCGGCGAGGTCCTCGTTCTTCATCGTCTCGATCGAGCCCAGCGCCGCGGCGCAGGCGATCGGGTTGCCGCCGTACGTGCCGCCGAGGCCACCCGGCGGAACCGCGTCCAACAGGGAAGCGCGGCCGGTGACGGCGGACAGCGGCAGGCCGCCCGCGATGCCCTTGGCCGTCGCGATCAGGTCCGGCACCACGTCCTCGTCGGACGAGGCGAACCACGAACCGGTGCGGCAGAAGCCTGTCTGGACCTCGTCGGCGACGAACACGACGCCGTTTTCGCGGCACCACGCCGCAATCGCGGGCAGGAATCCCCGCGCCGGCTCGATGAACCCGCCCTCACCCTGGATCGGCTCCAGGACGACTGCGGCCACCTGGTCGCCGCCGATCTGCTTTTCGATCCGGTCAATGGCCAGCGCGGCCGCCTCGGGCCCGGACAGGCCGTCGCGGAACGGGTACGAGCCCGGCACCCGGTAGACCTCGGGCGCGAACGGGCCGAAGCCGTGCTTGTAGGGCACGGACTTCGCGGTCATGCCCATCGTCAGGTTGGTGCGGCCGTGGTAGGCGTGGTCGAACACGACGACGGCCTGGCGCCCGGTCGCCACCCGCGCGATCTTCACGGCGTTCTCGACCGCTTCGGCGCCCGAGTTGAACAGCACCGACTTCTTCGCGTGGTCGCCCGGCGTCAGGTCGGCCAGCGCTTCGCAGACCTCGACGTACCCCTCGTACGGCGTCACCATGAAACAGGTGTGGGTGAACCAGCACGCCTGCTTGCGGACGCGGTCGACGACGGCCGGCGCGGAGTGCCCGACGTTGGTCACCGCGATGCCGGAACCGAAGTCGATCAGCACGTTGCCGTCGGCGTCGGTGAGCAGGCCGCCGCTGGCGGAGGTGACGTAGACGGGCAGCACCGAGCTGACCCCGGCGGCGACGGCGGCGGTGCGCCGCTGCTGCAGCTCGCGCGAGACGGGCCCGGGGATCTCGGTCTGCAGCCTGCGCTGGCGGGGCGCCGGGGCCTGGGGCCCGGCGGTGGTGCTTGCGGTCACGGCGTGCTCCTGGGGAAGGCGGTGGACGTCCTCAGGATGAGTCCCGCGGCGACCGCCGTCAGCTGGCCGTTCCGTACAGATCGGCGCGTACGATTGGCCGTTATGGCACTCACGCTGGCCGGCTTGGCCGCCGAGCGCCCGCTCGGACTGCGGGTGCTGACCGGCGACGACCTCCTGGACCGCCCGATCGGCTGGGTGCACCCGACCGAGCTGACCGACCCGCAGGCGTTCCTCGAGGGCGGGGAGCTTCTGCTCACCACCGGCCTGGCCCTGGACGAGGAGACGTCGCCGGCCTACGTGCGCCGCCTGGTCGACGCCGGGGTGGCGGGCCTCGGCTTCGGCGTCGGGCTGAGCCACGAGTCCGTGCCGCGCTCACTCGTGGCGACGGCGGCCGAGGTGGGGCTGCCGGTCCTGGAGGTCCCGCGGGAGACGCCGTTCATCGCGATCACCCGCGCGGTGTCGCGGGCGGTGGCGGCCGACGAGTACGCGACGACGGTCCGGATCGGCCGCGCGCAGCAGGAGCTGACCCGCACGGCGGTCGGCAAGGGCGGCCCGGCGGGGGTGTTGCGCAAGCTGGCGAAGCTGGTCGACGGCTGGGTGCTGCTCTTCGACCGGACAACCGTCAGCGAAGCTGCTCCGGCGAGCGCACGTGCGTACGGCGCTTCGCTGCGCGAAGAGCTGGAGCGCCTTCGCACCGGTACGCGAGTTGTCGCGCTCGACGGCCAGGAAGTCGTGCTGCAGACCCTCGACACCGGCGCACGCCGGGTGCTCGCCGTCGGAGCGTCGCTGGACACGGCGGGACGGCACATCGTCAACACGGCGGTTTCGGTGCTTTCCCTGGCCCTGGAACAGGATCGCGCGCAGGCGGCGGCGCGGGAGGCGTTGCGGACCGGCTTGCTGGAGCTGCTGGTGGGTGGCCAGGCCGAGCTGGCGCTGCGGGTGCTCGCCGCTTCCGGAGCCGAGATGCCGGCCGCGCCGTGGTCGGTGCTGGTGTTCGCGGGCGCGCCCGCCGCGCGGCGCAAGCTGCTCGGCGCGCTGGAGAACGAACCGGTGTTCGCCGCGCGGTACGGCTCGTCGGTGGTCACGCTCGGCAGCGCCGACGTGGTGACGGACGCGGCGCTGCGGGTCGGCGGCCTGCACGGGGGCGTGGCGGGCCCGGTGTCCGCGACGGATTTCGCGGCCGGGCTGGAGCAGGCGGAACTGGCGTGCCGGGTCGCGGAGGCGGAGGGCAAGATCCTGGTGTCGGCGGCCGAGCACTCGGCCCGCGGCCTGCTGTCGCTCATCGACCCGGTGGTGGCCCGCGTCTACGGCGAGAACCTGCTGGCCCCGCTGCGCCGCCACGACGAAACGGGCCGCGGCGACCTGGTCGGCTCGCTGCGCTGCTGGCTGGCGCACCACGGCCACTGGGACGTCGCCGCGGCCCGCCTCGGCGTCCACCGGCACACGCTGCGGAACCGGATCACCAAGGCGCAGGAGCTGCTGGGCCGCGACCTGGACGCACCGGGCGTCCGCGCGGAACTCTGGGTGGCGTTGCAGACCTAGCTGACCAGCACGATCGGTGAGTCCCCGCAGCGACGCCGGCCCGGCCCGGGCTCCGCGCCCGCTGACCACCACGCCGGGACGTCGGCCTCGCGCACCAGCGAGCCCGTCGGCTGCCGGACGCTGTTGGACACGATCACCCGCCCCTGCGCGTTCAGCAACGCCGCCCCGCGCCCCAGCGAACGCAGCCGCGGCCGGACCGCCCGCTCGAACTCGCGCACGTAGACGTCCGCGCCCACGACGCCCGCGAAGGCGGCGGAGCGGAACACCGGGATGGTGAACGTCAGCGTGTACTCGTCGGTGCACAGGTAGTCGACGTACGGGCCGTTGATGTGCCGCCGTCCGGTGTCGCGCGGGACCGTGAACCACGACTGGCGGGTGTAGTCCAGGAAGTTCTCGCTCGCCGGGTCGAGGCTGATGAACAGCTGGGCCGGCTTCGAAGAAGAGCCCGTCCACCACTCGAAGCCGAACTCCGAATCGGAAAGCACGTTCGGGGCGCTGACGAACCCCGCGCCGATGATCAGCCCGCCCAGCGCCTCGGTGATCTGCGGGCGGATCCGGTGCAGCGCGGCCGCGGTGGGCGTGTCCGCCAGCACCGACTCGGCCGCCGCCAGCAGCGGCTTCAGCCGTTCGAAGACCCCTTCCACCAACGCCGAGACCTGCTCGACGACCTCGTCGCCGGCCAGCGTGCGGGTGTCGTTCACGGTGCTCACCTCGATGCGCGGAGTGAAGGGCGTCGCTGATCCGGCCAAAAGCAGGCCGCCCTACCACGGCACGTCACCGTTGCCGCGAAGCCTTCGGCCGTGACTGTGGCCGGATCAGTGACCATCGGCAGAGTACGGGGCGAGCAGGTCCAGGTGCACGTCCGCGAGCCGGTCGAGCGCGCCCAAGAGGTGCTCCTCGGTCAGCTTGCGGGCCAGCTCGCCGTCGGCGGCTTCGATCGCCGCGGTGATCGCCACGTGCTCTTCGCAGGAGTGTGCTCCAGACCCGAGCGGCAGCCACAGCAGTCCGCCCAGCTCGCTCTGCAGGTGGACCTCTTCGTGCGTCAGGCGCGGCGACTGCGCGGCCGCCGCGACCTCGAGGTGGAACTGCCGCTCGGCCCGGGTGAAGTCGATGCCGTGCGCGGTGCGGAGGTCGTCGGCCGCCAGCCGCAGCCGGGCGACGTCCTCGGGGGAGCTGCGCTCGGCGGCGAGCTTCGCGGCGGCCCCGGCGATCGCCAGGTAGTGGTCGCCGACGTCCCGCAGATCCGACAGGGACACCTCGGCCAGCCGTGCGCGCCACGCGTCCGGTGGCGGGTTGGCCGGCGCACGGACGAAGCTGCCGCCGCTGCGGCCCCGGCGCGTCTCGACCAGGCCCTGCTGCCGCAGCGCCACCAGCGCCTCCCGGACCGTCACGGTCGAGACGCCGAACTGCGCGGCCAGGTCGGCCTCGCTGGGCAGCTGCTCCTCGTCGGCCAGCAGGCCCAGCGTGATGGCGTCGACCAGCCGCGCCGCCACCGCTTCCGCCCGGCCGACCTGGCCGAGCGGCGCGAACATGGCGGATCGCGCGCTGTGCGACATGCCCTTGCGCATCGTGCCCCTTCGCCGGACTACCCGTTCGCACCAATCTTGCCTGATCCTCTTGTCCTATTACATATGGACTTATATGTTTTAGCCCCGCCAGCACCCGAGGGAGTAGCCGTGCAGGAGCTGAAGCACTACGTCGGCGGCGCGTACGTCGAGTCCAAGTCGGGCCGGACGGCCGAGATCGTCGACCCCGTCACCGGGCGCCCCTACTGCACCGCGCCCATCGCCGGGCCCGAGGACGTCGACAACGCGCTGCAGGTCGCTGCGACCGCGTTCGAGACTTGGCGGGAGACCACCCCCGCCCAGCGTCAGCTCGCGCTGCTCAAACTCGCCGACGCCCTCGAAGCCCGGGCCGAGGAGATCGTGGCCGTCGAGTCAGCGAACACCGGTAAGCCGATCGCGCTGACCATGGCCGAAGAAATCCCGATGGTCCTGGACCAGGTCCGGTTCTTCGCCGGGGCGGCGCGCGTGCTCGAAGGCCGCGCGGCGGGCGAGTACCTGGAAGGCCACACCTCCTTCGTGCGCCGCGAGCCCGTAGGCGTCTGCGCGCAGGTCACGCCGTGGAACTACCCGCTGCTGATGGCCATCTGGAAGATCGCGCCCGCCCTCGCGGCGGGCAACACGGTTGTGCTCAAGCCGTCCGACACGACCCCGGCGTCGACGCTGCTGCTGGCCGAAATCGCCGGCGAGTTCTTCCCGCCCGGCGTGTTCAACGTGCTCTGCGGCGACCGGGACACCGGCCGCGCGCTGGTCGAACACGACATCCCGGCGATGGTGTCGATCACCGGCTCGGTCCGCGCGGGCATCGAAGTCGCGAAATCCGCCGCGAACGACGTCAAGCGCGTCCACCTCGAGCTCGGCGGCAAGGCGCCGGTCATCGTCTTCGCCGACGCCGACCTCGAAGCCGCTGCCGAGGCCATCGCCGTCGCCGGGTACTTCAATGCGGGCCAGGACTGCACGGCCGCCACCCGCGTGCTGGTCGCCGACGACGTGCACGACACCTTCGTCGCCGCGCTCACCCGGCAGGCCCAGCACACCAAGACCGGCCGGCCCGACGACGAAGACGTCGCCTACGGCCCGCTCAACAACGCGGCCCAGCTCGAGAAGGTGACCGGGTTCGTCGACCGGCTGCCCGCGCACGCAACCGTCCACTGTGGAGGCCACCGCGCGGGCGAGGAAGGCTACTTCTACGAAGCGACCGTCGTCTCCGGGCTCCGGCAGGACGACGAGGCCATCCAGGACGAGATCTTCGGCCCGGTCATCACCGTCCAGCGGTTCTCCGGCGAAGCCGAGGCCCTGAAGCTCGCGAACGGCGTCCAGTACGCCCTCGCGTCCTCGGTCTGGACCCGCGACCACCAGCGCGCGATGCGCACCGCCGCGAAGCTCGACTTCGGCTGCGTCTGGATCAACACGCACATCCCCCTGGTCGCCGAGATGCCGCACGGCGGCTTCAAGAAGTCCGGCTACGGCAAGGACCTCTCCCTCTACGGCCTCGAGGACTACACGCGCGTCAAGCACGTGATGAGCGCACTGTGAGGGTCGCAATGCCCAACCAAGCACCGTCCGGGACACGGGAAGCACCCGCGGCGCCGGAAAGCACGCGCCCGGCCATCCGGCTTTCCGGGCTGCGCAAGCACTTCGGCGACGTCCACGCGGTCGACGGCGTCGACCTCGACATCCCGCCCGGCGAGTTCTTCTCCATGCTCGGCCCCTCCGGCTCCGGCAAGACGACGGTGCTGCGGATGATCGCCGGGTTCGAGCTGCCCACCGAGGGCACGATCGAGCTCGACGGCCACGACGTCAGCCGGCTGGCGCCGTTCGAGCGGGACGTTAACACGGTGTTCCAGGACTACGCGCTGTTCCCGCACATGTCGGTGCAGCAGAACGTCGAGTACGGCCTGCGCGTCAAGCGCGTCCCGAAGCAGGAACGCCGGGAGCGCGCGCTCGAGGCGTTGAAGACCGTGCGGCTGGAGGACTACGGCTCGCGCAAGCCCACCCAGCTGTCCGGCGGCCAGCGCCAGCGCGTCGCCCTGGCCCGCGCGCTGGTCAACCGGCCCAAGGTGCTGCTGCTCGACGAGCCGCTGGGCGCCCTCGACCTCAAGCTGCGGCAGGCCATGCAGCTGGAGCTCAAGCAGATCCAGCGGGACGTCGGCATCACGTTCGTCTTCGTCACCCACGACCAGGACGAGGCGCTCACCATGAGCGACCGGATCGCGGTGTTCAACGACGGGAAGATCGAGCAGGTCGGCCCGCCCGAGGAGGTCTACGAACGGCCGGCGAGCGCGTTCGTCGCCGGGTTCGTCGGGACGTCGAACCTGCTGGGCGGCCGCGGTGCCGAGAGCGTCATCGGGCGGCCGGGGCTGTTCAGCATCCGGCCGGAGAAGATCCGCATCGACGGCGACCTGTCCGAGCCCGCGGCCGCGGGGGACACCAGCGCGACCGGCACGGTCACCGACGTCGTCTACGCCGGGGCCACCGTGCGGTACTCGGTCGCGCTCGACGCCGGCGGGCAGCTTTCTGTTGTCCGGCAGAACACCAACGGGGTTCTCGCCGACGGGCGCGTCCGCCTGAGCTGGCGCAACGAACACAGCTTCCAGGTCCAGTAGCACCGCAGAAGGGTTGCCATGAAGAACAGGAAGACGCGGCTCGCCGGGGTCCTCGGCGCCAGCCTGCTGTTGGCTGCATGTGGCACGTCCGGCTCGAACTCCGCCGCGCCGCCGGGCGCGCAGGGCTTCACGCCGCCGAAGCTCGAAGCGCTGAAGTCCCTCGGGCAGCCGGAGGGCCAGCTGAACGTCCTGGCCTGGCCGGGATACGCGGAGAACGGCTCGAACGACCCGAAGGTCAACTGGGTGACGCCGTTCGAGCAGCAGACCGGCTGCAAGGTCAACGTCAAGCCGTTCGGCACGTCCGACGAGGCCGTGACGCTGATGAAGACCGGGCAGTACGACGTCGTGTCCGCCTCCGGTGACGCGTCGCTGCGGCTGGTCGCGTCCGGGGACGCCGAGCCGGTGAACACCGCGCTCGTCCCGAACTACAACGACGTCCAGCCGTTCCTGAAGAACAAGTCGTGGAACAGCGTTGGCGCTGTGTCATATGGCATCCCGCACGGCTGGGGCGCGAACCTGCTGACCTGGCGCACCGACAAGGTGAACCCGGCGCCGACGTCGTGGTCGGTGATGTTCGACGCGAACTCGCCCTACAAGGGCAAGGTGATCGCCTACGACTCGCCGATCTACATCGCCGACGCGGCCCTGTACCTGCAGGCGCACCAGCCGGACCTGGGCATCAAGAACCCGTACGCCCTGGACGACAAGCAGTTCACCGCCGCGGTCGACCTGCTCAAGCAGCAGCGGCCGCTGGTGAGTGAGTACTGGTCGGACTACCTCAAGGAGTCGCAAGCGCTGAAGAACGGCGACGCCGTCGTCGGCTCCGCCTGGCAGGTCACGGTCAACCTGACCAAGGGCGAAGGCGCGCCGCTGGAAGCCGCCGTGCCGAGCGAAGGCGCGACCGGGTGGTCGGACACCTGGATGGTGGCGGCGAAGTCGGCGCACAAGACGTGCGCGTACAAGTGGCTCGACTACATCATCAGCCCGAAGGTCAACGCCCAGGTCGCCGAGTACTTCGGCGAAGCGCCGGCGAACACGAAGGCGTGCGCGGAGATGACGGACAAGACGCTCTGCGACACCTACCACGCCAGTGATGCCGGGTACGCGGCGAAGATCGCCTACTGGACCACGCCGATCCCGCAGTGCCTCGACGGCCGCACGGACGTCAAGTGCAAGGACTACGGCGAGTGGACGAAGGCCTGGACCGAGATCAAGGGCTGACCCTCCGACCCCGGACGCGGCGGGCTGTGTCCCCCCACTCCGCCCGCCGCGTCCGGCCTCATGCTGCGAGGCACGATGACCGCCGTTTCCGCCTTCTTCTACCGCAAACCCCGGCTGCGCCTGGGTTTCCTGCTGTCGGCGCCGCTGCTCTGGCTCGGCCTGGCCTACCTGGGCGCGCTCGCCGCGTTGTTCGTCACGGCGTTCTGGCACACCGACGCCTTCACCGGCCAGGTCGTCATCGACTGGTCGCTGGACAACTTCAAGACGCTGTTCACCGACGCGGTGTACCGCACGATCACCTTCCGCACGGTCGGGATCGCGGCCCTGGTGACGGTGATCGACGCCGTCATCGCGTTCCCAATGGCCTACGCGATGGCCAAGCTCGCCTCCCCGCGGGCGCAGCGGATCCTGGTGATCGCGGTGATGACGCCGTTGTGGGCGAGCTATCTGGTGAAGGCGTACGCATGGCGCTCGATGCTGTCCGGCAACGGCGCCCTGAGCTGGCTTTCTCCCGGGTACGGCGTCACGGCGACGATCATGACGCTGTCGTACCTGTGGCTGCCGTACATGATCCTGCCGATCTACGCCGGTATCGACCGGCTGCCGGATTCCCTTGTGGACGCTTCCGGCGACCTGGGGGCGCGTTCGTTCCGGACGTTCCGCTCGGTGATCCTGCCGCTGACGTTCCCGGCGATCGTGGCCGGTTCGATCTTCACGTTCTCGCTGTCCCTGGGCGACTACATCGCCGTGAAGATCGTCGGCGGCACGTCGCAGATGCTCGGCAACGTCGTCTACGACAACATCGGCGCGGCCAACAACCTCCCGTTCGCGGCGACGGTGGCGACCGTGCCGGTCGTGATCATGCTCGCGTACCTGGCCGCGGTGCGCCGCACCGGGGCGCTGGACAACCTCTAGGAGCTCTCGTGCGTGCTTCCCGTGTGCTGCTGTGGACGGCGCTGGGGCTCGGCCTGGCGGTGATCTACTTTCCGCTGGTGGTGGTGCTGGTCAACTCGTTCAACGCGGACACCACGTTCGGTTTCCCGCCGACCCGGTTCACCGTGGAGTGGTGGAGCCGGGCGGCGTCGAACGAAGGCGCGCTGCACGCGCTGTGGACGAGCGTCGAGGCGGGGCTGGCGGCGACGGCGATCGCCCTGGTTCTGGGCACGATGGCGGCGTTCGCGTTGCAGCGTTATCGGTTCTTCGGCCGCAATCCGGTGTCGCTGCTGATCATCCTGCCGATCGCGTTGCCGGGGATCGTCACGGGTATCGCGCTGAACAACGCGTTCCGGACGATTCTGGGCATCGACCTCGGCCTGCTGACGGCGATCATCGCGCACGCCACCTTCTGCATCGTGGTGGTGTTCAACAACGTTGTCGCGCGGCTGCGGCGGATGGGGGGCAATCTGGAGGAGGCGTCGATGGATCTGGGTGCGACGGGGTTCACGACGTTCCGGTTGGTGACGTTTCCGATGCTGCGGTCGGCGTTGCTGGCCGGTGGTCTGCTGGCGTTCGCGCTGTCGTTCGACGAGATCATCGTGACGACGTTCACCCTGGGTACGGGTATGGAGACGCTGCCGATCTGGATCTATGACAACCTGTTCCGGCCGAATCAGGCGCCGATCGTGAACGTGGTGGCGGCGGTGCTGATCGTGGCGTCGACGGTCCCGGTGTATCTGGCTCAGCGGCTTTCGGGAGACACGGCGTCCGGTGGACGGCTCTAGTGGGCTACAGCGGGGGAAAAGATGTCCTCGCCGGACGGGCAGGCTCTGGGATGGCCTCTGGTTTTGCTTGTCCCCTCGGCTTCTCGAGGGGGTCGCTGGGTGGTCATCCCGTCGCCTGATTGAGGCCTATCACTTTGAGCCGGGCCCGCAAGGTTGGGCTGTTATCTCGCGTTGCGCTGTGTGTTGCGGGCCCGGCTCAAAGTGATTTGACGGCCTCAGGCGACGGGATGACCACCCAGCTGCTTTGCTGGGTTGCTACTCGCGGAATGAGTCCGTCGCCGCGCGCAACGCGGCCAGCACGCCGGGGTCCGTTGCCGCGTGCCCGGCTCCTTCGAGCAGCTTCAGCTCCGAACCTGGCCACGCCCGGTGCAGCTCGTACGCCGTGATCGGGGGGCACACCGTGTCGTAGCGGCCCTGGACGATTGCGCCCGGGATGCCTGCCAGCTTGCCTGCGTCGCGGATCAGCTGGCCGTCGTCCAGCCAGGCGCCGTGGCGGAAGTAGTGGACCGCCAGGCGGGCGAATGTCAGCGCGAACGCCGGCTCCGCGTACTGGTGGATGAACGCCTCCTGCTGCACCACCGACACCGTTGCGCCCTCCCACGTGCTCCACGCCACCGCCGCGCGGTTGCGGACCTCCTCGGCCGGGTCGTCGAGCAGGCGGGCGTACGCCGCCAGGGGGTCGTCGCGCGAACCCGGGGGCAGTGGGGCCAGGAACGCCTCCCATTCGCGGGGGAACAGGTGGGCTGCGCCGCCGCGGTAGATCCAGTCCAGTTCGCTCTGCCGGACCGTGAACACCCCGCGCAGGATGATTTCGCTGACCCGCGAGGGGTGCGTCTCGGCGTACGCGAGGGCCAGCGTCGCGCCCCACGAGCCGCCGAAGACCTGCCAGCGTTCGATGCCGAGTCGCTCGCGCAGGAGTTCCATGTCGGCGACCAGGTGCCACAGCGTGTTCGCCGTGAGGTCGTCCGCTCCCGGTGTCGAAGCGCCGGATCCGCGCTGGTCGAACTGGATGATCCGGTAGGCGGCCGGGTCGAAGTGGCGCCGGGTCATCGGGGCGATCCCGCTGCCCGGGCCGCCGTGCAGGACCACGACCGGCTTTCCGGCCGGGTTGCCTGCCTCCTGGCAGCGGATCCGGTGCCCGTCGCCGACGTCCAGGAATCCTTCGGCGCGCGGCCCGATCGGCGGGTAGAGCTCGTCCATGCGATTACTGTGCCGCAGGGGCCCTGGCCGCCGCCCCGACACCCCGCCGCCGGGTGCCGGGACGACGGCCAAGAAGGTGGGGACCCGCCCCCGCCGCCGGGCTGAGCGGGTCCCCGGTCCGTGACGCGTCAGCGGTAGGCAGCCGCTTCCGCGAACTTCGAGGGGCCGGCGAGTCCGATGCCGTCGGGGTGGTCACGACGGCCGGCGATCCGCACACGCATTTCCGTCCTCCTCGTCGAGGTTCGATGCTTCGTCGTGGCGGCGACGGGCTAAACGCTAAGCCACGAGTCGAACAGCAGTCAAGAACATGATTGATGTTCATGCATGTGAACGCCAGCTGTGAGGACGCTGAGCCGGCCCGTCCCCCTTGCCTCGTGCTTACGAATAGGCCGGTACTTTCCGGTGTCAGGATTGTCGAAAAAGGGGTGCGAAATGTCCGCGGTGACCTATGCCGAGGCGATTGTCGTCGGGGCATTGCAGGGGGTGTCGGAATTGTTTCCGGTGTCCAGTCTCGGCCACAGCATCCTGCTGCCGGCCTGGCTCGGCGGCTCGTGGCAGCGGGACCTGAGCATCGGCAAGGACTCGCCGTACCTGGCGGTGCTGGTCGCGATGCACGTGGCCACCGCGCTCGCCCTGGTGCTGTTCTTCCGGAAGGACTGGGTGCGGATCATCGGCGGGCTGTGGACGTCGATCCGCCGCCGCGAGGTGCGCACGCCGGACCAGCGGCTCGCCTGGCTGCTGGTGCTCGCCACCATCCCGGTCGGGCTGGCCGGCCTGCTCTTCGAGAGCCTGCTGCGCGACTTCCTCGGCAAGCCGGTCCCGGCGGCGATCTTCCTCGCCCTCAACGGCGGAGTCCTCTACGCCGCCGAGAAGTTCTCCCGCGCGAAACCTGTCGAAGAAGCGGACACTGTGGACTTTTCGGCGGAGGAGACGCTGGTCATGCGGGCGATCACGGTCGAGAAGAAGACCGACGTCCGGCTGGCGAAGCTGCGGGTCGGCGAGGCGGTGCTGATCGGCGCCGCGCAGATCCTCGCGCTGCTGCCGGGCATCAGCCGCTCGGGCATCACGATGGTCGCCGGCCTCCGCCGCGGGCTCGGCCACGAGGACGCCGCGCGGTTCGCGTTCCTGCTCGCCACGCCGGTGATCCTCGCCGCGGGCGTGCTCAAGATGCCGACGCTGTTCGCCCCGGAGAACCACGCTTCACTCGGCCCGGCGCTCGTCGGCAGCGTCATCGCCGGGGTCGCTTCGTACATTTCTGTCCGGTTCCTCACCGGATACTTCGAAACGCGCACTCTGACCCCGTTCGCCATTTACTGCGTGGTCGCCGGAATCGGCAGCCTGATCTTCTTCGCGGTCTGACGTGCTCGACGTCCCGGCGCTGCTCGCCGTGCTCGTTCTCGGCACGCTCTACGTCCGCGCGGCGCACGGGCGAGGGTGGCCGCGCGGTCGCACGGCGGCGTTCCTCGCCGGGCTGGCGACGATCTTGCTGGTCACCTGCTCGCCGCTGGCCCTTTACGACCGGACCTTCTTCTGGGTCCGCGCGGTCCAGACGGTCACGCTGCTGATGGTCACGCCGCTGCTGCTGGCCCTGGGCGCCCCGATCCGGCTCCTGCTCGACACGGTCCCGGCGCCGTGGCTGCGCCGGCACGGGCGCGGCAAGGTGGCCCGGGCGCTGACGTTCCCGCCGGTCGTCACGCTGACGCTGGTCGTGCCAGTGCTGGTGCTGTACCTGACCCCGCTCTACGACCTGGTGCTGCGGTCGTCGCTCGTCGACGGCCTGGTCCGGCTGGCGCTCGTGCTCGCGGGCTTCACGTACTTCTGGACCCGGCTCGGTCTCGACCCGACGCCGCGGGAGGACCCGCACCTGGTGTCGGTGTGGATCGCGTTCACCGAGGTGATCTTCGACGGCGCGCTCGGCCTGGTCCTGTGGCTGGGCCCGCTGCTCGCACCCGCGCACTACGCGGCGGCGCACCCCGGCCACGGCCCGGACCCCCGCACCGACCAGATCATCGGCGCGGGGGTGCTGTGGATCGGCGGGGACGTCGCCGGCCTGCCGTTCGTCGTCGCGTTGTTCGTGCGGTGGGCCCGCGACGACGAACGGCGGGCGAAGCAGATCGACGCCCGGCTGGACGAAGCGCCCCCGACCGGGTTGTGGTGGGAGACCGACCCGGCGCTCGCCGAGCGGTTCCGGAACCGGGGTTAGTCGTGGAAAGCGTGTTCCGGTGCCGGGAACTCCCCGCGGCGAACGTCCTCCGCGAACGCCGTGGCCGCGTTCTGCAGCACCGTCGCGACGTCGGCGTAGCGCTTGACGAACCGCGGTGCCTTGCCGCGCCGCAGGCCGGCCATGTCCTGCCAGACGAGCACCTGCGCGTCGCAGTCCGGGCCGGCGCCGATGCCGACCGTCGGGATCTTCAGCTCCGCCGTGACGCGCTTGGCGGCCTCGGCGGGCACCATCTCCATGACGACCGCGAACGCCCCGGCCTCCTGCAGCGCCAGCGCGTCGGCGAGCAGCACGTCCGCCGCTTCGCCGCGCCCCTGCACCCGGTAGCCGCCGAGGTTGTGTTCACTCTGCGGGGTGAACCCGATGTGACCCATCACCGGCACACCGGCCGAGGTCAGCGCCTCGACGTGCGGGGCGAACCGGCGGCCGCCTTCGAGCTTGACGGCGTGCGCCCGGCCCTCTTTCATGAACCGCACCGAGGTTTCCAGCGCCTGCTGCGGCGAGAGCTGGTAGGAGCCGAACGGCAGGTCGGCGACCACGAGCGCCCGCTTGACCGACCGGGTGACCGCCCGGACCAGCGGCAGCAGCTCGTCGACCGTCACCGGCAGCGAGGTGTCGTAGCCGAACACGTTGTTGGCCGCGGAGTCGCCGACGAGCAGCACCGGGATCCCGGCCTCGTCGAACAGCGCGGCGGTGTACATGTCGTAGGCGGTGAGCATCGGCCACGGTTCGCCGCGTTCCTTGAGCTCACGCAGGTGGTGGACACGGACCTTCCGGCCCGCGGCCGGCTTGGCGGCGGGTCCGGTGCCGTAGGGGGCGGGTTCTTCGGCGCTGGCAGACATCGTCGTCGACCGTCCTTCCCTCGAGGCCTCGGTGAGGTCCCCGGGTCGTGGAGCAGAGGCGTCTCACAGACTGACACGCCCCGGTACCGGCCCCAACCGCCTGCGACCAGCTTCACACCCCCGAGGACCATGGGCGGTCAGCCTCCAGGTTGATGCCGGGGGACAACCAATCCGGGTTCACTTACGTCAAGAAGAGGGCATGACCACCGAACGGCCGCGAAAGGCGACGAAACCACCCATGGGAAACCTCGCGAGCTCGCGTCCGCGCCTTCCCGTCTGGAAGGCGAAGGCCGGCGGCATCACCGCGACCGTCGTGCAGCTGGCCGCCGTGTTCTCGGTGATCCTGCTGTTCACCAACGGCCCGCACGGACGCCTTCTCAACGGCATCGACATGGCCTTCTCGGCCCTCAGCGTGCCCACCAGCGCGAGCCTGGTCATGGTCCTGCTGCTGGTCGTCCTCGGCGGCGCCCTGCGCCGCCGCAAGAAGGCGGCGCTGTACACGCTGGTGCTGTTCCAGGTCGGCGGCCTGCTGCTCACCCTGGCCCTGCAGGCGACCCTGCTCTGGTCACCCGAACTGCTGACACTCGGCCCGAAGCAGGTCCGGCACATCCCGGCGCAGCTGTGGGTGCTCACCCTGGCCGACATCGCCTCGATCGCGCTGATCGTGTTCCTGCTCGCGCTGCGCCCGGCCTTCCCGGCCCGGCTCGCGCCGAGCGCCTGGCGCGACGGCCTGGCCATGCTGTTCGGCGGTTTCGCCGTGGTCATCCTGGTCGGCTGGGGGCTGGCGGAGGCGTTCCCCGGCCACCTCGGCGACAGCTGGGAGCGGTTCGCCTGGGTCGTCAACCACGCCACCGGCGAGAACCTGCAGCTGCGCCGGATCGGCGTCGGCGAGGGGCCGGGCTGGCTCGACGTCTTCCTCGACCTCAGCGCGACCGCGGTCGCCACCGCAGCGCTGTACCTGCTCTTCCGCGGGGTACGCAGCCGCAGCCTGCGTACCGACGACGAGGAGCTCCGCCTGCGCCGCCTGCTCGCCGAGCACGGCGAGGACGACTCCCTCGGCTACTTCGCGACCCGGCGCGACAAGAGCGTGGTCTTCGCACCGAACGGCCGCGCGGCGGTCACCTACCGCGTCCTGGGCGGCACCAGCGTCGCCAGCGCGGACCCGGTCGGCGACCCGGAGGCGTGGCCCGACGCGGTCCGCGCGTGGCTCGACGAGACCCGCACGTACGGCTGGACCCCGGGCGTGCTCGGGGCGAGCGAACGCGGCGCGAAGGTGTACACCGACGCGGGCCTGCGCGCCCTGGAAATCGGCGACGAAGCGATTCTCGACGTCCGCGACTTCAGCCTGGCCGGCCCGGAACGGCGGTCGGTGCGCCAGGCCGTCAAGCGCATCGAGCGGGCCGGCTACACCTCGCGGGTCCGCCGCCACGGCGAGATCCCCGCGGCCGAGATGACCGAGCTGCTCTGGCGGGCGCAGGCCTGGCGAGGCGCGGAGACCGAGCGCGGCTTCTCGATGGCGCTGGGCCGGCTCGGCGACGCCAGCGACGGCCGCAGCGTGATGGTCGAGGCCTACGACGCCCACGGCGAGCTGCGCGGGCTGCTGTCGTTCGTCCCGTGGGGCCGCCGCGGGCTGTCGCTGGACCTCATGCGCCGCGACCGCGACGCCGAGAACGGCCTCAACGAGTACATGATCGCCGAGGTCGTCGCGGCCGCGCAGCACCTCGGGGCGCAGCGGATCTCGCTCAACTTCGCGATGTTCCGCGCGGTGTTCTCCGAGGGCGAGCGGATCGGCGCCGGCCCGGTGCTGCGGGCCTGGCGCGGCATCCTGAGCGTGTTCTCGCGGTTCTTCCAGCTGGAGTCGCTGTACCGGTCCAACGCCAAGTACGGGCCGGACTGGGAGCCGCGCTTCCTCTGCTACTCCTCGGCCCGGCGGCTGCCGCGCGTCGGCATCGTCGCGGGCGCGCTCGAAGGGTTCGTCCCGACCGGACGGTCGCGGTCCCTGCGGCTGGAGACGGTCGGCGACGACTTCGTCGCCCGCGTCAAGGAGATCGAGGAGTCGGCTTCGACGCCGGCGCCGAAGGTGGTGCGGCGGCCCGAGCAGGTCCGCGTCCGCATCGCCAAGCTCGGCAAGCTGCGCGAGGCCGGCATCGACCCGTACCCGGTCGGGTTCCGGCGCGACGACCACATCGGCGACGTCGTGGCGAAGTTCGGCGCGCTGGCGCCGGACACCACCACCGGCCACCGCGTCCGGGTCGCCGGGCGCGTGCTGAACCTGCGCGTCCTCGGCGGCCTGTGCTTCGCTCGCATCAAGGACTTCAGCGGCGAGATCCAGCTGATGCTCGAGGCGGGCGAACTCGACCTCACCGGCTGGCGGACCGGCGTCGACCTCGGCGACCACGTCGGCGTCAGCGGCCAGGTCGTGACTTCGAAGCGGGGCGAGCTCTCGGTGCTCGTCGACGAGTGGACGGTCACCGCGAAGTGCCTCCACCCGTTGCCCGACAAGCGGAAGGGCCTCACCGACCCGGAGACCCGCGTCCGGCAGCGCTACCTCGACCTGGCGGTCAACCCCGACTCGACGAACATGCTGCGGCTGCGGTCCACCGTGGTCCGCGCGGTGCGCGACCGGCTGCACCACGCCGACTACCTCGAGGTCGAGACGCCGATGCTGCAGACGGTCCACGGCGGCGCCAACGCCCGGCCGTTCGTCACCCACATCAACGCCTACGACATGCGGATGTACCTGCGGATCGCGCCCGAGCTGTACCTCAAGCGGCTGTGCGTGGCCGGCGTCGAGCGCGTCTTCGAGCTCAACCGCAACTTCCGCAACGAAGGCGTCGACGCGACGCACAACCCCGAGTTCACGATGCTCGAGGCGTACCAGGCGTACGCGGACTACGACACGATGCGGAACCTGACCCGCGAACTCGTCCAGCACGCGGCCGAGGCGGCGTACGGCGCCCAGGTCGTGCGGCGGCCCGACGCCGACGGCAAGGTCGTCGAGTACGACATCTCCGGCGACTGGCCGGTCGTGCCGGTCCACGAAGCCGTCTCGGCGGTGTTCGGGGAGCAGATCGACTCGGGGACTTCGGTGGCCGACCTGCGCCGCCTGTGCGTCGCCGCCGGTGTGCCGGTGGGGGAGGACCCGAGCCACGGCGACCTGGTCCTCAAGGCGTTCGAGCACCTCGTCGAGGGCGCGACCGTGCTGCCGACGTTCTACACCGACTACCCGACCGACGTCTCGCCGCTGACCCGCCAGCACCGCGAAGACCCGCGGCTGGCCGAGCGCTGGGACCTCATCGCGTTCGGTTCCGAGGTCGGCACGGCCTACACCGAGCTGACCGACCCGATCGAGCAGCGGCGGCGGCTGGAGGCGCAGTCCCTGCGCGCGGCCAGCGGCGACGTCGAGGCGATGGAGCTGGACGAGGACTTCCTGCTGGCCCTGGAGCACGGCATGCCGCCCACCGGCGGCCTCGGCCTGGGCGTCGACCGGCTGCTCATGATGCTCACCGGAGCGTCCATCCGCCAGACAGTCCTGTTCCCCTTCGTCCGTCCGCAGGCATAACGGATCGGTCGACCTGGTCACGGTGACTCGGCCGGGGCGCGGGAGGTCGCTTACTGTGTGCCTCGTGCGCACGGCTCGGATCGCCTCGGCCCTCTTGATAGGGGTGGCCGTCCTCGCGTATTCGGGCTGGCTGCTGGAGTTCTTCCTGCCCACGGGCGTGTCCCCGGTGCGGGACCCGGCCGAGGCGCTGCTGGGCGGGCCGCCGGTGTTCCGGGTCCTGCTCGCGGTGTCGGGCGTGGCGTTCCTGCTCGCCGGGCCGCCGCTGCACCGGCTCGGCCCGGTCCAGTGGTCGGCGCGGATCAGTTCGATCTCGGTGAGCGCGTTCGGCCTCGTCGTGCTGCTCCAGGCCGCCTACCCCGAACGCAGCGACGTGTGGTCGGCGCTGCTCAGCGCCGTCCTGGTCGGCGGGGTGATCAGCCTGATCCTGTGGTGGCCGCCGGGCTGGCGCGCGCTCGCGGTCGCGGGCCTGGTGGTGGTGCTGGCGACCTGGCTGGCCGTGGTGCTGGCCATGCAGCTGGACACGTTCGAGGGCGTGTTCACGCGGGTGCAGCTGGTGGTCCGCGCCGCCCTGTACAGCATCGGCGGGGCGTACGCCTTCGTGAAGCCGGCGCCGCGCCACGCGCACCGATAGCGAAATTGTCGGTGCCGGGTGGCACGATCGCCGCAAACACCCTAGGCGGGAGGAACGACATGGCGGGAAACGTGCGCCCGGTGGCCGACGAGCGTGACGGGCTGCTGAGCTTCCTGGAGCAGCAGCGGTACGTGCTCAGGTTGGCGGCACACGGGCTGACGGACGAGCAGGCGAGACTCGCTTCGACGAAGAGCACGCTGTCGGTGGGCGGGCTGATCAAGCACGTCGCGAGCACCGAGCACGGCTGGATGGACACGGTGCTGCAGGTGCCGCAGAAGCCGTTCGGCGAGGCAGTGGCGGAGTACGAGTCGGCACACCGCATGGGCCCGGACGAGACCCTGGAAGGCCTGCTGGCCCGCTACGACGAGGTCGCGGCTCGCACGGCGGAGGTCATCGCGGGCATCGACGACCTCGGCCAGGCGGTCCCGGTGCCGAAGGGCGTCCCGTGGTTCCCGCAGGACGTCGAGGCGTGGTCGGTCCGCTGGGTCCTGCTCCACCTGATCCAGGAGACGGCCCGCCACGCGGGCCACGCGGACATCATCCGCGAGCACATCGACGGCGGCACGGCCTTCCCCCTGATGGCAGCCGCCGAGGGCTGGCCCGAGTCCCCCTGGATCAAACCCTGGACCCCCACCCCCCAACCCGCCTGACCCCTCCACCCCCCCACCCGACCCTCCAGGCACGCAAGTCGACCGCCTGGGTACGCGTGTCGACCCTCCAATCACGAGAGTCGACCCTCCAATCACGCGTGATGCCCCCTCAATCACGTGTGATGCCCCTCCGATCACACGTGATGCCCGTTGCGTACGGGCCGGCGGCTCAGAACAGCGTCGGCTCGTCCGCCAGCGCGCCCTCGATCACGAGCATCCGGCGTTTCGTCCCGACGCCGCCCCGCGCCGAGAACCCGCCGTCCTTCCCGCCCGCCGCCAGCACCCGGTGGCACGGGACGATGATCGGGAACGGGTTGTGCCCCATCGCCTGCCCGACGGCCTGTGCCGACCCCGGCTGCCCGAGCCGGTGCGCGATGTCGCCGTAGGTCAGGGTCTTGCCCGGCGGGATCGTCCGCGCGACCTCGTACGCGCGCCGGTTGAACTCCGGCACGCCCGAGAAGTCCAGCGGCACCGAGGCCAGGTCCTGACGCACCCCGCCCAGCAACGCCACGATCCCGTCCACCGCCTCCTGCACCGGCGACGGCGGCGTCCCCTCGACGGCGTCCGGGAACCGCCGGACCAGCCACGCCCGGGTCCGCTCCGCACTGCCTTCGGGCAGGGACGTCCCGACGACGACGTCGTCGCGCCACGCGACCCCGCACACCCCGATCGCCGTGTCGAACACCGTGAACCCCGTCGTCATGCCGCCAGCCTACGACCGAAGAGGGGTACCGCCCCGCCCCGAATGATCGCTAAGTTCGGTTTGGGCGAATTCGAGGAGGACGCGTGCGGCGAGCAATCCTGGTGACGGCCCTGCTCCTGCTCGGCCTGGCCACCCCGGCCGCCGCCGACCCCCTGGTGATGCCGCACGTCGTCGTCACCCACCACACCGCCTGGGCCGAACTCGTCATCAGGAAAGCCGGCGGCACGGTCGTCGCGAGCTACCCGCAGATCGGCGTCGTCGTCGCGTACACGGCGAAGGACGACTTCGCCGCGAAGGTCCGCCGAACGCCCGGCATCGACGCCGTCGGCGCAACGCGCACCGCGAAGATCCCGAAGGAGTTCTTCGCGCCCCGCAAGGACCTCCGCTACACCGGTCCTGGCTCGCCGAACTCCGGCCAGGTCCCGCCGGAGGGGACGGCGTGGGACGTCCCGGCGCTGCACCTGCCCGAAGCGCACCAGGTCACCGACGGCAGCAAAAACACCCTCGTCGGCGTCCTCGACGTCGGAGTGGACGACACCCACCCGGAGCTGAAGCCGGCGTTCGACAGGAAGAACTCCGTGTCCTGCCTGTCCGGCTGGCCGGACCGCGGCCCCGGCGCCTGGCGGCCCACGCTCGACGGCCACGGCACGCACGTCGCGGGCACGATCGCCGCGGTCCGCAACGGATCCGGCGTCGTCGGCGTCGCGCCCGGCACCCGCATCGCCGCCGTCAAGCTCGCCGAGCTCGACGACACCGAGACGGCCGAAAGCATGGTCTGCGGGTTCGTCTGGGCCGCCGAGCACGGCTTCGCGGTGGCGAACAACAGCTACCGCTCGATCCCGTGGCGCTACAACTGCGACGACCAGCCGGACCAGGCCGCGGCGAAGCTCGCCGTCGGCCGGGCGGTCGCGTACGCGCAACGCCGGAACGTCCTCGTGGTCGCCTCCGCCGGCAACGCCGGGATCAACCTCGACACCCGCACGGTGGACAAGGAGAGCCCGGCCGACAGCACGCCGGTGGAGCGCCGCATCGACCCGTCCTGCACCCGGCTGCCGCACGAGCTGCCCGGCGTCGTCGGCACCGGCGCGCTCGACGAAAAGCTCGTCAAAGCGAGCTTCTCGAACTACTCGGCGTCCCGGATCAGCGTCGCCGCGCCCGGCGCGCGGGTCTGGTCGACCTGGCCGAACGGCGAATACCGGTCCGCGAGCGGGACGTCGATGGCCGCGCCGCACGCGAGCGGCGTCGCGGCCCTGATCGCGAGCGAGCACCCGCACTGGAGTGCCGAGCGGATCAAGCGCGCCCTCTTCGCCACGGCGACACCGCTGTCCTGCCCGGACACCACCTGCGCACCCACGAAGGCGGGAACCACCTACTACGGCCACGGCATGGTCGATGCGGCGCGGGCCGTCGGCGGGGGATGATGGCGCTCGTGCTCGATCACCTCGTCTACGCCGGCCCGGACCTCGCCGAGGCCGTCGCCCGCGTCACCGCGCTCACCGGGGTCACACCCGCGCCCGGCGGCCGCCACGTCGGCCTCGGCACCGCCAACCACCTCGCCGACCTCGGCGCGGGCATGTACCTGGAGGTGATCGGCCCGGACCCGGCCCAGCCGGACCCCGAGGCACCCCGCCCGTTCGGCATCGACGAGCTGGCCGAGCCCGCGCTGGTCGCCTGGGCGGTCCGCACGACCGACATCGACGCGACGATCGCGGAAGCCCGCGCCCACGGCTTCGACCCGGGCGACGCGACCGAGATGTCCCGCGAAACCGGCGACGGCGAAACGCTGCGCTGGCGCCTGACCCCGCCGAGCGTCCCGGGCACGCTGCACCCGTTCCTCATCGACTGGGGCAGCACCCCGCACCCGACCACGCGCGGCCTGCCGTCCCTGCCGCTGCTGATGGTCACCGGCACCCACCCGGACCCGGCGTCGGTCCGGACCGCGACCGACGCCCTCGGCCTCGAACTCCTGGTGCGCCGGGCGGAGAAGGCCGGCCTGACGGCGGCCCTCCGCACTCCGGAAGGCCGCCAGGTCGCGCTGAGTTAGGCCTTGCCCTCGCGCCACAGGTTGGTCATCGGCAGCCGCCGGTCGCGCCCGAACGCCTTGAACGTGATCTTCGTGCCCGGCGGGTACTGGCGCCGCTTGTACTCGGCCTTGTCGACCATCCGCACCACGCGGTCGATGGTCTCCGGGTCGAAGCCCGCTTCCACGAGGTCGGCGTACCCGCGGTCGCCCTCGACGTAGTCGTCGAGGATGTCGTCGAGCAGCGCGTAGTCCGGCAGCGAGTCGGTGTCCACCTGGCCCGGCCGCAGCTCGGCCGACGGCGGCTTGGTGATGGAGTTCTCCGGGATCGGCGGGGTCTCGCCGTTCTTCACCGCCTCGGCGTTGCGCCAGCGGGCCAGCTGCCACACGTGCGTCTTGAAGACGTCCTTGATCGGGGCGAACGCGCCGACCGCATCGCCGTAGATCGTCGAATACCCGACGGCGAGCTCGGTCTTGTTGCCGGTGGCCAGCACCAGGTGACCGTCCAGGTTGGACAGTGCCATCAGGAGCATGCCCCGCGTCCGCGCCTGGATGTTCTCCTCGGCCAGGCCGGTCAGCGAAAGCTGGTCGACGTACACGCGCACCATGTCCTCGACCGGCTCGACGCGGTAGTGCGCGCCGATCCGCTGCGCCAGGTCGGCGGCGTCGTCCTTCGAATGCCCCGACGAGTACTTCGACGGCATCGAGACGCCGTAGACGTTGTCGCCGCCGAGCGCGTCCGCGGCCAGCGCCGCGCAGACCGCCGAGTCGATGCCGCCGGAGAACCCGAAGGTCACCGACGAGAACCCGTTCTTGTGCACGTAGTCCCGCAGCCCGATGACGAGCGCGTGCCAGACTTCGGCCTCGTCCGACAGCGGTTCGCTGATCACCGGCTCGGCGGACATCGGGTACGCGGGCAGCGGATCGGCGCTCAGCACCCGGCGCCGGACGTGCAGCCCTTCGAGCTCGCCATCGGTGGCGTGCCCGCCGGCGGTGAGGTCCATGTCCAGCACGAGCAGGTGCTCGACGAACTGCGGCGCGCGGGCCAGCAGCGTGCCGTCCGCGCCGACGACGAGCGAGTCGCCGTCGAAGACGAGGTCGTCCTGCCCGCCGATCTGGTTGGTGTAGACCAGCGGCGCCCCGGCTTCGGCGGCGCGGCGGGCGATCAGCGGCAGCCGCTGTTCGTCCTTCGACCGCTCGTACGGCGACGCGTTCGGCGCCACGACGAGGTCGACGCCGGCGCGGCCCAGCGCGGAGATCGGCCCGCCGTCCTGCCAGATGTCTTCGCAGATGACCATGCCGATGTCGAGCCCGTGGAACCGCACGACGTCGAGCGTGGTGCCCGCCTTGTACCAGCGGTGCTCGTCGAAGACGCCGTAGTTGGGCAGGTGGTGCTTGAACTGCCGCGCGACGACCTCGCCGCGGTAGAGCGCGGCGGCGGCGTCACGCGGGCCGACGTCGTCGAGGTCGAGGTAGCCGATGTAGGTGAGCACTTCGCCGCACCCGGCCTCGTCGAGGCGGCGCGCCAGCGACTCGACGCCCTGCCGCGAGGCGGCGGCGAAGGTCTTGCGGAGCGAGAGGTCCTCGATGGGGTAGCCGGTCAGGGACATCTCGGGGAAGACGACGACGTGCGCGCCGGCTTCGGCGGCCCGCCGCGTCCACTCGACGTGCAGCTCGGCGTTGCCGTCGAGGTCGCCGACGGTGGGGTTGACCTGGGCGAGCGCGATGCGCAGTTGCGGCATGCCGCCATTCTGTCCCACGCTCACCCGGAAGGCCGAGCGAATGTGGGCGAAATCGAAAGGCCCCGCCCGGCGAACCGGACGGGGCCTCCCGGGAACAGGACTACTTCCGCTTGATCATGCTCCGGACCTTCTTGATGGTCTGCTCGAAGTCCGAATCGAACGGGTTGTCGTGCACGAGGTACGTCCACGTCGTGTTCGCCCGCCGCACCCCGGCGTCGCCGAGGTCGATGCCTTCGTCGGTCAGCTCGGCCTCTTCGAGGGTCTTCGCCGCCCGGGAGTCGGCCTCCGCGATGATCTTGTGGAACTCCGGGATCGCCGCGCGGTGGAACTCGTCCAGCGGCGTCTCCCGCGCCAGCGCGCGCAGGTGGATGCTCTCGCGGACGTCGGTCAGGTACGCCAGGTGGTCCGACCACAGCTGGTCGATGTGGAACAGCAGCACCTCGCGGCACATCTGCTCCAGCTTGTCCTGGTCGTCGAGCTTCTCCTTCAGCTCGCCGAACTTCTCCGGGTGCGCCTTCTCCAGCACCTCCGCCGCGTACGCGGTGCGAAGCACCTTGTCGCGGTGCACCAGCAGGTCACGCCGCTGCCGCTCGATCAGCCGCGTGTAGCGCCAGGTGTTGCGGTGGATCTCCAGGTCGACGCCCTCGGCGACGCGCTGGGCGTGGTTGAGCTGCCGCAACGCCGCCGGGTCCTTGATCTCGCCGGTCTCTTCGTCGTCGACGATGCCCTCGGGCACGTCCGGCGCGTTCGACAGCACCAGCTCGTCGTTCAGGCTCGCGAAGAAGATCGCGCTGCCCGGGTCGCCCTGACGCCCGGAGCGGCCGCGCAGCTGGCCGTCGAGCCGGCTCGACGGGTACCGCGCGGTGCCGATGACGTGCAGCCCGCCCAGCTCGACGACCTCGTCGCGGGTCGCGCCGTCGGTGCCGCCCAGCCGGATGTCGGTACCGCGGCCGGCCATCTGGGTGGACACGGTGACCGCGCCCTTCTTGCCCGCCTCGGCGATGATCGCGGCCTCTTCGGCGTCGTTGCGCGCGTTGAGCACGACGCACTCGAGGTCGACCTTCGCCAGCTTCTCGGCCAGCTCTTCGGACTCGGCGACGTCCTGGGTGCCGACGAGGATCGGCCGCCCGGTCTCGTGCACCGTGCGGATCTCCTCCTCGATCGCCCGCAGCTTCTGCGACGGCGAAGCGAAGATCCGGTCTTCGAGGTCCTCGCGGATGTTCGGCGTGTTCGGCGGGATGACCGCGACCTCGAGCTCGTAGAACTCGCGCAGCTGCTCGGCGACGGCGACCGCGGTACCGGTCATGCCGGCGACCTCCGGGTAACGCGCGAGCAGCGCCTGGACGGTGATCGAGTCCAGGATTTCGCCGCGGTCGGTCGCGGTGACCTGCTCCTTCGCCTCGACGGCGGCCTGGAGGCCGTCCGGCCAGCGCTGCAGCTCGGCGACCCGGCCGCGGGCGGCGTTGATGAGCTGCACCTTGCCGTCGCGGACCAGGTAGTCGACGTCGCGGGTGAGCAGCGCGTGCGCGTGCAGGGCGACGTTCACGGCGGCGAGCCGGTCGGAGGCCTGCTCGTTGAACAGGTCGTCGACCTCGATGCCGAGCGACTTCGCGACGACGGACGAGCCGGCGTCGGTCAGCCAGGCGTTGCGGCCTTCGCTGTCGGTCTCGTAGTGCAGGTTGAGCCGCAGCCGCCGGACGATCTTCGCGACCTCTTCGTCGGCGTCGCTGCGGTCGATCGAGCCGGCCATCACCAGCGGGACGCGGGCCTCGTCGACGAGCACCGAGTCCGCCTCGTCGACGATCGCCACCTCGGGGTCGGGCTGGACCAGGTCGTCGACCGAGGTCACCAGCCTGTCCCGCAGCACGTCGAAGCCGATCTCGGCGACGGCACCGTAGGTGACGTCCTTGGCGTACGCCTCGCGACGCTCTTCGCGCGAGTGCGACGGCTCGACCCAGCCGACCGACACGCCCAGCAGCGCGTACACCGGGCCCATCCACTCCGCGTCGCGGCGGGCCAGGTAGTCGTTGACGGTGACGACGTGAACGCGCTTTCCGCGGATCGCGTACCCGGCCGCGGCCAGCGCGCCCGCGAGGGTCTTGCCCTCACCGGTCTCCATCTGCACGACGTGCTTGGTCAGCAGGCCCATGGTGCCCAGCACCTGGACGTCGAACGCACGCTCGCCCAGCGCCCGCCGCGCGGCCTCGCGGCCCAGCGCGCAGACCTCGATGAGCTGCTCGTCGCCGAACGCGGTGTCCTTCAGCGTTTCGCGAAGCTTGGTCGCCCGCTCGGTCAGCTCCTCGTCGGAGAGCTTCTCGAGCTCGGGTTCGAGCTTCTCGACCGCGGGCAGCAGTGCTTCGTAGCGGGTCAGCTCGACGCTGCCCGGCCGCTGGATGATCCGGCGGAGCTTCTTGCCCATCCGGCTGATCAGTGCTGCCACCCCTGGTCTCCCGTTCTCTCTCGCTCGGCCGGCCTCCACCACCCAACGCGACGGTGGTGCGTTCGAGTTCCGCGGCCGGATGGGACGATCCAACCGTGTTCCCTCATCCCAGCGCCAGGTCCGGTCGTAGCCGACGCCGCCGGATCACCGCAATTGCGACATCCGTGCTGATCGCGGCCCCGCTGGCCGCCTGCACGTCCACCGGAACGGCGGTGCCCGCCCCGACGACCGAGTCGCACCCGCCGTCCGGGCCGGTGCCCGCCGGGCTGGAGCGGTTCTACGGCCAGAGCCTGACCTGGGCCGACTGCGCACCTTACGCGACGTCGGAAGACTCGAGGTCGGCGTTCCAGGCGAAGGACGTCCAATGCGCGCGCCTGACCGTGCCGCTGGACTACGCCAAGCCGGCCGGGGACACGATCACGCTCGGCCTGCTCCGGCACAAGGCCACCGGCGACCGGATCGGGGCGCTCGTGGTCAACCCGGGCGGCCCGGGCGCGTCGGGCATGGTCGCGGCCGCCGGGCTGGTCAAGCCGGCCACGAGCGCCGGCCTGGGCAAACGCTTCGACCTGGTCGGATTCGACCCGCGGGGGATCGGCGCGAGCCAGCCGGCCATCCACTGCCTCACCGACTCCGAGCGCGACGCCGACCGCGCCGACGACAGCGAGACCGACGGCTCGCCGGCCGGCGAGCAGAAGCAGGAAGCGCAGGAAAAGGACTTCGCCGCGAAGTGCGCCCAGCGCACCGAGGACGGCACCGGGATGCTGGCCAACGTCGGCACCCGGGACGTCGTGAAGGACCTGGACGTCCTCCGCTCGGTCCTCGGCGACGAAAAGTTGACCTATTTGGGCTACTCCTACGGCACCCGGATCGGGTCGGCCTACGCCGAGGCGTTCCCGAAGAACGTCCGCGCGATGGTCCTCGACGGCGCGGTCGACCCGGAACAGGACGCCGTCGAGTCGCTGGTCGCACAGGGCCAGGGCTTCGGGACCGCGTTCACGCAGTTCGCGAAGTGGTGCACGGGCCAGCAGGACTGCGCCCTCGGCGCGAACCCGGACGGCGCGGTGAAGGCGTTCCAGGACCTGGTCCGGCCGCTGATCGACTTCCCGGTGCCGGTCGGCGACGGCCGCAAGCTCTCCTACGAAGACGCGACGACCGGCGTCATCCAGGCGCTCTACCAGCAGAGCCTCTGGGACACCCTGAACTCGGGCCTCAACGAGCTGAAGCAGCAGCGCGGCGCGACCCTAGAGAAGCTCGCCGACATCTACAACGAGCGCGACTCCGACGGCCGCTACGGCACCACGCAGGACGCGTTCACGGCCATCCGCTGCGTCGACGACCCGCGCGTCACGGACCCGGCCGTCATCCTCCAGGCGCAGGAGCAGTACGTGAAGGTGGCGCCGTTCCTCGACGACGGCCGCCCGGCCTCGGCGGCCCGCGACGCCTGTGCGTTCTGGCCGGTGCCGAACACCTCGGAACCGCACGTGCCGAACGTCGAAGGGCTGGCGAAGACCCTGGTCATCTCGACGACCAACGACCCGGCGACGCCGTACCAGGCCGGCGTCAACCTCGCGAAGGGCCTGAAGGGCGCGCTGCTCACCTTCGAAGGCACCCAGCACACGGTGTTCCTGCAGGGCGTGAAGTGCGTGGACGAGGCCGGCACGGACTACCTCGTCGACGGCACGGTGCCGCCGGACGGCAAGCGGTGCTCGGGCCAGTAGTCACGCCTGCTTGGTCAGCGACAGCTCGATCATCACCGGGCTGAGGTGGTTGTCCGGCGGCGGGATCTGCACCCACAGCCGGACGAACCGCCGCGGCTCGCTGTCGGAGACCCACACCTTGACGGTGAGGTCGGCGTCGACCTGCGCGAGCACGCTGTGCGCCACCGCGGCCGGCAGCCGGCCGCCGACCCGCAGCGCGGCCGCGCCGTCGACGTTCTCGCGGCCTTCGGTCCGGGCGTCGGTCACGCCGTCGAGCAGCCGCTTCAGCCCGCTCTTCGGGCCGAGGAACGCGTCGACCGGGTACGGCGGCTGCTGGCTGTCATGCACGTCGAAGGGGTACTTGGTGTGCCCGTCCCCGTCCTGGACGTCGATCGTGCCGGTCGTGTGGCCGCCGTCGTCCAGGCTCGCGTCCCCTTCGATCTGGCGGAGCGGGAAGCCCGGGAGCACGCCGTTGACCCCGGCCGCGAAGTGCACGCTGCGCACGGAGGCGAACGACGTCGCCGCCGCGCGGACCAGCTCGGATCCCGCCGGGAACGGCCCGCGCGTGTCGGGTGATCCGGTGCAGCCGGCCGTCAGCAGGAGCACGAGCAGGAAGGCGAGGCGGCGCATCCCCGAAGCCTACTGATGGCCTGATCCTTGCGGATGATGTCCTTCCGGCCACTTCCGCCGTCACGCGCGCGTGGAGAGACTGCGTGTGTGACCGTCGAAACCCGTCCCGCCCCGAAGCTGCACCGTGCCTGGCTGATCGCCGGTGCCGCCTTCGTCGCGTTGCTCGCCTCCGCCGGCTTCCGCGCCGCTCCCGGTGTCCTCATCGACCCGCTGCACGAGGAGTTCGGCTGGTCCCGCGCCACGATCAGCTCCGCCGTCTCGGTCAACCTCGTGCTCTTCGGCCTCTTCGCGCCCTTCGCGGCCGCGTTGATGGAGCGCTTCGGCATCCGCCGCGTGTCGGCGACGGCGTTGTTCGTGATCGCGCTCGGCGCGGGCGGCACGGTGTTCATGACCGCGAGCTGGCAGCTCGTGCTGTGCTGGGGCGTGCTCGTCGGCCTGGGCACCGGCTCGATGGCGATGAGCTTCGCCGCGATGGTCGCCACCCGGTGGTTCGTCCGCAGCCGCGGGGTCGTCACCGGCGTCCTGACCGCGGCGGGGGCCACCGGCCAGCTGATCTTCCTGCCGTTGATCGCGAACCTCGCGGTGACCTCGGGGTGGCGCACGGCCTCGCTGGTGATCGCGATCGCCGCGCTCGCCGTCGTCCCGGTGGTCCTGCTGGTGATCCGTGACCACCCCGCCGACGTCGGCACCACGGCCTACGGCGCGCCCGCCGACGCCGAGATCGCCCGCCCGGCGCCGAGGAGCGGCTCGGCCCGCCGCGCCCTGTCCGTGCTGGGCCAGGCCGCCCGGACCCGGACGTTCTGGCTGCTGGCGGTCGGGTTCGCGATCTGCGGCGCGACGACCAACGGCCTGGTCGGCACCCACTTCGTCCCGGCCGCGCACGACCACGGCATGCCGCAGACGACCGCCGCGGGCCTGCTGGCGCTGGTCGGCGTGTTCGACGTCGTCGGCACGATCTTCTCCGGCTGGCTCACCGACCGCGTCGACCCGCGGATCCTGCTCGGCGTCTACTACGCGCTGCGCGGGCTCTCGCTGGCGCTGCTGCCGCAGCTGTTCACCGACTCCGTGCAGCCGAGCATGTGGGCGTTCATCCTGTTCTACGGCCTCGACTGGGTGGCCACGGTCCCGCCGACCGTTGCGCTCTGCGTCCGCGCGTTCGGCGAAGCCGGCCCGATCGTGTTCGGCTGGGTTTTCGCCTGCCACCAGCTGGGCGCCGCGTTCGCCGCGTCGGCTGCCGGCCTGGTCCGCGACCAGCTCGGGAACTACAACCTGGCCTGGTATTCCGCCGCTGTCCTGGCGATCATCGCGTCGGTCGCTTCGGTGGCCATCACGCGTGCCAAGCAGCCCGTTCCGGTGCTCGCGAGGTGACTTCGCCGGCCTCGGCGCGTCGTGAAACATGCCGTTAACACGCTGTGGTTAGGGTGCGGCCATGGATCGCCAGCAGGAATTCGTGCTCCGCACGCTCGAGGAGCGCGACATCCGTTTCGTTCGTCTCTGGTTCACCGATGTGCTGGGGTTCCTCAAGTCCGTCGCGGTCGCGCCGGCGGAACTCGAAGGCGCCTTCAACGACGGGATCGGCTTCGACGGCTCGGCCATCGAAGGCTTCGCGCGCGTCTACGAATCGGACATGGTCGCCAAACCCGACCCGTCGACGTTCCAGGTTCTGCCTTGGGAGACCCCCGACGGCGGCCCGTACTCCGCTCGCATGTTCTGCGACATCGCGATGCCGGACGGTTCGCCGTCCTGGGCGGACCCGCGGCACGTGCTGCGCCGCCAGCTGTCGAAGGCCGCGGAGGCCGGCTTCACCTGCTACGTCCACCCCGAGATCGAGTTCTTCCTGCTCGCGAACATGCCGGAGGACGGCAGCGAGCCGGAGCCCGCGGACAACGGTGGCTACTTCGACCAGGCCAGCCACGCGACGGCGACGCACTTCCGCCGGCACGCGATCGAGACCCTCGAAGCGATGGGCATCTCGGTCGAGTTCAGCCATCACGAAGGGGCACCGGGCCAGCAGGAAATCGACCTTCGTTACGCCGATGCGCTGACGATGGCCGACAACGTGATGACGTTCCGTTACGTCGTGAAGGAGGTCGCGCTGACCCAGGGCGTGCGCGCGACCTTCATGCCGAAGCCGTTCACCGACCAGCCGGGCTCGGGCATGCACACGCACGTCAGCCTGTTCGAAGGCGACCGCAACGCCTTCTACGACGCCGAGGACCCGCACGAGCTGTCGGAGACCGGCAAGAACTTCGTCGCGGGGGTGCTCCACCACGCGAAGGAGATCTCGGCGGTCACGAACCAGTGGGTGAACTCCTACAAACGCCTGATCAGTGGCAGTGAGGCGCCGACGACGGTCTCGTGGGGCCGGGCGAACCGCTCGGCGCTCGTCCGGGTCCCGATGTATTCACCCGGAAAGGCGTCATCCCGGCGGGTGGAGATCCGTACGCTGGACTCGGCGTGCAACCCGTACCTCGCGTACTCGGTCATCCTGGCCGCGGGGCTGAAGGGGATCGAGAAGGGCTACGAGCTGCCGCCGCCTGCCGAGGACAACATCTGGCAGCTGAGCGACTCCGAGCGGCGCGCCGCCGGGTACGCGCAGCTGCCGCAGAACCTGGGAGAGGCCCTGGCCGAGATGGAGAAGTCCGAACTGCTGCCGGAAGCGCTCGGCGAGCACGTCTACGACTTCTTCCTCCGGAACAAGCGCGTGGAGTGGGACAACTACCGCAGCGCGGTCACCCCGTACGAACTCCGAACCCTCTTGCCGGTGCTCTGATGGGGCGGCGGCCGGTGTTCCTCGCGATCCTGGCCGCCGCACTCGTGCTCGTCCCGGCGGCACCCGCCGCTGCCTCGCCGAGGTTCGACCTCGACTCCGCGGACATCCCGGCGCTGCAGGCGCGGATGGCGTCCGGCCGGCTCACCGCGATCGCGCTGACCAGGACTTACCTCGACCGGATTCACCGGATCGACGGTAAGGTGAACGCCGTCCTGGCGCTCAACCCAGCCGCTCTTTCGCAGGCTTCGGCCAGTGACGCTCGGCGTCGCACGCACCACCTGCGCGGGCCGCTCGACGGCATCCCGGTGCTGGTCAAGGACAACGTCGACACGCGCGACCAGTGGACGACGGCCGGTTCGCGAGCGTTGCGGAGCTATCCGGCGAAGGACGCCACGTTGATCACCCGGTTGCGTGACGCCGGAGCGGTGATCCTCGGCAAGGCGAACCTCTCCGAATGGGCGAACTTCCGCGCCGCGAAGCCGACGTCCGGCTGGTCGGGCGTGGGCGGGCAGACGAACAACCCGTACGTGCTGGACCACAACCCGTGCGGGTCGTCCGCCGGCGTAGCCGCGTCACTCGCCCAGGTGGCGATCGGCTCGGAGACCGACGGCTCGATCGTGTGCCCGGCGGGGATGACGGCGACGGTCGGCCACAAACCCAGCCTCGGCCTGGTCAGCCGCACCGGCGTGGTGCCGATCTCGGCCGAGCAGGACACGGCGGGCCCGATCGCCCGCAACGTCGTCGACGTGGCGCTGACGCTGTCGGTCCTGCAGGGCCGCGACCCTGCGGACCCGGCCACCCTGACCTACCCGCGGACCCAGCCGACGGACTACGCGAAGTTCCTCCGTCCGGGTGCTCTGCGCGGCGCCCGCATCGGCCTCTGGCGCCTGCCGGTCCTCGGCCCGGCGACCGACGCGATCATGACGTCGGCCCGGAATTCGCTGGTCAAGGCGGGGGCGACGGTCGTCGAGGTGACGCTGCCGTACCAGGCGCGGCTGGGGGAGCTGGAGTTCCCGGCGCTGCTCACGGAGTTCCACCGCGACATCGACGCCTACCTGGCGACCCGCCCGACCGGGCCGCGGAACCTGGCCGAGCTGATCGCGTACAACCGGGCGGACCCCCTGGAGCGGACGTGCTTCGCCGGGCAGGAGCTGTTCGAGCAGGCCTTGGCCGCGCCGCCGCCCACGGATCCGGGGTACCTCGCCGGCCGGGCGGAGCTTTCGGACCTCGCCCGCCGATCCCTGGACGAGACCCTGGCCGCGCACCACCTGGACGCGATCGCGTCGCCGACCAACCCGCCGGCGTGGAAGACCGACTGCGCGGTGGGCGACAACGACGTGATCCCGTCCTCGACCCCGGCCGCGGTGGCGGGCTACCCGGACGTGACGGTGCCGGCCGGGTTCGCCGGACCGCTTCCGGTGGGGATTTCGTTCATGGGGGCGCGGTGGTCCGACGCCCGGATGCTGGCGTTGGCCGCGGACTTCTCGCGGGTCGCGCCGGCGCGAATCCCGCCCCGGTATCTGCCGGCGTTGCCGTAGTGAGGCCGCCGATCCCGCCCGCGATCCGGCGGATCCGGCTCGCGATCCGGCCGATCGGGCCTGCGATCCCGCCCGCGATCCCGGCTGAGGGGCCGTCCGGCCGGGGTTCGCCCCGGGCTTTGGCCGGCCCGTGTGCCAGCCGCGCTGCCGGTGCTCGGCGCGGTAGCCGTCTGTAAGCACTCTGACCTGCGGCGATGCCGTTAAGTGACCCCCCTGTTTTGGGGCGGTTCGGGGGCATGTAATCTTCTCTTCGTCGCCAGGAACACCGGGTCACACCGGGGCCGCAAGCCCCGGAGACCAGGCCGGGACGAGCGGGTTGACACCGCGGATCGGACCGGGTAATGTTCAGCGTCGGCCCACGAGCGGCCGCCGACCCCCTACGACTAAACCCGTAGGATCAGGCATGCTCGACCAAAAGCTTGTGAATATCGCTTGGAACAACTGCCGAGGATATAGCCGCTGATAAGGCGGTGAGTCCGGAGTGTGTTGCTTGAGAACTCAACAGTGTGCTAGTGAACTAAGCCAGTAGAGCTTATATGAAACCCCCTCGTCGGGGTTTCCTTTGAGATGCAAGA
>NZ_JBFANY010000024.1:0-118493 GCF_040674975.1 Amycolatopsis sp. NPDC049688
GCCGCCCCCCCCTATATTCACCCCCCCGGTTGTTTTTTTAAAAACTGTTTCAAAACCCTGTTTCTCACTCACGACCACTTGCGCCGAGGCCAGGCCGTGGAAGACCGGGTGGGTCTTCCAGCGGACGTCCCGCACTTCGCAGGCGCCGCCGAGGTGCTTCGCCAGGGCGGTGAGCGCGATCTCGCCCTCGGCCAGCGCGACGCCGGAGCCGGGGCACGCGTGCCGCCCGAGGCCGAACGGCAGGCCGTCGGCCAGGGAGATCGCCACCGGGCCGTCCGGGCCGAACCGCAGCACGTACCGGGCCGGGCAGACCGCCGCCACCAGCTCGCGCACGGGCCGCGGACCGGAAGCCGCGAGTTCGAGACCCGCGCAGGCCAGGAAGTTCAGCGAGTTCTCGTAGACCGCGTGCGCCAGCACCACGGCGTTGATGGCCAGCTCGTCCTCGTCGAGCCGGCCGGCCGCGTGGGCTTCCCGCAACGCGGTCAGCCCACCCGGCCCGGCCGGGGTCCGGCTCAGCTGCACCGCGAGCCGGAACGCCGCCGCCTGCCCGGCCCGGTCGACCTCGCCGGACACGTCGAGGTTCGCCGTCGTCGCTTCGAGGTGGTCCAGGAAGACGTCGTCCAGGGGGACGCCCAGCACCGCCGACGTCACCAGCCCCGCCACCGGCCGCGCGAAGCCGCGCACCAGGTCGAAGGTCGTCCCCAGCCCGGCCACCGCCGTCTCGATCGCCGCCTGCAGGGCAGCCGGGAACGGCTCCAGCCCGGCGATGATCTCCCGCAGTACCGCGCGCACGCGGGTGTGCCCGTCGCCGTCCCGCAGCAGCACGCTGGGCGAGCCGCCCCCGGGATCCGACGTCAGCTCCGGCGACCGCAGGGCCCGCGCGCACGCGTCCCGGCCGGAGACCACCGTGATGCCGTGCCGTTCGAACTCGTCCATCGCTTCGACACGGTAGGGCAGGATGAGGCCGTGCCGCCCGCAGCCGTCCCGGATGCCGTCCTGACCACGCCGTTCACGGACTACCTGCTGCGCAACGCGGCCGAAGACCGCCCCGCGTTCACCTGCCGCACCTTCCCGGGCCCGGCCGGCCACACGCTGACCTGGCCGCAGCTGCTCGCCCGCGTCCGCGGGGTCGCCCGCGAGCTGCGGCGCGTCACGCGGCCGGGTGATCGCGTCGCCATCGTCGCCCGGCAGGACCTCGGGTACGTCACCGCCTTCCTCGGGACGCTCTACGCGGGACGCGTCGCGGTCCCGCTGTCCGTGCCGAACGGGCGGACCAACCGCGCCCGGGTCGAGTCGGCCTTCGCGGACGCCACCCCGGCGGCCTGTCTCACCTCGAAGGACCTGGTGGACAAGGTCCCGCCGGTCACCGTGCTGGCCGTCGAGGACATCGAGCCCGGCGACGCCGAGCCGCCGGCGGCCGTGGCGATGACCGACCCGGCGTACCTGCAGTACACATCCGGCTCGACGCGCCGCCCGGCCGGCGCGGTGATCTCCCACCGCGCGCTCGTCGCCAGCTGCTGGCAGACCACGCAGTGCTATCGCGCCGGCGCGTCGACACCGCTAGTGGGCTGGGTGCCGTTCTTCCACGACATGGGCCTGGTCCTGTTGATCGGCACGCCGGTCTTCCTCGGCTCGCGGTCGGTGTTCTGCACGCCGATGGACTTCGTGCGCGACCCGCTGCGCTGGATCCGGCTGCTGGCCGACCACCCGGGTGCGGTCACCGCCGCGCCGAACTTCGCCTTCGACCTGGCCGCCGAGGCGGCCCCTGGCCTTGAGGCCGTCGACCTTTCGCACGTCAACTCCCTGCTCAACGGCAGCGAGCCGGTCCGCGCGGACACCGTCGAAAACTTCGCGCGGGCCTTCGCGCCCTTCGGCCTGCCGCGAGCCGCCATCAAGCCGTGTTACGGACTCGCGGAGGCGACGGTGTTCGTCACCAGCGCCGGGGACGAGGGGCCGACGATCACCGAACTCGACGGCGAGCCGCGGGTGTCGGTGGGGCGGCCGTACGGCCAGCGGATCCGCATTGTCGACAAGGAGATCCAGGTGTCGGGCCCGAACCTCGCCGACGGCTATTGGGGCCGCGACGACGAGATCGCTCCCGGCGGCTGGCTGCGCACCGGCGACCTCGGGTTCGTCCACGACGGACAGCTGTACGTCACTGGCCGGCGCAAGGATCTGATCATCGTCGACGGCCGCAACCACCACCCGCAGGACATCGAGGCCACCGTGGAGGCCGCGCACCCGAGCGTCCGGCGCGCCGCCGCGTTCGGCGTGCGGGACGGCCGCGGCGAAGGTGTCGCGGTCGTGGCCGGGTGCACCGCGCCGGACGCGGCCGTGGAAACGGCGGTGCGGCGGGCCGTCTCGGCGGGGCACGACCTGCCGCTGCGCGCGCTGTGGCTGGTGCGGCCGGGCGAGGTGCCGCGGACCTCCAGCGGCAAGGTGTCCCGCGCCGCGGCCCGCGAACGCTGGTGGGGCGAGAATGGGCACCATGACTGACCCGGGGGCCTACGTCGACGAGATCCGGCGGATCATCGCCTTCGCGCTGGAGATCCCGCCGGAGCGGCTCACCGACACCACGCCGTTCGACGACATCGGCATGACGTCCCGGCAGCGCATCCAGCTGCTGGCCCGGGCCGAGGTCACCTTCGGCGTCTCGGTCGACATCGACGAGCTCGACCGGCTGGTGGACATCCGCGGCGTCGCCGAGGTGATCTCCGAGGCGGTCGCGGCGCAGCACGCCGGCGGGTAGCTCCCGGGCGGGTGCACTTCGCGGAAGCCCAGGTCCGCCGCCCGGGCGGACGCTAGACTCTGTGTGCATCTGCGACGGCACCGAACGGGGTCCGGGCGCGTCACAGTCCCGGAACGTCAGCCAGGGACTGTGGGATCGAAGGGGGCAGCGACCATGCCGGACGGGTATGCAGCGAGTTCGGAGGCGATGACGCGGGCGCAGATCCGCCTGGCGGACGTCGCCGACGACCCGGCGGCCGAAGCCAAGAAGGTCGCGCCGACCGAGATCGTGGCCGTCGACTTCGGCCGCGTCCACCAGGAGAGCTTCGGCAAGTACAAGGCCGGGATGGACGAGATCGGCGCCGGCCTGACCGGGCTGTCGAACGCCCTGCTGAACCTGGGCGGCGGCATCGGGACCGCGGGCGGCAAGTACACGACCCAGGAAGCGAACGCCGGGGCGACCGCGAACCAGGCCGGGGGTAACCGCTGATGGCTGACTGGGCCGAAATCAAGAAGGTCCTCGATGACCCGAACGTGTCCATGGACACGAAGACGAAGCTCATGGAGGAGTACGACCGCAACACCTTCAACTTCAACGACGAAGAAGAAGAGTACGCGAAGAAGTACATCGAAAACTATTCCGACGGCGGCGGCGGTTACGACGTCTTCGACTCGAACGACACCGACGAGATCGTCGCCGAGGCGAAGCAGGAGTCGGCGGCCAAGAACCAGGAACACCGGCGCCAGACCGCCGAACGCGACCAGGCCAAGAAGAACCTCGACGGCATCGCCGCGCCGACGCTGGGGGCCGGCGCGAAGAGTTCCGACGAACAGCTCGACCAGGGCAATGTCGCGGTGGACATGCTCGCGAAGTGGACCGACGAGGTCTGGAACCAGATCAAGGGCGGCGAAGGCGAAAAGAAGAATTCGCAGACCGACCTCAAGGACAAGTTCCACGAGAACCGCGGGATCCAGTACCAGAAGTTCCTCAGCGACGCCGACGACCTGAGCAAGGCGCACAAGGTCGTCGAGGACACCCTCACCAAGAGCGACACCGAGCTGCAGACCCTCTTCGGCGAGTGGAAGGGCAAGGGCGCCAACGCCGCGGAGATCAAGTACGACGAGATGCTCAAGCCGCACGCCAAGGAGCTGTCGCAGCAGATCGAAGGGGCGGCGAAGCTGATCCCGGAGACCGTCACGCAGGTCTACACCGCGGTCAAGAAGAAGGTCGATGAGGTCCTGCAGCTGCACCGCCCGGTGATCGCCGAGGCCGACATCCCGATGGCGAAGGACGTCCTCAAGATCGCCAACGGCGACACCGACAAGTTCGACGACTTCATGAAGGTCGCCGGCTGGATCGACGCCGTCAACGCGAAGAACGGCAACCCGTCCAACCTCGCCGAGCGGCTGCAGAACGACGACTGCGGCTTCAACGACGAAAACAAGGAATACGGCCGGAACGTCTGCCGCTACTGGCGTGACGGCGCTTTCTCGACCGAGTACAAGAGCCTGATCACCGCGTTCGACGGGTCCTGCAAGGCGGCCAAGGAGACCATCGACCAGCAGTTCGGCGCGCTGGCGCGGTACATGGACGGCTACCGCAACCAGCTGACCGAAGCCAAGAACGACGGCAACACGGGCAATACCGGAAACACCGGCAACACGGGGAACACCGGCAACACCGGGAACACGGGCAGCACCGGGACCGGCAGCACGGGAAGCACCGGCACGGGCAGCACCGGAACCGGGGGCGGCGGCACGACCACGCCGTCGGCGGCCGAGCCGCCCAAGGCCGAAGAACCGCCGAAGCCCGAGGAAGGCAAGAACCCGATCACCGGGAAGCCGTTGGAGGTCGACCCGGCGACGGGTCAGCCGTACCCGATCGACCCGAAGACCGGCGAGGCCATCAAGGACCTCGACGACACCGACACGGTGTCGGTCAAGAAGGGCGACAACACGATCACGATGTCCGAGCCCGACAAGGAGGGCAAGCAGGACATCTCCGTGGACGACGGCCACGGCCACAAGAAGGACTACCACCTCGACTGGGGTGACGACGACAAGGCCGAGGCGGGCAAGGACGGCGCCGGCAAGGACGGCGACAAGGCGTCCTTCGGCCCGCAGGGCAGCCAGGCGGTCAAGGAGGGCCAGCCCGGCGCGGACGGCAGCTACAAGCCGGGGCCGGACGGCAAGATCCACATCCAGGACGGCAACCTCAAGATCACCGCCGAGCGGCCGGAGGGCCCGGACGGGCCGACGATCGTGACCGTCGACGACGGCAAGGGCGAGCCGACCACCTACACGCTGGACGAGAAGGACGACCCGAAGGCCGCCGACCTCAAGGGCGACAACCTCAAGACCGAGGCCAAGCCGGTGACCGACGGCGCGGCCGGTGCGGACATCCGGCACGACGCGAACGCCGAGTCGCCGCTGACGAAGGACCCGGCGCCGGCCAACCCCGACCCCGGCTTCACGCGCAGCGAAGGCATGTCGGGGTTCACCGCGCCCGGCGGTTTCGAGGGTGACCTCGGCGGCAGCGTCGGCGCCGAGCCCGCGGTGGCGACGGCCGACGCGGGGGCGGGCACCGGTTCCGGTGACGCGACGACGACGGCCGGCGCGAGCGACTTCGGCTCGGCCATCACCGGCGGCGGGGCGCCGGACTTCGCGGGCGCCGTGTCGCTCGACCCGGGCGCCCAGACGGGCAGCGACGCCTCGCTGCCGATGTCCGACGGCGGCGGTGGCCTCGGCGCCACCCCGGTCGACGCCGGCCTGCACCAGGCGGCCGCGAGCGCGCCGGGCGCGAGCGCGATGTCGGGCATGGGCGGCATGGGCATGATGGGCGGCATGGGCGGCGCGCCCGGTGGCGGTGGCGGCGACCAGCAGCGCGGGCCCAGCCAGTACCGCATCGAGGGCGGCGTGTTCGAGACGTCCGGCGCGAAGGGCCGGATCAGCGGCTCGCTGGACGACGAGGGTGACCGTTCGATCCGGTACGACCGGTGACGAGGGCCGAGGAGGGCCGATGAGCAGCGCCGAAGACCGGTATCGCGCGGCGATCTCGACGATGGAAGCCGCGGCTCGTGAGCAGGACGAGCAGCGCGGGCTGCGCGAACGCCGGCTCGCCGAGGCCCAGCAGCAGGTCCGGGAGGGCATGCGGCAGGAGCTGGCGGCCGCGCAGAAGTACGCCGAGCACATGGACGAGCTCAACAAGCGCAAGCAGAGCGCGGGTGGCTGGGCGACGGAGAAGACGCTGGCCGACAAGTCCCGCGAGTCGCTGATGGAGTTCGGCGTCCACGACGAGGAAGCGGACACCGGCTACACGAACTACCCGACGCCGAGTTACGGCACCCCGGCGGTTTCCGCCCGCCCGGAGCCGGCCCCGGAACCGCCACCGGCGGCGGCCCCCGAGCCGCCCCGGCGTGGGCGGCACGCGCGTCAGCCCGACGACGAGGACGACTTCTCCAGCACGAGCTGGCTGGTCTGAGGCCGGTTCAGCGGGCGGGTTCTTCCTCACGCTCGATCGGGGCGCGCTTGACGTCCGCCTCGAGCAGGGGCCGGTACTTGTCGGTGCCGGTCAGGTGGGTGAGGAAGAACGCGGTGAACAGGGCACGCGTGAGCTGCTGCGTCTTGCGGTGCGGCTTGCCGTGCATGATCAGCTGCGACCAGTGCTTGCCTTCGGTGACGCCGAGGTGGGACGCCTTGCCGAGGAAGCGCAACTGGACGTCGTCACCGCCCCAGGCCCCGGCGATGGCCTCGGCGTGCGCGACGGACGGGGCGACCAGGTCCGCCTCCGCGGCCAAGTGCAGGCCGGGAACGGTGATCGCCTGCGCCGCCTCGCTCGCCGGCGGGAGCGTCTGGGCCGCGGTGATGGTGGCGACGGCCTTGATCCGCGGCTTCTCACTTCGAGCGTCCTGCGCCGCGGCGAGAACGGCCGAGCCACCGCCGGTCGAGTGTCCGGCGAGCCCGAGCTTGGCCGGGTCGACGCTGATCCCGTCCGGCCCGAGCCGCACGGTCGTGACGACGTCGAGGGTGGTCAGTAGATCGGCGGCGAGCAGCCGGTGCGACGGCAGGGGGCCTTTTTGCGTGGCCGGCGCGGCGGCGACGATGCCCCAGCTGGCGAGGTGCCGCAGCAGCTGCCGGTACCGATCGGGCGGCTGCAGCCACCCGTGCCCGAAGGCCACGGCCGGCAACCCGAGGCCGGCCCGGGGCGTGTAGACGACGCCGGGCAGCCCGACCAGGGCGAGATCGCCCCGCAGGACCTCGTGCGGACCCGGGTGCGTCAACTCCGCGAGCAGCTGCTTGGGCTTGCTGGCCATGGCCGAACCCTACTGTGCGCGGCCGGTCCGGGCTCGCCCGCCGCCCCGGCGCGCCGCCGCGCGAACCTGGACGGTCAGCTCGCGTACCCGGACAGCCGCCTCGCGTACCCCGAGGGTCGGTCCGCGTACCTGGACAGTCGGCTCGCGTACCTGCGCTGTCGGTCCGGCTCATCGGGTTCGCCGCTCCGCGGCATGTCGCGTCCGGTGGCCCGCGGGGGCGCCCCCCGTCTTCCACTCTACCGGCGGGCACCGACAGTTTCGGCGGCCCGAGCCGGCCGACCCTCCAGGTACGCAGGCCGACCCTCCAGGCACGCGGGGCCGACTCTCCAGGCACGCGGGCCGACCGTCCGGGTGCACCGCATTGGTTTGAACCATCGGCCGCGCCTTTTCGCAGGTCGGAGGGCCTTCGCGGACCCCGTCAACCCGCTGAATGTCCCTCGTTAGGCTGGTGTGCGTGTGTGGAATCGTGGGATATGTCGGGCACCGCCCGGCTCTGGACGTCGTCCTCGGTGGGCTCCGGCGCATGGAGTACCGCGGTTACGACTCGGCCGGTGTCGCGGTCCTCGACGGTGCCGGTGCGCTGACCGTCGAGCGCAAGGCCGGCCGGCTGGCCAACCTGGAAGGCCGGCTCGACGAGGTCGGCCGCGAGCACTTCGGCGGCACCGCCGGCATGGGGCACACCCGCTGGGCCACCCACGGGGCGCCGGTCGACCGCAACTCGCACCCGCACCGGGACGCCTCCCAGCGCGTCGCCGTCGTGCACAACGGCATCATCGAAAACTTCGCCACCCTCCGCGCCGAGCTCGAAGCCGACGGCGTCGAGATGGCCAGCGACACCGACACCGAGACCGCCGCCCACCTGGTGGCCCGCGCGTACACCGAAGGCGACACCAAGGGCGACTTCACCGCCAGCGTCGCCGCCGTCTGCCGCCGCCTCGAAGGCGCGTTCACGCTGGTCGTGACGCACGCCGACCACCCGGACACGATCGTGGCCGCCCGCCGGTCGTCGCCGCTGGTCGTGGGGGTCGGGGAGGGCGAGCACTTCGTCGCCTCCGACGTCGCCGCCTTCATCGAGCACACCCGCGAGGCCGTCGAGCTCGGCCAGGACCAGCTCGTCGTCATCACCCGCGAGGGCTACGACGTCCTCGACTTCCACGGCGACGCCGCCCAGGCCAAGCCGTTCACCGTGGACTGGGACCTCTCCGCCGCCGAGAAGGGCGGCCACGAGTACTTCATGCTCAAGGAGATCGAGGAGCAGCCCGAGGCGCTGGCCAACACGCTGCGCGGGCACTTCGAGTCCGGCCGGATCATCCTCGACGAGCAGCGCATCTCCGACCAGGACCTCCGCGACGTCGACAAGGTCTTCGTCGTCGCCTGCGGCTCGGCCTACCACTCCGGCCTGGTCGCCAAGTACGCCATCGAGCACTGGACCCGCCTGCCGGTCGAGGTGGAGCTGGCGAGCGAGTTCCGCTACCGCGACCCGGTCCTCGACCGCGACACCCTCGTCGTCGCCGTGAGCCAGTCCGGCGAGACGGCGGACACGCTCGAAGCCGTCCGGCACGCCCGGGAGCAGAAGGCCCGCGTCCTGGCCGTCTGCAACACCAACGGCGCGCAGATCCCGCGCGAGTCCGACGCCGTCCTCTACACCCACGCCGGGCCCGAGATCGGCGTCGCCTCGACCAAGGCGTTCCTCGCCCAGATCGCGGCCAACTACCTGGTCGGCCTGGCGCTGGCGCAGGCCCGCGGCACGAAGTACCCGGACGAGGTCGCCCGCGAGTTCGCCGAGCTGGAGGCCATGCCCGCGGCCGTCCAGAAAGTACTGTCCACTGTGGAGCAGGTGCGCGACCTCGGGCGCCGCATCGCGGACTCCAAGGCGGTGCTGTTCCTCGGACGGCACGTCGGCTTCCCGGTCGCCCTCGAAGGCGCGCTGAAGCTCAAGGAACTCGCGTACATGCACGCCGAGGGCTTCGCCGCCGGCGAGCTCAAGCACGGCCCGATCGCGCTGATCGAAGACGGCCTGCCGGTCGTCGTCGTGATGCCGTCGCCCAAGGGCCGCGCGGTGCTGCACTCGAAGCTCGTGTCGAACATCAGCGAGATCCAGGCCCGCGGCGCCCGCACGATCGTGATCGCCGAAGAGGGCGACGAGACGGTCCGGCCGTTCGCCGACGAGCTCATCGAGGTCCCCGCGGTGCCGACGCTGCTGCAGCCGCTGGTGTCCACCGTGCCGCTGCAGGTGCTGGCCGCGGAGATCGCCCGCGCCCGCGGGTACGACGTCGACAAGCCGCGTAACCTGGCGAAGTCCGTCACAGTCGAGTAATCGCCGGAGGGCCCGCCGTGCAGGGAATCTGGACCACGGAACGGATTCGCGAGGCGGAGGGGCGGGCGTTCGCCGTCACGCCGGAAGGCGAGCTGATGCGGCGGGCGTCCTTCGGGCTCGCGGTCCACATCGCGGACTTCCTCGAGGACCACACCGGCAGCGTGTCCGGCCGCCGGGTCGTCCTGCTGGTCGGCTCCGGTGACAACGGTGGTGACGCCCTGTGGGCCGGCGCGTTCCTGCGCCGCCGCGGAGTGGCGGTCACGGCGGTCCTGCTCAACCCCGCGAAGGCACATGCAAAAGGCCTCGGGGCGCTCAAGCGCGCTGGGGGACGTGCGGTGTCCGCCGAGGACGGTCCACAGTGGATCGCCAAAGCCGACGTCGTGGTGGACGGCATCATCGGCATCTCGGGCAAGGGCGCACTGAGGCCCGACGCGGCCCGGCTGGTCGAGCTGGTCGAGGCCCCGATCGTGGCGGTCGACCTGCCCAGCGGCGTCGACCCGGACACCGGCGCGGTCGACGGCCCGGCGGTGAAGGCGGCCAAAACCGTCACGTTCGGCGCGCTCAAGCCGGTCCACGCACTCGCGCCCGCCCACTGCGGCGAGGTCGTGCTGGTCGACATCGGTCTCGAGCTGGACAACCCCGACCTCCAGCGCCTCGACATCGTCGACGTCGCCGCGGCGTGGCCCATCCCCGGGCCGGAGGACGACAAGTACAGCCAGGGTGTCGTCGGGATCGCGGCCGGCTCGGCGACCTACCCGGGCGCGGCGGTACTCGCGTCGGGCTCGGCGGTCCGCGCGACCTCGGGCCTCGTGCGCTACGCGGGTCACGCGGCCGACGTCGTGCGCGGGCAGTGGCCGGAGATCATCGCGACGGGCACGGTCGCGGACGCCGGCCGGGTCCAGGCGTGGGCGGTCGGCCCCGGCATCGGCACGGGCGCCGAAGGCCGCGAAGTCCTGCGGTTCGTCCTCGGCCAGGGCGTCCCGGTCTGCGCGGACGCCGACGCGACGACGATCATCGCCAAGAGCCCGGACGTCCTCGACGCCCGCGACCCGGACACGCCCCTGGTCCTGACGCCGCACGCGGGCGAGTACGAGCGCTTGATGGGCCGCAAGCCGGGCCCGGACCGCGTGACGGCGGCGCGTGAAGCGGCGAAGAAGTACGACGCGGTGGTGCTGCTGAAAGGGCACTGCACGGTGATCGCGGCTCCGGACGGCCGGGTCGCGGTGAACACCCCCCGCGGCGCCTGGCTGGCGACGGCCGGCTCGGGCGACGTCCTGTCCGGCCTGGTCGGCGCGCTCCTCGCGGCCGGCTTGGACCCCTGGCTGGCGGCGGCCGCCGCAGCGAACGTCCACTCGCTGGCCGGCGCGATCGCGGCCCAGAACGCCCCGACGTCGGCGTCCGGCCTGGTCCACGCCATCCCGGAGGCCATCCGCGCGATCCGCTCGCTAACGTCCTGAGAAGACTTATCGAGTTCTCTGTTAACTTCGCGCGATAAATCTGGTAAGAATGCCGTGTGAGCGGCGGCACAGTATCCGGAGACCGGAAGACCCGGCCGTCCGATGCCGTCGTCGAGCAGCGGCGGCAGGACATCCTCGACCACGTCATCGAGCAGGGCGAGGTCCGCATCGACGACCTGACCGCGCGCTTCAAGGTCAGCCTGATGACCATGCACCGCGACCTCGACGACCTCGCCGAGCGCCGCCTCCTCCGCAAGCTCCGCGGCAAGGTCGAGGCCTACCCCGCGCTCACCATCGAGACCGCCGCCCGCTTCCGCGACACGCTCCACCACGGTGAGAAGGAGGCTCTCGGCGACGCCGCCGCGAACCACGTCCAGGCCGGCCAGACCGTCTTCGTCGACGACTCGACCACCCTCCTCCCGCTGGTCCGCCGGCTCGCCGAGATCGACGCCCTCACCGTCGTCACCAACTCGCTGCACGCGGCCCGGCTGCTCGGGCCGAAGGTCGAGGTCGTCCTCGCCGGGGGCCGCTACAGCCACGAGTACGACTCCTGCGCCGGTCCCGAGGTGCTCGGCCTGCTCGACTCGATCCGCGCCGACGTCTCGTTCGTCTCGGTCACCGCGGTCGCCGTCGGCCGGCTGTTCCACCCGGACCGCGACTACGCCGAGCTCAAGAAGGCCGCCCTCAAGGTCGCGAACCAGAGCGTGCTCGTCGTCGACCACTCGAAGTTCGGCCGCACCGCCACCTACGCGCACGGCGACGTCGGCGACTACGACCTGCTGATCACCGGCCAGGCCACACCCACCGAGGAGATCGAGGCCGCGCTCAACGCGGGCACCGCGATCGAGATCGTCGAACACGTCGCAGAGGGGCAGCCCTATGACAGCTGAGCTGGTCGCCGGCATCGACTCGTCCACGCAGTCGACCAAGGTCGTCGTGTGCGACGCCGAAACCGGCGAAATCGTCCGCACCGGCCGTGCGCCGCACCCCGAGGGCACCGAGGTCGCGCCCGCCGCCTGGTGGGACGCCTTCCAGGAGGCGTCGAACGGCCTGCTCGACGGCGTCCGGGCCATCGGCGTCGGCGGGCAGCAGCACGGCATGGTCACCCTCGACGAAGACGGCGAGGTCGTCCGGCCGGCGCTGCTGTGGAACGACACCCGCTCCGCGCAGGCGGCGCTCGACCTCATCGACGAACTCGGCGGGCCGTCGGCCTGGGCGAAGTCCGTCGGCTCGGTGCCGGTCGCCAGCTTCACCGTGACGAAACTGCGCTGGCTGGCCGAGCACGAGCCCGAGCTCGCCGACCGCGTGACGCGCGTGCTGCTCCCGCACGACTGGCTGACCTGGAAGCTCACCGGCGGCGACCCGGTCACCGACCGCGGCGACGCCTCCGGCACCGGCTACTTCTCGCCGTCGGACAACGCCTACCGCCTCGACGTCCTCAGCCACGCCTTCGGCGGCCGGACGCCGGAGCTGCCGACCGTCCTCGGTCCGGCCGACGCGGCCGGCCACACCCCGGACGGCGTGCTGGTTTCGGCTGGCACCGGCGACAACATGGCCGCCGCGCTCGGGCTGGAACTCAAGCCCGGCGACGCCGTCGTTTCGCTCGGCACCAGCGGCACGGTGTTCGGCGTCGCCGAGACCGGCGCGGCCGACGTCAGCGGCGAGGTCGCCGGGTTCGCCGACGCCACCGGCCGCTTCCTCCCGCTCGCCTGCACGCTCAACGCCGCCCGCGTCCTCACCGCGACGGCCGCGATGCTCGGCGCGACGCTCAGCGAGTTCGACCGGCTCGCCCTGGCCGCCGAGCCGGGCGCCGGCGGGCTGACGTTCCTGCCGTACCTCGACGGCGAGCGCACCCCGAACCTGCCCGGCGCGACCGGCTCGCTGGCCGGTCTGACCCGGGACAACATGACCCCGGAGAACCTCGCGCGCAGCGCCGTCGAAGGCATGCTCTGCGGCCTGGCCGCGGGTCTCGACGCGGTGCGTGCGCACGGCCTCGACGTCCAGCGCGTGCTGCTGATCGGCGGTGGCGCGCAGTCGCGGGCCGTCCGCGCGGTCGCGCCGCTGGTCTTCGGCGTGCCCGTGCAGCTGCCCGAAGTCGCCGAGTACGTCGCGCTCGGCGCGGCGCGGCAGGCGGCGTGGGCCCTGGCTTCCAGCGCGGAACCCCCGTCCTGGCAGGAACACCAGAAGCTCCGGCTCGAGCTGGACGAGCCGACCGAGGCGCAGCGCGCCGAGGGCCACCGGATCCAGCAACGCCACCTCGAAGCCCGCGAAGCGGCGTACGGGGTCCGGCGGAATCTCGGAGAGGACTGACCGATGGCTTCCATCACCTACGACAAGGCCACCCGCCGCTACCCGGGTGCCGAGCGGCCCGCGGTCGACGCGCTGGACCTGCAGATCGAGGACGGCGAGTTCCTCGTGCTGGTCGGCCCGTCCGGCTGCGGCAAGTCGACCAGCCTGCGCATGCTCGCCGGCCTCGAGGACATCGACGACGGCGCCGTCTGGATCGGCGACCGCGACGTCACCCAGCTGCCGCCGCGTTCCCGCGACATCGCGATGGTGTTCCAGAACTACGCGCTGTACCCGCACATGACGGTCGCGCAGAACATGGGCTTCGCGCTGAAGATCGCCGGGCGGCCCGCGTCCGAGATCAAGCAGAAGGTGCTGGAGGCCGCGAAGCTGCTCGACATCGAGCAGTACCTCGACCGCAAGCCGAAAGCGCTCTCCGGTGGTCAGCGCCAGCGCGTCGCGATGGGCCGCGCGATCGTGCGCGAGCCGCAGGTCTTCCTCATGGACGAGCCGCTGTCGAACCTCGACGCCAAGCTGCGTGTCTCGACGCGTACGCAGATCGCCGCGCTGCAGCGCCGCCTCGGCGTCACGACGGTGTACGTCACGCACGACCAGGTCGAGGCCATGACGATGGGTGACCGCGTGGCGGTGCTCTCGGACGGCCTGCTGCAGCAGTGCGACACCCCGCGCGCGCTGTACGACCGGCCCGCCAACGCTTTCGTCGCCGGCTTCATCGGCTCGCCCGCGATGAACCTCGTCACCGCGAAGCTGACGGCCGACGGCGCCGAGCTGGGCGGCGGCAGCGTGGCCCTGACCCGCGAGGTCATCGCGGCCGCCGACGGCGACACGGTGACCCTCGGCTTCCGCCCGGAGTCCCTGGAAGTGGTCAGCGAGGGCCCCGACTCGGTGCCGATCAAGGTCGACCTGGTCGAGGAGCTCGGCTCGGACGCGTACGTCTACGGCAAGCTCGCCGAGACCGACGCCGAAGGCACGAAGTCCAACGTCGTGGCCCGAGTCGACCCGCGCACCCCGCCGGCCATGGGCGACACGCTCCACCTGCGAATCCGCCCCGACGAGCTGCACGTGTTCTCCGCCACGTCCGGGGCGCGCCTGCCCTGACCGGCAAAGGCCCGGCAACCGCCGAGCCGACGTAAACCGCTCGTTGACGGCCTAACCAGCCCGAAACCACCCAGACCTCCCCGCAACCCCGATACGAAGCCAGAACACGGCCGGTAGTGCCGGGTCAAGGCACGCTTTCCCGCCTTGACGCGGTGCTGCCGGCCGTAGTCACAATTCCGGCTTCGGGGTGGTGGGGTACTGAGCGGGTGGGGATGCTCACCCGGGGCGCGCGCCTGCCCTGACCTCGGGTCATGGGAAACTGGAGGGCGCCATGTCCTCCAGCTTCCCGCGCGCGCAGGTCGACATCGACCTCGACGCGATCCGCCACAACCTCACCCTGCTGGGCGCCCGCGCGCCCGGCTCCCAGGTGATGGCCGTGGTCAAGGCCGACGCCTACGGCCACGGCGCGCTGCCGGTGGCGCGCGCCGCGGTCGAGGCCGGCGCGTCCTGGCTCGGCACCTGCTCCCTCGGCGAGGCCCTCGCCCTCCGCGAGGCCGGCATCGAGACCCGGCTGTTCAGCTGGCTGGACACCCCCGACGTCGACTTCACCGCCGGCCTCGAAGCGGACATCGACCTCGCCGCCAGCTCGCTGGGTGAGCTTCGCCGCATCGCGGCCGCCGCGAAACCGGGTACCCGAGCCCGTGTGCACCTCAAAATCGACACCGGGCTGTCGCGCAATGGCTGCCCGCCCGCCGCGTGGGCCGGGCTGGTCGAAGCGGCGGCCGCCGAACCGCGGGTCGAGGTCGTCGCGATCTGGTCCCACCTCGCGTGCGCCGACGAGCCCGGGCACCCCTCGATCGACCTGCAGGCCAAGCGGTTCGCCGACGCCTACGACACCGCCCGCGCCGCCGGGCTCGACCCGATGCGGCACCTGGCGAACTCCGCGGCCCTGCTCACCCGGCCCGACCTGCACTTCGACGTCGTCCGGCCCGGCATCGCGATGTACGGGCTGAACCCGGTGCCGCAGGCCGAAGACCTGCGCCCGGCCATGACGTTCCGGTCCGCGGTCGCCCTGGTCAAGCGCATCGAAGCCGGCGAATCGGTGTCCTACGGGCACACCTGGACAGCGGAGCGGGACACGAACCTCGCGCTCGTCCCGGCCGGGTACGCCGACGGCGTCCCGCGGTCCCTGTCCGGCCGCATGGACGTCTGGCTCGGCGGGCAGCGGCGGCCGGTCGCCGGGCGGGTCTGCATGGACCAGCTGGTCGTCGACTGCGGCGACTACGAACCGGCCGTCGGCGACGAGGTCGTCCTGTTCGGCGCGGGGACGCACGGGGAGCCGACCGCCCGCGAATGGGCGGACAAGCTGGGCACCATCGACTACGAGATCGTGACCTCGATGTACCGGCCGCGGGTGCGGCGCCGGTATCTGGGGGAACGCGGGTGACACCTTCACGTCGACTGCTGGCCATCGCCGGCGGGGTCGGGGCGATCGCCACCGGGACCGCCGCCGCCATCGCCGTCGCCGCGCAGCAGCGGCGGCACATTGAGGATCCGTACGTGGACGAGCCGCTGGGGGACCTGAAGCCGGACCGCACTTCGACGGTCGCGGCCGAGGACGGCACGCCGCTTTCGGTCGAGGAGATCGACCCGGAAGACGGCGGCGAACCGGAACTGACCGTCGTGGGGGTGCACGGCTTCGCGCTTTCGCGGCGCTGCTGGCATTTCCAGCGTCGCGACCTCGCGTCGCTGCGGCTGCCGCGCGTGCGTCAGGTGTACTACGACCACCGCAGCCACGGCCTGTCCGGCGCGGCTTCGGCCGAGACGTCGACCATCGAACAGCTGGCCCGCGACCTGGACTGCGTGCTGCGGTCCGTGGTGCCGGACGGGCCCATCGTGCTGATGGGGCACTCGATGGGCGGCATGGTCATCATGGAGCTGGCCGCCGAGTTCCCCGAGCTGTTCGAGGACCGCGTGTGCGGGGTCGCCTTCATCGCGACGGCGGCGGGTGAAGTCGGCGCACGCGGGTTGCCGCGTTCGCTGCTCTCGAAGTACAACCCGCTCACGCGCGCCGCGGGTGGTCTCGCGGGCTGGCAGCCGGGGCTGGTGGAGTTCGTCCGCGCGGCGGGCGGCCAGCTGACGCGCCAAGCCGTGCGCCGGCTGGCGTTCGGCAGCCGTGACGTCGCGCCGCGGCTCGTCGACTTCATGATCGAGATGCTGGAAGTGACGCCGGTGCGCGGGCTCGTCAACTTCATCGACACCCTCGGCAGCCACAACCGGTACGCGGCGTTGGCCGGCTTGAAGCACGCCGAAGTGCTGGTCATCGGCGGCGATTCGGACCGGTTCACGCCGTTCTCGCACGCCGAGCGGATCGCGGCCGAGCTGCCCGACGCGGAGCTGGTGCGCGTCCGCGGCGCCGGCCACATGGTCCAGCTCGAGCAGCCCGAGCTGGTGAACAGCCATCTGATCGATCTCCTGCAACGCTGTTCCGGTGCGGACGGCGTGACCTCGTCCCGGCGAACCTGGTGGTGGCAGCGTTGAGTTTCGTGTTCCCGACCCCCGACGAAACGATGGACTTCGGGCGGGCCCTCGGCCGCGTCCTGCGGGCGGGTGACCTGGTCCTGCTGGCCGGGCCGCTCGGCGCGGGCAAGACGACGCTGACCCGCGGCATCGCGGACGGCCTCGGCGTCGGCGGCCGGGTGAGCAGCCCGACGTTCGTCCTGGCCCGGGTCCACCCGGCGGGCGCTTCGGGCGTGCCGCTGGTGCACGTGGACGCGTACCGCCTGGGCGGCGATCTCTCGCAGCTGGACGACCTGGACCTGGACACGGACCTGGAGCGCTCGGCGATCGTGGTCGAGTGGGGCGAAGGCTCGGCGGAACGCCTGTCGGACGACTACTTGGTGGTGCGGCTGGACCGCCGCGAGGACGACGTCCGCGAGATCACCCTGGAACCGCACGGCACCTGGGCCGACCGGGTTCCGGAGCTCGCCAAGACCTCGTGAGTGAGAAACAGTGTTCTAACCCTGTTTCCCACTCCCGAGGGTAGCTGCGCTCAGCCGCCGTTGTACTGCTGGTAGGCCGGTGCCCGGAACGTCCGGGTGCCGGCGCCCGCGATCTTGTCGACCGCGCACAGGAACTTCGGCCCCATCTTCGCGGCGGCCTGCCGGACCGGGTGCGTGGCCCCGAAGTCCTCCGGGTTCGCCTGTCCGTGCGCGAACATCGAGTAGATCAGCACCGGCTTGCCCGCGGCGTCGAACATGATTCCGGCCTCGTTGCGGCCGTCGTTCAGCCAGCCCGCCTTCGTGGCGATCCTCGCCCGATCCACGGACGACATCTCACGGCGGATGCCGTCGGTGAACGCCACCTGCGACCGCAGGAGGGACAGCAGGTAGTCCGTCGACGCCGGGCTCAGCAAGGTGCCCGCGACCAGCGCCTGCAGCAGGTCGTGGGTCTCGCGCGGAGTGGTCTGGCCGAGGAAGTAGCGGTTCGGGTTGGCCACCGGCGTGACCTGGGTCTTGGGGAAGCCCTTGGCCACCAGGATCTGGTTGATCTCGGCCGCCGGAACCACCAGCCCGGCCAGCCGGACGCACGTGTCGTCCGAAACCGTGAGGAACAGCGACAGCACGTGCCCCAGCGTGAACGCGCTCGGGTACGCCTTGTCCAGGATGATGATGCCGTCACCACCCGGCACGACGATGCTCGCCGGCACCTGGACCTGCTGGTCCAGGGTGAGCAGGCCGCGGTCGATCTTGTCCATCAGGGTGACCGCGACGGCCACCTTGTTGACGCTGTACGCCTCGACGATCTCGTCGGACGCCACGTCGACGGCCACCTGGCCGGCCACGCTGATGTAGGAGTTCCAGATGCCGCCTGCCTCGGCGGCTGCGTCGTCGTAGACGCGCTTCACCTTCTGCCTGGCCCGGTCCGGTGTGGCCGGGCTGGCCTCGATTTCTGCTTCCTGCGCGTACGCGGGAGAACCGGCCAGAATGCTTCCAGCGGCGACAGCGGTCCCCAAACCGAACGCGGCTCGCCTGTTGAGTTGATACCCCATCGCAAGATCCAACCACGGATGGACCCCTGATCGGGCGACGATCATCGAGCCGGATTCACCACCGCCCGCGCCACGCCCAGATCCACCAGGTCCTGGGGCCGCAGGTGCAGCTGGTTGGCGATGTCCGGCACCTCCGAAGCCGGGCGCTTGAGGATCGCCGCCGCGGCTTCCGGGGACGTCACCGAGAAGTACGCGTCCGGGGTGACCCACGTCGAACCCGCCGCCGCGAACGCCAGTGCGCCGCCCGAGCCGCCTTCGCCGATCACCAGCGTCGTCACCGGGACCGAAGCCGTCGCCACCGCCTCGAACAGCTCCGCGATCGCGCCGCCCACGCCGGCCTGCTCCGCCACCGCGTCGTTCGCCGCGCCCGGAGTGTCGACCAGCGTCAGCACCGGAATCCCCAGGCGGGACGCCAGCCGGACCAGGCGCGCCGCCGTCCGGAAGCCCGAGGGCAACGTCGGCGTGCCGCACTGGGCCGCGTACGCGATCGTCCGGCCGTCGCGCCAGCCGAAGCCGCACGCGACACCGGGGTCCGCGCCGCCGACGCGGTCGCCGCTGATGTCTTCCCGCCAGCCGAAGTACGCGTCGAGGTACTCCGCCGCCCGGGCCCGTTCCGGCGACCGTGCCGCCTGGACCGCTTCCCAGCCCGTCGAAGGCAGCGGAGTGGCCCGCAACGCGGACGGCGGGGGAGCCGCCGCCGACGAACGCGCGGTCAGCAGCCGCAGCCACCGGTTCAACGCCGCCCCGAGCTCGTCCGGCGCGACCACGGCATCGACCTGGCCCCAGGCGTGGTGCGCCTCCGCGGTGTACGCCTCCGGCGAGCCCGGCGGCCGCACGCGGGAGCCCGCGAAGCCGACCTGGACCTCCGGCAGCGCGAGGACGACGTCGGCGCCCGCGCCGAGCGTCGCCCAGCCGCCGCCGGTCGTCGGGTCGCGCAGCACCGCGATCTGCGGGATGCCCACCGACCGCGTCAGCGCCGACGCCCGCGCCACCCGCTGCAGCTGCATCAGCGCCCGCATGCCCTGCTGCATGCGGCTGCCGCCGGTCGCGACCAGCGACACCACCGGCAGCCGCGCGTCGCGGGCGTGCGCGAACGCCGCCTCGATCCGGTCGCCGGTCCGCTGCCCGAGGGACCCGCCGAGGAACCCGAACTCGAACGCGATCAGCACGGCCTCGACGTCGCCGATCTTCGCCGTCCCGCAGACGACCGACTCCTTCTCGCCGGTGCGGTCTTCGGCGGCGGAACGCGCTTCCCGGTAGCCCGGCCAGCCGATCGGGCCGTCGGCGGGCTCCTCGCGCAGCGGGGTGGCGAACTCGGTGAAACCGTTCGCGATCGCGCCGACGACCTCGCGCGCCGGCAGCCTAGGCACCGAGCGCCCGCTTCATGACCTTGCCCATGTCGTTGCGGGGCAACGCATCCAGGAACCGGACGACCCGCGGGCGCTTGTGCGGCGCCAGCAGCCTGGCCACGTGGTCGGCGAGCTCGATCTCCGAGGGCGGCGAGCCGGCGGGCACGATCCACGCCACGATCCGCTCGCCGAGGTCGTCGTCCGGCTCGCCGGTGACGGCCGCTTCGGCGACGCGCGGGTGTTCGAGCAGCGCGTTCTCGATCTCGCCCGCGCCGATCTTGTAGCCGCCGCTCTTGATCAGGTCGGTCGCCTTGCGCCCGACGATCTTGACGTACCCGTCGGCGTCCCGCGTGGCCATGTCGCCGGTGCGGAACCAGCCGTCGTCGAACGCGGCCGCGGTCGCGTCCGGCCGGTTGAGGTATTCGGTGAACAGGTTCGGGCCGCGGACCTGGATCTCGCCGACCGTCTCTACGTCTTCGATCACTTCACCGGCGTCGCCGACCAGCCGGAGGTCCACGCCTCGGAGCGGCACGCCGACCGTGCCGGGTTTGCGCTCGCCGTCCGCGCGGACGCTGGTGTTCATCAGCGTCTCGGTCATGCCGTAGCGCTCGACGACCTGCTGGCCGGTCGCCGCGGTGATCAGCTGGTGGTCGTGCACCGGCAGCGCCGCCGACCCGGAGACGAGCAGCCGGGCCCGTTTCAGCCCCTCGGCCAGCGCCGGGTCGGCGCCGACCTCGCCGGCGATCCGGTGGTACATCGTCGGCACGCCGAACAGCATGGTCGCGCCGGCCGACAGCTCCCGCGCGACGCCCTCGGTCGAGAACCGGCCGAGGTGGCGGACCGAACCACCGCGGCGCAGCGGGCCGAGGATGCCGAGGATCAGGCCGTGCACGTGGAACAGCGGCAGAGCGTGCACCAGGACGTCGGCGGCGGTCCACGCCCAGGCGTCCTCCAGGGCGTCCAACGTGGTCGCGAGCGCGCGGCGGGGGAGCACGACGCCCTTCGGGGGCCCGGTGGTGCCCGAGGTGTAGACGATCAGCGCCGGGCTTTCCGGGTCCGGCTCCGCCGGGATCGGCGCGCCCTCGCCGGTGAGCGGGATGTCGCGCCGCGGCAGGGCGGCGAGCCCGGCGGGCAGCTCCGCGCCCGGCTCGGCCAGGACGAGGGCCGGTTCGCTGTCGGCGAGGATGTGCGCGAGCTCGCGTTCGCCGATCTTCGGGTTGAGCGGCACCGCCGGCACCCCGGCGAGCAATGCGGCGACGACGGCGATGCTCGTGTGCACGGTCGGCGTCGCCCACACCGCGACCCGGCCCGGTGGCAGCTCGGCGGCGAGACCGCCGGCGACGGCGGCGAGGGCGTCGTAGGACAGGGCGCGGTCGCCGAAGCGCAAGGCTTCCTTGGCGGCACCGGCGACGAGGGTGGGGAACAACGGGTCGGGCACCGCGGGGACCTCCCAGTGTCGGACTCCATCCGCACGTTACCGTGCTGATCGGTCCCCTGCAGCAAGCGGGCGAAGGCGCTGGTCGTAGGCTGGGACACCGTGTTGGTACTGGCGATCGATACCTCGACCCCGGCGGTGACCGCCGGCGTCGTCGCGCTCGACGGCGATGCGGCCGGGACGCTCGGTGAGCGTGTCACGGTCGACCCCCGCGCCCACGGCGAGCTGATCATGCCGCACGCCCTGGCCGCCGCCGAAGCCGCCGGCGTGACCCTGAAGGACCTCGACGCGATCGTCGCCGGTGTCGGTCCGGGGCCGTTCACCGGCCTGCGCGCCGGGATGGCCACCGCGGCCGCGCTCGGCCACGCGCTCGGCATCCCGGTGTACCCGGTCTGCAGCCTCGACGCGCTGGCCGCCGACGTCGTCTCCGGCGGTCACCCGTTCCTGGTGATGACCGACGCCCGCCGCCGCGAGGTCTACTGGGCGGCCTACGACGCCGACGGGCGGCGCACCGGCGGCCCGCACGTCCAGCGGCCCGCCGACGTCGAGACCGACGTCGAGGCGGCGGCCGGCGACGGCGTGCTGCTCTACGCCGACGTCCTCGACGTCCAGCCGGTCGAGCCGCGGTTCCCGTCGCCCGCCGGGCTGGTGAAGGTCGCGCGGACCGCGTTGCTCGCTTCGGAACCGCCGGCTCCGCTGACGCCGTTGTACCTGCGCCGCCCGGACGCCGCCGAGCCCGCCGCGCCGAAACGGGTGACCGTCCCGTGAGACTCGGGCCCCTGCGCCGCATGGACATCGCCCGGTGCGTGGAAATCGAGCAGATCCTCTTCCCGGGCGACGACCCGTGGAGCGCCCGCGCCTTCCACTCGGAGCTGGACGCGGGGCACTTCTACCTCGCCGCCCGCCCGGACGAGGGCGACGAACTGCTCGGCTACGCCGGGCTGGCCGTCGTCGGCCGCCGCCGCGGCGAGTACGAGGCGACCGTGCACACCATCGGCGTCGCACCCGAACACCAGGGCCAGGGCATCGGGAAGGCGCTGCTGCAGGCCCTGCTGGTGCGGGCCGACGAGTTCGAGGCGCCGGTCTTCCTCGAGGTCCGCACGGACAACACGACTGCGCTCGGCCTGTACGAGCGCCACGGCTTCGAACGGCTCGGCATCCGGAAGCGCTACTACCAGCCTTCCGGAGCCGACGCGTACACGATGGTCCGCCCGGCGCGGACGCGGGACGGGGTGGCGCGCTGATGGCACGCATCATCATGGGTATCGAGAGCTCGTGCGACGAGACCGGCGTCGGCTTGGTCCGCCTGCACGACGACGGGACGGTCGAGCTGCTGGCGGACGAGGTGGCCTCCAGTGTCGAGCAGCACGCCCGCTTCGGCGGCGTGGTGCCCGAGGTCGCCAGCCGGGCTCATCTCGAGGCGATGGTGCCGACCACCTCTCGTGCCTTTGCCACGGCAGGGCTGTCCATGTCCGATGTGGACGCTATTGCCGTGACGGCCGGGCCGGGGCTGGCTGGGGCGCTGCTGGTCGGTGTCTCGGCCGCGAAGGCTTATGCGACCGCGTTGGATGTGCCGTTGTACGGGGTCAATCACCTGGCTGGGCACATTGCCGTGGACACGTTGCAGCACGGGCCGTTGCCGACCCCGTGCCTGGCGCTGCTGGTTTCCGGCGGGCACACGCAGCTGCTGCGCGTCGACGACATCGCGTCGTCGATCACCGAACTCGGGTCCACAGTGGACGATGCCGCGGGCGAGGCGTACGACAAGGTGGCCCGCGTCCTCGGTCTCCCGTACCCGGGCGGCCCGCCGATCGACAAGGCGGCGAAGAACGGCGATCCGGCGGCGATCGCGTTCCCGCGTGGGATGACGGGCCCGCGGGACGCCGCGTTCGACTTCTCCTTCTCCGGTTTGAAGACCGCGGTGGCGCGCTGGGTCGAAGGCGCTGCGCGACGCGGCGAGGAGATCCCGGTGGACGACGTCGCGGCGTCATTCCAGGAGGCGGTCGCGGACGTGCTGACGGCCAAGGCCATCCGCGCGGCGAAGGAGCAGGGGATCGACACGATGGTGATTTCCGGCGGCGTGGCGGCGAATTCCAGGCTGAAGGAGCTGGCGGCCGAGCGCTGCGCGGCGGCGGGGATCGAGCTGCGGGTACCTCGGCCCCGCTTGTGCACGGACAACGGCGCGATGATCGCGGCGCTGGGCGCGCACGTGGTGGCCGGGAAGCGCCCGACGACGCCGCTGGAGTTCAGCGCGAACCCGGCGTTGCCGGTGAACGTGGTTTCGCTCTGACCACCGGTCGTGAGTGGTAAGGCGAGTTGGAACGCTCCTTGCCACTCACGACAAGTCCGGTCCCTACGAAGCCGCTGCCGGGGCCACGGCCCGGACGCCCAGCAGCTCCTCGATCGCCGCCACTGCCAGGATCGCCGCTTTTCCTTCCCCATAAGGGTTTCCCACCTGAGCCGGGCGTAGCTCGCCCCGTAGCAACCGGGCCGCCGTGTCCGCTATGCGGGCCGTGTCCGTCCCCGCCAGCCAGGCGCACCCCGCCTCCACCACCTCCGCCCGCTCGGTCACGTCTCGCAGGACCACCACCGGGGTGCCGAATGTCGGGGCCTCCTCCTGGATGCCGCCCGAGTCCGTCAGCACCAGCGATGCCAGCCGCAAGGCGCGTACCAGGTCCGGGTACTCCAGCGGGTCCGTCACCGTCACCCGGGGCAGGCCGCCCAGTGCCGCCTCCACCTGGGTGCGGACCTGCGGGTTCGGGTGGGCCGGGAACAGCACCTGGACGTCCGGGTGCTCCGCCACGATCAGCTGCACCGCCGCCAGCGTCCGCTCCAGCGGCTCGCCCCAGGACTCGCGGCGGTGGGAGGTCACCAGCACCAGCCGCTCGGTGGCCTCGGCGATCTCCATCTCCAGCAACGCCAGCGCCGTGTCGCGGGCCGGGAGGTCTCGGGCCGCTATCTCCAGCACCGCGTCCACCACCGTGTTGCCCGTGACCGCGATCTGCTGGCGCGCAACGCCTTCCGAGCGCAACGCCGCCGCCGCGGCGAGGGTGGGGGCCAGGTGCAGGGCCGCCAGGCGGGACACCATCTGGCGGGCGCCCTCCTCGGGGAACGGGGCCGCCAGGTCGTGGGTGCGCAGGCCGGCCTCCAGGTGGACCACCGGGATGCCCAGCCAGAACGCCGCCAGCGCGCCCGCGAGCGTTGTCGTCGTGTCGCCCTGGACCACCAGTGCTGCCGGGGTGTGCCGGCGCAACGTCTCGTCCAGCGCGGGCAGCAGGCCCGCGACCAGCTCCGCCTGGCCTCCGGTGACCCGCGGGGGTACGTCCAGCCACAGGTCCGCGGTCAGGCCGAACGGCTCCAGCGCCTGCTCGACCATCCCCGGGTGCTGGCCGCTGTGGACCAGGACCGGGCGCAGGACCGGGTGCGCCGCCAGCGCCAGGGCCAGCGGTGCGAGCTTGACGGCTTCCGGCCGCGTTCCGGCCAGCAACATCACGTCCACCCCGTGCCGCCCCTTCTCCACATCATTCAGTGTCCAGCAAATTCGTCACCTCGGGGCCGCCGGCGTGCGAGGGGCACACGCCGGCGGCCCGGGAGTCACCGCGCCCGGGAAACGCGGCGGTTGCGGCGGTGGACGGCGATCAGCGCGATGGTCCCGAGCAGGACCAGGAGCACGCCGACGGCCAGCCACCACCCGATGTCGGCCCCGGTGGCGGCGAGGGTGCCCACCCCGCCACCGGCCACGCCGACTCCGGCGCCCGGCATCCGGTACACCGCGACCTCGCTCAGGCCTGCGCGGAACGGCGGCGGAAGATGCGCGTGCCGACCGGCACCGCGACGGCGCCGAGCAGCCCGAGCCCGATCCACAGGCCCGCGCCCGACGCCAGCGGCATCGGCGGTGCGGCCGGGCCGCAGGTCGCCGACGACACGACGACGTCACCCGAGCCCAGTGCGTTCAGGCCGTCGCCGAGCAGCTTCACGTGGACGGCGTTGACCGTGAGGCTGCCGTCCTTGTTCTTCACCTGCTCGTTCAGGATGATCGTGGCGACGTTCAGCGTGCCGAGGCCGACCTTGATCTGCGTGTTCGCGGCCGGGGCCGCGTCGACGGCGCCGACGCTGCCGAGGTCGGCGCCGACCAGTTTCGTGCTGCCTTCGACGCCCTTCTGCGTGGCGGTGCAGACGGCTTCGACGAGCTTGATGCCGACGTTGCCGAGTGCCGCCTTCAGCAGCGGCAGCGTGACGTCGGCGGTGCTCGCCTTCGCCGTCACCGCACCGGAATTCTCATCACGCTTGGCCTCGGCGTTGAGGGCACCGGCGGTGAGGATGCCCTTCAGGTCGACCTTCGCCAGGCTGCTGCTCGTCGGGCCCGCGGTGTTCGCGGCCGCGAACGGGCCCGCTTTCACCGCGTCCTGGCCGAGCAGCTTGACGTCGACCTTGACGCCGTACGCGGATCCGTCGCCGGGGGCCGCCGAAGCGGGAGCCGCGCCGGCGAGCACGACGCTCGCCACGACCGCGGCGAGCAGCCCGCCACGGCGCACGAGGGAGCTCTTCATCAAGTGGTCCTCCGAAATTCGCTGGATTCATCGGGGGGTGCGTGACGGCGGCGCGGATCGAACCGGCTTGCCTCGACTCGGCACGCGGATCGACTATCGCGAAGACCGCGCCGAATAGCACACATTATTTTCCGAATCACCGGATCGGGTAAGGCTCTGAGTCGTTTCCCCAGGTCGGTTTCGACGTCACCCGGATGGCGTAACAAGTTCCGGGAAGATCCAGCCGATTGGGGCCACGTTTCCACCCCTCCGAGTGGAAACGCCCGGCGCAGGTGTTCTACGCTCGCCCGTGCCCCGCAACTTGGTCGGAAAATCGGCACCGAGAGGAACGTCGTGGCGGTAGCGAGCGCTCCGAACTCAGGAATGGCAAGGTTTCCGCTGGTCGCAGCGTTGAGCGTGCTCGCCGCCGCGGGAGTCGTGGTGGTGCTGGCCGAGCGGCTCTATCGCGAGCTGGAAGTGCGGCTCGCCGGCGCGATCCTCGATCTGTTCACTACATCGGGTGTTTATGTGGCACCCGATCGGGAGTCCGTTTACTTTGGGTTGACCAGTGCTACTCCGTTCGGGTTGAGAATGACGCCGGAATGTTCTTCGGCGTTCCTTTTGCTCCCGCTGCTCGTTGTGACGATGGTCATGCTCTACTTCCGGCCTTCGAATGCGCGGCGGCTCTTCTTTTCGCTCGGCATTTCGGCGCTCGTCGTCGTATTGGTGAATCAGGTGCGCATTCTGACGATCGTCGGGCTCGTGTACGGGTTCGGCACCGACGAGGGCTACTACTGGGGCCACACGCTGCTCGGCTCGATGGTCAGCGTGTTCGGCGGCGCGGTCTCGATCGTCCTGTTCGTTTGGCTCGCCACGCGGAAGAAGAAGGCATGAGCGTCAAGGTCCTGCTGGCGATCACGCAGGCGTTCGCGCTGACCATGAGCGTGGCGTTCCTCGTCTACGTCGTGGTGATCGTGGTGCCGTACCTGCGCCGCAAGCCCGGCCCGGTCGGCGATCCGGCCGGCTTCACCTGGCACTTCTTCGTGCCGTGCCGCGACGAGCAGACGGTCATCCGCGAGACGATCCGCTACCTGCGCACGACGTTCCGCCGGGCGCACGTCTGGGTCGTCGACGACGACTCGGAGGACCGCACCGCCCGCGTGGTCCGGATGCTGTGGCGGCGGCATGGCGGCTACGACCCGTACCTGCACCTCGTGCCGCGCGTGCGCCCGGAAGCCCGGACCGGCAAGGGGGACGCGCTGAACGCGGCGTACCGCGCCCTGAACGACTGGATGGGCCCGGACGCGAGCCGCGACGACGTCGTCGTGGTGGTCGTCGACGCCGACGGCCGGCCGGCGCCGAACTGCCTGGCGGTCTGCGCGGCGGACCACCTCTTCGGCGACCCGGAGGTCGGCGCGGTCCAGCTCGACGTGTGGATGGGCAACGCCGGCACGCCGCCGCCGAGCCGCAACCCGCTCGGCCGCTGGTTCGGCCTGAAACTCGCTCAGCTGCAGGACCTGGAGTTCCGGACGGCGATCGCGGCGATCCAGACGTCCCGCGGGTTCACCGGCACGATTTCGATGGGCGGCAACGGCCAGTTCACCCGCCTCACCGCGCTGGACTCGATCGCGGGCGAGGACGAGCAGCCGTGGCGCGGCTCGCTGCTGGAGGACTTCGAACTCGGCGTCCACCTGCTCACGGCGGGCTGGCGGACCGGGTTCACCCCGGATTCCCACGTGTCGCAGGAAGGTTTGTACAGCCTGCGGCGGTTCCTCGTGCAGCGCACGCGGTGGGGCCAGGGCACCATGCAGTGCGCCCGGTACCTGCGGCGGATCTGGGACTCGCCGCACGTCAGCACGCTCGGCGCGGCGGAGATGATGTACTACCTGGCCCAGCCGTGGCTGCAGCTGCTGGGTTCGCTGCTCTACCCGATCCCGTTCGTGCTGCTGGTGCTCGGCACCGCGGGCGACCCGGCGCGGATGTGGACGTGGTTCACCGGCGGTGCCTGGATCCTGTTCGCCATCTACGGCTCGTTCGGGCTCCTGCCGTTCCTCGTCTGGGGCCCGATCTACCAGCTGAAGTGCCTGCGCAGCAAGAACATCCTGCGCGGGCTGGGCATGGGCCTGGCGTATGCGGCCTACATCTACACGTTCTACGTGACGTCGTGGCGCGCGCTGTTCCGGCTGGTCCGCGGGCGCAACGGCTGGGCGAAAACGCGGCGCAACACCGAACAGGCGAGCGGGGTGAAGGTCGCGCTCGACGCGTGACCTCCACCCCGGCCGGTCAGAACGCGGGGAGGAACCGGACGTCGTCCGCCTTGACGAAGGCGATCCGGTGCCCGAACTGGATCTGGACGTACTTCAGCTTGCCCTTCACCACCACGTGGTTCGCCGGGTCGAACGTGGTCGCCCAGTAGTACTCGGAGCCGACCGTCCCGCCCGAGGAGTACTTCTGGCCGGCGGCCAGCGTGTAGGGCAGCGGCGTGATGGCCTGCACGGTCACGCCCGCCGGGTACGCCTCCGGCTCGGGGTAGGCGCGGCCGTACACCGGCACGGACGCGAGGCCGGGCTTCGGCGTCACGACCCAGCCGATCGCGGGCTTCGCGACCCGGGCGTTGCGCGGGTTGTGGAACCAGCCCTTCTGCCCGAGGTACCAGATCGCCGTCCAGTCGCCCCGGACTTCGGCGACCGAGTACTGCTGCCCGGTCGCGACGCGGCTGCCGACGTCGGCGACGTCCATCGTGGACGCCGTGCCCTTCGGGTGCAGGCCGATGTCGACCAGCAGCGGCGACGTCTCACTGGGCTCCGAGTGCAGCACGACGGCTTCCGAGCCCCGCGGCGTGCACGGCGTCCCGGGGCTGTCGCAGCCGGTGAACGCGGGCTGGTTCTTCGCGAAGTCGGGATCGATGGTGACCAGCGACGAGCCGGGCAGGCCGAACCCGCCGAGCGGCGCGCCCAGCAGGTCGAAGTAGTGCGACCAGTCCCAGTAGGGGCCCGGGTCCCAGTGCATGCCCGCGATCGTCGCCGGCGTCGTGCCCGGCACGTTGTCGTGGCCGATGATGTGCGCGCGGTCGAGCGGGATGCCGTACTTGCGCGCGAGGTAGCCGACGAGCTTCGCGCTCGAGCGGTACATGGCCTCGGTGTACCAGGTGCCCTTCGCGGCGAAGCCCTCGTGCTCGATGCCGACCGACTTCGCGTTGACGTACCAGTTGCCGGCGTGCCAGGCGACGTCCTTGGTCGGCACGTGCTGCGCGATCAGGCCGTCGTTGGAGCGGATCGTGTAGTGCCAGCTGACGTACGTCGGGTCCTGGGCGAGGTCCAGGACGTTGGCCCAGTAGCCCTCGGTGTCGTGGATGACGATGTGGTCGATCTTCTGGCTCTCGGGCCGGTTCGCGAGGTCGTGGTTGCCGTAGTCGTCGTTCGGCAGCTCCTGGTAGGGAGCGGGGACGGACTCGCAGGTGACCCGGCGCGGGCACTCGACGTTCGCCGGCGTGGTCTCGGCGTGCTGCGGGACGGTGAGGTCCGGCGTGGCCTTCAGGGTGACCTGCTGGCCGTCGTCGGTGGTCCTCGCTGTGCCGGTCTTGATGGTGTCGAAGACCTCGTCGGCGAAGGTCTGCGCGGCGTCACCGGTGGACCCGCTGTACTTCGCGACGGCGGTGTACCAGTTGCCGTCGGTGTTGTACTTCGCGAGCAGGGCGGCGCCGCCGCGGATGTTCTGGGTGGGGTCGGCGCGCAGCGTTCCCGCATCGGTGTGCAGCAGCTGCGCGGCCTCGTCGACGGTCTGCAGCGCGGGCGGCGGGGCGGCGGGGCCGGCCTGCGGGTGCCGGGCCGGGCGGGCGTCGTCGCCGCGCGGGTCTTCGGTGCCTTCGTCGTGGTGGGTGCCCGCGACGCCGGCTTCGCGCAGGTCGGTGAGGTGCATCGGGCCGTAGCCGGCGGACGTGCTGGGCGTGCCGGCGTTGGCGTCCCAGCGGGACTCGAGGTAGGAGACGCCGAGGAGGACGTTCTCGGGGACGTTGAACTCCTTCGCGGCGGCGGTGAAGTCGCGTTGGCGCTGGGAGGAGGGGTCGGCTTGGGCCGGTGTGACGGCCAGGCCGGTGAGGAGGGCGACGGTGGCCGCTACGGCCGCTGTTCTCGGGACGGGCATGGGCATGAACCCCCAGGGTGCAGGTGCCAGAGGTGAGAACCTAACCAGAAACTCATGCTGGGGGTAAGGGCTCGTTCGGGAGTTCCCGCCGTGGGTTGGCCGCATGGGGGGCTTCGCTTCGCGTTGGCTGCCGGTGGGTGGTGTGCCCGGCTCCGCTTCGGCTGCCGGTGGGTGGGGGTCCCCCGCTCCTCGTCCTTTGATTGTTCAACACCGGAGAGCCGGCCTCAAGGGCGCCTTCGGCGTCGCTTCGCGATGAGCTTCGCTCACCCTTGACCCCGGCCCTCCGGTGCTGACTGCGGCTGGGACGAGGGGCGGGGGAGGTGTAGGGCGGGGGTCGGGTTGCTTTCGCGGGTGCGGCTCAGCCGGGCGGTGTGGGTGGTGGCTGGGGTGCTCGGGCCGGGTGGCTCAGCCGGGCGGGGCGGGTGGCCGAGTTGCTCGGCTGGTGGGGCCGCCGGTGTGTGCCTGTCCGGGACGATGCCCCCTGCCGGCAAGCCACAGCCCCCGGCTAGTGCACTTCACCGGGGGCCGCAGGCTGGCCGGCAATGCGGGAGATCGTCACGTCAAGTGCCTCCCCCGGCCGGATGCGGCCACCAAGCCGCGGGCCTATTGGTCCCAGGGGACCGCACAAGACCTAACCATCTATCGCCCTGTCAGTTTCCCGGAACGGGCCGCCGTCATCAAGCGGGACCTTCGGGGGGAACCGAGGCAGGCAAACAGGCCGGTCAGGGCGGCTGTCCCACGTCGGGTGGACCCTCCTTGCGAAGCTGGCACTCACGTGGATAGAGTGCTAATCGCACGGCCCGACAGCCCCGGCACCCGCGACGGCGGGGGTGGTAGAGCCGTAACCACATCCTGCCAACGCTTTCGACGACCGTGGAGGTCAACCCGGTGAGCGTGAACATCAAGCCGCTCGAGGACAAGATCGTTGTCCAGACGAGTGAGGCCGAGGAGACGACCGCTTCCGGCCTCGTCATCCCCGACACCGCCAAGGAGAAGCCCCAGGAGGGCAAGGTTCTGGCCGTGGGCCCGGGCCGGATCGACGACAAGGGCAACCGCGTCCCGCTGGACGTGAACGTCGGCGACGTCGTCATCTACTCCAAGTACGGCGGCACCGAGGTCAAGTACAACGGCGAGGACTACCTCATCCTGTCCGCCCGCGACGTGCTGGCCGTCATCAACTGACGTCCGCTCGCAGCGCATGACGCCCCGGGCCCCGCACAACGCCGGGGGACGGGGCGTTCTTGCGTTCCAGACCCACCGAAAGGTAAGCGGAAACCGCTATGCCCAAGCAGATCAGTTTCGACGAGGACGCTCGTCGCGCGCTGGAGCGCGGGGTGAACAAGCTCGCCGACGCCGTCAAGGTCACCCTCGGCCCGCGTGGTCGCCACGTCGTGCTCGACAAGAAGTTCGGCGGGCCGACCATCACCCTCGACGGCGTGACCGTCGCCCGTGAGATCGAGCTCGACGACCCGTTCGAGAACCTCGGCGCGCAGCTCGCCAAGAGCGTCGCCACCAAGACCAACGACGTCGCCGGTGACGGCACCACGACCGCGACCGTGCTCGCGCAGTCTCTGGTGAAGGTCGGCCTGCGCAACGTCGCGGCCGGCGCGAACCCGACCTCGATCGGCCGCGGCATCGAGGCCGCCGCGGAGAAGGTCATCGAGGTCCTCAAGGCCAAGGCCACCCCGGTCAAGGGCCGCGAGAACATCGCCCAGGTCGGCACCGTGACCTCCCGTGACGCCAACATCGGCGCCCTGCTCGGCGAAGCCGTCGAGAAGGTCGGCGAGGACGGCGTCATCACCATCGAGGAGTCGTCGACCCTGGCGACCGAGCTGGTGATCACCGAGGGCGTCCAGTTCGACAAGGGCTTCCTCTCGGCGCACTTCGCGACCAACCCGGAGGAGCAGAAGGCGATCCTCGAGGACGCCTACGTCCTGCTGCACCGCGAGAAGATCTCGGCGCTGGCCGACCTGCTGCCGGTGCTGGAGAAGGTCGTCGAGGCCAAGAAGCCGCTGCTGATCATCGCCGAGGACGTCGACGGCGAGGCGCTGTCCACCCTCGTGGTGAACTCGCTGCGCAAGACGATCACCGCCGTCGCGGTCAAGGCGCCGTTCTTCGGCGACCGCCGCAAGGCGTTCCTGGACGACCTCGCGGTCGTCACCGGCGGCGAGGTGATCTCCGCGGAGATCGGCCGCAAGCTGTCCGACGTCGACCTCGGCGCGCTGGGCAAGGCCCGCCGCATCGTCGTCACCAAGGACGACACCACGATCGTCGACGGTGCCGGCGCCAAGGACGCCATCGCCGGGCGGGTCGCGCAGATCCGCAAGGAGATCGAGACCACCGACTCCGACTGGGACCGCGAGAAGCTGCAGGAGCGGCTCGCGAAGCTCGGCGGCGGCGTGGCGGTCATCAAGGTCGGCGCGGCCACCGAGACCGAGCTGAACGAGCGCAAGCACCGCATCGAGGACGCCGTGGCATCGACCAAGGCGGCCGTCGAGGAGGGCATCCTGCCCGGCGGCGGTTCGGCGCTGGTCCACGCGGTCAAGGAGCTCGAGGGCGGCCTGGGCCTGGAGGGCGACGAGGCGACCGGTGTCCGGATCGTGAAGGACGCGCTGACGGCGCCGCTGTTCTGGATCGCGACGAACGCGGGCCACGAGGGCGCGGTCATCGTCAACAAGGTGCAGGAGCAGGGCTGGGGCCAGGGCTTCAACGCGGCCACCGGCGAGCTGACCGACCTGCTGGCGGCCGGCATCGTCGACCCGGTCAAGGTGACCCGGTCCGCGGTGGCGAACGCCGCCTCGATCGCGCGTCTCGTGCTGACGACGGAGTCGTCGGTCGTCGAGAAGCCGGCCGAGGAAGAGCCCGCCGCGGCGGGCCACGGCCACTCGCACTGACGCGATACCCGAAAACGGGGCGGCACTCCACCTGGGGTGCCGCCCCGTTCTCGTCTCGCCCCGCGGGCGCTTTCACGTCAAAGCGCCCCTGGAACGGCACGGAGGGCGGCACCCCACCCGGTGCCGCCCTCCGATGTCCGTGGTGCGCTCAGCCGCCCGACATGCTGAGCGCGCGTTTGTCCGACTTGATGATGTGCTCCCGCTCGGACTCCGAGAGGCCGCCCCAGATGCCGTACGGCTCGTGCACCGCCAGCGCGTGGCTGCGGCACATCTCCAGGACCGGGCAGCTCAGGCAGACGGCTTTCGCTCTGGCCTCCCGTCGTGCCCGCGCCGGGCCCCGCTCGCCGTCCGGGTGAAAGAAGGACGCGCTGTCCATCCCCCGGCACGACCCCTCGAGCTGCCAGTCCCACATGTCGGCGTTGGGTCCTGGGAGCCTGCGCGTGTCTGCCATCCTGACCGCCTCCGTCATTCGGTCGATGCCGCTAGCTGCTCTGCTGTGGTGCCGCTACTCCATTCGGTGCAACGGCGGTAACGTTAGAAGCGCGCCAATAGTTGTTCAAGCGATTCGGTTCGATTCAGCCGTTAGGCATCCCCCGGATGTGTGAGCAGGGCTTTCGGCTCCGGTTGCCGACTCCGCTGGCTGCCTGGATATTGAGGCTCGTGGGAGCTGGGTCGGGCACCGAAGAACCCACCCTGCCGGTGGCCTCGGTCGCCCGCCGGCTCGGGGTCGCGCCGTCCACCCTCCGAACCTGGGACCGCCGCTACGGACTGGGCCCCAGCCGGCACACCGACGGCCGCCACCGCCGCTACGGCAGCTCCGACATCGGCCGTCTCGAACTGATGCAGCGCGCGCTGCTGAGCGGCGCGTCGACGGCGGAGGCGGCGCGGTACGCCCTGGAGCAGATGCCGCGCTCGGGGCCGCCCCAGCCGGACGAGCCCGGCGAACCGCCCGCGGCTTCGGAAGCCGACGACGGCATCGAGGTCCGGTCCCGCCTGGCCCGCCGCCTGAGCACGGCGGCGCTGGCCATGGACGTCGGCGCGGTCCAGCGGATGCTGGCGGACACGATCGCCGAGCTCGGCGTCCTCCCGGCGTGGGCCGGCGTGATCGAGCCGGTGCTGTCGGCCCTCGGCGCGCGCTGGCGCGGGGCGAGCGCGGGAGCGGAGGTCGAGTACCTGCTCGCCGAGTGCGTGTTCGCGGCGCTGGTCCGGGCGACCCCGGTGCTGGACGAGCCGCGCAACACCCGCCCGGTGCTGCTGGGCTGCGTCCCGGACGAGCGCGACTCGATGCCGATGTACGCGCTGGCGGCATCGCTGGCGGGCCGCCGGATCGGCGCGCAGCTGTTCGGGGTCCCGCTGCCGGCCGAGGTCCTGGCGGTCGCGGTCCGCCGCAGCGCACCGGCGGCGGTGGTGCTGTGGGCGCACGGACGCGGGGTCGCCGACACCCGGCTGTTCGCGAGGGTGTCCCGCGGGCGCCAGCGCAGCCGCCTGTTCGCCTGCGGCCCGGGCTGGGACCCGGCGGGGCTGCCGGACAAGGTGGAGCTCCTGACGGACCTCCCATCGGCGGCGGACCGCATCGAACACGTGCTGGTGGGCGCGCGGCGGTAGTTCGATCATGTTTTTGTCGGTGTGAACCGCTAGAAAGGACGGGTGCACGAACCCGCCCTGAGGGCCGCCGCGTTCGGGAGCGACCCGCTGCCCGACCCCGCCGTCGCGCGCGGGTCCGGCAGCCCGCGGGAGCGCCTCCTCGCGGCGATCGTGCTGGGCGCCCAGGGCCGGTACGCCGCCGCGGCGACGCTCCTCGACCGCCTCCGGCAGGGGAGCGACCCGGTGCTGGCCTCGCTCGCGGCCAGCACGCTCGCCTCACACCGCCGGCAGCTGGGCGGCCATCGGCGGGCGCGGGCGCTCGACGGGGAGGCCTTCGCGAAAGTCGCCGACCTGGGAACCGCTCCTGCCGGGGCTGGAGTGGCCGGCCGCGACCCCGGGGCGCACGCGGCACCCGGCCCCGGCGACCCCGCGGCCCGCGGTGGGACCGGAGCCGTGATCGGCGGCGAGTCCGGTGCCCGCGCCGCCGGGGGCAAGCCCGGCGCCCGCTCCGGAGCCAGAGCCGTCGGCCGCGACTTCGATGCGCACGCCGCAGCCGGTCCCGGCGACCCCGCCGGCCGCGGTGGAACCGGAGCCGTGCTCGGCCGCGACCCCGGTGCCCGCGCCGCTACCGGAGCTGCCGACCGCGACCTCGCCGACGGCAGCGGGACTGGAGCCGCGATCGGCCGCGACCCCGGTGCCAACGCCGCAGCCGGGCGCGAGCCCCGCTCCAGCGCCGGAGCTGCCAACCGAGAACCCGCCGCCGGTACCCGCGCTCAGACCGACCCCGCCGGCCGCAACGCCGGTGCCCGCGCCGGGACCAACCCCGCCGCCCGCGACCCCGACGGCCTCGACGCCCCCGGCGCCCGCGCCGACGCCCTCCTCGGCCTCGCCGCCGACAACCTCGCCCTCGGCCGTCTCACCGCCGCGCGCCGGCTCGCCGACCGGGCGGAAGCCGAGGACGGCGGGTGGCGGGCCACCGTCCGCGGTGGCTGGGTCGGCGCCGAAATCGCCCTCGCCGCAGGTCAGGGCGCCGATGCCGTGCCGCACGCCCAGCGCGCTTTCGAAACCGCGCGAGCGCGGGGCGCGCGGCGGCACACCGTGAAATCCGGGATTGTGCTGGCCGTGGCCCTGAGCGCGGCCGGGGCTCCCGATCACCGGGAGATTTCGGACGACCTTGTCGGAAATGCAATGGCGGCCGCGGAGGAATGCGAACTCCTTTCACTTTCGTGGCCGGCGGCGCTCGTCGCGGCCGACCTGCGCCCAGGACACGCCGAGGAGTATCGATTCAGAGTGGCGCAGGTGTTGCACGCAGTGTTACGAAGCGCAGATCCTTGCGGGAGGAGGGTTGCGGGGGAATCACCATGGGTCCCCGTCCCGGGTGGTTGAGCCGTCGGAATGGGGTGTTCCGGCATCCGGGCTAAGAAGTTTCAAAAAAAGCCACCGGATCGTGTCAAGGTTCGGGCTAAAGCGTCCGATAGGGGAAGAGGAATGTCACCCGGCTGCAGGAAGGAAACCCCGTGACGACGGTCTTGATCTGCGATGACCGACGCAGTGTCCGTGAAGGGCTCACCCGAGTGATGTCCGCGGTCCCTGGGGTCAGTCGCATCGACTGCGTAGCGCACGGTGACGAGCTGCTGGCCCGGTACTCCCGTCAGCCCGTCGACGTCGTGCTGGTCGGGACGCAGCGCGCGGTCCCGACGGGTGTCGAAGCCACCCGGCGGCTCGTCTCGGCCAACCCCCAGGCGAACGTCATCGTCTTCGGCGCCCCGGACGACGCGGGCAGCATCGCCGCCGCGATCGCCGGCGGTGCCCGCGGCTACCTCCGCTGGGACGCGTCCCGGCCGGAGCTGGTCGCCGCGCTGGCCCACACCCTGGCGAGCACCTCGGTGCCCGCGCCCCGTCAGCCGTCCGACCCGGGCGTCCAGCTGACCGAGCGCGAGCTTCAGGTGCTCCGCGGGATGAGCCAGGGCAAGAGCAACGGCCAGATCGGCCGCGAGCTCTACCTGTCCGAGGACACGGTCAAGACCCACGCCCGGCGGCTGTTCCGCAAGCTCGGCGTGCGCGACCGCGCGCAGGCCGTTGCCCACGGCTTCCGCCGCGGCCTGGTCAGCTGACCTGCTGCTCTCCCCGTTCCTGACACGGCCGGTTCACAGGTGACGACGGGCCAGGGCACTCCGCCCTGGCCCGTACCTGCGTGGTCCCCATCACAAACCGGCGCCCGTAAGGGCAGCCCCGCGGCCGTTCGCCGCCCGGCGCCGTCCCTCCGACGGTTCTCGTACCCGTGACGCCGTTCACTCGTTGAATCGACGATGCCGACCGCGGGTCTGCACGACAATCCGTATTTCCGCGGCTACGGAGGCCGCGGCGCGCCGGGGAGCACCGTGCGCGTCGCACCGCACCGGGCCGCAGGTACGGTAGCGGTCACCGGTGCGCGGTGGAGGCGACCACGGGCCGGGTTCTTTGCCCACCTACACGTAACACTGGGACTGTTGTCTGCGATGGCCAATGTGGGGGATGGACTGGATGAGCCGGTCGCCGCTGCTGTCGAGGGAGATCCCCAGGCAGTGGAGCGGCTGCTGGCTGCTATCCGTCCACTGGTAGTGCGGTATTGCCGCGCCCGGGTTGGCAGGCAGGAGCGATCGTTCGCTTCGGCAGACGACGTTGCGCAGGAGGTGTGTCTCGCGGTGCTAACGGCATTGCCTTCGTACCGTGACCAAGGCCGCCCTTTCCTGGCGTTCGTCTACGGGATCGCGCAGCACAAGGTGGCTGACGCGCATCGCGCGGCAGCGCGCAACCGGGCCGAGCCGGTGGCCGAGATCCCCGACGAGGTCGAGGGCGGGGTCGGTCCCGAGCAGCGGGCGCTGCAAGGTGAGCTGAACGAGCGGATGTCCCAGTTGTTGCAGGTGCTGCCGGACAAGCAGCGGGAGATCGTGGTGCTGCGCGTGGTCGTCGGCCTGTCGGCGGAGGAGACCGCGGATGCGGTGGGCTCCACCCCCGGCGCCGTCCGCGTCGCCCAGCACCGCGCCCTCGCGCGGCTGAGAAAGGTCCTGGCCGCGGAGGAGGTGATCTGAGTGACCGGTCACGAGAAGAGATTCGAGCCGGATGACGTCTTCGGCAGTGGCCTGACGGCGTCGGAGGCGGAGTTCGCCGCCGACCTGTCGGCCGTGCAAGCCGACGACGCGCTGCTCGATGCGCTCGGCGGGTCCGACCCGGCGCTGGCCGACGGTCTCGGCGACCAGGAGCTCAATGCGTTGCTGGTGGCGTGGCGAAGAGACATCGACAGCGAGCCCTTGGCCGAGCTCGTCGACGTCGACACCGCCGTGCGCACCGTCAGCACCGCCGCTCTGGCGAAGCGGCACGCCTCGGGCGGACGCCGCCGCAGGCTGCTCGTCCCGGTCGCCGTCGCCGCCGCCGTGCTGGCGATCGCGTTCACCGGCACCGGGCTGGCCGCGCGCTCCGCGCAACCCGGCGACACGCTGTGGGGCCTCGCCAAGGTCCTGTACTCCGACCACACCCGCTCGGTCGAGGCGGCCGCGACGGCCAAGCTCGACCTCGAGAAGGCCAACCTCGCCATCGCCGGCGGCAACCTCGACGCCGCCCGCCAGGCCCTCCAGGACGCCCAGGCCGCCCTGTCGCAGGTCACCGACGAGGAGAACCGCGACCAGCTGATGGAGCAGCACCGGCAGCTCGCCGCCCAGCTCCAGAACCCCGACGCGCCGGTACAGGGCCCGATCCAGACCTCCGTGCCGCCGGTTTCGCCGGGCGCGCCGACGAGCCAGGCCCCGCCGGCCGGATCGGCCTCGTCGCTGCCGGGCAGCGGCAGCGGCACGACGAGCCTCCCGGGCAGCGCGACGCCGACGCCGACGCCTCCGCCACCGACCACAACCCCGCCGCCCACGACCACCCCGCCGCCGCCGACCACGACCGGCGCGACGGGAAATGAGCCGGGCACGCCGCGCAGCGAGTCCGCGGGCGGTGCGCCGCAAGGTGTGAGCGAGACGCCGTAGCAGTAGTCCTGGCCCGGCAGCACGAGCTGCCGGGCCGCAAGGGGCGCGAGCGCCGCGGGGCATCACGGGCCTGCCGACGATCCACCGCTCAGGCGCCGAGCCGTCCCCGCAGCCGAACCCACGAAAAAAGCCCTGGTGAGCAAACTCACCAGGGCTCTTTCGTGCTCTCAGCGCTCAGTAGGCGCTCTCGTTGGCCGTCACGCCGTCGGCGAAGCCGCGGCAGTAGTCCCAGCTGACGTAGTCGCCGGGGTTCGGGTCGTAGGCCGGCTCGTGCGGGCGCATGCGCCCGTCGGACAGCAGCTGCTCGAGGCTGGCCCGCAGCAGGTGCCAGTCGTGGTAGTGCGGTTCGTCGCACTCGCCGCAGTCGACGACGATCCCGCGGACCCCGCGGGGTTCGAGCAGCGCCTGGTAAACGGCCAGATCCGAAAGATCGGCCAGCAGTTCGGTGCGTTCGGAGTCGCTGATCGGCTCGTCCAGCCGGTCCTCGGGGTCTCCGAAAGCGCGGGCCGGGTCGTCCGGGTCGTCCGCGAACGGGTCTGGAGGCAGGACATCGTGCGCCACGGCCTGCACGGTACCGGGCGGCCCCGCCGGCCCGCCCACCGCCCGGGGCGGGCGGCACGCGGCGGATATCATGAGGGGAAGGCTCCGAGTCGCCAGTTGATCTTGAACAAACGCCGCGACACGCTCATCCCGCGCCAGGAAGGCCCTTCACCCGCTATGACCAGCGACGGCACCACCGCCCCCGTTCCGGCCAAGTTCGCCATGCTCGGCCTGACCTTCGACGACGTGCTGCTGCTGCCGGCCGAATCGGACGTCGTCCCCAGCGCCGTCGACACGAGCTCCCGGCTGACCCGGAACATCACCCTCGGCGTCCCGCTGGTGTCCGCGGCGATGGACACCGTCACCGAGGCCCGGATGGCCATCGCGATGGCCCGCCAGGGCGGCATCGGCGTCCTCCAGCGCAACCTGCCGATCGACGAGCAGGCCGCCGCGGTCGAGGTCGTCAAGCGCTCCGAAGCCGGCATGGTCACCGACCCGGTCACCTGCTCGCCGGACGCGACCCTGGCCGAGGTCGACGCGCTGTGCGCCAAGTTCCGCATCTCCGGCGTGCCGGTCACCGACGCCGCCGGCACGCTGGTGGGCATCATCACCAACCGCGACATGCGGTTCGAGGTGGACCACAGCCGCCCGGTGTCCGAAGTCATGACGAAGCCGCCGCTGGTCACCGCGCAGGTCGGCGTCTCGGCCGACGCCGCGCTCGGCCTGCTGCGCCGGCACAAGATCGAGAAGCTGCCGATCGTCGACGGCGCGGGCAAGCTCCGCGGCCTGATCACGGTCAAGGACTTCGTCAAGACCGAGCAGTACCCGAAGGCGACGAAGGACCCGGACGGCCGGCTCATCGTCGGCGCCGCGGTCGGCGTCGGCCCGGACGGCCACCAGCGCGCGATGGCGCTGGCCGACGCGGGCGTCGACGTGCTGATGGTCGACACCGCCCACGGGCACTCCCGCGCGGTCGTCGAGACGGTCGCGCTGCTGAAGAAGGAGCTGGGCGACTCGGTCGACATCGTCGGCGGCAACGTCGCGACCCGGGCCGGCGCGCAGGCGCTGGTCGACGCGGGCGCGGACGGCATCAAGGTCGGCGTCGGCCCGGGCTCCATCTGCACCACCCGGATCGTCGCGGGCGTCGGCGTGCCGCAGATCTCGGCGATCTACGAGGCCGACCAGGCCGCGCGGCCGGCCGGCATCCCGGTGATCGGCGACGGCGGCATCCAGTACTCGGGCGACATCGCCAAGGCCATCGCGGCCGGCGCGTCCACGGTGATGCTGGGCAGCCTGCTCGCCGGTACGGCCGAGTCGCCGGGTGACCTGATCCTGGTCAACGGCAAGCAGTTCAAGGTCTACCGCGGCATGGGCTCGCTGGGCGCGATGCAGTCCCGCGGCCAGGGCAAGTCGTACTCGAAGGACCGCTACGCCCAGGACGACGTGCTCAACGAGGACAAGCTGGTCCCGGAGGGCATCGAGGGCCGGATCCCGTTCCGCGGCCCGCTCGCCAACGTGGTGCACCAGCTGGTGGGCGGCCTGCGCGCCGGTATGGGTTACGCCGGTGCCGAGACGATCGCGCAGCTGCAGGAGGCGCAGCTCGTCCGGATCACCGCGGCCGGGCTCAAGGAGAGCCACCCGCACGACATCACGATGACCGTCGAGGCGCCGAACTACACCACTCGCTGAGTCCTTTTCCGCTACGGCCCGCAGCGTGGCCCGCACTTCGAACCCGTCCGAAGTGCGGGCTTCTCGCTGAGTCACGGTGACCTAGCGTGCTTACGGTAATCGGCCTATCGCGTTGCGTGGCGGTCGTGGTGTGCACTAGGACACATGACGGTCCTGCGCAGGGTGTTCTTCACGGCCGTCGCCCTGGTGTCCCTGTTCCTCGGCGGCGTGGTCTGCCTGATGTGCCAGGTACTGGCCGGGCGCGACGCGCCGACGTACCGCGTCGAGGGCCATGTGACGTCCCACGAGCGCGGCGCGCTCCCGGTCGGCGGCAACGAGGACGCGGTGAGCCACACCATCGCGGTCGACGCCGGCGGCCGGCAGTACCGCGTCACCGCGGTGGACCCCGGCCTGGACCTGCCGGCGGGCCAGCCGGTGACGCTCGACGTCTCGACGGCGGACGGCAGCATCGCCTACCTGCGCGCCGGCGGGGGCGTGGTCGACCTGCGCTCCGGCGTGGTGCGCCCGGTCCTGCTGATCACGGCAGCCCTGCTCGCCCTGGGCGCGGTGTACTTCGGCGCGGTCCGGCTGAACGTGTACCCGCCGGTGGCGACCTGGCTGGCCCTGGCGCTGGGCGCGCTGCTGGCGCCGGTCGCGGTGTTCGTGCGCGTGTAGACCCCCGTGCGCGCGTCACCCACGCGGCCTAGCGACAATGGGGCACGGCAGATTGTCGTCGGCGGAGGAGGCTTCACGTGCGGGACCTGGTCGAGATCGGGATGGGCCGCACCGCGCGGCGGGCGTATGACCTCGACGACGTCGAGATCGTGCCGTCGCGGCGGACCCGGTCGTCCTCGGTGGTGTCCACCGCCTGGCAGATCGACGCCTACCGGTTCGACCTGCCGCTCGTCACGCACCCGACCGACGCGATCGTCTCGCCCGGCACCGCGGTCGCCGTCGGCGAGCTCGGCGGCCTGGGCGTCCTCAACGCCGAAGGGCTCTGGGCGCGGCACGCGAACGTCGAAGACGCCATCTTCCAGCTCGTCCGGGCGGCCGAGGACCTCGAGGACCCGACCGCGGTCGGCCGCGTGCTGCAGGAGCTGCACAGCGCGCCGATCCGGCTCGACCTGCTGACCGAGGCCATCAAGACGGTCCGCGAATCCGGGGTCACGGTGGCCGCGCGCGTCAGCCCGCAGCACGCCGCCGAGCTGACCCCGGACCTGATCGCGGCCGGCGTCGAGATTCTCGTCGTGCAGGGCACGATCATCTCGGCCGAGCACGTCCAGCGCGACGCCGAGCCGCTGAACCTCAAGGAGTTCATCGGCCGCCTCGACGTCCCGGTGATCGCCGGCGGTGTCAGCGACTACCGCACCGCGATGCACCTCATGCGCACCGGTGCGGCCGGTGTCATCGTCGGCCACGGCTACACCCCGGGCGTGACCAGCACCGACCGCGTGCTCGGCATCGGCGTCCCGATGGCCACGGCCATCATCGACGCCGCGGCCGCCCGCCGCGACTACCTCGACGAGACCGGCGGCCGGTACGTCCACGTGCTCGCCGACGGCGGCATGACGGTCTCGGGTGACATCGCCAAGGCCATCGCCTGCGGTGCGGACGCCGTCATGCTCGGCTCCCCGCTGGCCGCCGCGTCGGACGCGCCCGGGCAGGGCCTCTACTGGACGGCGGCGGCCGCGCACCCGTCGCTGCCGCGCTCGCGCGTGGCGGCCGGGCCGGACTACGCCGTCGACCTCAAGACCCTGCTGTTCGGGCCGTCGTCCGACGCGGAAGGCGTCGTGAACCTCTTCGGGGCGCTTCGCCGGGCGATGGCGAAGACGGGCTACTCGGACCTCAAGGAGTTCCAGCGGGTCGGGCTCACCGTTCGCCGGTGAGCCGCGCGAGGAACGCTGCGAAGGCGTCGGCGGAGTAGACGAGCACCTGGCGGGGTACCGCCTGCTTGGTGTCCCTGACCCCGACGACGCCAGGTGCGGTGCCGATCTCGACGCAGGCGTTCTCCTCGAAGTGGCTGTGGCTCGACTTGCGCCACCCGGTGAGCGTTCGTGGGCTCATCTGGTGCCTCCTGGGAATGGTGTCCCGCTCGGCGGTGCATCGCCGGCGTGGACATCGAGCACCTTCGAAGGTACCCACAGTTGTCATCGGACAAGCGTAACTGGCCGGTAACTTACCTCTGGTCAGAACGCGGACCCGGAGTTACGCTCCAGGTGTGACTGCCAGTAACACCACCACCAGTGCGGGTGGCCCCGACTACGACGTCGTCGTGGTGGGGTCGGGGTTCGGCGGCAGCGTCGCGGCGCTGCGGCTCACCGAGAAGGGCTACCGGGTAGCCGTCATCGAGGCCGGGCGGCGGTTCGCCGACGACGAGTTCGCGAAGACGTCGTGGGACCTCAAGCGCTACCTGTGGGCGCCGCAGGTCGGCTGCTACGGCATCCAGCGGATCCACATGCTCAACGACGTGATGGTGCTGGCGGGCGCCGGTGTCGGCGGCGGTTCGCTCGTCTACGCGAACACGCTGTACCGCCCGCTGAAGCCGTTCTACCGGGACCGGCAGTGGGCGCACATCACCGACTGGGAGGCCGAGCTCGCGCCGCACTACGACCAGGCGAGCCGGATGCTGGGCGTGGTCACGAACCCGACCATGACGCCGTCGGACGTCGTGATGCGTGACGTCGCGAAGGACATGGGCGTCGCCGATTCGTTCCACCCGACGCCCGTCGGCGTCTACTTCGGCAAGCCGGGGGAGAAGGCGAAGGATCCGTACTTCGGCGGCGCCGGCCCCGAGCGCACCGGCTGCACCGAGTGCGGCTCGTGCATGACCGGCTGCCGGGTGGGCGCGAAGAACACCCTGGTCAAGAACTACCTGTACCTCGCGGAGCAGGACGGCGCGAAGGTCATCCCGCTGACCACGGTGACGTCGGTGCGGCCGATCGACGGCGGCTACGAGGTCTCGGTGAAGAAGACCGGGACGACCTCGAAGAAGTTCCGGACGACGATCACGGCCGGGAAGGTCGTCTTCGCCGCGGGGACCTGGGGCACGCAGAACCTGCTGCACAAGATGAAGGACACCGGCACGCTGCCGCGGCTTTCGCGCCGGCTCGGCGAGCTGACCCGGACGAACTCCGAGGCGATCATCGGCGCGGCCCGGACCGACGTCGACGAGAGCCGGAACTTCAGCCGCGGGGTCGCGATCACCTCGTCGATCCACCCGGACGAGAACACCCACATCGAGCCGGTCCGCTACGGCAAGGGCAGCAACGCGATGAGCCTGCTGCAGACGATCGCGACGGACGGCGCTTCGCCGGTGCCGCGGTGGCGGCAGGCCGTCACTTTCATGGTCAAGCACCCGGTGCAGGCGGCGAAGCTGCTCAACGGCTACCGGTGGTCCGAGCGCACGGTGATCCTGCTGGTGATGCAGAGCCTGGACAACTCGATCACCACCTACACCCGCCGGGGCCTTTTCGGGCGGCGCAAGTACACGTCCAAGCAGGGCCACGGCGAGCCGAACCCGAGCTTCATCCCGGCGGGCCACGAGGCGAACGAGCGGACGGCCGAGCGCATCGGCGGCATCGCGGGCGGCACCTGGGGCGAGATCTTCGACATCCCGCTGACGGCCCACTTCATCGGCGGCGTCCCGATCGGCGCCACGGCGGAGGAGGGCGTGATCGACCCGTACCACCGCGTGTTCGGCTACCCGGGCCTGTCGGTGGTGGACGGCGCGGCGATCACGGCCAACCTGGGCGTGAACCCGTCCCTGACGATCACAGCCCAGGCCGAGCGCGCGTTCTCGTTCTGGCCGAACAAGGGCGAGGAGGACCAGCGGCCGCCGCAGGACGCGGGGTACGTGCGGCTGGAGCCGATCGCGCCGAAGAACCCGGCCGTCCCGGCGGAAGCACCCGCCGCGTTGCGCCGATCCTCCTAGACTCGGGGCCGTGACGGCATCCGACAAGGCACACGCCCTGCTCGACGGGGTCAGGAAGCTCGACGACGAATGGGCGCGGGCCATCGGCGGCCTCGGCGAACCCGAACTGCGCGCGCCCAGCGCGTTGCCGGGGTGGTCGCGCGCCCACGTGCTCGCGCACGTCGCCCGCAACGCCGATGGCCTTCGCAACCTGCTGACCTGGGCGAACACCGGGGTCGAGACCCCGATGTACCCCAGCGCCGAGGCCCGCGAACGCGACATCGAAACCAGCTCGCAGCACGCCGCCGGTGACCTGCTCGCCGACTTCGTCGCCTCCGCCGGGCGGTTCGAGCAGTACGCCGCCGCGATGCCCGGCGACGCCTGGGCGCGGGAGGCCCGCAACCGGCAGGGGCAGCCCGTCACCGGCGCCGTCGTCGCGCGGATGCGGCTGTCCGAACTGGCCATCCACCTCGCCGACCTCGACCGCGGTTACGACCTCGACCGCGTGCTCGCGCTGCTCGGACCCCTCACCGAGGACGTCGTCCAGCACGCCGTCACCTCGCGCGGGGCCCACCTGCCCGCCCTGCGGCTGGTCGCCGACGGCTTCGAGTGGACGATGGGCGCCGCCCCGAAGACCACCGTGCGCGGGTCGGCCGGGGCGCTGCTGGCCTGGCTCAGCGGGCGCTCCGACGGCGCCGCCCTCGACGGTGACACGCCGCCGCTCCCGGCCTGGGCGTGACCGGTCCGCTCCGCCCGGTGAACGCCTCGCGGCCGCTCTACACTGGGCGTTCCCGGCACCGAGGAGTCCGCTGTGGACAGTGAGCACGACCAGGGGCGGCCCGGCGTCCCGCGGAGGGCGTTCCTGCGGATCGCGGGCGTCTCCGCGGCCGGCGCCGTCGTCGCCGCGTGCGGGCCGGACACGCCTTCGGCGCCGGTCGCCTCGACCGCTCCGGCGGTCACGTCGTCCGTTCCGCCGGCCAGCAGGCTGCCGACCGGGCCGCCGAACTGGGACGACCTGCGCAGCCAGCTGACCGGTGGCCTGGTGCGCCCGGGCGCCGAGGGGTACGCGACCGCCAAGCGCGGGTTCAACCAGCTGTTCGACGGCAACAACCCGGTCGCCGTCGCGACCGTGTCGACCGTCGAGGACGTCCAGACCTGCCTGCGCGCCGCCGCCGGGCGCGTGACCATCGCCGCACGCAGCGGCGGCCACAGCTACGCCGGCTACTCGGTGCCCGAGGGCGGCCTGGTCGTCGACGTGGCCGGCCTGAACAAGATCGACGTCCAGGGCGGCAAGGCCGTGATCGGCGCCGGCGCGAAACTCGGGGCCGTCTACGCCGCGCTGGCGCAGGCCGGGCGCGCGCTGCCCGCCGGGTCCTGCCCGACGGTCGGGATCGCCGGGCTCACCCTCGGCGGCGGCATCGGCGTGCTCGCCCGCAAGTACGGCCTGACCTGCGACCACCTGAGCTCCGCGCAGGTCGTCACGGCCGACGGCCGGGCGCTCACCGCGTCCGCGGACTCCGAACCGGACCTGTTCTGGGCCCTGCGCGGCGGGGGCGGCGGCAACTTCGGCATCGTCACCGAGTTCACCTTCGACACCGACCCGGCGCCGGACCTCACGGTGTTCTCGCTGCGCTTCCCGCCCGGGTCCGCCGCGGGCGTGCTCGCCGCGTGGCAGCAGTGGATCGCCGCGATGCCGCCGGAGCTGTGGGCGAACCTGGTGCTCTCGGGCGGGTCGCCGGTCCAGTGCCGCGTCGGCGGCTGCTACGTCGGCGGTGCCGCGGGGCTGAACACGCTGCTGAACAACCTGACCACCAACGCCGGCGCGCGGCCGACGCAGCGGGTCGTGAAGAGCCTCGACTACCTGGGCGCCATGAAGTACTTCGAGGGCAGCTCGAACCGCCAGTCGTTCGTCGCGTCGTCGCGGATCATCACCACGCCGGTCGACGCCGCGAAGCTCGTCGCGGCCGCCGACGGCCGGGCGGGCACGGACCTGCTCATCGACGGCCTCGGCGGCGCGGTCGCCGGCCCGGCCAAGGACGCCACCGCGTTCTGGCACCGCGACGCGCTGGCCAGCGTGCAGGTCTACGCGCCCGCGACGGCGAAGACCCGGACGAAGGTCGCGCAGTCGGTCGGCGAGGTCGTCGCCGGCCTCGCCGCGGCGGGCGCGGGCGGCGGCTACGTCAACTACATCGACCCGGCCCTGCCCGACTGGAAGACCGCCTACTACGGCGACAACGCGAAACGCCTCGTGGACGTCTCGAAGAAGTACGACCCGCAGAACGTGTTCCGGTTCGGGCAGGGCGTCGTCAGCTAGAGGTCGATGCCCGTGAAGACCGTGACGCGCTCTTCGGTCAGGTCGTGCATCGCGGCGAGCACGCCCTCGCGGCCGACGCCGGATCCCTTGACGCCGCCGTAGGGCATCTGGTCGGCGCGGTAGGACGGGACGTCGCCGATGATCACGCCGCCGACCTCCAGCTCGGCCGACGCGTGGAACGCCAGCTGGACGTCGGTGGTGAAGACACCCGCCTGCAGGCCGTACGCGGATTCGTTGACCGCGCGGAAAGCGTCGTCCACACCGTCCACAACGGACACCGCGAGCACCGGCCCGAAGATTTCCTCGTTCCAGGCCTTGGTGTCCGTCGGGACGTCGGTGAGCAGCGTCGGGGCGACGGTCGCGCCGTCGCGGGTGCCGCCGGTGAGCACCTTCGCGCCCGCCTCGACGGCTTCGTCGATCCACGCGACGATCCGTTCGGCCGCGGCCTCGTCGACCACCGGGCCGACGTCGGTGTTGCGGTCGTACGGATCGCCGGTCCGCTGTGCCTCGACGGCTTCCACCAGCGCGGGCACGAACTCCTCGGCCACCGCGGCGTCCACGATCACCCGCTGCACCGCGATGCAGGACTGGCCCGCCTGGTAGTTGCCGAAGGTGGCGATCCGGTGCGCGGCGCCTTCGGGGTCGGGCCAGTCACGCAGCACGACGGCTGCCGCGTTGCCGCCGAGCTCGAGCACGACGTGCTTACGCGGCGCGGCGTCCTTGAGCGACCAGCCGACCGGGCCGGAGCCGGTGAACGACACGACGGGCAGCCGCGGGTCCGCCACGAGCGCCTGCGTCTCCTCGTTTCCCAGCGGCAGCACGGAAAACGCGCCTTCCGGCAGGTCCGTCTCGGCCAGGATCTCGCCGAGGATGAGCGCCGACAACGGCGTCCGCGGCGCGGGCTTGACGATGATCGGCGCGCCGATCGCCAGCGACGGCGCCACCTTGTGCGCGACGAGGTTGAGCGGGAAGTTGAACGGCGCGATGCCGAGCACCGGCCCGCGCGGAACGCGGCGGGTCAAGGCCAGCCGCGCCTCGCCCGCGGGGTCGGTGTCGAGGCGCTGGATTTCGCCGGTGAAGCGGCGGGCCTCCTCGGCGGCGATCCTGAACACCGACACCGCCCGCTTGACCTCGGCCTCGGCCCACTTGAGCGGTTTGCCGTTTTCGGCGGTGATCACCTCGGCGATCTCCTCGGCGCGCGCGGCGAGCACGCGGGAGACGTGGTCGAGCGCGCCCGCCCGCAGGTGCGCGGGGGTGCGCCGGAACTCCTTGGCGACCGAGGCCGCGGCGGCGACCGCGCGTTCGACCTGGTCCGGCCCCGGCACGGCGACCGTGGCGACCTCGCTGCCGTCGTACGGGTGGTGCACGACGAGGGTGGTGGCGCCCGCTTCGGGGCGGCCGGCGATCCAGGCGGGGCGCGGCTCGGGGGTGATCATGTCCATGCGTACCAACGTAATGCGGGCGGGGGCGCGAACGAGTGACCCCCACCCGGACGGGTCACGGCTTGATGAGCACCTTCAGCGCTTCGCGGTCCGCCATCGCGCGGTAGCCGTCCGGCACGCCTTCGACGTCGATGGTCCGGTCGAAGACGCGACCCGGCCGGTACTTGCCGTCGAGGACGTCCGGGAGCAGCTCGGGGATGTAGTGCCGGGCCGGGGCGACCCCGCCGGTGACGGTGATGTTGCGCCGGAACAGCGCCGGTCCGATCGGGCCCTCCTCGTACTGCGGGACGCCGACCCGGCTGACCGCCCCGCCCGGGCGCACGACCCCGACGGCCATCTCGAAGGCGGGCTTCGTGCCGACGCACTCGAGGACGGCGTGCGTGCCCTCGCCGTTCGTCAGCTCACGCACCTTCTCGACGCCTTCCTCGCCGCGCTCGGCCACGACGTCGGTCGCGCCGAACTCGCGGCCGAGGTCGGTCCGCGCCCGGTGGCGTCCCATCAGGACGATCCGCTCGGCGCCGAGGCGCTTGGCGGCGAGGACAGCGGAGAGGCCGACCGCGCCGTCGCCGATCACCGTGACGTTCTGGCCGGCGCTCACGCGTGCCTTGGTGGCGGCGTGGTGGCCGGTAGGGAAGACGTCCGACAGCGTGAGCAGCGACGCCAGCAGGTCGTCGTCCTCGGTGTGCGGCACCTTGACCAGGGTGCCGTCGGCCTGCGGCACGCGGACCGCCTCGCCCTGGCCGCCGTCGACGCCCTTCGCACCCCAGAACCCGCCGTGCACGCACGACGTCTGCAAGCCCTCCCGGCAGAACTGGCAGGTGTTGTCGGAGTAGACGAAGGGCGCGATGACGAGGTCGCCCTTGGTGACCGTGGTGACGTCCGCGCCGGTCTCCTCGACGATCCCGAGGAACTCGTGCCCGATCCGGCGGCCGTGCTCGCTCGGCGCCATGTCGGCGTACGGCCAGAGGTCGCTGCCGCAGATGCAGGACCGCACCACCCGCAGGATGACGTCGGTCGGCTCCACCAGCTTCGGGTCCGGGACGGTTTCCACCCGCACGTCGCCGGCGCCGTAGATGACTGTCGCTCGCATGCAGGTGCCTTTCCCTGGGTGGAACGTGACAAACGGAAGGGGTGCGGCCACGGTGACGCGCCTAGATTTTCGTCCATGATCCCTGGCACCGCACTTCGCCGCCCGTACCTGACCGCCGCCGTCTTCGCGGTGACGCTCGCCTGCGGGATCGCGCAGCTGGTCCACCCGCCGCTCTACGACGCCATGGACCGCAATGCCGCCCGCATCGACGCCGGCGAGTGGTACCGCCTGGTCACGGGCATGTTCTTCCAGGACGGCCGGGCGTTCGGGCTGGTTTTCAACCTGGTCTGGCTGGCGGTGTTCGGCACGCTCGCCGAGCGCGTGTTCGGCCGCGTCCGCTGGCTCGTCCTGTACTTCGGCTGCGGCCTGTTCGGCCAGTTCGCCAGCTATGTCTGGCTCAACCCCGTCGGCGCGGGCAACTCGATGTGCACGGCCGGCTTGATCGGCGCCCTCGCGGCCGTGGGCATGGTGGCTTCGCGCCGCTACGGCGTGGTGCTGCCCGTGCAATTCCGGGTCATGGCCTTCGCGGTGCCGGTGCTGGCGGTGGTGGACACGATCGCGCACGACAACCACGGCCTGCCCGCCCTGCTCGGCGTGGCGCTGGGCTTCCTGCTGCTACCGGCTCCGGTACAGGTCGCGCAGCAGTAGCACCTCGGCGCAGTGGTGGATCATCTCCCGGTTGATGTGCAGCACCAGCGTCGCCATCGGGTACTTCGCGTACGGGCCTTCCGCCGGGCCGCACGGCCGTTCCAGCGCCTCCTCGTCGAGGGACTGCACGCCGGCGACCCACTGCGCGTACAGCTTGTCGAGCTCCGAAAGCGCTTCGGCGGCCGTCCCGGGGTACGGGTAGCTGTCGTAGCCGATCGGCGCGCCGCCGAAGTGCGACCCGATCCGCGCGCCCAGCACGCCGACCAGGAGGTGGCCGAGCCGCCAGGCGATCGTCGTGACCGGCGGTGGCGTCGGCTCCGGGAAGGCGAAGTCGATGGTGAACGGGCCGGTGCCGGGCTCGTCGTCCGACTTGCGCGGCCGCACGGTCCAGCAGTTCGGAACCGGCTCCCAGAAGTACTCGTCGTCGGTGAGGCCCTCGAGCTTCGGGCGCGTGTGCACCTCCCAGTGGAAGGCGAGCTGGTCGGTCAGTTCCTTGGTCCAGTTCACAGCCATACCGGGCACCGTAGGCCCGATCGAGGACAGCGACGGCCCTGAATCCCGGGTGACCGGGCCCACCTGGGACGATGGTGGGGAATCCCGCTTCTCGCCAGGAGGTCGCCAGGTGCCCAACCCCACCGGTCCGGTTCTCGTCGTGGACTTCGGGGCGCAGTACGCGCAGCTGATCGCCCGGCGCGTCCGCGAGGCACAGATCTACTCGGAGGTCGTGCCGCACAGCGCGTCCACCGAAGAGATCCTCGCGAAGAACCCCGCGGCCATCATCCTTTCCGGTGGTCCTTCGAGCGTGTACGCCGAAGGCGCGCCGGGCATGGACCCGAAGCTCACCGAAGCGGGCGTGCCGATGTTCGGCATCTGCTACGGCCACCAGCTGCTGGCCAGCGCGCTCGGCGGGGTCGTCGAGCCGACCGGGGTCCGCGAGTTCGGCCGCACCGAGGTCCGCGTCACCGGCGACGGCGGCGTGCTGCACGCCGGCCTGCCCGCGCACCAGCCCGCTTGGATGAGCCACAACGACAGCGTCACCAAGGCCCCCGAGGGCTCGGTCGTCACGGCCTCTTCGGACGGTGCTGCGGTCGCCGGCTTCGAGGACGTCGAGCGCCGCTTCGCCGGCGTCCAGTACCACCCGGAGGTCGCGCACTCGCCGCACGGCCAGGAGGTGCTGCGCCGGTTCCTGCGCGACATCGCCGGCATCGAGCCGCAGTGGACGACGTCGTCGATCGTCGAGGAGCAGGTCAAGCGGATCACCGACCAGATCGGCGACGGCCGGGCGATCTGCGGCCTCTCCGGCGGTGTGGACTCCGCCGTCGCGGCCGCGCTGGTGCAGCGCGCCATCGGGGACCGGCTGACCTGCGTGTTCGTCGACCACGGCCTGCTGCGCGCCGGCGAGCGCACCCAGGTCGAGCAGGACTTCGTGTCCGCCACCGGGGTCAACCTGGTCACCATCGACGCCCGCGAACGGTTCCTCGACGCGCTCGCCGGCGTCACCGATCCGGAGCAGAAGCGCAAGATCATCGGCCGCGAGTTCATCCGCGTCTTCGAGCAGGCCGAGCGCGACCTCAAGGCGCAGGGCGACTACAAGTTCCTGGTCCAGGGCACGCTCTACCCGGACGTCGTCGAGTCCGGCGGCGGCGAGGGCACGGCCAACATCAAGAGCCACCACAACGTCGGCGGCCTGCCGGACGACCTGGAGTTCGAGCTGGTCGAGCCCCTGCGGCTGCTGTTCAAGGACGAGGTCCGCCGCGTCGGGCTGGAGCTGGGCCTGCCCGAGACGATCGTGCAGCGGCAGCCGTTCCCCGGCCCCGGCCTGGGCATCCGCATCATCGGCGCGGTCGACCAGGAGCGTCTCGACACTCTCCGCGCGGCGGACCTCATCGCCCGCGAGGAGCTGACGGCGGCCGGGCTGGACCGCAGCATCTGGCAGTGCCCGGTGGTGCTGCTCGCGGACGTCCGCAGCGTCGGCGTCCAGGGCGACGGCCGGACCTACGGGCATCCGGTGGTGCTGCGGCCGGTGTCGTCGGAGGACGCGATGACCGCGGACTGGACGCGCCTGCCCTACGAGGTCCTGGAGCGGATCTCCACGCGCATCACCAACGAGGTCGCGGAGGTCAACCGGGTGGTGCTGGACGTGACGTCCAAGCCGCCGGGCACCATCGAGTGGGAGTGAGCCTCCCCCGGGCAAGGCTCGAGGCCCCGGCGTGGGATCCGGGGCCTCGAGGGTTTGCGGTGGGTCAGCGCCGGCGCTTGCCGAACGACGCGGCGAGCAGCAGCACCCCCACGAACACCGCACCGCCGGCGATCACCCAGCGGAAGTCGAACGAGGGCAGCCAGCTCGCGCCGTCCGAGAGGACGTACGCCGACACCAGCAGCGTCGCGACGCCGACGATCAGGGTGAAGGCGTCCACGCCGCCGCGCCGGGCGGGCTGGGTGTCGGCCGGGTTGTCGTAGGCGTAAGGGTTCTGGTCAGCCACGCCGTACCTCCACGGTGCCCAGACTGTTCGACACATGCAGGGTGATCTTCTGGCCGCCGACGCCGTCGGGGCCGTTGTCCGTCCCGGTCAGCGCGGGCTGGCTGATGCCGTCGTTCGAGCGGCCGAAGCACGACGCCTCGCCCGCCCCGGTGCGGCAGTCGAAGGTGACGTCCGCGTTCGCCGGCACGGTCACCGTGGTGTCGCCGGCGCCGTTGGACACGGTCGTCGTGTACGGCGCTCCTTCGGGCAGTTCGGTCAGGTCGAGCCGGATGTCGCCCGCCGCGTGCTGGTACAGCGGCAGCAGTTCGGCCTGCGACTGCGGGGTCTGCGTGAGGTCACCGACGCCACCGCGGACGTCGAAGTCCTTGAACGGCGCCGCCGTGAGGACCATGCCGACGATCGCCAGCGGCACCGCGAGCCCGATCAGGCCGCGGCCGCCCCCGGCGAACGCGCCGGCGACCAGGCCGATCCCGACCACGCCGAGCACCAGGCCGATGATGTGCTGCGCGTCGAACCAGGTGGCCCCGTTGAGCCCGGCCAGCACCGCACCGCCGGCGGTCAGCACGGCGAGGGCGAAGGTGGCCGAGCCGACCTTCGACCGCGGACCGAGCTGCGACCCGTGGTGCGACGGCCGCGGACCACGCTGCGTCCCGTGGTGCGACGGCTGCGGTGGCGGTGCCGGCTGCGGCGCGTCGGGCAGGTCCCAGCCGGCCGGGTCGGCGGCGAGGGGATCCCAGCCGCGGGCCGGCGACGGCGCCTCGGCGGTGTCGGTCATGGTGAAGGCTCCGTTTCCGGTGAAGGCCGGGTAGGACGTCCGCGCGGCGACGGGCGCGGGCCGGTTCAGGTGGCCGCGGCTGCGGTGCAGCAGGTAGAGCGCGGCGGCGATGAGCGCGCAGCTGATGAGGCCGCCGCCGTCGAACCACGAGCCGGTGATCGACCCCCCGGTGCTGACGACGGTGAGCACGAGCAGCACGACGGCGAAGGCCGGCGACACCGACGACCGCCCGCGCCCGATGAGCCCCTCGAAGCCGGAGACCTCGTCGCTCTCCCCGGGGAAGAACAGCCACCCCAGCAGGTAGAAGGGGACACCGAAGCCGCCGAAGATCGTCGTGACGACCAGCGCGATCCGCACGACGACGGGATCGACCCCGTACCGGTACCCGATGGCGGCGGCCACCCCGGCGAGTTTCCGCCCGGCGTGCGGCCGCCGCGGCCGGCTGGCCCAGAAGTCCTTCACGGTCTCCTCGAAGCCGTCCAGGACCCCCGGCTTCTCGCTCGCACCACTCATACCGAGAAGCATGCGGCACCGAGGTCGGCGGGACATCCGGGATGGTCCCTGAGGTTTCCCGGAGGGGTCGGCGTAACAGGTCGCTCCCAGGCGCGACCTTTGTTCCGAATCCACGGCGGAGGAGGAACAGGCGATGGCCCGCAGGAAGAAGCCGGCCGGCGCCGGCGGCAGTGCCGTGGTGGGGATCGCCACGGTCGGCGTGGTGGTGCTGATCGTGCGGTTCGTCGCGGCACATCCGGTCGCCTCGCTCGTCGGGGGGACCTTGGTGCTCGGCGCGGCGATCTACGGGTCCGTGCTGTGGCAGCGGAAGCGAGCCCGCGAAGCCCAGCGGGCGTGGCAGCTCGAGGTCGCCCGGTCCCAGGAGATCGCTCGCTACCACGCGATGGCACCCGACGAGTTCGAACGTGCCCTCGCCTTTCTCTGCGCGCGGGACGGCTGCTCGCAGGCGACGGTCACCGGCCGGGCGGGCGACCTGGGCGCCGACGTCACCGCCTACGCCCCCGACGGGCGCAAGATCGTCCTGCAAGCCAAGCGGTACGGCGGTACCTCGAAGGTCACCGGTCCGGATCTGCAGCGCTTCGGCGGCACCTGCTTCAGCGTGCACGGCGCACGCGTCGCCGCCGTGGTGACCACTTCTGCGTTCACGAAGCAGGCGCAGCAGTACGCCGCCCACCACGGCATCCGGCTGCTCGATGGCGCCGGTCTGGCCGCCTGGGCCGGCCGCACCGAGCCGGCCCCCTGGCACTGACCGCGGTGCCGGGCAGCTGGATCAGGGGTTTCCCCGATGGATCCGCACCCCCGTGCGTGTGACCATGGACGGCGTGCAGGAGTCCCTCGACCACGTCACCGCCGAGCAGGCGATCACCCCCGCGGACCCGAGCAGGCCGAAGATGCTCCGGCGCCGGTCCGGGCGTGCCATCGCCGGGGTCGCCGGGGGGCTCGCCGATCACCTCGGCGTGCCGGTCCTCTGGGTGCGGACGGTGTTCGCGCTGCTCGCCGCGCTCAACGGCGCCGGGCTGCTCGCCTACGGCCTCCTCTGGGTGTTCGTCCAGCAGCAGTCCGAAGAAGCGGCGGAGGCGCCGAAGCCGAAGGAACGGCAGCAAGCCTTCGGCCTGATCGCGCTGGGCGTCGGGCTCGCCGTCGCCAGCGGGACGCTCACCGGGTTCATCAGCGGCTGGGTCGCCGTGCCGCTGGCCGTCGCCATGATCGGTCTCGCGGTCGTCTGGCGCGAGGCCGACGAGTCGCAGCGCCGTCGCTGGCGGGCCGGGGCGAAAGACGGCTTCGCGGGCGCCTTCCTCGGCGGGGGCGGCTGGTCGGCCGCCATCCGGATCGTCGCCGGTGTCGCGCTGGTCATCACCGGCATCACCGTCGTCGTGCTGCGCAGCGGCACCCTCGACCAGGTCCAGTTCGCGTTGATCGCGGTCCTCGCGACGCTGATCGGGGTGGCCGTGCTGACCGTGCCGTTCTGGCTGCGGCTGGTCCGGGACCTCTCCGACGAGCGCAAGGCCCGCATCCGCACCGACGAACGCGCCGAGATCGCTGCCCACCTGCACGACTCCGTCCTGCAGACCCTCGCGCTGATCCAGAAGCAGAGCGAACAGCCCCGCGAGGTCGCGCGGCTGGCCCGCAGCCAGGAGCGTGAGCTGCGCGGCTGGCTCTACGGTCCCAACGGCTACGGCAAGCCCTCGGAGAAGCCCGAAGAAGCGACGGGGCAGCTCTCGGAGGCGCTCGCCACCGCGTGCGGCGAGGTCGAGGACACCTTCGCCATCTCCGTCGGGCAGGTTGTCGTCGGCGACGCCGAGCTGGACGAATCGCTGGCCGCGCTCGTCCAGGCCGCCCGCGAGGCGATCGTGAACGCCGCCAAGCACGCCGGCGTCGACGAGGTCAGCGTCTACGCCGAGGTCGAGCCGACGTCGGTCACCGTGTTCGTCCGCGACCGCGGGAAGGGCTTCGACCCCGAGCTCGTCCCGGACGACCGCCACGGGCTCGCCGACTCGATCCGCGGCCGGATGACCCGGCACGGCGGCACGTGCAAGGTCCGGACCGCGCCGGGGGAGGGCACCGAGGTGCAGCTCGCCATGCCGGTGAAGGCGGGCAAGGGAGCGGCGTGAGGCGGCTATGCTCGACGACGTGACGGACAGCCAGCGCGAACCGGTCAAGGTGTTCCTCGTCGACGATCACGCGCTGTTCCGCGCGGGGGTCCGCACCGAGCTCGACTCGATCACCGACGAGGTCCGCGTCGTCGGCGAGGCCGGTTCGGTCGCCGAGGCGGTCGCCGGGATCGCCCGGACGAAACCGCAGGTGGTACTGCTCGACGTGCACATGCCCGACGGCGGCGGCGCCGAGGTGCTCCGCCGGGTCCGCCCCGAGCTGCCGGACGTCGTGTTCCTGGCCCTCTCGGTCTCCGACGCCGCCGAGGACGTCATCGCGGTCATCCGCGCCGGCGCGCGCGGGTACGTCACGAAGACGATCTCGTCGAAGGAACTGGTCCGCGCGGTGGTCCGGGTCGCGGACGGCGACGCCGTGTTCTCGCCGCGGCTGGCCGGCTTCGTGCTCGACGCGTTCGCCGACCGCCCGGGCTCGGCCCCGATCAACGACCCCGAGCTGGACCTGCTGACCCCGCGCGAGCGGGACGTCCTGCGGCTGCTGGCCCGCGGGTACGCCTACAAGGAGATCGCGTCCGAGCTGTTCATCTCGGTGAAGACGGTCGAGACGCACGTGTCGAGCGTCCTGCGGAAGACCCAGCTGTCGAACCGCTACGAGCTCTCCCGCTGGGCCTCCGACCGCCGCCTCGTCTAAACCCGTTCCAGCGCCGGCTCGGCCGCCGGCACGCGCTTCGGGATCCGCGTCAGGGCCACGCCGCCGAGCACGACGACCATGCCCGCGATCACCCGCAGGTGCAGCTGTTCACCCAGGAACACCGCGCCGAGCAGCACGGACACCACCGGCAGCAGGTAGCCGACCACGGACGCGGCGACCGCGCCTTCGCTCGCCAGCAGCTGGTAGTTCAGCGCGAACGCGATGCCGGTCGACCCGATGCCCAGGACCAGGACCGCGAGCAGCGGCCCGGTGGACACGTGGACCGGCGTGAACCCGCCCGCCGGCAGCGCCAGCACCAGCATCCCGCTGGCCAGCAGCATCTGCCCGGCGGAAGTCGCGTACGGCGACAGCGAGGCGTCCGACAGGTACTTGCCCTCGTAGACGAACGCGAAGCCGTAGCTGGCCGCCGCCGCGAGGCACGCCAGCGCGCCCCAGCTCAGCAGGCCCGACGCCTGCCACGGCGCGAAGATCAGCAGGATGCCGCCGAGACCCACTACCAGGCCGGCCAGCCGCGCCCCGGTCATCCGCGACGACGTCCCCATCAGCGGGGCCGCGAGCAGCACCCACAGCGGCGTCGTCGAGTTGAGCACGCCGGTGATCCCCGAATCGACCGTCGTCTCGCCGATCGCGAACAGCAGGAACGGCAGCGCGTTGTGGAAGAACGCCGCGACGGCCAGGTGTCCCCACATCCGGCGGTCGCGCGGCAGCCGTGCCCGCTGCAGCCGGCACAGCACCAGCAGCATGGCCGCGCCGAGCACGAGCCGCGCCAGCACGAGCTGGACCGGCGAGAACATCCCCAGCCCCAGCTTGATCCAGAAGAAACTCGAGCCCCACATGAGCGCCAGCGCGGCGATCCTGAGCAGGGTTTTCGTTTCGCCCACCCCAGTCCTCCTTCGATAACAGCGTCAGCTTCGTCCGCGCCAGACGTAAGGACAAGCGAAAATAACTGCAGGAACACTTAAGCTGAGCTGTACGATCGGGGCATGCTCGACGTCCGCCGCATGCAGGTCCTCCGCGCCGTGATCACCAGCGGGTCGATCACCGCCGCGGCCCGCAACCTCGGCTACACGCCGTCCGCGATCAGCCAGCAGCTGTCGGCGCTGGAACGCGAGGCGGGCACCGAGCTGCTCGAACGCGTCGGCCGCGGTGTCCGGCCGACCCCGGCGGGCGCACTGCTGTCCGAGCACGCCGAGACGCTCAGCGCCGAGCTGGCCAAGGCCGAGGCGGCGTTGACCGAGCTCAAGGAGGGCCGCACCGGCCGCGTCGCGATCCGCTACTTCGCCACGGCGGGCGCGTCGCTGGTCCCGCCCGCCATCGCCGCCGTCCGGCGCGAGCACCCGGGCGTGCATCTCGACCTCAAGCTGGTGGAACTCGACGACCCGATCCTGGACGTCGAGTCGGGCGACGCGGACGTCGCGATCACCGTCTTCCCGCGCAAGACCCCGCCGGCCAAGGGCGTCGAGCTGGTGCACCTGCTCGACGACCCGTACCGGGCGGTGCTGCCGAAGGCCCACCCGCTGGCCCGCAAGCGCGTGCTGGACCTGACGGAGTTCGCCGAGGAGCCGTGGGTCGGCGTCGACGGCCTGCCTGGAGTCTGCCGCGACATCCTGCAGGGCGCCTGCGCTTCCGCCGGCTTCGCGCCGAACATCGTGGTGGAGTCCGAGGACTACCAGACAGCGCAGGGGTTCGTCGCGGCCGGCATCGGCGTCGGGTTGATCCCCGAGCTGGGGCTCGGCGCGCAGCACCCCGGGGTGGTCGTCCGCCGGATCCGGAACCCGGAGCCGGCGCGCGCGATCCACGCGGCGGTGGCGTCCCGGGCGTGGGGTCACCCGGCGGTCCGCACGCTGCTGGAAGCCATGCGCGCGGCGACCGCCAAGGTGGCCTAGACGAAGAACAGCTCCGACACCAGGATGCCGACCAGCACGGCCGCGAGGATCGCGGCCACGGTGATCAGCGTCTTCTTCGACACCGGCAGGTTCCACGCCTGAGCCTGGGCCTGGGGGCCCGGTGCCGGCGGCGGCGCGTACTGCGTCGGCGGCGGGACCGGCTGCATCCGCTGCGTCTGCTCCGCCGCGGAGTAGCCGGGCGCGGAGACCGGGATCTGCTGCTGGAACTGCGGTCCCGAGGGCGGCATCGGCGGCGCCGCGGGCGCCAGCCCCGGGTTGAAGGGCGGCGGCGGGGGCGGCGGGATCCCGGGTGCCGTCGGCGGGATGAACGCCGTCTCGCGGCCTTCGGTGATCGCCTGCAGGGACCGGACGGTGTCCGCCATCGTCGGCCGGGTCTTCGGGTCCGCGCGCAGCATCTTGCGCAGCGCCTCGGTGAGGACACCGGAGTTCTGCGGCGGGCGTTCGGACGACTGGCCGTCTTCGCCGAACGGCGGCACACCCTCCACCGAGGTGTAGAGCGTCGCGCCGAGGGAGAAGACGTCGGCGGCCGGCGTGGGCGGCAGCCCCCGCGCGACCTCGGGGGCCACGTACGCCGCGTGGGGCCCGCCGCCGCTGATGCCGATGTCGGTGAGCTTCACGCCGCCGTCGTCGGCCAGGAGCACGGTGCCCGGCTCGAGGGTGCGGTGCACGAACCCGGCCGCGTGGATGGCCGCCAGGGCGTTGCCGAGCTGGATGCCGAGCTGCGCCGCCTGGTCAGGGGTGAGCCGCCCGTGCTCGGCGAGGAACGTCGCCATGCTGCGCGACGGGATGTACTCCATCACCAGCCAGACGTCCTGGCCGTCGGGCAGCACGTCGAACACCTTGATCGCGCACGGGTGCTCGATCCGCGCCGCGTCCTTGCCCTCCTGCATGGCGGCCGCGCGCGCCTGCTCGGCGCGGTCGCCCGCGCCGACCGGCAGGTACATCCGCTTCATCGCGACGGTCCGGAACAGCCGCGTGTCGAACGCCAGCCACACGATGCCGGCGCGGCCGCGGCCGATCGGCTGGTCCAGCCGGAACCGGCCGCCGACGATGGTTCCTTCGGAGCTCAACACATACCTCGGGTCAGGAGTTGCCGGTACCGGTCGCCGAGGTCGACACCGGCGGAGACGACTCCGGCGACGACGAGGGCGGGGGCGACGATGTCGTCGTCTTCGGAGTCGACTTGGGCGTGGTGGTCTCGGCCGGTTCGGAGCTCCGCGAGGTCGTCGCCTTCTTCGACGACGAGGTCGGCTCCGTCACCGGCGGCGGCACGTCGGCCGTGCTGAAGGTCGTGTCCTCCGTGGGCGTCGGCGTCTCCGACGTCGCGGCGGGCGACGGCTTGGTGCTGGAGATCGGCGAGGCAGGCGCCTCCGGGTTGTTCGGGCTCAGCAGCCACACGACGAGCGCGACCAGGCCCACCACCACGACGCCGCCGATGATCGCCGGGCGCTTCCACGCGCCGGGCTTGCCCTCGTCCTCGTCGACCGGGCTCATCTGCGGCCGCGACCGTGCCGGGGGCGGCGGGGCGGGCTCGTCGTCGTAATCGTCGTAGTCGTCTTCGTAGCCGCCCTGCTCGTGCGGCGGCACCGGCACGGCGCGGGTCGCGGCCAGGCCGGGCGGCACGCCCCCGGCCGCGTGGTGGTCGTCCTCGCGGTAGTGGCCGTACCCGTCGTAGTCGTCCTCGGGGTAGCCGGTGGCCTCCGGGTAGTCGTCCTCGTCGTAGAACGGCACGGCCTGCGTCGGAGCCCCGCCGCCGCCGAGCAGCGTGCCCGAGTGGCCGGCGGGGATCTCGTCGAACATCTGCGTGGCGTTCGGGTCGGCGACGGCGGCCGCGCCGAGGACGCCGGCGGACGGCGCCATCATGGTCTCGTCCGCCGGGCCGCCGAGCGGCGTCTCACCGCGCGCGACGGCCGCGAGCAGCTCCTCGCACTCCTCGGCGGTCGGCCGGTGTTCGACGTCCGGGTGCAGCAGCACGGCCAGCACGCTGGCCAGCGGCCCGGACTGGCGCGGCGGGTTGATCTGCCCGGCCGCGACCGCGTGCAGCAGGCTCAGCGTGTTCTCCGACAGCCCGAACGGCGGCTGGCCTTCGCAGGCCGCGTACAGCGTCGAACCGAGGGAGAAGACGTCGGACTCCGGCCCGGGCTCGCCGCCGATGGCGACCTCGGGGGCCAGGTAGGCGGGGGTGCCGGCGATCATCCCGGTCTTCGTGACCGTGACGTCGTCCTTGGCGCGGGAGATGCCGAAGTCGGTGATCTTCACGACGCCGTTGCCGCCGAGCAGGATGTTGCCCGGCTTGATGTCGCGGTGGACGATGCCGACCGCGTGCGCCTCGCGCAGCGCCGCGGCGACCTGGGCGCCGATGCGCGCCACCTCGGTCGGCGGCAGCGTGCGGCGTTCCTGCAGCACGGCGGCCAGGCTGGTGGAGTTGAGGTACTCCATGATCAGGCACGGCTGCCCGTTGTCGTCCGTGACGACGTCGAACACCGAGATCGCGTTGGGGTGGTGCAGGCGGGCCGCGATCCGGCCCTCGCGCATCGTCCGCTGCCGGGCGTCTTCGGCGTCGTGCTCGTCCAGGTGCGGCTGGAGCAGCAGCTGCTTGATGGCCACGGTGCGGCCCAGGACCTCGTCGTGCGCCTGCCAGACGGCCCCCATCGCGCCCGTGCCGATCCGGCCGACGATGCGATATCGACCGGCGACCAGACGACCCTCGTCGCTCACGCGACCTCCCTTTGGGCTCCGACTTCACCAGGGCGTGAGGATCGGTGCCTGGTGACGCGGCCACGTGTACGCCGCTTCGCTGGAGCGTATGCACATGTCGTGGGCTGCGTGCCGGCTTCACGGAGACCGGCCCGTGACAAGGCTAGGCGCTCACTCTGCGCACACGAATCCGGTACGGGCACTTGAACCACGGGTGAAGGGGTGATCGCCGAGGGCTACATGTACTGGGCCGAGACGAGCTCGGCTTCGGTGATCAGCCCGCCGGTGTCGGCGACCCGGAACAGCTGGGTGACGCGCACCAGCGCGCCGTCCGGCCGGTGCAGCGTGGCGACCGCGAGGATCGAGCCGTCCGGCTTGATCTGCGTGTCGGCCTCCTGGACGTCGATGGCGTCCATCGCGCTCCAGGTGCGGACCAGCTCGCCCGCCGAGCCGCCGGCCAGGGACGGGCTCAGCAGCGCCAGCGCGCCCGCCGAGTTCCGCGCGATGGCGGCGTAGAAGTTCTTGACGGCCTGGATCTTGCGGCTCGCGCTGCGCGCGTCGGCGGCCTGGTCCGGGACCGAGGTGACCGGCGCGGGCGCCGCCTGGGCCCGCGGGGTGCCGTTCGCCGGGTGGTCGGTCACCGGCGTGTCCTCGGCCTGTGTGCCGGGGGTCGTCGTCCCGCGCTGCTCCGGCGCGCCGCCACCGGCCTGGCGCTGCGGCACGGCGAGTCCGCCGAGCTCGGCGGCGCCGGTGAACCCCGCGGGCGTGGACTGGCCGGCCGGCGACGCGGCGCGGTGCGAGCTGGTCAGCATCGGCGCGGCGATCACCGCGCCGGCGACGAGCGCGCCCGCGGCGACGAGCCCGGTCAGCTTCGCGCGGCGGGCGAGCCGGCTTTCCGGCTCCCCGGCGTCGTCGGCCTGCTCCGGCTCGCGGGCCGGCTCGGTCCGCCGCGGCAGGAACCGCTGCGGGTCGCGGACGACCTGCTCGAGGTGGTCGCGGTCGGCGTCGGCGACGCCGTCCAGGATCTCGGCCGGGATGATGTCCTCGACGCGGACGGCGTGGGGTGACTCACGCCGTGTGCGCTGCCGATCAAGCACGAAAGTCCTCGCTCTGGGGTGCCGGGACGGGCATCCGCCGTTCGGCCGGTGCCCGTTGGTCCGGTTGGCCGGTTCGTGGCCGGTTCCGGATCCGCTAGTCGTCAGGTAACCCTGTGCGGACGGCGACCACCAGGCTCTGTCGCCGGAATGCCGTCGCGATACGACGAGCGGCAGCTTATGTCACCCACCCGGACCAGGGATAACCGCTCGGCGCACCGCACGTGCATCAGAACGGGCGAACCGCACGTGCAGGCGTGGCTACTGACCGTCAGCCGTGATCTTGTCGCCGTCGCCGAAGGTCAGCGTGCGCTCCTCGACGGTCTTGGTCCCGTCCGTGTGGGTGATCTCCACGGTGTTGACGGTGACGCCGCGCTGCTGGTCGATGCTGACCTTCTTGACTTCGAAGTACGCAATGCCCGCGTACCGCCGGGCGAGGGCCTGCGGGCCCTGGTCGTGCAGCTCGCCGGTGGTCACCGACGACGCCGCGGCGGGGTCGGTGGTGACGGTGTTGAAGAACTTTTCCGAGTTGTCCCCCATGGTCTGGGCGTCCGGCGGGAAGGAGTACCACCACGGTGATTTGACCGGGGTCTCCCGCTGGGCGGGCGTGACGGGCGGCTTCCGCGGCGTCCTGTCGGGGGTGGCGGCCCCGGTCGTCGGGGTGGCCGGCGCTTCGGTGCTCCCGGCCGGCGGCGGAGCGACGCCGTCGACCGGCCCGGCCCCGCCACCGCTGGTCTTCCCCGGGGTGGTTTCCGAGGGGGCGGCGGACTCCGGCCCGGCGGCGGACCCGCCCTCGGTGGGCGGCCGCTGCCCGGAGGTGGGATCGACGACGGCCGGCGCGCCCTGGTAGCCGGGCCACGCGCCCTGCACGGCCTGGTCCACCGGCGGTTTCCCGACGAGGAAGGACCCGGCGCACAACAGCCCGACGACGACGGCCCCGGACGCACCGGTGGCGAACCAGGCGGCCTTCCGCCAGGTCTTGGGCGGGGTCACGGAGGCGGGCACGGACCCGATGGTGAAGCCACCGAGCCCGTCGATCGGCGGGGCGGAGTAGATCCGGGCATCGTCTTCGTCGACGTCCACCCCGCGCGGAGCGGGGGAGGCCAGCGAGACCCGCGTGCGCCGGGCGGCTTGGTCGGCCCGGGATTCGGCGGGCGAGGGTCCGGCCGGATCGTCCTCGAAGTCTTCGTAGTCCTCGGCTTCGTAGTCCTCGAAGGCTTCGAGGGGCAGGCTCCCGTGCACGGCCGGGAAGAGCGGAGCGGGCCGCCCGCCCCGCGGCTGCGGCAGGGACGGCAGCGGAAGACAGCCGGACATCACCGGATCGGCCGGGGCGCGGCCATCGGCGGGACGGTCGGTGTGGCGCTGCCAGGGGTGGTTCAGCGGGAGCGACCCGGAGGACACCGGATCGGCGGGACCGTCGGTGTGGCGCTGCCAGGGGTGGTTCAGCGGCAGTGACCCGGAGGACACCGGATCGGCGGGACCGTCAGTGTGGCGCTGCCAGGGGTGGTTCAGCGGCAGTGACCCGGAGGACACCGGATCGGCGGGACCGTCGGTGTGGCGCTGCCATGGGGGGTTCAGTGGCAGCGACCCGGACGACACCGGATCAGCGGGGTGCTGTGCGGCGTACGGCTGCGCCGGCCACCCCGTCGTCGCCCGGTCGGCCGCCAGCGGGTCGCCGGGGTGCCGGGTGGGCTGGTGCGGCGAGAGCGAGCCGGCGAGTACGGGATCGGTGGGCATCGGGTCGCCGGGGTATCGGGTGGCGTACTGCTGCGCCGGCCACTCCGCCATGGCCGGGTAAGCCCCCACCGCGTCGCCGCTGTTCCGCACCGGGCAGTCCTCAGGAGACGAGCCCACTCCACCGCCGTGGCCGTACCCGGCTTGCGGCGGGAGCACCGCCGGCGGATCGGTCACCCGGCCCGCCGCGTGGTGGCGCACCGGGCGGTGCTGCGGAAGCGGCGGCGTCCAGCTCTCCGCGCCGCCGCGCCGGTGGCGTCCGGGATGCGCGGGCGCGTTCGCGCGTCCGAGGAACTCGTGGCTCATGTGAGCTCGACCACCCGGCCGCACACTCCTGACGCCATCCGGCCGCCAGCCGACCCGATCGGAGCATCCTCACGCGCGGAATCCTGTTCGGAATCCTGCGCAAATGCACGCGCACGCAACAGTGGGCGCGCGGGGCCAGTGCCCCCGCGCGTCCTGCGGGCGTTGCCCGACCCAGACGCAAGGGTCCTCACGGCGTCAACCCTAGGAGCATCCGGCGGAGAAAGTCGCCCCCAAACCTGCAAGTTGCAGAGGTTTCACTCGGTCGGGCGCGACCGAACGGGCGATAGTGACGCTGCGAAGTTTCACGCAGCGGTATCGGTCCTGATCAGGCCCTTCACCCTCCCGAACGGTAACGGTCCCGCGTGGACTGCAGCGCCTTCGTCGCCACGACACCGCTACCGGCGGCGACGATGATCGCGAAGATGTCCAGCGCCGGTCCCCCGGCCGTGAGCAACCAGGCGAACAGCGAAGCCGCGGTCGTACCCCCGGCAACGGCCCAGCGGCTGCGGACGTACTGCGCGACCGGAGCGCCGCCGGCCCGCTTACCCGCTGCGTTGTTGAGCAACGCCAGATACCCCACATGGCCCAGCGCGGCCAGCACGCTCGCGAGCGCGACGATGACGGCGATGAGGTTCACGAGCCAGTCCATGACCCCAGTCTGCCCGCAAGAGGGGCGCGCCTGCCTCGGGGAAGTCCCCGAATTCGCCGCAACCGTTACCGGCCGAGCCGCCCGCGGCCCAGGTTCAGCAGCGCCATCGCGAGCTGCCGGCCGTCCGGGCCGAGTTCGCGGTACCGCGCGAGCACGTCCATCTCGCGGTTGTAGACGATGCGCGTGCCGCCGGCGGCCATCCGCGCGGCGCCGATCGTCTTGGACACTTCGACCCGGCGTTTCACCAGCCGCAGGATCTCCTTGTCCAGCCAGTCGATCTCCTCGCGCAGCGACGCGATGTCGTCGCCCGCGGGGGTGTGCTCGGCGGGCTGGCCGTCGGCGTTGGTGGCGTGTGCGTTCATCGGGACCTCTTTCTCGAAGCCCGGACCCGGTCCCAGGGACGGCGACAGCCCCGGGTCCGCGGACTCCGGGGCTGGCGTGATGGCGGTTCGGGCACTACGCGATCACGGGAGCCGGAGTCCGGGTCCCGTAAAAAAATCGCTCTGCGTGGTGCCGCACACGCTCAGTATGGCACAGCGGCGCCGGGCCGCTCCCGGAACGCGCGCACCCGAGCATGAACCAAGAGGCTCACCGCGAGCCAGAAGATCGGGAACGCCGGCCAGAAGAACCCGGCGCCCAGCACGACCCAGCGGACGATCGCCACGGCCGCGATCGCCACCACGACGGCGAGGTGCAGCCGTAGTGCGGGGTGCCGCCGCAGCGCGTCGCGGCCGAGCGGGAAACCGGGGCGCGGCGGCGCCGGGCGCGGCAGGTCGGCGGTGAGCGCGGTGAGTTCGTCGGTGAACCGCGCGGCGTAGACGTGGCTGAGGCGCTCTTCGACCTCTTCGAGGGTGAGCCGGCCTTCGGAACCGGCGTGCTGGACGGCGGTGGCGACGCGTTCGCGATCGGCGTCGGCGGCCCGGATGCGGGCGGATGAGGTGTCTTCCATGTCCGCCGATGCTCCGCGCGCGGAGCCCGTGGCGCGTCGGACGGCAGGCGACACCTGCCGGTACGCCCGGCGCCGTAGCCGCGCCCGGCACGCTGTGCCGCAGTTCCACCCACCCGGGGTAGCGTGGACGCACGATGGACACCCTCTTCGATCTCCCCGCCGCGAACCCTGTGCGCAAGCCCGCCGCCGGCGGGCAGGCCGAGCTGCTCGACGACCTCAACCCCGCCCAGCGCGAAGCCGTCACCCACGCCGGTGGCCCGCTGCTGGTGGTGGCGGGCGCGGGATCGGGCAAGACCCGGGTGCTGACCCGCCGGATCGCCTACCTGCTCGGCCAGCGCCGGGTGCACCCCGGCGAAATCATGGCGATCACGTTCACCAACAAGGCCGCCGCCGAAATGCGCGAGCGCGTCGCCGCGCTCGTCGGGCGCCGGGCGAACGCGATGTGGGTGTCGACGTTCCACTCCATGTGCGTGCGGATCCTGCGCCGCGAAGCCAAAACGCTGGACATGTCGTCGAGCTTCTCCATCTACGACTCCGACGACACCAAGCGGCTGATCACCTTGGTGGCGCGCGACCTCGACATCGACCCGAAGCGCTACGCCGCGCGCACGCTCGCCGTGCACATCTCGAACCTGAAGAACGAGCTCACCGACCCGGAAACCGCGGCGGCGAACGCGGGCAACGACCTCGAGCGCCGCGTCGCCGAGGTCTACGGCGAGTACCAGCGGCGGCTGAACCAGGCCAACGCCTTCGACTTCGACGACCTCATCATGCGCACGGTCTCGCTGCTGCAGGCGTTCCCGGACGTCGCCGAGTACTACCGGCGCCGCTTCCGCCACGTCCTCGTCGACGAGTACCAGGACACGAACCACGCGCAGTACACGCTGGTCCGTGAGCTGGCCGGGACAGCGCCGAACGAGGCGGGCGTCGAGCCGGCCGAGCTGGTCGTCGTGGGCGACGCGGACCAGTCGATCTACGCCTTCCGCGGCGCGACGATCCGCAACATCGAGGAGTTCGAGCGGGACTTCCCGAACGCGCACACCATCCTGCTGGAGCAGAACTACCGCTCCACGCAGACGATCCTGTCCGCGGCCAACGCCGTCATCGAGCGCAACCCGAACCGGCGCGCGAAGCGGCTGTGGACGGATTCGGGCGACGGCGAGAAGATCGTCGGCTACGTCGCGGACAACGACCACGACGAAGCCGCGTTCGTCGCGGGCGAAATCGACGCGCTGGCGGAGAAGGGCGAAGCCGACTACTCCGACGTCGCCGTCTTCTACCGCACCAACAACCAGTCCCGCGTCTTCGAAGAGATCTTCATCCGGCTCGGGCTGCCGTACAAGGTCGTCGGCGGCGTGCGGTTCTACGAGCGGCGCGAAGTCCGCGACATGATCGCGTACCTGCGTGTGCTGGCGAACCCGGAGGACACGGTCAGCCTGCGGCGCGTGCTGAACGTGCCCAAGCGCGGCATCGGCGACCGCGCCGAAGCCGTCGTGGCGACGCACGCCGAGCGCGAGCGGATCTCCTTCGCACAGGCGCTGCGGGACGCCGTCGAGGGCAAGGTGCCGCTGCTGAACCCGCGCTCGGTCAAGGCGATCGGCGGGTTCGTGGCCCTGCTCGACGAGCTGGGCGTGCTGGTCTCGGAGGGCGCCGAGGTCCACGACGTGCTGGAAGCGGTGCTGGAGAAGACCGGTTACCGCGTCGAGCTCGAGGAATCGGACGACCCGCAGGACCACACGCGCGTGGAGAACCTGGACGAGCTCGTCACGGTGGCGCGGGAGTTCACCGAGATCACCGCCGAGGTCGTCGCGGACGAGAACGCCGAGCTGGTCGTGGAGGAAGGCGTCCCGGCGCCGGGCTCGCTGCCGGCGTTCCTCGAGCGCGTGTCGCTGGTCGCGGACGCGGACTCGGTGCCGTCGCCCGACGGCGGCGAAGAAGGCGACGGCGGCGCGGGCGTGGTCACGCTGATGACCGTGCACACCGCGAAGGGCCTGGAGTACCCGGTGGTGTTCTGCACCGGCTGGGAGGACGGCGTCTTCCCGCACATGCGGGCGCTGGGCGACCCGACGGAGCTGGCGGAGGAGCGGCGGCTCGCGTACGTGGCGATCACGCGGGCGCGTCAGCGGTTGTACGTCTCGCGCGCGATCACGCGCTCGGCGTGGGGCCAGCCGTCGATGAACCCGGCTTCGCGGTTCCTCGACGAGCTGCCGCCGGACCTCGTCGACTGGCGGCGCCTGGAGCCGTCCAGCGGCGGCTTCGGCTCGTTCGGTTCCGGCTCGCGCGGCACCCCGCGGGCGGCGACCACCTGGGGCGGCCGGCGGTCCACTTCGCCGTCTTCGTCGGGGACGCCGTCGTTCGGCAAGGGCTGGAAGGACACGGTGGCGCTGAAGCTGGACGTCGGCGACCGCGTCAGCCACGACAAGTACGGCCTCGGCACGGTGATCTCCTGCGACGGCGTCGGCCCGCGCGCCACGGCCACGATCGACTTCGGCGCGGCGGGCAAGGTCCGCCTGATGCTGATCGGCAGCGTGCCGATGGTGAAGCTCTAGGCCACCCGGTCGAGTGAATCCGGCGGCGATCCCGGCGATCGCCGCCGGAATCGTCGTACCCACCCGGTAAAAAGGACCCTGCGATCGAACAAAGGTTCGACGGAGGGGGTAGTGTGGTGTGGACGCGGTGCTGTTTGGGCTTCTCGCCGAAGGGGTACGAAATTACCTGCGGGGAGTCCTGGAGACGATGGTTCCGGATCGGGGTCGGGAGCCTTCGGGGGTTTCGGGAGTCCCTCCGCACGCGGGAGCGGAGGCGTGCCGGCTGGCCGCCGCCTGGCGAGCGCTGCTCAGGCAGCACGAACTCGGCGCGGACGGGCGTTGTGTCACCTGCGGCCGGGGACGCCGCTGGACGACCAGAGCCCGAAGCGTCGCGCGTGTCCGCTCCGCGGGGGGCGCGGTGCCATGGGGCTGGCTGCCCACCCGGCGGCCGGCAGAGCTGTGCACGGTGTGGCAGGTCGCGGTGGCGTACTTCATCCGCCGGTTACCGGGCGGACAGCGGTAGGCATTCCCGGGCGCTGAGGCGGCTGTGGACGGTTTTTCCCGGGGCGGGAGTGGGTTCGGTCGTCCGACGGGTTTCGGGGCGGCCTGGGGTGCTTCCGGTGACTGGTGTGATCGGCTTGGGTTCGGAGAGCGCTCCGCCGGGCGGAGAAGGTGGCAGGACGACCGCGAGCGGTTCCGGGGAAGGTCCTTCTCTGCGAGCCGTCGGTGAGGGCGGGCTGGCAGCCTCCAGTGGCAGCCCTACTCCGCGAGCCCGAGCCGCGCGAACGTTACCCGATCCGGGCGTTTGTGTTCGGCCTTCAGTGGTGAACCTTGAGCTTGTGACCGGTTCCAGCATCCGAGCGGCCAGGCGAGGCGCGTGCTCTCAGCGTCCTTCGCCGGATTCGGCTGCCTGCAGTGTCCCGGCCGGAGCGGAAGTCCGCTCTACGGCCGGGTGCGGGCTGGGTGTGCCACGAGCGAACGGATCAGATGACGATGCCGCGCGCCGCCAGCCAGGGGCGGGGGTCGATCTTCTTGGTGCCGTTCTGCCACACCTCGAAGTGCAGGTGCGGGCCGGTGCTCTGGCCGCGGTTGCCGATCTCGGCGATCTGCTGGCCGCACTTGACCTTCTGGCCCTCCTTGACGGAGAAGCTGTTCATGTGGCCGTAGACCTGGATCGTGCCGTCGTCGAGCTGGACCCGCACCCACAGGCCGAAACCGCTGGCCGGCCCGGCCTCGATCACGGTGCCGTCGGAGGCGGCGTAGATCGGCGTGCCGATGGCGTTGGCGATGTCGATGCCGAGGTGGCTCGTGCCCCACCGGGCACCGAAGCCCGAGGTGAAGGTGCCGTGCGCGGGCAGGCAGGTCTTGGGCCGGTTGGCTTCTTCGGCGGCCTTCTTGGCGGCCTCGGCTTCGCGCTGCTCGCGGGCCTGCGTGACAGAAGCGCTGTCAGCGAGCTTCGCGGCTTCGGCGGAGGCGTCGACGGCGTGGCCGGTCGGCAGGAGTTCCGGGGCGCCCCCGGAGCCCGCACCTCCCGCGGTCAGCGAAGCGCTGGCGTCCTGGCTGTTGGCCAGGGGGGTGAAGGCGGCGTCGGAATCGGTGACCGTCTTGAGGGTCGAACCCGCAGCAGCGGCGGCGAACGCACCAGCCGCAACAGCGGCAACCACGACACGGCCGCGAAGGGCCGAAGAGGGCGGGGCGATGCGGTGCGCACCCCGGACACGAACGACCGCACCTTCCAGTGCGTCCTTCAATGCCGGGGAAGGAGCTTGGCCGCCGGGGGAGCGGTGTGAAGCCAAGACAGGGCCTTCCATCGTCGGGGAGCCGGGTCGAGGACTGCGGGCGGGGGAACCCGGTGAGCCAACCTCGGGGGTGGTTTGCTCGGCGTCCTACTTCGTGACCTGACTGTAATGGGGACCCCGGGACAGTAACGAAGGGGTACCGCTGTCGGCAAGATGTGCCCCCTGTGTCGGCCGATCGGGTGGAGTGTGCGAGCCGCTCACCAGTGGAAATCACCCAAAGTTAGAGGGGGTTTACGGCGTTCGGTGTGACTTGCCTTACAGGGTGGAGGGCAGGTGAACACCTCCCAGCGAGCTCAAAACGCCCTCCGGGGCGGTCACGGCCGGGAATAAGAGATTGCAGCAGAAGGTTGACGCGCTTTCGACGACTCGCGCCCGCCGACGGCTCCGGGACGGCCCGAACTTGCTAGCGTCGCGGGCAATATGCCCCCACGCTCAGAGCCCCCCACCGAAAGCACCCCAGGCCCCCGCGAAGACCCGGCAACCGCCGCGGCAACGGGCGAGCCCACGCCGAAGTTCGGCATCGGTCAGGCTGCGCACGACCCCGCCGAGCAGCCGCGCCGGGAGTCGGCCGCCGCGGGGGGTTCCGGCGAGTTACCGCGGACCCCGGCCGCCGGGAGTACATCCGGCGCGGCGCACGGTGTCGCGGGTGGCTCCGCCGAGCCACCGCGCCGCGAACCGACTGCCGTCAGCGCACCGCACGGCCCGGAAGGTGCCAAGGGTGGTTCTGCCGAGCCACCGCGGGCCGAGCCTTCCGCCGGGAGTGCGCCCGGTGCCGCGGATGGCTCCGCCCCAGCGCGACCCGACCCCGCCGTAACCGCGCAGCAAGCCCCGCGCGACCCCGCAGGCCGCCCGCACGAGGCCGCTTCGAAGGCCTCCGCAAGCGCGCCCGACGAGCCCCGAACCCCCGCGCGCCAAGCCGCCGAACCATCCCGGTCCGATCCGCCCTGGGCCGAAGACTCCGAAACCCGCCCCCTCACCCCCGCACTCGCCCTGGCCGCCCTCGGTGCCCTCGCCCTCACCGCCGGCGCCATCATCCCCGTCTCCCCGGCCGCCGACCCCGGCTTCACCAGCTGGCCCTGGCTGGCCCTCCTCGCCCTCGGCCCCATCGCCGCCGCCGTCTGGCTGGCCTCCCGGCGGGCCGCCCTCGGCGGCGGCCTGATCCTCGGCCTCGCCGCCCTCGCTCCCGGCCGGCTCGTGCTCGACCTGCAGTTCGCCGTCAACGGCCCCCTCACCATCCGGCCCGAGCTCTACCTTCCCGACCGGTTCCTCGGCAGCTCCGCCGTCGGGGCCGGGTTCTGGCTGCTCGTCGCCGGGCACCTCCTCACCCTCGGCGGCGGGGTGCTCGCCTGGCGGGCCCTCCGCAGCCACGACGAACCCGAACGCCGTCGGTGGCGGCTGCTCGTCCCGCTGCTCGCCGTCGTCGCCGCTGTCGGGCTGCTCACCGCTCCCGTTCTCTCCGACAACGGCTTCCTGCTCGCCCGCGCCGCCTTCGAAGGGCCGTGGCCCGCCCTCGGCGGCTACCTGCTGCTCGCCGCCGCCCTGCCGCTGGCCGCCGTCGTCGCACTGGCCGCTCCCGCCGAGGACGTGGCCCGCGGTGCGCTCGGCGGGCTGGCCGCCGCGGCCTTCGGGGTCGCCCTGCCGCCCGTGCTCGCCGGGCTCTTGCGGGACGATCTGCACGTCGCCTGGGGACCCGTGCTCACGCTCGCCGCTGTCGCGGTCGTGGCCGGGCTCGCGAACACGAGGCTCACCGAACGGACCGAAAAAACCGAATCCGACCTGGCCGGCAACGCACGGCTGCCCGGCCTCTTCTGGTGGCGGCTCACCACCGGCCTCCTCGGCCTGGCCACCGCGCTCGCCGCGCTCATCGGCGCCTTCGCACCCCAGGTCGCCGTCACTGCGCTGAACCCGGGCGCCACCGCGCCCGTCAGCGCCGCCGCCGACAGCCCCGCCCGGTGGTTCCTGCTCGCCGCCGCGCTCGTGCTCGCCGTTCCCGCCGCCGGGGTCCTCGTGCCGAAGACCGCCGCCGTCGCGCGGCCCGTGCTCGGGGTCGCCTGGGCCGGGATCGTCCTGGCCGGCACCGCCGTCCTCAACACCGCGCTCACCGCCACCCAGGCCGGAAACCTCGCCGGCTTCGGCGGCGCGGCCGCCCCCGTCTTCAGCTACGACCTCGGGGCCGGCGCCGCCTGGACGTTCGCCGCGCTCGTGCTCGCCGCACTGGCCGCGCTCGCCGCCGCCGGGACCGGGGTCGTCGAACGTGAAGACGCCGGGGACGGACCGACCCCGAACAACAACCTCGCCGTCGTCACGGCCGGTGCGGTGCTGGCCGGCGCCGCGTTCGGGCTGCCCGTCTTCGCCCTCCCCGGTTACACCGCCCCCAACCTCTGGTCCCGCTTCGACACCCCGTCGTGGGGCCTGCTGACCGCCGCCGTGGTCGTCATCGGGGCCGCGGCGCTCTCGACGCGGTCCCGGCCCAAGCCGGCCGCCGCCCTGCTCGCCGGCGCCGCCCTGCTCACCGCCCTGCACGCCGCCGAACTGCCGCTCGTCGGCGGCTCCCTCGGCGGCGCGAGCCCGGCCACCGGCTTCTGGCTCGCCCTCGCCGCCACGGCCGCCTTGCTCGTCGCGGCCGTGCTGGCCGCCGCCGGGGGACGTCGTGCGGCGTGACCGGCCGCGGGTGCTGCTCGTCGAGTTCACCCGGCCCGACCCGGCGGCAGTCGCCCTGGCCCGCCGCCTGCGCGACGACGGCGTCGAGGTCGTCCACGCCGGTCCCCTGGACACCGCCGAGCAGATCCTCCGCACCGCCGAACAGGAGGACCCGGACGCGGTCGGCGTGCTCGGCGCCGAGCCGCCCGAAGGGCTCGAAGACAAGCTCGGGCCCGTCCCCGTCTTCACCGCCGACACCGCGGCGGAAACGCTGGAACAGCTCTCCGGTGGGCGGTCTCACACCGCTGAAGCACCGTCTGACCGCGCACGGTGACCGACTTCACCAGGTGCGGAGTCCCCTGCGTCTGCGCAGGTCGCTAACCTCGACAGGTCCGACAGCGCGGTCCGGTCATGCGGACCACCACAGTGGCGTGTCGTCAGGAGACTGGAGTAGTGGACCTCTACGAGTACCAGGCGAGGGATCTCTTCGCCGCCCACGGAGTACCGGTTCTGCCGGGAGCCGTGGCTAGCAACCCCGAAGAAGCCAAGGCCGCCGCGGAGCAGATCGGCACCCAGGTCGTCGTCAAGGCGCAGGTGAAGGTCGGCGGGCGTGGCAAGGCGGGCGGCGTCAAGCTGGCCCAGACGCCGGACGAGGCGAAGGAGAAGGCGGAAGCCATCCTCGGCCTCGACATCAAGGGCCACATCACGCGCCGCGTGCTCGTGGCGGAAGCCTCGGACATCGCGTCCGAGTACTACTTCTCCTTCCTGCTGGACCGCGCGAACCGCACGTTCCTGGCGATGGCGTCCTCCGAGGGCGGCATGGAGATCGAGCAGCTCGCCGTCGAGCGCCCCGAGGCGCTCGCGAAGATCCCCGTCGACGCGATCGCCGGTGTGGACAAGGCGAAGGCGCTCGAGATCCTGAAGGCCGGCAACTTCCCGGCCGAGATCATCGACGAAGCCGCCGACGTCGTGGTGAAGCTCTGGGAGACCTTCGTCTCCGAGGACGCCACCCTGGTCGAGGTCAACCCGCTGGTCCGCGACCCGCAGGACAAGATCATCGCCCTCGACGGCAAGGTCACCCTGGACGAGAACGCCTCCTTCCGCCAGCCGGGCCACGAGGCCCTGGTGGACAAGGACGCGGAGAACCCCCTCGAAGCCAAGGCCAAGGCCAAGGACCTCAACTACGTCAAGCTCGACGGCGAGGTCGGCATCATCGGCAACGGCGCCGGCCTGGTCATGTCCACTTTGGACGTCGTGGCCTACGCGGGCGAGAAGCACGGCGGCGTGAAGCCGGCCAACTTCCTCGACATCGGCGGCGGCGCCTCGGCCGAGGTCATGGCGGCCGGGCTGGACGTCATCCTCAACGACACCGACGTGAAGAGCGTCTTCGTCAACGTCTTCGGCGGCATCACCGCCTGCGACGCGGTGGCGAACGGCATCGTCGAGGCCCTGAAGATCCTGGGCGACGAGGCCACCAAGCCGCTGGTCGTCCGCCTGGACGGCAACAACGTCGTGGAGGGTCGCAAGATCCTGGCCGACGCGAACCACCCGCTGGTCACCGTGGTGGACACAATGGACAACGCGGCCGACAAGGCTGCCGAGCTCGCCGCGGCAGGTGCGTGAGATGTCGATCTTCCTCAACGAGAACAGCAAGGTCATCGTCCAGGGGCTCACCGGCTCCGAGGGCATGAAGCACGCCACCAAGATGCTGAAGTCCGGCACGAACATCGTGGGCGGCGTCAACGCCCGCAAGGCCGGCCAGACGGTCACCATCGAGGGCAAGGACCTCACCGTGTTCGGCACGGTCGAGGAGGCCATCAAGGAGACCGGCGCCGACGTGTCGGTCATCTTCGTGCCGCCGAAGTTCGCCAAGGACGCGGTCATCGAGGCGATCGACGCCGAGATCCCGCTCGCCGTGGTCATCACCGAGGGCATCCCGGTGCACGACTCGGCCTACTTCTGGGCGCACGCCGTCGCGAAGGGCAACAAGACCCGGATCATCGGCCCGAACTGCCCCGGCGTGATCAGCCCGGGCAAGTCGAACGCCGGCATCATCCCGGCCGACATCACCAAGGCCGGCGAGATCGGCCTCGTGTCGAAGTCGGGCACGCTGACCTACCAGATGATGTACGAGCTGCGGGACATCGGCTTCTCGACCGCGGTCGGCATCGGCGGTGACCCGATCATCGGCACCACGCACATCGACGCCCTCGAGGCGTTCGAGGCGGACCCCGAGACCAAGGTCATCGTGATGATCGGCGAGATCGGCGGCGACGCCGAAGAGCGCGCCGCGGCCTACATCAAGGAGAACGTGACGAAGCCGGTCGTCGGTTACGTCGCGGGCTTCACCGCGCCCGAGGGCAAGACCATGGGCCACGCGGGCGCCATCGTGTCGGGCTCCTCCGGCACGGCCGCCGCCAAGAAGGAGGCCCTCGAGGCCGCCGGCGTCAAGGTCGGCAAGACCCCGAGCGAGACCGCCGTCCTGGCGCGTGAGCTGTACAACAACCTGGGCTGAGGCCCGGAAGTAACTCCTGGTGAGGCCGGGCACCCCCAAGGTGCCCGGCCTTTCCTCGTCCCGGGATGAAACCGGGCGAGGGATTCATGCGTCTGGTGGGCTGGTGGCCTTCGAGTGCGCTAGCGTTCTGCGCACACACGCCACCTCGTCTTTCCCCGGGTGCCCGCGCGCCCGGAGTGCCGGTCGAACCGACAGGAGTGCATCCGATGACCTTCCCCAGCGGTGGGCCTGGCTACCCCCAGCAGGGTGGCGGCCAGCAGCCCCCCGGACCGCCGTCCAGCGGCTTCCCCGCGCAGCAGCCGCACTCGCACCAGGCGCCGTCCGGCGCCGCGGGCCTGCCCCAGAACCTGCCGGTGCTGCTCGCCCTGGTCGTCGCCGTCTTCGGCCTCGTGCAGTACTTCCTCGGCTTCTCCGACAACGCCGACGTCGGCCTCGCGACGACGTTCCTGCTGGGTGCCGGCCTGCTCGCCGGGCTGCACGTGCTGCCGAAGGGACCGAAGACGCTGCCGTTCGCGGCGCTGTTCAGCGTCCTCGGCGCGCTCGGGGCCCTGGACGCGCTGGTCGCGCTGCCCACCACGCCGGGCATCGTCACCGTGATCCTGATCCTCGGCATCCTGCAGATGATCGTCGCGGTCGGCGCCCTGCTGATCGAGCACGACGTCATCAAGCCGCCGTCGCCGAAGCCCGCCGCGCCGTCCTACGGCGGCGGTCAGTACGGCCAGCCGGGCCAGCAGGGGCAGCAGCAGTACGGCCAGCCCGGCCAGCAGTTCGGCCAGCCGGGCCACGGGACGGGCCCGGCCGCCCCCGGCGAGCCGTCGGCGCCGTTCTCGCAGCCGGGTCAGTACGGCTCGCCGAACCCGCCGTCGACCACCCCGCCGCCGGGGCAGCAGGCCACGACGTACGCGCCGCAGCAGGGCCAGTTCTTCCAGCAGCCGCCGCCGGACAACCCGGGCACGCCGCCCGGCGGCTTCGGCAAGTCCAGCTGACATCCCGTGAAACACCCGCTGTGACCCTCCGTGTCACAGCGGGTGTTTTGCGTCCGGGAGGTACCCGACCGGGTGGGTTGGGTTGATCACGCGCCCCGGCGGCGGCGTGCCTCACCCGGACGGAGCAGCCGGGATGTCAGGGTGCGCACCATGGACCTGCTCACCGACGCCCCCGAGGAGCCGGTGAGCGACCCCGGACCCGGCGTCGCGCCCTCCCGGCCCGCGCGGGTGCGGGTGTTGCTCGCCGCGGCCCTCGGCCCGCTGGTCACCGGCTACACCGCGGTCGCGGCCGTGCTCGCCCTGATCGCGCTCACCGCCGGCCGCGCCGTCTTCTCCGACACCGGCGTGCTGCTGGCCGCCGGGCCCGGCTGGCTCGCCGCGCACCAGGTGCGCGTCGCCATCGGGGGTCACCCACTCGGGATGCTGCCGCTGCTGCCGACGCTGGGCGTGGTCGCGCTGGCCGCGCGGACGGCGTCCGGTACCGCCCGCCGCCTCGGCTGCCGGTCGTTCCGCGAAGCGCTGCCGGTCCTGATCACGATCACCGGCGCGCACGCGCTGTTCGGGCTCGTCGTGGCCCTCTTCGCCCAGGGCTCACCGGTGACGGCGAACCCGGTGGCCGTCTTCGTCGTGCCGGGCCTGCTGGCCGCGGCGGCGTCGTGCGCGGGCATCGCGCGGTCGTGCGGGCTGCCGGACGTCGTCGAGGAGCGCCTCGACCCGCTGGCGCTGCGCGGCCTGCGGACCGGCGCGCTGAGCCTGGCCGCCCTGGTGGCCTGCGGTGCGGCCGTGTTCACCGTCGTGACCGCGGTGTCGTGGAAGACGGTGGCCGACGTCTACGAGCCCGGTTTCGGCACCAGCTTCGGGCTCTTCCTGCTTTCGGTGCTGTACCTGCCGAACGCCGTCGCCGCCGCGCTGTCGTTCGTCACCGGGCCCGGGTTCTCGATCGGTGCACTGGACGTCGGCATGTTCGGCTACCGCGGGGGCGCCGTGCCCGGCGTTCCGCTGCTCGGCGGCCTGCCCGAGCACCACGCCGGCTGGTGGCCGGCGCTGCTGGTGCTGCCCGCGGCGGCCGGTGCGCTGGCCGGCTGGACGCTGCGCAAGGCCGACGCCGAACCCGCGCAGCGCATCCGCGCGGTCGCGGTCGCCGGTGCCGTCGTCGCGCTCGGCTGCGTCGTGCTGGGCACGCTGTCCGGTGGGCGGCTCGGCGACGGCCCGTTCGACCCGGTGAGCGTCCCGGTCGGCGTCGCTTCGGTGGTCGCCTTCTGCTGGATCGTCATCCCGGGTTCGTTCGTCGCCTTCTTCGCGGGTGAGCACGAGCCGCCCGCGCCGCCGCCCGAAGCGCTCGAAGACAACGAGGCGTTCCAGGACGCCGACGACGTCGACACCGAAGAAGCGTTCGAAGCCGTCGAGGAGCTCGAAGCGGCTCAAGCGTCCGAAGAGGACGAGCAGTTTTCCGCCGAGGACGCCGAATTCGAAGCCGAAGCCGACGCCGAACTGGGCCTCGACGACCCGCCCGGAACCGGCGACGCTGTGACCGGAGGCACCGAGACCTGCGGCGACGTCGAGCCGGGCGAGGGCGACCGTTAGGGTTTAGGTGTCCTGGTGAAGCGCCGTGCGCCCGGCTGCGCACCGCCCGCGGCAAGGAGCCCGCTCTGTCTCAACGGTTGGAGCTGCCCACCCCGGTGAAGCTCGTCGTGCTCGCGTCGGGCTCCGGCACCCTCCTGCAGGCGGTGCTGGACGCCACCGGGCGGTCCGGCTTCCCGGCCAAGGTGGTCGCCGTCGGCGCCGACCGCACCGGCATCGAAGCCCTCACCCGCGCCGAGCGGCTGAGCATCCCGGCGTTCACCGTCCGCGTCGCCGACCACCCCGACCGCGCCGCGTGGGACAAGGCGCTGACCGAGGCCGTCGCGGCGTACCGGCCCGACCTGGTCGTTTCGGCCGGGTTCATGAAAATCCTCGGCGAGCAGTTCCTCGGCCGCTTCACGGTGATCAACACGCACCCGGCGCTGCTGCCTTCCTTCCCCGGGATGCACGCGGTCCGCGACGCCCTCGAAGCCGGCGTCAAGGTCACCGGCTCGACCGTGCACTTCGCCGACGCCGGGGTCGACACCGGGCCGATCATCGCCCAGGAGGCGGTCGTCGTGGAGAGCGACGACGACGAAAACGTCCTGCACGAACGGATCAAGGCCGTCGAACGCAGGCTGCTGGTGGAAACGATCGAGCGACTCGGCCGCGGTGGCTGCACCGTGGACGGACGAAAGGTGACATTTCGTGAGCACTGACCTGGGACGGCGTCCGGTCCGCCGGGCGCTGATCGGCGTCTCGGACAAGGCGGGCCTCCTGGACCTCGCGACCGGCCTGCACGCGGCCGGCGTCGAGATCGTCTCCACCGGCGGGACGGCGAAGGCCATCGCCGACGCCGGTGTCCCGGTCACGCCGGTCGAGCAGGTCACCGGGTTCCCGGAGTCGCTGGACGGCCGCGTGAAGACGCTGCACCCGAACGTGCACGCCGGCCTGCTGGCCGACCAGGGCAACCCCGACCACGTCGAGCAGCTGCGCAAGCTCGACATCGCGGCGTTCGACCTGCTGGTCGTGAACCTGTACCCGTTCGCGCAGACGGTCGCGTCCGGCGCGAGCCCCGAGGACTGCGTCGAGAACATCGACATCGGCGGCCCGGCCATGGTCCGCGCGGCGGCGAAGAACCACGGCAGCGTCGCGGTCGTCGTCGACCCGGCCCGCTACGGCTGGGTGCTCGAGCGCGTCGCCGACGGCGGTTTCGAGCTCGAAGACCGCAAGCGCCTCGCGGCACGGGCGTACGCGCACACGGCGGCGTACGACACGGCCGTGGCTTCGTGGTTCGCCAGCGCGTACGCGCCCGCGGACGACGCCGGCTTCCCGGACTTCCTCGGCGCCACCTGGGAACGCGCCGACGTCTTGCGCTACGGCGAGAACCCGCACCAGAAGGCCGCGCTGTACAAGAGCCAGAACCCGGGCCTGGCGCACGCCGAGCAGCTGCACGGCAAGGCCATGTCCTACAACAACTACGTCGACACCGACGCCGCCCGCCGCGCCGCGTTCGACTTCACCGAGCCCGCCGTCGCGATCATCAAGCACGCCAACCCGTGCGGCATCGCGGTCGGCACCGACATCGCCGAGGCGCACCGCAAGGCCCACGCGTGCGACCCGGTTTCGGCCTACGGCGGCGTCATCGCGACGAACCGGCCGGTCAGCCGCGAGGCCGCCGAGCAGATCGCCGAAGTCTTCACCGAGGTCGTGCTGGCCCCGGACTTCGACGCCGAAGCCCTCGAAATCCTGCAGCGCAAGAAGAACATCCGCCTGCTGAAGCTGCCCGCGGCTCCGGCGTTCCCGGTCGAGTTCCGCCCGATCTCCGGCGGCGTCCTGCTGCAGACCGCCGACGCGATCGACGCCCCGGGCGACGACCCGGCCGCGTGGACGCTGGCCACCGGGACCCCGGCCGACGAGCAGACCCTGCGCGATCTCGAGTTCGCGTGGCGCTCGCTGCGCGCGGTCAAGTCCAACGCCATCCTGCTCGCCGCGGACGGCGCGACCGTCGGCGTCGGCATGGGCCAGGTCAACCGGGTCGACTCGTCGCGGCTCGCGGTGGCCAGGGCGGGCGACCGCGCCAAGGGCTCGGTCGGCGCGTCGGACGCGTTCTTCCCGTTCCCGGACGGCCTGGAGGTGCTGGTCGAGGCGGGGGTCCGCGCGATCGTGCAGCCCGGCGGCTCGGTCCGCGACGCGGAAGTCATCGCGGCCGCGGAGAAGGCGGGCGTCACGATGTACCTGACGGGGACGCGCCACTTCGCGCACTGACCCCGCGCTTCGCTTCGAGAGGGAGGGCTCGATGCAGCAACCGCCGTACGGCCAAGGTCAGCAGGGGTACCCGGGCTATCCGCAGCAGCAGCCCGGGTACCCGCCGCAGCAGGGCTACCCGCAGCAGCCCGGATACCCGCCTGGGTTCCAGCCGCCGGGGTTCCAGCCGCCGGGGTACCCGCCCGCCGGGTACGGCGCGCCGGTTCCGCCGCCGAAGAAGAAGCGGACCGGGCTGATCCTCGGGGTCATCGGCGGCGTCGTCGTGCTGCTCGGCGCGGGTATCCCGCTGGGCATCTTCGCGAGCGACTACTTCGCGAGCACCGGCGCGGCGCCGTCGTCGTCGCCGGTGCCCGCCGAGTGCCAGGTTCCGGCGCCGGTGCTGGAGAAGGCGGGTTTCCCGAGCTTCGTGCTGGCCGGCCAGGGCACCCAGGACCTGCCGGGCATCAAGCAGCAGGGCTGCAGCTGGAAGCCGGGGCCGGACGAGAACGTCCGCGACGCCACCATGCACGTCCAGATCACCCGGTACTCCGGCGAGAGCGCGCGCGAGCAGGCGAACGACCTGTTCACGCCGAAGGCACCGCCGATCCCGCCGACGGTCGTGCGCGGCATCGGCGACAAGGCGGTGCTGGTCCGGCTGGCCACCGACAGCGCGTTCAGCGGGTCCGAACTGCACGTCCTGAAGGGCACGACGGTCGTCGTCCTCGAGGTGTCCGGCTGGGACAAGGGGTTCTTCTCGAACTCGCCGATGCCGCAGGAGGAAACCGACGCCGCCGTGCAGGCCGTCGGCGCGGAGATCGTCAAGAAGCTGGGCTAGGCGGGCGCGGGCAGCGTCTTGCAGAGCGCGACCGGGAACTTCCGGTCGGCCGCCAGGATGTCCGCGCAGCCGGCGGACCGGGTCTGCGCGAACGACGTCCACCCCGAGTCGCTCCAGCGGAACGCGGTGCGCGACGGCGGCTCGGTCTGGCGCACCAGGAGGTCCACGAGCAGCCAGGCCGGGTCGCAGGCGCGCGGGGTGCCCGCGCTTTCGGCGCCCGCGGCGGACACCGCCGCGCCGATCCACGCGGGGTCGCAGTGGTCGGCGGGCGGGGCGCAGGTGCCCTGGCGGTCGCAGTGGCCCCAGCCGGCGCCGAGCTTGTGCCAGGCGTTGCCGGTGTCGGAGTTGAGGATCACCGTCCGGTCGGCGACCGGGGCCGACGTCGTCAGCCGCAGCTCCGCGGGCACCTTGTCCTGACAGCCACCGGCCGCGGGCCGGGTCGAGTAGACGACGTCGGCGCGGATGTCGGTCTTCGCCTCCACGAGCTGCTCGATCCGCGGCTCGCGGACGCAGCCGGGGTCCTTGCCGGGCAGGGCGACCTGCACGAACAGGCTGCGCTCGTCGGGGCCGGGGCGGATGCCGGTGACGTCGGCGCGGAACGAACGCCACTCCGCGCCGATGGTCGTGGGCCCGGGGGCCGCGGCCGTGGCGCCGGGCACCCCGCCGCCGGCGGTCAGCACGACGGCGGCCACCGCACCCACCGCGGCGAGCGCGCCGGCGGCCCACAGGATCGGCCGTCTCCGCGGTCCGGTCATCGTCACCCCCAAGTCCACGGGGCAATCTAGCCGACGCCGCAGCGTCAGGCGGCCGGACCGGATTTTTCGCGCAGCGTGACGTCTTTCTCCAGGTACACCGCGCCCGCGATGTGGCCGCCGGCTGCGGGCGGGTCGGTCAGCCGGTAACCGGCGCGCTGGTACATCGTGATGTTGCGGGTGCTGCGCGCACCGGTGAACAGCGCGAACCGGCGGGCTTCGGCGGGCGCCTGCCCTTCGGCGTGGGCGAGCAGCCGCCGTCCGAGCCCGCGCCCGGCGAAGTCCGGCGCGACCATCAGTCTGCCGACCTCCCAGCAGTCCCCGTCCAGGCGGGCGCGCACGGCCCCGATCAGCCGGTGGTCCTGCCGCAGCACCCACACCGACCACGTCTTCGTCCAGTCGCGCACGTCCTCGAGGGTTTCGTGCAGCGCGGGGATGTCGAGGGTGTCGTTGAGGACGGCTTCCTGGACCCAGCAGCAGCGTTGCAGGACCAGCAGCTCCGGGGCGTCTTCGGGCCGGGCGTCGGTGAGCTCCACGGCGTCTGTCTAGTGACCGGCACCGGCCGGGGCAACTTCATTACCTTGGCGGGGGCTCGGTCATGCGCCCGGATTCGCTCCGCTGCCGCCGGCGCGGGCTCGCGGCTGGCCTTCCAGTCCCGCTATCGGGTGACTTGACACCTCGGAGGGTTCGCGGTTGACTTGTTCATGTCGAACACGTGTTCGACATGAACACCGCCGCCTTCCCCGCGGCGAACGAGAGTCGTCGGTCGTGTTTTGGGAGAGGCCCGGCCGCCGGCCCAGTCCGTGGTGGGGAGGTGCGTGCGGTGACCGCTGTGGTGGAGCCGCCGGTGGCCCGGCTGGCGGCCCTGCCCGGGGTCAGCACGGCGAGCCGCGTGGCGGCCCAGGCCGAGCGGGCCAGGGCGACGGGAAGGGTGCTCCCGGTCGTCCCGGCGCTGGCCGGGCTGCTGCCCGGCGGGGGGCTCCGGCGCGGGAGCACGGTGGCAGTGCACGGGGGGACGTCACTGCTGCTCGCGCTGCTCGCCTCGCCCACGAATTCGGGTTCGTGGGCGGCCGTGGTCGGTCTGCCGTCGCTGGGGCTGGCGGCGGCGGCCGAGTACGGTGTCGACCTCGCCCGGGTGGCGTTGGTCCCACGGCCGGGAGTCGAGCTCCCGGCGGTGGTGGCGGCGTTGCTGGACGGCGTCGACCTGGTGGCGGTCCAGGCGGAGACGCTGCACCCCTCGGTGGCGCGACGGCTGTCGGCCCGGGCGCGGCACCGGGGCGCGGTACTGCTGTCGGCCGGCGCCTGGCCCGGCGCGGACGTGGAGCTGTCGTGCCGCCGCGAGCCGTGGTCAGGCCCATCGGACGGCTACGGTCACCTGCGGACGCGCAGGGCCCTGGTCCGAGCCCACGGCCGCGGCGCAGCGGCCCGCCCGCTCACGGCCGAGCTCGCCCTGCCGGGCCTGGACGGCAAGGCCACCCAGGCCCACCCGACCCCCTCGCTCCGCGAGGCCACAGCATGAGCCGCCCCCGTCCTCAAAGGACACACCCACCCACCGGCCTCCACCCCTCCCGGCGCACGGGCCACCCCTCCAGCCCCGCTCCCCGCCCCTCCAGCCACACAAGCCGACCCTCCCGGCACGCGCTCCGACCCTGCGGGTGCGCGAGCCGACCCTCCAGGCACGCGCCCCGACCCTGCGGGCACGCGAGCCACCCCTTCAGCCACGCGGCCCGACCCTCGGGGTACGCGAGCCACCCCTTCACTCCCGCGGACCGACTCTCCGGGTACGCGCCCCGACCCTGCGGGCACGCGGGCCACCCCTTCAGTCACGCGGCCCGACCCTCGGGGTACGCGCTCCGACCCTCCGGATACACGCCCCGGCCCTCCCGGCACGCGAGCCGAGCCTGCGGGTGCGCGGACCGACTCTCTGGGTGCGTGAGCCGACCCTCCGGGTACGCGGGCCGACTCTCCGGATGCGCGAGCCGACTCTCCGGGTACGCGCTCCGACCCTGCGGGTGCGCGGACCGACTTCCGGGGTACCTGAGCCGACCCGCCGAGGACGCGAACCTCCCCTTCGGGGCTGCGGGCCGGTCGTTCGAGGGCGTGTGTCGCCCCTCCAATCACGCGTGTCGCCCCTCTGATCACGCGTGTGGCCCCTCCAATCACACGAACCGCCCCTCCGGGCGCGCGTATCGTCCAGCCGAGTGCGCGTGTCGTCCGCCTGGGTGCGCGTGTCGTCCGTTCCGGTGCACGTGCCACCCCCTGCCGGTGGAGGTCGCGTGACCGTTCCGGCTCAGCGGGGTGCCTCCGAGATCCCCACCCGCCTGCTCGTCCTGTGGTGCCCGGACTGGCCCGCCGTCTCCGCGGCGGCCGTCGGCGGTGTTGCCGTCAGCGAGCCCGTTGCCGTCTTCAGCGCCAACCGGGTCGTTGCCTGCAACGCCCCCGCGCGGCGGGGTGGTGTGCGGCGCGGGATGCGGCGGCGGGAGGCGCAGTCGAACTGTCCGGAGCTGGCCGTCTTCGCCGCGGACGGCGGCCGTGACGCGAGGCTCTTCGAGGCCGTCGCGCGGGCTGTCGAAGGGCTCGTCGTCGGGGTCGAGGTTGTGCGGCCCGGACTCGTTGCCGTGCCCGTTGCCGGTGCTGCCGGGTACTTCGGTGGGGAACACGCCCTCGTCGAACGGCTCCTCGACGAGGTGGCGGCCGTCGCCGGAGTCGAGTGTCAGATCGGGGTTGCCGAAGGGCTCTTCGCCGCGACGCTCGCCGCACGGCTCGGCGCCTTCGTCGAACCCGGGTGCGTTGCCGAGTTCCTCGCGCCGCTGCCCGTCACCGAGCTCGATCAGCCCGGTGCTGACCGCGCGGAGCTCGTCGACCTGCTGCGCCGCCTCGGGTTGAAGACGCTCGGGGCCTTTGCCGCCCTGCCGGAACGCGATGTCGTCAACCGGTTCGGGACCGTCGGTGTCCTAGCCCACCGGCTGGCGCGCGGACGCTCCGAACGGCCCCCGCTGCGTCGGCGGCCGCCGCCGGAGCTGACCCTGACCGAGGAGTTCGACCCGGTTGTCGAGCGGGTCGACGTCGCCGCGTTCCTCGCCAAAGGCCTCGCGGCGCGGTTCTGCGCCGGCCTCGCCGGGCACGGTCTCGCCTGCACCCGGCTCGGCATCCACGCCGTCACCGAGGACGGTGAACACCTCGGCCGCACGTGGCGGTGCGCGGAACCGCTGACGCCGTCCGGGGTCGCCGACCGGGTGCGCTGGCAGTTCGAAGGCTGGCTGCGCGCCGCGCCGGGGCAGCGGCCGACGTCCGGGGTCGTGCGGCTGCGGCTGGAACCCGAGGAGATCGTCGAAGGGCGTTCCCTGCAGCTCGACCTGTGGCGCAACGGCGGTTCCGACGAGGCCGACGAGCGCGCCGCCCGGGCGTTCGTGCGGGTCCAAGGCCTGCTCGGGCCCGAAGGCGTGGTGACGCCGGTGCTCGACGGCGGCCGCGACCCCGCGGGCCGCGTCCGGCTGGTGCCGTGGGGCGACCCGCGCGAGCGGACGACGCCACCGGACGCAACCTGGCCGGGACGGCTGCCGTCCCCATCGCCGGCGACCGTCCTGGACCGGCCGGTGCCGGCGCAGGTTTTCGACGACGGCGGCCGGGCCGTCGGCATCACGGCTCGCGATCAGGTGACGTCGCCCCCGCGGCGGCTCAGCATCGCGGGAGCCGCGGGCCGGGAGGTGGTGGGCTGGGCCGGCCCTTGGCCCCTGGCAGCCGACCGGCGGCGGCCGGGCCCGCCCCGCGCGCGGCTGCAGCTGGTCCTGGCCGGCGAAGGAGACGAGCCACCCGAGGCGGTGCTGGTGCACTGCGCGGGCACGGAAAATCCACTGTGGACGGTCGAGGGAGTGTACGACTGAGCATGGACGAGGACTACGCACAACGGCTCCGAAACTGGCTGCGCGCCGAGCCGCAAGCAACCCCACGCGGGACGGCGGAGCAACGCGAATGGCTGCGGGAAGTCCCGGAGCCCAGCACCCGCGCGGCCCACGACCGACTTCCGGCAGCCCAAAATCCGGCGCCCGACGCCCGGCCGGCCCACGACCGGCTACCGACGGCTGACGCTCCGGAGCCCAGCGCCCGCGACCGGCTTCCGGCGGCCCAAAGCCCGGCGCCCGGCGCCCGCCCGGCCCGCGACCGGCTTCCGGCGGCCGAGAGCCCGAAGCCCGGCAGCCGCGTGGCTCGCGACCGAATCCCGGCGGCTGAAGCCCCGGCGTCCGGCGCCCACCCGGCCCACGACAGGCGCCCAACAGCCGAAACCCCCGGCAGCCAAACCCCCGACCAGCACCCCAAGCCCGAAACCCCAGACCCCCAGCCCAACCCACCCGAAAGCTGGACGGTCCGCGGCTACCTCCCGGAGCCCCAAGACGACGACTGGATCTGCCCGGTGATCACCCTCCCGCTTCCACGCCCCTCCCGCGAAAACGGCTGCCGCATGAGCGAGGCCGAAGCGCGGTCCCGCTGGAACCACCCCTCCAACTGGCACCGCCGCCGCCGGGAAGCCGGGGAGTTGCGGCCCGATGAGCCCCGGAGCCACTGAATGGGCTGGAACAACCCACCCGTCCGCTGGAAGGACCTCGCCCGCACCCTCGCCGGCGGCCTCCCTCCCGGTGATCACGGCGACAGTCCCGCCTGGGGACGGCGTCGCGAGGGCTACCACCGGCCCGGCGACCTCCCCGCGCGCGGCAATGACGACGGCGGTGAGGCCGTCCGCGTCCCCTACGCCGAACTGCACTGCCACTCCAACTTCAGCTTTCTCGACGGGGCCAGCCATCCCGAAGAGCTCGTCGAAGAGGCCGCGCGCCTGCAGCTGGACGCCATTGCCCTCACCGATCACGACGGCATGTACGGCGTCGTGCGGTTTGCCGAAGCCGCGCGGGAACTCGGGGTCAACACCGTCTTCGGGACCGAACTCAGCTTCGGGCTCCAGAGCCCGCAGAACGGCGTTCCCGACCCCGAAGGCGAGCACCTCCTCCTGCTCGCCCGCGGCGACCAGGGCTACCGCGCCCTCTGCCGCGCCGTCACCGCCGGGCAGATCCACCACCAGGCCGAAAAGGGACGGCCGAACTACGACCTCGGTGCGGTCGCCGAGGAGGTCGCCGGGCAGTGCGTGGTGCTGACGGGCTGCCGCAAAGGCGCGGTGCGCTCGGCCCTCGTCGCGCACGGCCCGGCGGCCGCCGCGGAACAACTGAAAATCCTCATGGACCGCTTCGGCCGGGACAACGTCTACGTCGAGCTCACCGACCACCGCCAGCCCCTGGACAGCACCCACAACGACCTCCTCACGCAGCTCGCCGGCGAACTCGGGCTGCCGACCGTCGCCACCACCGCCGCGCACTACGCCCGGCCCGAACGCGCGCCGCTCGCCGACGCGCTCGCCGCGATCCGGGCGCGGCGGGGGATCGACGAACTCGAAGGCTGGCTGCCGGCCGCCGGGACGGCGTTCCTGCGCAGCGGTGCCGAAATGGACGTCCTGTTCCGGCGCTACCCCGGTGCGGTCCGGCGCAGTGCCCTGCTCGGCATGGAATGCGCGTTCCCGCTGAAGCTGATCGCCCCCGAGCTGCCGCCCTTCGACGTCCCCGACGGCTACACCGAAACGACCTACCTGCGCCACCTGACGGAGGAAGGCGCGAAGGAACGCTTCAAAGGCAAGCCGCACGAGGAAAAAGCGAAGGAACAGATCAAGCACGAACTCGCCATCATCGAGGAGCTCGGCTTCCCCGGCTACTTCCTGATCGTCTGGGACATCGTCCGCTTCTGCAACGACAACAAGATCCTCTGCCAGGGCCGCGGTTCGGCCGCGAACTCCGCCGTCTGCTACGCGCTCGGCATCACCAAAGTCGACTCGGTCGCCTACGAACTGCTCTTCGAACGCTTCCTCGCCCCGGACCGCGACGGCTATCCCGACATCGACCTCGACATCGAGTCCGACCGCCGCGAAGAGGCCATCCAGTACGTCTTCCGCAAACACGGCCGGCTGAGAACCGCCCAGGTCGCGAACGTGATCACCTACCGTGCCCGCTCCGCCGTCCGTGACGCCGCCCGCGCCCTCGGCTACTCGCCGGGTCAGCAGGACGCCTGGAGCAAGCAGATCGACCGCTGGGGTTCGCTGCGCAGCACCGAAAAGGACCACGACCACGACATCCCGGACGAAGTCGTGCAGCTCGCCTTCGCGCTCGAGGACTTCCCGCGGCACCTCGGCATCCACTCCGGCGGGATGGTCATGTGCGCCGAGCCGGTCAGCCAGGTGGTGCCGGTCGAGTGGGCGCGGATGGAAAACCGCAGCGTGATCCAGTGGGAAAAAGAGGACTGCGCCGCCGCCGGGCTGGTCAAGTTCGACCTGCTCGGCCTCGGCATGCTGTCGGCGCTGCACTACATGATCGACCTGGTCGAGGAGTACAAGAACGAAAAGGTCGACCTCGCCGAGCTCGACCTCGCCGACGAAAAGATCTACGACATGCTGTGCCGCGCCGACGCGATCGGCGTCTTCCAGGTGGAGAGCCGTGCCCAGCTGGCGACGCTGCCGCGGCTGCAGCCCCGCGAGTTCTACGACCTCGCCGTCGAGGTCGCCCTGATCCGGCCCGGCCCGATCCAGGGCGGCTCGGTGCACCCGTACATCCGCCGCAAACAGGGCCGCGAGAAGTGGGCCTACGACCACCCGCTGCTGGAGAAGGCGCTGCACAAGACCAAGGGTGTGCCGCTGTTCCAGGAGCAGATGATGCAGATCGCGCTGGACGTCGCGAACTTCACCGCGGCGGAGGCCGACCAGCTGCGGCACGCGATGGGGTCGAAGCGGTCGGACCGGAAGATGGACCGGCTGCGGCAGCGGTTCCTCGACGGCGCCGCCGCGAACGGCGTCGAAGCCGAGCTCGCGCAGAAGATCTTCGGCAAGCTCAAGGCGTTCGCGAACTTCGGCTTCCCGGAGAGCCACGCGCTGAGCTTCGCGCACCTGGTCTTTTCGAGTGCCTACTTCAAGCTCTACCACCCGGACGCGTTCCTGGCGGGCCTGCTGCGGGCGCAGCCGATGGGGTTCTACTCACCGCAGTCGCTGGTCGCCGACGCGCGGCGGCACGGCGTCACCGTGCACGGCCCGGACATCAATCGCAGCCTGCCGCACGCCACCCTGGAGCCGGGCACCGGCGAGTTCCACGACGTCCGCACCGGGCTGGGCACCGTGCGGAAGATCGGCGAAGACCTGGCGAAGCGGATCGTGGCCGAGCGGCAGGAGAACGGCGACTACCGCGACCTGGCCGACGTCGCCCGCCGGGTCCGGCTGACCACGCCGCAGATCGAGGCCCTGGCCACCGCCGGTGCCTTCGCCGGTTTCGGCGGTGACCGCCGGCAGGCGCTGTGGATGGCGGGGGCGGTCGCCGGGGAACGCCCGGAGAAGCTGCCCGGCCTGGTCGGCGCGGAGGCGCCGGTGCTGCCCGGGATGGACGGCCTCGACATCGCGGCGGCCGACGTCTGGGCCACCGGCGTGTCGCCCGGCAGCTACCCGACCGAGTTCATCCGCGACCGGCTCGACGAGCTCGGCGTCGTCCCGGCGAGCGGCCTGGCCGACCTCGACGACGGCGCCCGGGTGCTGGTCGGCGGCGCGGTCACGCACCGGCAGCGCCCCGCCACGGCCGGCGGGGTCACCTTCCTCAACATCGAGGACGAAACGGGGATGGTCAACGTGATCTGCACGCTCGGCCTGTGGCAGCGCTACCACCGCGTCGCGCGCGCCAGCTCGGCGCTGCTGATCCGCGGGGTGGTGGAGAAGGCCGACGGCGTGGTCAGCGTCCTCGCCGACCGCGTCGAAGCGCTGCCGATGCGGATCAAGGCGAAGTCGCGGGACTTCAGGTGAGGGGACGCCGCACGATCGTGACGATTTCGGGGCTCGCGTCGGTCACCGGCGTGCGGTCCCAGTAGCCGTACTGCTCGTCGACGACCAGCCCCGCCTCTTCGGCGAACCCGTTCAGCGAGGGGACGTCGAGGAAGCGCAACGTGCTTTCGCTGTACTGCGGCGCGTCCCAGCTCGGGCTTTCGTACGTGGTCTTGAAGGTGACGTACCCGTTCTCGAACGGCCCGGCGTCGTTCCACGAGCGGACGTCCCCGGCTTCCCAGACGTTCGAAGGGGTCCAGCGCTCCCAGGCGCGGGCGGCCGGGTTGCGTGTCTCGAAACCGAACCGGCCGCCCGGCTTCAGCGCCCGCCGGACCGCCGAGAACGCCGTCCGCACCTCGTCGTCGGTCAGCAGCACCTGGAACGCATGCCCGGTCATCACCGCGAAATCGAACTCGCCGTCCCAGGAAGCGGTCGACAAATCGCCGTGCACCCACTCGATGTCGTCCCGGCGGCGCGCCTGGATGAGCATGCCCTCGGCGGGATCGAGCCCGACGAGCCGTCCTTCGTGGCCGGATTCGCGCGCCCAGTGCAGCAGGGAACCGGTGCCGCACCCGACGTCCAGCACCGACTCCGCGGCCATGATCATCGGCAGGTAGAACGCGAAGTCGCCGCTGCTCTCCCGCGGGTTCATCGCGTCGTAGAGCGAAGCGAGGCCGGCGTCGGTGTAGTGCTCGTCGGGCATGCCGCCACCGTAGAGCCCGGCACCGGGGAACTCACCCGGTTTTCGGGCCCAGGCCGAGCAGTTCGGGATGGGCGGCCAGTTCCCGCCAGTACGCGCCGGGGTCGGGCAGCAGCCGCCGCCGGTCCAGGTCGAGCAGGCCGGACACGCTGGCCACCTCGGCGACCAGCGTGCCGTCCGGCGCGTGGAACTCCTGCGTCACCCGCGAGGTTTTGCCGGTACCCCAGTGGAATTCGCAGCTGACGCCGACTTCGCCGTGCGGCGGCAGTTCCCGGTGGAATCGCACGGTCGTCTCCAGGTTCACCGGGCCGATCCGGCGGGCGGCCAGCTCGGCCGGGTCGATGCCGGCGGCCCGGACGCACACCCAGCGCGCGTGGTCGGCATAGGCGAGGTAGGCCGGGCCGCGGACGTGGCCGTTCGCGTCGATGTCGTCAGCGCGCACCGCGATGGTGACTCGGAACATGCGGACGATCGTGGCGCGCGAGTGGCGTCGGCGTCTGGAACTTTTCGGCCACCCGCACGAGCGCGGCGGGGGAGGAGCCGGAGAGGCGGCGGCATTCGCGGCCGAGGTGGGACTGGTCGGCGTAGCCGAGCCCGGCGGCGACGCCGGCCAGCGACGCCCGCCCGGCCGACAGGGGCTCCAGGAGCCGGAGGAACCGCTGGAACCGCCGGACGCGGTGCAGTTGCTTCGGTCCCGCCCCGACGGCGTGGACGAAGTGCCGCCGCAACGAGCGTTCGCTGAGCCCCACGGCGATCTCGGACGTCCGGGTGTTCGTGCCGAGGGCCTGCACGGCAGCCAGCACCCGCCGGTCCGGCGCCGCGCTCCGGCGGGCGACGAGCGTTTCGAGGATCCCGCGCTGTGCCAAGGGATCCGGCGTGAGCGCGAGGACTTCCTCGGCGCGACGGGCATCCGCGCCCCAGAGGTCGCTGAGCCGCGTCACGGCGGGCAGCTCCGGCATGGACGTGCCGAGCACGGCGGCCGCGGCCCCGCAGCGCAGCCGCACCCCGACCCGGGACGCCGACGCCGGAACCCACAGCCGCAGGGGCGCGCCGACGGTGACGACGACCGTCAGCGCGTCGCCGTCCCAGACGAGGTCCGCGCAGCCGTCCGGCAGGACGCGCAGCGGCCGGGCCCAGCCGGTGCTCCCGTGCCAGCCGCAGGCCAGGACGTCCGTGAGCGCGGGCGGTGGCGCGACCTCGCGGTACACCGAGCGCGCCGCCACCGGCCGCAGCGGAACTCCCATGGGCCCCAGTATGCAGCGGTCAGGAACCGACCCCGTGGATCTGCCGGACGGCTGGGCCGACACCCGGCGGCCTTCCTGCGGCTCTCTGCCGGACAGCGGGCGGCCCAGCGGCGGACGATCGAAGCCGGCGCTGGCGCCGGTAGCGGGTGTGGCACCCTGGGCCCGTGCTGGAGACGGGGGAGGACTACCGCGAAGCGGTGTTGTCCGGACAGTGGTGGGAAAAGCGGCGCTTCACCGGCTGCGACTTCACCGGAGCGGACCTGAGCGGGCTGCGGACCCGGGGCTGCACCTTCGACGACTGCGTGTTCAGCCGGGCCGACCTGTCGCGTTCGCGGCACGACGCGTCGGCGTTCCGCTCGTGCACCTTCGACCGGACCGTGCTCGCCGAGAGCCGCTGGACGTCGTGCTCGCTGCTGGGCACGTCGTTCACCGAGAGCGGCTTCGGCGGGATCGCGCTGACCGAGTGCGACCTGTCCCTGGCGTCGTTCGCGAAGGCGCGGCTGCGCAAGCTCGGGCTGTCCGGGCTGCGTCTGCGCGAGGCCAACCTGACCGAAGCCGACCTCACCGGCGCGGACCTGCGCGGCAGCGACCTGACCGGCGCCCGCCTGCAGGGCGCGAAACTCGAGGGCGCCGACCTGCGCGGCGCCCGCCTCGACGCGAACGCCCTGGTGCAGGCCGACCTGAGGGGCGCCGAGGTCGACGTCGAAACGGCGATCGCCTTCGCCGCCGCGCACGGCCTGATCATCCGCTGAACGACGAAGGCCCCGGCAGCGCCGGGGCCTTCGTGAGAATTCAGTCGATCGGGGGTTCGCCCGGGTCGAGTTCGATCAGGTCGCCCTCGGCCAGGAGTTCTTCGATCGACGCCGGCAGCAGGTACGCCGACCCGCCGCCGGGCTGGTTGAACCACGGGATCGCGACGCCGGCCAGCGTCTCCAGCGGCCGCTGCACCCGGTAGACGTGGTACGGGCGGTTCACCCACTCCGGTACCAGCGACCGCTCGGCGAACGGCGTGCCCGCCGCGTACGTCAGGTTGCCGTTCGGGCCGCCGAAGCGGTCCAGCTCGCTGCCCGCGGGCAGTTCGCGCAGCTCCTTGCCGCGGAACAGCGTCAGCGGCGGCTCGCCCGCCATCGGCGAGATCGGCCACTGCTGCTGGCCACCGCCACCACCGCCGTTGACGGCCGGCCGGGCCGGTGCGCCCTGGGGCACCGGCGGGGCGGGCGGCACGGGGGCCAGGACGGTCGGCGCCGGCTGCGGCGGCTCACGCCGGGGCGGCGCCGGCGCGGCGGGCGGCGGGCCGGCCTGCTGCCGGTCCACCGGCGGCGGCCCGGCCGGGACCGGGGCCGGCGGCGCGGGCGGGCGCGGGGGTGCCGGCGGCTCGTCGTCCTCGAGGTCGCCGAACAGCTCCTCGGCGCTGGTGAACGCCGTCTGCTCCTGCGGCGGCACCGGCGGCTCGGGCTTGCGGACGGGGTACGAGCCGGTCGCGACCTCGGGCGACAGCGTCGCGACGACCCGCTGCGGCGCCGGCGCCGGCTCGGGTTCCGGTTCGGGCTCCGGCGCGGGCGGCTCCTCGGCGGGCACGTGCCCCTCCGGGTTGAGCAGCAGCTTGCCGAGCATGAACGCGGCCGCGTCTTCGGCGTCGCCGAACACCGCGGGGTTGCTGAGCTTGCCGTCGTACCAGCCGACGCGCCAGCCGTCCTCGACCTCCTCGACGCTCCACCCGTGCTCGGCGGGTTCGCCCAGCTTGTAGCCGCTTTCGGGCACGTCGAGCTCGTCCAGCTTGGCCTGCAGCCCGGCGAGCACGGGGTGGTCCGGGGTCTCGCGGCGCAGCGCCCGGCGGCCCGGACGCGGGGCGGCGGGCGCCTCGGCCTGGGCGGGGGCCTGCGGCGCCGGCGGCTCCGGCACGGGCAGCACCCCGGGGACCTCGGGCTGGGTGATCATGGTCGGCGGCCCGGGGTCGAACGCGGGCTGCTCCCGCCGCGGCGACGCGAAGGCGTGCGAGGGCTCGTCGTCGTGTCGCTGCTGCTGGAACGACTGGGGCGGTGCGTCTTCACGCTGCGGCGGCTGGAAGGCGTGGGACGGTTCGTCGTCGTGTCGTTGCTGCTGGAACGACTGGGGCGGTCCGTCTTCACGCTGCGGCGGCTGGAAGGCGTGCGAGGGCTCGTCGTCGTGTCGCTGCTGCTGGAACGACTGCGGAGATGCGTCTTCGCGCGGCGGCGCAAAGGCGTGCGACTGCTCATCGTCGTGCCGCTGCGGCTGGCCGGGCGGCTGGAAGGCGTGCGGGGCCTCGTCCGGCCGCTGCGGCTGGCCGGGGGCCTGGAACGCGTGCGGCGCCTCCTCCTGCCCCGGTGACTGGAACGCGTGTGCCTCGTCGTGCTGCGGCTGGAAGGCGTGCTCGTCTTCGTGCGGCTGGTCGGCCTGGAAGGCGTGGGACGGCTCGTCGTCCTGGTGGGCCGGGCCGGCGTCGAACCCGGTGTGCCCCGGTTCGTCGTCGTGCGGTTGCTCGGCCTGGAAGGCGTGCTCGTCCTCGTGGGGCGGCTGGAACGCGGCGTGCTCGTCGTCGCGGCGCGGGAAAGGCTCGCCGTCCCGCGGGGCCTCCGGGTCGTGCCCGATCGGCTGGTCGGGGACGTACTCCGCGGTCTCTTCGAGGTCGGGCACCCGGCCCGGCTCCGGCGACGTCCCGTTCGACCCCGGGGCGTGCTCGGCCTGCTGGTCGTAGTCCTCTTCGCCGTAGTGCTCGTCTTCCTCGGCGAAACGGTCGTCGAACTCCTGGTCGTAGCCGTCTTCGGCGTACTCGTGCGCTTCGGCGGGCGCCTCCGGCTCGGCGGGGGCGTGCGGCGGCTCCACCGGGGCGGGCGGCTCCTGGTGCTGCTGCGGCATCGGCGGCGCGACGGGCGCGGCGCCGGGCGGCGGCCCCACGGGCGCCTGCTGCTGCGGCGGCATCGGCGGGGGACCTTGCGGCGGCGCCTGCTGGATCGGCGGGCCCTGCGGCGGCGGCCCGGCCGGGCGCTGCTGCGGCGGGGGCTGGTTGCCGCGGGTCAGGTACCCGGCGGCGGCCTGCAGCGTCGCCTCGTCGACCGGCGGCAGCGTGAAGCCGACCGCGCGGACGTGCTCGACCAGGTCGGGTTCGGGCGAAACGCCGTACTTGTGCAGGTAGAAGTTCACCGCGGCGGGCCAGATCCACTGCCCGTCGCTGTGGAAGGCGACCGGGACGGTGGCCTCGGGGGCCGCGGCCAGCCGGTCGATGTCGTAGCCGCGCTCGGGCACCACCAGCGGCGCGTGCTCCAGGTACTCCAGCAGCCGGTCCTGCTCCTCGACCTCGAGGTCGGGGCGGTTGATCACCGGGCGGCCCGCCGGGCCGACGGTGTCGAAGATCCGGGCGATCCGGAAGTGCGGCCCCGGCTGCTCCGGGCCGAGCCCGGACATCCGCCGGATCAGCCATTCGGGGACGTTCTCCTCGGTGCGCGGGAACATCCGCAGCTCGTCGGAGTACGCCTGCGGCGGCGGCGCGAGGTTCCACACCGGTTCGTCGCGGTTGTACTCGAGGTTGTAGCTGGACGGGTGGTCGAGCTGGTAGCGCGCGTTGAACCACGTTCCGCGGCCGTCGCGGTACATGCCGCCGCGCAGGCGCCCGAAGAGGGTCGCGATGTCGTGGGTCGCGAGCCACTCGTGCACCGTGCCGTCCTCGGTGACGATCTCGCCGGTCAGCTCGTGGTACCTCCCGACGGCTCGGTACTCCGCGGTGACCTTGCGCCAGTCGCGCGGGGCGGCACGGAGCAGGGCAAGTCCGATCTGCTTGACCAGGGTGTCCTGCTCGGTCGCGTTCAGCTGCGTCGTCGGTTGTGCCACGGGGACATTTTGACTGCTCGCGCGCGCGAGTGCACCCCGCATGTGGGTTTTGCCGCCCGGCCACCCGGTGGCACCGGGCCTGACCTCGGGTGATGCGACGTGCGGTAGGTCACAGCTTGATCGCGGGAACCGTCGCGATTGGACCGTGTGGGGTAGTGGCCAGTCTACGGGCTGCGACCAGGCGCGCCTGGAAGCGACGCGCGGGGGTCGCTTTGCCAGAATGGGGCCCGTGACGGCGAAGATTCTCGACGGCAAGGCCACCAAGAACGCCATTTTCGCGGAGCTCGAGCCCCGCGTCGCGGCCCTCGCCGCGAAGGGGGTGACGCCGGGGCTGGGCACCGTCCTGGTCGGCGACGACCCGGGGTCGCACTCGTACGTGCGGATGAAGCACGCCGACAGCGGCAAGATCGGGATCAACTCGATCCGCCGCGACCTGCCGGCCGACATCACCCAGGAGAAGCTCGAAGCCGTCATCGACGAGCTCAACGCCGACCCGGCCTGCCACGGCTACATCGTCCAGCTGCCGCTGCCGAAGCACCTCGACGCGAACCGCGTGCTGGAGCGCATCGACCCGGAGAAGGACGCCGACGGCCTGGCCCCGGTCAGCCTCGGCCGGCTCGTGCTGGGCCAGCAGGGGGCGCTGCCGTGCACGCCGTACGGGATCATCGAGCTGCTCAAGCGGCACGGCGTCGCGCTGAACGGCGCGCAGGTCACCGTGGTCGGCCGCGGCATCACCGTCGGCCGGACGCTGGGCCTGCTGCTGACCCGCCGCAGCGAGAACGCCACCGTGACGCTGTGCCACACCGGCACCCGCGACCTCGCCGCCGAGGTCCGCCGCGCCGACGTCGTGATCGCCGCGGCCGGGGTGCCGGGGATCATCACACCGGACATGGTCGCCCCGGGCGCGGCGGTGCTCGACGTCGGCGTGTCCCATGTGGACGGCAAGCTCACCGGCGACGTCCACCCGGGAGTCGCCGAGGTGGCCGGCTGGATCTCGCCGAACCCGGGCGGCGTCGGCCCGATGACCCGGGCGATGCTGGTCAGCAACGTCGTCGAAGCGGCGGAGCGCTCGGTCGCGGGCCGATGACGATGACCGAGGAGCGCCGGGAGGTGTCCGGTCCCCGGCCGTCCCGGTTCACCCAGCTCCCGTTCGCGGCGGTGCTGGTGGTGGTGGCCGTCGCGGCGCTGCGGATCTTCCAGTACCACTGGCGGGAGGGCGCGGCGCTGATCGGCGTCGCGCTCCTCCTCGCCGCGGCCCTGCGGGCGGTGCTGCCGACGGCCAGGGCCGGCCTGCTGGCGATCCGCGGCAAGATCGTCGACGTGGTGACGTTCACCGCGCTGGCGGCGGCGGTGCTGTACGTCGCCCTGACGATCATCGGCGGCCCGTTCAGCTCCTCTTAGGACGCGAGGGCGAGCTCACGCCGTTCGGCTTTGGCTTCGCGGCGGTCCAAAGTGCCCGAGACGACCGCGAGGGTCAGGCCGAAGACGGCCAGCAGGGCGCCGACCCAGTTGGGGGCGACCAGGCCGAGGCCGCCGGCGATGACCAGGCCGCCGAGGTACGCCCCGATCGAGTTGGCGATGTTGAACGCCGACTGGACCGCGGCCGACACCAGGGACGGGGTGCCGCCCGCCTTCTCCATGATCCGCGCCTGCATCATCGGGCCGATCATGAACCCGGCGACGCCGACGAAGAAGATCGTGATCGCCGCGCCGATCTTGCCCTGGGCGGTGATCGTGAAGATGCCCAGCACCGACGCCAGCGCCAGCAGCGCGATGTACAGGCTCGGCATCAGCGCGCGGTCGGCCAGCCGGCCGCCGAGCAGGTTGCCGATCGTCATGCCGACGCCGGCCAGGGACAGCAGCAGGGTGACGTTCGACGGCGAGTAGCCGGCGACGTCGGTCAGCATCGGCGTGATGTACGACAGGCAGGCGAACACGCCGCCGAGCCCGAACGTGACGATCGCCAGCGCCAGGTGCACCTGCGGCCGCTTGAACGCGCCGAGTTCGTTCCGCAGCGACGCCTCCGCCGAGGGCTTGCCCTGGTGCGGGACGAGCTTCGCGATGGCCGCGATGGCGACCAGGCCGATCACGGCGACGACGCCGAAGGTGGCGCGCCAGCCGACCTGCTGGCCGAGCAGCGTGCCCAGCGGCACGCCGATGACGTTCGCCAGGGTCAGGCCGAGGAACATCAGCGACACGGCCTTGGCCCGGTCGCCCGGGGCGACGAGGCTGGAGGCGACGACCGCGCCGGCGCCGAAGAACGCGCCGTGCGGCAGCCCGGCCAGGAACCGGAACGCGATGCCGAACTCCTGGTTGGGTGACAGCGCGAAGAGGGCGTTGCCCAGCGTGAACAGGCCCATCATGGCCAGCAGCATGGTCTTGCGCGGCAGCCGCACGGCGACCGCGGTGAGCAGGGGGGCGCCGACGACGACGCCGAGGGCGTAGGCGGAGATGAGGTGGCCGGCAGCCGGGATGTCGACGCCGAAGTCGGCGGCCGCCTGGGGCAGCACGCCCATCATGACGAACTCGGTGGTCCCGATGCCGAAAGCTCCGATGGCGAGCGCGAGCAGCGCGACGGGCACGGCACTCCTTCCAAGGTGGGTAAACGATTACTGAGCCTAGGTTTCTGGATCGGTTCAGTAGGTGGGCATAAATAAAGACAGCTGATCGGCCCCAGCGCCGTGAGCTGCCTACGCCCTAGTCCAACAAGCGAGGGGGCCGGTTGTCATCCCGATATCGGGTGACGATCCACACCGTAACGCGGTGATCAGCGCCGAGCGGCCAGAACGCCGTTCAGCAGGCCTGGGAACAGCGCGTCGAGATCGTTGCGGCGCAACGAGTTGAACCGGGTGGTGCCTTCCTGGCGCCCGGCCACGACCCCGGCCTGGCGCAGGATGCTCAGGTGGTGGGTGAGTGTGGACTTGGTCACCGGCACGGTGAGCCCGCCGCACGCGATTTCCTGCTCGGTGCCCGCGAGTTGTCGGACGATGGCCAGCCGCACCGGGTCGGCGAGGGCGCGGAGCACGCCCTCGACGGTGATCTCCTCCCGGGCCGGGTGGGCGATCGGGGGCAGCGTGTCGGTCTTGGCCATGGGCCCATTGTACGACGCCGGTCGAAATTGCGGCAGCGACGTAGTACGGTGACTGTCGAACTACGACGTTCGTCGAACCAATCCCTGCTTCGTCTTGGGGGCCCAACCCATGTCCGCACCTGCTCCTTCGAGGATCTCGGTCCTCGCGTTCGGCGCCTTCGGCGTCGGGACCAGCGGTTACATCGTCGCCGGGCTGCTGCCCGCGCTGACCGGTGAGCTGCACGTCTCGGCGACGGCCGCCGCGCAGCTCGTCACGGCCTTCGCCATCGCCTACGCGGTCGGCTCGCCGCTGTTCGCCGCCGCCACCGGCACCTGGGAACGCCGGACGCTGCTGGTCGCGGCGCTCGCCGTCACCGGCGCCGGCAACCTGTTCGCCGCGCTCGCGCCCGGCTACGGCTCCCTCCTGGTGGCCCGCGTGGTGACCGCGGTCGGTGCCGCGGTGTTCACGCCCGCGGCGAGCGCCGTGGCGGCCGAGCTGACCGTCCCCGAACGCCGGGGCCGCGCGGTCGCGATGGTGTTCGGCGGGCTGACGGTCGCGCTCATCTTCGGCGTCCCGCTCGGCAGCCTGATCTCGCAGCACCTCGGCTACCGGACGGCGTTCGCGCTGGTCGCCGCCTTCTCGCTGGCGAGCGCGCTGGCCGTGCGGCTCGCGCTGCCGACGGTCGCCGCGCCGCCACGGGTGGGTCTCGCCGAGCGGTTCGCCGCCGGCCGCGACCCGCGGGTGCTCGTCATGCTGGCCACGACGGTGCTCGCCTGCCTGGCCGCGTTCATGGTCTACACGTTCGTGTCACCGCTGCTGGCCGCGACGGCCGGCGTGCACGGCACGACGGTCACGGTGCTGCTCTTCTGCTACGGCGTCGGCGGCGCGATCGGCAACTTCGCGGGCGGCCGGGCGACCGACCGCTGGGGTTCGCGGGCGCCGCTGCTCGTCGTCACCGTGGCCATCACCGCCGTGATGGCGCTGCTGCCGCTGACGACCGTGACGCCGGTGGCGGCCGGGATCTCGCTGTTCGTGTGGGGGCTGGCGACGTGGTCGTTCAACCCGCCGGTGCAGCACCGCCTGATCGAGCTGTCGCCGGGCCACGCCGGCCTGGTCCTTTCGCTCAACGCGTCCGCGATCTACCTGGGCGTCGGCCTGTCCGGCGTCGTCGGCGGAGCGGTGCTCGCGTCGGGCGGGCCGCTGCTGCTGCCCGAGGTCGCGGCCGCGCTGACCCTCGTGGCCCTGCTGCTGGTGGGCTCGGCGTGGGGGCGGGTCCGCGAGCCTCGGGAACCGGTCGCCGTCGGTTAGTCGGCGTGCGTTTGGACTTCGCAGTCGGGGCCGGGGTAGACGAGCCCCTCGTGCCCGTCGGCGAACCGCACCAGATAGGGCGGGGCGCCGTCGGGCCCGCGGACTTCGAGGATCTCGCCGCGCTGCTCGGCCGACCCGACCGTCCGGCCGTGCACCTGGATTTCGTCTCCTACTCCTGCGTGCATGGGCTTCACCTCCGTGTCCAGGGTAGGAGCGGCCCGGGACGGCGGGTAGCCCGGCGATCGGGTGGCGTGGCAGGGTTTCCGAAGTGGACGGTCGGCGAGCCGCGGCGGCGGAGAACGCGGCGTGGTGCGCCCTGGTCGCCGGCGGCGGCCGCCGGGGCCCGCGCGCCTGGACTTCGGCCTCCCGCACGCCGGAGTTCTACCCGGACGCGGTGACGCTCGACCCGGCCGCGACGGCGGCCGACGTCCTCCCGTTCGTCGACGCTTCCGCGGGCTGCTCGGTGAAGGACAGCTTCGCCGCGCTGGACCTGCCGGGCTTCTCGGTGTTGTTCGTGGCGACGTGGATCGCCTGCGGCCCGGGCATCGCCGAGCCGGGCTGGCGGCGCGTCACCGAGCACGCGTTCCCGGCCGACGCGTCGGTGGCGGTGCTGTCCTGCGGTCCGGCGCAGGTCGTCGCGCACCGAGGCGACGACGTGGTGGGGCTGTCGAACTTCTCGGGCCCGGCCCGGGCGTGGCCGGGCGCGGTGGCGGCGGTGGCGTCGGCGTTCCCGGGTGTCCCGGTGGTGGGTTACGAACACGGCGACGCGCTGCAGGTCGCGCTGGACCACGGCGCCGAGCCGCTGGGCCCGCTGCGCGTCTGGGTGCGTTAGCCCGCCTGCGCGGCTTTGGCGGCCTTCTTGAACGCGCGCACCTCGGCGAGGGTTTCGGCGCTCGTGACGTCGGCGATCGACCGGCGCGAGCCGCGGTCGCCGTACGCGCCGGCTGTCTCGCGCCAGCCCTTCGGGGTGACGCCGCGCTGCTTGCCCAGCATGGCCAGGAAGATCTTGGCCTTCTGCTCGCCGAACCCGGGCAGGGCCTTCAGCCGCTTCAGGACTTCGGGACCGTCCGGCTTCGGACGGCCGTCGAGCCAGATGCCCTCGGTGCGGCCGTCGTAGGTCTCGATGATGTGCTGCGCGAGCGCGTGGACGCGGCGGGCCATCGAACCGCCGTACCGGTGGATCGCCGGCGGCACCACGCACATCTCGACGAACTTCTCGACATCGGTGGCGGCGATCTTCGCGATGTCGAACCCGTCCATCCGGTCCGCGATCTTCCGCGGGCCGGCGAAGGCGTGCTCCATCGGGTACTGCTGGTCCAGGAGCATCCCGACGAGCAGGGCGAACGGGTCGTCGTTCAGCAGCTTGTCGGCCGCCGGGTCGCCGGTCAGGTGCAGTTCGCGCAGCATGCCGTCATCTTGACACAACGGCCTTCTTCGTCCGTGCGCTTCTTCGCCGGCAGGAGGCCATGACCAGCGCCGGTCAGGACCGGGTTCCCCGGTACCGCGACGGCGTCGTGCCCAGGTACCGCTTGAAGTGCCGGGTCAGGTGGGCCTGGTCGGTGAACCCGGCCGCGGCGGCGACGTCCGCGGTCCGGGCGCCGTCGAGCAGCAGGCGGCGGGCGCGGTCGACGCGGCGGCCCGTCAGGTAGCGGTGCGGGGGCAGGCCGAACCGCGCTCCGAAGGCGCGGACCAGGTACGCCGGGTGCGCGCCCAGCGTCTCGGCCGCTTCGGCGAGCGTCAGGGCATCCGGCAGGCGCGCGTCCAGCAGGTCGCGGAGGTCGTCGGCGAGGCCGCGCTTCGGCGGGTGCGAAACCGGGCGGCCCAGGTGGGTGCGCAGCCGGTCGGCGACCAGCACCAGCCGGCTCTCGGCCTCGAGTGCGTCACCCGGCTCGGTGAGGGACTCGTGGAGCTGGTGGATCCGGGTGCGCAGGAGGCCGTCGGCGACGCTGGGCCGGTCGACCGCCGCGCCGATGAGGTCCTCGCCGAGGACCGGCGTGTCCAGGTAGAGCACGCGCTTGCGGAAGCCGTGGCTGGTCGCCGCCCGCCCGTCGTGGGCCACGTTCGGCGGCAGCAGCGTCACCGCCGGGCCGAGCGCGCCGTGATGGTGGCGGTCGAGGTCGTAGCGGATGACGCCGTCGTCGACGATCAGCAGCGTCCACGTGTCGTGCGTGTGCAGCGGGTAGGCGTGGGTGGTGAAGCGCGCGTGGAAGACCTCGGCGATCCCGGGGACCGCCGGCCGCCAGGCTTCGACGTCCGCCATGTCAAGAACGTACAAGACGCGCGGGTGGCCGGCGGGCGAGTGTGTCCGGCATGAGTTCCTTCGACACGAAGATCGCCGTCCTGCTCCGCGACGACCTGGCGTCCTGGCAGCGGCTGAACGTCACCGCCTTCCTGGTGAGCGGGATCGCGCACGTGACCCCCGAGCTGATGGGCGAGCCCTACGCCGACGCCGACGGCACGCAGTACCTGCCGATGTTCGGCCAGCCCGTGCTGGTCTTTTCCGGAACGGCTGCGGTGCTGACCGCCGCGCACGGCCGCGCACTGGGCCGCGGCCTGCGGTTCTCGATCTTCACCGACGAGCTGTTCCACACCGGCAACGACGCCGACAACCGGGCGGCGGTGCGCGCGGTGCCGGGGGAGAAGCTGGCCCTGGCCGGGCTGGCGGTGCACGGGCCGAAGAACGCCGTCGACAAGATCCTCAAGGGAGCGTCGCTGCACCGGTGAGGCGTCACGGCCTGAGCCGCTCGACCGGCGGCAGCCGGCCGGTCGTCACCCAGGTGACCCAGTCCGCGGGGGCGAAGGTGCAGTTCCCGGACCGGACCCGGCCGGCGTGCCGGCCGAGCAGCTGGACGGCACGCCAGAGGTCGTCGTCGGCCTCGTGGCGCTCGAACGTGGCCGGATTTGCCGCGGTCCGGCAGAAGACCCCGGTCAGCGTGCTCGTCAGCCGGTCCCGGCGTTGGAGGAACCAGCCGTCGGGACCGGTGGGCGTGCCCGCCTCGCCGCCGTAGGTGCGCCACACGACGTCCGGGCCGAGCCGCGGGGCCAGGTCGAGCGCCACCGCGGACTCGAAGGCGCAGGTGTCCGCGTACGGCGAGGGTGGCACCGGCCGTGGCTCGATCCGGAGCGGGGCGAGGACCTCGATCGTCACCCTTCCGTCGTGTTCCCGGCTCTTCCAGCGCGTGATCCGGCTTCGGTGGCCCGGTCGCTTCCGGTTTTCGGCCGAGTCGGTGCTCATCTCGAAGAGAAGGCCGGCTGCTGTTCTAGGTGGTGGCCGTCGGCGAACCGCTCCAGGTTCACGGCGCCGTCGCGTGCACCAGGAACACGCTCCGGACCCGGTCACTTCCCTCGACGGTGAACGTCCGGGCCGTCACGTCCACGAAGCCCTGCGCCAGCGCCGCCGCGCCGGCTTCGTCGGTCGGGAAGGTGATGTCCTTCGGCACGAACTCGGCGAACGGCCCGGACGGCTTGAACCGGGTCCCCGACACGACCGAGAACGCCAGCCGTCCGCCCGGCTTCAGCACGCGCAGCCAGTCCGCGAACGCCGCCGCGCCCAGGAAGTGCAGCGAAGACGCGCACAGCACGACGTCGGCCGAGTGGTCCTCGACCGGCATCGGCACCGCGGGCCCGACGCACCACTCGATCCGGCCGTCCGGGTCCTGCGCAGGTGCCTTGGCCTCCGCCCGCGCGACCATGGCCGGCGACAGGTCGACAGCCAGCACTCGCGCCGGCTTCAGCCGTAGCGCCGCGTACGCCGCGAAGCCCGTCCCGGTAGCCACGTCGAGGACGAGGCCCGGGGCGTCGGGCAGCGGCTCGACCAGGGCCTCCGCCACGGCGGCGTGGAAGGTGTCGTCGTCGTAGTGCTCGGCTGTGCCGTCGAAGAACGCGGCCCGGGATTCGTCGCTCACGAAAGCCAACCTAGCCGGGGCCACCAGCGGTTTTCAGCGGACGGCGGCCCGCGAAACCGAGGTCGGCGCGGTGGTACCAGCCCAGCTCCCGGTCGCCTTCGAGCCAGCACAGGAGCACGTCGGTGCCGTCGAGCTCGGCCGGGAAGTCGACCAGCAGCGGCGCGAACCCCTTGAGCTCGGCGCCGGTGCGCTGGATCGTCGTCATCAGGTCGTCGAGGCGGGCCTGGGCGGCCTTCCACTCGGGCAGCCCGCCCAGCCCGGTGGCCCGGCCGCCCGGGCGCAACGACGCCGCGAGCTCGGCCGCGTCGGCGCGGACGCGCACGAGTTCGTCGAGGACCGGCCGCAGGCGCGTCAGTTCGGCGCGGGCTTCCGAGACGGTGAACAGTCCCATCCGCCGATGATGCCACCGGCGTACGTCACGCTTCGCGGCGCCGCCGGACCAGTGCGGCGGCCAGGCCGCTGCCGACCAGCAGGAAGCCCACACCCAGCAGGCCGCCGATGAACAGGAAGTCCATGACGCCGTACGCGATGTCGCTCTTCGGCATCAGGTTGACCAGCTTGAACCCCCACTCGGGCACGGCCATCGCGGCGACGCCGGGCAGCACGCCGTAGATCAGCCCGCCGAGGATCGGGCCGGCCGCCGACAGCGCGCCGAGCGCGGCGACGACCAGCAGCAGGATGGCTCCGCCGGCCAGCAGCGCGATGCCGAGCGGGTCGCGGTTGGTGCTCAGCGTGGCCTGGATCAGCTGCTGCTGGCGCAGCCCGCCCCAGCTCAGCAGGCCGAGGGCGACGGGGGTGAGGACGAGCCCGCCGAGCGCGCTCACCACGTGCGCGGCGCCCCGGCGCGGCCGCTCCTCGAGCACGTCGCCGGCGTCGTCGGAGTCCTGGTAGTCGTTCTCGTAGTCGTCTTCGTAGCCGGCGTACCGATGGGTCGACATGGCCTCACCTCCCGCAAGGATTCACGGGTGGCATCGTGCCCTGGTTCACCGCCGAACACCTACGGTCGCTCGGCGAGCGGTCGGATCGGCTGACCGGCGGGTTCGTGCCCGGTGATCCCGGCCACAAAGGGCGGGTGGAGACTTGATGCCGGCCACTACTGGAACCATCCAGCTCGGTCAAGCAGTACGCTTGTACCGCTACCGGCGAGACGTATCGAAGTAACGCGAAGATCCGCGGAAGGAGCACCGCTGCTCATGGCCAAGATCAAGGTCCAGGGCACCGTCGTCGAACTCGACGGCGATGAGATGACCCGCATCATCTGGCAGTTCATCAAGGACAAGCTGATCCACCCGTACCTGGACGTGAACCTGGACTACTACGACCTGGGCATCGAGGAGCGGGACCGCACCGACGACCAGGTCACCATCGACTCCGCGAACGCCATCAAGAAGCACGGCGTCGGCGTCAAGTGCGCCACGATCACCCCGGACGAGGCGCGCGTCGAGGAGTTCGGCCTCAAGAAGATGTGGCTGTCCCCGAACGGGACGATCCGCAACATCCTCGGCGGCGTGATCTTCCGCGAGCCCATCGTCATCCAGAACATCCCGCGGCTGGTGCCGACGTGGACCAAGCCGATCATCATCGGCCGCCACGCGCACGGCGACCAGTACAAGGCGACCAACTTCAAGGTCCCCGGCCCGGGCAAGCTGACCGTGACCTACACCCCGGACGACGGCTCCGAGCCGATGGAGTTCCAGGTCGCGCAGTTCCCCGAGGGCGGCGGCGTCGCGATGGGGATGTACAACTTCAAGAAGTCCATCGAGGACTTCGCGCGCGCCTCGCTGCAGTACGGCCTGGACCGCGGCCTGCCGGTGTACCTCTCCACCAAGAACACCATCCTCAAGGCCTACGACGGCCAGTTCAAGGACGTGTTCGAGGAGATCTACCAGAACGAGTTCAAGGCCGACTTCGACGCCAAGGGCATCTCCTACGAGCACCGCCTGATCGACGACATGGTCGCCGCGGCGATGAAGTGGGAGGGCGGCTACGTCTGGGCGTGCAAGAACTACGACGGTGACGTCCAGTCCGACACGGTCGCGCAGGGCTTCGGCTCGCTCGGCCTGATGACGTCGGTGCTGCGCACGCCGGACGGCCGGACCGTCGAGGCCGAGGCCGCGCACGGCACGGTCACCCGGCACTACCGCCAGCACCAGCAGGGCAAGCCGACCTCGACGAACCCGATCGCGTCGATCTACGCCTGGACCCGCGGCCTCGAGCACCGCGGCAAGCTGGACGGCAACCAGGAGCTGATCGGCTTCGCGAACACGCTGGAGCAGGTCGTCGTCGAGACCGTCGAGAGCGGCCAGATGACGAAGGACCTCGCGCTGCTCATCAGCAAGGACCAGCCGTGGCAGACGACCGAGGAGTTCCTCGCGACGCTGGACGACAACCTGGCGAAGAAGATCGCCCAGGGCTGAGGTTCTTTTCGAACGCCCCCTTCCCGGTTCGCCGGGGAGGGGGCGTTCGCTTTGATCACGCCGTGTCACCTCGCGCGTGAACCGCTGGCGCCTCCGGGTGGTTGCTGCGTCCGGCGCTGTCCGTCCGGGTAAAGGATTGCCTACCCTTGGCGGGGGGACGGGGCACGCGGGTTGGAGGAAAGCATGTCGAAGAAGACTCTGCTCATCTTGGGCGCGCTCGTCCTGGTCGTCATCGTGTACGCCATGAACACGGGCAAGCAGGCTTCGGGCGCTTCGGCCACCGGCTGCAAGGTGACGGTGACGGCGGACGTCCTGAACGCCCGCGAGGCGGCGGACGGCAACGCCAAGATCGTCGGCAAATACCTGCGTGACGCCCAGTTCGACGCGATGCCGGGCGTCCAGAACGGCTTCCGGAAGGTGGCCGACGACAAGTGGGTGGCCGCGGCCTTCACCCAGCCGGTCGCCGGCTCCGCTTGCTAGACGCCCAGTAGGTCGGCCGCGAGCGTCACCACGCCGAAGGCCGCGGCGGACAGGCCCAGTGTCCTGGCGCGTTTCGGATCGCGTTTCGCGGCGGCGCGCCAGTAGAGGCCGATGCCGACCGCCAGCATCAGCAGTTCGACGACGGCCGAGACGGTGGGCAGCCGCCAGAGCCCGAAGCCGAACGTCGGTAGGTCACCGGCGTTGCCGGGCAGGATCGGCAGGTCGGCTCGGTGCACGACGAGGTCGAGCAGCCAGTGCGAGAACACGACGCCGCCGAGGACCAGCCCGGCTTGGCGGCCGAGCCATCTGCTCGCGACCGCACCGAAGAGCGCGGCGAGGACGAGCGCGCCGATGAGGGAGTGCGTGTAGTCGGCGTGGATGATGCCGCCGCCGTAGCCTTCGCCGTCGACTGTCTCGACGCCGCTGAGGTAGAGCGGCACGAAGACGACGTCGAGCCAGGCGGTGGCGAGCATGAGCGTCCAGACGGGAATGGCGGGGCGGCCCGCCTTGACGGCGGCGGCCAGCCCGAAGTGCCCGGCGATCATCGGCGGGTCTCCGTCCAGGGGAAGCGGGCGTCGAGCACGCCGAGCGCGACGGTGAAGAGGAGTACGGCGAGGAAGAAGCTCATTTCTGCTCCGAGTAGTTCGTGAGGCCCTGGACGAGCATGGTTTTGAGGACTTCGAAGCTTTCGTCGACGTCTTCGGGGCGCCCGAAGCCGCCTGACGCTTCGAGGCCGGCGAAGCCGTGTACGGCGGCGCGGAGGCAGCGGGTCGCGTGCACGGCTTGGACGTGGTCGAAGCCGAAGGGCCTGAGCACGGCGAAGACGACTTCGGCGACGGCGTGGGTGGCTTGGCTGAGTTCGTCGTCGGCGCGGTCCGGGGCGGCGGTCAGTGCTCCGGTGCGGTGCGGGTGGTGCTGCAGGTAGGCGCGGTAGGCGTCGGCGATGGCTTTGATGGCGTCCCCGCGTTCGCGCCCGGTGGCGGCGGTCCGGAGCGCGTCGGCCATTTCCCGGACGATTCGCAGGTCGATCAGCCGTTTCAGGTCGGCGAGGTTCTTGACGTGCTTGTAGAGCGAGGGGGCGGCAACGCCGGCGCGTTCGGCGACCTTGGCGAGGGTGAGTTCCCCGGGACCGGCTTCGTCGAGGATCTTGACGGCGAGATCGACCACGGCGTCTGTGGTCAGGCCGGCTCTAGGGGACATGGTGGCTACTCTTCATAGCTTTAAAGCTAATGATCGTACCTTCTGGGGTCAGGGGCCGGTTTTTGTCGGTGGTGGGTGCTAGAACTGATCCGGAAGGAAACCGCAGGTGGCGGCGTGGGTCGCCGGGAAGGAGGGGACGTCCGGGGGCGGGCGACAACTGAATGCGGCAGGGCTGGATGCGGTGGGTCCGCGGGGTCTCCAGGGGGAGTCTCGCGGGCCGGGGCCGGTCGGGGTCGAGGCTGGGGACCGTGCTTGGACGGGGGTCGGAGCGCGGGGGCGGAGATCCTGCGGTGGCTGCTGGGTGGCCGGGGTCGGGCTTGGGGAGCCTGGGGCCGGCCGGGGAACCGTTGCTGCGGTGCCGTCGGGGGCTTGGATGCCGGAGACCCTGGGCTGGGGAGTCGGGGTCTGCTGGGGAGCCTGAGCCGCGGGTTCTGAGGGGCCAGGTCCGCCGGTTTGGGCGTGGTCGCTGGACTGGGAACCCTGGGTCCGCCGGGTTCGGAGAGGTCGGGCCGCCGGTTTGGGCCCTGGGTGCGTCGGGCTCGGAGAGGTCGGGCCGCCGGTTCGGGGGCGTGGGGCGCTGGCTGGGGGAGCCGGCGGCCGACCTCAGAGCTCGAGGACGAGGTCCTCTTCCGCGACCAGCACCTCACCGCCGAACTCGGTGCGGGCTTCCTCGGCTGCTGCCGTTCGGTCGGTTCCGGGCCAGAAATGGGTCAGCAGGAGCCGGCGGGCTCCGGCCTCGGCTGCCCAATGGCCGGCCTCGGTGGCCGTCATCAGGTAGCGGGGTTCGCCCTCCGGTGGTGGGGTGCGGAGGGTGGCTTCGCAGATGAACAGGTCCGCGTCGCGGCCCAGCTCGGCCAGCAGCGGCGAGGGTCCCGTGTCGCCCGTGTACGCGACGGTGAGCCCGGGCGCGCTCAGGCGCACGCCGAAGTTCGGCTGGTGGTGCGGCAGCGGGTACGGCGTGAGGCGGAACGGGCCGATCTCGGCCGGGTCGGCGAGGTCGTGCACGTCGAACAGTGTCGCCGGATGCGGGCGTGGCTCCATCGCCTCGAGCCGCCGGATGGTGCCGGGCGTGCAGTGCAGCGGCAGGCGCGCCGATGGGGTGCCGGCTTGGACCGTGTAGTGCCAGGCCCGCCCGAGGGCGCTGATGTCGGCGCAATGGTCCGGGTGCTCGTGCGTCACGACCACGGCATCGGGCAACCCGTCGCGGCAATGCGCGAACAGCCGCGAGGCAGCCCCGTATCCGAGGTCGAGCACGACACGGAAACCGTTGTACGCCAACAGGAAACCGGCGCAGGACCGCCCGGCCTCCGGCCAGGCACCGCAACTGCCGAGCACGGTCACCCGGCTCCCCGCATCGCCCATGCGCGGCAGTCTGTCAGAACGGCAACGGCTGTCGGCACCGGTTTTGCACGACCGCGGCGCCCAGCACCACCACGGCCACCGGCCTTCCGTGGCGATCGGCGGCCCACGGCCACCGCCCGCCGCTCTGGCGACTGGCGGGCCACCGCCGCCGCGACCACCGGCCTTCCGTGGCGATCGGCGGGCCAACGCCACCGGCCGCCACCGGCCTGCCCGTGCCCGTTCGCGCCAGTCCGCTGGTCGGGCCGCGGGCGCCCTTGGCAGCCGGCGACCGGCGGCCGGCCGCCGCTCGCCACCCTGGCGACCGGCGGCCCACCGCCACCGCTTGCCACCCTGGCGACCGGCGGCCCGCCGCCATCGCCGCGGCCGCACCCGCCACCCCCGCCAGCCCGATGGCCGGCCGCCGTCAGCTCGGCCGGTAGCGTGGGCTCGTGCTGACCGTCTCCACCGTGAACGTCAACGGGCTTCGTGCCGCCGCCAAAAAGGGCTTCGTCGAATGGCTCGCCGCCACCGAAGCCGATGTTGTTGCCTGCCAAGAGGTGCGTGCCGAAGCCAGTCAGCTTCCCGCCTCCGTTGTCGAACCCGATGGGTGGTTCTCCGTGCACGCCCCCTCCGCCCTCAAGGGGCGCAACGGCGTTGCCGTCTACAGCCGTGTAGAGCCCGAAGAAGTCCGGGTCGGCTTCGGGGAACCCGAGTTCGAAGACTCCGGGCGGTACCTCGAAGTCCACCTGCCGAACGTCGTCGTCGCCAGTCTCTACCTGCCCAGCGGGGATGTCGGTACCGAACGGCAGGACGAAAAAGAACGCTTCATGGCCGCCTTCCTGCCCTACCTCGGGGAACTCCGGGCGAAGGCCGCCGCGGGTGGGCGGGAGGCGCTGGTCGTCGGGGACTGGAACATCGCCTATGACACCGTCGACCTCAAGAACTGGCGCGGCAACCGGAAGAACTCCGGCTTCCTGCCCGAGGAACGCGCCTGGCTCGGCCGCGTCTACACCGAAGCCGGCTTCACCGACGTCCAGCGCCGCCTCGACCCCGACGGCCCCGGGCCCTACACCTGGTGGTCCTACCGCGGCCAGGCCTTCGACAACGACTCCGGCTGGCGCATCGACTGCCAGCTCGCGACACCCGGCCTCGCCGAGAAGGTCGTCGACGTCGTCGTCGAACGGGCCGCCGCCTACGACCAGCGGTGGTCCGACCACGCCCCCGTCACCGCCACCTACGACATCGACTTCCCCCGGTAACCCGAACGGGTGCAGGCGTGGCCGGACAACGAGCCGGCCAACGGGTGACACCCGTTCGGGCACGCTCCGGGCTTGCTCTGCTTCGGGTAGTAGCAGCGCCACCCAGTCGAGTGATCGAAGTGAACCGTGGGGGCGCTCGGAGCGTATTACGGATTGAGCGCTACCCTCGCTTCCGAGTTGATCAGTATCGGCAGGTCTTGACACGCTCGGTAGTTTTCTGACCAGTAGCATGCAGCGTCTCACTCGAATGGGTGAGCGTTTCGCTCGTCACTCGCGGGAGGCACTCCGGTGCGCAACCCAGGTCGAACCCTGTTGCGGTCCATGCTGCGCGGTTTCCGCGCGGCCGCGGTCGTCGCGCTCGTTCCGGCCGGCCTGCTCCTGGCCGGCGGCGGCAGCGCGTTCGCCGCGGTCACGACGACCGCGCAGGCCGACACCAACGCCGAGACCTTCGGCCTGCTCGGTCCCGTCGGCCTGGTCGCCGTTGCGCTCGGCATCGTCGGCATGACGCTCGGTGTGCTGCGGCAGCGCCGCAAGGCGCGGGTCGCCGAAGCCGCCCCGGCCCTGCCGGAAGAGAAGGATCCGGTGACCGCGATGGCCGAAGCCGTCCTCGGCGAGCCCGATGCCTCGCCGACCCGGCCGTTCCTCACCCCGCGTCCGCACGCCTGAGGGCCCTCGCCGCCCGCCGGTCAGCCCGGCCTGGAAGAATCCTGACGTGGCCGAAGAGCAGACCGTCGCAGCAGAGCGCCGCCCGCGGGTCCTGTCCGGGATCCAGCCGACCGCCGACTCGTTCCACCTCGGCAACTACCTCGGCGCGCTGCGCCAGTGGGTGAAGCTGCAGGACACGCACGAGACGTTCTACTCGGTCGTCGACCTGCACGCGATCACCGTCGAGCAGGACCCGAAGGTGCTGCGCCAGCGCACCCGCGTCTCGGCCGCGCAGCTGCTCGCCATCGGCATCGACCCGCAGCGCAGCGCCCTGTTCGTCCAGAGCCACGTCCCGGAGCACGCCCAGCTCAGCTGGGTGCTCGAATGCCAGACCGGCTTCGGCGAGGCCGGCCGGATGACGCAGTTCAAGGACAAGTCCGCGAAGCAGGGCTCCGACCGCTCCAGCGTCGGCCTGTTCACCTACCCGGTCCTGCAGGCCGCGGACATCCTGCTCTACCAGGCCGACGCCGTCCCGGTCGGCGAGGACCAGCGCCAGCACCTGGAGCTGACGCGCGACCTCGCGCAGCGCTTCAACAACCGGCTGGGCAAGACGTTCGTGGTGCCGGAGCCGTACATCATCAAGGACACCGCGAAGATCTACGACCTACAGGAACCGACGGCCAAGATGAGCAAGTCGGCGGCGAACGTCAACGGCATCATCGAGCTGCTCGAGGACCCGAAGCGCTCGGCGAAGAAGATCCGCTCGGCGGTCACCGACACCGGCCGCGAGGTCAGGTTCGACACCGAGAACAAGGCGGGCGTGTCGAACCTGCTGACCATCTACTCGGCGCTGACCGACCGCTCGATCGCGGACCTCGAAGCGGCGTACGAGGGCAAGGGCTACGGCGACCTGAAGAAGGACCTCGGCGAGGTGTTCGTCGAGTGGGTGACGCCGATCCAGCAGCGCGCGCAGTCCTATTTGGACGACACGGCGGAGCTGGACAAGGTGCTCGCCGCGGGTGCCGAACGCGCGCGCGAGGTGGCGTCGAAGACGCTGGCCAGGACCTACCAGCGGATCGGGTTCCTGCCGCCGGTGCGGTGAAGCTGATCCTGCTCAACGGCCCGCCGGGCAGCGGCAAGTCGACGCTCGCCCGGCGCTACGCCGACGACCACCCGCCGGCGCTGGCCTTGGACGTGGACCGGCTCCGCGCGATGCTCGGCGGCTGGCGCGCATCTCCGGGCGAAGCCGGTTCCCTGGCGCGGGACATCGCGCTGGCGGCGGCCCGGACGCATCTCGGTGCGGGCCACGATGTGGTGGTGCCGCAACTGGTGGCCCGGCCCGGGTTCCCCGAGCGCCTCGAAGCCTTGGCGGCCGAATGCCGGGCGAGCTTTCACGAGTTCGTGCTGCTGCCGGGCCGCGCGGTGGCCCGGCACCGCTTCGCCGCTCGTGGGTCGGAGGTCGAGGCTGCGGCTCCGCTGACCGAGCCGGCCCTGGACCGGGCGTACGACGCGGTTGCGACCTTCGCGGCGAGCCGCGGAGTCCCAGCCCTCACCGCGGCGGACGCCTACCCCGCTCTGCTGGCTGCTCTCACCTGAGCCGGGCCTCCCTCACGTGAGCCGCTCGCGTTGCGGGGTGCACACACCGTGGTTAGCGTTTCACGGTGGCGAACGAAGAGAAGGAAAAGCTGCTTCCGCGGTTGAAGCGGAAGTACCCGTGGCTCGACCACCTGATCCGGGCCAACGACGCCTTCACCGAGCGGTACGGCAACCACTACGCCGCCGCCATCACCTACTTCAGCGTGCTGTCGGTCATCCCGATCCTGATGGTCGCCTTCGCCGTGGTCGGGCTGGCCGTCAACAACGACCCGGACATCATCAAGCAGATCCGCGACAGCATCCAGCACTCGGTGCCGTCCGGTCTGCAGCCCCTGGTGACCGGCATCGTCGACGCCGCGCTCAAGTCCGGCAGCGGGATCGGGATCTTCGGTCTGCTCATCGCCCTCTACTCCGGGATCGGCTGGATGGCCAACCTCCGCGACGCGCTCACCGCGCAGTGGGGGCAGGAGAAACAATCGCAGCCGTTCGTCAAGCAGACAGCGAAGGACTTCGTCGCGCTCATCGGGCTCGGCGTCGCGCTCATCGTGTCGTTCGCGCTGACCGCGGTCGGCGGCGGTGTTGGGCGCTTCCTGCTCAAGCTGGTCGATCTCGACCAGGCCGCCTGGGCGAACTTCCTGCTCCGGGTGGCGACGATCGTGCTCGGCCTGCTCGCCAACACCCTCGTCTTCATCTGGGTGATCGCCCGCCTGCCCCGCGAGCGCGTCGAGCTGCGCAGTGCCGTGAAGGGGGCCGTGTTCGCCTCCGTCGGATTCGTCATCCTGCAGCAGGCGGCCACCTTCTACCTGGCCAGCGTGACCAACTCGCCTTCGTTCGCGCTGTTCGGGCCGGTCATCGGCCTGCTGGTGTTCGCCAACCTCGTCTCGCGCTTCCTTCTGCTCGTCACGGCGTGGACGGCGACGGCGAAGGAGAACCAGCGCACGGTCGTCGAGCCCCCGCCGCCGGTGCGGCTCGAACAGCGGGTCACCGTGCAGCGCGGACCCGGGTTCGGGGCCGTCGCCGGGGCCTTCAGCGCCGGTGCGCTGCTGGCGTGGCTGGGAGGCCGCCGCAAGTCTTGACAGCCGCGGTGGCGGTAAAGAAACTGAACCGGTAAGAATTCTGAACCGGAGGGTTTCGTGCTGCTGGACGCCGCCCGCGAGTGTGCCGACCTCGCCAAGACGCTCGCCCCGGTCACCGAACGGGACCGCGCGCTGCCACCCGAACTCGTCACGAAGCTCGTCGACGCGCAGCTGTTCCGCACCGGCGTCCCCGGCTACCTCGGCGGCCCCGAAGCGCCGCCCGCCGTCAGCCTCGAAACGGCCGAGACGGTCGCGCGCGGGGACGCCTCCGCCGGGTGGTGCGTCTCGATCGCCGTGACGAGCAGCCTGCTGTCGGCGTACGCGCCGCGGAAATGCGCCGACGAGGTGTTCGGCGACCCGCGCACGGTGGCCGCCGGCGTCTGGGCGCCGCGCGGCACCGGACGCCGGGTCGACGGCGGGTACGTCGTCACCGGCCGCTGGGCGTTCTGCAGCGGCATCCCGCACGCGGACTGGCTCTTCGCCGGGTTCGTGCACGAAAGCGCCCTCTACGTCGCCGCGCTGCCGAAGGCCGAAATCGAAGTGCTCGACACCTGGCACACCACCGGCCTGCGTGGCACCGGCAGCCACGACTGCGTCGCCGACGAGCTGTTCGTCCCGGAGCACCGCGTCTTCTCGGTGATGGGCGGCCCGCCGCCGGAAGCCGTTGCGCTGCACCGGTTTCCGCTGTTCGGCTTCTTCGCGTTGTCGGTCGCGGCGGCCGCGCTGGGCAACGCCCGCGGCGCGATCGACGACCTCGTCGAGCTCGCCTCTACACGCAAACCGCTCGGCTCCAGCCGGTCGCTGGCCGAGCGGTCCCCGACGCAGGCCGCCGTCGCGGAGGCCGAAGCCGCCCTGCGCGCGGCGCGGCTGCTCTTCTACACGAGCATCGACGACGCCTGGCAGGCCGCGCAGGGCACCGATCCGGTGCCGGACGCGCTCAAGCTCGGCCTCCGGCTGGCCGCCACGCACGTCACGCGCACCGCCGCGAAGGTCGCCGAAAGCATGTACGACCTCGGCGGCGGCGCAGCGATCTACGAGACTTCGCCGCTGCAGCGCCGGTTCCGCGACGCCCACACGGCGACCGCCCACTTCCAGGTGAACCCGGCCAGCTACGAGCTGTCCGGCAAGCTGCTGCTGGGCGTCCCCGCGCGCACGGAGCAGCTGTGACCGACCTGGCGCACCGGTTCACCGCGGACTCGGTCGGCCGCGCGCTCGACCTGGTCGGCGAGCGGTGGAGCCTGCTCATCCTGCGGGAGTCGTTCTTCGGCGTCCGCCGCTACGGCGAGTTCGCGCGCAACCTGTCGATCCCGCGGCCGACGTTGTCCGCCCGGCTCAAGACCCTCGTCGACGCCGGCGTGCTCGACCGCGTCGACCCCGTGCCCGAGTACGTGCTCACCCCGGCCGGGCGCGACCTCTTCGGCGCGGTCGTCACGCTCATGCGGTGGGGCGACCGGCACCTGGCCGGCCCCGAGGGGCCGCCGATCCTCCTGCGGCACCAGGACTGCGGCGAGGTCGCCGACGTCGTCGTGGCCTGCCGGCACTGCGGTGGCGAGATCACCACCGATCGGGTGACGCCGGAGCCGGGCCCCGGCTTCCGCTAGCGCGTGGCCCGCTTGCGCTGGTGCCCGACCACAAACGCACCGACGATGATCAGGAACACCACCAGCGTGATGATCCAGCCGGTGACGCCGAACGGGTCGTCCTTCGCCGCGGCCGCGGACGTGCCGCTGTTGCCGGTGCCCGTGCCGCCGTCGGCGAGCACTGACGGGTCGCCGTTCTCCGAGGTGGTGGCCGGCGCCTGGTAGCTGATCTGGCCGACCGGCGCCGCGCGGTCGTCCTCCAGCGCGAAGCCGTAGTCGAGCAGCTTCGCCGCCTGGTCGACCACCTTCGTCGGCTTCTGCTCGGCCCGCAGCATGACGACGGCGAGCCGTTTGCCCTTGCGCTGCGCCGCGCCGACGTAGGTGTGGCGGGCGTCGTCGGTGAAGCCGGTCTTGCCGCCGAGGAAGCCGGGGTAGACGCCGAGCAGCTTGTTGTCGTTCCAGATCGGGATGGCGGGCTTGCCGCCGGCCGCCGGGATCTCGAAGTTCTTCGTCGCGACGACGCTCGCGAACTCCGGTTGCTTCATCGCGTAGTGGAAGATCAGGCTGAGGTCGTAGGCCGAGGTCGACATGCCCGGGCCGTCCAGGCCGGACGGCGTCGCGGCGCGGGTGTCGAGGGCGCCGATCTTCGCGGCCAGCGCGTTCATCTTCGCCACCGTGGAGTCGACCCCGCCGAGCGCCGTGGCGAGCGCGTGCGCGACGTCGTTGCCCGAGTGCATCAGCAGGCCGTGCAGCAGCTGGTCGACGGTGTACTGGCCGCCGGCGACGAGGCCGACGCAGGTGCACTCCTGCTCCGCGTCCTCCTTCGTCGCGACGATCGGCTGCTGCGGCTGCAGCTGGGTGACGACGACCAGCGCGAGCAGCGTCTTGATCAGCGACGCGGGCCGCTGGCGGGCGTGCGGGTCCTTGGCCGCGACGACCGCGCCGCTGTCGAGGTCCTGCACCACCCACGACGCCGCGGTGTTGCCGTCCGGCGGGTTGAGGGCGCCGTCCGGGGTGATCAGGCCGCATTCGGCCATCCGCGGGCCGCCGACCGGGACGGCGGGCACGGCCAGCGGCGGCGGCACCTGCTTGCCCGGCGCCGGCTTCTCCGACGTGTCGACCGGCGGCGGCGGGGCCTGGTGGTTCGCGCACTGGCCCTGCTGCGGCGCCGCGGCCGCCAGCGCCGGCGTGCTCAGGGCCAGGAGGGCGGCCGAGAGCGTCGTCGTGAAGACCTTGAGCGACCGGGAGACAACGGAGTGCACCCACGCAATCTAGCGCCGCGGCCCGCGTCGCATACTCAGGGGCATGCGCATTTCGCGACGGACCTCGCTGTTCCTGCTGGCCTTCGGCGTGTGGTCCTGGATCATCTGGATCACCTTCGCCAAGAACCTGTGGGACAGCGACCGGTCCTGGACCCCCGGCGGCTCGCCGACGGCGTACTTCGTCGTGCACGCCGTGCTGACCGTCGTGTCGTTCCTGCTCGGCACGGCCATCGGCGTCCTGGGCTGGCGCGGAGTCCGGGCGACTTCGCGGGTTTCCTCCTGACTTTGGTCGGTGGCGCGCCCCCCGGGGCCGGTTTAGGTTGGCGCCACTGACCCTGGAGGTGGAATGTCCCGTATACGCCGAATGGCGGCCCCGCTCGTGCTGGCCGTGGGCGGCGGCCTGTTCGCGGCGCCGGCGGCCGAAGCCGCACCGGCCGCCTGCGACACGACGAGCACGCCGTACACCTACGTCGTGACGTACCAGCCGGGCACCCGCGCGGCGGCCGTCGACAAGGAGCTGGCGGCCAAGTGCGGCACGAAGGTCGCGTACTACGCCGAGATCGGCGTCGCGATCGCCAGCTCGCGCAACGCGGACTTCCAGCAGAAGATCGGCGTCTACCGCGCGTACTCGGGCGGCAAGGACGTGGCTTCCTCGTCCGGCGCGGCGGCCCGCTCCCTGGGCGCGGTGCGGACCCTGGAGGACACGCGGTCGACGGCGGCCGCGGGTGACCTCTCGGCCCAGCAGTGGGACATGAAGGCAATCCACGCGCCGGAGGCCAACAAGATCTACCAGGGCAGCCGCTCGGTGACGGTCGGCGTGCTGGACTCGGGCATCGACGCAACGCACCCGGCGCTTCGCAACACGGTCGACCCGCGGGCGTCGGCGGGCTGCGTGACGGGCGCACCGGACCTGTCCCCGGCATCCTGGGCCCCGACGACATCGGACCACGGCACGCACGTGGCGGGCACAATCGCGGGCAAGGACCCGGCGGCGGGCTTCACGGGCATCGCCCCCGGCGTGCGCCTGGCTTCGGTGAAGGTGGTCAACGACGCGGGTTACATCTTCCCGGAGGCGGCGGTCTGCGGCTTCGTCTGGGCGGCGCAGCACGGCTTCCCGGTGACGAACAACAGCTACTACGTCGACCCGGGCATGTTCTTCTGCTCGCACGAAGCAGGCGACGCGGCAGCGTACGAAGCGGTCCGCCGCGCAATCGAGTTCTCAACCCACCACGGCGTCCTGAACGTGGCCGCGGCGGGCAACTCGGGCTTCGACACGACGAAGCAGACAACGGACCCGAACCGCCCCCACCCGGTGGACGCGTCGTGCGGCATCCTCCCGAAGGCAATCGACGGCGTGGTGAACGTGTCATCGGTGGGCTACGCGGGCACGAAGTCCTCGTTCAGCAACTACGGCGAGATCGCCGTAACGGCCCCGGGCGGCGACTTCTCCCAGACCCCACCAGAGGGAGCCGGCCCGGCATGCCCCCTGTCATCAACGGTGTTCGGCGGCTCGTACGGCTCGAAGTGCGGCACATCGATGGCATCCCCGCACGTGGCCGGGGTGGCGGCCCTGCTGGCATCGCGCTTCCGAGGAGCACCGCCGTGGCTGCTGACGCGCTTGCTGGAGGGCGAGGCGGACGTCGTGAAGTGCACGGCAACGGAGACGGAGTGCACGGGCCCGGCAAAGAACAATTCGTACTACGGCCACGGCCTGGTAAACGCCCTGGACGCGGTCCGCTGACTTGACTTAATGAAGGAGCTGGGTGGTCATCCCGTCGCCTGAGGCCGTCAAATCACTTTGAGCCGGGCCCGCAACACAGAGCGCAACGCGCGGGTGACAGCGCAAGATTGCGGGCCCGGCTCAAAGTGATAGGCCTCGTTCAGGCGACGGGATGACCACCCAGCGGCCCACCTCCCCAACGAGAGACGACAGCGGCACGAGGGGTCATCCCAGAGCCTGCCCGTCCGGCGAGGACATGTCTTTAAAGCCGCGGCAGAAAGACTCTGCCGCGGCTTTGTTCTGCCGCGGCAGGGCGGGTCCGACCTCCCCCGCCCCTCCGGTAGGAGTTTCAGCCGCCGGTCGGGTTTGTCAAGGCGGGAAAGCGTGCCTTGACAAACCCGAC
>NZ_JBFANY010000025.1:0-114909 GCF_040674975.1 Amycolatopsis sp. NPDC049688
TACTCGTTACGACAAGCTCGCCATCGTCTACAGGTCAGCGGTCGTCCTGCACGCGGTGATCACCTGGACCAAAGCATTGTCAGACACGCCCTAGTTCTTCGCGAGCACCTTCAACCCGGCAAGGAACGCCTCGAGCGCGAACTCGAGGCGTTCCTTCGCCGTTTCCGCGGAGAAGAACTCGCCGACGTGCAGCAGGTTCGGGAACGCCTCGGGAGGCAGGGACCGCATGTACGCCACCATCTGCTCGCCGCGTTCGCCGGCTTCGGCCTGGTCGAACTCGCCCCAGGTCCAGCCGCTCGCTTCGTAGGCGTACGCCTTGGCGTAGAGGGCTAGGGCGTCGCCCGCGAAGGTGGCCTGCTTGAGCGTCAGCCCGCCCGCGCGGAGCAGGGCGAGCGTCGCCTCGCCCAGCCTCAGCGAGTGGGGCGTGACCGGCACCGGGATGTCCCACGCGATGCGGGCGATGCCGCGGTGCGCGGCCATCACCTGGATCTGGTCGCGGACCAGCTCTTTGACCTGCTCGTCCCAGCGCGCCGGGTCCGGTTCCGGGGTCTGGATGTCGGCGAGCACGGCGTCGAGCATCAGCTCGGCCAGTTCGTCCTTGTTCGAGACGTGCGCGTAGAGCGACGCCGGCCCGGTCTCCAGTTCCTGGGCGATCCGCCGCATGGTGACCGCGTCGAAGCCCTCGTCGTCCAGGACGATCAGGGCCGCTCGCACGATCGAGGCCTGGGAGAGGACGGGTTTCGCGGCGCGGCGGCGGGGAGCGCTGCGCCACGGCGGCGGGGGCACGGTCACCCGAACACTGTACTTGACGCGAACAGTGTTCGAGAGTAGAACGGTGTTCGTAGGACGAACGATGTTCGAAGGGGGATGCGATGTCTGCTGCGGAAGCCGAAGTCCGTGGGGTGCTCGACCGGCTCACCGACGCGTGGAACTGCGGTGATGCCGCCGCGTACGGGCGGCTCTTCACCGAGGATGCGGACTACGTCACGTTCTTCGGGGTGAACTTCCCCGGCCGGGAGGCGATCGAAAGCTCGCACCGGGCTCTGTTCGAGGGGCCGTTGAAGGGGTCGAAGCTCACCGGGTCGCTGGGTGAGGAAGCGAAGGTGCGATTCGTCCGGCCGGACGTCGCGGTGGTCGTCGTCGGCGGTGGTTCGTCGCTGACGGGTGCGGAGGTGGCCGACGAAGGGCGTGAGTCGACCGTTTCCTTCGTGCTCGTCCGGGAGGGAGGCGAATGGCTGATCACCGCGTTCCAGAACACGCGGGTTTCGGATCCGCGCGGGTGAAAACGCTTGCGGAGGCGTCGGGAGTGGTCGCGCGGCCGCCGGGGGAGGTGTTCGAACGGTTGCGGTCGAAGCTGGGCGGCGGCCATCCGATGCGGATGGACGTCGACCGCTCGCGAGGGTTCGTGGCGGTGCAGGGCGGCTGGTGGTACCGCGGCGAATACCGCGTCACGGCGGACTCCGGTGGGTCCCTGGTCGAGCACCGGGTCGTCAACGTGGCTTCGCGGGGGCGATGGGGCGTGCCCCTGGCCAACCGGTTCTTCATCGGGTTCCGGGGGAAGGTAGCGGCTGGATTCGGGAGGTTGATCGAGGAACTGGGCACACCTGAGTAGCCGCGCGCGGTTTTCGGCGCGTAGGCTGACTTAGGTAAGCCTTAGCGATGGTTGGAGTGGCCGATGGCTGAAGCACCCCGGCGGTCCGGGCGTCCCGCGGTGCGGCTGCGGGTGCTGCGCACCGAACGCCTGACCCCGCACATGATCCGGATCGTCGCGGGCGGCGACGGCATCGCCGCGTTCGAGCCGAACGCCTTCACCGACGCCTACGTGAAGGTGCTGTTCAAGGTGCCGGGCGTCGAGTACCCGGAGCCGTTCGACGTCCAGGAGTGCCGGAGCACGATGCCGCGGGAACACTGGCCGCGGCAGCGCTCCTACACGGTCCGGGCGTTCGACCCGCAGGCCGGCGAACTGGTCCTCGACTTCGTCCACCACGGAGACGAGGGCATCGCGGGTCCGTGGGCGGCCACGGCCCAGGCCGGCGACGAACTGCTGCTGCTGGGGCCGGGCGGCGCCTACGCGCCGAGCGCCGAGGCGGACTGGCACCTGCTGGCGGGGGACGAAAGCGCGTTGCCGGCCATCGCGGCGTCGCTCGAAGCGCTCCCGGCCGGCGTCCCGGCGCACGCGGTGATCCTGGTCGAGAACGCGGACGAGGAGCAGCCGCTGGTCACGAAGGCGGACGCGCAGATCACCTGGCTGCACCGCGCTTCCGGCGGCGATGTCGCGGCGGCGGTGCGCGAGCTGCCGTGGCGGGAGGGTCTCGTCCAGGCATTCGTGCACGGCGAGGCCGGCTTCGTCCGGGACCTGCGCCGCTACCTGCTCGACGAGCGCGGCGTCCGGCGCGAGCTGCTGTCGATCTCGGGCTACTGGCGCTACGGCAAGAACGACGAAGCCTGGCGCGAGGAGAAGGCGGCCGAGCGGGCGCGGGAGAAGTAACAAGCCGGCTTGGTGCTCATCGGCACAGTAACCTCGCCGCATGGCGGATTTCGAGGTGGACGTCGACCCGGCCGAAGCCGGCTTCGACGCGGCGCGGCTGTCCCGGATCGACGCGCATTTCGACCGGTATGTCGAAGATGGACGGTTGCCGGGCTGGCTCGCGGTGGTGAGCAGGCACGGCCGGATCGTCCACCTGGGCCGCGGCGGCCACCGTGACGTCGAGGGATCGCTGCCGGTGGAGCCGGACACGCTGTGGCGGATCTTCTCGATGACGAAACCGGTCACCTCGGTCGCGGCGATGATGCTGGCGGAAGAGGGCCTGCTGGAGCTGGACGACCCGATCTCCCGCTGGCTCCCGGAGTTCGCGTCCCCGCGAGTGTACGTCAAGGGATCGGCCCTGGCCCCCGCAACCGAGCCGGCCACCTCCCCGATCCGCGTCTGGCACCTGCTGACGCACACGGCAGGCCTGACGTACGGCTTCCACCACGGCCACCCGGTGGACGCGATCTACCGGGCGGCGGGTTTCGAGTGGGGCACCCCGCCGGGCCTCGACCTGGCCGCGTGTTCCGAGAAGTGGGCCTCCCTGCCGCTGCTGTTCCAGCCGGGCACGGAGTGGAACTACTCGGTGGCGACGGACGTCCTCGGCCGGCTCGTCGAGGTGGTCTCGGGCATGCCCCTGGACGAGTTCTTCGCGTCACGCATCTTCGCGCCGTTGGGCATGAAGGACACGGGTTTCGTGGCATCGACCCCCACCCGCTTGGCGGCCATGTACGTCCGGGACCCGGCCTCAGGCCGAGCGGTCCGAAACGACGCTTTCGGCCGCTGGGGAACGGTGCCCCCGGACTGCCTGTCCGGAGGCGGAGGCCTGGTGTCCTCGGCCCACGACTACTGGCGGTTCACCGAGATGCTCCTCCGCGGCGGAGCCCTGGATGACGCCCGGCTGCTGTCCCCGCGAACGGTGTCCCTGATGGCCGGCAACCACCTCCCGGGCCACGTGGACCTGGAACAGTTCGGCCGCCCCCTGTTCGCCGAGATGCCCTTCGACGGCCACGGCTTCGGCTTGGGCTTCTCGGTGCTGGAGGACCCGGTAAAGGCCCGCACCCTGTCTTCGGCAGGCGAGTTCGCCTGGGGAGGAGCGGCCTCAACGGCCTTCTGGGTGGACCCGGCCGAGAACCTGACGGTGGGCTTCTACACCCAGCTGCTTCCGTCGAGCACCTACCGCCTTCGACCGCAGTTGCGGCAGCTGGTCTACCAAGCTCTGGTGGACTGAACCGGATCTGCGGTCACCACGGGCTGAAGTACGACCAGGGATTTGTCCCCTTCGACTCCAGCTTCCTCCGGTCCTTCAGACATATGCGTAGTGCGTGCATGGGACCGCGGCGGGTCGGGTGGACGACCTCGATCCACTCTTCCCCGCCGTACTCGGCGAAGGTGCGGAGCAGCAGAGGGAGATGTGTCAGCTGGAAGCCAATCGAATGCGGGGTGCGCTCGGCTGCGGTGTCTTCGCCGTGCAGGAAAATCGCGTTGAGGTCGACGCCGCGTCCTTCAAGGTGCGCTACTGCCGCCAGTGCGGCGCGGCGCAACGGACTCGTCTCGACCCAAGGGAATCGATGATGCGTTTGACCGACAGATCGGTTACCACGTTGTCGGCCAGGGTCAGCTGTTCGACGGTGATGACCCCGTCCTCGACGAGGCAGGCGATCTCTTCCCGTACCGGGCGGGGAACCCATTTGTCGATCCCGGCAAAGCACGGAAGCATTCCATCCCGAGGGGCCCGGCCGGCATCGGGATCGGCGGGTATCGCTCGGAGGCGCTCCAGCGCGGTTTCGACGGCTTCTCCTTTTTGCCACAGCAGGGTCATGGGGATGTCCGGATAGTTCTGCGGCTCGAAGATGATCGACACGCTCCGGGTGTTCCCGCGCAGCGCTCTGGTGAACACGGTGAAGGGGTTCTTGCTGTAGGACATGCAGTGTACGAAATGCCTGGTCCAGCGTTCGTCACGGTGGAAATCCACGGCGATGTCCACATCCGCGGGTTCCAGAGCTCCGCGGGCGTAAGAACCGAACACGGAGACGGACTCGACGAGGGGTATCGGCCACTCGGATGAAGTCAGGTTGCCCAGCAAGTCTTCGACGAGGGCGGTCGCCCGGCTGCGTTTCATCCAGCTCCGTTCGTCGCAACGGTCGTTCGGCGGCGTGGCAGCCTGGGACTACCAGGCGCCGGCGGAGCGAGCCGGGGGAACCGGTTCGGGAGTCGAGGCTTGCGGGCGCCCTGCGGTGAGGTACCTCGCCACCGTGTTCCTCAGGTGGTCTGCGTGCTGGTAGATGTCCTCCACCGTGGTGATCGGCAGGCGGGTCTCGACCTTGTTCTCGTCGAACACGCCGAGGTACTTCTTCGACCGGTTGAACCACAGCCGGGCGATCGGCTTCCGGTTGTTGTCGTCCAGGAGGACCCCGAAGTAGGTCTGGGTGTCGCGGGCGGCGATCCTTGCGGCGGGCACCTCGGCGCAAACGATGGCGCGGACGATCCGGAAGCCCTCGAGTTCCTCTTCGGTCGTGACGACTCGCTCGGCTTCCTCGGCCGCACCGGCATCGACGACCTGCGTCGGCTCCTGCTGCCCGGGTTGAACGACGCTGCCGCTCGAGACGCTCACGTAGGAGTCCGGGCCGCCGAGCGCGTTCTTCAACCGGTCGTTGACCTGCTCGTTCAGGAACTGGTGGGCTGCCTTGGCCACCAACGGTCCGAACTGGTCGCGGACCCGCTGGGTGATCGCGCCTTCGTAAACCCGTGAAGTCAGGAACTTGATCCACTCGTCCTCCGGCTCCTTGAACTGAGCCGCGAGGATGCGCTTCAACTGGCCGATGTACTTCAGCTCGCCGGCGGCGCTGATGACCGAGTCGAGATCGAAGGACTCCTTCGTGAGCTTGGCCAGCTCGGGCAGCAGGGTGTCGTCGATGTCGGCGAAGTCCAGCACGAGGAACGGCTTGGCGTCCATCCGGTTCGGGGCGTCGAGGTCGGTGTAGAACTCGTACACCTGCCCATTCGTCAGGATGGCGATCCGGGCGTTCGTCACGGCGAAGTAGCGGAACAGCTGGGAAGCGTGCTCGATCCGGAGCGGGTCGTTGATCTTCTTGGCCTCGACGAGAACCTGCACCTGACCGTTGTGCACGATCGCGTAGTCGATTTTCTCGCCTCGCTTGGTACCGACGTCGGCGGTGAACTCGGGGATGACTTCAGCCGGGTTGAACACGTCGTAACCCAGAACGGTGCTGATGAACGGCATCACGAAGGCGTTCTTGGTCGCCTCTTCGGTTTCGATGCCTTCCTTGTGCTTGCGGATCTTCAATGCCAGTGCCTGAGCGCGCTCCGCGATGTCCATGCCAGTGCCGTTCTGTGCGGGAACCAGTCCGGATCCCTGAGGGAAATCCGTCCGGTTACGGGGATGCCCTGACTGGATCGGTTGCCTGCTTCCGTCTGTTACCGGCCGGGGAAAGAAAATCTCGGGACCGGTCCACGGTGCCCGTCGCGGGACGGAAAATCTCGGCCGACGTCATGGAAGTCCTCAGGCACGCACCGGTTCCAGGTACGGCGTCACGTTGCGCAGTGCACGCGCGACGTACGCCTCCTTCTCGCCGACCGGCGCCACGTAATGCATCGCCTTTTCGGCTGCCTCGACTCCGGCCAACCGGCTGATCAGCCAAGTCGCCAGATACGTCGATGCCAGGCAGCCGCCCGCGGTCGCCACGTTGCCGCGGGCGAAGAATGGCTGGTTCAGCACCTCCACTCCCGCCGCGATCACCCAAGGTTTGGTGGTCAGATCCGTGCAGGCCGGGACCTCGCTCAGCAGCCCCAGCTTCGCCAGCACCAGCGTCCCCGAACACTGCGCCCCCAGCAGCTGGCGCTCTGGGTCCAGACCGCGCAAGACCGTCATGATCTCCGCGTCCTCCACCACCTCGCGGGTTCGGACTCCGCTGCCGATGATCACCGCGTCCGCCGTGCAGGCCTCGGCCAAGCCGGTCGTTGCGTCGATCGTGACGCCGTTCATCGACGTCACCCGCGCGGTCGGGGCGGCGATCGATACCTGCAGGCCTGTGCGGTTGAGGATCCCCAGCGCGATGAGGGAGTCGAGTTCGTTGTAGCCGTCGAAAGTCAGGATGGCGATGCGCATGCGGGCACCGTACGGCCGCTCATCCAGGACAGTCCAAGAATTGTCCTGCCTACAATCCGCCGAGTGCGGATACCGAAGTACAAGGGAATCGTCGACGTCTTCGCGGAGCAGATCCGCGAGGGGCGGTGGGCCGCCGGGACCAAGCTGCCCACGCACCGGCGCCTCGCCGCCGAGCACGGCATTGCCGTCGTCACCGCTTCGCGCGTCTACGCCGAGCTCGAAGCCATGGGGCTCGTCAGCTGTGAGCAGGGCCGGGGCACCTTCGTGTGCGATCCCACCCGGGTGACCGAGCCGGCCGATGAACGGTCGGTCGCCGCCGACGCGCTCGACCTCAGCTTCAACCGCCCCGCGTTGCCCGGGCAGACCGGGCTGCTGCGCCAAGCCCTGCGGGACCTCGCCACCGCCGGTGACCTCGATGCCCTCCTGCGCTACCAACCCCACCGCGGGCGCGCCCACGACCGCGCCGCCGTCGCGCGCCACCTGACGCGACGCGGTCTCGATGCCGGCCGGGAGCGCGTGCTGATCGTCGATGGTGCCCAGCACGGGCTCGCCGTCACCGCCATGACCCTGTTCTCGCCCGGGGACGTCGTCGCCGTCGATGCCCTCACCTATCCCGGCTTCCGGGCCCTCGCCCGCACCGTCGGGCTGGAGCTCGCGCCGCTGCCGGTGACTGCGGCCGGGCCTGATCTCGACGCGCTCGACCGGCTGTGCCGGCGTCGGAACGTCCGTGCCGTGTACGCCATGCCGACGCTGCACAACCCCCTGGGCTGGGTGCTCGACGACGGCCATCGAACCAGGCTCGTCGAAATCGCCCGCCGGCACGGGCTCACCCTCATCGAGGACGCCTCCTACGCCTACCTCGCCGAAGACGCGCCGGCGCCGCTGGCCGTGCTCGCGCCCGAGGCCACCGTTTACGTGTCGGGGTTGTCGAAGAACGTCGCCACCGGGCTGCGGTTCGGGTTCGTCGTTGCGCCGGACGCGCTCGTGCCGTCGCTCGAACGCGCCATCCGGGCCACCACGTGGAACACGCCCGCGCTCATCGCCGAGATCGCCCGCCGCTGGCTCGACGACGGCACGGTCGACCGCCTCGAAACCCGGAAACGCGAGGACGCCCGGCGGCGGCAGGCCGTCGCCGGCGAGGTGCTTGCCGGGCTGCCGGTGGTCGCGCACCCCTCGTCGTACTTCCTGTGGTTGCCGCTGGCCCCGGACGCGCGCCCGGACCGGATCGCGGCGGCGCTGGCCCGGCGGCGGGTCGCGGTCGCCACCGCCGAGCCGTTCGCGACCACACCCGCCGTGCCCCACGCGCTGCGGCTGGCGCTCGGCTCCGTCGGGCTCGCCGAGCTGCGCGGCGCCCTCGAAGCCGTCCGGCAGGAAGCCGGTGCCGACGCCTTCCGGTGACTTTCGCCCTTCGGACGGGGACATTCAGCTCTCGAGCCGCTGCCCTCGGCCTCGGCAGACTCGAGGCCGAAGCTCATCCGAGGAGGAACGAACATGACGGTCGACAACGCGACGACGAAGCGGGCCGAGCAGTTCCGCGGCCAGGAGCTGGTCGCGCGGGTCAAGGAGCTCATCCACCAGGGCAACGTGCGGCGGATCCGGGTCAAGAACGACGAAGGCCACACGGTGCTGGAGATCCCGGTCACGGCCGGGGTCGTGGCCGCGATCGCCGCGCCGGTGGTCACCGCCATCGGCGCGATCGCCGCGCTGGCCAAGGAATGGACCATCGAGGTCGACCACTCGGCGGCCCCCGAGCCGGCGCCGGGGGAGAAGAAGCCGGAACGGGGGATCGACGACTGACCGGACGGTGGCCGGGGACGGCCCCGGCCACCGCAGCCGCCGTCAGCCGAAGGGCCGGTGGTCCGGAACGCAAAGCGTGCCCGCTGGGGGCACCGCGCCGGTGACGAAGTAGCGGTCCAGCCACGCATCGATGCAGGCGCTCTTGCCGCGGGAACCGTGGCCGTACGTGTCCAGGCTCAGCAGCCGGGCGTTGCCCAGCAGGCGCTCTGTCCGTTGCGCGCCCGCGTACGGCGTCTCCAGGTCGCCTTGGCGGTTGGCGAGCAGGAGGATCGGTGCCGTCGGGCGGTTCCACGGTCCCGCGTAGCGGCCGGTGTCCGTGACGTTCCACGTGGCGCACGGCAGCGTCTTGTAGACGTCGTACGGGCCGAAACCGCGGCCTACCCGGTCGGCTCGGCGGGCGTAGTCCCACCAAACCGCGGGATCGCGCGGGTTCGCCGCGTCGGAGCACAGGGTTGCGCCGCCGCCCAGCAGGGAGTCGGCGTCCGGAGGGCCGCCCGGGGAAGGCGGGGCAGGGGATGCCGGGTCCGCCAGGGCCTGGAGGAAGGCCATGAGGGTCGGCGCGGCCCCGGCGTCGGTCAGGTAGGTGTGGATGCGGGCGATCGCGCTCTGGTAGGTGACGGCCACCTGGTGGCCGGCCGGATCGGTCACCGTGATCGGGCCGCGTTCGAGCCGGTCCAGGATCTCGTGGTAGTCGAACGTGCAGCGTGCCGCGCAGGCGTCCAAAAAGGATTGGAGTGCCCGTGGGGCGTCGGAGAAGCCCTGCAGGCGGTAGCTCATCGGGCCGGGGCCGGTGGCCCAGCGGGCCGGGTCGTCGACCGCGTCGAGAGCCAGCCTGCCGACGCGGTCCGGGAACAGGTTCGCGTACGTCTCGCCGAGGTACGTTCCGTACGACTTCCCGTAGTACCGCAGTTTCGGCTCACCGAACGCGGCGCGCAGGCGGTCCAGGTCGCGGGCGATCGTGCCGGTCGACAGGTGGTTCGCCAGCGGGCCCGCGTTCTGTTCGCACAGGTCGGTGACCGTCTTCGTGTCCCCGATCTGCTGCTGCTCGGCCTCGCGGCTCAGCGGGAACGTGCCGAGTGCTCGCTGCAGGACCGCCAGCTGCGCCGGGTCGGTGAAGCAGTGGATCTTCGAACTCGCCCCGACCCCGCGCGGGTCGAAGCCGACGATGTCGAACCGGGCGTGCAGTGCAGGTGTCAACGCCGGTGCGAACCGGCCGGGCGAGCCCGGTCCGCCGGGGTTGGAGAAGATCGTGCCCAGCTTGCGGGCCTGGTCGGTGGCGGGCAGCCGGGCGATCGCCAGCCGCACGGTCTCCGGGGACGAGTCCTGATAGGACAGGGGGACGTCGAGGTGACCGCATTCGTACCCGGCGGTGCAGGAGTCTTCCCAGACGACGCCGGGGGGACTCGCCGCGGCCGCGGGCGCGACGGCACCCACCGTGAGAGTGGCCGTCCCCAGGGCCAGCGCAACACGAAGGTTCATGCCCCGATCGTCTCGGCACCGGGACCGGGGGCGCGCTGGTGCGCACCCCCGGAACCGGGGTAGGGCGGGCCCTACGCGGTGAGTTTCGGGATGATCTGCGACCCGTAGGACGCCAAGGTCGCTTCGCGGTCGTCGTGCATCAGGTACAGCGAGAACTGGTCGACGCCCAGTTCCGCCAGCTCCTGCAGCCGCTCGACGTGGGACGAAGGCGGGCCCAGCAGGCAGAACCGGTCCACGATCTCGTCCGGGACGAACTCGGTCGACGGGTTGCCCGCCTTGCCGTGGTGGCTGTAGTCGTAGCCCTCCCGTTCGCGGATGTAGTCCGTCAGCTCGCGCGGCACCGCGCCGGAAGATCCGTACCGCGCCACCAGGTCGGCGACGTGGTTGCCGACCATCCCGCCGAACCAGCGCAGCTGTTCCCGCTGGTGCGGCAGGTCTTCGCCGACGTACGCCGGGGCCGCGACGCAGATCGTGATGCCGCCCGGGTCGCGGCCGGCCGCCCGGGCCGCGTCGCGGACCGCGCCGATCGTCCAGCGGGCGATCGCCGGGTCCGCGCACTGCAGGATGAAGCCGTCGGCGTGCTCGCCGACCGTCTGCAGCGCTTTCGGCCCGTAGCCGGCCATCCACATTTCGAGGTGACCGTTGCGGATCCACGGGATCTGCACGGTCTTGTCGTTCAGCGTCGCCGGGCGGCCTTCGGCCAGGTCCTTGACCACACGCATGCAGTCGCGCACGGTGGCCAAAGTGGACGGTGGCTTCCCGACCACGCGGTGGGCCGAGTCGCCGCGGCCGATGCCGCAGACCGTCCGGTTGCCGTACATGTCGTTCAGCGTGGCGAACGTCGACGCCATCACCGACCAGTCCCGCGTCCCCGGGCTGGTCACCATCGGTCCCACGACGAGCGACGAAGTCGCGGCCAACACGGCCGAGTAGATGACGAACGGTTCCTGCCACAGGACGCACGAGTCGAACGTCCAGCCGTAGCGGAACCCGCAGTCCTCGGCGTCCTTCATCAGACGCACGACGTCCCGCGCCGGCGGGTCCGTTTGCAGCACGATCCCGAAGTCCATCACTACCTCAGTTCAAGTACTGGTTCAGCGAGCGGGACAGGAACTTGCCGTGCGACGTCGACCCCGTGAACCCGTCGGGCGACACGATCACGCGGCCGCGCGAAAGCACCGTGTGCACCCGGCCGGTGATCTCGAACCCTTCGTACGCCGAGTAGTCCACGTTCATGTGGTGCGTCTCAGCGGACAACGTCTGCGCAGCCGAGGGGTCGTAGATCACGATGTCCGCGTCCGAGCCCGCCGCGATCACGCCCTTGCGGGGGTACAGCCCGAACATCCGGGCCGGCGTCGCCGAGCACGTCTCCACCCACCGGCCGAGCGTCAGCTCACCGGCGACGACGCCCTGGTGCAGCAGGTCCATCCGGTGTTCGACACCGGGGATCCCGTTCGGGATGGCCCGGAAGTCGCCACGCCCCAGTTCTTTCTGGTCCTTGAAGCAGAAGGGGCAGTGGTCGGTGGACACCACGGACAGGTCGTTCGTCCGCAGCCCGCGCCACAGGTCGGCCTGGTGCGACTTCTCCCGCAGGGGTGGTGAAGCGACGTACTTCGCACCCTCGAAGTCCGGCTTCGCCAGGTCCTCGATGGACAGGTACAGGTACTGCGGGCACGTCTCCGCGAACACGTTCTGACCGTCGTTGCGCGCTTCCGCCACCGCCGCAAGCGCTTGCGACGCCGACAGGTGCACGATGTACAACGGCGAGCCGGTGACCTTCGCCAGCTGAATCGCTCGTGAGGTGGCTTCTCCTTCCAGTTCCGGCGGCCGGGTGAGGCCGTGCTGCACGGGATCGATGTTGCCCGCGGCGAACGCCTGCGCCGCCAGCTGGTCGATCGCGATGCCGTTTTCCGCGTGCATCATGATCGTAGCGCCGATCTCGCGCGCTTTCTGCATCGCGAGCAGGATTTCCCCGTCCGTGGAGTAGAACACCCCCGGGTACGCCATGAACATCTTGAAGCTGCCGACACCGCCGTCGATGCAGGCTTCCATCTCCTTCAACGACTGGTCGTTGACGTCGGAGACGATCATGTGGAAGCCGTAGTCGATCGCGCAGTTGCCGTCCGCTTTCGCGTGCCACTTGTCCAAAGTGGACAACAGGGACGTGCCCTTGGCCTGCACGGCGAAGTCGATGATCGTGGTCGTGCCACCCCACGCGGCCGCCGTGGTCCCGGTCGAAAAACTGTCGACCGAGTGCGTCCCGCCGAACGGCATCTCCATGTGGGTGTGGGCGTCGATCCCGCCGGGCAGCACGTACTTCCCGGTGGCGTCGATCGTCTCGTCGCCGGACAGCGTCCCGGGCACCCCGACGGCGGCGATGGTCTCGCCGTCGACGAGGACGTCCGCGAGCAGCGCGCCCGACGGTGAAACGACCTGACCGCCCTGGATGAGCGTGGTCATCAGGCCTCCGCGAGCGGGCCGTAGGTGTCCGGGCGGCGGTCGCGGTAGAACGCCCACGTGTTCCGGACTTCCTCCAGCAGGGACATGTCGAGGTCGCGCACCACGACCTCGTCTTCGGTGTCGGAGGCGGCCTCGTCGATCAGCTGGCCGCGCGGGTCGACGAAGTACGTCTGGCCGTAGAAGTCGTTGTCGCCCAGCGGTTCCACGCCGACCCGGTTGATCGCGCCGACGAAGTACTCGTTCGCCACCGCGGCCGCCGGCTGCTCCAGCTTCCACAGGTACTGCGACAGGCTGCGGCTGGTCGCCGACGGGTTGAACACGATCTTCGCCCCGGCCAGGCCGAGCGCGCGCCAGCCCTCCGGGAAGTGCCGCTCGTAGCAGATGTAGACGCCGATGCGGCCCACGGCCGTGTCGAACACCGGGTAGCCGAGGTTGCCGGGGCGGAAGTAGAACTTCTCCCAGAACCCCTTCACCTGGGGGATGTGGTTCTTGCGGTACTTGCCGAGGTAGGTGCCGTCGGCGTCGATCACCGCGGCGGTGTTGTAGTAGACGCCGGGCTGCTCGACCTCGTACATCGGCACGATCAGCACGACGCCGTGGCGCTCGGCCACCTCCTGCATGAGCTTCGTGGTGGGCCCGTCCGGGATGGCCTCGGTGTAGGAGTAGTAGTCGGCGTCCTGCACCTGGCAGAAGTACGGCCCGTAGAACAGCTCCTGCAGGCAGACGACCTGGGCGCCCTGGGAAGCGGCGGTGCCGATGTGGTCGACCGCCGCCTTGATCATGGACTCCTTGTCACCCGTCCACCGCTGCTGGATCAGGCCGGCTCGAACCACGCTCACTGATTTCCTCCTTCGTTGTGGACAAGGGCATGGAGAAGGCGGCGAAGACGACGAACGCGCCGACCAGGCCGACCACCCAGTTGTAGTCGTAAAGCGGCTTGAGGAACGGGATGAGCCCGTCGGCGGGGAACGGCCCGCCGTACGCGCCTCCTACCGCCAGGACGGCTCCCACCAGCGTCGCGACCAGCGCGCGCCAGTTCCAGCCCCCGCTGAACCAATACACCCCATCGGGTGTGTACAGGTCCTTCAGCCGCAGCTTCGTGCGGTTGATGACCCAGTACCCGGCGACGAGCACGCCGGCGACCGCGCCGAGCAGGCCGCCGTAGAAGCCGAGCCAGGCGAAGATGTAGATGTTCGGGTCGGAGTACAGCCGCCACGGCTGGATGAGGATGCCGACGACGCCGGTGATCCCGCCGCCGATCGCGAAGGTGATCCGCTTCGGGAACGCGTTGGAGAAGTCGTAGGACGGGCTGACGACGTTGGCCGCGAGGTTCGCCGAGATCGTCGCCAGCACCAGCGCGACCAGGGCGACGACGACCACGACCGGGCTGGTGAACTTGTCGGCCAGCTGCGCCGGGTCCCAGATGTCCTGGCCGTAGAGCACGTGGCCGCCCGAGGTGGTCAGGATGGCCACGATCGCGATGAACGTCATCGTCGTCGGCAGGCCGAGGATCTGGCCGCGGACCTGCTTGCGCTGGCTGCCGCCGAAGCGGGTGAAGTCGGGCATGTTCAGCGACAGCGTCGACCAGAACGCGATCATCGCCATCAGGGCCGGCGCGAACACCTTCCAGAAGTCCGGGCCCCAGCCGAGCTTGCCGCCGTCGGACAGGATCGGGCCGAGGCCGCCCGCCTTGACCAGCACGTACCCGAGCATGATCAGGAAGCCGACGGACACCAGCGGCGCCGTCCAGTTCTCGAACCGGCGGACCGCCTCCATGCCGCGCCAGATGATCAGCATCTGGCCGATCCAGAAGACCACGAAGGACAGCCAGAGCGTCCAGTGCTGCCCGGCGACGACGGCGGAGTCGCGCCACCAGGAGCCGAGCAGCCGGCCGAGGATGACGTAGATGGCCTCGCCGCCGACCCACGTCTGGATGCCGAACCAGCCGCACGCGATGAACGCGCGCAGCAGCGCGGCCAGGTTGGCGCCGCGCAGGCCGTAGAACGCGCGGGCGAACACCGGGAACGGGATGCCGTACTTGGTGCCGGCGTGGCTGTTGAGCAACATCGGGGCCAGCACGATCAGGTTGCCGATGGTGATGGTGAGCAGCGCCTGCACCCAGTTCATGCCGAGCGCGATCAGCGACGCGGCCAGGGCGTAGCTGGGGATGTTGTGCGCCATCCCCATCCAGAGCGCGAAGTAGTTGTAGGTGGTCCAGGTCCGTTTTTCGACGGGGACGGGGGCCAGCTCTTCGTTGAAGAACCGGCTGCCTTCGAGAGACCCGACGTCGGCGGGGTCGAGCTCGACCCGGCCGTCGTCGTGCACGCGCTGGTCTGCGGGTGTCGGCGCCATTGCGGAATCCTGCGCGCCTGGTCAGCGCCGGGGCAACGGCAGACTGTTCACTCTTCGCTGTTCAGGAGTGCAGTCTGTCGATTGCGCGAACCGGCCCCGGAGTGCATGACCTGCGTCACACATCCGGCCGTCACGAACCGGCAAAGCGGGTGAAACGTCTCCACAGGATCTTCACACTTCACGCGGACCGTCTCCACCGGAGGTGCTTAGGGTCGTGGCCATGGAACTGGGTGGGCGGCGGGTGCTCGTCGTCGAGGACGACGTCACGATCGCCGCGTCGATCGCGGCCCGGCTGCGGGCCGAAGGGTTCACCGTGGACATCGCCCACGACGGGCCGGCCGCCGTCTCGGCCGAGGCGTCCGGGGAGCCGGACCTGGTGGTGCTGGACGTGATGCTGCCGGGGTTCGACGGCCTCGAGGTCTGCCGCCGGATCCAGGGGCGGCGGCCGGTGCCGGTGCTGATGCTGACCGCGCGGGCCGACGAGACGGACCTGCTGGTCGGGCTCGGCGTGGGTGCCGACGACTACCTCACGAAGCCGTTCTCGATGCGGGTGCTGACCGCCCGGGTGCACGCGCTGCTGCGGCGCGTCGAGCGCTCGTCCGCCGGTGCTCCGGGCGCGCGGATCGTGCTCGGCGACCTGGAGATCGACGTCGACCAGCGGCGCGTCGCCCGGGCCGGCGTCGCGGCGCAGCTGACGCCGATCGAGTTCGACCTGCTGGTGCACTTCGCGCGGCGGCCGCGGGTGGTGCAGCCGCGGGAACGGCTGCTGTCGGAGGTGTGGGACTGGGACGTCCACAGCACGTCCGCGGGCACCCGGGCGGTGGACAGCCACATCAAGGCGCTGCGGCGGAAGCTCGGCGCGGACCTCATCCGGACGGTGCACGGCGTCGGCTACGCGCTGGAGGCGGGATCGTGAACTTCGTGCCGCGGCCGCTCGACCGGATCCGGTCGATCAAGCTGAAGCTGGCGATCCTGATGGTGGCGTCCGGCGGGGTGGCGTTCGCCTTCTTCAACTGGCAGATCGGCTGGCTGCCGCCCAGGACGACGATCACCGCGATGGTCCTGGCGCTGGTGCTGTCGCAGGTGCTGGCCCACGGCATGACGCGGCCGCTGCGCGAGATGACGGCCGCGGCGCGGGCGATGGCGAAGGGCGACTACACGCGCCGGATCCGCGCGACCACACGGGACGAGGTGGGGGTGCTCGCCCTGGCGTTCAACCAGATGGCGGGCGACCTCGGCGACGCGGACCGCCGGCGCCGCGAACTCATCGCGAACGTGTCCCACGAGCTGCGGACGCCGATCACGGCGTTGAACGGCGTGCTGGAGAACCTGGTCGACGGGGTCGAGGATCCCGACCCGGCGACGTTGAAGACGGCGCTGCAGCAGACCGAGCGGCTGGCGAAGCTGGTGGACGAGCTGCTCGACCTGTCCCGGCTGGACGCGGGCGCGATCCCGCTCCACAAGACGTCGTTTTCGTTGTCGTCGTTGCTGTCCGAGGCGGTCTCGGAGGCGGCATTGGTGCGCGGGGTCAGTTTCTCGGTCGCGGTGACACCCGCCGACGCCGTGGTGGTGGCCGACCGCGGCCGGCTGTTCCAGGTGGTGGCCAACCTGCTGGAGAACGCGGCCCGCCACGGCCCGGCGGGCGGTTCGGTGCGCGTGCTGGCCGAGGTGCGGCCGGGCGAGGTGCGCATCGACGTGTGCGACGAGGGCCCGGGGATCGCACCGGCGGACCGGGAGCGGGTGTTCGAGCGGTTCACGCGGGGGGAGCGGCCGTCCGGCGGGGGGACGGGGCTGGGGCTGGCGATCGCGCGGTGGGCGGTGGAACTGCACGGGGGGACGATCGGGGTGGTGGATCCCTCGGCGGGGGTGGGGAGCCGGATCCGGGTGACGCTGCCGGCTTGATCTTTGCTCTTTTCGGTGGTCCGCGGGGTTGCGGGCCGGGTATTCGCAAACGCGAACATGGAAGCAGGCGAGATGCCGAAGAACAGGATGGGTGTGCCCGGGCAACCGGGGGATGGGAAGCCGGTGCCGCGGGGGAAACGGCCGGTGGTGGCTGATGGGGGCGGGGACGGGCCGGGGGTCGGAGGGGTTCCGGGCGGTGCGGTGGCGGGTGGGGGGTCTGCCGTCGGCGGGGCCGGGGTCGGAGGGCTTTCGGGCGGGGATGGGTCGGGGGCCGGTGGGGTTTCCGGTGGTCCGGCGGCTGGTGGAGGACCTGCCGTCGGCGGGGCGGGGAAGGGAGTGCCGCGGGGGGATGGGCCGGTGGTGGCTGATGGGGGCGGGGATGGGCCGGGGGTTGCCGCTTCGGTGGTCGGGGAGTCGGGTGCGGGGAAGGGAGTGCCGCGGGGGAAACGGCCGGCGGTCGCCGATCGGGGTGGGGATCGATGGGGGCCTTCCGGTGCGCCGACTGCGGGTGGAGGACCCGCCGTCGGCGTGCCGGGCGGTGGGGTGGCCGTAGCTGCTCCGCCCGTTCTCATGCGGCCGCTGCCGCCACCCAAGTCCGCCGTTGTTCCCCTGCCGCCCGCCGTTCTGCCCGCTGCCGGGCTCGCCGGTGTTGCCGGCGCGCTGGTGCTGCCCGTCGACCGGCCCGGGATCGGGTGGGTGCTCAGCGGGCTGGCCGTCGCCGCCGGGGTGGTCGTCGCCGATCGGCGTTCGCGGGCCGGGAGCAGCTTCACCTGGCGAAATGCCGCCTGGGCCGGGCTTGCCCTCGCGCTGCTCGGCATGGGGGCCGTGCGGGCGTCCGGGTGGCTGTTCGTACTCTGCGTGCTCGCCGCCGTCGTGGCCGGGTCGCTGGCCGTGGTCGGGGAACGGACCGTCAACTCCGTGCTCTACGACATGCTCGCCCTGCCAGTCGAGGCGTTCCTCGCCCTTCCGTGGGTCGGCCGCGGCGTCGGGCGCTTCACCGGCCGCCGCGACGGTGTCGCCCGGCGGATCGCGCTCGCCGTGCTCGCCGCCGCCGCGCTCGTCGGCGTCTTCGTGCCGCTGCTCGCCAGCGCCGATGCCGCCTTCGCCGCCGTCGTCAACGCCATGGTTCCCGATCTCAGCGTCGCGACGCTCGTGCGGTGGTGCGCCGTCTTCGCCGTCGTCACGTCCGTGGTCGCCGGGGCGTGCTACTTCCTCGCCGCGCCACCGCGAAGGGCGTCGGGTGACCGTCCACACCGGACGGGATACGGTCTGGAATGGACGGTCCCGCTCGTGGTGCTGATCCTGGTGTTCGGGGTCTTCGTCGGGGTGCGGCTGGTCGTGCTGTTCGGCGGGACCGAGTACGTCCTGCGCACCAGCAACCTGACGTCGGCCGAGTACGCCCGCGGCGGCTTCTGGCAGCTGTGCGCGGTCACCGTGCTGACGCTCGCCATCGTCGCCGCGGCGCTGCGGTGGGCGCCGGACGCGACGAAAGCCGACCGGCTCCGGCAGCGCGTCCTGCTCGGCACGCTCAGCGCCTTGAGCCTGGTGCTGGTCGGGTCCGCGTTGAGTCGCATGTGGACCTACCAGGAAGCGTACGGCTTCACGGTCCTGCGCCTGCTGGTCGAGGTCTGCGAACTGTGGTTCGGCGGGCTGTTCGTCCTGGTCCTGGCGGCGCTGGTCCGGTTGCGCTCGGCGTGGCTGCCCCGCGCGGCGGTCGCCACGGCCGCGGGGGCGCTGCTGGTGCTCGCGGTGCTCGACCCGGAACGCCTCATCGCCGACGCCAACCTCGACCGCGCGGCGGCCGGCAAGCCCCTCGACCACCGCTACCTGGCCGGCTTCTCCGCCGACGTGGTCCCGGTCGTCTCGGCGCGGTTGCCGGAACCGTTGCGCACGTGCGTGCTCCGCCAGGTCCTGGCGGACGACCCGCCGGACGGCTGGCCCGCCTGGAACCTGAGCCGCTCGACGGCCCGGGACGTGACGCTCGGCCCACCGGCCGCCTGCGGCTGAACCGGACCGGCGGGTCGCGCGTGGTTAAGAGTTACGCGGAAGCCACCGGGCCGTCGTGGGGGCGACCCGGCGGCTTCCGCGCGCGCAAAGAGTTCAGGAGGGCTTCCCACGATCGGGTGGTGACGGAGAGTGTGCCGCCGGCGCGGTCTTTCGTGTCGCGGATCTGGGACAGCCGAACTTCGACACATTCCTCGGTGCCGCTGTAGGAGGATTTCCGCCAGGTGGCATCTGACATTTCAGGCCTCCAGCTCGGTGATCACCCCCTGGATGAGCTGATCGGAGTCGTGCTCGCTCAGCGCCAGGGAGGACAGGTTCTTGTTGGCCGCACGGTAACCAGCCACATCGTGCTCGTCGTAAACATACCCGCTGCCCCGGTGGTGCTCCAGGTAGACGATGGCGGGCAGGTCCGCGTAATCGAAGACGATGAACGGCCCGTACAGCCCGGGGTGGTAGCCGATGCCATTCGGCACGATGCGCACCGACACGTTCGGCAGCCGAACCCGCGAGCGCAGGTAGGTGAGCTGCTCGGCCATGACCGCCGGGCCGCCGATGTTCTGGTGCAGCACCGCCTCGCCGAGCAGGATCCCGCACGGCAGGCGGTGGCGGCCGGTCAGCAGTTCCCGGCGGGCGAGCCTGGCCATGACCTGCTTCTCGATGTGCGCCGCCGGGTGGCCCGTGGCGGCGAAGATGGCCCTGATGTAGGCGGGAGTCTGGAGGAGGCCGGGCACCAAAGCGGGCGCCCAGCAAGCCATGCTGGTCGCGGCCCGCTCGTATTCGAGGTAGGTCGCGAGCCGCTCGGATGCGTCCACCGCATGGTCGAGCCAATTGGGCTCGGTGGCAGTGCGGGCCAGGTTCACCAGCCGCGCGCGTTCCGCCGGGCCCACCCGCAGCGCCCCCAGAATCGTGGCGAGCTCGTCGATCTTCGGGATCCGCTTGCCGCTCTCCCAATTGGAAATGTTCTGCGGCGGCACGTCGATCATCCGCCCGAGCTCCCGGACCTTCAGGTTCCGGGCCTGCCGGGCCCTTCTCATCCCGAACCCCAAAGCCCGGGCCCGGGGCGTGGCAATCGGTGGTGGCATGGGGCACAGCCTGCCCGGAAGCAGGCCGTGCCCTTTCAGGTGATGCCGTTCCCTTGTCGCAGAACGGCGTCAGAACGCGAACACGCCGTCCGAATCGCGATCCGCTTCGCACCGGTTCGCGTACGTCGTCTTGTACGACACCGGTTTGCCGTGCCAGGTGCCGATCGCCGTCACGTCCACCGGGGCGTAGATCAGCGTGCACGCCTGGTGGCGCGCGTTGATCCGCGAAAAGTCGCCATCCACACCGGAAAGGACCGCGCACGCCTTGTCGCGCTGCGGGTGCGTGCCGCCGGTGGGCTCGCACGTCAGCAGCACCGATCCGATGCGGTTGGCGGTGTCGTGGGTGGTCAGCTGCAGCGTCGACGCCGGGGGTTGCGCCGGCGCGAGACAACCGAGGCTCATCAAGCATGCTGCGAGGGGGATTATGGCCATATCGGTTCCATCGGCACGCCGAAGCCGATCACTGTGCTGCACGTCCGGGTGAGTCTTCTTCGCTCGTCCGGGTGAGGTCCCACGCCAGGAGGGCCACGTACAGCGAGAGCATCGTCTCGGGTTCCTCCAGCCGGACGCCGAGGACCTGCTCGATCCGGGCGAGCTGCTGGTAGTACGCCGTCCTCGACGTGTGGGCCGCCGCGGCCGCCGCCGACTTGTTGCCGCCCTGCTCGCAGTAGTGCCGCAGCGCCTGCACCAGGCGGCTGCCCGACGCCGCGTCGCGCTGCAGCAACGGGCCCAGCTCACGGAAAGCGAACGCCGTCACGCGCTCGTCGCCGGACAGCAGGTGCAGCAGCCCGCGCAGGCGGACGTCCGACAGCCGGTGCACCACCTGCTCCACACCCGTCCCCAGCGCCGCGGCCGCGACCTGGCTGGCCTCCAGCAACGTCCGGCGCGCTTCGGCCGGGGACGTCACCGTCGTGCCGACCGCCAGTACGCCCGGTGCGCTGCCGCGGGCCTCGTGGACGTCGGTGGCGAGGCGGTGCAGCACCGCGTCGGCGTTCGCCTCCGGCGACAGCGCGATCAGCGCCCGCACGCCCAGGTCGTCCGTCCCGACCAGCGCCGACACCTTCGCGCGGCGCGCCGCCAGCACCGTCGCCTCGGCCAGTTCGCGCAGCACCGGCGGGGTCGACAGCGCGGGCCGGGACGTGCCGGTCAGCCGCGGCCGGACCGCCAGCCCGACCAGCTGCCGTCCGGTCAGCGGCACGGCCAGGGCGGACGCCCGGGCCAGCAGCTCCGCCGTCGGCGCCGGCGACGCGAGCAGCTCGGAGAGGAGGGCGCGGTGGGCCTGGCGTTCGAGACCGTCGGTGTCCTTGGCGACCAGCCGGTGCACGGCCAGCGCGGATGCGGCCCGCTCGGCGACCACCCGGTGGCGGTGCGGCGGCTGGTCGGCGCAGACGACGATCAGCCGGCCCCAGTCGTGCCCGCGCGCGCCGACCACGGTCACCAGCCAGCCCGAACCCGGGTGGTAGCCGGTCCGCTCGCCGACCTGCACCACCCGCGACCGGGACGGCCAGCCGGTGAGCAGCTCGGCGGGGTCGGTGCCGGCCGCGTCGTAGGCGAGGACCTCGTGCGACAGCGTCTCCAGCACCACGGGCTGTTCGGTCAGCCGGGCGACCTCGCCCAGGACGACACCCGGTTCGGCGCCCGCGACCGTCAGGGCGGTGAACGTCTCGTGCACGCGCTCGGCGGCGCGCAGCTCGGCGACCTGGGCGTCGACGATCTGGCCGTTGACCGCTTCGGTGACGCTCACGAACCGCGTCTCGCGCGAGAGCGTGACCAGCGGCAGGCCGTGCTCTTCGGCCGCTTCGACCAGCGCGGCGGGCAGCCGGTCGCTCCAGTGCCGGACCAGCTCGACGACGACCCCGGCCACGCCCACCCCGGCCAGGTCGGCGACGTACCGGGCCAGCGCCGGGCCGTCGTCGGGCAGGGCGACGCCGGTGGTCAGCACCAGCTCGCCGCCGCGCAGCAGGTGCGCGATGTCGGCGACCTCGGCGACGTGCGCCCAGCGCACCGGCGCGTCCAGGCCGGCCGCACCGGCCACGACGTGCGGGCGGCCGTGGCGCAGCGCCGGCAGCGCGAGGACCTCGGCGACGGTCGGGTACATGGCTCCTCGAGTGTTCGGCAGGGACAGACTGTACGGCCGGGACAGCGAGTCCGTACACGTTGCCGATGGCCTGGCGTGGCGCCCGCCCGGAGACTCGGGGGGACGTTGCCGCCAGCGAAGGAGTGCCGCCGTGACCGACCGCATCAGCCACTGGATCGACGGCAAGTCGTTCGACGGGATCGCCGCGCGCTCCGGCGAGGTCTTCGACCCGGCCACCGGCGAGGTGCGGGCGGTCGTCGACTTCGCCGGCGACGCCGAGGTCGAAGCCGCCGTCGCCGCGGCCAAGGCGGCGCTGCCGGGCTGGCGCGGGACGTCACTGGCCGGGCGGACGCGGGTGCTGTTCGCCTTCCGCGAGCTGCTGTCCGCGCGTAAGCACGAGCTGGCGAAGATCATCACGAGCGAGCACGGCAAGGTCGAGTCCGACGCCGCCGGGGAGATCGCCCGCGCGATCGAGAACGTCGAGTTCGCGTGCGGCGCCGCCCAGCTGCTCAAGGGCGGTTTCAGCGAGAACGCGTCCACCGGTGTCGACGTCTACTCGATCGCCCAGCCGCTCGGCGTGGTCGGCGTGATCTCGCCGTTCAACTTCCCGGCCATGGTGCCGCTGTGGTTCGTCCCCAACGCGCTGGCCTGCGGGAACACCGTCGTGCTCAAGCCGAGCGAGAAGGACCCGTCGGCGGCGGTGTTCATCGCGGAGCTGTTCGCCGAGGCCGGGCTGCCCGCGGGTGCGCTCAACGTGCTGCACGGCGACAAGACCGCGGTGGACGGGCTGCTGGCGCACGCCGACGTCAAGGCGATCTCGTTCGTCGGGTCGACGCCGATCGCGCGGTACGTCTACGAAACCGGCACCCGGCACGGCAAGCGCGTCCAGGCCCTCGGCGGGGCGAAGAACCACATGGTGGTGCTGCCGGACGCCGACCTCGACCTGGCCGCCGACGCCGCGGTGTCGGCCGGCTTCGGCTCGGCGGGGGAGCGGTGCATGGCGGTGTCGGTGGTGGTGGCCGTCGACCCGGTCGGCGACGCCCTCGTGGAAAAGATCGCCGAGCGGATGTCCCGGCTGCGCGTCGGCGACGGCCGTGACCCCTCGTCGGAGATGGGGCCCCTGGTCACCGCCGCCCACCACGCCCGGGTCTCGTCCTATGTGGACGCCGGAGTGTCGGAGGGTGCGGCTTTGGTGGTCGACGGCCGGGGGATCGAGGTGCCCGGGGACGGCTTCTGGCTCGGCCCGACGCTGTTCGACCACGTCCGCCCGTCGATGTCGATCTACACCGACGAGATCTTCGGCCCGGTGCTGTCGGTGGCGCGGACGGCTTCGTACGACGAGGCATTGGAGCTGATCAACGCGAACCCGTACGGCAACGGCACGGCGATCTTCACCGGCGACGGCGCGGCCGCGCGGCGGTTCCAGAACGAGGTCGAGGTCGGGATGGTCGGGGTGAACGTGCCGATCCCGGTGCCGGTGGGGTACTACTCGTTCGGGGGGTGGAAGGACTCGCTGTTCGGGGACAGCCACGCTTACGGGCCGGAAGGGTTCCACTTCTTCACGCGGACGAAGGTCGTGACGTCGCGGTGGCCGGACCGGTCGCACGCCGGGGTCAACCTGGGCTTCCCGCGCAACTCCTGAGCGCGGCCCGGCTCGCCTCGTCCGCGGGCCGGCCGATCAGCACCCGCTGGTCCGTGTCCTGGAGGGGCAGGAGCACTTCGAAGTCCACCGCGACCACGCCGGCCACGGGATGCCGCAGCACCTTGCTCCCGTGGCCGGTGCCCGCGACGTCCCGCTCGGCCCACAGCCGCGCGAATTCCCCGTCCCGGGTGCACTCGGCGATGAGGCCGAGCAACGCCGGGTCTTCCGGGTGGGCGGCCCACGCGGCGCGCAGGTGGGTGACGCCTTCCCTCAGCACGCGCTCGCGGTCGACGTAGGACTCGCGGATCTCCGGATGCCGCAGGCACAGCCACATCGCGTTGCGCTGCGACGGCGACAGGGCGCCGAAGTCGACGAGCAGCCCCGCCATTTCGCCGTTCCAGGCCAGGATGTCGTAGCGGTGGTTCAGCACCATGGCCGGCAGCGGCGACAGGTCGGCGACCAGCCGCGCCAAGGAGGGCACCGCTTCGGTGGCGGGCTCGACGGCGTCGTCCGGGCGTTGCCGGGTCAGGTCGAAGAGGTAGGTGCGTTCCGCGGGGGTCAGGCGCAGGGCCCGGGACAGGGCCGCCACCACGTCCGCCGACGGCCGCAGCCCCCGCGCCTGTTCGAGCCGCACGACGTAGTCGACGCTGACGCCGGCCAGCTCGGCGACCTCTTCGCGGCGCAGTCCCGGGGTGCGCCGCGACTGCCGGCGCGCGGGCAGGCCGAAGTCACGCGGGTCCAGACGCTCGCGCCGGGTGCGCAGGAACGCGCCCAGCTCCTGGGTCGGGGTGATCATGCCCGGTCCAACCGCCGGAGGTAGGACTCGTGTTCCCAGGAAGTCCTCTCCCTTACCTCCGGTCCGCGGTGATCGCAGGCTGGTGCCCGACGACGGACACAGGAGGACAGATGGCACTCACCCTCGACACCTACCGGCTGCTGGGCCGGTCCGGGCTGCGGGTGTCCCCGCTCGCGCTGGGCACGGCAACCTTCGGCACCGAGTGGGGCTGGGGCGCGGAGAAGGAGGAGGCGCGCAAGCTCTTCGACACCTACGTCGAGCGCGGCGGCAACTTCCTCGACACCGCGAACACCTACACCGACGGCAGCTCGGAGCGCCTGCTCGGCGAGTTCGCCCGCGGGCGCCGCGAGAGCCTGGTGCTGGCGACGAAGTATTCGACGCTGCGCACGCCCGGTGACCCGAATTCCGGGGGCCCGCACCGCAAGAGCCTCTTCGCCTCGGTGGAGGCCAGCCTGCGGCGGCTGGAGACGGACTACCTCGACCTGCTTCACCTGCACGTGTGGGACTTCACGACGCCGGTGGAGGAGATCCTGCGCGGACTCGATGACCTGGTCCGCCAGGGCAAGGTCCGGTACGTGGCGATGTCGAACGTCCCGGCCTGGGAGGTGTCCCGGATGCAGGCGATCGCCGACCTGCGGGGCTGGTCGCCGCTGATCGCGCTGCAGGTCGAGTACAGCCTGATCCGGCGGGACGCCGAGCGCGACCTGATCCCGATGGCCCGGGCCCTCGGGCTCGGGGTGACGCCGTATTCACCGCTGGCGGGCGGCCTGCTCACCGGCAAGTACAGCCGCGCCGACCTGGACCCGGGGGAGACCGGGACCCGCAAGAGCTTCAACGCCGGCCTGGGCATGGTGACCGAACGGAGCCTCGCGATCGCCGAGGTGGTCAAGCAGGTCGCCGCCGAGCTGGGCGGCACCCCCGCGCAGGTCGGCCTGGCCTGGACGCTGCGGAACCCGGCGGTGACGGCGCCGATCGTCGGGGCCCGCACCCCGGCGCAGCTCGAGGACAACCTGGGCGCGCTGGCGGTCGGCTTGACGGAGTCGCAGCTGGCCCGCATCGAAGAGGTGGCCGCGATCGAGCTCGGATACCCGCACGACGTGCTCGCCGGTGACCACCTCCGCACGGTGACCCGCGGGGAGATGGTGATCGACGCCCGCCGCTGACCGGCGAGCGGGGCGCACCGGCAGGCCCCCACCGGCCGGCCGGAGACGCGCCGTCTCCGGCCGGCCGGAGAGCAGTTCCCGCCCCGCACGGCCCGCGTTGAGCGCGACCGGCTCAGGCTTACGTAAACTCGGATCGAGCAGCGAGCGAGGTAGGTGAGGAACCGGTGGCCAACGCGGAGGAACGCCGCTTCGACGTGCTGCGCGCGATCGTGGCCGACTACGTGTCCAACCAGGAGCCCGTCGGGTCCAAGGCGATCGTCGAGCGGCACAACCTGGGTGTGTCGAGCGCCACCGTGCGCAACGACATGGCGACGCTGGAAGAAGAGGGCTACATCACCCAGCCGCACACCAGTGCCGGCCGCGTCCCGACCGACAAGGGGTACCGCCTCTTCGTCGACCGGCTCTCGGAGATCAAGCCGCTGAGCGCCGCCGAACGCCGGGCCATCACCACCTTCCTCGACAGCGGCACCGATCTCGACGACGTCCTGAAGCGCTCGGTCCGGCTGCTCGCGCAGCTGACCCGGCAGGTCGCCGTCGTCCAGTACCCGATGCTGACCAACGCCAAGGTGCGGCACCTCGAAGTGGTGCCGCTCACCCCGGCGCGGCTGATGCTGGTGCTGATCACCGACAACGGGCGCGTCGACCAGCGCACGGTCGACCTCGGCGACGTCGTCACCGAAGAGGACGTCGCCCGGCTCCGCAGCGTGCTCAACGCGGCCATGGCCGGACGGCGGCTCAACGACGCTGCGGCCCGCGTCGCCGAGCTGCCCGACAAGTCGCCCGGCGAGCTGCGGGACGCGCTCATCCGCGTCACCACGGTGCTGGTCGAGTCGCTGGCCGAGCACCCGGAGGAACGCCTGGTGCTCGGCGGCACCGCGAACCTCACCCGCAACGTCGCCGACTTCCCCGGCTCGCTGCGGCAGGTCCTCGAGGCGCTCGAGGAACAGGTCGTCGTGCTCAAGCTGCTGGCCGCCGCGCGCAACCCCGGTGCGATCACGGTGCGCATCGGTGAGGAAAATGAAGACGAGCAGATGCGCAGCACCTCGGTCGTCTCGATCGGCTACGGCCGCGACGACGTGGTGCTCGGCGGCATGGGGGTGGTCGGCCCGACCCGGATGGACTACCCCGGCACGATCGCCGCGGTGCGGGCGGTCGCCAACTACGTGGGGCAGATCCTGGCCGGCCGCTGAGCCGGGCAGAGCAGAAGGAGAAGCAGAGACGGTGGCGAGGGACTACTACGGCATCCTCGGGGTGGCCAAGAACGCGAGCGATCAGGAGATCAAGCGCGCGTACCGGAAGCTGGCCCGGGAGCTGCACCCCGACGTCAACCCGTCGGACGACGCCCAGCACAAGTTCGCCGAGGTCACCACGGCTTACGAGGTGCTGTCGGACCCGCAGAAGCGCAAGATCGTCGACCTCGGCGGCGACCCGATGGACAACGGCGCGCGCGGCGGGGGCGGTGGCGACCCGTTCGCCGGCTTCGGCGGCCTCGGCGACATCATGGACGCCTTCTTCGGCGCGGCCGGCGGTGGCGGCGGGCGCGGGCGTGGCCCGCGCAGCCGGGTCCAGCCCGGCTCGGACGCCCTGATCCGGCTGGGCCTCACCCTCGAGGAGTGCGCGACCGGCGTCGACAAGGAAATCGCCGTCGACACCGCGATCGTCTGCGACCTCTGCCGCGGCGCGGGCACCAGCGAGGGCACCTCGGTCAAGACGTGCGACACCTGCGGCGGCGCCGGCGAGGTCCAGTCCGTCCAGCGGTCGTTCCTCGGCCAGGTCGTCACCGCCCGCCCCTGCCCGGTCTGCCGCGGCTTCGGCGAGGTCATCCCCGACCCCTGCCGCCAGTGCGGCGGCGACGGCCGCATCCGCGCCCGCCGCAACGTCACCGCGAAGATCCCGCCGGGCGTCGGCGACGGCATGCGCATCCGGCTGTCCGGCCAGGGCGAGGTCGGCCCCGGCGGCGGCCCGGCGGGCGACCTCTACGTCGAGATCGACGAGACCCCGCACGAGGTCTTCGTCCGGCAGGGCCACGACCTGCACTGCAACTTCCGGATCCCGATGACCACGGCCGCGCTCGGTGCCACGGTGCCGATCTCGACCCTGGTCGACGGCGATTACGAACTCGACGTCGAACCGGGCACCCAGCCCAACGCCGAGCTCGTCCTCACCGGCAAGGGCATGCCGCGGCTGCGGTCCTCCGGCCGCGTCGACGGCCGCGGCGACCTGCACGTCCACATCGACGTCGTGGTCCCGACCAAGCTCGACGACGCCCAGCGCGAGCTGCTCGTCGAGCTGGCCCAGCAGCGCGGCGAAGAGGTCCCGACGCTGGCGTCCAACGGCACCAAGCACGGCGGGCTGTTCTCCAAGCTCCGCGCCAAGAACCACCGCTGACCGTGCCCGACACCACCCTGCCGGTCTTCCTCGCCGCGTCGGTCCCGGCGTCGGGCCGCGCGGTCCTCGACGGCGAGGAAGCCCGGCACGCGGCCACCGTCCGCCGCCTGCGCGTGGGCGAGCGGCTGGTGCTGTCCGACGGCGCCGGCGCGATGGCGCGGTGCGTCGTCGAGTCGGTCCAGGCCGGGCGTGACGCCTTGCTCGCCTTGTCGGTCGAGGAGTTCTGGACCGAGGAGCCGCCCGCGCTGCGGGTCCTGGTCGCGCAGGCGCTGGCCAAGGGCGATCGCGGGGAACTCGCCGTCGAACTCGCCACCGAGGCCGGCGTCGACGCGATCGTGCCGTGGCGGGCCGCCCGCAGCGTCGCCAAGTGGGAGGACGGCGGCCGCGGCGACAAGGCGCTGGCCCGCTGGCGCGCGACGGCCCGGGCGGCCGCCAAGCAGGCTCGGCGCGCGCACGTCCCGGACGTCACCGAGCCGGTGACCACCGGGGAGCTGGCCGGCCTCGTGGCGACGATGTCCCTGGCGATCGTGCTGGAGTCCGACGTCCCCGACCGGCTGACGGACCTGCCGCTGCCCGGCACGGGGGACGTCCTGCTGGTCGTCGGCCCCGAGGGCGGCGTCACGGACGAGGAACTCCGCACGCTGCGAGACGCCGGAGCGCGGGCCGTGCGGCTCGGGACGACGGTCCTGCGGACATCGACGGCCGCCGCGGTGGCGCTGGGCGCGCTGGGAGCCCTCACGACGCGGTGGCGGTGAAAGATCACCTAAAAAACCGGCCTCATTTTGCGCCCAGTTATGGCGCGATCACACTCCGACCCGTTACTCTCGTTTACTAACGCACCACTCATCGTTTCGGTGCGCCACTGGGAAGACACAGACTCCGCCGGGCACCTCCCCCCTCGGTCCGGCGGGCCGCCGCGGTTGCGGTAGATCGACCCCCAGGGTCTACCGCGCCGCGGCATCTCAGTTCCCGCGGTCGATAAGGTGCTCGCATGAGCGAAACCGAGGCCGACACCCTCTTCGAACGGATCATCGCCGGCGAGATCCCGGCCGATGTCGTCCACCAGGACGAAACCACCTTCGCTTTCCGCGACATCCAGCCCCAGGCCCGGGTGCACGTGCTCGTCGTGCCGCGGAAGCGGTACCGGAACGTGGCCGAGCTCGCCGCCGCCGACCCGCAGCTGCTGGCCGATGTCGTGGCCACCGCCCGCAAGGTCGCCGAGGCCGAGGGGATCCTCGAGAGCGGGTACCGGGTCGTCTTCAACACCGACTCCGATGCCGGGCAGACCGTCTTCCACGTGCACGCCCACGTTCTCGGTGGTGAGCCGCTCGGGTTGTTCGGGGCTCCTCAGGAGGACTAGGGAAACCGGCCTGCGTCCTGTCGGTGGGTGCCAGTAGCATCGGTGGGGTCCGTTCTCCCTCACCGAGAAAGCAGGCCTGAGGCCACGTGGCCGGAACCGTACCGGGTGGTGCCGCCCGTCCCGACGTCCCCGGGGACGTCGCCAAGACCGAGGATGCCGCCGTCCAGGCTGCGCAGTCCCGGTTCCCCATCCCCGACGCCGCCGCGCTCAGCCTGCTCGGGTCCCGGGACGAGAACCTGCGCGTCGCCGAGGAACTCCTGGCCGCCGACGTGCACGTGCGCGGCAACGAAGTCACCCTGACCGGCACGCCCGCCGACGTCGCGTTCGCCGAACGCGTCTTCGCCGAGCTCGTGCAGCTCGCCACCGGCGGCCAGCAGGTCGGGCCCGACACCGTGCGCCGCACCGTCGGCATGCTCTCCACCGGAGACGCCTCGCCCGCCGAGGTGCTCAGCCTCAACATCGTCTCGCGGCGCGGCAAGACCATCCGGCCCAAGACGCTCAACCAGAAGCGGTACGTCGACGCCATCGACAAGCACACCGTCGTCTTCGGCATCGGCCCCGCCGGTACCGGCAAGACGTACCTGGCGATGGCGAAGGCCGTCCAGGCGCTGCAGGCCAAGCAGGTCACCCGGATCGTCCTGACCCGCCCCGCCGTCGAAGCCGGCGAGCGCCTCGGGTACCTGCCGGGCACGCTCAACGAGAAGATCGACCCGTACCTGCGGCCGCTCTACGACGCGCTGCACGACATGGTCGAGCCGGAGTCGATTCCGCGGCTCATGCAGGCCGGGACGATCGAAATCGCACCGCTGGCCTACATGCGCGGCCGCACGCTCAATGACGCCTTCATCATCCTCGACGAGGCCCAGAACACCACGCCCGAGCAGATGAAGATGTTCCTCACCCGGCTCGGCTTCGGGTCCAAGATCGTCGTCACCGGCGACATCACCCAGGTCGACCTGCCCAGCGGGCAGCGCAGCGGCCTGCGCGTCGTGCGCGACATCCTCACCGGCGTCGAGGACCTCCACTTCGCCGAGCTCACCAGCCAGGACGTCGTCCGGCACAAGCTCGTCGGCGACATCGTCGACGCCTACGAGAAGTGGCAGGCCGTGCAGGACGCCCAGCAGAACGACGGCTGGAAGGGCAACCGGCGTTGAGCATCGAAATCGCCAACGAGTCCGGCGTCGACGTCGACGAGACGTCCATCGTCTCCGCCGCCCGCTACGCGCTCGACAAGATGGAGGTCAGCCCGCTCGCCGAGCTGTCCATCCTGCTCGTCACCCTCGACGTCATGGAAGACCTCCACGAACGCTGGATGGACCTCCCGGGCCCCACCGACGTGATGGCCTTCCCGATGGACGAGCTCGACTCCTCCCGCCGCCCCGACGCGCCCGACGCGTCACCGGCGCTGCTCGGGGACATCGTGCTCTGCCCGGCGTTCGCCAAGGACCAGGCCAAGACCGCCGGCCACTCGCTGATCGACGAGCTGCACCTGCTCACCGTGCACGGCTGCCTCCACCTCCTCGGCTACGACCACGCCGAACCCGCCGAGGAACGCGAGATGTTCGCCCTCCAGAAGCGCATCCTCGGCGAGTACCAGGACGCCGTCGCCGCCCTGGACAAGCGGGACGCCCAGCGCAGCACCGACGACCGTGTCCTCGGCATCGCCGGCCTCGAGGCCCCCGCCGAACCACCCGCCGGGGAAACGCCCTAGGCGTCAGCCATGGAACAGCTCTTCTTCGCGATCGCGCTCGTCCTCCTGGCCGGCGTGTTCGCGGCGGCCGACGCGGCCATCAGCACCGTCTCGCAGGCCCGGGCCGACGGCCTCGCCCGGCTCGGGCTGCCCGGCGCCCGGCACCTCGCCGCCATCGTCGCCGAACGGCGACGGCACATCAACCTGCTGCTCCTGCTCCGCCTCGGCTGCGAGCTCACGGCGACCGTGCTCGTCACGGTGTTCGTCGGCACCCGGCTGGCGCCGCTGGGCCTCGCCGTGCTGGTCGCCGCGGTCGTGATGGTCGTCGTCAGCTACGTCCTCATCGGCGTCGGCCCCCGCACCCTCGGCCGCCAGCACCCGTACCGCATCGGCCGGTACGTCGCCGGGCCCGTCCGGGTCCTCGGCTCGGTCCTCGGCCCGCTGTCGCGGCTGCTCATCCTCATCGGTAACGCCATCACCCCCGGCCAGGGCTTCCGCGAAGGGCCGTTCACCTCCGAGGTCGAGCTGCGCGAGCTCGTCGACCTGGCCCAGGAACGCGGCGTCGTCGAGGACTCCGAACGCGAGATGATCCACTCGGTGTTCGAGCTCGGCGACACCGTGGCCCGCGAGGTCATGGTGCCGCGCACCGAGATCGTCTGGATCGAGCGCACCAAGACCGTCCGGCAGGCCCTCGCGCTCGCGCTGCGCACCGGGTTCACCCGGCTGCCGGTGATCGACGAGTCCGTCGACGACATCGTCGGCGTCGTCAACATCAAGGACCTGATGACCGGCTACCTCGACCCCGACGGGCCGAGCACGGTCGTCGACTCCGTGATGAACCAGGCGTCCTTCGTCCCCGACTCGAAGCGCCTGGACGAGCTGCTCAAGGAGATGCAGCGCTCGCACAACCACATGGCGATCGCCGTCGACGAGTACGGCGGCACCGCGGGCCTGCTGACCATCGAAGACGTCCTCGAGGAGATCGTCGGCGAGATCACCGACGAGTCCGACGCCGACGAGCGCCCCGAGGTCGAGGAGCTCGACGGCGGCGCGGTCCGCGTGTCGTCCCGGATGACCGTCGACGACCTGGGCGAACTGTTCGGCATCGACCTCGAAGACCACGACGTGGAGACCGTGGGCGGGCTGCTCGCGGAACGACTGGGTAGGGTCCCGCTGCCGGGGGCCGAAGCCGAGGTCGCCGGCCTTCGGCTGTTCGCCGAAGGGGGCAAGGACCGGCGCGGCCGCATGCGGATCACCTCCGTGGTCGTGCACCCGGCCGACGCCGAGGCCATGACGGACCCCGTCGACCGGACGCGCCGCCGCACGCGCCTGCCCCACCCCGACGAACGCGACAGGAGCGTCGAACATGCCTGACCTCGAGGCCGAGGACCGGAAACTCGTCACGCTGGCCCGGTCCTCGCGCGCCCGCATCCAGGCTCCCGAAGGCGCCGCGGTCCGCGACACCGACGGCCGCACCTACGCCGCGGGCACGGTCGACCAGCCGTCGTTCAAGCTCACCGCGCTCCAGGCCGCGGTCGCCGCCGCTTTGTCCAGCGGCGCCGAGGGCATCGAGGCCGCCGCTGTCGTCAGCGGCGATGTGCTGCTCAAGGAGGCGTCCGTGCACGCGGTGCGCGACATCGCGAAGGACGCCCCGATCATCCTCGCCGACCCGCAGGGCGAAGTCCTCCAGGTGCTCGGCCGATGACCGGGCACCGTTCCGGCTTCGCCTGCTTCGTCGGCCGGCCCAACGCCGGCAAGTCGACGCTGACCAACGCCCTCGTCGGCACCAAGGTCGCGATCACCTCCAGCAAGCCGCAGACGACCCGGCACGCGATCCGCGGGATCGTGCACCGCGAGGACGCCCAGCTCGTCCTGATCGACACGCCCGGCCTGCACCGCCCGCGCACCCTGCTCGGCGAGCGGCTCAACGACATCGTGCACACGACGTGGTCCGAAGTGGACGTCGTCGGCTTCTGCGTCCCGGCGAACGAGAAGATCGGGCCCGGCGACAAGTTCATCGCCGCCGAGCTGCAGAAGATAGCCAAGCGGACGCCGGTCATCGGCATCGTCACGAAGACCGACCTCGTCCAGCCCCAGCAGGTCGCCGAACAGTTGCTCGCGCTGCAGCAGGTGATGGAGTTCGCCGAGCTCGTCCCGGTGTCCGCAGTGGACGGCTTCCAGGTCGGCACCCTGGCCGACCTGCTGGTCCAGCGGCTGCCCGAGGGCCCGCAGCTCTACCCGGGCGGCGAGCTCACCGACGAGCCGGAGCAGACGCTGGTCGCCGAGCTGATCCGCGAGGCGGCGCTGGAAGGCGTCCGCGACGAGCTGCCGCACTCGATCGCCGTCACCGTCGAGGAGATGCTGCCCCGCGAAGGCCGCGACGACCTCGTCGACGTGCACGCGTTCCTCTACGTGGAACGGCCCAGCCAGAAGGGGATCATCCTCGGGCACAAGGGCGAACGGCTGCGCGAGGTCGGTGCCACCGCCCGCAAGAACATCGAGGCGCTGCTCGGCTCGAAGGTCTACCTCGACCTGCACATCAAGGTGGCCAAGGAGTGGCAGCGCGACCCCCGTCAGTTACGCCGGCTGGGCTTCTGACCGGCTCCTTCGCCGCGCGGGGGAGGATCAGCGGAATTCCTGGTCTCGATTCGGTCGCGGCGGGAGCAATCACCGGACGCGCGGCCACGCCGACCCCTACAGTCGCGGCTTCGACCACACCGCGGCCGGTCGGGGAGGCAGCGGACCCGGTGGTCGTCTGTGGAGCACGACGAAGGGGAACAACCGATCATGACCGACAGCCAGGGCATGCCCAACTACCCCGGCGACCAGCCGAACCAGCCCGGCGGGCAGCCGAACTACCCCGGCGGGCAGCCGGGTGGCTACCAGCCGGGCCCGCCCCCGAGCAACTACCTCGTGTGGGCGATCCTCACCACGATCCTCTGCTGCCTCCCGTTCGGCATCGTGTCGATCGTGCAGGCCACCAAGGTGAACGGCCTGTGGGCGCAGGGCCAGACCGCGGCCGCGCAGCAGGCGGCCGACTCCGCCAAGAAGTGGGCGATCATCGCCGCGATCGTCGGTGTCGTGCTCAACGTGCTGTGGATCATCCTGCTGATCTCGGGCGCGTTCGCGTTCAACGCGACGGTGCCTTCGCGATACTGACGTAACCGAGCAGCAGGAGGAACCCGGTGACCGACCAGTACCCGCCGCCGTACCCGCCCCCGGGCGGGCCGCCACCCGGCTACGGCTACGGCTACCCGCCCAACTACGGGCCACCGCCGGACAACAACATGGTGTGGGCGATCCTGAGCACCGTGTTGTGCTGCCTGCCCCTGGGCGTGGTCGCGATCGTGAAGGCCAGCCAGGTGCAGTCGCTGTGGTTCCAGGGTTTCCACGCCGAGGCGCAGAAGGCCGCCGCCGACGCCCGCAAGTGGGCGATGTGGTCGGCCATCTCGGTCGGGATCCTCCTGCTGCTCTACGTCGTCGTGTTCGTCGTCATCCTGGGCATCGGCGTCTCGTCGGCGGGGTTCCGGTAGTGACGGCCCCGACCGTCTACACCGGAATCCCCGCCCGGGGGGCGAAGGAGAAGCTGCGGGCGCTCGCCCCGCCGCTGGCCGTCGTGGCCGGGCTCGGCGTGTGCAGCGTGGTGGTCTGGGTCGGCGACCCGACCACCCCGGGCGGTTTCCTGCCGCTCTGCCCGACCAAGGCCATGTTCGGCATCGACTGCCCGGGCTGCGGCGGCATGCGGATGGCGTACAGCCTGATGCACGGCGACATCCCCGCGGCCCTGCACTACAACGCCGTGTCGTTCGCCTTCGTGTTCCTCTTCGTGTGGAGCATGGCCGCGTGGACCCTCGGGCGGCTGCGGGGCCGCGCGATGAACAGCTGGCTGCACTGGCGGTGGACGCCACTCGCGTTCACCGTCGTGTTCGTCGTCTGGTTCGTCATCCGCAACCTCCCGTTCGCCCCGTTCACCGGCCTGCGCGTCTGAGCCGCAGCCTGAGCAGCGCGGCCGCGGGTGTACCGAGTACGCTCCCGCGGACCGCGCCGTACGTCCGGGGTCCTGCACGGGACGCGCGGCGGAGTGACCAGCGAGGGGGAGACCCAATGACCGATCCCTACGGTCAGCAGTCCTTCGGGCAGCAGCCCGGTGGCCAGCCGTTCGGACAGCAGCCGGGACAGCCGCCGTACGGGCAGCCCACGCCCTACGGCCAGCCGGCGCCGTACGGGCAGCCGGCGCCGTACGGGCAGCCGGCGCCGTACGGCCAGCCCGCGCCGTTCGGCCAGCAGGGCAACCCCTTCGGCCCGCCGCGCAACTACGCGAGCTGGGGCCAGCGCGCCCTCGGCGCGCTCATCGACTTCGGGCCCGTCGTCCTGCTGTACGCGATCATCATCCCGCTGTCGTTCAGCGGGAACGCCGGTTCGATGCTGAGCCTGCTCGTCGCGCTCGCCTGGATCGGCTGGTGCGTCTACAACCGGTGGATCCAGCAGGGCAACACCGGTCAGTCGCTCGGCAAGCGCGTGGCGAAGATCAAGCTGGTCCGCGAGGACAGCGGGCAGCCGGTCGGGGCCGGTACGGCGTTCGTGCGCGATCTCGCCCACGTCGTCGACAACGTCATCTGCTACGTCGGCTGGCTGTGGCCGCTGTGGGACGACAAGTCCCAGACGCTCGCCGACAAGATCATCGGCACCGTCGTGGTCAACGCCGACGACGCGGCCGCGCCGTTCGCGCCGCAGAGCGCGCAGTCGTTCGCCGGCGGGTTCCCGTCGCCGGGTCAGCCGGGCCAGCCGGGCCAGTTCGGCCAGCCCGCGTCCGGTGGCTTCCCGCAGCAGCCGCAGTCCGGCGGGTTCGAGCAGCAGTCGGCACCGGGTGGCTTCGGCCAGCCGCAGCCGGGCGGGTTCGGCCAGCCGCCGTCCTCCGGTGGCTTCGGCGCCCAGCCCCCGCAGCCGCTGGCCCCGCCGCCGGGCGGCGGGGCGTTCGACGAGCAGGCCGAACGCACCCAGATGCTGCGCCCGGGCTCCGGGAGCGGTCCGGCCTTCGACGAGCAGGCCGAGCGGACGCAGATGCTGCGCCCGGACGTCCCCGGTGAATCCGAAGCGACCCAGAAGATCCAGCCCGGCCAGTTCGGGCAGCCGCCGAACGAGCAGCGCTGATTTTTTCCGCACCCGCCGGGGTTTCCCGGCGGAAGTTCACGAACAGTTGGGGTACGACGTCATGACCAATCCCTACGGCCAGCAGCAGCCCTACGGCCAGCAGCCGCAGCAGCCCGGCTACGGCCCGCCGTCCGGCGGCGTGCCCGCGCCCTACGGCCAGCCCGCGCCGTACGGCCAGCCTGCGCCGTACGGGCAGCCCGCGCCGTACGGCCAGCCGCCCACCGGTGGCTTCGGTGCGCCCGGCTACGGCGCCCCGGGCTACGGCATGCCCGGTGGGGGCGACATCAACCAGATCAAGGACTACAAGGGCTGGGCGATCGCCTCGCTCTTCCTCGGCGGCATCATCCTCGGGATCTTCGCGATCATGAAGTCCAACGAGGTCGGCACGTACAAGATGCAGGGCAACTACATGATGGCGGAGCAGGCGTCGCGGACGACCAAGACGCTCTGCCTGGTCTCCTCGATCCTGGGCGGCCTCAGCTGCGTCCTGGTCCTGTTCGCGTTCCTCATCCCGCTGATCGCCTACGGCGTTTCCTGAGCCCGTTTCCGCGGGGCGCTCCACCCCGGCATCACCCCGAAGTGGGACGATGTCGGGGTGGTGAACCTCTACCGCGACACCGGGGTGGTGTTGCGCACGCACAAGCTGGGTGAGGCCGACCGGATCGTCACCCTGCTGACCCGGCGGCACGGCAAGGTCCGCGCCGTCGCGAAGGGCGTGCGGCGCACCTCCTCGCGCTTCGGGGCGCGGCTGGAGCCGTTCGGCCACGTCGACGTGCAGTTCTACACCGGCCGGACGCTCGACGTGATCACGCAGGTCGAGACCGTCGACGCGTTCCAGCTGCCGCTGGTCGCCGACTACCAGAGCTACACCGCGGCCAGCGCGATCGCCGAAACCGCGGACCGCCTCTCGGCCGAAGAGGGCGAGCCGGTGCTCAAGCTGTACCTGCTCGTCGTCGGCGCGCTGCGGGCGCTGGCCGAGGGGCAGCGTGACTCCTCCCTCGTGCTCGACGCGTTCTTCCTCCGCGCGATGTCCTACGCCGGCTGGGCGCCCGCGCTCACCGAATGCGCCCGCTGCGGCCTGCCCGGCCCGCACGTCGCGTTCAGCGTCCCCGCCGGCGGCTCGATGTGCCAGGACTGCCGCGTCCCGGGGTCCGTGCACCCCGCGCCCGAGGTCCTGGACCTGCTCACGGCCCTGCTGCACGGCGAATGGGCGATGGCGGAGTCGACCCTGCCCGGCACCCGCCGCGACGCGAGCGGCCTGGTCGCGGCCCACCTGCAGTGGCACCTGGAGCGGCAGCTGAGGTCCCTGCCCCTGGTCGAGCGACGCGCCCGGGAGAGGGTGGCGCCCACGCAGTAGGGTCGGGCCCGATCGGTATCACCCATCCAGGGAGGCTCGCAGTGCTGCGCAGGGGACGCGAGAACAAGGCGTCGCGATACGAGCTGCGGGCCCCGGATCCGCACCCGTCCGGCGCGAAACCCCCGGAGATCCCGCGCGAACTGGTGCCGAAGCACGTCGCGCTGGTCATGGACGGCAACGGGCGCTGGGCCAACCAGCGCGGCCTGCCGCGGATCGAGGGGCACAAACGCGGCGAAGCGGTGATGATCGACGTCGCCAGCGGGGCCGTCGAACTCGGCGTCAAGTGGCTCTCGGTGTACGCGTTTTCGACCGAGAACTGGAAGCGCAGCCCCGAAGAGGTGCGGTTCCTGATGGGCTTCAACCGCGACACCATCCGCCGCCAGGTCGACTACCTCGGCTCGATCGGCGTGCGCATCCGCTGGGCCGGCCGCCGTCCCAAGCTGTGGGCGTCGGTGATCAAGGAGCTGCAGGCGGCCGAGGAGAAGACCAAGCACAACACGGCGCTGAACATGACCATGTGCGTCAACTACGGCGGCCGCGCCGAGCTGGGCGACGCGATGCAGCGGATCGCGCAGGACGTCGCCGCGGGGAAGCTGAACCCCGACAAGGTGAACGAGAAGACCATCGGGAAGTACCTGTACCAGCCGGAAATGCCGGACGTGGACCTGTTCCTGCGGCCCTCGGGCGAGCAGCGGACGTCGAACTTCCTGTTGTGGCAGTCGGCCTACGCCGAGATGGTCTACCAGGACACGCTGTTCCCGGACTTCGACCGCACCCACCTGTGGCGGGCCTGCCTGGAGTTCGCGAAGCGGGACCGCCGCTTCGGCGGTGCCGTCGACCAGGCGGCTTCTTCGTGAGCGCCACCGAAGCGGTCGAAACCGCGGAGCTGCTGACGCGGGCCCGGGAGGCCCTGGAGCGCTACCTCGAGGTCCACGTCGACGACGACGGCGCCCTGACGTTCTCCCACGGCGGCGTCCCCTGCGTGATCCAGGCGACCCGGCTCGGCGAGGGCCTCACGGTGCTCACGCTGACCTGCGTGGTCGGCTGGGACCTGGTGGATGCGCCGGAGTTGTCGATCGCCGTGGCCGAGCGGGCGGGGCAGGGGCTGTTCGGCACGCTCGGGATCGGGCATTCGGACAACGGCGCCGACGTCACGCTGCGGTACGCGTTCCCGGCGGCCGGGCTGGACGAGGCGGCGCTCGGGACGTTGCTGATGCTGGTCGTGTCGACGGCCTCGCAGCTGCGGACCGATTTGCCGGGAATCGGGCCCGGCGACTGACCCGTCCGGGGTGGATTTCCCGCCGCGAACGGAGAATTCCGTACCGAAACGGACCGTGATCCTCCGTTCGCGGCCCGTGCGGGTCTCTCCCTGCCGGACGACCCTGGCATCATCGCCGTCGTGAACATCGTTTCCGACACCGAAGCCGAGCCCGGCCGGCGCACCCGCCGGTTCCGGATCAGCTCGGTCGAAGTGCTGTGCGCGATCCTGCTGGTCGCGATCCTCGCGCAGGGCTGGCTGCAGCAGGTGTTCGACGTGCCCGCGTTGCGCACCGGCTCGACGGTGTTCGTCGCCGTCTGCGTGCAGGCGCTGCCGTTCCTGGTGCTGGGCGTGCTGATCAGCGGGGCCATCGCCGCCTTCGTGCCGGCCCGCGTGCTGGAGAAGGTGCTGCCGCGGCGGGCCGGCGCGGCGGTCGGTGTGGCCGGGCTGGCCGGGGTCGCGCTGCCGGGCTGCGAATGCGCTTCGGTGCCGGTGGCGCGGCGGCTGATGGGGCAGGGCGTGGCCCCGGCGGCGGCGCTGACGTTCCTGCTCGCGGCCCCGGCGGTGAACCCGGTGGTGCTGGTGGCGACCGCGGTCGCGTTCCCCGGCAAGCCGGAGATGGTGCTCGCGCGGTTCGCCGGCTCGCTCGCCACGGCGATGGTGATGGGCTGGCTGTGGGCCCGCTGGGGCAAGCTCGAATGGATCACCGCCCGGGCGCTGCAGCGGCTCCCGGACGTGGCGGGCGGGCAGCGCTGGCGGGTGTTCGCCGAGACCGCCCGGACGGACCTGGTCGAGGCGGGCGGGTTCCTGGTGCTGGGAGCCCTGATCTCGTCGGCGCTGAACGTGCTCGTGCCGGCTCGCTGGTTCGGTGTGCTGGGCGACCAATTGGTGCTGGGCGTGGTGGTGATGGCGGTGCTGGCGGTGGTGCTGGCGCTGTGCAGCGAGGCGGACGCGTTCGTGGCGGCGTCGCTGACGGCGTTGCCGCTGCTGCCGAAGCTGGTGTTCCTGGTGGTGGGCCCGGCGATCGACGTCAAGCTGTTCGCGTTGCAGGCGGGGACGTTCGGCCGGTCGTTCGCGGTGCGGTTCGCGCCGGTGACGTTCGTGGTGGCGGTGGCCTGCGCGCTGGGGGCCGGATTCCTGGTGGGGGTCGTGTGAAACGGGAAACCCAGAACATCCTGCTGATCCTGCTCGGCGGGGCACTGGTCAAGATCGCGGTCAACGGCGACTACCTGCGGTACGTCAAGCCGGCGCAGCAGCCGTGGGTCATCGCCGGCGGCGCGGTGATGGTGCTGCTCGGCGCGGTCGCCATCGTGCGCGACCTGCTGGCGCGGCGGGCCGTTCCCGGCGACCACGACGGCCACTCGCACTCGGCGCGCCCGGCCTGGCTGCTGCTGGTGCCGGTGCTGGCGGTGTTCCTGGTCGCGCCACCGGCCCTGGGCGCGGACTCGGTGATCCGCACGGAAGCCCGGGTCCCGGCGAGCGCGGCGGCGGCCAACGCGGCGGCGTTCCCGGCCCTGCCGGCGGGCGATGTGGTGCCCCTGTCGGTCAACGAGTTCGTCAGCCGTGCGGGCTGGGACGCGGCGGGCACGCTCAACGGCCGCACGGTTTCGCTGACCGGTTTCGTGGTCCACACGGAAGGCAGCACGCTGCTGGCGCGCCTGGTGATCAGCTGCTGCGCGGCGGATGCGTTCCCGGTGACGGTCCGCCTCCGCGGCGGCGAAGCCGACCACCTCGCCAGCGACGCCTGGATCCAGGTGACCGGCCAGGTCGTCCCGGGCACGGCCACGAAGGCGAGCAACTACACCCCGGACTTCACCCCGGCCTCCCTGACCACGGTCCCCACCCCCAAGGACCCCTACGAATACTGAACCGCCCGCACCCAGAAGGTCGGCTCGCGTACCCAGGGAGTCGGTTCGCGTACCCGGAGGGTCGGCCGGTGCCGGAAGCCGAACCGACCGTCCAGGTACGCAAGCCGACTGTGCAGGTACGCGAGGCGGCTGTTGGGGGTCAGTGGTCGGCGCAGGTGCCGGTGATCTCCACCGTGTGGGAGATCTCCGAGAAGCCGTGCTCGGCCGCGATCTTCTCCGCCCAGCGCTCCACCGCCGGGCCCTCGACCTCGACCGTGCGGCCGCAGAGGCGGCACACCAGGTGATGGTGGTGGTGCGCCGAACACCGGCGGTAGATCGCCTCGCCCGAATCCGTGCGCAGGACGTCGATCTCGCCGGCCTCGGACAGGGACTGCAGGGTGCGGTATACCGTCGTCAGGCCGATGCCGTCGCCGCGTTTGCGCAGCTCGTCGTGGAGTTCCTGGGCCGAGCGGAAGTCGTCGACGGTGCTCAGCAGCTCGACGACCGCGGCCCGCTGCCGGGTCGATCGGCGCCCGGGCACCGGGGCCTGGCTGCGCGACGCGGCGGGGTTCATCACTTTCCTTCCTGCACGTGGGCGACGGCGTCGACCACGATGTGCGCCAGGTGGTCGTCGGCGAGCCGGTAGACGACCTCGCGGCCGCGGCGCTCGCCCTGGACCACTCCGGCCGTCTTCAGCACCCGCAGGTGCTGGCTGATCAGCGGCTGCGCGACGTCGAGGGTGTCGACCAGCTCGTGCACGCACCGATCGCCCTCGCGCAGCTGCAGCACGATCGCGATCCGGACCGGCGCCGCCAGCGCGCGCAGCAGGTCACCCGCGTCGCCCAGGACCGCGGGCGAGGGGCGGGCCGGGGACGCCGGCGTGCACTCCGCGAGCCCCGGCCGGCCGTCGCTCCCGGTCACCGTCGCCATTCCCGCCTCCCGCGCGCTCGTCCGCCGCCTGCGACCATGAATTCCGTAGTCATTGCCGATAACGGCGACGCCCATCCTAGTGTTCCCCCGGTCGAGACCTCCGCTTCGGCGCCGAGCTGCGGGATACGGCCGGTCGTATTACCCCATCCGGGTGAGTTCGTGGGATATTGGCCCTTCGGCTTCGCATGCGGTGGCCGACGGTGCAAGGTTGTCGCGGAGAGTTTCGTCGCTTCTCGTACGCTGACGACCCGCCTGAGCAGAGCAGTGGGGAGACATGAGGCGTTTCGTGACGAGGGCGGTCGCCGTGACGGCCGTGGTGTTCCCCCTGGCCGGAGTGGGTGTGGCCGGGGCGCAGAGCCAGGCCGTCGACGAGACGGCCGGCCCGGTCTCGTTCGCGAACATCGCCTCGGTGCGGATCGGGACCGAAGGCCAGCGCGGCGGCGCCCTGATCACCGAAACGCAACGATCCCCGCTGCTGCCCGGCCAGTCGAAACTCGGCGCGGACCGCGTCTCGGTGCCCAAGGACGACGGCGAGCGCGCCACCTTCGGCGGCCACTACCAGATCGACCTCGGTCGTTACAGCGCGTCACAAAACCCGTATCCGCCGGGTGTTCCGAGCCGGGACCACAACGTCTTCGCCGCGCTCCAGGCCACCACCGTGCCCAACGCCGTCGCGGAGACGAACTACGCGCTGCGCGACACCTGGCAGGGTGGGGCCCGGCCGGTCGACAACACCGTGCTCGTCCTGGAGGGCGCCAAGACCTCGGTCGACTGCACGGCCCCGGCGAAACTTTCTTCGGCGAGCTCGGTGACGCGGCTGTGGGTGCGCCAGGCCGGCGGCGGCCTCGGCATCGTCCCGATGCCCGGCGGCGACGCCGGCCTCCAGCTGTCGAACCTCCGGCTCGGCCCGCCCGGCGACATCGCGAACGCCGACCGCTCGACGACGGTCTCCGACCTCAAGCTGACCCGGGTGGCCACCTTCGACCAGCTGATCCGCCAGGACGGCTGGCGCGGGGGCGACTTCACCGCCGTCGCCGGCTGGCGGGCGGAGATCACCACCCACGTCAAGGACGCCCAGGGCGCCGCGCTGCAGGACGTGAAGACGACCATCGTGCTCGGCGGGGTCAGCTGCTCGGTGCCGAAGGGGTTCGTCGCGAAGGCCGCCGTCCCGGCCGGCGGCGCGACGGCCACCCAGGCCCCCGTGCCGACCCAGGTCCCGGCCGGCTACCTGGGTGCGGCCGCGCCCGCCACGGACAGCGACGGCTCGCGCGTCCCGCTCGGCCTCGGCCTGCTCTTCGGCGGGGTGTTCTTCGCCGCCGTCGCGCTGCTGCTCGGCCGGCGGCGCAAAACCGGGACGGACTAGGTGCTGCGCACCGCGCTGGCCGCCGTCTCGGCGGCGCTGGCCGTGGCCGCCTTCGCGGCCGGGATCATCGTGCTGACCTGGCTGCCGCCGGCCACCACGGCACCGGCCGCGGCCCCGCCACCCGGCGCGCTGCCGGGCGAGAACGCCGCGCCGGCCATGCTGCCCGCGGACAGCGAATCCGCCGCGCAGCAGCGGCCGGGCACGGTGCGCCTGCCCGACGGCGCCACCGCCCGCCTGGTCCGCACCGAACTCACCGGCACCGGGGTGCTGCCGATCCCGCGCGGTCTCGGCGACGCCGCCTGGTGGGGCGCCAAGCTGGGCGCGGCGCAGGGCGCGGCCCTGCTGTCCGGGCACGTGAACTGGGAGGGCCGGCGCGGGCCGTTCGACGAGCTGTGGCGGATGCGCCAGGGCGACGAGGTCAGCGTCGCCGACGCGCGCGGCGGCCGGTGGGTCTACCGCGTGGACGACGTCGTCACGGTGCCGAAGGAGCTCCTGCCGGCCCAGGCCGCCCGGTGGTTCGGCCAGGACGGCCCGCACCGGCTCGTGCTGGTCACCTGCGGCGGCGACTACGTCGGCGGCACCGAGGGCTACGACGAGAACCGCCTGGTCACCGCCCGGCTGGTGACGCGCCCCGGCGGCTGATCGGATTCCGGTGCAACCTCCTGCGCCCGTCGCGGCATGCCTGTCCGTGCACTGCCCCAGACAGCGAAGGAGCACAGCACATGCAGGACCGGAACCCGGCGGAGCCGAAGAAGAACTCCGGCCGCTGGTGGATCGTCGGCGTCGCCGGGGCGTTCGTGGTCGCGGCACTGGTCGTGACCCTGCTCGTGTTCACCGGAAAGGATGAACCCGCCGTCGCGAACGGCGCCGGCACGCCCGTTCCGGCCGCGAACCAGCCGGCGCCGCAGAGCACCGCGCAGGACACCGGGCGAGACCCCGCGCAGCTGTCCCTGCCCGGCGGTGGGACCGCGAAACTGGTCCAGGAGGACCTGGACGCCGCGGGCGCGCTGAAGATCCCGGAGGGGCTCGACGAGGCCGCCTGGTGGGGCGCGAAGCTGGGGGCCGACCACGGTGTCGCGCTGCTGTCGGGGCACGTCAACTGGAAGGGCAAGAAGGGCCCGTTCAACGAGCTCTGGCAGGTCAAGCAGGGGCAGGAGGTCAAGCTGACCGACGCCGCGGGCGGTGCCTGGGTGTACCGGATCGACGCGACCGAGACCGTCCACAAGTCGGACCTCGCCGGCCGGTCCGAGCAGCTGTTCGACCCCGACGGGCCGCACAAGCTGCTGCTGGTCACCTGCGGCGGCGAGTACGTCGGCGGCAGCGAAGGGTACGAGGACAACCGCGTCGTGACGGCGTCGCTGGTGTCGCGGCCGTAGGCTCACCTGCGCGAAAAGGGGTGGGCCCCGGCGGATACCCTGGACGTTCCAGTCCTGACCGTCCCCGCAAGCTTTTCGGAGCGTGGAGTGCCCACGAACACCATTGAGAAGATCATCAGCCTGTGCAAGCGCCGTGGTTTCGTCTTCGCCAGCGGAGAGATCTACGGCGGCACCCGCTCTGCGTGGGACTACGGGCCGCTCGGGGTCGAGCTCAAGGACAACATCAAGCGCCAGTGGTGGAAGACCGTCGTCCAGGGCCGCGACGACGTCGTCGGCCTCGACTCGTCGGTGATCCTGCCGCGTGAGGTGTGGGTCGCGTCGGGGCACGTCAACGTGTTCACCGACCCGCTGATCGAATGCCTGTCGTGCCACAAGCGGTTCCGCGCCGACCAGCTCGCCGAGGAGTTCGCGGCGCGCACCGGCAAGGAGACCAGCGAGGACGACCTGTCCGAGGTGCCGTGCCCGAACTGCGGCACGCGCGGCCAGTACACCCCGCCGCGGGACTTCAACATGATGCTGAAGACCTACCTCGGCCCGGTGGAGTCCGAAGAGGGCCTGCACTACCTCCGCCCGGAGACCGCGCAGGGCATCTTCGTGAACTTCTCCAACGTCCAGACGACGTCGCGGAAGAAGCCGCCGTTCGGCATCGGCCAGATCGGCAAGTCCTTCCGCAACGAGATCACGCCGGGCAACTTCATCTTCCGGACGCGCGAGTTCGAGCAGATGGAGATGGAGTTCTTCGTCGAGCCGGGCGAAGACGAGCGCTGGCACCAGTACTGGATCGACGAGCGCACGAACTGGTACAAGGACCTCGGCATCAAGGCCGAGAACCTGCGCCACTACGAGCACCCGAAGGAAAAGCTCTCGCACTACGCGAAGCGCACCGTCGACATCGAGTACCGGTTCGCGTTCAACGCGGGTCAGGAGTGGGGCGAGCTCGAGGGCATCGCGAACCGCACCGACTTCGACCTGACGACGCACTCGAACCACTCGGGCCAGGACCTGTCGTTCTTCGACCAGGCTTCGGGCCAGCGGTACCGGCCGTTCGTCATCGAGCCGGCGGCCGGTGTCGGCCGCTCGATGATGGCGTTCCTGGTGGACTCCTACGTCGAGGAGGAGGTGCCGAACGCCAAGGGCGGCACCGACATCCGCGTGGTGCTGAAGCTCGACCCGCGGCTGTCGCCGTTCAAGGTCGCGGTGCTGCCGCTGTCGCGCAACGCCGACCTGACCCCGAAGGCGAAGGAGGTCGCGGCGACGCTGCGCAAGCACTGGAACGTCGACTTCGACGACGCCCAGGCGATCGGCCGCCGCTACCGCCGCCAGGACGAGATCGGCACGCCGTACTGCGTCACGGTGGACTTCGACTCGCTCGAGGACCAGGCCGTGACCGTCCGCGAGCGCGACACGATGTCGCAGGAGCGGATCGCGATCGACAAGCTGGAGTCGTACCTGGCGGGCCGCCTCATCGGCTGCTGACGCACCCGGGGCCCGGGTACCCCTGACACCTGTCACGGTCAGGTCGTGACGCACGGTCTGGGGACCCGGGCCTTCCGGGCGGCAGCCTGGGGGCATGCGAGAAACAGACAGCCAGGCGGTGGCGGCGGGGGCCGCGGTCCACCTCACCGGCCTGCGGAAGCACTACGGCGAGGTCCACGCGGTCGACGGCGTCGACCTGACCATCGCCCCGGGCGAGGTGGTCGCCCTGCTCGGCCCGAACGGCGCCGGCAAGTCCACCACCGTCGACATGATCCTCGGCCTGACCAGCCCCGGCGCCGGCGAAGTGCGCGTGTTCGGGCGCAAGCCGATCGACGCCGTCCGCGCCGGCCTGATCGGCGCGATGCTGCAGGGCGGGGCCCTGATGGACGACCTGACCGTCGGCGAGACCGTCGGCATGGTCGCGGCGCTGCACCGCCGGCCGATGCCGGTGGCCGAGGCCCTGCGCGCGGCCGGTGTCGAAGAGCTGGCCGGCCGCCGCGCGAACAAGCTTTCCGGCGGGCAGAAGCAGCGCGTGCGGTTCGCCGTCGCGCTGGTCAGCAACCCGGACCTGCTCATCCTCGACGAGCCGACCGCGGCGATGGACGTCGGCACCCGGCGCGAGTTCTGGCAGTCGATGTACTCCTTCACCGAGTCCGGCCGCACGGTCCTGTTCGCGACGCACTACCTCGAAGAGGCCGAGGAGTTCGCCGACCGCGTGGTGCTGATGCGCCGCGGCCGGATCGTCGCCGACGGTTCCGTCGCCGAGGTCCGCGCCCTGGCCGGCGGCCGCACCCTGCGCGCCGCCGTCCCGGGCGCCACCGACGCGGTCATCGCCGCGCTGCCCGGCGTCAAGGAATACGAGCTGCGCGGCGACCGGGTCGCGATCTCCAGCGGTGACTCCGACGCCACGCTCTGGGCGCTCAAGGCCGCGGTTCCGGCCGTGCACGACGTCGAAATCAGCGCCGTCGGCCTCGAAGGCGCCTTCCTGTCCCTGACCGCCGACGAGACCGCGGAGCCCGTGCGATGAACGCCACCTACCTGCTCACCGAGATCCGCCGGAACTTCCGGGCGCCGCGGTTCCTGATCTTCGTCGTGGCGTTCCCGGTGCTGATGTTCCTGTTGCAAGCCAACGTCTTCACGAAGACGAGCGACCCGGACCACGCGCAGATCGCCGCCGTGATCATGATCAACATGATGACGTTCGGCGTCTTCGCCGCGGCCACCAACAGCGGGGCCCGGCTCGCGCTCGAACGCGCCGTCGGCTGGCAGCGGCAGCTGCGCCTGACCCCGCTGACCGGCACCGGTTACCTGGCGGGCAAGGGCATCTCCGGGATGCTCGTGGGGCTGCCCGCGCTGGTCCTCGTGCCGCTGCTGGGCGTGCTGGCCGAGGGCGTGCACGTCGACGCGAGCGGCTGGGTGCGGATCTTCGCCGGCATCTGGCTCGGCACGATCCCGCTGGTGCTGCTCGGCCTGCTGCTGGGCCAGTTCGGCACGCCGGACTCGATGCAGCCGATCAACATGCTCGTCACCCTCGGCATGGGCTTCCTCGGCGGCCTCTGGATCCCGATCGAGACGATGCCGGGCTGGATGCACGACGTCGCCCAGATCATGCCGACCTACTGGGTGCTGCAGGTGGCGCGACCGGCGGTGACCAGCGACATGGTGGTGTCGCTGCCCCAGGCCGCGGGGGTGCTCGGCGCCTGGACGGTCGTGCTCGGGGCGCTGGTGATCAGGCGTTACCGTAAGGACAGCGCCCGCGTCTGAGGGCCGGAGGAGAACGACGATGGCGAAACGCCGGTTCGGGCTGGACAACAAGGAATCGTGGTGGGAGGACCCGCTGCCCGACGCCGCCGACCGCGGGCCGGGCGGCCCGCGGTGGCCGATCATGTCGGTGGTCTTCCTGCTGCCGTTCCTCCTCCCGGTCACGCGCTCGCTGCTGGCCGAGCCCGCGGTCACGCCCGGGCTGGTCGCCGCCGGCGTCCTCGTCTACGCCTACTCGGCGTGCTACGCGTTCTTCCCGTACTTCTTCCGCCGGGAACGCCGGGTGAAGCTGGCCTTCGGGATCACGATGAACGCCCTGGGGCTCGCCTCGCTGGCGGTGGCGGCGGGCAGCGGGTTCGTCCTGCTCTACGGCACGGCGGTGGTCGTGTTCCTGGTCCCCGCGGCCTGGTCGGTGATCATCGACCTGGCCACGGTGGCCCTGGGCGCGGTGATCCTGCTGGCGCAGGGCCGGTTCCTGGACGGCTACGGCGACCTGATCACGGTCTTCTCGATCACGCTGGCCATGTTCTTCATGGCCAACCTCGTCCGCGCGGTCCGGCGGCTGGAACGCGCGAACGAGGAGATCGCCACCCTCGCCGTGGCGAACGAGCGGGAGCGGCTGGCCCGCGACCTGCACGACCTGCTCGGGCACAGCCTCACCACGATCACCGTCAAGGCGGGGCTGGCCCGGCGGGTGCTGGAGAGCGCCGGCGACATCCCGCGGGCGGTCGAGGAGATCCGCGAGGTCGAGAGCCTGACCCGCAGCGCGCTCTCCGACGTCCGCGCGACCGTGTCGGCGAATCGCGAGGTGTCGCTGTCGGTCGAGCTCGTCGGGGCGCGGGCGGCGCTGCGGGCCGCGGAGATCGACGCCGACCTGCCGCACGCGGTCGACAACGTCCGGCCGGAGTTCCAGAACCCCTTCGGGTACGTGCTGCGGGAAGCCGTCACGAACGTCCTGCGCCACTCCGGGGCCAAGCGGGTTCGCGTGCGGCTGGGCGGCAACTGGCTGGAGATCGAGGACGACGGGACCGCCACCGGCGTCGTCGCGGGCAACGGCCTGCGGGGGCTCACCGAGCGGCTCGCCGCTGTCGGGGGGACGCTGCGGACGTCGGCCCGGCCCGGGGGAGGATTGCTGGTGCGGGCGGAGATCCCGCAGCCCGAACCGCGCGCGGCCGGCCCGGCCGTGCGCGCCGAACCCGCGGGAGGACTCGCTTGATCCGGGTGCTGCTGGCCGACGACCAGGCCATGGTGCGCGGGGCACTGGCCACCGTGCTGGGCCTCGAGAACGACATCGAAGTGGTCGGGCAGGTCGGCTCCGGCGACGAGGTGGTGGCAGCCGCGCGCGAGGCGAAGCCGGACGTCGCCCTGCTGGACGTCCAGATGCCCGGCAAGGACGGCCTGGAGGCCGCGGCGGACCTGCGGGCCGCGCTGCCGTCGTGCCGGGTGATCATCTGCACCACGTTCGGCAGGCCCGGCTACCTCGCCCGCGCGATGGCGGCGGGCGCGGCCGGGTTCGTCGTCAAGGACGCGCCGCCGGAACAGCTCGTCGAGGCCGTCCGCCGGGTCCACAGTGGACTCCGGGTGGTGGACCCGGCGCTGGCGGCGGAGTCCCTCGCCACCGGCGCCAGCCCGCTCACCGCGCGGGAGCACGACGTGCTGCGGGCGGCCAGGGACGGCAGCACGGTGGCCGACGTCGCCCGCGCGCTGCACCTGTCGGAAGGCACCGTCCGCAACCACCTGTCCGCCGCGATCGGCAAGACCGGGGCGCGGACGCGGGCCGAGGCCGTGCGCGTCGCGGAGGAGCGTGGCTGGCTCTGAGCCGCCTCTGACAGAATGGGGCGGGTGGGTACCGCTGAACGCACCAAACCGTCGCGCGCGAGCTGGGCGCGCCGGATCGCCTTCGGCACCCTCCTCGTGCTGCTCGCGCTCGTCGGCGGCACGGCGTTCCGCGTGTGGGAGGTCGCCCGCGAGAACGACCGGCGGCCCGCGGACGTCATCGTGGTGCTGGGTGCGGCCCAGTACAACGGGAAGCCGTCGGACATCTACGCCGCCCGGCTGGTGAAGGCGAAGCAGCTCTACGACGCCGGGGTCGCGAAGACGATCGTCACCGCGGGCGGCAAGAAGGCCGAGGACAACTTCACCGAAGCGCGGGCCGGCCAGCTCTGGCTGACCCGGCGCGGCGTGCCGGCGTCGGCGACGCTCGCGGTCGGCGAGGGCAGCGACACGCTGCGGAGCCTGCGCGCGGTCGCCCAGCAGGTCGAGGCCCGCGGCTGGCGGACGGCGGTGCTGGTCAGCGACCCGTGGCACTCCTTCCGCGCCCGGACGATGGCCGGTGACCTGGGGCTGGAGGCGTGGACCGCGCCGACGCACAGCGGGCCGATCGTCCAGGAGCGCGTCACCCAGGTGCGGTACATCGTCCGCGAGACCGGCGCGCTGCTGTACTACCGGCTGACGAAGACCCCGGCCGACGATTTGTTCGCCACCTTCCTGGGCTGAGCTTGCTGTCGGTGACATCTGGGGCTTCGCCCCAGGTCGGGGGCTCCGCCACCCGAACCCCCGAAAAAGTCGGTGCTCGCGTTTAGGCTGGTCGGGTGAGTTACACCGAGCACGACACTGCCCGCCTGCTGCCGGAGCCGGCGAAGGGCGCCGCGCTGCCCGGCGCGCGGGCGGACGGGCGCAGCGCGTTCTCCCGCGACCGGGCGCGGGTGCTGCACTCCGCCGCCCTGCGGCGGCTCGCCGGCAAGACCCAGGTGGTCGGCCCGGGGGAGGGGGCCGAGGTCAGCGGCGTCCCGCGCACCCGGCTGACGCACTCGCTGGAAGTCGCGCAGATCGGCCGCGGCATCGCCGAAGAGCTGGGCGCGGACCCGGACCTGGCCGACACCGCGGGGCTGGCCCACGACATCGGGCACCCGCCGTTCGGGCACAACGGCGAGCGCGCGCTCGACGAGGTGGCCGCCGCGTGCGGCGGGTTCGAGGGCAACGCGCAGACGTTGCGCATCCTCACCCGGCTGGAGCCCAAGCTGCTGGACCCCGAGGGTGACCCGGCCGGGCTCAACCTGACCCGCGCCTGCCTGGACGCGACCACGAAGTACCCGTGGCCGCGCAAACCGGGCCAGGTGAAGTACGGCGTGTACGCCGACGACGTCCCGGTGTTCGAGTGGTTCCGGTCGGGGGCGCCGCCGGAGCGGACGTGCCTGGAGGCCCAGATCATGGACTGGGCCGACGACGTGGCGTACTCGGTGCACGACGTCGAGGACGGGGTCCTGGCCGGCCGGATCAAGCTGCGCGTGCTCGCCCACCCGGACGAGCGCGCGGCCGTCGCCGAGGCCGCCGCCAAGCACTTCTCCGCCCAGTCGGTGTCCACTTTGGAGGATGCGGCCGCGGAACTGCTGGCGCTGCCGGTGGTCGCGGCGCTCGTGCCGGCGGAGCCGGACGGTTCACCGGGTGCCCAGGTCGCGCTGAAACGGCTGACGAGCGAGCTGGTCGGGCGGTTCACCACGGCGGCGGTCACCGGAACCCGCGCGGAGTTCGGCGAGGGCCCGCTCGGGCGCTACCGGGCGCGCCTGTGCGTCCCGGAGCAGGTGGCGGCCGAGGTGGCCCTGCTGAAGGCGCTGGCCCTGCGGTACGTGATGAGCGACCGCCGTCGGCTGGCGATGCAGGAGGGCCAGCGCGAGCTGCTGATCGAGCTGGTCCACGCCCTCGCCCAGCGCGCCCCGGAGTCCCTCGACCCGCTGTTCGTCCCGGCCTGGAACGCGGCCGCCGACGACGCGGGCCTGCTGCGCGTGGTGGTCGACCAGGTCGCCTCCCTCACCGACGCCCAGGCCCACGCCTGGCACAGCTGGCACGTCACCCGCCACCACCGCTGACCCTGATCGAAGCGGCATCACCCGTGATTGGAGGGCCATCACCCGTGATTGAAGGGGCATCACTCGTGATTGGGGGGACGACACGCGGCGGCGCTCGCCCTGCGCCGTGTCGACCTTCCACTCACGCGAGTTGACCTCCCAATCACGCGAGTTGACCTTCCCATCACGGGTGATGCCCGTTCAATCACACGTGATGGCCGTTCGATCACGGGTGATGCCTGGCGGATCACGCGAGAAGCCTGTTGGCGCACGGCCGGTGGCGAAACTTTCGCGGGGGTTTTGTCATCCTCGGGCGGAGTTGCGCGCGGGCGGCCGGTGGGGTGTCCCGGTCCGGTAGTCTCGCCCGCATGGCCACGGACAGCCACCTCCGGTTCGCTCTCGCCGTCCACTCGGCCCTCGGTGCCGGGGGCGGGAACACCTGCTTTTCGCCGTATTCGGTGGCCAGTGCCCTGACCCTCGCCGCGCGCGCCGCCCGGGGGCGCACCCGGGACGAGCTGGTCGCCCTGGTCGGTGATCCGGACGAGCAGACCGTCCTGCTGCGGGAGGCCGCCCAGCTGAGCGAGGACGGACCCGAGCTGGCCGTCGCGAACACGCTGTGGGCCGACGACCGCCTTCCGCTCGAAGACTCCTTCAAGGCCGAGCTCGCCGCGTGGCCCGGCGCCGCCGTCGCGAGCGCCCCCTTCGAAAAGGAGCCCGAAGCCGCCCGCGCGCTCATCAACGACGATGTCGGCCGGACCACGCACGGCCTGATCCCGCAGCTGCTGCCGCCCGGCTCGATCGACTCCGACGTCGCCGCCGTGCTGGTCAACGCCCTCTACCTGAAGGCCGCCTGGACCCTGCCCTTCCGCGAGGCCAACACCAGCGACGCGCCGTTCCACGCCCCCTCCGGCGACCGGGACGTCCCGACCATGTGGCTGAGCGAGCGCGTCGGGTACGCGCACGCCGGCGGCTGGCAGGCGGTGCAGCTCGCCGCGGCCGGGGGCCTGCAGGCCGTCGTCCTGCTGCCCGACGGCGACCTCGCGGAGGCGGAAGCCGCGCTCGACCAGGCGAAGCTGACGAGCCTGCTCGACGAAATCCGCTTCAAGCCGGTCGAGCTCGCGCTCCCCAAGGTCTCGCTCGACGTCCCCAGCTCGCTGACCGGCGTGCTGCGCGGCCTCGGCGTCCGCACCATGTTCACCGACGATGCCGACCTGGGCGGGCTCTCGCCGGACCCGCGGCTGACGGTGTCCGAGGTGCTGCACCAGGCCGTGCTGCGCGTCGACGAACAGGGTTTCGAGGGGGCCGCGGCCACCGCGCTGACCATGCGCCTCACCTCGATGATGATCGACGAACCGGTCGCCGTCACGGTCGACCGGCCGTTCCTGCTGCTGGTCCGGCACGCCGGCACCGGGGCGCTCTACTTCCTCGCCAGGGTGGTCGAACCGTGAGCCTGAAGTCCGAAGCCGTTCCCGAGCTGGTGCCGCCGGCTCCCGAACTCCCCGAGGGACCGAAGCGCTGGGCGTGGCAGGACTCCGCGATCACCGGCGGGTTCCTGCTGTTCACGATCCTGCTCTACAACGGCCTGTGGTTCGACCTCAAGCGCGGCTACCTCTGGAACGGCGCGGCCGACCAGAGCCAGTGGGAGTGGTACTCGACGGTCGTCGCGAAGTCCGTCCTGCACTTCCAGAACCCGTTCACGACGGACCTGCAGAACTACCCGCTCGGCGTCAACATGGCGGCGAACGCGGCGATGTTCGGCCTGAACATCCCGCTCGCCCCCATCACGCTGACCTTCGGCGCGACGCTGACCTGGGCGATCGTGCTCACCGCGGGCCTCGCCGGCACCGCGACCGGCTGGTACTGGGTGTTCTCCCGGCACCTGGTGCCGAACCGGACGGCGGCGGCGATCGGCGGCGCGTTCTGCGGCTTCGCCCCGCCGATGATTTCGCACGGCAACGCGCACCCGAACTTCGTGGTGCTGTTCGTGCTGCCGTTCATCGCGCTCAAGACGATCCAGCTCGCCCACGGGGAACGCCCGCTGCGCAACGGGATCGTGCTCGGGCTGCTCGTCGCGTGGCAGATCCTGCTGGGCGAAGAGCCGCTGGCCATCTTCTCGCTCACCTTCGTCGTCTTCGCGGTGTCCTACCTGATCCCGCGCCGCGGGGAGATCCGCGGCATGCTGGCGCCGCTGGCCAAGGGGATCGGCGTCGGCGCGGTGGTCGCCCTGCTCATCGCCGGATTCCCGTTGTACTGGCAGTTCTTCGGCCCGCAGAGCTTCCACTCGCTGCTGCACGGCCCGGCGGGCAACGACACGGCGGCGTTCACGCGCTTCGCGACGCAGTCGATCGCCGGCGCGCCCGAGGCGGCCGCGGACGTGTCGATGAACCGCACCGAGGAGAACGCCTTCTTCGGCTGGCCGCTGATCGTCCTGATGGTCGTGCTGACGATCTGGCTGTGGCGCGACGTCGTGTCGCGGGCGCTCGCGATCACGATGTACGTGATGGCCCTGCTTTCGCTGGGTGTCGAGATCACGGTGGCGCACGACGACACCGGCATCGCCGGCCCGTGGAAGTGGCTGGGCCAGCTGCCGCTGCTGGACTCGGTGCTCGAATCCCGGCTCGCGATGGGCTGCATCCCGGTCGTCGGCGCGCTCCTGGCGATCGCGACGCACCGCGTCTGGACGGCGGCGGCCGAGCAGCCGGCGCCCCTCGACGGCAAACCCGCGTTCCCGCTGCGGATGATCTGGATCGGCGCGGTCATCGCCGTCCTGCTGCCGATCGCGCCGACGGAGCTGGTGACGCACCAGCGTCCGCTGTCGCCGCCGTTCTTCGCCGACGGGATCTGGCGCCAGTACGTCGCTCCCGGCGGGTCGCTGGTGCCGGTGCCGCTGCCGAGCACCGGCGAAGCCGAGCCGCTGCACTGGCAGGTCGACGCGGGACTCGGCTACCCGATGCCGGAGGGCTACTTCGTCGGCCCGACGTCGGCGACGGACCGCAGCGGCCGGTACGGCGCCGTCCCGCGGCCGACGTCGGACCTGTTCGCCCAGGTCGAGCGGACCGGCCAGGCGGCGGAGGTCACCGAGGCCGACCGCGACCAGGCGCTCACGGACCTGCGGGCCTGGAACGCGGACGTGCTCGTGGTGGGGCCGCGGCAGAACCTGGAAGCCCTGAAGTCCACTGTGGAGCTGCTGCTGCGCAAGCCCGCGGAGTTCGTCGGCGGGGTGTGGATCTGGGACGTCCGCGCGCTGACGCCGTGAGTAGAGTGCCCACTGTGGACGAACAGAGCCGGCCCGAGCCGCCCCTCGACGGTGACGAAACCACAACGCTGCTGGGCTTCCTCGACTTCCACCGCGCGACGCTGGCCTGGAAGTGCGCCGGACTGGACGCGGCGGGCCTGCGCGCGACCGTCCCGCCGTCCTCGCTGACCCTCGGCGGGCTGCTCAAGCACCTGGCGTACGTGGAGGACCACTGGTTCTCCCACGTGCTGTCCGGCCATGACCGCTCGGCCCCGTTCGACGCGGTCGACTGGACGGCCACGCCGGACTGGGACTGGGAATCCGCGGCGGACGACCCGCCGGAGGCGCTGCACGAACTCTGGGAGGAAGCGGTCGCCCGGTCCCGCGAGCTCCTCGAGCGGGCGCTGGCGGACGGCGACCTGTCCCAGCGCGCCCGGCGCCCGCGGCGGGACGGCAGCAGGCCGAGCCTGCGCTGGATCCTGGTCCACATGGTCGAGGAGTACAGCCGGCACAACGGCCACGCGGACCTGATCCGCGAGTCGATCGACGGCAGCACGGGCGAGTAGGTCAGCCGCCGCGCTGGGCGATCTGGAAGACGTTGCCGAACGGGTCGCGGACCATCGCGCGCCGGTCGCCGTAGGGCATCCTCGCCGGTTCCTCCAGGCTCGCCGCGCCGCAGTCGAGGGCGCGGCGGTACGTCGCGTCCGCGTCGGCCACGTAGACGTGCAGGAACGCCGGGAACAGCGGGCGCTCGCCTTCGGCCGACACCATGACCAGTGAGTCGCCGATGCGGAGCTCGGCCGGCCGTCCGCTCTCGACCTCGCCGGTCGCGCCGAAGACCGTGCGCAGGAACGCGACGGCGGCGACGAGGTCGGTCACCACCATCCGCGGGACCACCGTCGGGAAACCCGGGTTCATACCGGGACACCCAAGCCGGTTCCGGCCCGGCGCACAAGTCAGGACCGCAGGCCCACCAGCTTGACCAGGAACCGGTCGAGCTGCTCGACGGCGGGCGGCCACGGCAGGTCGGGCTCGTTGATGCGCTGGGCCAGCATGCCGTTGACGGCGGTCCGCAGGTCGATGGCGACGGTCACGGCGTCGTCGGCCGGGGCCAGGCCCGCGTCCATGCACCGCTGGACCGCCTCGGTGGTGCGGGCGACCATGACCTCCTTGAACGGCATCCCGTGCCGCCGGTGGACCGTGCTCTCGTGCAGCACCTTGTAGAGCCCGGGGTGCTCGCGCGCCCACGCGGCCTGCGCCAGGATCCGGGCGCGCAGCGCGGCCGCCGGGTCCGGGGCGGCCTCGGCCGCCGCGTCGCCGGTGCTGACGAGTTCTTCGTGGCAGCGCTGCATCGCGGCCAGGACCAGCGCGTCACGGTCCGGGAAGTGCAGGTAGACCGACGTCGCGGCGATCGACACCGCGCGGGCGACGGCCCGCAGGGACAGCGCCTCGTCGTCGGCGAGCTCGTCGAGCATCCGCACGGCGGCCGTGACGATCTCTTCCCGCAGCAGCTCGCCCTGGCCACGGGCGTTCCGCCGGCGTCTGGTCTCTTCCATCGCCGCCCAGTGTAGCTGGACACCCATTGCGCTACAGGTGTAGCGTCAGTTGCACTACAGCTGTAGCGCTACGAATGTTCAGACAACTGAGGGAGCACCCACGTGACCACCACCGAAACCCCCACGAGCCTCGACCGGCTCGCCGCGCTCGACCCGGTGTTCGCCCAGATGGTCGGGGCCACCGCGAGGCACCTCCGGGCGATCCCGGAACTGACCGACCGGGAGAAGACGTTCCTGTGCGTCACGGCCGACGTCTGTCAGGCGAGTCTGGGCCTGGCCTTCGCCGCGCACGTGCGGGCCGGCCTGGCCGCCGGGGTGTCCACCGCGGACGTCCGGGAGCTGCTGCGGTTCGTCTCGTACGACTGCGGCTACCACGCGGCGGCCGCCGGCATCGAGCGGATCGCCGAGCTGGAGGCGGAACTCGGCCTGCCGCGGCCGGCCGCCGAACCGCTGGCCGCCGAACTGCTCTCGACCGGGCCCGGCGCCGCGCCCAGCCCGCTGCCGGAGGAGGTCCGGGCCCGGCTGACCGAACTGGACCCGCACTTCACCGGCTACTTCGACCTGCAGTCGCGGATGCGCACCGGGCACGGGCCGGGCACGCTCAGCGAACGCGAGCGCGGCCTGGTCAGCCTCAGCGTCGACGTCCACTACCAGACGCTGGCCGACACGTTCCGCACGCACGTCGGGCGGGCCTTGCGGGGCGGCGCGTCGCCGGAGGACGTGCGTGCGGCCCTGCGGTTCAACGCCCAGTTCGGCGTCACGCGGGCGTGGCACGCCTGGGAAGCACTGAACGAAATCCTGGACTAGCCGAGGACCTCGTCCGCGAGCCGGCTCAAGTAGCCGGCGAAGCGTTCGCGGTCCTCCGCCGCCCAGTGGCCCACCAGTCCTTCGAACGCCTGGCGCTGGTGGGCCCGCGAAGCGTCGAGGAACGCCTTCGCCGCTTCGGTGAGGGTCAGGACCGCCCGGCGTGCGTCGCGGGCCGACGTCGAGCGCACGACGAAGCCGTCTCGCGTGGCTTCGGCGACCATCCGGCTGGCCACCGAACGGTCGATCCCCAGCTGGCGGGCGACGTCCGCGACCGTCACCTCGTCGCCGGTGGCGCCGTCGATCGCCTGGATGACGAAGAGGTTCGGCACGGTCCACGACGGCGGGGCGCCGGCGGCGAAGCGCTCGACGACGTCCGGTGCCCACTGGCGGGCCCAGTGCCGGACCAGCCGGAAGAGCGCCGGGCCGCCCTCACTTGATGCGTGCATAAGGCACACTATAATGTGTGCTTTATGCACGCATATCGGAACCTCGCCTACGCCGGTCTCCTGCTCGGGATGGCCATGGCGCAGCTCGACGGCCTGGTCCTCACCGCGGCTCTGCCGTCGATCGGCGCCGGGCTGCACGCCCGCACCGGGCTGGTCGCGGTCACCGCCGCCGGCCTGCTGACCCTCACCGTCGCCACGCCCCTGCACGGCAGGCTGGGCGATCTCCACGGCCGCCGCAGGTCCTTCGCCGCCTCGGTCCTCGTGTTCGCCGTCGGCTCCGCCTGGTGCGCCGCCGCCCCCGACATCGGCTCGCTGATCGCCGCCCGTGCCCTGCAGGGGCTCGGCGGCAGCGGCCTGATCGTCACGGCGATGAGCGCGCTCGGCGAGCTGTTCGACCGCGACGAACTGCTGCGCCGCCAGGGCTGGCAGACGGCCGTTTCCGCGGCCGCCACCCTGGGCGGGCCCCCGCTGGGCGGCCTGCTCGCGGCGGGTCCCGGCTGGCGGTGGATCTTCCTGGTCAACCTGCCCCTGTGCGTGCCCGCCCTGGTCCTCGGGCTGCGTGGGCTCCCCGCGAAACCGCGGCCCACGACGGAGAAGTTCGACGCCGGAAGCGGCGTCCTGCTGGTGGTCGCGGGGTCGGCGGTCGTCGCCCTCGGCACGTTCGCGGCTCGGAGTCCACTGTGGACACCGGTGCTGGTCGCCACGGCCGCGCTCACCGCCTTCCTGTTCGTGCGCCGGCAGCGCCGCGTGCCGAGCCCGCTGATCTCGCCGGAGGTCGTCGCCGACGCCGTCTTGGCGCGCGCGGTGCTCGTCAACGGCCTGGCGGGCGCCGCGCTCTACGGCACCTTCACCTACGTCGCGCTGGTCGCGGCCTTGCGCACGAACGCCGCCGGCACCGGCCTGCTGCTCGTCGCCATGACCGCCGGGCAGCTCGGGCTGTCCGCGTCCTTTGCCGCACTCGCCCGGAAACACCCGGAAATGCCGGCGTGGGGCCGGTTCGGCTGCCTGCTCGGCACGGCCGGGCTCGCCGCGGTCGCCGTCGCGGCCTCGCTGGGCGGCACGCCCTGGCTCCTCGCGCCAGGGCTCTTCGCGATCGGTGCGGCTTTCGCGGTCTGTACGTCTGCGTACACCGTTCTGGGCCAGACCCGCGCGAAGCGTGAGCTGCTGGGCGTCACGCTGGGGTCCCTGACCTTCGCCCGGCAGGCCGGCGGCCTCGCCGGGGCCGCCGTGTTCGGCTGGCTCGCCCTGGCCACGACCGGTGCGCTCGCCGCGCCGGGCCTCGCCGTCGTGTTCGCCGCGGCGGCCGTGGCGATGCTGGTGGCCTGGCTCACCGCACCTCGTGTCACGTCCCCGGACGCCGTCTCGTCCCCGCGGTAGGACCGAGACGAAGGAGACCGCAATGCCGCGCATCACCGCGAAGAAGACCAGGGAAGCCGGACCGGTCGTCAAGCTGTTCTACCGGATCGCCGGCCGCCGCTACGGTGCCGTGCCGGAGCCGATGGCCGTCGTCGCGCACCACCCCGGCCTGCTCCGGGCGAACATCGCGCACGAACTGCTGGTGGAACGCGCCTCGAAGAAGCTCCCGGCGAACGTCCGCGAGCTCGCCGTCTACCGGGTCGCGACGCGGATCGGCTGCTCGTGGTGCGTCGACTTCGGCACCATGCTGCAGAAGCACGACGGCCTGGACATCGACCGGCTCGAGCAGATCGACGCCTACGCGACCTCACCCGCGTTCAGCCGCCAGGAGCGGCTCGCGATCGCCTACGCCGACGCGATGTCGGCCGACCACGTGACGGTGACCGACGAGCAGGTCGCCGAACTCGAGCGCGAGTTCGGCCGCGCCGGCGTGATCGAGCTGACCTACCAGATCGCGCTGGAGAACTCCCGCGCCCGGATGAACAGCGCGCTCGGCGTCGTGGACCAGGGGTTCACCTCCGGCGACGCCTGCCGGGTCCCGCTCCCGTAGGACCCCGCGAACCCGACCCCGGTGGGACGCGCCGGCGGGGTCCGCCGCGGGACCGTTCTGCGCATGCACCTCGTCGCCAGTGAACGGATCAAGCTCTTCAGCATCACCACGCCCTGGGTGTGCGGCGTCTTCACGGTGGCCGCGCTGGTCTTCCCGGCCGCCATCACCGCGCTCACCGCGTCCGAATCGCACCTGCCGCCCACCGTCGCGAGCACGCAGTTCGGCTACCAGCTCGCGCTGGTGGCCGTGCTCGTGCTGGCGGCGCTCGCGGTGACCGGCGAGTACCACTCCGGCACGATCCACGGCACCTTCCAGGCCGTGCCCCGCCGGACCCCGGTGCTGCTGGCCAAGGCCGCGCTCGTCGCCGGCTACGCCTTCCTGCTCGGCGAAGCCGGCGCCTTCTCGGCTTGGCTGGTGGCCAGGATCCTCGCCCCGGACGCCGACCTGGCCCTGGACAGCGCCGCCGACTGGCGGATCGTCGCCGGCACCGGGCCGGTGTTCGCCCTGGCCGCGGTCTGCGGAGTCGCCGTGGGGCTGCTCCTGCGGCACACCGCGGGCGCGGTCGCGCTGGTCGTCGGCTACCCGCTGATGGCGGAGAACCTCGTCCAGCTGATCCCGCGGGCCGGGCAGGCGATCCACCGCTGGCTCCCGCTGAACACCGTCACGAAGTTCCTCAGCGGAACCGGCGAAGCGAACGCGGGCCGGGACGGCGGCAACGCCACCGTCCTGTCCGACTCGCCGCTGAGCCCGGGCTGGGCCCTGGCCTACTTCGCGGCCTTCGCCGCCGTCCTGCTGGCCGCGGCGATCACGACGGTGCGTCGCCGGGACGCGTGATCCGGGCCAGCTTGTCGGGGTTCACGACGTCGTAGATCGCCACGATCTTCCCGTCGCGGACGGTCATCGCCTGCACGTGCTCGTCGAGGTCGAAGAAGCCGTCCTGGCCCGGCTGCGGCGCGAGGTGCATGCCCAGGTCGCCGTTGACCAGCACCGGCGTGCCGCTGGCGAGCGTTCCGGGCGCGTACTTCCTCGTGAGGCCCAGGAAGAACCGGGCGATCTTGTCCGCGCCGACGATGAGCTGGCGCGTGGTCCGGCCCTTGCCGTTCGAGTCGCCGATGAGCACGACGTCCGGGGCCAGCAGCTCGGTCATCGCCCGGATGTCGCCCTGCTGCAGGGCGATCACGAACTTCTCGAGGATCTTCGCCTGGTCGTCGAGCGGGACGCGCGGCGCCGGGTCGGCGTCGGCGAGGGCCTTGCGGCCGCGGGAGGCGTACTGGCGCGCAGCGTCGACCGAGACGCCGAGGGCGTCCGCGATCTCCGCGAACGGCACCGAGAAGGCGTCGTGCAGCACGAAGGCGACGCGCTGCTCCGGCGTCAGCTTGTCGAGGACGACGAGCGCGGCCATCCGCAGCCCGTCGTCGCGGACGGCGACGTCCAAGGGGTCTTCGCTGACCGGCCGCCCGAACGGCGTCACCACCGGCTCCGGCAGCCAGTTGCCGACGTACTTCTCGCGCTGGGCGGCGGCCGACTTGAGCCGGTCGAGGCAGATCCGGCCGACCACCGTGGTCAGCCAGCCCCGCAGGTCGCGGATCGCCGCGCGGCCGGCGTCGTCCAGTCCGGCCAGGCGGAACCAGGACTCCTGGACCGCGTCCTCGGCGTCGGCGCGGGTGCCGGTCAGCCGGTACGCCACCCCGATCAGGTGACTGCGGTGTTCGGCGAACTGCGCGGCGAGGGTGTCCTGGGCGGTGGTCGTGGAGGCCATGCCCCGAGTGTGCCGCAAACCGCAGGATAGAGTGGGTGGCGTGGCAGGACGGATTCGGGAGAGCGACATCGCGGAGGTGCGCGAGCGGAACCGGATCGACGAGGTCGTCGGGGAGTACGTGGCGCTGCGCCGCGCCGGTGGGGGCAGCCTGAAGGGCCTCTGCCCGTTCCACAACGAGAAGACCCCGTCGTTCAACGTCCGCCCGACGCACGGCACCTTCCACTGCTTCGGCTGTGGCGAGGGCGGCGACGTGATCAAGTTCATCCAGAAGATCGACCTGATCTCGTTCGTCGAAGCCGTCGAGCGGCTGGCCGACCGCGTCGGCCTCCGGCTCACCTACGAGGGCGGCGGCGCGACGATCCAGCGCGACCGCGGCAGCCGCACCCGGCTGGTCGAAGCCCACCGCCTGGCCCAGGAGTTCTACGCCGAGCAGCTGGTCACCGACGAGGCCCGCCCGGCGCGGGACTTCCTGTCCGAGCGCGGGTTCGACGCCGCCATGGCGAAGACGTTCGGCTGCGGGTACGCACCCGGCGGCTGGGACAAGCTGACGAAGTTCCTGCTCAACCGGGGTTTCGAGGTCAAGGAGCTGCTGACGGCCGGATTGTCCAAGGAGGGCCAGCGCGGCCCGATGGACCGGTTCCACCGGCGGCTGGTCTGGCCGATCCGCGACGTCGGCAACGACGTCGTCGGCTTCGGCGCGCGGCGGCTGTTCGACGACGACCGGATCTCGGCGAAGTACCTCAACACCGCCGAGTCGCCGATCTACAAGAAGTCCCAGGTCATGTTCGGCCTCGACCTGGCCAAGCGCGAGATCGCGAAGCGGCACCAGGTGGTCGTGGTCGAGGGCTACACCGACGTGATGGCGATGCACGCTGCGGGCGTGCCGACGGCGGTGGCGTCGTCGGGCACGGCGTTCGGCGAGGACCACATGAAGGTGCTTCGCCGGCTGATGATGGACGACGACGCCTTCCGCGGCGAAGTCGTCTTCACCTTCGACGGCGACGAAGCGGGCCAGAAGGCCGCGCTGAAGGCGTTCGAAGGCGACCAGACGTTCGCCGGCCAGACGTACATCGCGGTCGCGCCGGACGGCATGGACCCGTGCGAGCTGCGGCTGGCCAAGGGCGACAGCGCGGTGAAGGACCTGGTCGCGCGGCGGACGCCGCTGTTCGAATTCGTCATCCGCAGCACGCTGAAGAACTACGACCTCGACTCGGTCGACGGTCAGGTCGCGGCGCTGCAGAAGACCGTCCCGATGGTGGCGTCGATCAAGGACCGCGCGGCCCGCGACGGCTACGCGTCGAAGCTCGCCTGGTGGGTGGGCTGGCAGGACGTGGCGCAGGTGGTCAACCGGGTCCGCGGCGCGGCCGGAGCGACCGACAAGCGCGGCGGGGCGCCCGTCCGGCAGCCGGGGCGGGCCCAGACGGCCCCGGCCGCGCCCGCGCAGGACGTCGCCCGCCCGGCCCCGAAGGACCCGCGGTTCGCCGTGCAGCGCGAGGCGCTGAAGGCCGCGCTGCAGCAGCCCGCGATCGCCGGGCCGGAGTACGACGCGCTGCCGCTGGAAGCCTTCACGCACCCGGTGTACGTGGCCGTGCACGAGGCCGTGCTGAAGGCCGGTGGCGCGGGTTCGGGCCTGACCGGCCCGGCGCTGCTGGACGCGGCGGCCCCGCACTGTCCGGAAGGGACGGTCCGCCGGGTGCTCTCGGAGCTGGCCGTGGAACCGTTGCAGGCCAAGGACGAGGTCGACTCCCGGTACATCTCGTCGATCCTCGCGCGGCTCCAGGAGGGCCTGGTCGGGCGGCAGATCGCGGAGATCAAGGGGAAGCTGCAGCGGCTGTCGCCGGTGGAGGCGCCGGACGACTACCGCGCGCTGTTCGGCGACCTCGTCGCGCTGGAGCAGTACAAGAAGTCGCTGGGCGAGCAGGCGGCCGCCGGCGCGTGGAGCTGAGATGGGCCTCCTGCGCCGGTTGCTGGGCGACCGCACACCCGAGGGGTTCACCGGATCCCTTTCCCCGGGCGAAGAGGTGGTGGACAGCGCCCCGGTCGAGGGCGGCGGCCACCTGGTCGTGACGGCGCTGGGCCTGTGGATCCCGGCCGAGGACGGGGCCCGGCGGGTCGGCTGGCACCTGATCGGCAAGGCCGCCTGGGCGGACGGCGTCTTCACGCTGACGGAGTCGTCGGAGGTGGGTGCCGCGGGTTCGGCGGTCGTGCTCGCCGACCGGCCGCCGGTGCGGTTCCGGCTGCCGGCCCCGGGCAAGGTCCCGCGCGAGGCGTACCAGCGCGTCGAGGGCTCGATCCGCTCGCGGCACCGGCAGGAGATCGGCGACGGCGGGGCGTGGTTCGTCCAGCGCAAGATCCCCGGCCGCGACGGCACGGTCCTGCAGGTCCGGCCGGACCCGGGCACCGACGTCACGCTGGTCGAGGCCATCGCCGAGCAGGTCGCCGCGAAGCTGGTCAACCCGGCGGAGTAGCAGTACGCTCGTACTCAGTACAGGCGTACTGCCACCTGGGAGGCGGCCGTGTGGGATCCGGGCAAGTATCTCGACTACGCCGACCTGCGGGCCCGGCCGTTCCACGACCTGGTCTCGCGCATCGGAGCTGCGTCCCCGCGGCGCGTCGTCGACCTGGGCTGCGGCCCGGGCAACCTGACGGCGTCCCTGCGCGAGCGCTGGCCTTCGGCGGTCCTCGAATGCAGCGACAGTTCACCCGAAATGGTGGCGGCGGCCCGGGAGCGCGGCCTCGACGCGGCGGTCCTCGACGTCCGAGACTGGACACCGGCGCCGGACACCGACGTGGTGGTGTCGAACGCGGTCCTGCAGTGGGTCCCGGACCACGACGCCCTGCTGCGCCGCTGGGCAGCCGCGTTGCCTGCGGGGGCGTGGCTGGCGGTGCAGGTGCCGGGCAACTTCGACGCGCCCTCGCACGTGCTCACGCGCGAACTGGCGGCGTCCCCGGCGTGGGCGTCCCGCCTGGCCGAGGTGGTGCTGCGCGAGGACGACGCGGTGTCGGCCCCGCTGGAGTACGCCGGCCTCCTGGCCGACGCGGGCTGCACGGTCGACGCCTGGGAGACGACGTACGTGCAGCCCCTGACCGGACCTTCACCGGTGCTGGAGTGGATCAGCGGAACGGCGCTGCGCCCGATCCGCGCCGCCCTGCCGGACGCGGAGTGGGAGCAGTTCCGCGCCGCCCTGGCGCCCATGCTGGACGAGGCCTACCCGGCGCGCGCCGACGGCGTCACCTGGTTCGAGTTCCGCCGGGTGTTCTTCGTCGCCCGCGTCAGCGCTTGAGCTTCTCCCCGATCTTGGCCCGCGCCACCCCGGCGGCCCCCTGAACCATGGGGTGGTCGACGACCCGGCGGTAGGTGCGCACGAGCTGCTCGTACCGCCCCCGGCCTGCCTTGGCGCCCAGTACGTACCCCAGGCCTGCCCCCAGCAGGAACTTCTTCATCCGCGTCCACGCCTTCCGTCGTTAGGTCGTCCGACTGTCCATTGTCCAGGAAAACCGGCAGCCGGGGGGCGGTTGCGCCAAGTGGGGGGTGGTGTGAAGGGGCTTGGAGGCATGGGCTAAAGTTTCTCTTGTCGGTCGGAGAGACCGGCACCGGAAGTGAGCGACATTCCCCTGTAGCTCAACTGGCAGAGCATTCGGCTGTTAACCGGAGGGTTCTTGGTTCGAGTCCAAGCGGGGGAGCTTCGCAACGAGAAAGCCCAGGCCACCGGCCTGGGCTTCTCTGCGTTGTGGGGCAGTGGCGCCAGGAGGGAGGATTTAGTGATTAAAAACTCCCGCAAAGTGTCGCCGCTGCGGGCATCAGCACCTCGGCGTTCCGGGCCGCCTACTCGATGTGGCCAGGCGCTCGTCCTGGCCGCCAGTGCGTGCATGCTCACCGCGAGCCTGGCGTTGATCGCCTTCGACCCCCGCCGGGCGCGGATCAAGGGGCTGATCGGTCCGGGCGCACCCGCCTTGGCGGCCCTCGTTGCCCTCCTGGCTTGAGCCGCATCCCGGCTTCGGCGACCAGTTGCACATCGGCAAGAGAGTGCGTTGCGCTGATCAGCTCGCGGGTGGAAGCGAGTTGTCTGTCTCGCGGTGGCGGCCAAGCCCGACCGCATCGAACTCGTCGAAGTGCTCACCCTTGATCACGCCAAGCCACCGGAGCGCCTGAGAGATAGGGCTGCCGCCGGCCGGTATCGGCTTTCCAAAGGCCAGGTGCAGGGGGCCGAGTGCTACCTGACCGCCGGCCCATCCCTGCGCGGATTGGGTTCCGCTCCCGCCGAAGTAGCCGGCCTCGACGTAGGTGACAGGACCGTCCGCCGAACATTCCATGGACCTGCAAGCTCCGATGCCGCCACTCACCGTATCCATCCCGCCGGACCTCGCCCCGGCGTGTCGAGCCAGATACGATCGCCGCCTACCAGGCAACTTCCGCTCGCCGCTGACGAGCCGCGACGAATGAAACGCCGGCCGAGGGGTATGCCCGCGGTATGACGACTTCGCCGCTCGAGCCGAACCCGGAAACAGGACGCCAGGAGATCGCGGCCGCCGATCCCGGCCAGGGGCACCCGACACCGCCGACGGCTTCGGGCCTGGCGACACTGGGCCGGATGTGATCATTCCGCACGACGACGCCGAGGTAGAGCCCGAGGCCTGAGGCTGACCGAGATCGTGGGAGCGACTGAACTTGCGGCGGGAAGAGGGCCCGACCTCGACCTTGAGCACCTGTGTCCCCCAGAGCCGACACGGGCGTCATCGCCCACACAGGTATCCCCCCCCAGCCGTCGCTGCCGTGGGCTGGTCGGCAAACCCACCGTGACGCCTCCGCCATCCAGGCGCTGCAGCTGGGAATTCAGCTGATGCGATAGAGACGGCCGCCCTGGACCGCGAGGATCGTGAGCGGTCCGTTCGTAGGGCCTGCCGTTGCCTGCCAGGCTGTCGCTCCTGGCGCGGCTTTCGGGGTTTGCCCGAGGGTGAGGGGCAGGCCGGTGACGCCACCGCCGGTGACCGTGCCGGTCTGGTCGGTGATGAGGATGCAGTCCGGCCGGGTGCCGTTGACGACGGCCCAGCCGGTGGTGATGCCGCCCGCGTCGGTGGCAGGGGCGTCGAGGGCGCCGGCCGGTGTCGGTTGTGCGGTTGTCAGGTCGAGGTGGCTGCCGAGATCGGGGCCGTGACAGCCGAGCGTGAAGCTGTCGTTGAACGGGTAGGCGCCCAATGCGCGGGCTGCGGGGCCGGCGGCGCGCTGGATGTGCAGGGCATCCAGCGCTGCGGGGGCGTCAACTCGCAGTGCGATCGCGGACAGACTGAGCGGCGCGTAGCTGCGACGGACTTCGTCGGCCTTCCTGCCACCGACGGCGTGGGTGACCAGGGACAGTGCGACGACTGCCACGACGAGGTACTGTTTCGGCCACTGTGGACGGTGCACTGTGGTCAGGACGAGCGCGGCGGTGGTGGCCAGTGCAGCGACCAGGACGTACCGGCTGATCAGGCCGACGTTGCCGCCGGGGACGTTCGTCGTCGTCCGGCCAAGCGCGAGCATCAATGCCAAGGCGAAGGCGTAGCAGGCTAACCCTGCCCATCCCGCTTCGATCGCTGCCGGCCGGTGGATGAGGGTGCGTCGCAGCAGCAAGGCGAGTAAGGCGATGGTGAGGCCTCCGGCTATGACCGCGGGAACGGCGATGTCCACCGACCACAGTCCACCGACCGCGGCGGCGACGACCGACAGCCGTCCGTCCGGGTCGAAGGCATCCGTCGCCCCGGACTGCGTCCCGGCGGGCTTGGTGAGCCACCAGGCGATGAGGATGGTCAGCCCGACTACAGCGGGGATCACCACGCGGAGCCGGGGTTCCTTGCGTAGCCAGGCGATGAAGGCGATCACGAACCAGATCGGCAACGCGGCACCGAAACTCAGGCAACCCAGCACAGCGGCCGCGTACGCGCCGGCCCGGCGACCGTGGTGAGCGCAGGCGATCGCGATTGTGCAGAACGTGACCGCGGGGACCCAACTGATGCCATTCGTGCCCTGCAGCCACAGTTCGGTCGCGTGGGAACTGAACAGTAGCCATGACATGGCCGCGGTCAGCGTCCCCCGCGTCGTCGGGCTCACGTGTCGGGGCAGCATCGTCCGCAGTGCGAACACCGCGACCGCAAGCAGGGCAATCGTGAGGACCGTCAGGACGCGGTTGTCGCCGCCGAACCACGCTGCGTCGGCGTAGAAGAGCAGCGAGGGCACGACGAACGGCTGGTCGAGGTGGTAGGTGAAGACCTGGCCGAGCAGAAGACTGCCGTTGTCGTCGGTGATCTTGGCGAAGACGTGCCAGTAGTCGAGCAGCACGTGCATCTTCGGCGCACGCAGGGCAGCCAGCAGCGCCAGCGCGAAGGGAACGGCGGCGAAGACCCACAGCGCCGCGACGCCGAGCCGATGCGTGGACGGCCGCCGGACCTCCCCGATCGTGCGCGGGATCGATGCGGTGACGTCCGAGGCGTCGAGCGCGGGCATGGGTCTCCTGCCGAAGGGTTGCGTGAGGTCCGGTGACGGCCGGTCCGGCGGCGATCGTAGCCGGTGAGTCTCCGACGCGGACGGTGGTGCTGGAGCCTCTACTGGATCAGGTATCAGTTGGCAACTGTGTGCTTCATCTCACTCGACGGTGTAACGACGGTGTGAGGTTCCGCCGATGCAGCGTGCGGGCAAGGGATGAGAATTCCCGACCCTGGGGCGAACCGGCATGACGTGCGCGGAGTGCCCCGGTGCCATCCCGCGGCGGCGTGGTGCTCCGCGGGCCGTTGGGGGCGGTTACGGCGGATGCCGGCCGCCGGGGGAGGAACTGGCCGTGCTGCGGTTGTCGCGTCCTGTCCAGCTGGTTCGCTGGGTCCGAGCCGTTGTGCTCGCCCTGGCGATGACTCTGCTCGTCGGTAACGTCGAAGCCATCGCGGCTCCGCCGCGCCTGGTGGAAGCGCCGAAGCCGATCGATCCGCGCGACGTCGGGTTGCTGCCGTCGGCCGCGCCCGCTTCTGTCGCGCCGCAGGCGCCGTCGAAGGCGGATTTTGCTGCTCAGAGCCGGTTGGATGGGGGTGCGGGGACGCACTTCGACCCGCAACGCTCCACGCCGGTGTCGCGGTCGATGTTCGTCACCGAGTACGTCAACCCCGATGGCACGCACTCGGTGCGTCAGTCGAACCAGCCCCTGAACGTCCAGGACGACAACGGCCGGTGGCAGCCGGTGCAGACCACCCTGGCCACCGACCCGGCAACCAAGCGCGCGGGCGCGGACAACCACCCGCTGAGCCCATCGCTGGCCACCAAGGCCAACGACGCCGCGGTCCTGCAGATCGAATCGGGCGGCCACACCGCGGGCCTGGCGCTCGACCAGGCCGCTCCGGCGACCGCCGCAGTGAAGGGCGACTCGGTCACCTACCCGGAGGTCGCCGCGGGTACGGACCTGGACTACGAGGTCACGCCGGGCTCGGTCAAGGAGACCATCAAGGTCAAGCGTCCACCGGCCGACGGCCGCTCGTCGTGGAAGTTCAAGCTCACCACCGGCGACCTGACGCCGAAGCTCGAGAAGAACGGCGCCGTCACCCTGGCCGACAAGAGCGGCACAGCGAAGATCGTGCTGCCGCCGATCGAGACCTGGGACTCCGCGGGCAACGGCGAGACCGCTCCGGCGATGACGGGCGGCACCTACACCCTCGAGAAGGCCGGGTCGGACTGGTGGCTGACCGTCGCGGTCGACCCCAACTGGCTGCGCGACCCGAAACGCGTGTATCCGGTGTTCGTCGACCCGACGTTTACTTACAGCGTCACCGAGTCGCACTCCTACCGCTCCGATGGCACCAACTGCGACGCCTGTGGCCTGCGGATCGGCAACAGCCAGGCGAACGGCGACACCTACAACCGCAGCGTCTTCCACATGGACTACTCGCCGCTGTTCGGCAAGACCGTGGTCGGCGCGCGAATGGACCTGACCCGCAACACCAGCGTCGTCGGCTCGGTCAAGACGTGGAACGCGAACCTTTACCACGCGTCGGCGTTCAACTACAACGGCGTCGGCGGCTACATGACCAGCGCGCTGGTGGGCGACGTCGGCAGCTTCGTCGGCGAAGGCCTCACCGGGTTCATCCGCGACCGCGTCAACGCCCGCGACGGCACGGTCTTCTTCATGATGATCGGCGCCGAGAACCCCGGCACCTGGACTTACAAGAACCTCAACGCCACCCTCACCGTCGACACCGGATCCCCGGCTCCGGCCACCACGTTGGTTGCGCCGGTCGACGGCACCGTGTCGACGTCGCTGACCCCGACGCTGTCGGTCAACCCGGTCACCGACCCCGACGGCGAGCAGGTCAAGTACTGCTTCCGCATCGCCACCGGCGCCGACGCCAAGTCCGGTGTCGTGGTCGAGTCCGGCTGTCTGACCACCCCGACCTGGACGGTTCCGGCGGGGATCCTGCAGGACGGCGTCGCCTACACCTGGCAGGCGATGACCTACAGCGGCACCACCACGATCACGCCGACCTGGATCGGCCATTTCAAGATCGACCAGCGCATCGGGGACCACGGGCCGGCGCCCACCGACACCGAGGGCCCGGCGGAGGTCAATCTCGCCAACGGCAACGTGTCCCTGGAAGAAACGACGAGTGCGCGCGGCGCGGTCGGTGGCAGCGCCGGCCTGACGTTCCGCTACAACGCGCAACAGGCACAGGCCAAGGGTCTGCGGGCCTCGTACTTCAACGACCTGAGCCACAACGGCAACGTCAGCCCCTCACAGCAGCCGGTACTGGTCCGCACGGAACCGCAGGTCAACGTCGACTGGGGCGTCGACTCTCCCTTCGCGCCGGCTCTGCCAGCGGACTACTTCGTGGTTCGCTGGGAAGGCTTCTTCCAGGCCCCGGCGGCCGGTACGTACCAGTTCGCCGGGACCCACGACGACGCCGCCCAAATGTGGATCAACGGCTCGCAGGTCTACACGAGCACGGGCCCCAGTGACGTCAACTGGACCCAGGCCACGAATGTCACTCTCACCGCCGGGCAGCGGGTACCGATCAAGGTCGAGCTGCAGGAGCTGACCGGTGCGGCCGGCATGCGGCTGTTCACCCGCACCACCGATGGCACCACCGTACCCGCGCAGATCGTCCCGTCGGACTGGCTGTACACCAGCGACCTGCCCGCATTGCCGCAGGGCTGGTCCGTGTCGGCCGACCTCGACGGTGACGGCGCGACCTTCACCGGCGTGCAGGTCACCGACCAGACTGTCGTGCTCAGCGACACCAGCGGCGCCAAGCACACATGGACGAAGAAGAGCATGGGTGGCTACGTGCCGCCTGCGGGGGAGGACGGCGTCCTGGCGCTGGCCACGAACGGTGCGGTGACCTTCACCGACGATGGGGGCCAGATCTACACGTTCCGGCCGGACGGCCGTCCGGAGTCGGTGACCAGCGCAGCGGATGTGACCAAACCCGCTGCCCTCCAGTACGTCTACGACGACGCAGCGACGCCGGCGCGGCTGCGTCAGATCAAGGACCCGGTATCCGGCCGCGTCGCCACACTGTCGTACAACCGATCCGGTGACGACTGCTACGGCGGCCGCACCGCGCCGAGCGGAGCGGACGCGTTGCCGCCGGCGCAGATGCTCTGCCGCATCGTGCTTTGGGATGGTACGCAGTCCGTCCTGTGGTACTCCGGCGGCAGACTGAGTCGCATCGAGAACCCCGGCTCGGAAGACACCGACTACGGTTACAACGCAGACGGGCTGGTCAACCAAGTCCGCGATCCGCTGATCAACGACTGGATCGCGGCAGACCCCGTCACGCGCGCGGGCAAGACCGAGGTGCTCACCTCCATCGGCTACGACACCAGCTCGGGCAAGCCCAAAGCGACCGGGGTCACGATGCCCGCCCCGGCGCTCGGGCAGCCGCGGCCGGGCCACACCTACCGGTACGATCCGGCGAACCGCACGTCGTACGTGGATGTCGCGGGGGTGTCGCCTTCGAGCGGCTTTTCCCGCCGGGTCACCTACGACGCCGATCTTCGTTCCCTTTCCACCACTGATGGTTCCGGTGCCACAGTCAGCGCCGAGTGGAACGCGAAAGATCAGGCCGTTGCCTCGGTGGACGCCACCGGGCGACGCTCGACGACGGTGTACGACTACGCCGACCGAGCCGTGGACCACTACGGCCCGGCGCCGGCCTCGTGTTTCGCCGGTCAGCTGCCGACCGCCGCGTGCGCCGGTTCTGTGGCACACACCCACACCGGCTACGACGAGAACATCAACGGCCTGTCGGTCGCGTACTTCGACAACGACGCGCTGTCGGGTCGCCCGAAGGTCGCCGCGACCGGCATCGGCACAGCCGATGGCTCCCTGGTCCGCAACTGGGACAACGCGGCACCGGTGGCGGGCATCCCTGCCGATCACTTCTCGCTGCGCGCCACCGGGGACATCACCTTCCCCCAGGCCGGTGACTACACGCTGCGGGTGCTTGCCGACGACGGCGTTCGCCTGTGGATCGACGACCAGAGCGTCATCGACGACTGGCGGAACACCACCCCGGCGTGGCGTCAAGCGATCGTCCACGCCGACACGGCCGGTCAGACCAAACGCATCCGGCTGGACTATTACGAGTTCGATCTGACCGCACAGCTGGAGCTGCACTGGACCACGCCCAGCGGTACCCAGCAGCCGGTTCCCGGTACACAGCTGCACCCCCGCTACGGCCTGGCAACCAGCTCCACCACCGACGACACCTCGGGCGGCAGCGTGGAACGCTCGCCCTCGACCCGGACCGCGACCAGCTACTCCGACCCGGCCAACGGCATCGACCCCGTTCTGGGTCTGGAGGTCTCGGCGACCGAAGACCCGAACGGCCTTGCCCTGACCGGACGCACCGCCTACGAAAACCCTGGCAGCGGCTACCTGCGCAAGACAGCCAGCGCCCTGCCCGCCGACGACATCACCAACGCCGCGCGGCGCGAGTCGACCACGTACTACGGCGACTCCGAAACCCGCGCCAACCCGTGTGACCCGAACTCCACGGCCGTCAACCAGGGTGGTGCGGCGAAACTGTCGACCGACGTGGACGGCACCGTGACGGAAAGCGTCTATGACGCCGCAGGCCGGGTCGTGGCCACCAGGGTCGGCACCGAACCCTGGTCGTGCACGACCTGGGACGCCCGCGGCCGGGCGACACAACGTACCTACCCGGCATTCGGCGGCCAGCCCGCCCGCACACTGACCTACGACTACGCCGTCGGCGGCGACCCGCTGGTGTCGAAGGTGACCGACGAGAACGGCACCATCAGCACCACCGTGGACCTGCTCGGCCGCACCGTTGCCTACACCGACGTCAACGGAGCCACCACCACGTCGACATTCGACCAGGTTGGTCGCCTGCGGACCGCTTCCACCACGGTCCGCGGCGCCACCAGCCTGCTCGTCTACACCTACGACGATGTATCTCGGCTGATCGATGTCCAGCTCGATGGCCGCAGCGTCGCCACGCCCACCTACACCACAGCCGGTGAACTCAAGGACGTCACCTACGGCAACGGATCGCGCCTGGACGCCGTCGGGCGCAACGACGCCGGACTGACGACCTCGCTGGCGTGGAAATTGGCCGAATCCACCGTGATCGACACGATCACCCGATCGCGCAACGGGCGCGTCACCGACGACGCCGTCACCGACAACGGTGCCACCGCCGCGCAGTACTCCTACACTTACGACACTGTCGGCCGTCTCGTCGCGGCCACCGTGCCGCACCACCAGCTCAGCTACCGATTCGACGCGACCGGCGGCTGCGGCACGGCGACGAACGCCGGTCTCAACAGCAACCGCACCGCGTCACTGGACAGCAAGGATGGTGCCGTCGCCACGGTCACCAACTACTGCTACGACGCCGCGGACCGTCTCCAGGCGACCACGGGGGCTACCGCGCTGTCATTCGGTTACGACGCTCACGGAGACGCCACCACCGTTGGCGGTGACACCCTCGGTTACGACGCCACCGACCGGCACGTGTCCACTCGAACAGCTGCCGGCACGCTGGTCGCCTACACACGCGACGCAGCCAACCGCATCGCCACCCGGACCGTCACCGGCTCCGCCAAGCCCACCGACAACGGCGTCACCCGCTACGCCTACAGCGCCGACGACGACAGCGCCGACTTCGTCCTTGCCTCCGACGGCAGCCTCGCCCAGCGAATCCTTCCGCTGCCCGGGGGCGCGCTGCTGACCAAGACCTACGACCAGAACCAGACCACCAACTGGGCCTACCCCAATCTGCACGGCGATGTTCTTGTCACCGCCGACGGCAGTGCGACCCGCACCGGCGGGATCTACCTCTACGATCCCTCCGGCCAGGACATCAACCCATCCACCGGCGCGATCGGCGACATCCCGGTGCCTGCGACCGCCCAGGGCGGACTCGACTACGGCTGGCTGGGCCAGTACGAGCGTCCCGTCGAGCACCTGGCCGGGCAGCAGGCCATCGAGATGGGCGCTCGCACCTACCTGCCCGCGCTGGGCCGCTTCCTGCAGGTCGACCCCGAACCCGGTGGCTCGGCCAACGACTACGACTACGTACACGGTGACCCGATCAACGGGCTCGACCTGGCCGGAACGTGGAGCTGGGGCGGCTTCTTCAGCGGGGCACTGAAGGTCGTCACCGCGGTTGCCACAGTCACCTCCTTCATCCCCGGCCCGATCGGGACCGTGTCGTCGTTCGTCTTGGCCGGCGCCCACGCGATCCAAGGTGACTGGGGCGCGGCGGCGATGGACCTGCTCGGCGCGATCCCCGGCGGCCGGCTCGCGACGCACCTGGCCGAGGAGACCGCCAGCATCGGATCCAAGTTCCGGAGAGTCGCCGCCTGCGTCGTCGGCAACTCTTTCGCCCCCGACACCGACGTCGTCACCGCCGATGGCACCACCGAAGCCATAGACCGGGTCACCGTCGGCGACCGCGTGCTGTCGGAAGATCCAGCGACCGGGGCGGTCAGCGTCCAGGATGTCACTGCGGTCATCGTCGGGCACGGCACCCGGCACTTGATCGACATCACCGTCAAGGGCAGTGATCACGCGCTCACCGCTACCGACAATCACCCGATCTACGTTGTCGGCCGTGGTTGGGTCCATGCGGCCAGCCTCCGTTCCGGAGACCGGGTCGTCGACCCGAGTGGGACGACGCATGTTGTGCGTGAGGTCCGCGATCGCGGCATGGTGGCCGGTCAAACGGTCTACAACCTCAGCATCGATCAGACCCACACCTACGTCGTGAACTCCGGTGGCGTCGCGCTGCTCGTCCACAACGGATGCAGTTCCACCAGCGGCGAGCACGCCGCGGCGTCCCTCGGGCGCCGCGCCCACAAGGAGTTCAGCAGCTACCTGCCAACTCGCGGCTATCGCAACGCCCGAACCCTGCGGTCCGGTCGCCGGCCCGACGGGATCACCCCCGGCGGCCACCCGGTCGAGCTCAAACCGGCAAACCGCCGAGCGATCGCGCGCGGCAAACGTCAGCTCCGCGGTTACATGCGCGAAATGGGCACCCGGCGTGGTGAACTGTGGACCTATCGGGTCAATCAACACGGCCACTTCACGTTCCGGCGGCACAGTATCCTGCGCATCAGGTAGGAGGAGAGGACACAGCCGACGTGGCCGCGAACCCGAAGAAATGGACGACCCGCAGCATCGCCCGCTGGGTGGCCGATCACCGGTTGGGTGACCTCGGCTATGAAGCCGATGCCAATCGTCTGGTCAGACAGGACACGCTGCATCGGCAGATGACGTTCGAGGTGGACCCCGACGCACGATGGCTGGACGGCGAGAAGGCGTTGGCGGTCCACGTCGCCGTCGACGTCCCCGGCGCGCCGAGCCTGAGCGCTCCGATCTCGTTGTTCTACAGCCTTCCGGAGGTCCGGCGCGGAGCAAGCTGCTATGGGTGGCCCGAGGACGGCCACAACTTGCCCGGCGAACTGCTGGCCGATCTGGAGGAACCGGTTCCCGGTTTCCCGGCCGGACCGGCGGAACTGGCAGATGTGCTGCTGGATCCGGACCTGGAGCCCCTGCGAGAAGGGCTGCGATGGGGGCCGGTTTACGGTGAACCGTCGGTGCGCGCCGCGCAGGCACTCATCGTCGGCCGCATGATCGCCGACCACGCGCTCATCGACAGAGCGGCAGCCCGCCTCCGTGACATTTCGGGCGCGCCTGCCGGTCCACGGAACATGAGGCTGGCCTGGAGCGTGGCCGGCGAAGCGCTCGGCGATACATCTGAGCTGGGCATTGATTGGCACAGGAAAGGCTGACCGTTCAATGACAACGCGAAGGCGTACATCGAGGTCATGAGCTTCGACGGGGCTGGTCAACTCGGCCACGGAGAGGAACAGGGCATTCTTCGACAAGCTGGGGTTGCCCACCTGAACGCACCCCGCGGTCCCCGGTTCTGACCCCCTCACTGCCAGTGAGGGTCGAACATGGCCCTGACCTGCGGCGATAGAGGATCGCCTAGTGGAAAGGTGCGCTTGATCGCTGTCTTTTGCAACTGTGTGTTGTTGAGTGCAGTTGTGACAGGGGGTTTGCCCCAGCTGTGCCCCAGTGGAATTGGTGAGAGGACCGCCCGCGTTCGTTTCGAACAACCATGCGGTCGGCACATGACGGTGGCAGGAGCCAGCCGAGCGAGATCAAATCGAGCAGCACCGTGTAGCCGGAACCCGCACTGACGAGCTATGTCGATGGTGCGGCCAGCCCCACGTTGAGCTGCTGAGCGCTGCTTGCCGAGACACGCGCTCTGCGGCTACTTAACACTGGTGGGCAGGATCGGGTCCGGCCAGACTCTGGTCCAGGTGCTCGGTGAGTTGCTCCCACATTGCGGCTGCCTGCCGGTGGCATTGGTGTGGCTCTCTCATGGCATGCGTCTCGCCGAGCACCGCGCGAGGAGTGGCTGGAAAGGGGTCTGTTCTGCTCGAAGTAGCGGTGCCCTCCTTGCTGACATCGTCGCGTTGAGGCAAGGGAGAACCGGATGCCGGTGATTGTCGGGATGGATCCGCATAAACGGTCGGCCACGATCGAGGTGATCAACGAACTCGGCGACATACTGACGACGGGAAAGTTTGGCACAGACCAGGTCGGATACGCCGAGATGCTGGCAGCCGGGCGCCGGTTCAGTGACCGGGTGTGGCGGTCGAGGGCTGTAACGGCGTCGGCCGGCATATCGCCCACCGGCTGGTTCACGACGGCGAGTCCGTCCTGGATGTGCCGGCGAAGCTGTCGGCGCAGGTGCGGGTGTTCGCGACCGGCAACGGCCGCAAGACCGACCCGGTCGACGCGCACTCGGTGGCTCTGGTCGCGCTGCGGACCCCGAACCTGGTCCGCTTCCAGGCCGATCCTGAGCTGGTCGTGCTGGGCATGCTGGTCGACCGTCGTGACGAGCTCGGCCGCGCGCGAACGCAGACCGTCGACCGGCTCCACCGGCTGCTGCTGGAGCTGTTTCCCGGGGGATCAAAGAAGTTTCTGTCGGCGGCGCAAGCTCGCGCGCTCGTCGCGACGATCAAACCACGCGACATCGTGGGCAAGACCCGGCCTCGACTGGCGGTCGAGCTGATCGCGGAGCTGGAGATCATCGACAAGAAGATCAAGGCCGCGGACAGAGATCTCCGCGAGCTGGTCGTCGCCCGCGGCTTCACGCTGCTGGACCTGCACGGCATCGGGCCGTCCGGCGCCGCACGGCTGCTGGCCGACGTCGGCGACATCCACCGGTTCGCCGGCCGGGACCGGTTCGCGTCCTGGAACGGCACCGCACCGCTGGACGCCTCCTCCGGTGAACAGCAACGGCATCGCCTGTCCCGGGCAGGCAATCGCAGAATCAACCGGACACTGCACATCATGGGAGTGGTTCAGCTCCGCAATCCCACAGCTGGCCGCGTCTATTTCGACGCGAAGAAGGCGGCTGGCAAGACGTCGATGGAAGCGATGCGCGCCCTCAAACGGCGGCTGTCGAACGTCGTCTACGCCCGCATGCTCGCCGATCAGAACCGGCGTGAGGGGGCAGGTTCGGGAGGGCACTCGGGGACGACTCTGCAATCCAGCGTGACCGGCCTGACCCCGGACACCGGCCCTTCGGACAAGCCACAACCCGAACCTGCCACCCGCCAGCCTACCCCCACCAGGACCGCCCCTTGACATAAAGGGGAGCCATGAGCGCGCGTCTTGGCAGCCTTACCCCGCAGCAGACAGCGTTGGTCGTACGCCCGCACGATCTCCGCCAGGCCGGACCTACCTGGCTGGCTGGCAGCCAGCCAGAGCGTGGAGAATCCCGTTTGGTCGAGCAGAGGAACAGGCAGGTGAAAGTGCGGGCGTGGTTACGCAGTCAGGTTGTTGACGGTGAGGGCTGCGATCTTTTTCGCGGCGCCGCAAGGGTCGTGTTGCCAAGGGCCGGCTTCGGGCTCGTCGGCGGTGGCGGCGTTGATGTAGACGAGGGTGGTGTCGTCGGCGGCGAGTGCGAGGGTGCATCCGAGCGGGCCCTCGGCTTGCTTGCTGGGGACGTTCTCCTCGGTGGTGACGATGACTGCGGGGTAGATGGTTTCGACGGTGATCGGCTCCCAGTGGTTGCCGGTGTCGTGGCCCAAGGCATGCTCCTGATACAGGATGCGCAGGCTGTCACCTCGGTTCGAGGTGCTGACGCTGGCGACGGCACCGAACGTGGTGACGCATCGGTTCCCGTCGCGGCGGCGTTCACCGCCGGAGAAGCCGATAGCGGTGAGCTGTTCGACGGTTACGGCGGCGCACGGATCGGCGCGGAACCGCCCGGCCCCGCTCATTCCGATCCCGGGGATCGGCGGGACTGACACCGACGGCTCTGCCGGAGCCGGCGGCCGACCGGGCGAGCAGCCGGCACCCAGCCCTAGACCCAGCGCGGCGACGACAACGCAGAGAGTTCGGCGATCGATCATGAGTGAGTAGCTCCAGGCTTGACCCGCCAGCGACCCGGGTCGTCGATCACCTCGTTGCTGTCCCCGACGTCGGGGAGCCTGGTGAAGGTGGCTTCGATCGTGGTCAGCTGGATGCGGTTGCCGAGCAGTTTGCCGATGTCGGTCATCAGCCCGCCGAGCAAGGCCAGGCAGTCGTTCCAGAATGTCGCGAACGCCGAGTTGATCGCGTCGGCCACGTCTTGGAATCCGATGATGGCCAGTGGGGGCAGCGCGGCCGATTCCACGACGGCGATGCCGATCTTCCCGCCGAGCTGGGCGAGGTTGATCGCGCATTTGCCGATGGTCATGAGCAGGTTCTTGTAGGTGTCGATGATCGTCTCGGCAACCGAGGACATGGTGCTGGTCAGGGTGATCATTGAGCTCTGGTTCTGGCCCAGGGCAGTCACGGCCTTGCCGGCGTAGGCGTTGAACTGGTCGGCGGCGTCGCCGTGCCAGGCCTTCGCCAGGGTCAGTTGGGCGGCGTTGAGTTGTTCGGCTGCTTTGGTCAGGGCTGTCTCGGTGGCGAACGTGTCGGCGAGGTTCAGGACCTTGCCGATGTCGCCGGCGATGAAGACACGAAGCTTGTCCAGCAAGGTGATGATGCCGTGCGCACCGATGAAGTCTGCCCAGTAGCGGATCTTGGCGTCGGCTTCGGTGGGGTACGGCATTTGCGCCTGCGGCGGTGTGACGGGTGTCGGAGGGTGGCCGACCATGACGGGGGAAAGGCGTTCACGGGAGGCCTCCTTCGAGTTTCTTGAGCCGTTCGTACTCGGCGGCGTCCTGCTGTTCGTAGTAAGGGGTCAGTTCAGAATGAGTCGGCGTGTCGTCTTGCCTGGCATGCGGGGCTTTCCAGAATGTTGGTATGCGTGAGGAGGTTCTGACCGACCAGCTGTGGGAGCGGCTCGAGCCGCTGCTTCCGGTGCATCCACGGCGTTTCCGTTATCCCGGCCGCAAGCGTGCCGATGACCGCGCCGCATTGGAAGGCATCCTGTACGTCATCCGCACCGGCATCGGCTGGAATCGCTTGCCGACAGAGTTGTTCGGTGCCTCCGGTGCGACCTGCTGGCGTCGGCTGACCGAGTGGCACGAGGCCGGTGTCTGGCAGCAGTTGCACGAACGCCTGCTGGCCGAGCTGCGTGCTGCTGGGCTGCTGGATCTCTCCGCCGCGCTGGTCGACTCCACCCACCTGCGGGCCCTCAAAGGGGGGAGCACACCGGACCCAGCCCAGTCGACCGCCGCAAGCTTGGCTCCAAGCACCACCTGATCACCGACGCCCACGGCACCCCGCTCGCGATCACGCTCACCGGCGGCCACCGCAACGACGTCACCCAGCTGATCCCCCTGCTCGACGCCATCCCGCCGATCCGCGGCCTGGTCGGCAAGCCATTGCAGCGGCCGCGCCGGCTCTACGCTGACCGCGGCTACGACCACGACAAGTACCGCCGCTTGGTCCGCGCTCGTGGCATCACCCCGCTCATCGCCCGCCGCGGCGTCGAGCACGGCTCAGGACTGGGTACCATCCGCTGGCCCGTGGAGCGCACCTTCGCCTGGCTCAAAAACTTCCGCCGGCTACGCATCCGCACCGAACGACGAGCCGACGTCCACCACGCCATCCTCAGCCTGGCATGCTCGGTCATCTGCCTCCGCAAACTCATTCTGAACTGACCTCTAAGAGGCAGCGGTCTGCAGAGCGTGGGCCAGCTGGTGCAGTGTCTCGGCGTTCTTGCTCGAGATCCCGCGGATGGTCTCGATGGCCCGGTTGTACTGCTCGACCGTTCCCGCGCCGTTTCTGTTGGGCATGATCGTCGTCAGCGTCCCGGGCAGCCCCAGGTCGAACTCGCCGAGCAGCGTCCCCGCCAGGTCCTGCTACGCGAATGTGGTGACGAGCTCGGCGGCCGTGGTGACGTCGTCGGCGGCTTTGCGCAGGGATTCGGGGTAGACGCGGTAGCCGCGGCCGGTGATGTCGCCTGCGTCAAAGGTCATGCCAGCCCCGTCTCGGCCACCGCGGCGGCGATGGTGTCGGCGCGGCGGCGTTCGGCCTGGGTCTCGGCGTCCTGGATGGCGCGGAGCAGGGTGCGGGAGAGGGCGTCGGCGGTGTATTGGTGCAGCTCGGTGCCGTCGAGGGTGACGGCGGTGAGTTCGCCGGCGCCGGAGACGGTGATCGACCCCAGATCACCCGGTAGCGGTACCTGCAGCGGCTGGTGCTCGGTCTGCTGGGCGGTCTGAGCGACCGCCGCCGTGGCGGCGTCGATCTCGCGCGCCAGGTTGTACAGCTCGTCCTGGTAGTTCACCAGCGCCCCCGGTCGTCGCTGTCGTCGTCGGTCAGGAAGTCCAGCTCGTCGAAGTTCTCCTCGACGACCTCTTCCCGCGGCCGCTGTTGGGCAGCCGGGGGCGCCGCCGGTGGCGGGTAGTCGGCGGCGGGCGCGGGCTGGTCCGGACGGGCCCCGGCGGGTTGGGGCTGCCATACCTGCTCTTTGTCCAGGACGGCGCGCATCTTCGTCAGAGCGGGGCCGGCGGCGGCGCGGCGGGCGGCTGATACCGCCTCCACCACGTCGGGACCCATAGCCTGCGGATGTGCTCCGCGCATCACCGCCGCGCTGATTCTCAGGTCGATCAGGCGGCCGTGCCCACTGACTAGCGCGGTCACCGCACCGTCGCGGGACCGGCCGGTGAACCGGGCCTGCTCGAGCTCGGCGTCCAGCTCGCCGGCCTGGCGCCGCATCACGTCCGCGTTGAACACCACGTCGGCATCGCCTCCCCACGCTCCCGACAGAGCACCGCTACTTGCAGCAACTACGTCTCGTCGCACTGTAGCCAGGGCTCGAGGGCAGCGTAGCTGATCGACAGCCGTTCCGAGAGCGGTTCGCGAGTGAGGTAAATCGCGGTCAGGCGTGAACGATGGTTGCGTCATGACGTGGGGAGCCGGTGGCGACACCGACTGGATCGCCCCGGGGAATGCGACACTGATGGCGTGTTCACCCTCCGATGGTTGGTGCTCGCGGCCCTGCTCGGCCTCGCGGCGTGTGCCGTGCTGCTGATTCCCCTCAGCACCGCTGGGGCGCACCCGGGCGCCACGCCCACATGCGGGAACGCTCTCGTGCGGTCGGATGAGCTCAGCACGTTGAGGAACCCGGCGGCGAGGCTTCGACCGCGTCGGCTGCCTGGATGAGCTCGGACTCTTTCAACGCTCTGCGGCGCTGCGAACGGCTGCGCGGCTATGCCGGGGTCGGTGCCGCTGCACTCGCCGTGCTGGCCGTCGGGTCCGGCTGGCTCGCCTATCGCCGACGCACATGGGTGCGCGGGCAGTAGTCACCGCGTCGGATGGGGACCGGCTTGGCCGGCGAGCGCGCTGCAGGCTACGGCTGCAGTGAGCCTGTGTGGTTCTCGGTGGGCGTACAGAAGGTACTTGGTGAACCCATGCGATTCGTCGTGATTGGCTGTCGGTCTCGTTGAGCAGCGGAGGGACACCGTGAGTCTCGTGGTTCCTGGCGCGGGTGTGGTTCTCGTTCGAGTGGCCGCTCTGTTGCTTCTGGGTATTCGACCTCGGCACGACGGCCAGCCGACGGCGATCGGCGACATCGCGCGCACGACATGGGCGAGAAGATGCTGGGTGCTAGGGTGCGCGGGTGCGAGGGCGGGCATGGGGCGTTGTACTGGGGTGCGCGTTGGCAACGGTCAGTTGCTCGGCGGAGCCGCCGCAGGTTGCCGGGCCGCGGGTCGCGGTGTGTTCACTCTTCGATGCAGCGCACCTGCGGGCGGCTCTCACCGACAGGTCGGCAGCCGGGTGGTACGTGACGGAGGAACGGGCGCCGACCGCTGATGGGGACGGTTCGGTCTACCAGTGCGTGTACCGCCGCAAAACCGATCAAGCGGAGGCCGGCACTCTGACGGTCACCCGGTTCCGCGAACAGCAAACGCCGGCAGGCGCGGTGCAGCGGACAGTGACCCGCTGCGCGGCGACCGAGGTCCACCCCTTGCCGGAAGCCGGTGACACTGCCGTGTACTGCGATGACTCGAACACTGTTCGCATAGCCACCGCGAAAAGCACCGAGAATGGAACGCTGCTGGCCGAGCTCATGTTGACGAACGCTGCGGCGGGGCACAACATGCGGATGTACCCGGCCGTGGCCAAGCTGCTCACCGGAAGGCTCTGAAGCCGCTGCCCGTTCGCTCGGTGGTTGATCACTCGGATGGCGGCTTTGCCAAGCCCTGGTGATCGTGAATGGTTCTCCTTACGTTGTGGTTGCGTGGCGTCGGGGGACGCGCGTCGACCGGATCGAGGGGGCCTTCCACCATGGTGCGTCAGGTATTGGCGCGCGCCTTGACGCTGCGCGCAATTTTCCTGATCGTCGTCGTACTGGCCGGTGTGCTGGCGGTGGTGACCGGCAGCGAGCCCGCCGGTCCGGCCCCGGTGCCGGTCGCTTCGGCGCCTGATGAAGCCGCGGCGTTCGCGGCCGCACGGCGGCAAGGGACGCCCGTCGAGGTCGCGAATCTGACCACCGAGACCAAGCGGGTGCTGGCCGAGCCGAACGGGCTCCTCGGCGCCGAGCTGTCCGCCGTCCCGACGCGGGTGCGGCGTGGCGACAAGTGGGTTCCCGTCGATCCCACGCTCACCCCGTCGAGGGACGGGGGCATCCGTCCGAAGGCGACGGTTGCTGATCTCGCCTTTTCTGGTGGCGGCAACGCGCCGCTGGTCCAGTTCGCGCGGGACGGTAAAAGGCTCAGCCTGTCCTGGCCGGGCCGGCTGCCGAAGCCGTCGCTCAAGGACGGTACTGCCACCTACCACGACGTGCTGCCCGGTGTGGACCTGGTGATGCGGGCACAGGTCGACGGCTACGAACAGCACCTGGTGGTGCGGAACTCGACGGCGGCGAGGAACCCCGCGCTGCGGGCGATCGCCTTCACGCTCAAGACGGAAGGTGTGCGTGTCGAGACGGATCCCGCGGGACGGCTCCGCGTGGACGACGGCGCGGGCAAGCCGGTGTTCGTTTCGCCTTCGGCGACGATGTGGGATGCCCGGGGCCCGCAGGTGGCTTCGGCCGCTGTCGGGGTCGCGGTGGACGGTGCGACGCTGCAACTGAAGCCCGACACGGCGATGCTCACCGATCCGGCTACCCGATTCCCCGTCGTGGTGGACCCGGACATGAACGGGTGGCACCAGACGATGTGGGCAAAGGTGTTCTCGGGTCACTCCGGGGATTCCTATGTGAACGGCACGAATGACGCCGATGCCTGGGCGAAGTCCGGTAAGTGCTATGGCTCGGATTGCAACGGCATCGGTGTGGCCCGGACGTATTTTCAGTTCGACACGAGCTTCCTGGCCGGCCGAGCGATCACGGGGTTGGCCTTCGACACCACGGTGGTGCACGGCCCAGCCTGTACCACCTACACCCACCAGATCTATTACGCGGACTGGGGCCTTGGCTGGGACACCAGCTGGAGCAACATGCCGACGGGGCACTGGGTATCGGACGCCGGCGTCGGCGGTGGCGACAGCTGTGGGGGCTACCAGAGCGTCCGGTTCTCGATCGGCACCGAGAACATCAACCCGGGCGGCGTGTCAACGTACTTCATGCGGGCACAGAGCGAAACCGACGTGAATGCGTGGCGTCGCTTCGACGTTCCTAGCACTGTGCTGCGAGTCTGGTACAACACGCGCCCGAACCCGCCGTACGAGATGAAGACGGACCCGCCGCTGCCGGCACCGTGCCACTGGTGTGGTGGCGTTCCGTACGTAGGGGACAATTCGATCCGGCTGCTGTCCCGGCTGTCGGACCCGGACGCCAACGACCAGGTCCGCCCGATCTGGGACATCTACGGCGGACCCAGCGATCACCGCGACGCGGGACCGTACCAGGCATCGGGAGCGTACTTCAGCACCGACGTGGATTTGCGCAGCCGCAACGATCAGCGGATCACCTGGACGGTGTGGGGCAGCGACGGCCAAGACGGCGGCGATTGGCGTAATGGGCCGGGCCCGTTCATCGTCGACCAGGTCGGTGTCGACAAGCCACCTGAGGTGTCGGCCCCGCTGTACCGCGAAGACAACCTGTGGCACGGCGGCGTGGGCGTACCGGACACATTCACCTTCGGCGCCAACGGCGTCACCGACGTCGATCACTTCCTCTACGGCTGGAACGACCCGCCGTCGACCTCGGTCGACGCCGACGCCCTCGGGGGTAAGGCTGCGGTGAAACTGACGCCGCCCGGCGACGGCCCCCGCGACCTGTTCGTGCAGAGCGTCGACCGCGCCGGGCACCGCAGCCCGAGCCGGGTGTACCACTTCTACGTGCGAGCGGGAAACGGTCCGCTCGCCCAGTGGTCGCTCGACGGGAACACCAAGGACACCGCGACGCTGGGGTTCCGCGACGCGACACTGCACGGTGACCCCACGTATTTGCCGGGGGCTATCGGTTCCGCGATCCGGCTCGACGGCGTCGACGACTACGTCACCGCCCCAGCCTCGGCCGGTACCGTGCCGAGTTTCAGCTTCGCGGGCTGGGTCAATCTCGCCCAGAAGACCAGCGGATGGGCGCCCTTGCTGAGCCAGAACGGCACGGTCGCAGCGATGGCCACCCTCGGCTACTCGGGCAGCGGCAACGACAAATGGGCCTTCACGCTCCGTTCCGCCGATAGCGCCTCAGCTTCGACGGCCACAGTGTTCTCGGCCGAACGGCCACAGATCGGGGCTTGGACGCACTTGGCCGGCGTGTACGACTCCGCCGCCGGGCAGATCCGGTTGTACGTCAACGGGGCCCTTGCCGGTACTCAGCCGTGGACGACGCCATGGGCGGCAGCCCGCGAGTTCGCCATCGGCCGGGCCCTCGGCAGCGGTTACCTGCCAGGTGCGGCGGACGAGGTCCGCGCCTACGACCGCGCGCTGACGGACGCGGAGGTCAAGTCAATCGTCACTCGCGACAACGTCACCAGCGGGTACTGGAACCTCGACGAAACCGACGGCACGACTGCTCGCAACGCCACCGCCAGCGGAGAGATGGCCGTCCTGCAGCCGGGCGCAACGTTCACCCGGGCCGGCGCGGTCAACGGCGCGGTCACCTTCGACGGTACGCGCGGATACGCGGCCACCACCGGTCCCGTCTCGCGCACGGATCAGAGCTTCACCGTCGCCGCCTGGGTCAAGCCGACGAAAGTCGCGGACATGGCCGCCGTCACCCAGGACGGAACGGCCGTCAGCGCATTCCACCTGAAACAGGCCAACGGCTCCTGGGTCTTCGGCATGAACCCGGCCGACGCCACGGGCGGAACACCGGCCGAGGCCCGGTCGGCGGTCAACACCGTCCAGGTCGGCGTGTGGACGCACCTCACCGGCGTCTACGACGGCACAGCCAAAGCCCTCACTCTGTACGTGAACGGCACCCAAGCCGGTACCGCAGCCGCTCCCCAGACCCCGTGGGCAGCCAACGGCCCCTTCGTGCTCGGCCGTGGCCAGTACGGCGCGGCGACCGGCTTCTGGGCCGGCAACCTCGACGAGGTCCGCGTGTACACCCGTCCTCTCGCCGCCAACGAGATCCAAGGCATCGTCGCCCAGAGCAACGTCACCGCCGCGAACTGGAAGCTCGACGGCAACGCCCAGGACAGCTCCGGCAACGGCAAACACGGCAGCCTGACCGGACGGCTCGACTGGGCGCCGGGCCAGACCAACAACCCCGATCCCGGCGACCTCGCGGCGAGCTTCAACGGCTCCATCGGCTCGGTCGGCGCCGCCCCGGCCGTCGACACCGGGAAGAGCTTCTCCGTGGCCGCGTGGGTCAAGCTGGGCAGCAAGACCGCGGACTGGGGCGCGGTGGCCAGCCAGAACGGCAGTCGCACGTCCGCGTTCACCCTCGGCTACAGCGGATCCACCGACGACCGGTGGGCGTTCGGCATGAACGGCAGTGACGCCGACTCGCCGGTCTCCACGCCGCGGGTACGTTCGGCGCAACCGGTCCAGACCGGCGTCTGGACCCACCTCGCTGCCACCTACAACGCGGCCACGGGGGAGATGCAGCTGTTCGTCAATGGCACGCTTTCGGCGACCGGGACGATGAGCACGCCGTGGAACGCCACCGGCGAGTTCGATATCGGCCACGCGAAGTGGGCCGGTACCTGGGCCAACCAGCTCGTCGGCGCGGTGGACGACGTCAAGGTCTACAGCCGTCCCCTGTTCACCGACGAGATCCGCGCCATGGCCGGCCGCGACCTCGCCCTGGTGCACGACTGGCAGCTCGACGAATCCAGCGGCACCAATACTGCGGACTCGATCGGCGCTCGCGCCGGCACCCTCAGCGCCGGCGCACAGCTGGTGCCGGGCCGGGTCGGGAACGCCGTGAAGTTCGACGGCACCACGGGCGCCGTCAGCACGACCGGCGTAGACCTGCGAACCGACGACAGTTTCACCGTGTCCGCGTGGGTCTACCTCGACCGCAAGAGCGATGTGGTGTCGAAGTTCACCGCGGTCAGCGTCGACGGGAACCGCACGAGCAAGTTCCGTCTCGGACACGTCGCGGACGAAATGAACGCCTACTGCTTCGACGGGGTCGGTGACGAGAACGCCTGCGGCAAGTGGGTGTTCGAGATGGCCGAATCGGACAGCGACAGCGCGGTCGTGACCAAGGCGGCCGTGTCCACCCTGCCCGCCGAGATCAACACCTGGACGTTCCTGACCGGGGTGTACGACAAGCAGTCGCACAAGACCTGGCTGTACGTGGACGGCAAGCGGGTCGGCGACGGCACGCTCCTGTCGACCTGGCAGTCCACGGGAGGCGCTGTGCTCGGGCGCGGCCGGGTTGCCGGCCAAAGCGCCCAGTACTGGCCCGGCAGCATCGACGATGTCCGCCTCTACACCGGCGCGCTGGACAGGGACCACATCCAATCCTTGTACGGCTCCTACCCGGTGCTGGACACGAGCCCGGCGACGCTGCCCACCGCGGACGTCGCCAAGTGGGACTTCGACCAGAACGTCGGTGCAGCACAGGTTCAGGACTTGAGCGGACAAGGACACGATGCCACCCTGCGCGGGGGCTACCAATGGGCCGGGGGCCGCAGCGGTGGCGGCGCTTGGCTGAACGGCAGCACGGGCAACGCCGTCACCGCCACGCCGGTCGTGAACACCGCCGGCAGCTTCTCCGTCTCCGCGTGGGCAGTGCTGACCAAGGCCGACGGCGCCAACTACACGGTCTTCGGGCAGAACGGCACGGCAGTCAGCGGATTCCAAGTCCAGTACAACGGCACCCTGCACAAATGGGCGGTGGTGATCCCCCAGGCCGATCAGAACGACCCGGCCGTCACCGCGGTCGTGTCCAACGTCGCCCTGGTCACGAACGAATGGACGCACCTTGCGATGAGCTACGACGCGGTGCAGCACGTCGTTAAGCTCTACGTCAACGGCGCACTCACCACGGTTCAGGTCGGGGTCACCATTCCCGGCGTCACCGGGCCGTTCACCCTCGGACGCGGCAAGTGGAACGGGTTCGACACCGGTTTCTTCCCCGGTGCGATCGACGACGTTCGCGTGTTCGGCAAGGCACTCAGCGACGGCGAAGTCCGCCGGGTCACCGCTGATGTCGTGGAGGCGCCGGCAGGGGACTGGCACTTCGACTCCGGCACCGGAAGCGACTCGTCGTGGCGGCACAACGACGCCGTCCTCAGCGGCGGCGTCACCGCCACACAGGGCATCAGCGGGAAGGGCCTGCAGTTCGACGGCAGCACCGGGCAGGCGAAGACCGCTGGAGTCGGGGTGCCGATGACCGCGAGTTTCACCGTGTCGGCCTGGGCGAAGCTGTCCCGCACCGACAAGGTCGCCACCGTTCTCGCCCAGGACGGCGCCCGGATGAGCGGGTTCGTCCTGCAGTACCGGCCCGAGCTCAACCGCTGGGCGTTCGGCGCGCCGGCGGCGGATCAGGACGCGTCGCCCTTCAGCTACGCCACGTCGTTCCAAGTCCCGATGGTCGACCGCTGGACACACCTGACCGGAGTCTACGACGAGAGCGCCGGTCAGCTGCGGCTGTACGTCGACGGCCAGTTCGGCGGCTCCCGTACCAATATGTCCCCACGGCCTGCGACCGGTGGCCTCAGCATCGGCCGGGACCTGATCAACGGGGTGGCAGCCGACTTCTTCCCCGGCACCATTGACGAGGTGTCCACCAGCTATGGCGCTCTCGCCGAGGCCGTGATCGCGAGAAACGCGACCTGGCCGGCGGCGGCCGCGGGACAGCTCGGCCGGTACGTCAACGGAGCGGGCGAGCACTACACGGGTTCCACCACCTCCCCGGCCGTGTCCGGTTACCACTTCGAGGACACCCTCGGCATGCTCGTCACCGGAGACGCCGCCAGCACCACGACGCTGTACTCGTGCCAGGACAGATCCGACGGATTCACCTCCACCGACAACGCCTGCGGGGGCAAGGCCGTCAACGGCGCCATCGGCAAGGTCTTCACCCAGCAACCCACCAACCTGCCGACTGTCGCGGTCTACCGCTGTAAGACCGGAACTGAGCACTTCGACAGCCTCCAGGCCGACTGCAGTGGCGGGACTCGCGAGGCACTGCTGGGCTACACCATCGCGTACGCACCGCTGATCGAGTCGGACAACAACCGTGCTTTGGACCGGATGACCACGATGTCCGGCGGACTTCCCGGGTACACGGCGGTCGTGGCCCAGGGCTACCTGCCCCTGACCACGCAACCCGGCACCCAGCCGCTGCTGAATTGCGCCAGCAACTTCGACAAGTACCCGTCCCTCGACGCCACCTGCGCCGGCAAAACGGTTCTGGGCACCATCGGCCAGATCTGGAGCGCGCCGCCTGCGGGGATGACCAGCCAGCCGCTCTACCGGTGCGTCTTCCCCGGCGTCGACACCGCCACCGCCACCTCGACCGGCTGCTACGGCGGCACGGTCGACACGCTCCTCGGCTACACCCTCACCACGTTGCCCGATGTCACGCCGTCGTTCCCGGCACCTCCGGGCTGATCGGTCGCACGACCACGACCCCAGGAGCCCGGTACCGGACTCCCCACTTCCCGACCCCGGAGGAACCATGCGACCGGTCGCCCCCCGACGTCCGAGATCCCGGCTCGCCACCATCGCGATCATCTGCACCCTGGTGACCACGATGGTCAGCACGACCGGCATCGCAAACGCCGCCACCGGCCCCAGCGTGCCGTTGCCGACGACCGAGTCCACCCCGGTCGCCAAGCAGACCATGACGCCCCGGGCACCCGACGAAGCCAGCGCTCATGCGCTGGCCGGCAACCAGACAGGCGGATCGACCACCCCGGACGGCGGCGGGACCAGCAAGGCGACCTCGTTGTCGCCGTCGGCGACCTGGGACGTCTCGGAGCAGACCGGTGACTTCACCTGGTCGTATCCACTGCGTGTGCCGCCGGCTCCCGGCGACCTCGTGCCCGACCTCGCGCTCGGGTACAACTCCGCGGAGATCGACGGGCGAACCAGCGCGACCAACAACCAAGCCTCCTGGATCGGTGACGGCTGGGAACTCAACCCCGGCTTCATCGAACGCACCTACGGCGCTTGCACCGACGACAAGGAAGGCGGCACCACCCCGCCCCGGGTGGGCGACCTGTGCTGGAAGAGCGACAACGCCACCGCCTCCTACAACGGCACCGGCGGCATGCTGATCCACGACACGGCCAAGGGTGTGTGGCGCCAGAAGACGGACAACGGCGCACGCATCGAACACCTCACCGGCGCGGGAAACGGTGCACGGGACGGTGAATACTGGAAGATCACCACCCTCGAGGGCACGCAGTACTTCTTCGGCTCGGCGTCAGCTGCCGGCTCCGCCTGGACGGTACCGGTCTACGGCGACGACGCCGGGGAGCCGTGCCACGCCGCGGACGGCAAGTTCGAGAACTCCGCGTGCGTCCAGGGCTACCGGTGGAACCTCGACAAGGTCGTCGACCGGCACGGCAACGTCATCCGCTACACCTACGACGTCGAGACCGGCACCTATGGCCAGGATGTCAAAGACACGCCGGTCGCCTACACCCGAGGTGGCTCGCTCAAGGAGATCCAGTACGGCCTGCGGGACAACGACCCCGCACCGGCCACCGGCAAGGTCGTGTTCACCACGGCCGACCGGTGCGTGCCCGGCAGCCAGTGCACCTTCGACAACCCGCAGAACTGGCCCGACGTGCCCCTCGGTGACCGCTGCGACGCCACGAGTTGCAAGGGCCACTACAGCCCGTCGTTCTGGACGACCAAGCGGCTGGCGAAGATCACCACACAGGTCCGCGCCGGGACCGGCTACAGCGACGTGGACAGCTGGACCCTCGACCAGTCCTTTCCCGATCCGGGTGATGGTGAAAAAGCCGCCCTGTGGCTGAAGAGCATCACCCACACCGGCCTCGTAGGAACTCCCATCACGTTGCCCGCCGTGACCTTCGAGGGGAAGAAGCTGGCCAACCGGGCCGACAAGGGCGACCAGTCGGACGGGATCGGCCCGCTCAACCGCTACCGGCTCTCGGCCATCGTCTCCGAATCCGGTGGCGTCACCACGATCAATTACGCCGCGGCCGACTGCGGACCAGGGGCTCTTCCGGACAAGCCGGAAACCAACAGCAAGCGTTGTTACCCCGCGACCTGGTCCAAGCGCGACTTCCTCGAGCGCACCGACTACTTCAACAAGTACGTCGTCGCGTCGGTCGTCCAATCCGACCGGATCAGCTCCAGCACCGAGCAGGTCACGAACTACGAATACCCCGACGGCGCAGCGTGGCACTTCAGCACATCCGAGTTCACGCCTGAGGACAAGAAGACGTGGGACGAATTCCGCGGCTTCGGCCGCGTCATCGTCCGCACCGGCAAACCCGACGATCCGGCCGGCCCCACCAGCTATGCCGAAAGCCGCTACTACCGCGGCATGAACGGCGACAAGCTTCCTGGCAACGGCACGCGTGCCGTCACCTTGCCCGACAGCGAAGGCGGCAGTCACGCTGACGAGGACTGGCTGCGAGGCTTCCCGTTCGAAAGCTTGACGAAGAACGGTGAGAACGGGCCCGTCGTCGGCAAGACCATCACCGACCCCAGCTGGACCGGGCCCACGGCCACCCGTGGGGCGTTCAACGCCTACATGGTCCACGCCGGTACCGAACGCGACTTCACCGCGCTCGCCGCCGGCGGATGGCGCACGACGAAGGTGACCACCCAGTACGACGAGTACGGGTTGCCGGCCAAGGTCGACGACCTCGGAGACGTCAACGTCGCCGACGACGACCGGTGCACGACCACGACCTACACGAGGAACACCGCGCTGTGGCTGATGCAGTACCCCTCACGAGTCGAAACCACGTCAGTCGGTTGTGGCCAGACGCCGCAGTACCCGCGCGATGCCATTTCCGACGTCAAGACCTCGTACGACACGAAGCCAGACGGCACGCCGCAGGACAACGGTGCGCCGCCGACCACCGGTGACGTCACGTCGGCGCAGGAGCTCGACCGTTACGACGGCTCGACTCCGGTCTACCGCGCCACCGTCAAGACCAAACGCGACAAGTACGGGCGCGCCCTCGAAATCACCGACGCTCTCGGCCACACCGCGACCTCCACCTACACCCCGGCCTCCGGCGGCCCGGTCACCCAGCTCGAGACGGCGAACACCCTCAAGCAGAAGACCACCACGGTCTACGAACCCGCGTGGGGTGCCGCGAAGATTGCCACCGATCCCAACGGCCGGATTACCGAGACAGCCTACGACGCACTCGGACGCAAGGTCGAAGTGTGGCTCCCCAACCGTCTGCACTCCGACAACCCGCAGGGTAACGCCCGCTTCTCCTACCAGGTCCGCAACGACGCATCGAGCGCGGTGAGCACCACGGCCGTCCAGCCGAACGGCAACTTCACGACCTCCACCACGATCCTCGACAGCCTCTACCGTCCGCGTCAGGTCCAGCGTCCGGCACCCGGCGGCGGGCGTCTCCTCCTCGACACCCGGTATGACTCGCACGGCCGCACCTACAAGACCACCCAGCCCTACTACAACGATCAAGCCGTCGACACCTCCCTGTGGGTCGCCAGCGACACGGAGGTGCCCGGCCTGACGCTCACCAGTTTCGACGGCGCCGAACGCCCGACCACGTCCGCCTACCAAGCTGAAGGCATCGACTGGCGCACCACGACCACCTACGGCGGCGACCGGGTTGACGTCACCCCGCCCGCCGGCGGCACTCCGACGACCACGATCACCGACGCCCGCGGACACACTCGCAGTGTTCGCCAGTACCACGGCAGCGCCCCCATCGGGGACTACGACGAAACCGTCTACACCTACACCTCGACGGACAAGCTCGCCGGCCTCACCGACTCCAGCGGCAACCACTGGTCCTACACCTACGACCTGCACGGGCAGCTCGCCCACACCGACGATCCCGACCGCGGCGCATCGACCTACACCTACGACGACCTGGGCCGGCTGGCCACCAGCACCGACGCCCGCAACGTCACTCTCGCCTACAGCTACGACGACCTCAATCGCAAGACGGGGCTCTTCCAGGGCAGCACCAGCGGGCCGAAGCTCGCAGGATGGACTTACGACACCGCTGTCAAGGGCATCGGCCAACCGGCCACCTCGACGCGCTGGGTCGACGGCAACGCCTATACCAGCAAGATCGTCGCCTACTCGCCTCTTTACCAGCCCGCCATCCAAGCGACCACGATCCCTGCGATCGAGGGAAAGCTCGCCGGCACCTACACCACATACAACCAGTACAACCCGGACGGAAGTCTCGGCGGAGCCAGCTTTCCCAAAGCAGGCGACCTCGACGTCGAAAGCATGCAGTACACCTACGACGACCTGGGCAACCCGCTGGCCACCACCGGTGACATCGAGTACGCCACCACCAGCGACTACACCAAGTACGGCGAACTCCAGCGCGTCCAGCTTGGCAAGGAGGGCCAACGGGCCTGGCTGTCGTACTACTACGACGACCACACCCGCCGGCTCAACCGCAGCATCGTCGACGCCGAACTCGCCCACCCGATGCAGGCCGACACCCACTACACCTACACTCCTAGCGGCTCCATCACGTCGATCGCCGACACCACGCAAGACCGCACCGCGGACGTCCAGTGCTTCCGCTACGACTACCTGCAGCGGCTGACCGACGCGTGGACACCGGCCAGCGCTGACTGCGGTCCCAACCCGACCAACTCCACGCTTGGCGGACCGGCCGCGTACTGGCAGTCGTTCGCCTACGACAAATCCGGCAACCGCACGAGCGACACCCAGCACAGCGCAACAGGCGACCGGACCCGTACCTACCACTACGCCGACCCCGGCACGCCGAAGCCGCATCAACTGAACTCGGTCACCTCGGCGAACCCGCCGACCACCGCCGACTACGGCTACGACCAGGTCGGCAACACGATCAACCGGCCCGGGGCAACTGCTGCGCAGGGCCTCGCGTGGAATCTCGAGAGTCAACTCGACACCGTCACCGAAGGAACGGCGAAAACGAAGTTCCTCTACGACGCCGACGGCCAGCGGCTCATCCGCCGCGACTCGACCGGGACGACCCTCTACTTGGGCATGCAAGAAGTCCGGCTGGACAACGCCACGGCCAAAACCGTCACCACCCGGTACTACACCCATGGCGGCCTGACCGTCGCGATGCGATCCGGCGGCACGGTCCAGTGGCTGTCGTGTGACCACCAAGGCACGGCACAGATCTCGATCAACTCAACCGACCTCACGGTCAGGCAGCAACGCCAAACCCCATTCGGCGCCCCCCGCGGCGGCGACGCAGGTCTGCCGGGCGAACGCGGCTTCGTCGGCGGCACCCGTGATGCGTCAACCGGCCTGACCCACCTCGGCGCCCGCGACTACGACACGGCCCTGGGTCGCTTTATCTCGCTTGACCCCCTCCTCAACCCCGCCGACCCGCAGCAGATCAACGGCTACAGCTACGCCAACAACACCCCCATCACCGGCAGCGACCCCAGCGGCCTGATCATCCAGATGGACGGCCGCCCGGCATGGATCGGCTTGGACGCGATCAACTCCATGAGCCCCGCCGCGGCCGACCGAGCAAAAAGCTACAACGAAGGTGTCAGACGCAACCACAAGAACGCCGATGACAGCCGCCGGGTGGTTCATGCATCAAGGCCGCGCGCGAATTGGGTCGCTAAGAACTCGCCGGCTACTCATGATCGAGCTGATCTGGACTTCTGGTTCTCGTCCGTGATCGACGGCTATGGACCGAGCTGGTGGTTCAACCGTCCTGAAGGAGAAAACGGAAATAATCTGTGCTTCGGCAAGACTGGTTGTGAGAAAGCGAGACTCTATCTTCGGCAACATCGCGACGACGTTGAAGGCGCGCGCGTCATCGCGGCCACGTACTGTCTGGACAACTACGATGAATGTGTAATGAATTCGAGGCTCGCGCGTCTCGGTGAAGACTTACTCCAAGTTGCTGGTGCTGTGGCTGCGGCCGGTCTTGGACCGGGAGCGGGACTTCGAGATGAAGGGGCGCGAGTCGGCCCCGCAGGTAATTCGGGGCGAGTTTTTGCGTCGGCCGACCCGCACGTGGCAGATGTTGCTAATGTGATCGAGTCTGCTCTGCCGAATCGAGTTGTTGACGTCAATGTCGAACGAGTGATGACGAATGGCCTGAGTCGTGAAATCGATATTGATCTTGGGAATATTTATGTTCAGGTTAAAAGTGGTGATGCCAAGGGGTTGGCTGGTCAGGTTACTCGGACGCGGCAAAGCACGGGGACTCTGACGATCGGCTATGCTCCTGGTATGAGTAACGCAGCGTGGCGAAGTGCTGCCCTGGAAGGTATTCCGATCATGCGCACGCCGAAGGAATTGCTCGATTATGTTAGGGAGTTCGGATGAGGGGTGGTTTTTTGATCGCTCTGGACGGTGGCCTCTACGCGCGTGTCGCTGCTGTGCTCGTAAAGCTCGGCGGAATAGCTGCAGAGGACGGTGCAGGTGGTGGAGTTGTTCAATTGACAGATCATGAGGGGCGACTGTTCACGCTGTATGAGCGTGTTCCGGTTGGGACGGAATGGGAGGTTCGTAGCGGACCATTCGGCACGGCCCCTGGCGTGGAACTTCCAGATATGCAGAATGTGACTGCGTGCCCATTTGAATGTCGATGGTCCGACATGGTCGCTGGTCTTGCGGAGGCTGTCGCGAAAAGTGCTGAGAAGCCGACTTGGTTGCTTGACGGCGACGGGGTCATATGGAACGCGCAAAGCGTAGACCCATCTGAGGTGCGACTATGATGTCGACGACAACGTCGCAGGTGCGGACTTGCCATCCGGTGTCGCGAGAGCGTGTTCGAGAAGTTTCTGATTGATGTCGACGTGCTGCGAGTTCAGCGTTAACTTCTTGCTGTGGTGTTGATCAGTAGACATGAAGCAGCGGTAGGGCCGCTGCTTGCCCCGGTCCGACGGCCCCAGCGTCGAATAGCGAGCGAGGGTCGCAACGGGTGGGGTGCTCGCTGGGACAGCTCCGACTCGTGGAGCGCCCGTCGCGGACGGCGAGCGATCGCAACTAGTTGCCGTAGTGCGAACTGTGACTCGGAGGTCGGTGCAGCGCTGGCCGCGCGTGGTCAGCGAGGATCGCAACGTTCAAGGCAACATCAACGAGATCGGGCTGCTCGGCGGGTTGGCCGTCCATGGTCACCTCGGAGGATCGGCCGATCGGCATCCCGATCACAGTGGCGAGGCCACTCCAGCTTCCGGCCGGCTTCCTGATCACCACAACCGGTTCGCCCTAACCCAGCCGCCTTCGCCGCTTGATGATCACGAACGAGGGAGCATTTATGCTCCATAAACAGCGTCGATTAACGTCGATTGACGTCGAATCAGAGTATGAGCGAATGCAAATATGCCAGCTAGATCGACTGACGTCGACCCACGGCTAGAACTTCCAATTAACCGGAGAGTTGTTGGTTCGAGTCCAAGCGGGGGAGCAAAGCCCAGGTCAACGGCCTGGGCTTTTTTGCTGCCCTGAGTAGGGCGATCTCCCCGCCGACGCATCGCCACACGATCCCGCCAACCACACGGCCGGTCGTCGGCCGGTGACCGTGTCGCGTCGGCGTGATCAGCCGCTGATCACGCCGATGGCGATGCCGAGCATCGCGGTGTTGTAGATGAACGAGAGCACGCCGTGCGCGAGGATCCGCAGCCGGATCCCGGAGGTGCGCGACTCGACGTCGGAGACGGCGAACGAGGTGCCGACGGTGAAAGCGAAGTACGTGAAGTCGATGAACGTCGGGTGCTCGGAGGCGGGGAACACCAACAGCTTCTCGGGCAGGGCACTGTAGTAGGCCTGCGCGTAGCGGTCGGCGTAACCGAAGTGCAGGATCGCCCACGCCAGCAGCACGGCGGGCACACCCGCTGTCTTGCCGTGCAGCGCCGCTTGGGTGCCTTCCCCGGCGAACACCATGGTCAGGCCGGACATGATCCCGATGAAGCTGGTGCACAGGGTGAACAGCGTGCCGCTGCGGCGGCCCAGCGCGCTCTTGACCCACGCGCCCCGGTCGTCGGCCGCCCGCTTGCCGCGGCTGAGGCGGATGACGCGGATCGCGAGGTAGACGACGGCGACAAGGTCCCACGACGCGATCCACCTGATGTCTTCCGACAAGAAGATGGGGACGCCCAGCAGGACGAGCGTGCTCTCGATGATCCGGGACAGCACGATGGACGGGCTGAAGCGCATGACTTTCCTCGATCGGAGCGGTAGGGGACGGCCCCCGCGGACCGCAACCCGCGGGGGCCGGGGGGTCAGCTCGCGGCGCGCACGATCAGCCTGACGACCGTGTCCGGGTGGGAAACCGCCACGGAGTGCGAGGCCCCCTCGACGGTCACGGTGGCGCGTGCGCCGGCCCGGTCGGCCATGAACTTCTGCGCCCGTACCGGGATGTTCTTGTCGGCGCCGGCGAGCACGAACCACGAGGGAACGCTCGCCCAGGCGGGTGCACCGGACGCCTCCGCTAAGGCGGCGTCGGAGATGGGGCGCTGGGTGCTGGCCATGATGGCGGCCTGGCGCGCCGGCACGTCGGCGGCGAACTGCTGCCGGAAGAGCGAGGGCTTGATGTAGAGGTCCTGCGAGCCGTCGGGCAGGGGGACCGGTGCCAGCGTGTCGCCCAGGGTGCTGCCGGGGTACTTCCCGGCGAGATCGGCCGCGGATTCACCCTTGGCGGGGGCGAAGGCGGCGACGTACACCAGCGCCTTCACCTTCGGGGACCGTGCCTGCACGTTGGTGATGACGGCACCGCCGTAGGAGTGGCCGACGAGCACCACGGGCCCGTCGATGCCGGCGAGACGCGCGTCGAGGGCTTCGGCGTCGGAGCGGACTCCGCGCAGGGGGTTGGCCACGGCGATCGCGGTGTAGCCGCGCTGCTGCAGCTGCTCGATGACCGGGGTCCAGCTGGCGCCGTCAGCGAAAGCGCCGTGGACGAGGACGATCGTGGGCTTCGGGCCGCCTGCGGGGTGGGCGGCCACCGCGTTCGCCGTGCCGAACCCACCGACCGTGGCGAGCACGGCCAGCAGAGCGGTGATGCGCACGGTGACGCGGCGGGTGAACTTGTGCATTTCCGGCTCTCAGTCTGCGATGAAGGCGATCAGGGCGGCGTTGACCTCGGCCGCATGGGTGAGCAGCAGGCCGTGCGGCGCACCGTCGATCTCGACGTAACGCGCGCCGGGCAGGCGGCGGCGGAACTCCCGCGCGGTGGCGTCGATCGGCAGGATGCGGTCGGCGGTGCCGTGCAGGATCAGCGACGGCACGTCGATCCGCTCCAGGTCGGCCCGGAAGTCCGTCAGCCACGTCGGAACACACGCGTACGCCGCCACCGGCGCCGAGCCGATGGCGGTGACCCAGTTCGCCCGGAGCGCGGCCTCGCTGAGCCGGGATCCGAGCGTCTCGTCGGTGTTGAAGAAGTCGACGAAGAAGCTCTCGTACCAGGCGTAGCGGTCGGCCTTCGCCTGCTCGGCGATGCCGTCGAACACCGACTGCGGCACGCCCGTGGGGTTGTCGTCGGTCTGCAGCAGGAACGGCGGGAGCCCGCTGAGGAACGCCGCCTTCGCGACCCGCTCCGAACCGTGGGTGCCGAGGTAGCGGGCGACCTCACCCGAGCCCATCGAGAAGCCGACGAGGACGACGTCACGCAGGTCGAGCTCGGTCAGGACCCGGTCCAGGTCGCCGGCGAACGTGTCGTAGTCGTAGCCCGTCATGGTCTGGCTCGACCGGCCGAACCCCCGGCGGTCGTAGGTGATGACGCGGTGGCCGGCCTCGACCAGCGCTTCGGTCTGCTTCTCCCACGACCGCCCGTCCAGCGGGTAGCCGTGGATCAGGACGACCGGCCGGCCGGAGCCGTGGTCCTCGTAGGAGAGCTCGACGTCGGTCGAGCCCTCGGTGCCGACGGTGATGGTTCCCATGGTTCGCCTTCCCTCCCGGCCGCCGTGTGCGGACCGGGCATGGCACGAACCTAGGGAGGGAACCGCGTCGACCGCGTCCGTCAGACGACGTCTTCGGCGTACGTAACCGTGCTGCCCAGCACCGCCGCGAGCTCGCCGCGGGAGGTCACCCCCAGTTTGGGGAACATCCGCTGGAGGTGGGTGCTCACCGTCCTGGGCGAGACGTACAGCCGCTCGCCGATCTCGCGGTTCGTCAGCCCCTGCGCGGCGAGCTGGGCGACGTGGAGCTCGGTCGAGGTGAGGCGGTCGACGGCGGCCAGGTCCCGGCGAGGCGAGGACGCGCCCGCGGCGCGCAGCTCTTGGCGCGCCCGCTCCGCCCAGGCTGACGCGCCGAGCGCGTCGAAGACCTCGCGCGCGGCCTGCAGGACGACACGGGACTCCGCGGGGCGCCGGTGCCGCCGCAGCCACCCGCCCAGGGCGAGGTGCACCCGCGCCCGCTCGAACGGCCAGTCGACGGGAACGGCGTCGAGGGCCTCCCGGTAGCGCCGCTCAGCGTCGGCCGGCGGGCTGAGCAGGGCGTGGCCGAGGCGCAGCCCGCAGAGCAGGGCGGGGGAGGGGGTCAGCTCGCCGAGCGGGGTCAGCTCGTCCAGGATGGCCCGCGCCGCCTCGGCGGAGTCGCTGCGCACGGCCGCCTCGACCAGCTCGGCGAGCCCGTAGAAGCGCAGCCACGGGTGGAACGCCGGGTCGGCCGGGTCGAAGACGCGGCGCAGGTGCCCGAAGGCGTCGCCGTAGCGCCCCTGGCAGAGGGCCGCCTGCCCGCGGGCCGTCTGGAGGATGGCCAGCGCCGGGCGCGCGCCGCCGGGGAGGGCGGTGCGCTCCGCCTCCGCGGCCCAGGTCTCCGCCTGCGGGTCGCCGCAGACGGCGGCGAGCTGGGCGCGGATCGCGTGCACCATCGCGTGCACGAGGGGCTGACCGGTCTCGCGGGCCAGCTCGGCGGCCTCCTCGGCGGCGAGGTGACCGGCGCGCACGTCACCGAGCCGTGCGGCGCTCCCCGCCTGGACGCAGAGGGCGCGGGCCAGCATCGACAGCCGGCCCTGGGCGCGCAGGGCGTCCAGCGATCTCGCGGTCAGCCTGCTCGCCAGTGCGGGAGCACCCACCGTCACCGCGGCACCGCCCAGGAGCTGATCTCCTTCGGGGTCCTCGGACGAACGGTCCAGCTGACCGGCCAAAGACTCGAGGACGGCTCGCCCGCGCTCGACCGGCGCGCAGTACGCCCGCAGGGCCACCAGATCGGCGTTGTCCGCGTCCACGGGCATCCGGTCGACGGCGGCGGCGACCCGACGGCGGGCGTCCGGCCCCGGCTCGCCCCAGAAGCAGTGCAGCACCGCGCCCCACAGCATGCGCAGCCCCAGCACGGGCTCGTCGGCGGCGAGCCCGACGGCCAGCTCGGCCAGCTCGGCGGTCGCGGTGCCCTCGCCCCGCGCCGACCCTTCGGCCAGGGCGATGCCGACCCAGGCCGCCCGGCCCTGGTCCCGGACCGAGAGGTCCAGCGACCGCGCCTGGCCCAGCAGGTGCGCCGCGACGTCCGGCCGGCCCGACTCCAGGGCGAGTTCGGCCGCGCGCAGCAGCCGGTCCGCGCGAGCGGACGGGTCCGCGGTCAGCTCCGCCGCTCGCCGCAGCGCGGCCAGGGCCGCGGCGACCCCGCCCCGCCGCAGGGCGCGCCCGGCGGTGGAGTCCAGGTCCCGGGCGGCGTGCTCGTCGGGACCGGAGGTGGCGGCGGCGCGGTGCCACGCCTGCCGGTCGGGCTGCCCTTGGAGCACGGCGGCGAGAGCGGCGTGCGCGGCCTGTCGTTCCGCGGCGGTCGCGGCGTGGTGCAGCGCCGAGCGGACGAGGGGGTGCCGGAAGACCATGCCCCACCCCTCCACCAGGCCCGCACCGACCGCCGGTCCGAGGGCCGTGACGTCGATCGCCGTCCCGAGCATTCGGCCCGCGGCTGCGAGGCACTCGTCCAGCGTCCCGTCACCGTTGAGGGCCGCGAGGAGCAGCACCGCCCGGGTGCCGGCCGGAAGCCGGGAGACCCGGGCCGTGAAGGTCCGCTCCAGCCGCTCGGTCAACGGCAGCGGACCCGGCGTGAGCGCGTACGCCCCACCGACCGACCGCAGCGCGACCGGCAGCTCGGTCAACGCCAGCGGGTTCCCGGCCGCCTCCTCCAGCAGCCGCCGTCTGACCTGCTGCCCCAGGCCGGGGGCCACCGCGTCCAGCAGCTCACCCGACACCTCGTCGGTCAGCGGGTCCAGGGCCAGCACGGGCAGCCCGGCCCCGCCGAGCCGGTCGTCCAGGCCGCGGGTGACGACGACCAGGGCGAGGGGGTCGGACTCGATCCGCCGCGCGACGAACCCGAGCACGTCGAGGCTGGCCCGGTCCATCCAGTGGGCATCCTCGACGACCACCAGCAGCGGGGCTTTCACGGCCGCGTCCGACAGCAGGGTCAGCGCGGCCAGGCCGACGAGGTAGAGGTCGGGCACGGCCTCGTCGGCGAGCCCGACGGCGGCGCGCAGGGCAGCTCGCTGCGGTCCGGGCAGGTCGTCGATCCCGTCTCGCAGCTGGTGGACCAGCTGGTGGAGGCCGGCGCAGGCGACGTCCTCCTCCGACTCCACCCCCACCGCCGTGAGCACCCGGACCCCGTGACCCGCGGCCCGCGCCGCTGCCTCGGCGACGAGCGCCGACTTGCCGATCCCCGGTGCGCCGAGGACGACCACCGCACCGCCCGAGCCGGAGGCGGCCCGCTCGACCAGGGCAGCCAGTGCGCGGCGCTCCGTCTCGCGACCCAGCAGCACCGGTGGTTGCATGCCCGCTCCATCTCCTCCGTGCGGCTCCCGCTGCCCGCCAGGCGCCGCGTGCTCGCCCGACGATCACCCGCGAGCCGCCTCCCGTGATAGGAGGGCTCCAAGGCCTGCGAGCGTATTCGAGGACCAGCTCGGACAGTCCACGGGCGTCACCGTCTATATGACTCCAGCATCGATGTCGAGGTGGACGAGATCCGGGTTGTAGCGCGCCAACAGGTAGAAGGCGCGAGCCGCCATGGTCAAGCTGTCCAGGGATTCGAGGCCGCGGTCCATCGCTGCCAGCTCGAGGTCGGCGCGAGCGACGGCCCATCGCTCGGCGATCAGATCGAGGATCTTCTCGGCGGACAGGTCGTTGACGTGGCGCTCCTGATGCTCGGTGAACACCCGGTCGTTGACCTCCCAGGCAAGCTGGACGAGGTGTCGCGCGTCCTTCCAGCAAGGCCGGTCCCGCAGCCGCTGTATCGGCAGTTCCTCCCAGGTCAACCCGGGATTCACCCGAAAACTGCGGACCAGGAACGTGACCAGTTGCTCGGCCGGGGCCAGGGTGGCCCGTTCGGTGCCGGTCAACCATTGCGCGAGGAACCCGAGCCGGGCCGGATCGGCCGGGAGCCGGTAGAGACCACGGTGCTCGCCGTGCCGGAGCGCGATGTGCGCCGGCGTCGGGTCGTCGGTGGGGGGAATCGGCCCGCATTCCTCGGCGCAAGCCGCCGCCAGGGCACGGAGAACGACCTCCCGGTGGAACCGGGGGTACTCATCCGCGAACAGCTGGCAGGCACGCAGCGCTCCGAGGTGACCGTGGTGCGGGGAGTCGCCGATGTCGAGGCCCGACGCGGCCGTTTGCCAGAGATACAGAAAAGATGTCCGGTTGACGGTGGGAACCCGGGGTGGGGTGGAGTCCCCGTCCTCGCTTGCCCGGTGCAGGGCGTCGAGCAGCAGAATTGCGTCATCGCGTTTGGGGTCGAGCCGGTGGGTCACGCAGTACTCACGCAAGTGGCGAACAACCTCGGCGTCGATTCCCGCTTCCCGGCCGGCCGCGACGAGGCCGCCGTAGGAGCGGCGTCCGAACGGCCAGCCGGCGAGGGTGGCGACCAGCCGTGCCGCGGTCGCGCTGTCACAAGCACCGTCTTCCACCGCCCGGGAAAGGGTGGCCCGCAGGCACACCAGTGGTTCCGAGAGCGGCCGGTAGCCCTCTTCCGGAGTGCTGTGCAGCAGGGTGACTTCGTCGTCCGCCTCCAACCGTCCGTCGCGGTAGTCCGCGTAGATCCGGCCGATGCCTTCCATGCCGAAGGAGTCCAGTTCGGCGGCGCGAAGCGCGCCCATGCTGGCGGCGCCGAGAACCCGGACACCCTCGCTCAGCAACGCCAGGATTTCCTTGTGCCGGACGGCGCCGACCTGATGGAAGTAGCCGTCGACGATGCCGACCACGTCACCGGCGGTCAAGGCCAGCCGTGGGAGGTCGCCCGCGGACACAGGTGGCAGCACCTCGACGGCCGAGTTCCGCACGAGATCGGCGGCGTCCGGCAGGCTCGGGCCGGCGAAGAGGAGGCATCGGGGCATGATCGTCCGCTCTGCTGGAGGAACCCAGGTCGGTGTGGTGGTCAATGGTCCTGCAAAGAAGTTCCCGGACACACGACGTGCACCACCGGTATCGCGATGTCGGGCTGCGTCAGGTCGACATACAAGGGGGCGTGGCCGGTCACTTCCCTGATTCTCTTCGCGACATGCTTCACTTCCTCGTCCAAGGTGGGCAGCGGCGAGGACTCGATGGCGTCGAAAGGAAGATCCGGATCGCCTTGGCCGGCGAAGGGCGGGGACTCCGAGGAGCGCCGGACTCCGAAGACCCGGGCTTCCCGGTACGGCGCCTTGCCGATGTCGTCCCGTGCCCCCGCGATGGCCGTGGCGCGGGACTGCGCCGCTTCGGTGAGCGCGCGCGACAGGGCGACCGCTGCGTCCAGGTGCGCACCGGCACCGGCGAACGTCGCCGGAAACGCGTCGCTCCAGATCCGTGCGTCGAACACCGGGATGCGGAACGGATTGTCCAGGAAGCGCATCCGGACGTGCACTCGTGCCGCACGATACCGTTCCAGCAGCGCCGCCAGGCCGGCGTTGCCGACGGTTTCCGGATTCACGGCGCGCGGCCGGCCGCCCGACGCCGCGCGGGCCATGGAATCGCGCTCGACGGTCTCGTACATGCCGTGCAGCAGCGCCTCGGCCGGCGTGTTCCCACTGGCCAACCCGTTACTGCTGGCTCGGAAGAGCGGCGGGAGCCATCGCCGGTCGAACCGGTAGTCCAACCGAAGCAGATCCGCGGGCACCAGGGACGTATCGCTGCCGTCGACCAGGTGTGCCGTCCGCCAGGACAAACTCGCGTCCGGATTGAGATAGTGCCGTCCGGTCAGGGGGAGGTCCTGAACGCGATAGCCGACCACGCGCTCCACTTCCTCGACCGTGCCCACCTGCACCGGGGCGGCCGGCGGATTCTCCGCGTGCCACAGCTCCACCCCCTCCATGGCGGCGGAAACCCGGGCGAGCATCTTGCTCATCCCCTTGCCCTGCGAAACCGACAGGGTGAGGGCGTTGGGCCGGACGGCCTGGAAAACCGGGATGCCGATCTCGTCGAGCCAGGTCACTTCCGCGACGCGGGTGATTCCGAGCCGGGGCAGCTTCGGCTTGATCCACTGCCACGTCTGGTCGGGGAGGCGGCTCCGGTGCGTTCCGTCGAACACCACTTTGACCGAGTCCGGGGCTTGTCCACCGGTCGTCGTTCCTTCGGCGCGAGCCATCTGCCGCGTCATCTTCCTCCCCTTCTGTCGTGCGGGAAAGCGATCGGATTCCGGCTTCGCCCGACCCTGCGGACCAGGCTGGTGGCCCCGCTCGGGTACGGGGGACCACCAGCCTGCGCGACTCAGCAGCCGCAGAGTTCGCTGTTCTCGTACGCCGCCTCGGTGAAGACGGAAATGTAAGCCGAGAACTGTTCGGGACGCGTGTCCTCGATGTCGGCTTCCAGTTCGACGGCAGTGGGCAGCACCAGGGAGTTCATGGGCATGTTTCCTTTCCGTTTACGGCATTTTCACGGTTTTCCCTGAAGCTCAGGGAAACTTGGGAGCCGTGCGCCGGCTCTCCGCGGGGCGGTCAGGGGGAGGGAGCTCGCTCGATCAGGGCGCCGTGGACCGCGCCACCCAGCCACTCCTTGCGCTCGACGATCCGCAATCCGACGGATGAGCAGACCTGCCCGAGAGTCTCGGCGTCGACAAGCAACCAGGGAAACCACGCGCCGACTTCGTCGTCGAGGCGGAACCTCATCCGCACGTCTCCGGGATATCCGCGGGACGGCGAGCCGTGACCGTTCAGTTTTTCCGGTGGCAACCTGGTCCAGTCCGAACAGGTGAGGACAAGGCGACCTCTTTCGTTCAGCCAGGACGACAGCCGGAGCAGAAAGCCGGGCAGCGCCTCGAGCGTGCCCGCCATTCCGCCGTTGCCGCCGATGGCGATCACGGCGTCCACCGGGTGCGGCGGGTGGTACGAGAACACGTCCGCTCGGACGCACGAAACGCCGGCCGCCCTCGCCAGTGACACCGCGGCCGGACTCACCTCGACTCCGTGCCCCCGCACACCTCGCCGAGCCAGCATCTCCAGATGACGGCCCGTTCCGCAACCCACATCGATCACGTACCCGTCTCGCACCCAGTCGAGAGCCTCGGTGTCGATGGGATCGTTCACGCCCGGCGCTCGTCTCCACCACTCCAGCGGCTGTGGCATGGCCGGCAGCGAGCTGTGTTCGATTTCAACGGAGAGCGCACCAGGCCGATTCGCGCAGCACAACGCCCGATCGAGGAGATCGTCATCCAAAATCGACACTCCAAAGCATCAGTTGCTGCGCTCCCGGCGGATGGTGAGTTTCCACCCGGAACGCTACGGCCGGCCGGTGAGTTCAACCACGTACTGTCGATACGTGGATATCAGCGTTGCCTGACGAGTTCGATGAGCCTGCTCACCCGCTGGCGGGTGGGTGTGCCCGAGGCGGCGTGCAGCGAGTACAGACGCTGACGTGACCGTGGACCGACCAACAGCGCGTGGTCGAAGTCCAGCTGACCGACCCGCTCGTCCACCACGGTCACGATCGGCGAGGACGCGGGCTTCGACACCCGATGTTCTTCCCACATGCGCGCGAACTCGGCGCTGGCCGCCCGGAGCCGGCCCACCAGTGTGGTCGCGGCTGGGTCGTGGCCACGCTCCGCCACGACAACACGCAGGGCCGCGACGTAGGCGCGGCCGATGGCCTCCTGCTGATCCGGCGGGTTGACCATGATCCGCCGCCAGCGATGGGAGACGAACCAGCACCAGAACAGGTTGCCCTCCCAGCCGGGCAGACCGGCGACCGGCCCGAACAGCGTGGTGTGCAACTCGTTCTGCGCCAGGACGGTGGCCAGATCGTCGGCGGCGAACGCCGGCGAGGTCGCTTCGATCGCCTGCATGACCGACAGCAGCCGGCTGTCGACGACACGGTCCGACGCCACCACGGGGGGTTCGGCGTGCCCGGCCAGCAGGTGCAGGTAGGCGCGTTCGTCCGGGTCCAGCCGCAACGCGCGCGCGAGGCCGGCGAGGATGCCCGTGGAGGGCTGCGGGCCACGGCCCTGCTCCAGCCGCTCGTAGTAGGTCGCGGACATGCTCGCCAGGCGCGCCACCTCATCTCGGCGTAGTCCCGGTGTGCGGCGCCGCGGACCGGCCTGCAGCCCCACCGCCCGCGGTGACAACGCGTCGCGCCGCCGGCGCAGGAAATCGGCCAACGTCTCCCGCATGGCCGACTCGCTGTTCTCCCGCATCGTCTCCACCACCCCCACACGCCGGCCGTAGGAAACCGGCTCCTGGCAAGGACACGACCGCAGCGATGGGTGCCTTCCGATGCCGATCATCGAACGGTAGTGATCCGACGACCCGGAAACGTCACCACTGAGTGGGCACCTGGTTGTGGCTCGCATGGGGGACAAATCCGGACAGATACCGGCATCCGCCGGGCTCCGGCCTCGTCCGCCACGTGATCTGTCAGGACAAGTGCGCCGACAGCAGCCAGGCGGGTGTCGACTTGCGGCCGTTGCCCTCGTTCCGGACGTCGCTGCCGGCGAAGTCCGCGAAGTCGGGGAAGTTTTCGGGGACGTTGGCGTGGATGCGGGCCGGCCGGATCTCGTCGATCGTCCAGTACGCGCCCACCACCTCCCGCAGTTCCTCCGCGGAGACCGAGTTGACCCGGCCCGAAGGCACGGTGGCGCTGTCGAAGACCAGCACGAAATAGGACGCGCCGGGCGCGGCGGCGCGCACGATCGATTCCTGGTAGGGCCGGCGCAGCTCGACCGGCATCGAGTGGAACAACGTGCTGTCGACGATGGTGCCGAACCGGCCGTCGTAGCCGGTGAACGTGCTGATGTCGGCGATCGCGAAGCCGGCGTCGGCCAAGCCGCGCCGGGCGGCTTCCGCGCGCGCCATGGCGATCGCGGTCGGCGACAGGTCCAGGCCCACGGTCGTGAAACCCCGCTCGGCGAGGTAGAGCGACGTCGCGCCCTCGCCGCAGCCGGCGTCGAGGACCTCGCCGTGGAATGCGCCCGCGTCGATGAGCGCGGCGATCTCGGGCTGTGGTTCGCCGATGCTCCACGGCGGGCGGGAGCCCCTCCCCATCTCGGGGGCCTGGCCACGGTAGGCGGATTCGAACAGCGCGTCGCTGGGTGAGCTCGTCATGCCCCCAGAGTGTCAACCCGGTTGATATATGTCAACATGGTTGACATGGAAGGTTTTCGGGAGGAGCCGCTCGGCTACCTGCTGCACCGGGTCACCGCGGCCCTGCGCGCCGAGGTGGCCGCCACCGTGCTCGACCCGGCGGAGCTGGCGCCGCCCGAGTACCTCTGCCTGCGGATGCTGGCGCAGTCGCCGAAGTCCAACGCCCAGCTGGCCCGCGAGGCCCAGGTGTCGCCCCAGGCGATGAACAAGGTGGTGCGCCAGCTGCAGGATCGCGGCTTGGTGACGCGACCCGCCACGGTGTCGTCCGGGAGGTCGTTGCCCGCCACGTTGACGCGTGAGGGCGCGACCATGCTCGCGCGCCTCGACCCCCAGGTGGCCGAGGCCGAGGATCGGGTCCTGGCCGAGCTCGACGAAAACGACCGGCGCGAGCTCCGGAGGCTCCTCGTCGCCGCCGGCCGGGTCGTGTCCCGGCGGTGAAAGGCCCGCAACGGGCGTGTCCTTGCTTTGTCCAGTGGGGAGCGGCCATTCGAGTGAGAACAGCCCAGTGGATCGTGAACCACGTTCATCATTGTCCGGACGGGGACCGGCGGGGGCATGGTGATGACGAAGTCGACGGCAGCGGTTCACCGGACGATCGTCGTGGTCGACGTCGAGGGGTTCGGTGCGTGGCAACGGACGAACCACCACCAGCTCGCGGTGCGGCGCGGGCTCTACAGCTGCCTGCGGACCTCCTTCGACAGCGCCGGCATCCCTTGGGAATCCTGTGAAACGGAAGACCGCGGTGACGGCGTCCTGATCCTGGCGCCGCCGGAAGTGCCGAAAAGCCGTTTCGTGGAGTCACTTCCCGCCCTGGTGGTGGACGCGCTCGCGGAGCACAACGACCTGCACGGGCCCGAAGCCCGCATCAGGTTGCGGCTCGCGGTGCACGCAGGAGAAATCAACTACGACGACCACGGTGTCACAGCTGCGTCGGTGAACCTGACGTTTCGCCTCGCGAACTCTTCCGAGTCGAGGGCCGCTCTGGCCGGGTCGCGGGGCATCCTCGCGCTCATCACGTCGAACTGGTTCTTCGACGAGGTGGTGCGGCACAGCATCAGCGCCAAGCCGGACACCTACCGGAATGTGACCGTCTCGGCCAAGGAGACCGTCACTTCGGCGTGGATCGCCCTGCCCGACAATCCCTACAGCGAGATCGCCGACCCGGCGAGACAACCAAGTCCCGCAGCAGGCGCCGAACGCCGCGTGCTGCCGGTACCCCGGCACCTCCCGGCGAGCACCGCCCATTACACCGGCCGCCTCGCCGACATCGCGAAGCTCGACTCGTTGCTTGCCGAGCCCGGGGCGAGCGGGCCCGGGGAAACCACGATATTCCTGATCGTCGGCGCTGCCGGGATGGGGAAGACCGCGCTGGCCGTGCACTGGGCCCACGCCGTGAGAAGCCAGTTCACCGACGGCGACATCTACATCGATCTGCACGGCTACGACCCCGTCGTGCCCACACCGCTCGAACAGATCCTGGAACGGGTGCTCAGAGCGCTGGGCGTCACCACCCGGAACATGCCGGCGGACCTCGAGGGACAGACGGCGCTCTACCGCTCGCTGCTGGCCGACCGGCGTGTCCTGATCGTTCTCGACAACGCCGCCACACCGGAGCAGGTCCGCCCGTTGCTCCCCGGCTCGGCCACGTGCCGAGTGCTGATCACCAGCCGCCACCGGATGTCCGGCCTGGTCGCCCGGGAGGGCGCCGCCCGGTTGACCCTCGATCCGCTTCACCCGACCGAGGCGTACTCCCTCCTCGAGCAGATCGTCGGTGCAGACCGGGTCGCCGTCGAGGGTGGCGCGGCCACCGAGATCACGCGGGCCTGCGCATGCCATCCGCTCGCGCTGCGCATCGCCGCCGAACGCGTTGCCGCGCACCCCAGGCTCACCCTGGCCGAACTCGCTCGCCAGCTGTCCGGCGAACGCGACCGGCTCGACCTGCTGGCCGCGGACGACGACGAGAGCACGGCGGTGCGCGTCGTGTTCTCCTGGTCCTATCGGGCGCTGCCGCCGGCCGTTTCCCACGTGTTCCGCTTGCTCGGCCTGCACTCCGGCCCGGACATCTCGGTCCCGGCTGCCGCGGCGCTGACCAACCTCACCACCGAGCAGACTCGGCGCAACCTCGACGCTCTCGCCAGCGTGCACCTCGTGGAGGAGGTCGACCACAACCGCTACCGCCTCCACGACCTGCTTCGGTTGTACGCCGCGGAACGCGCCAGCGAGGACGAAACCGAAGCCGACCGCCGTGACGCCAAACTGCGTCTGCTCACGTGGTACCTGCATTCCGCCGACTCCGCCGACCGTCAGCTCGCACCACGCCGACGACACGCCCCGCTCGGCGAACCACCCGCCGGCTGCCGTCCGCTGACCTTCGACACCCAGGGGCGGGCCTGGCAGTGGTGCGAGGCGGAACGCCTCAACCTCGTCGCCGCGACCCGGCAGGCCTCGGCCGAGTCGCACCTGGACATCGCCTGGCAGCTCCCGACCGCGTTGTGGGGCTACTTCACCCTGCGGACTCCCTGGGTCGACTGGATCAGCGCCTACCGCATCGGGCTCGCCGCGGCTGAGCAGCAGGGCGCCCGGAGCGGATACGCCTGGCTGCTCGCGGGCCTGGGAATCGCCTACCGCAACCTCCGCCGGTACGACGATGCAATCGACAGCTTCGAGCGCGCCCTCGACGTCTGGCGCGAACTGGGCGACCGTTACGCCGAGGCGTGGACCCTGGGAAGCCTGAGCATCGCCCTGTGGGAGCTGGAAAGGTTCACCGATGCCTTGGCCTGTTCCCAGGAGGCGCTCACCCTGTTCCGCGCCGTGGACAGCCCCTACGGCGAGAGCCAGGCCCTGCACTGCTTCGGCGACGCCTGCCGCGGTCTCGGACGGTACGTCGAGGCGATCGACTACCTCCGGCAGGCACTGCACCTGCGACGTCGGAGCAGCGACCCGGGCGGGGAAGCCCAGATCCTCAAAAGCCTCGGGGACACCCACCGGGACCTCGACGAACTCGACAAGGCCGAAGAGCACTACCGGCAGGCGCTCGGGATGTGGCGTGAGGTCGGCGACCGCTGGAGCGAAGCGAGGAGCCTCACCTCCATCGGCGACATCGCGAAGATCCTCGGCAACATCGACACGGCGGTCGAATGCTGGCGTCAGGCACTCGCGATCTGCGAGGAACTCGGCGCCCCGCAGACCGCGGAGATCCACGCCCGGCTGGAACACGCGGCAACCGCATCTTCAGGCAAGAGTTGAGCGTGGTTTCGCGGGTGCCGGGAACGTGGCCAGTCCTGCTTCGGCAAGGTGGGCGGCCCGGCGGACTTCCCGGCTCACGGCCTCGATCGCGTCCGGCAGGGGATGGCCGGGGCGCACGTGGGTCCGGAGGGCGCGGAACTGGACCCGCCACAGGCCGAGGAGCGTGGCCGCGGCGATCTGGGGTTCGGGGTCGTCGGGGCGCAGGCCGGTCCGGGTGGCGAGCGCTTCGGCGGCGATGTCGACGAACCGGTCGGCGATGTCGCTCTGATAGGCACGCAGTGACGGGGTGTTCCGGATCAGGTCGCCGAACTTCCGGTACTGCGCCAGCGCGCTGTCGGCGTTGAGACTCTTGGCGAGGCCGTCCCGTTCGCCGTCGAGGATGGCCAGCATCGCCTCGACCGGGGTCAGCGCCGGGTCCGGCAGGTGGGTGCGCAACGCGTCGGCCGTGGCCTCGAGCCGGTCGAGGAGCAGCGCTTCCTTGTTCGGGAAGTAGTTGAAGACGGTCTTTTCGGACACGCCACAAGCTTCGCCGACGTCGGCCACCCGGACGGCGTCGAAGCCGCGTTCGAGGAACATCCGCGCGGCGGTGTCCGACAGCTGCCGCCGCATTGCCCGCTTCTTGCGCTCCCGCAACCCTTCGACGGCCGGCCGGCTGGTCCCCGTTGTCGTCACGCGGCCATCCTACTTCAGCCACCAGAAAACTTCTGCTACAGTAATTTTATAGCCACTGAAGTTAAGGAGCCTGCCGTGTCCGAGATCCACATCGTCCGCGACTACCCGCACTCGCCCGTGAAGGTCTGGCGGGCCATGACCGACCCCGAGCTGATCCCGTACTGGACTTCGACCGGGCAAGGCGCCCGCGCCGAGGGGTTCGAGCCGGTGGCCGGGAACAAGTTCCGGTTCGTCGCCAAGCCGATGCCCGGCTGGCGGGGCATCGTCGACTGCGAGGTGCTGGAGGTCCGCGAGCGGGAACTGCTGCACTACACCTGGGTCGGCGCGGAAGGGGAGACGCCCAGCCACGTCCGCTACCGGCTCGAACCCACCGCCGAAGGAACCCGTTTCACCTACCACCACACCGGGTTCACCGGCATCGGCGGCTTCGCCATGGCCAAGCTGCTCGGCGCGGTCCGGACCAAGATGCTCACCGTCGGCGTCCCCGCCCTGCTGGCCGAACTCGACGAGACCGGCGCGCTGCTCCCCGGCGCGCCCCTGCGGCTGACCCGCTCCCGATGAACATCCCCGCGCAGCTGCTCGCGCTGGCCGCGGCGCTGATGCACCTGTGGATCTTCACGATGGAAAGCGTCCGTTTCGGCCGCCCCGAAGTGCACGCCATGTTCGAGGTGCGCGCGGCGGATCTCGACGTCGTCCGCCCCTGGGCGTTCCACCAGGGCTGCTACAACGCACTCCTTGCCCTGCAAGTGCTCGCCGGGCTGACCGCGGCCCACGCGGGTGCGGTCGCGGCAGGCCAAGCCCTCGTCCTGGCCGCCAGCGGGTCCATGCTCGCGGCGAGCGTGGCGCTGATCGCCTTCGACCCCCGCCGGGGGCGGATCAGGGGCTTGCTCGGCCAGGGCGCACCCGCCCTGGCCACCCTCATCGCCCTGATGGCCTGAGCCGGCCCTCAGGTACGCCGACCGCGGACACCCGCCGCCTCATTCGTGCCGCTGGTGGCCACAGTCGCCCATCGGCATGATCGGAGGTCGAGGCTGCGCGGTGTTCCTCCCGTCGCCGGGCCGGTTCCGGATCCGTGTCGCGGGATGCAGGTGATGTCACCGGTTCGCGATCGTGGTGCTGTGGCGGAAAAGCGCCCGGTACTCCTGGGGTGAGGTGCCGATGTGCCGGTGGAACGCCGCTCGCACCGAGGAGGGTGCGCCGAGTCCGGTGAGGCGGCCGATCCGTTCCACGGGCAGGGTGGTCGTCTCCAGCAGTTCGCGTGCGCGGTCGATGCGGGCGTCGGCCAGCCAGGCCATCGGTGAGGTGCCGGCCTCCTCCCGGAACCGGCGGAGGAGGGTCCGCCGGGACATGTGGGCGCGTTTCGCGAGGGCGTCGACGGTCAGTTCGTCGGCGAGGTGGTCGAGCATCCAGTCCCGCAGCGCGGCGAGCCGGTCGCCGGTCGCGTCGGGGCGGAGCCGTTCGACGTACCGTGCCTGGCCGCCGGTGCGCCGCGGCGGGGCGACGAGGGCGCGTGCCCGGGTGTTGGCCGCGGCGGGGCCCTGGTCGCGGCGGACCAGGTGCAGGCAGAGGTCGAGGCCCGCGGTCACGCCGGCGGAGCTGAGGATGTCGCCGTCGTCGACGTACATCCGGTCCAGCACGACCTCGACCTTCGGGTACTGCCGGCGGAGCTGGGTGACGTACTGCCAGTGCGTGGTCGCGGGGCGCCCGTCGAGCAGGCCGGCCGCGGCGAGGGCGAACGCGCCGACGCAGACGGAGACCAGCCGGGCGCCGCCGTCGTGGGCCGCGCGCAGGGCGTCCAGGACCTGCGGCGGCGGCGGCGTGGTGCTGTCCTGGTAGCCGGGGACGAGCACGGTGCCGGCTTCGGCGAGCGTGTCGAGGCCGGCGGTGGCGGTGACGGTGAACCCGGCGCCGGGCACCGGTCCGGGGCGCCCGGCCGTGCAGACGACCAACTCGTAGTACGGGTCGGCCGTGAAGATCTGGGTCGCGATCCCGAATTCCAGCGCCGGTACGCCGGGCAGGACGAGGACCGCGATCCGGTGTGTCATGGCCCGATGATAGCGGTGAATGGCACCCGGGCCACTGTTCGGCACCCCGGCCGGCTCCTACGGTTCGATGCATGACCAACGCACTTGCGCTGCCCGGCGGCCCGCTGGCCGAGGCGAGCCTCGCCCTGGCGCGGCAGTCGGAGACCTCGCCGATCTTCGAGCACAGCATCCGCAGCTTCCTGTTCGCCCGCCTGGTGGCCGAGCGGGAAGGTTCGGTGCACGACGCGGCCTACGACGAGGATTTGCTCTTCGCGGCCTGTGTCCTGCACGACCTGGGTCTGGGCACCCTCGCGGCGGGCAAGGCCCGGTTCGAGGTGGAGGGCGCGGACCTGGCTGCCTCCGTGCTGACCGAGCACGGCGTCCCGGCTGCGGACGTCGACCGGGTGTGGGAGGCGATCGCCCTGCACTCCTGCCTGGGTCTGGCCGACCGGCGGGGTGTGCTGACCTACTTGACGCACAAGGGTGTGTTCATCGACGCCGGTCGCTTCGGCGACATCGACGCCGCCGGGCTGCGGCCGGTCTACGCCGCCTATCCGCGGCCGGCCGATCATCGCTTCCTGGAGGATGCGATCGTCGAGCACGCTGCCCGCTCGGAGGCGGCGGCGCCCCCTTACTCGATCGCCGCCGAGTTGCTCCGCCGGCGCCGCTCCACGCCGGTCAGTGGTCGACCGCGATCAGGTGCGGGCTGACGGCGGTAGCGGTGCGTTCGACCCGCTGCTCGCTGTGCGGGAGGCTTGCTGTGGCATCCGGCTGAGGCCGTCGAGGATGAGGTCGAGCCCGAACTCGAATTCGTCGGCGAAGGCGAATCCCGTTTTCGCCAGTTCGGTGACCACCTCGGCGAGGTAGGGGTAGTCATCGAGGCCGGTGGGCTTCCGGTCGACGACGGCTTTCTGCCGTCGCGCGGCTTCTGCCGGGATGTCGCCGGCGAGGGTTTTCTCCTGGAGGGCGAATCCGTAGACGTAGGCGTCCATGAGGTTGTACGCGTGCACGGCCATGCGGAAGGGGAAGCCCGCGTCACGGCGGAGGCACCGCATCACGGCGTTGTGGTGGTGCAGGTTCGCCGGTCCGGGGGTCCCTGTCTCCATCCGGCCGACCGCCCACGGATGGCGGAGCAAAGCCTGCCGCATCGAGGCCGCGCGGCGGTGCATGGCGGTCCGCCAGTCGACGTCGGCGGGGACCTCGACTTCGGCGAAGACCAGGTCGACCATGCCGTCGAGGAGCTCGCGCTTGTCGGCCACGTGCTTGTAGAGCGCCATGGGTACGACGCTCAGCTGGGCCGCGAGCCTGCGCATGGTCAGGCCCTCGAAGCCGCCTTCGTCCGCCAGTTCGACGGCCGCGTTCAGCACTTTGGCGCGGTTGAGCCGCTCCCGGCCGCCGGCCGCGGCGGTGTCCTGCATCGGGGTCCTCCACCTTCCGACCGGGGCCCGGCCTTGACAGGTGTACATCGTACGCCTAGCTTGGGTCGAGTAGAGGTGTACGTTGTACACCTCGGTCGCATCCCTCTCGGAGGAGCAGACATGAGTGCCACGCCAAGACCTGGCAAGGCGAAGCAGTTCTCCATGACGCCCGGCGAACGGGGCCTTTCGCGGGCCGCCGGAATCGCCGGCGCGATCGCGGGGGCACTGTTCATCGCGGTCCAGATCGGCCACCCGGCCATGGACGTCTCGCTGGTCACCACCACCGACTGGGCCGTGCGCAGCACGGCGAAGGCGCTCATGGCCGCGCTGGCGCTCGCCGGCATCACCGGCATGTACCTGCGTCAAGTCCGGCAGACGGGAATCCTCGGCTTCCTCGGCTACGTCCTGTTCGCCGCCGGCTACCTGCTGATGTTCGGCATCGAGGTGGTCGCCGCCGCCGTCCTGCCCGCGCTGGCCCCCACGGCGCCCGGCTACGTCGCCGACGTCCTCGCCGTCGCCTTCGGCGGCACCGCAACCCATGGCATCGGCGGCATGCAGACCGTCATCGCGGTCAGCTCCGTCGGCTATCTCGCGGGTGGGTGCCTGTTCGGCATCGCGTTGTTCCGGGCGC
>NZ_JBFANY010000026.1:0-84748 GCF_040674975.1 Amycolatopsis sp. NPDC049688
GCCCCCACCACCCGCGGGTGGGGCGGGCCCGGCCCCCCCCCCCCCCCCCCGCCACATCGGGGCGCTTGGGGGGTCAGGAGTGGAGGTCGGCGGCGAGGCGGAGTGCGTCGTCGGCGATCTTCTCGATCAGGTCCTTGTCCTTGTGCTTGGCGTAGAAGTCGGCCAGCACGATCGTCGTGTTCGTGCCCTCGACCTTCGACGCGTACGCCGCGTCCTTGCCGCTCACGCTCGGCGTGCCGGTGCCCGCGAACGTCTTGTCCTTCACCATGTCGGTGACGTTGCCGGTGCCGTCCTTCTCGGTCAGGGCCTTGAGCGCCTGCGCCTTCGACGAGTCCGGCATCCGGACCACGACCACGGACACCAGTGCCTTCGCGCCCCCCGACTCCGTCGTGTAGAGCGCGCGGACCAGCGACTGGCACGGGTTGTCCTGGAAGAAGTCCTGGGTCTTGTTGTAGGACTTCGTGACGCAGTCGTCGGACTTCTCCGGCCCGGCCAACTTGGTGAACTGGAACTGCCCGGTGTGCTGCGCCGGCGGCTGTGCGACCGGCTCGTCCGGCGTCGAGTCGTGCCGGATCAGGAACCAGACGAGCCCGGAGACGACGGCGATCGCGACCAGCCCGGCGCCCCTGAGCAGCAGGGACCGGGTGTCACGCGCCGGCGGACCCGGCACCGGCGGGCGGGGCTGCGGGGGAACCGCGCCCAGCGGGGCCGTGTCGGACGGGCCTGGGGTGAAATGCGCACCAACCACGGGGCCATACGGTAGTTCACCCGCGTTCGGCAGTTCACCCGAACGCGCGTAAAACCTGTTCGACGTCGTCAGCGGTGTTGTAGAGGTGGAAACCGACCCGCACCCGGCCGCCGCGGACGCTGGAGACGATCCCCGCCTCGGCCACCCGCGCCGGGTCGGCGTCGAGCGACACGATCGGGGTGCCGCGCGGGGGCAGCCCCAGCTTCTCCAGCAGCGTGTCGGCCAGCCCGGTGTTGTGCGCCTGGACCTGGGCGAGGTCGAGGCCGCCGAAGTACTCCAGGGCCGCCGCCGAGCCGACCTGGGCCAGCCAGACGGGCGAGAGGTCGAACGCGCGGGCGTCGCCGGCCAGGCGCAGCGGGAGGCCGTAGACGGTGGCCCACGGGTCCTCCCCCGCGTACCAGTTCGCCGCGACCGCGCGGGTGCGCTCCTGCGCGTCCGGCCGCACCGCGAGCCACGCGCTGCCGCGCGGCGAGCAGAGCCACTTGTAGCCCGCGCCGACCACCCAGTCGGCCCAGGCGACGTCCAGCGGCAGCCAGCCGACCGCCTGGGTCGCGTCCAGCAGCACCGCCGCCCCGGCAGCCTCGGCCGCGGCCCGCAGCGCCGTCAGGTCCACGATCCGGCCGTCGGCGGACTGGACGACGCTCACCGCGACGACGTCGTGGCCCTCGACCCGCGACGGCAGCACGTCCAGGGGCACTTCGGTCACGGTGACACCGGGGTTCGCCGCGAAGGGGAACGTCACGCTGGTGAAGTCGCCTTCGGCGGCGAGCACGCGGGTGCCGCCGGGCAGCGCCGCGGCGACGTTGGCGATGAGCTGGGAGACCGACGCGCCGGTCGCGACCCGCGCGGGTTCGACGCCGAGCAGGCGGGCGAACCCGGCGCGCGCCCGCGTGACGTACTCGTCGAACTCCCCCGGCCGGGTCGCCCCGGTCCGCCACCGTTCCACCGACTCGGCCACGGCCGCGGCCACCGGCGCGGGCGGGATGCCCACGCTGGGCGTGTTCAGGTATCCGGGCGGGGCGGCGAAGTCGGTTCCGAAGGCACGCATGCCTCCAGGCAAGCAGATCCGGCCGCGCCGGTTCACCCGATTTACGGCAGCAGGGCGGTGACCTCGGCGTAGGACGGCGGGCTCAGCGGCAGGTCACGGCCGTCGCGGACGGCCAGCGCCGTTCCGGCGGCCGCCGCGAGAGCCATCCGGTACGGGAGGGACCCGAGGCTGACCCGCGCGACACCGAGTTCGGCCAGCCCGGCGAGGGTGACCCGGCCCGGCAGGAACAGCAGGTTGAGAGGCAGGCCTACGGCGACGATCCGCTCGACGTCCCCCGGCTCGGCCAGGCCGGGCACGAAGACGCCGTCCGCGCCTGCGGCCGCGTACGCGCGCAGCCGCCGTTCGGCTTCGGCGATCGAGCGGTCGCCTGCCCAGTGCGTGTCGGTCCGGGCGTTGACGAACAGGCCCGGTACGCAGTCCTTCACCGCCGTGACCAGCGCACACTGGGTCTCGACCGCGGCGAGCGAGCCGTCGGCGCGGCCGTCCTCGAGGTTGACCCCGGCCGCGCCGACGTCCGCCAGTTCCGCCGCGAGATCGGCGACGGCGGCCGGGTCCATGCTGAAACCGTCGGCGATGTCGACGCTGACGAACGCGTCCAGCCGCGCGAGGCGGCCGGCGAGGGCCACGGTCGCGTCGCGCGTCGACGGTGCACCGTCGGGCTCCCCGGCCGCCGCGGAGACGCCGAGGCTGGTCGTCCCCAGGGCGCGGAAACCCTGCGCGGCGAGGAAGGCGCCGACGCCGAACTCCCACGCGTTGGGCAGCAGCAGCGGAGAGCCGGGGACGTGCAGGGCACGGAATTCGTCCATGCCCCGAACCTAGGCCCGCGACCCTTCGGCGAGCACCGAAGCGACCCCCGCGCCCCCCTCCACGACCGCCCACCCCGAGTCGACCTCCCCATCACGCGTGTCGACCCTCCAATCACGCGTGTCGACCCTTCCGGCCCGCCCGGCCGGGTTCGCGAACGCGATCAGAACGCCGACACGCGTGATTGCCGCGCCGACACGCGTGATTCAGGGGTCGACACGCGTGATTCGGGGGTCGACACGGCGTCAGCCGCCGCCGGAGCTGGCTGCGATGTGGGCCGAGCGGGCCGAGTGGAGCTCGCGGATCACCTTGCGCAGGGCCGGGACCGCCGCTCCCGCCTGGTCCTCGAGGCGGGCCAGGCGGGCCCGGTGGCGGCGGCGCTCGCCGCGCGGGAGGACCGCGTTCAGCTCGGCCGCGGCCGCCAGCGACGTCAGGGCCGCGACGTCCGGCGGCACCGGGGTGTCGCTGCGCAGCGCTGACGCCACTTCGTCGCGAAGTGCGGCCGCCGTCGCCGCGTCGCGGACCGCCGGGTGGCGGCGCGGGAAGAGCCCCAGCACGCGGGACGTCCGCAGCGTGATCACGCCCGCCGCATCGAGCTGGGCCTCCAGGGACTGCAGCGTCCCGCGGGCGCCGCGGCGCACCCGCGCGCGCCACTTCCGGTGCGGTTCGGCGGCGAGCTCGGCGAGCAGGTCGTCGAGCACCAGGTGGCCCGTGCCGCCGGCGCCGCGGGCCACCGGGCGGCCCGCCGCGTCCTCGACCAGGCCGCGCAGCACCAGGTCCGTCAACGCCGCCGCGCGGACCAGCAGCGCGACGCGGTCCCGGTCCGGCAGCCGGTCGCGCCGGGTGTCGCACGCCAGCAGGTAGGCCCGGGCGGGCAGCGAAAGCTCGTTCATCCGGAAGTCCCCTCTCGTAACAGGTGCTCGCCGGCGCCGGGCAGGGAAGCGACGCCGGCGAGCACCGCACGCACGGCGGATGCCGGGGACATCCGCCGTCTCCCTCTCACCGCGTGGCCCCAGTCCACCGGTTCCGGAGTCCCCGGCGATACCCGACGAGGAGGGTGATCGGGTGCAACTTTCGTTGCACGCGCGGGGCGACGGCCTCGGGTGGCGGTTACCGTGACCGCGTGACCATCGCCCGGCGGCCGCTGTGGCCGAGCCGCTCCGACGGCGGCTGGCTGATCTTCGCCGCCCTCGCGTTCGCCGGGCTGAACACCCTCTTCTACGTCCTCGGCGACCGGACCACGGGCGCGTGGGGCCCGGCGGCCGGGCTGGTCCTGCAGGTCGGCTGCGACCTCACGCTCGTGCTGCTGTTCCGGTTCCCGGTGCCGGTCTGCGCGGTCGTCACCGCAGCGGCGGTCGCCATGCTCGCGTCCGACACCTTCGCACCCGGCCTGCTCGTGCCGGTGCAGCCACTCGCCCTCACGACGGTCCCCACGATCGCGCCGGTGATCCTGTCCCAGGCGGCGCGGGTGCTGGACCGGCGGACCGTGCTGTGGGTGGCCGGCGTCCTGGCCGTGATCGCCGCGCGGCCGTGGACGCCGAGCTGGGCGACGACGCCGTTCGGCCTGCTCAGCACCGCCCTGCCGGCCCTGCTCTCGCTGTACTTCGAGGCGCGGCGGCAGCTGCTGCAGTCCCTGCGCGACCGGGCGGAACGCGCCGAACGCGAGCAGCACCTGCTCGCCGAGCAGGCCCGCGCGGCGGAACGGCGCCGGCTCGCCGGCGAGATGCACGACGTCGTCACACACCGGCTCAGCCTGATGGTGCTGCACGCCGGCGCGCTCGGCGTGACGTCCCCCGACCCGGCAGTGCGGACGGCGGCCGAGGACATCCGCCGCGAAGGCGCCCTGGCGCTGGACGAACTGCGCGACCTCGTCGGCGTCCTGCGCAACGGGGCCGAGACCGGGCCGCGGACGCTCAGCCCGGAGGAGCCCGGCGATCCGGCCCGGCTGGTCGAGGAGTCCCGGTCGGTCGGGGTGGCGACGGACCTGGTGGCCGACGGCGATCCGGCGCAGGTGTCGCCGACCGTCGCGCGTACCGCGTACCGGCTGGTGCAGGAGGCCCTGACGAACGTGCGCAAGCACGCGCCGGGCGCGTCGGCGACGGTCTCCCTGCGCTACCACCCCGGTGGTCTGGACGTCTCGGTGGACAGCACGGCGGCGGCGCGCCCGCCCGACCCGGCGCTGGCGGGCAGCGGTTCCGGCGCCGGGCTGGCGGGCCTGCGGCAGCGCGTCGAGCTGGTCGGCGGGCGCTTCGACGCGGGTCCGGCACCCGGCGGCGGGTTCCGGGTCGGTGCGATACTGCCCGCCTACGTCCCGACAGCGGAAGGCGCGCAGCGTGATCCCGGTGCTCGTGGTCGATGACGAGCCGATGGTGTGCGCGCACCTGCGCACGATCCTGGGCTCGGCGGCCGACATCGAGGTCGTCGGACAGGCGGGCGACGGCGCCGAAGCCGTCGAGGCGGTGGTCCGGCACCGGCCGCGCGTGGTGCTGATGGACCTGCGGATGCCGGGCGTGGACGGGCTGACGGCGATCGCGCGGATCACCGCGATGCCCGACCCGCCGGCGGTGGTCGCCCTGACGACGTTCGACGCGGACACCTACGTGATCCGGGCGCTGCGCGCGGGCGCGGCGGGCTTCCTGGTGAAGTCGACGCCCCCGGAGGACCTGATCGGCCTGGTCCGGGTGGCGGCGGACGGCCACACGGTGCTCTCGCCGTCGGCCGCCCGCCGCCTGGTCGCGTTGTCCTCGGACAGCCGGGAACGCGGCGAAGACGCCCGCCGGCGCATCGCGGGCCTCACCGAGCGGGAGCGGGACGTGCTGGTGTGCCTGGGTTCCGGACTGTCCAATGCGGACATCGCGGGAAAGCTGCATTTGGCCGAGGCGACGGTGAAGAGCTACGTCTCGCGCATGCTCGTCAAGCTGGACTGCACCAACCGGACCCAGGCGGGACTGCTCGCCCACGAGGCGGGTTTGGTGGCCCGCTAAGGGAACAGCAGCGGGGCGGCGTGCCAGATCGCCCAGCCGTTGAGCACGAACCAGCCGACGATCCACAGGGGCGAGGGCATCTTGGTCTGCTTGGCCAGCTTGGCGGCGTCGTCCGTGTGGCCGCTGAACCCGTGCTCGCGGCGGTTCGAGACGAGGATCTGCACGCCGCCGATCTCACTGATCAGCAGCAGCCAGGCTTCGGTGTAGGCGATGGCGGTGCGCAGCCAGCCGGGGGCATAGCGCAAGGCGCAGTACACGATCGCCCCCACCACGACGACCACGGCCAAGGTGCGCAGGTCCCGGGTGAACAGCAGGACGAACACCAGCGCGACGAGGGTCAGGACGAGCACGGCCGTCACGCGGCCCTGGTGCAGGAGGACCGCCGCCCCCAGCCCCGCCAGGGGCGGCATCGCGTACCCGGCAGCGGTGGCCAGGACCACGCCCAGGCCCGGCTGTTGCTTCCAGGTGGTGAAGCCACCCCCCGGGCTCGTGATGGCGACCCGGGTGACGTCACCGCCGGTCAGCAGGCTGACCAGGGCGTGGCCGCCTTCGTGGAACAGCGTGGCCAGGACGTTGGCGTTGCGCAGGAGGCTCCGCCGGCCGTTGGGCGGTGTGGCGAACGACGTCAGCGACACCGCGAAGGCGAACAACGCGGTGAGGGCGACGACTCCCCAACCCGGTGCGGGCACGGTCTCGCTGAGCACCGCGACAGTGTCCCTGCGGACGGGACGGCAGAACCCGTACTGCGACGGTTTGTCCAGGAGCTGTCAACTGGACGCGCGCCTCAAGCGGACGCGGGCGTGTGCTCCGCGTCGTAGGCGTCCCGGGCTTCCTGGACCGACGCCATGTGCTGCCGCGCCCAGCGGTCGAGCACCTCCAGCGGCTCGGACAGGTTGCGACCCAGCGGGGTCAGCTCGTACTCGACCTTCGGCGGGATCGTCGGGTACGCCGTGCGGGCGAGGATGCCGTCGCGGACCAGGCTGCGCAGCGTCTGCGTCAGGACCTTCTGGGAGATGCCGTCGACCCGGCGGCCGATTTCGGTAAACCGCAGCGGGCCGCCGGAAAGCGCGCCGACGATCAGGACCGTCCACTGGTCACCGATGCGGTCGAGCAGCTGGCGGGTCGGGCAGTTGCGGTCGTACGGATCGGGTTCCACGGCGTGCCTCCTCACTCTCCCGGGGAGAGTAACACGCCGTTCAGGCGGTGGCGGCCAATCCGGCGGCCACCCGCCTGATAAAGGACCCGAGGAACCACCGGTAGAACCAGCCGGTGCCGGGGATCTTCGGCGTGAACGTCGAGTGCCAGTGGATGTCGGTGCCGCCCTCCCGCGGGGCGAGGTCGACGTAGGCGACGTAGTCCCGCAGCGGCAGGCCGTGTTCCAGCGCGTAGCCGAACCGGCGGCCCGGCTCCAGGGCGACGATCTTCTCGTACGAGCGGACGCCGTTGGTCTTGAACAGCCGGATCGCGCCCAGCCCTTCCGGCTCATCCTCCCCCTCGCGGACCAGCTCGAACGACCCCAGCGGCGACCAGGTCGGCCAGCTCGCGCCGTCCCGCAGCAGCGCGTACACGGCGTCGGCCGGAGCCGCCGTCCGGACGTGGACCGAAATGCGTTGTACCATTTGGTACGTGTACCATTTGGTACATGATCGACGCAAGCCCGCGCGCCAAGCTGCTCGACGCGGCGATCGACCGGATCGCCCACCACGGCGGGGCCGACCGGAGCCTGCGGGCGCTGGCCGCCGACCTCGGCACCAGCCATCGCATGCTCATCTACCACTTCGGTTCGAAGGAAGGCCTGCTCACGGCGGTGGCGCGGGAGGTCGAGGCCCGGCAGCGCGCGGCGCTGGCCGGCCTCGACCCGGCGGAGTTCTGGCGGCGGCTCACCGACGAAGACCTGCGCGCCAACGAAAAGCTGTTCTTCCAGCTCTACGGCCGTGCCCTCGGGGGCGCCCCGGGCACGGCGGAGTTCCTCGACGGCGTGATCGACGACTGGCTCGGCCCCATCGAAGCCCGGCTCGCCCGGCTCGGCGTCCCGGAGGCCGACCGGCCCGCCCACGCCCGGCTCGGGCTCGCCGTCGCCCGCGGGCTGCTGCTCGACCTCGTCACGACCGGCGACCGCGAAGCCGTCGACGCCGCCATGGAAAAGTTCCTGGCGCGGTACGAAAAACCGTGATCCCCTGGCTCGATGCGACTGATCCTGGGGTTCTTGGCCGCTTTGCTCACGACCGCGGGGCTCGCCGCCCCCGCTGCCGCCGCGGAAAGCCGCCCGGTCTATTCCTACGCCGACGCGATCCGCGAGACGGCGTGGGTGGAGACCGGCACCGACAACGACCACGACGGCAAGCCCGACCGCGTCGCCGCCGACGTCATCCGGCCGGCCACGCGGGTGCGCGTCCCGGTGATCCTCGACGTCAGCCCGTACTACGCGTGCTGCGGCCGGGGCAACGAGCTGCAGAAGAAGACGTACGCGCCGGACGGGAAGCCGCTGCAGTTCCCGCTGTTCTACGACAACTACTTCGTGCCACGCGGCTACGCGGTCGTGCTGGCCGACGTAGGCGGGACGAACCGGTCGTCGGGCTGCTTCGACGACGTCGGCTCCGGCAACGCGGTCGTGGCCTGGCTGGGCGGCCGGGCCAAGGCGTTCGACGCCCCGGACGGCGGCCGTCCGGTGACCGCGGACTGGGCGACCGGGAACGTCGGCGCGATCGGCAAGTCGCAGGACGGCGCGACCGCGATCGGGATGGCCGCTTCCGGCATCGCCGGGCTCAAGACGATCGTCCCGATCGAAGGCGTCGCCGACAACTACGCCCAGCTCGTCGCGAACGGCGCGCCCCTGGCCACGCCGGAGAACACCGGGTCGTCCTTCACCTACAACGAGCGCGCGGCGGAGCTGTGCCAGCCGTTCGAAGCCGCTCTCAAGGCGCGCGCGGGCACGAACGGCGACTACAACGCCTACTGGCAGAGCGTGCACTACGTCCCCCGCGCCGGGCAGGCGAGCGTGCTCATGGCCCAGGGCTTCGGGGACTGGGTCGTCGCGCCGAACCAGTTCGCCCGCTACTGGGACGCGCTGGGCCGGGCCGGCGTCCCGCGCCAGGCGTGGCTGAGCCAGGCCGGCCACACCGACCCCTTCGACCTGCAGCGGGCGCAGTGGGTGGCGACGCTGCACCGCTGGTTCGACCGCTGGCTGCTCGGCCTGCGCAACGGCGTCGAGCACGAGCCCGCCGTGCACCTCGAAACCGCGCCGGACCGCTGGACCGACGTCCGGAGCTGGCCGCCCACCACGCTCCCGGCGACCTTCCGCCCTTCGAGTGACGGCACGCTGGGCCTGCGTGGATCCGGCACGGCCACCGTCGCCGACGACCCCGCCGTCACCCGCGAGCAGTGGGCGGCCGGGGTGTCGGCGGCGAAGTTCACCGGTGCTCCCCTGCCGGCGCCGGTGCGGCTCGCCGGGTCGCCGTCGGTGACGATCACGGCGTCGTCGGACAGGACGGCCGCCCGGATCGGGGTCGCCCTCGTCGACTACGGGCCGGCCGAGCTGCGCAACACCGCCGAGTACGGCAGTGGCGTCCGCAACCTGGCGACGCGGTCATGCTGGGGCTCGAGCACCGACGGCGACAGCGCGTGCTTCCTCGACACGGCCGCGGACGTCGTCTCCGCTGACCACCGGATCGTCGCCGCGGGCTGGGCGGACCTCGGGCACCACGCGTCGCTGTGGCACGGCGAACCGCTCGTCCCGGGCCGCGCGTACACGATGACGTTCCCGCTCACCGCGCTCGACCACGTCGTGCCGGCTGGGCACCGGCTGGGGCTGCTCCTCGGCGGGACCGACGGGCTGCTGTTCGACCCGGCGCTGCCGAACTACGGCGACACGCTGACGTTCGACCTCGCGCGGACGTCGGTCAGCGTCGGCCTTACAAAGCCCGAACATTAGGCGGACGCGCTCCGAACACCGCCCGGCCAGAGTTCTCCCCGTACCCCCGGACGGATACGAGGAGAAACGATGCGAGGAACCACCTGGACGCGGCTGGCGCTGGCGGGCGGCGCGAGCGCGGCCTGCCTGCTCGTGGCGGCGCCGCTGGCCTCGGCCCAGACCACGTCGCCGGCGCCGGTCGCGCCGATCACGCTCAGCCCCGAGGAGTCGCAGCAGGTCTGCTCGGACTGGGTGCCGAAGCTGCAGAAGCGGGCCGACAACCTGGAGAAGCGGATCAAGGGCGGCGCCGAGGTCAAGGGCTCGGTCGCCAACCTCAAGGCGCGGGCGGCCGACCAGCGGGCGGCCGGGCACACCGCCCGCGCCGACCAGCTCGACCAGCGCGCCACCAAGCGGCAGGGCCGCATCGGCGAGCTGGACGCGGCCAAGCAGAAGCTCGACGCGTTCGCGTCCGCGCACTGCAAGCCGGCCAAGTGAGGGGCGCGAGGGTCGCGGCGGCGGTCGGGGCCGCCGCGCTCGTCGCGCTCGGCTGCTCGGCCTGCCGCGACAACCTGATGGGTTCGCCCGCGCCTTCGACGTCGTCGGTGTCGTCTTCGGTGGCGCCGCCCGGCGAGCTGAGCGGGATCGAGTCGACGCTGAACGGCATCGAGTCCGACATGAACAGCGATGGCTGACCGGCTAGCGTCTCCCCTCTGAACACGGCGGAGACGGGAGCAGGCATGGGGTCACCGGGACGCGGCCTCGTCCTCGTGGTCGAGGACGAGGCCGCGATCGCCGAGCTGGCGGCGCTCTACCTCAAGCGCGACGGGTTCGGCGTGCACGTCGAGGCCGACGGCGGCCGGGCCCTGGACGCCGTCCGGCGGCTCAAGCCGGTCGCGATCGTGCTCGACATCGGACTGTCCGGAATGGACGGGATCGAGATCTGCAAGGCGCTGCGCGCGGCCGGGGACTGGACGCCGGTGCTGTTCGTCACCGCCCGCGACGACGAGCTCGACCGGCTGCTGGGCCTGGAGATCGGCGCGGACGACTACCTGACCAAGCCGTTCAGCCCGCGGGAGCTGGCCGCGCGGGTGCGGACGGTGCTGCGTCGCGCTTCCGGCGTGGCACCGGCCGCGGAGACCTTCGCCGTCGGCGGCGCGCGCGTCGACGTCCTGTCCCGGCGGGCGTGGGCGGGCGAGGTGGAGATCTCCCTGACGTCGACGGAGTTCGACCTCCTCACGCACCTGCTCCGGCACCCGGGGCAGGTGCTTTCGCGCGACCAGCTGCTCAGCGCCGTGTGGGGCTACGCCGCGGCGGCGGGGACGCGCACGGTCGACGTCCACGTGGCGCAGCTGCGGGCGAAACTCGGGCCGTCGAGCCCGATCCGGACGGTGCGGGGCATCGGGTACGCGGCGGACCCGGCGTGAGGGGCTCCCTCGCCGGGCGCATCACGCTGGTGTGCCTGGCCGTCGCGGGGGTCGCGGTGATCGTGGCGGGGCTGGTCGCGGCCCGGCTGATCCGGACCACGGCGGACAACGCGCTGCAGGCGTCGCTGGCCGCGCAGGCCGACGTCGTCGCGTCCCAATTGGACGAAACGGGCATCGGCAACCGGCTGGGTGTCGGCAAGGTGGCCGACGTCGTGCGCGGGCAGGGCATCTCGGTCGTGGTCCGGCGCGCGGGCGGGCAGCCGATCGGGGACGGCGTCGCCGTGCAGGCCGCCGGGAAGCTCGGGCTGGCCGCGGACCACTCGGGGCGCGTCACCGTCGCGGGGTCGCAGTACCTCGTCGAGACGCGGGTGGTCGGGCCGCGCGGGGCGGCGTTCGCGCTGGTCCTGCCCGCGCGGAACGCCGAAGCGACGCAACGGGCACTGGTGCGCAACATCGCGTTGGCGCTGGGGATCGGTCTCGGGGTGGCCGCATTCGCGGGGTTCGTCTCCGGGCGGCTGCTGGGCCGTCCGCTGCGCCGGGCCGCTTCCGCCGCGGGGTCGCTGCGGGCGGGGCGGCGGGACGTGCGGGTGCCGGTGCAGGGGCCGCGGGAGGTGGCGGAGGTGGCCGGGTCGCTGAACTCGCTGGCCGACGCGCTGGCCGTCAGCGAGGCGCGGCAGCGGGAGTTCCTGCTGTCGGTGTCGCACGAGCTGCGGACCCCGTTGACGGCTGTTTCCGGTTTCGCCGAGGCGATCGCGGACGGCGTCGCCTCCGGTGACGACGCCGTGCGGGCCGGGCAGACGATCCAGCGGGAGGCGGCGCGGCTCTCGCGGCTGGTCGAGGACCTGCTGGAGCTCGCCCGGCTGGGGGCCGACGAGTTCCGGCTGGACATCGCTTCGCTGGACCTGGCCGCTTTGGTGCGCGACTGCGCGGAGGTGTGGCGGCTGCGGTGCGAGCGGGAGGGGGTTTCGCTCTCCGTCTCGGGGCCTTCGTCTCCGGTTTTCGTGCCGGCGGACGCGCGCCGGCTGCGCCAGGTGGTCGACGGGCTCGCGGAGAACGCCCTGCGCGTCACGCCGGCCGGGGCGCCGATGGTGTTCTCGCTCTCGGTCTCCGGAACATCGGGTTCGCTGGCAGTGCGGGACGGCGGCCCGGGCCTGGCCCCGGAGGACTACCCGGTGGCGTTCGAGCGCGGGGTCCTGAACGCGCGCTACCGCGACCGCCGCCCGGTCGGCTCCGGCATCGGCCTGGCCCTGGTCCACGGCCTGGTCACCCGCATGGGCGGGACGTTGACGGCCGGCCCGGCCCCGGAAGGCGGCGCCGCCTTCACCCTCACGTTCCCCCTCACCCCCACCACCGCCCCCCTCCCCCACCCCTGACCGTGTCGCCCCTCCAATCACGAGTGATGCCCCTCCAATCACGCGAGATCGCTCCCCAATCACGTGAGATGCCCCTCCAATCACGTGAGTTCCGTCTCCGATCACGCGAACCGACCCTCCAGGTACGCGAGTCGTCCACCCAGGTACGCGGAACTCGCGTGATCGGGAAGGCATCTCGCGTGATTGGAGGTGCATCTCGTGTGATTGGGAGGGCATCTCGCGTGATTGGAGGGTCATCACGTGTGATTGGGAGGGCATCACGTGTGATTGGGAGGGCGACACGGGTGGGTCGTAGGGTCGGGGGATGGAGATGCTGCACCTTCGCTACTTCGTCGCAGTTGCCGAGGAACTGAACTTCTCCGCCGCCGCGCGGAAGCTGCACATGGCCGCGTCTCCGCTCAGCCAGCGGATCAAGGACCTCGAACACGAGCTCGGGCAGCAGCTGTTCGACCGCAGCACCCACCACGTCACCCTCACCGACGCCGGGGCCGCGCTGCTGCCCCTGGCGCGGGACGTCCTCGAGCAGGTCAGCGCCATCCCGTGGAAGCTGAAGGAGGCGACCACGCCGCAGCGCAGCACCGTCTTCCTCGGCATGCCCGCCGGCGTGCACCCCGACCTGCGGGAACGCGTCAACGCGCTCGCCGGGCGGGTCCGCGGCCAGTACGAGCTCAAGCGCTGGCCCGGCACCACCGCCGACCTCGTGCAGGGCGTGCACGACGGCAAGCTGGCCCTCACCCTCGCCCGGCTGCCGGTCACCGATCCCGCGCTGGAGCAGCTGCCCGTGATGACCGAACGGCTCGGGGCCGTCGTGCCGGCCGACCTGTTCGCCGGGCGGGACTCCGTGTCGCTGGCCGAGCTGGCCGAGCTCCCGTACGTCGCCTCACCGGGCGAAATCGTCCCCGCCTATTTCGAGCAGCTCGACCACCAATTGAACGAACTCGGCGTCAAGAAACGCATCCGGTTGACCAACACCGGCTACGGCGGGACGTCCGAAATCATTTCCAGCGGGGAAGCCTTCTCCATTTCCATGCTCGACGACAAGAGCCCGATGCACGGCTACCGGCTCGACAACGTCATCGTCCTGCCGTTCACCGATTTCCGTCCCCAGCTGGACACCGGCCTGCTCTGGCGGCGGGACCGCACCGACGGCGACCTGCGTGACCTCGTCGACGCCGCGAAAGAGATCTTCGCCGAGCCGCTCAGCAGCTGAAACAATGGTATGACCACCAGAGTCATACCATTGTTCGCATCATGATCATTCCCTTTCGCGCCGGCCGCGCCTACGTTCGGAAGTAGAGCGAAACCAGCAAGGCGCGAAAGGACGAAAAGATGACGACCGGACCGCTGGACGGCGTGCGCGTGATCGACCTCTCCACCGTGGTGATGGGCCCGTACGCGGCCCAGATCCTCGGCGACCTGGGCGCCGACGTGATCAAGATCGAGTCCCCCGCGGACACCGTGCGCGTGGGCCAGTACCGCACCACGCCGGGCATGACCGCGCTGAACCTCAACGTCAACCGCAACAAGCGCAGCGTCGCCCTCAACCTCAAGGACGACACCGAGCGCGAGCAGGCCCTCAAGCTGATCGACACCGCCGACGTGCTGATCACCAACATGCGCCCCGGCGCGCTGAGCCGGCTCGGCCTGAACTACGCCGACGTCGCCGCGCGCAACCCGCGCCTGGTCTACGCCCACGCGCAGGGCTTCCGCAGCGACTCCCCGCAGGCCGGCAACGCCGCCTACGACGAGACCGTGCAGGCCTCCTCCGGCCTGGTCGACGTGGCCAACCGGGCGCTGGGCGAGCCGGTCTACCTGCCGACGATCATCGGCGACAAGGTGTCGTCGCTGACCATCGCCTACAGCGTGCTCGCCGCCCTGGTCCACCGGGACAAGACGGGCGAGGGCCAGCAGATCGAGATCCCGATGACCGACACGCTCCTCGCGTTCAACCTGGTCGAACACCTCGCCGGGCACACCTACGAGCCGGCCGAGGGGCCCACCGGGTTCGCGCTGTCGATGACGAAGGGCCACGCCGCGGTCCGCACCAAGGACGGCCTCGCCTGCGTCATCCCGTACAACCCGAAGAACTTCCGCGACTTCTTCGCCGCGGCCGGCCGTCCCGACCTGGCCGAGGACCCGCGTGTGAACGGCGAGGCCATCGACCGCGCCGACAACGAATGGCTGAGCGAGCAGATCGCGGTGTGCGCCCCGGCGCTGACCACCGAGGAGTGGGCCGAGGTGTGCGCGAAGCACAGCATCCCGATGGCCCCGGTGCTGGAGCTCGACAAGGCGCACGAGGACCCGTACGTCCGCGACGGCCACCTGCTGGACACCGTCGAGCACCCGAGCGAGGGCGCCATCCGCACGGTCGGCATCCCGGTGAAGTTCTCCGCGACGCCCGGCTCGATCCGCCGCCTGGCCCCGCTGGCCGGCCAGGACACCGCCGAAGTCCTCGCCGAGCTGAACTGAAAGAAGCAGCACCATGACCGAAGTACGCACCGAACGGATCGGCAGCACCCTGCTGATCACGATCGACCGGCCGCAGGCCCGCAACGCGGTCAACGCCGCCGTCGCGGCCCAGCTGGCCGCCGCCCTCGACGAACTCGAGAGCGACCCCACGCTCCGGGCCGGCGTCCTGACCGGAGCCGAGAACACCTTCAGCGCCGGGATGGACCTCAAGGCCGCGCTCAAGGGCGAGTCGCCGGACATCCCGGGCCGCGGGTTCGGCGGCCTGACCGAGGCCGAGCTGGCCAAGCCGCTGATCGCCGCGGTCGAAGGGTTCGCGATGGGCGGCGGGTTCGAACTCGCGCTGGGCTGCGACCTGATCGTCGCCGCCGAAGACGCCACGTTCGGGCTCCCCGAAGTCAAGCGCGGCCTGATCGCCGCGGGTGGCGGGGTGATCCGGCTGCCCCAGCGCATCCCGCACCACCTGGCGATGGAGTTCCTGCTCACCGGCGAGCCGGTCACCGGCCGCCGCGCCGGGGAGCTGGGCCTGGTCAACCGCGTGACGCCGGCCGGCGACGCCGCCGCGGTCGCGGTGGGCCTCGCCGAGAAGCTGGCGGAGAACGCGCCGCTGGCCCTCGCCGCCGTCAAGAAGATCGTGCGTGCCGCGGACCCCAAGGCCGCGCAGCGCGAAGAAATCAAGAAGCTGATGCAGTCGAAGGACGTCCGCGAGGGCATGACCGCCTTCGCCGAACGCCGCGCTCCGAAGTGGACAGGCGAATGAAGATCGAAGAAGTCCGGCGGCACGTGACCACCCCGCTGACCGCCCCGGCGTTCGCGCCCGTGGTCCCGAGGTTCACCGACCGCGAGTACCTGAACATCGTCTACCGCACCGACGCCGACGCCCTGCGCGCGGTCGTGCCCGAGCCGCTGCGGGTCGAAGAACCGTTGGTGCGCTTCGAGGTCATGAAGATGGGCGACGTCTCCGGCTACGGCCCGTACACCGAGTCCGGCCAGGCGATCGAGGTCACCTTCGACGGTGAGCGCGGCGAATATCTCCACGCGATGTACCTCGACAACTTCCCGGCGACCGCGTCGGGGCGCGAAGTCAGCGCATACCCGAAGACCGTCGGGTCGCCGAACCTCTATGTCGACAACGGCGTCCTCGTGGGCACTTTGGCCTACGGGACGCTGCGGGTGGCGACCGCGACCATGGGCTACAAGCACCACGAGCTGGACACGCGCGAGGCCGAACGCCAGATCGCCGTCCCGACGTTCATGCTCAAGACCATCCCCGGCTACGACGGCGCCCCGCGCGTCCAGGAACTGGTCCGCACTGAGATCACCGACGTCGTGGTCAAGGAGGCCTACACCGGCCCCGCGCGGCTGCAGCTGTTCCAGCACGTCCTGGCCCCGCTGGCCGACCTCCCGGTGCTGGAGGTCGTCTCCGCGAGCCACATCCGCACCGACCTGACGCTCGCTCCGGTCAAGCCGGTCTTCGACTACCTGGAAGGAGCGCGGTCATGAAGCAGGCGGCAGTCATCGGCGCCGGCACCATCGGCCTGTCCTGGACGGCGTTGTTCGCGAGCCACGGCCTGACCGTCCGGGTCACCGACCCCCGCCCGGACCTCGCCGACGCCGTCGCACAGGCGCTGACCCAGTTCGCCCCGCACCTCGGCACGACCGCCGACGAGCTGGCGAGCCGCGTCCACATCGCCGAGAACGTCACCGAAGCAGTGCGGGACGCGGATGTCGTGCAGGAGAACGGGCCCGAGAACGCCGAGTTCAAAAAGGACCTGTTCCGGCAGCTCGTCGAGGAAGCACCGGAGCACGCGCTGCTGCTGAGTTCGTCGAGCGCCATCCCCTCGACGGCGTTCACCGGCGGGATCGACGGCCGCCGTGTCCTCATCGGACACCCGTTCAACCCGCCGCACCTGATCCCCCTGGTCGAGGTCGTCCCCGGCGAGCAGACCAGCGACGAGTCGGTGGACAAGGCTGTCGAGTTCTACCAGTCCCTCGGCCGGACGCCGGTCGTGGAGCGCAAGGAGATTCCCGGCTTCGTCGGCAACCGGCTGCAGAACGCGCTGAGCCGGGAAGCGATCTACCTCGTCGAGCAGGGGGTCGTCAGCCCCGAAGACCTCGACAAGGTGATCACCAACTCGCTCGGGATCCGCTGGGCCACGGTCGGGCCGTTCCTCGGCTCGCACCTCGGTGGCGGCCCCGGCGGCTACCGGCACATGGCCGAGCACATCGGCAAGTCCATGAAGCAGATGTGGGCCGGGCTGGGCACCCCCAGCCAGAGCCCCGAAGAGCAGGAACGGCTGATCGAAGCCGTCGAACAGGCTTACGGCTCCTCCACGTACTCGGAACTCGCCGAGACGCGCGACCGCAAGCAGCTGGCCGTCCTGAACGCATTGGAGGAGAACTGAAATGGAACCGCTGAAGGACAAGCTCACCGCCGACTTCTACGACTTCGAGGCGCTGCTGCCGGACGACGAGCGGAAGCTGCTCGTCCAGGCGCGCGAGTTCATGCGCAACGACGTCAAGCCGCTGGTCAACGAGAACTGGGAAGCCGGCACCTTCCCCCGGGAGCTGATCGGGCTGTTCCGCGGCTCCGGCCTCGCCGGCCTGCCCTACGAGGGCTACGGCGAGCACAAGGCGGCGGTCAGCCACCTGCTCACCGGCATGATGGCGATGGAGATGAGCCGCACCGACGCGTCCGTGGCGACGTTCTTCGGTGTCCACAACGGACTCGCGATGTACTCCATCTACTCCGGAGGCAGCCAGGAGCAGCGCGACCGCTGGCTCCCCGAGATGGCCGCGATGGACAAGATCGGCGCGTTCGCGATGACCGAACCGCTGGGCGGCTCCGACGTCGCGGGCGGCATGCGCACCACCGCCAAGCGTGACGGCGACACCTGGGTGCTCAACGGCGCCAAGAAGTGGATCGGCAACGCGACCTTCGCCGACTACGTCGTGGTGTGGGCGCGTGACCTCGACGACAACCACGTCAAGGGCTTCGTCGTCGAGAAGGGCACGCCGGGTTTCGTCGCGGAGAAGATCCAGGGCAAGACCGCGTTCCGGATCGTCGAAAACGCCGAAATCACCCTCACCGACGTCCGTGTGCCGGAGGAGAACCGCCTGCAGGGCATCAACTCCTTCCGCGACGTCGCCGAGATCCTGCGCGCCACCCGCGGCGGTGTGGCCTGGCAGGCACTGGGCGTGATGATCGGCGCCTACGAGCTCGCACTGGACTACGCCAAGGAGCGGCAGCAGTTCGGCCGGCCGATCGCCCGCTTCCAGCTGGTGCAGGACCTGCTCGTGAAGAGCCTCGGCAACATCACCGCCTCCTGGGGCATGCTGGTGCAGCTGGCCCGCCTGCAGGACGCGGGGATCTTCCAGGACGAGCACTCATCGCTGGCGAAGGCGTTCGTCACCTCCCGGATGCGCGAGGTCGTCGCCTGGAGCCGGGAGATCTTCGGCGGCAACGGGATCGTGCTGGACTACGACGTCGCGCGGTTCTTCGCCGACGCCGAGGCGATCTACTCCTTCGAGGGCACGCGCGAGATGAACACCCTGATCGTCGGCAAGGCCATCACCGGACAGAGCGCCTTCGTGTGAGTTCCTAGTTCACGCAGCCGGCGGCCGTACTGGTCGCCGGCTGTTTCGTGTCCGAAGAAGGCGCCGGCGCCTTCGTGCCGGTGGCCGCGACCGGCTTCACGCCGCCGGTCGTGTCGTCGCCCGAGGCCCGGACGGCCGGGGTGCTGATCGCGGTGCGGACGAACTGCTGGACCTGCGCCGGGTCGACCTTCACCGCGTCACCGTCGGACGGCGTCGGCAGCGACAGGCTCTGCACCGGGATCGTGGCGAACGCGATCGCGCCCGAGGTCATCCCCCGCAGCTGCTGCGCGAAGCTCAGGATGTCCCAGCCCTTGTCCAGCACGACCGAGCCCTGCACCGCGCCGACCAGCGAACCCAGCTTCGACGGGTCGGTGAACGTGCCCGCGCTCAGCACCTTCTTCGCCATCCCGGACAGGAACGCCTGCTGCCGCGCGATGCGGTCGAGGTCGCCGTTGGTCAGCCCGTGGCGCTGCCGGACGAACGCGAGCGCCTGCGCCCCGGACAGCGTCTGCGTCCCGGCCGGGAAGTCCGCGCCGGAGTAGCTGTCGTGCACCGGCGCCTTGAGGCAGACCTCGACGCCGCCGACGGCCTGCGACAGGGCGTCGAAGCCGGCGAGGTTGATCGCCGCATAGTGGTTGATCGTCAGGCCGGTGAACTTCTCCACGGTCTGGATCGCCGTCTTGGCGCCCGCCGCGTTCGCCGCCACCTCCAGCTGGGCGCCGGACAGCCCCTGGGCGCGCAAACCGGACATCGAGGCGTTCTTGCCGCGGCTGTACGCCGAGTTGATCTTGTGCTTGCCGTACCCGCCCGCGATGTCCACATAGGAATCACGCGGGATCGAGATCGCGGTGGCCGCGGCGCCGCCCGCCGGGATGTGCACCACGATCATGGTGTCCGTGGTGTCGCCGCCGTCGTCGCCGCCTCCGGCGTGCAGCGCGTCGAGCACGTTCTGTGGCAACGGGTTGCCGTACGCGTCGGTCCGCGCGTCGATCCCGACGAGCAGGATGTTCTGGGCGACCTTCAGCGGCTCGCCGGGCGGGGTGTCATCGTTGTCGACCTGCGCGGCGGGCGGGATGACGTCGGCGGTGACGATGCCGGCGTCCAGGGAGCTCAGCTGCGTCCACAGGTAGCCGGTGGCGCCGAGCACCACCGTCGATACGACGCCGAGCGCGACCCGGCCGCCGATGCGGCGCCCCCGCGACGACAACAGCACGGCACTTCCCCTTGCTTCCTCCGGTGTTCCCCCTTTCGAGGATCACCGCCGTAGCTGGGAATCAGCTGAGAAAGTTGTCGGAATGCTGTGACGCTGCCCGATCGGCCGAGCCCGGCCGCCGGTTTTGCCACGCACCGTACCGAAGTGCGCACGGGAAAGTGCTGTGGCACCGGCCACAATGGGCTCAGCGCGGCATCCGGCGCCAGATCGCGCGCGGCAGCAGGCGCATCGCGAAGAAGACCGGACGGAGTACCCCGGGCACCCAGACGACCCCGCGGCCACGGCGCAACGCCGCGACCGTCGCTTCGGCCACTTGGTCCGGCGTGCTGGAGAACGGCGCCGGTGTCATGCCCTCGGTCATCCGGCCGATGACGAAACCGGGCCGGACGAGCAGAAGGTGGACGCCGGAACCACCTTTTTTTCGGGGGTCCGGGTGGCGGCGCCCCCGGTCCGGGGCGAAGCCCCGGTTGTCACAGTGCAACGCGTCGGCGAGGCCGCTCGCGAAGCCGTCGAGCCCGGCCTTGGCCGAGCCGTAGACGTAGTTCGCGCGGCGCACCCGCACCCCGGCCACCGACGAGAACACGACGAGCCGGCCGTGCCCCTGCGCGCGCAGCAGGTTCGCGGCGTGGGTCAGCACGCCGACCTGCGCCACGTAGTCCGTGTGGACGATCGCGGCGGCGTGCGCGGCGTCCTGCTCCGCGCGGGCCTGGTCACCGAGGATCCCGAAGGCGACCACGACGGTGTCGAGCGGCCCGTGTTCGGCCGCGACCTTCTCCAGGAAGGGGCCGTGCGCGCCGAGATCGTCGGCGTCGAACTCGGCGGTGTCCACCGTTTCCGCACCCGCGGCCCGCAGCGCGGCGACCTGCGCGGTCAGGTCCGAGCCCGGCCGCGCGGCCAGCACGAACCGTCGTACATCCTCGCTGACCAGGCGTTTCGCCACGGCCAGCCCGATCTCACTGCGTCCGCCGAGCACCAGCACCGTTCCGCTCACGCTGTCATTCTTCCGGGGGTTCCGGGTGGCGGAGCCCCCGGCCCGGGCGGAGCCCGGTTTTCCCGGCGTCTTCCCAGCCCCGGTGCGCTAGCGTGCCGGGGTGGGGCACGACTTCGAGACGCTCGTCGAACGGCACCGCCGGGAAATCCAGGTGCACTGCTACCGGATGCTCGGCTCGTTCGCCGACGCGGAAGACCTCACGCAGGAGACGTTCCTGCGCGCGTGGAAGGCGCGGGACGCGTTCGAGGGCCGGGCGAGCGTGCGGACCTGGCTCTACCGGATCGCGACGAACGCCTGCCTCGACGTCCTCGCCCGCCGTCCGCGGCGCGTGCTGCCCGACCAGCTCGGGCCGGCCGGGGAGCCGGAGGGCCCGCTCGCCGCCGTCGACCTGCCGTGGCTCGAGCCGTACCCGGACCGGCTGCTCGACGGCGCCGGCCCGGACGACGCCGTGGTCGAGCGGGAGACCGTCGAGCTGGCCTACCTCGCCGCCGTCCAGTACCTGCCGCCGCGCCAGCGGGCGACGCTGATCCTGCGGGACGTGCTCGGGTGGACGGCGAAGGAGACGGCGTCGTTGCTGGAGACGAGCGTCGCGTCGGCGAACAGCGCGCTCCAGCGGGCCCGGGCGACGTTGCGTGAGCGGTTGCCCGCGCGGCGTGCCGAGTGGACGGTCGGCGACCCGACGGCCGAAGAAACGGCGCTGCTGAAGCGGTTCATCACGGCGTACCAGGACGGCGACCCCGCCGCCGTCGCCCGGCTGCTGCGTGAGGACGCTCGGGCGGTCATGCCGCCGTACCCGTTGTGGTTCGACAACCGCGCTTCGATCATCCGGGCGCTGTCGCTGTCGATGGATCCCGCGTCGCCCCACTGCATCGGGCGGTTCCGGATGCGGCCGGTCCGCGCCAACCGCCGGCCCGCCGTGGCGAGCTATCTGCGACGCCCGGGAGAGCACGATCACCACTGGTTCGGGGTCACCGTCCTCACGGTCGAGGACGGGCTGATCACGGCGATGGCGGCGTTCGAGTCGGCCACGGCGGCCGCGTGGGACCTGCCGGAGACGTGGCCGGCCGCACCCGGGTACCGATGAAAGATGCAACGAATCGCATGTTTACCCGAAGCAGAAAAAAGCCCGGGTGGGTGATCCACGCGGAATCACCCACCCGGGCGGCACACAGACCGAACCGAATTTCTTCCGGTTTTCTGTGTTTATGCTCGAGGCTGCCGGGAAGCGGTCACCGGCCGCGCGTCAGGCCGCTCGGTGCCGCTGCGGTGCGGTGCGCACCAGCCGACGGCGTTCGTCCGCGGTGGTGCCGCCGAAGACGCCGTGGTCCAGGCCGTTGTCGAGCGCGTAGCCGAGGCATTCGGCGCGAACCGGGCAGCGCGCGCACACGGCCTTCGCCTGTGCTGTCTGCCGGGCGCCGGGGCCGACCTCGGAGATCGGGAAGAACAGTTCCGGGTCCTCGTCCTTGCAGGCCGCGAGTTCCGCCCAGCCCGTCATCGTGGCTTCCATTTCCTTCGTTCACCTCCTATCTCTTACTGCTTCCCATTGTTGGGGCGCGTCAACCGACTTAACGCCGGCGGACGCGCGAGCGTATCCGCCTGAGTCAAGGAGGTTTTGGCTTCGGTCCCCGGCTCACCCTCCGGGCAACCAAGACTGCAACACATGAGAGTACGCCCTTCTTCCCCGGATCTCGATGTCGATCACGTCACCCGATCGGCGAAGCCCGCGTCCGCGGGACCGCGCGCCGGGCGATCGTGGACCGCCGGATTTTGCGTTGTCCGGAAGGGGTTTCCGGCCGGGGCGTGATCAAACACGGCGAAGGCGATCATCGGGAGCCGCCGCACCCGCGCGACCGGAACCCGCCGCTCGCGGGGGCCGGTGTCACGTCGCGTCACCGAAGCAACGCGGTCCATTACTCCTACCGAGCAGTCTTGACCGGATCGTTACACGTAGGCGGCACCTCACCGCACCTGTCCTTGTGAGGCGAGGGGTGGTGAGGGGTCCGTGCACGGTCACGACGAGTTCGACGCGTTCTTCCGCGCCGACTTTCCGCAGCTCGTCGCCTTCCTGTGCAAGGCCGGGTTCGAGGTCGAGACGGCGCGGGACGTCGCCGCCGAGGCGATGCTGCACGCGCTGGAGGCGTGGCCGACCCTCGAGGACCCGCGGGCCTGGGTCCGCCGGGTCGCCGGCCGGCTGCTCGACACCCCGGGCGGCGGCCGGGCCGACTGGACCCTGGCGGGCGACCCCCACGACGACGAAGAGCTCGCCGGACTGGTCGAGCAGCACGCGGGGCTCATCGACCTGCTCGCCTCCCTCCCCGGCCGGCAGCGCATGGTCCTGGCGTGGTCGCTCGACGGCTTCACGCCCGCCGAAATCGCGGAGGCGCTCCGGATCGCCCCCGCGACCGTCCGTTCCACCCTCCGCCACGTGCGGGAACGACTCCGGCGACACCGGGCCGCACGGCACGGTGACCAGCGGGACAGGGAAAGGTGAGCGAAATGCCGGCAACCGAGTACGGGGATCGCGCGATCACCGAGCTGCTGCGGGCGTCCAACGCCGCGCTGCACGACTCGCTGCGCGCGGGCCTCGACGTCGAGGGCACCCTGCTGCGGGTGCGCAGCCGGGCGCTCGTCCGGGAGATCGCCGCGGCCGCGCCACCCGAAGCGTTCCCGTCGCACTGGCGGCGGCACGACGAGCCGGTCGCCGCCGCGATCGCCGGTGACTACGCCGCGACCGCCCGCCTGCTCGCCACCATCCGGCCGCTGGTGGTGCGGTACTGCCGGGCCCGCGTCGGCCGCCACGAGCGTTCGTTCGCTTCGGCGGACGACGTCGCCCAGGAGGTCTGCCTGGCCGTGCTGACCGCGCTGCCGTCCTACCACGACCAGGGCCGCCCGTTCCTGGCGTTCGTCTACGGCATCGCCCAGCACAAGGTCGCCGACGCCCACCGCGCGGCCGCCCGCAACCGCGCCGACCCGGTGCCCGAGGTCCCCGACGGCGTCAGCGAGTCCGTCGGCCCGGAGCAGCGGGCGCTGCGGTTCGAGCTGAACGAGCGGCTGGCCCGGCTGCTGGACGTGCTGCCGGCGAAGCAGCGGGAGATCGTGGTGCTGCGGGTGGTGGTCGGCCTGTCGGCGGAGGAGACGGCGGCGGCCGTCGGCTCGACGCCGGGTGCGGTCCGCGTCGCCCAGCACCGCGCGCTGGGCCGCCTCCGGCGCCTGCTCACCGGCGAAGAGAACTAAGAGCCGCGCCCGACCCGCTCGACGATGAACTCCGCCAGCGCCGCCGCCGGGCCCTCCACCGACTCGCGGGCCAGCAGCACGAACTCGATGTCGCCCGGTTCGGGCAGGCCGTCGAGCTCGGTCAGGTCGGCCGGGACCAGGCTGCGCGCGTGCAGGGTGACGCCCAGCCCGGCCGCCGCCGCGGCGCGCAGGCCGGTGAGGCTGGAGGTCTGGCACGCCGCGCGCCACTCGAGGCCCGCGCGTTCGAGGCACTCCACGGCCAGCTGCCGCGTGATCGACGGCATCGGGTATTGGACCAGCGGCACCGGCTGCCCCGGCTCCAGCACGGTGGCGGCCGACCCGATCCAGACCAGCGGCTCCCGCCAGAGCAGCCGGCCGTGGTGCGCGCCCGGCCGGCGTTTGCCCAGCACCAGGTCAAGCCGCCCGGCGCGCAGCCGCTGGGCCAGGACGTCCGACAGCTCGACCGTGAGCTCGACGTCGACCAGCGGGTGACTGCGGCGCAGCCGGTGCAGGATCTCCGGCAGCTCGCCGAGCGCGAAGTCTTCGGACACGCCGAACCGCACGCGGCCGCGCAGCTCGGCGCCGCGGAAGTGCCGCTCCGCCCGTTCTTCGGTGTCGACGATCGTCTGCGCGAACCCGAGCATCGCCTGCCCGCGCGCGGTGAGCTCGACGGTGTGGGTGTCGCGGGCGAACAGCAGCCCGCCCGCGTCGCGCTCGAGCCGCCGGACGTGCTGGCTGACGGTCGGCTGGCCGACCCCGAGCCGCCGGGCGGCCGCGGTGAAGCTGCGCGTCTCGGCGACGGCGAGGAACGAACGGCACAGGCGGGGGTCGAGCACCCCGGCACTTTATCGCGATTCGCGATGACAGTCAGTTCGGTCATCGGGGTTCACAATGAGCACGGGTTCCTCGAAACTGGGTGTGGAAGGAGATCCATGCCCCGCCTCGACCCGTTCGTCCTTGCCATCCTCGCCACCGTCGGCGTCGCCACCCTGCTGCCCGCGTCGGGCGCGGTGGCCGGCGGCTTCGGCACCGCCACCACCATCGCCGTCGGCCTGCTGTTCTTCCTGTACGGCGCCCGGCTGTCCACCCAGGAAGCCCTCGACGGGTTGCGGCACTGGCGGCTGCACGCGGTGGTGCTCGGCGCGACGTTCGTCCTGTTCCCGCTGCTCGGCCTGGCGCTGTTCCTGCTCCCCGCCGCCGTGCTGCCGCCGCAGCTGGCCGCCGGCGTGCTGTTCCTGGCCGTGCTGCCCTCGACCGTGCAGTCGTCGATCGCGTTCACCTCGATCGCCCGCGGCAACGTCGCGGCGGCGATCTGCAGCGCGTCGCTGTCCAACCTGGCCGGCATCGTGCTGACCCCGCTGCTGGTGGCGCTGCTGCTGGCCGGCGACGGCGCGGGCGTCGACGGCTCGGCCGTGCTCGGGATCGTGCTGCAGCTGCTGGCGCCGTTCGTGGCCGGGCAGCTGGCCCGGCGCTGGATCGGCGGCTGGATCCAGCGCCACTCCGCACCGCTGAAGCTGGTCGACCGCGGTTCGATCCTGCTGGTGGTCTACACGGCGTTCAGCGCGGGCATGACCGAAGGCATCTGGCACCGGCTCGACGCCGGACATCTGCTGGTCCTCGTCCTTGTGTGCGGCGCGCTGCTCGCGGCGGTGCTGGCCGCGACCGGCTGGGGCGCCCGCCTGCTCGGGTTCGCCCGCGCCGACCGGATCACCATCGTGTTCTGCGGGTCGAAGAAGAGCCTGGCCAGCGGCCTGCCGATGGCGACCGTCCTGTTCGGGCACGCGCAGGTCGGCCTGATCGTGCTGCCGCTGATGCTGTTCCACCAGATTCAGCTGATCGTGTGCGCCACGCTGGCGCGCCGCTACGCCGCTTCCGTTCCGGAGCTCGTCCCGGCCTGACCGATGACTTTTCCGGGCGCGCCTCGTCGGTACGACGAAACCCGCGAACGGAAGGCGCTCCCATGGCCAAGCTCCTGTACCACGTCACGATGTCCCTCGACGGCTTCATCGCGGCTCCCGGCGACGACATGTCCTGGCTGCGCGGCTTGCACGCGGGGCCGAACCCGGCCGTCGAGCGGGTGCTCGGCGAAGTCGGCGCCGTGCTGATGGGGCACCACACCTACGCCCCGGCGACGAGCGCCGAGGGCAAGGTGTACGGCGGCCGCTGGGCGGGTCCGATCTTCGTGGTGACCCGCGACGCGGCACCGGCGCCGGGGTACACCCTCGTCACCGGCCTCACCGAGGCGGTGGCGGCGGCTTCGGAGGCGGCGGGCGACGGCTACGTCGCGGTGCTGGGAGCGACGACGGCCCGGCGGTGCCGGGAAGCCGGGCTGCTCGACGAGGTCCTGGTCCACGTGGCACCGGTGCTGCTCGGCGACGGCGTCCGCCTGTTCGACCACCCCGGCGGCACGCTGGTCCGGCTGGAGCCGGTGGAGCTGAGCCACGCCGGGCCGATCGCCAACGTGCGGTACCGGGTCGCCTGATCCACTGTGGACGGTGTCGGCCCACAGCGGACCGCCGCGCCCTCGGCGGCGGTTGCGACGGAAAGCGCTCGCTCGGCCAGGAACGGGGGCGGATTCTGCGGCACTGTTTCGTAACAGGAACAGCGGCCGGAACGATTCGGGAGGCGGGACCGTCCAGGGGAGGAATCACATGGGAATGGGGACACGCACCGCGCTCGCCGCACTGGCCGGCGCCGCGGTGGTCACGGCGGGCGCGGTGGCGTTCGGCGGCGCGTCGGCCGCCGTCGGCCCGGCACCGGCGCCGCTCGTCCAGGCGGCGCAAGCCTCCTGCCTGACCGACGGCGCCGGCCTGTGCACGGTGACCCACAGCCTCGGCAAGGTGCCCGAGGTGATCGTGGTGTCGCCGAACACGCCGGGCCAGTTCAACGGGTTCATGCTCAACACCGTGCAGGGTTCGTTCACCGCCACCACCTTCCAGGTGCGGGCGATGTTTTCGCAGACCACGCCGAAGACGTTCGGCCAGATCTGGTTCAGCTACGCGGCTTACGCCGCACCGACGGCCCCCACGACACCGACCACTCCGATGACCACCGCACCGCCCCCGACCACGTCCTTTCCGCCGCCTTCGACCCCGACCCCGACCCCGACGTCGACCCCGACCAGCTCGGCGGGCGGCGGCAGCTGAGGGAATCCGCAGCCTTTGCCTTGCCCGCCAACGGTTTCCGTCAGCGCGGGCCAGGCGAAGGCTTCTTCCGCAGTTCCTCCGCGAAAATGGCGTCGACACGCGAGGCCGCCCGGCGCAGCACCCGCACCGCGGCAGAAATCAGCAACGCCACTGCGAACGTGAACAGCAGCACCACACCGATGGTCGCCGGGTTCGCCACGAGAACCTCCCGGTACTGGTGCGCGAGGTAGCCCAGGCCGGCCCCGGCGGTGAATGCGTCCAGCAACGCCAGCCACGTCGCCCGCCCACAGGACGAACCGGCCCGCAGAGCAGAGGCCATCGCTTCCTCCCGCCGTTCCGGTCAGCGGTGACGCCCTTGCAACCTAGACGAGCGTGCGCCGGTCGGCGGGCACTTCAACCTGTTTGGCCTACCGGATCTGCCCGGATGGCCGCTGTGATAACTTGGAGCGAACTGAGTGCCTTGTGCACATGCAAATCCTCGTGCCGCCTACGCGCCGAGGCCAGGGGGCGGTAGCTCAGTTGGTTAGAGCAGGGGACTCATAATCCCTTGGCCGCGGGTTCGAGCCCCGCCCGCCCCACGCGACGGATTCCCGTGTTCGCGATGCCGCGACGGATTCCCGTGTTCGCGATGCCTTCGGCATCGCTCCCGGTGTCCGCAGTATCTTCCCGGGGGATAACCCCCGGACCCCCAGCGGCGCAACGCGGCTCGCCTCACGCCGTTCGTGCGCAACGCGGCTTACCTTGCGTTCGTGCACGGCTGCCACCGGGTTGTTCGTGCCGGGGTTCAGCGGATGCGGTCGTAGACCACGGCCGTCTCGCCCAGGTCGCCCGTCTCGTGGTGGGTGATCCGCCACTTCGACGGCGGGAGGCCGTCGTCGAACAGGCGGGGGCCGCCGCCCGCTATCTCCGGGCAGATCAGCAAGTACATGCGGTCGAGCAAGTCCGCCTCCAGCAACGGCTTGATGATGCTCGCGCTGCTGTTCACCAGGATGTCTCCCTCACCTTCCGCCTTGAGGTCGGCGACCACCTCGGGCACCGGGGCGCCGACCAGGCGGGTGCGCTCCCAGGGCGCCTCGGTCAGCGTGCGGGAGAAGACCAGCTTTTCCACGTCCACCAGCCACTTCGCGTAGCCGCGGTCGCGCGGGTCCGCGTTCTCGTCCGCCGCCACCGCCGGCCAGAACCCCAGGAAACCCTCCGCGTTTCTGCGGCCCAGCACCGCCGTCGTCGCCCCTTCCCGGATGCGCGTGAGGTGGCGCCGCGCGACTTCGGTCGTCGCGTACGACACGATCGCGCCCATGTCGGCCGGTCCTGCCGGGCCGTGGTAGCGCCCGTCGAGGGTGAGACTCAGGTTGGCCGTCACTCGGCGTCCGGTCATGGTTCAGCCCTTTCTCTTCGTGAGAACTTCGGTCAGGTGGTCGAGCACCTGCTGCCAGCCCGGCTCGATCCCGGCGATGAACGGGACCGCCTCGACGGTCGTCGCCGTGATCCCCAGGTCCAGCCGCAGCCGGGTGCCGCCGGATTCCGGCTCCAGCCGGAGGTCGTAGTGGCCGGTGAACGACGCCGGTCCCGTCACCGCCAGGTCGAAGACCAGGTGCTCCGGCTCCTGCGCGACCAGCACCCGGCCTTCGGACGGGTACTCCGCGTCGGCATCGCGGTAGCGGAGCACGACCCGGCCACCCGGCCGCGGCTCGAGGACACAGGCGGTCACCGTCATCGACGGCGGCACCCACCACGACGCCAGCAGCTCCGGCTCGGCCCAGTGCCGCCAGACGACCTCGGGTGGCTCGGGCAGCAGGCGTTCGAACGCGAACGAGCGCCCGTCCGCCCACCGGTCCCGGTCCGCGGCCGCCGCCTCGCGGTCGATGGCCGCGCGGTAGCGCGCGACGACGTCCCGCTCCCCCGCGTGCCCCTCCGTCGCCGCGGCCAGCTCACGCAGCCGGCCCGCGAGCGCCGCCAGCGGCTGCGCCTCGAGCGCGTGGACGCGGCGCTGCCCCAGCGGGAAGACGGTGACGAGCCCGGCCCGGGCGAGGGTCTGCAGGTGCTTGCTGGTCTGCGGCTGCCGCAGCCCGGTCAGCTCGGCCAGCTCCCCGACCGAGCGGGGACGCTCGGCGAGCAGTTCGACGATCCGCCAGCGGGCGGCGTCCCCGAGTGCGGCTGCGATGCGGTCCATGGGACCCAGTATTCACACAGAAGAATATTCGCGTCAAGGAATATCTTCGCCGGGTAGCCAGCGGAGGCCGTAGGCGTACCCGAGCTGCGGCGCGCTGAACTCCTGGGCCACTTCGCAGGCGCCGTCGAGCGGGAGGGCCGGCCCGGGCCGGGGCGGGTCGGCGAGCACCGAGGGCGGCACCCGGTCCAGCCGCCACACCACCCGGGGCGGCCGCCGCGGGTCGAAGCGGACCCGCACGCTGAACGACTCGCACGTCACCAGCGGCACGAACACGTACGAGGGCCGGGTCGGCCGGCCGTCCCGGAGCCGGAACACCAGCGAGTACGTGTGGCTGTCGCCGCGGGACAGCGGCCGCGGCAGGTCCAGCAGCCAGCGGAAGTGCCGCTCGCCCTCCCGGTGGGCGGCGCTGATCCGGGCGCCGTGCCGGGCGTCCGCGGCGACGTGCCGCTCGCCGTCCCGGTCGTCGTAGGTGCGGGGCACGGTGAGCTGCGCGGAGATCCGGCCGAGGTCGTCGGTGGTCGCCACGATCAGGCGTTCCTCGGTCACCTCCGGCTCCGGGGTGTCGAGCCGCACGAGCACCTTGAGCCGCTTGACGAACCAGCCCTTGTCCGGGTCGGGCACGCCGTCGCCCGGCCGCGCGCCGGCCTCGATCTCCGCGGCGAGCCGGGCGAACGAGCGGTCGATCCGCCGCCGGGCCGTGCGTTCGGAGACGCTCAGGCGTTCGGCGAGGACGCCGATCCGGTCACTGAGCAGCGCGTGCTGCGCGCCGGGCGCGATGGCCAGCGCGACGTTGACCGCCAGCCTGTCGTCGGCCGGGAAATCCGCGATGGCCGCCGAAATCGCTTCGCGCAGCACGCGCCGCGCGTCCCGGTCGCTCGTCGTCCGGTGGATTTCGCACCAGCCGGAAACGAGCGGCCCGAGCCGGCTGCGCAGCCGTTCGGCTTCCAGTCCCCAGCCGCGCCGCAACGTGGTGAGTTCCCGGAGCAGCCCGTCCTTGTGTGCCATGGGATTTCCATTGTGGCACGCGGGCTTCGCGGCGATCGGGGGCGCTCCCTGCGCCGATCAGGTGATTCGGGAGTGGCCTGGGATTGGCCAGTTCGCCGTCGATTCGACCCGGCGGTGGCCTTTTCCCATTCTCCGGCTGCCCGACCATTTTTCCGTCGACATCGGGGAGGAAGGTTGCTCGGCACTGTGCACCCGGCCGACGTCGCCGGAGTCCGGCGGCTGGCCCGCGACGGCCTGCTCGCCGGCTCGGCGGCGGCCGCCCCGCCCGGCGCGCTCGCCCGGTTGCGCGGCGGGGTCTACAGCGTGGCCTGGCCGCTCGTCTTCACGCGGATCACCCGGCCGCTGGAGCACCGGCGGCGGCACACGGACTGCGCCCGCGGGCTCGAGTGGCTGCGGCCGGACTGCCTCGACCGCTTCCACGACGACGTGGAAGCGGTGGTGGACCACGCCCTGCGGCGCGCGACGGACCCGATCGACAATCTGGAGGGCTGGCTGTCCACCCGCCTCAACCCGGCGACGGTCGACGCGCACCGGCGCCGTCGCGGCGAAATCGGGGCGCTGCAACGGCCTCGCCTCCCGTCCTGGCTGGCCGACGCCCTCGGCGGCGACCCGTGGCTGTGCGATCTGGCGGTGCAGCTGCTGGTCTGGGTGGGGGTGCCGGCCACGGCGGGAGCGGAGCTGTGGCCCCTGGACAGCTGGGGTGCGCGCCGCACCGAGCTGACGGGCGAGCCGGTGGCGGACCGCGACACCCTCGACGGCGAGGTCCGGCAGGTCCTGGCGGCGATGCGCACCCGCGAGAGGTGGTACGCGGAGCACGTGGAGCGCCCGCTGGGCCACAAGCAGGCCCCGGTGGCCCCGATGCCGGCGGGCCTCCCGGCCCTGCAGCTGGTGGGCCGCGACGAGCTGGCGGACGCGCGGCTGGCGGAACTGGCGGAGGAGGCCCTGGCGGCGATCGAGATCCGCCTGAACCGCGGAGAGACGGCGGCAGCGGCGGTCACGACGGTATTGAGGCTGGTGTTCGGCGAGGACCCGGGCCCCGGCACGGCCCGCGACGACTGGCTGGTGGCGGCATTGGCGGACCCGGCGCGGGTGGACGAGATCGTCGCGACGGCGCTGGCCATCCTGGGCCGCTGACGACGGGGTGAAGGGGGTCGGCGCGCAGCCGCGGCCCGGTGCGGCTCGGCTCGGCTCGCAGGCACGACTCGGCGCGGAGGTGCGGCTCGGCCGACGAGCGCGACTCGGCCCGCAGGCACGGTTCGGCAGGCGAGCGCGACTCGGCCCGCAAGCGCCAATCGGCCCGCAAGCGCGGCTCGGTCCGCAGGCGCGGTTCGGCAGGAACCGGCACGCACGGAGAACCGGCACCACCACCGCGGCCCGACAGCAACCATCCGGCCGCGGCCCTGGCCCACACGCCAGCCGAAGCGCGGGCCGGGGATCCGGCAGGCCCGCAACCCAACCCCAGACCAGGCCCGGCAAAAGCGCCCGCCTGTGATCACCGGCCCGAGGCCGCGGCCCGGCCGTCCTCACCCACGCGGCGGCACCGGGCCTCGATCGCCGCCGCCAGCTTCTCTCCCGGGCAGCCCGCCGCCCTCGCGCGTTCGGCCGCCGCCGTCAGCTCGGCCAGCAGGACCGCTCGGACCGCTGCCCTGGCCGGCTCCGGAAGTCTCGAGAGCGGGGCCGCTGCTTCGGTCACCTCGGCCCCCTCTCCTCCCGGTGCCGGCGCTCGCCGGCCCAGACTTCACCTGACGGACAACACTCAGCGCCACCACTGCGGGGGCGGGACCGGGAGCTGCAACGGGCAGCCGCCCGTGTGGCGGCCCGTCCAGCAGTCCGCCAGCCAGCGGGTCAGCGCCACCGGGCCCAGCAAGCTGTCCTCCCACACCGGGGTCAGCTCGCCCGCCCGGCGCAGCACCGCTTCGGCCGTGCCGCAGAACGACACCACCGCCGCGACCGCCGCGTCGGCCCGCTCGGCGGGCCAGGCGACCGCGGCTCCCGGCAGCCGGGCCGGGATGGCCAGGCCGGTGGCCACCGTGCAGTTGCGCGCCAGCAGCACGGCGAGATCGAACTCGACCGCTTCGGCGTGACGCTGTCTTGCTCGCCAGCGCGGCGAAGCCGCGGCCGCGTGCAGCCCGGCCAACCGGGCGGCGGCCAACCCGTCCCACACCGTCAAGATCACGGCTCGCGTGTCGGCCGGATGGACCGCGGCGAGCTCGTGGGTGACAGCGCTGAGCCAGGCACACGGGTCCTTGACTTGACGATCAGCGGCGACAGTCACGGCAGTCAGTTTCCCACCGCGGCGCGCTCCGAACACGAAATGATCATGGATCGGCGCAGGACCACCCGGTCAGTGGCGAACCGTTGAGCGGCCCCGTAACCCAATCGGGCACTCGGCGTGACCAAATCGTCACTGGTGTGCCATCATGTCGGCGCTCAGTGCCGAGCACGCCTCCCGACCGTTCCCGCGAAAGGCCCCCACGAGTGATCAAGATCAGCAAGAACCGGGCCGGCACCCAGCGCGTCACCTTCAGCCTCCCGGCCGCCGCGCCGCCCGGCCGGGTGAGCGTCGTCGGGTCGTTCAACGACTGGACCCCCGGCCGCCACCACCTCACCCCGCGGTCCAACGGCCGCCGCTCGGCGTCGGTCGACGTGGCGCCGGGCACCGTGCTCCAGTTCCGCTACCTCGGCGAGGACGGCCACTGGTTCGACGACCCCGACCTGCCCGACCGCGCCGACGGCAACTGCGTCTGCACGACGCCCTGACGGCTCAGCCCCGCCGGCGCCGCTTCCCCGCGCCGCTGCCGCCGCGCCGGGCCGGCTTCGCCGCGGCAGGCTTCCGCTCCGGGCGCTTCCGCTCCGCCGGCGCCTGCTGGCGCCCGCGCGTGCTGTTCACGGTCCGGCCGCGCACGATCCCGATGAACTGCTCCATCAGGTCCGAGGTCTCCTCCTCCAGCCATGACAGCGCGACGCTCGACTGCGGCGCGTCCGTGACCGTCCGGTAGGTCAGATCCCGGCGGTGGTGCAACCGGGCCAGCGACTGCGGGACGACGAGCACCCCGACGCCCGCCGCGACCAGCTCGATCGCGTCCGCCGTCGTCTCGGGGCGGGAGACCGCCGCACGGCCCGGCATCGACGGCCACTCCAGCGTGTCGTCGAGGGCGTGCAGCACGACGTCGTCGGCCAGGTCCACGGTGGACACTTCGTCCGCCGCCGCGATCAGGTGGTCCTTGGGCACCACGACCACCGTCGTCTCGGTGTAGAGCGGGATGGCGTGCAGGCCGTCGCGGTCGATCGGGGACCGCAGCAGCGCCGCGTCGGCGTCGCGGGCCCGCAGCAGGCCGGCCGCGTCGGCGGCGGCCACCGGGACCAGGGTCAGCGGGACCTCCGGCACCCGCTCGCCCCAGGTCCGCACCCACTTGGCGGGCGTCGCTCCCGGGACATACGCGAGCTTGAAAGAGGTCACCGGGTCAGGTTACCGGGAGTGACGCTGGCTACCCTGGACGGCATGACGTCGCACAAGACCACCCAGACGATGAAGCCCGCGACGGCGGCGAAGAAGCTGGGTGTGTACCTCGAAGCCACCCCCGCGGAGTTCCGGGAGGGCGTCGTCACCCGCGACGAGCTGAACGCGCTGCAGGCCGACCCGCCCGAGTGGCTGCGCGAGCTGCGCCGCACCGGCCCGCACCCGCGCCCGGTGGTGGCGGCGAAGCTGGGCGTCTCCATCGGCGGCCTCACCCGCGGCGGGATCACCGAGCCGCTGACGACCGAGCAGATCGACGAGCTGAAGGCGCAGAGCCCGGAGTGGCTCGTGCGGGAGCGCGCCACGCAGGCCGAGGTGCGGAAGGAAGCGGTGCGGGTCAAGGAGAAGGGCCGCTGACCGCCGCCGACCTCTCGCCCGACGCCGCGGAGCGCCTCGACGCCGAAGACGAACTCGCCGCCTTCCGCGAGCGGTTCCTGCCCATCGATGACCCGGACGTGGTCGCCTACCTCGACGGGAACTCCCTCGGCCGTCCGCTGCGCGCCACCGCGGAGCGGCTGCAGGAACTCGTGGCCCACGAGTGGGGTGGCCGGCTCATCCGGTCGTGGGAAGAGCGCTGGCTCACGCTGCCCGAAGAGATCGGGGACGAGCTCGGCCGCGTCGCGCTCGGGGCCGCACCCGGCCAGACGATCGTCGCCGACTCGACCTCCGTTTGCCTCTACAAGCTCATCCGGGCCGCCGTCGCGCTGCGGCCGGGGCGCGACGAGCTCGTCACCGACACCGCGAACTTCCCGACCGACCGGTTCCTGGTCGAGAGCGTCGCCGCCGAGCTCGGGCTCACCGTCCGGTGGGTCGACGGTGACGACGTCGCCGCCGTCACCGGGCCGCGGACCGCCGCCGTCGTGCTGTCCCATGTGGACTACCGGTCGGCGGCGATCACCGACCTGGCCGCCGTGACGCGGCTGGTGCACGAGCGCGGCGGGCTCGTCGTCTGGGACCTCTGCCACAGCGTCGGCTCGATCCCGGTCGAGCTGGACGCCGCCGAAGCCGACTTCGCCGTCGGCTGCACGTACAAGTTCCTCAACGCCGGGCCCGGCGCGCCCGCCTTCCTCTACGTCAACGCGCGGCACCACGAGGACTTCGGGCAGCCCCTCACCGGCTGGATGGGGGCGGCCGACACCTTCGGCATGGCCGCGAAGTACGTGCCCGCGCCCGGCATCCGGCGGGCGCTGTCCGGCACCCCGCCGGTGCTCGGCATGGTGGGCGTCCAGGAAGGCGTGGCGCTGCTGGCCGAAGCGGGCATCGACCGCGTGCGGGCCAAGGCCGTCGCGCTGGGCCGGTGGGTCATCGCCCTCGCCGACTCGTGGCTCGTCCCGCTCGGCTTCACCGTCGCCTCGCCGCGCGAGGACGACCGCCGCGGCGGGCACGTCACCCTCCGGCACCCGGACGCCGAACGGCTCTCCCGGGTGCTCATCGAGCACGGCGTGCTCATCGACTTCCGCCGTCCCGACGGCATCCGGATCGGGCTGAGCCCGCTCACCACCGGCTTCGCCGAAACCCGCCGGGCCATGGAACGCATCCGGGAGCTCGCCGCCCGGAGTTAGTAGCCATGTACATAGTCGCCATGTACAGTAATCGGCATGAGCACCACCGGTCATCTGGTCTGGCGGCTGTCCACGAAGTGGCGGGTGGCGGTCGACCGGGCCCTCGCCCCCCTCGGGCTGACGCACGCGCAGTACGTCTTCCTGTCCTCGCTCTCCGGCCTGGAGCGCGCCGGGCAGCGCCCGAGCCAGCGTGAACTGGCCGACCACACCGGCCTGGAGGCGCTTTACGTCTCGAAACTCGCCCGCGCACTGGACACCGACGGTCTCGTCGAGCGCACCCGCGACCCGGCCGACACCCGGACCGTCCGGCTGGGCCTCACCACCCGCGGACGCGAAGTGGTCGAGCCGGCGATCGCCACCGTCGCCGGGCTGCTCGACCGGCTGCTGGCCCCCCTCGGCGGCCGCGACGGCGACCGCACCGCGGCGCTGGCGCGCGAGCTCACCGTCCTCCTCGACACCCCGTTGGAGTGAAAGCCATGCTGCACCACGAAGAAACCGGCACCGGCACCCCGATCGTCTTCCTGCACGGCAACCCCGGCTCGTCGCACAGCTGGCGCCACGTCCTCCCGCACGTCGGCGGCGGACGGCTGCTGACCCCCGACCTGATCGGCATGGGCCGCTCGCCCAAACCGGACATCGCGTACACCTTCGCCGACCACGCCGCCCACCTCGACGCCTGGTTCGACGCCCTCGGCCTGGACGACGTCGTCCTCGTCGGGCACGACTGGGGTGGCGCACTCGCCTTCGACCACGCCGCCCGGCACCCGGGCCGGGTCCGCGGCCTCGCGTTCTTCGAGACCATCGTCAAGCCGATGGCCTGGACCGACCTGTCCCCGCAGGCGGCCGAGCGGTCCCGGAAGATCCGGACGCCCGGCGTCGGCGAGGACATGGTGCTGACCCGGGACCTGTTCATCCGCCAGGCGTACACCGGCGGGGTCCGCACCCCCGTCGGCGAAGACGACCTCGCCGCCTACCTCGCCCCGTTCCCGACGCCCGAGAGCCGCCGGCCGGTCCTCGCCTGGGCGCGCCAGCTGCCCCTCGGCGGCGACCCGGCGGAACTGGTCGAGCGCATCGAGACCTACGACGAGTGGCTGGCCACCAGCGACGGCACGCCGAAGCTGCTCCTGACGTTCGAAGGCTCGCCGACGCTGCTCATCGGCGAGGAGATGGCGCGCTGGTGCGCGGAGCACGTCGCCGCGCTCGACGTCGTCGCGGGCGGGGAAGCCGGGCACCACGCGCAGGAGGACCGGCCCAAGGAGATCGCCGCGGAGATCTCGGCGTGGCTGGACCGGCACGGTCTGCGCTAGGTGTGCCGCAGCGGCGGCACCGCCTCCACGCCGAGGACGCGCGCCGCGACCCACGCCAGCGCGTCGGCCGTGCGGGCCGGGGTGTCCGACGGCTGCATGACGTGGCTGAGGACGGTGCGGACGACCAGGTCGATGACCACCGCGACCCGGTCGTCGTCCAGCGGTGGCCGGTAGGCGGCCACGCGAACGGCCAGCATCGCCTTCGCCTGCGTCAGCAACGCGCCCGCGTCGGTGGTCAGCAGCGGGAGGAGCTCGGGGGCGGACCCGTGCGTCGCGGAAGCGATCGCGCGCAGCAGCGTGTTGTCGTCGGCGAGCTCGAGGACCGCGCGGACGGCGTCGTAGATGGCCTCGACGAGGTCGTCCGGGTGGCGGTCGAAGGCGGCGCCGACGACCGAGAGGAACCGGTCGAGTTCGTGCGTGACCATCGCCTCGGCCAGTGCGGCCTTGGAGCCGATCTCGTTGTAGACGGTCTGGCGGCTGACGCCCACGAGCTCCGCCAGCCGGGCCATCGTGACCGACGGCCACCCCGACTTCGCCGTCAGCTCGATCGCCGCGGCGATGATCGGCCCCCGGTGCTGGCCGCCCCCGGGCGGCGCCGGAGGTGCCCCGCTCATGATCGCCCATTCTAAGTGGTGCCGCTCCCGGCCGGCCCGACCCGCCCCGGCGCGACGAAGTCGATCTTCTCGCGGACGCCGCAGTCCGGGCAGCACCAGGAGTCCGGGATCGCCGCCCACGGCGTGCCGGCCGGGAAGCCCTCGCGCGGGTCGCCGCGTTCTTCGTCGTAGACGTACCCGCAGCCGGGGCACATGCCGCCTTCGGTGGCGTCACCGCGGGTGTCGGCGGCTTCGCCGGCGGCCGCCGTGACGCGGGTTCCGTAGCGGGCCAGGACTTCGGCGCGCTTGCCGGGCTGGATGTTGGCGCGCGAGATGTCGCCGTCGTAGTGCGCGAGCACCCGCGGGTCCATCACCCGGCGCCACAGCGGCGGCACGAGCGCCAGCACGATCATCCCGGCGTACCCGGTGGGCAGCACCGGCGACTCGGCGAAGTCGCGCAGGGTCTGGTAGCGCCGCGTCGGGTTGGCGTGGTGGTCGCTGTGCCGCTGCAGGTGGTAGAGCAGGACGTTGGTGGCGATGTTGTTGGAGTTCCAGCTGTGGCTGGGGTTCACGCGCTCGTAGCGGCGCCGCCCGGGCGCGCCGACCCGCTGCCGCCGCATGCCGTAGTGCTCCATGTAGTTGACCACCTCCAGCAGCGAAAACCCGACGACGGCCTGGATCACCAGGTAGGGCAGGACACCGGCGCCGAGCCAGAGGATCATCGCCGCCCACAGGACGGCGGACATCAGCCAGGCGTTGAGCACGTCGTTGCCGAGCCGGTAGGGGTGGCGGTCGCGCCGGGCGTAGCGCTTGCGCTCCAGCCGCCACGCCGACTTCAGGGAACCGAACACCGTGCGCGGCCAGAAGCGGTAGAAGCTTTCGCCGACGCGGCTGCTCGCCGGGTCCTCCGGGGTCGCCACGCGGACGTGGTGGCCGCGGTTGTGCTCGATGTAGAAGTGGCCGTAGAAGCTCTGCGCCAGCGCGATCTTGGACAGCCAGCGCTCGTGGCTCTCCTTCTTGTGGCCCAGCTCGTGCGCGGTGTTGATGCCGATCCCGCCGACGCACCCGATCGACACGGCGAGCCCGATCTTGTCCATCACGTCGAGGCCCCCGCGCGCGATCAGCCAGCACGCGGCGGCGAAGCCGAGGTACTGGACGGGCAGGAAGGCGAAGGTGATCCAGCGGTAGTAGCGGTCGTTCTCCAGCCGCGCGATGACGTCGTCGGGCGGGTTGCTGCGGTCGAGCCCGGCGACCAGGTCGATGAGGGGCACGACGACGAGGATGACGACGGGCCCGATCCAGAACCACCCGCCCCACCCGGTGGCGGCGTGCAGGCCGATGGCGAGGAACGCCAGTGACGGGACGACCAGGCCGATCAGCCACAGGTACCGCTTGCGGTCGCGCCACAGTTCGGTCGAGCCGGCGGGCAGGGTCCCGGTCGCTTCGCTCATCACACCCTCCTTGGCGGCTGAGTTGACAGGAGGATAGGGGACGTCCAGACAGGTTGACAACATCCGAGCTGTTGTAAAGGTGTCCACCAGGCTCCAGGACACCGGGCGGCCGCGGCCGGAAGGGACTTCCGGGCATCGCCCGTTCCCTTCTTTCCGCCGCCGCGAACCACCGCACACGCCGAACCGGCGGAATTCACTTTCACCCGTTCGGCCCAGTGTGCAAGTCGTCGAAATGTGTCCCGGGCCTGCTACCAGAGCAAATGCCGGTAATCGTCTCCGAACGGAAAGTAAACACTGTTCGCCGCAGGGCGGACGAGTGTCCGCAAGCCGGGTCGCACCGAACGACGGTCGGAGGTTCGTGGTAAAAAACGGACCCTGATCGATTCCGCGGCAACACGGAGGGTGAGGCGAAGACGGGTGACGGCGGCCGCTGTGTCCCATCGTCGTGTCCGCTTCCTCGTCCGGGTCCCCTTTCCTCGCCGACCGTCACTCAGGAGTTCGTGAACCGCCGTGCTGAACAAAGACCCCCGGGACGAGTCGGACAAGCCGTACGACAAGTCGATCCGCAAAAGGCTGACCAGGACCGTTCTCATTCCCAGCGTGACGCTGCTGGTGCTGTGGATCGCGGTCTCCTCCTACTTCCTCTTCAACGGCGTTTACGTCCGGCTCGTCGCGGCCTCCGTGCGTGAAGTGTCGATCCCCGCCGCCACCGCGCTGGCCGAGTTCCAGAAGGAACGCCAGACCGCGCTGCAGTACCTGGACGACCCGGGCCTGGGCCCGGCCCGGCTCCAGCAGCAGCAGAAGGCCACCGACGAAAAGCTCTCCGCGCTGAAGGACGCCTTCGCCGCGACGATCTCCAACGCCCCCGACGAGATCGCGTCCAAGGTGAACGCGCTGAAGTCGCAGTTCGACCAGCTGCCCGTGCTGCGCTCGCAGATCAGCTTCCGCAGCATCGACCGCGGCCAGGTCAACTCCTACTACAACGGCGTGATGGACACCGCGTCCAACCTCTTCGACACCCAGGCCCGCGTGGTGCCCGACGCCGAAGCCGCGACCGGTGGCATCACGGCGACCTCGGTCTTCCGGGCCGGTGACATGATGTCGCGGGAGACGTCGCTGGCCTCGACCGCGTTCGCCGCCGGGACGTTCGCGCCCGACGACTTCGCCCAGTTCGCCCGGCTTTCCGGCCTCTACCGGACCCAGCTGGCGCAGATCGCGCCGTTCCTCGACCCCAGCGTCCGCCAGAAGTACCAGGCGCTGACCACCAGCACGGCGTGGCGGCAGCTGGCGACCGCCGAAGAAGCGATCGTCAAGCACGGCCCGTGGTCGACCGGCGAGCAGAACACCGTCCCGGTGTCCGAAACGGACTGGGAGAACGCGACCACCCAGGTCGCCCAGGGCCTCAACGACCTCGCGATCACCCAGGCGGACAAGGTTTCCGCGGCCGCGATCGACGCCGGGGACGCGCAGCTGCGCAACGTCATCATCGGCAGTATCGTCGCCCTCCTGGCGTCACTCGCCGCGATCATCGTCGCGGTGCGCGTGTCCCGGTCGCTCGTCGACCGCGCGCTGATGACGCGCCTCGCGCGGCTGCGCAACGACTCGCTCGACCTCGCCCGCAACCGGCTGCCGAACATCGTGGAACGGCTCAAGAGCGGCGAATCCGTCGACCTCAAGGAAGAGCTGCCGCAGCTCGACCACGGCCGCGACGAGATCGGCCAGGTGGCCGAGGCGTTCAACGTCGCCCAGCTGACCGCCGTCAACGCCGCGGCCAGCGAGGCGAAGGCCCGCAGCGGTGTGCACAACGTGTTCCTCGGCATCGCGCACCGCAACCAGGTCCTGGTCCACCAGCAGCTGCAGATCCTCGACGAGATGGAGGCGCGGGAGGACGACTCGACGCAGCTGGCGTCGCTGTTCCAGCTCGACCACCTCGCCGCCCGCGCCCGCCGCACCACCGAGAACCTGATCATCCTCGGCGGCAAGCAGCCCGGCCGCCGCTGGCGCAAGCCGGTGGCGCTGATGGAGGTCCTGCGCGCGGCGGTCTCGGAAACCGAGCAGTACGCGCGGGTGCAGGTCGAGCAGGTCGCCGACGTCGCCATCGTCGGCGCCGCGGTGGCCGACACGATCCACCTGGTCGCCGAGCTGGTCGACAACGCGACGTCGTTCTCGCCGCCCGGCTCGCCGGTCGAGGTGACCAGCCGGATGGTCGCGCGCGGGGTCGTCGTCGACGTCTCGGACCAGGGGCTCGGCATGAAGGACGGCGTCCGCGAGTGGGCGAACTCGATGATGGCCGAAGCGCCCGAGTTCGACGCGATGGCGCTGCGGGCGGACTCCAGCCTCGGCCTGTTCGTGGTCGCGCGCCTGGCCGCCCGGCTCGGCATCACCGTCACCTTCGACCCGTCCCGCTACGGCGGCCTCCGCGCCACCGTCCTCATCCCCACCCAGCACCTGGCCGGCCAGAACGCCGACCAGGGCGGCACCCCGGCGGAGGACACCGCGGTCCTCGCCCCGGTCGGCGCTCCCGCGCCGCAGGCAGCAGAAGAAAGCCCGCTCCGCACGATGGACACGCCCAGCTCGTTCAGCGGCCAGATCCCGATGAAGCGAGACACCAAGCCGAGGCCGTACCCGGCACGCGCGCTCCCCTCGCCCGACGACCTGCCGTCCGTCCCGGCGGCGGTGCCGGAGCCGGTGGCCGTGGCCGAGCCGGAAACCCGGGTCCAGCCCACCGACGACCGGCCGCGGCTGCCGCGGCGGGAGCCCCAGCAGAACCTCGTCGCCCAGCTCGAGAACGAACCCGACGACAGCGAAGACGACGTCGTGGCGCCCGGTGAAGGCACCGCACGCACGCTCGCGGCGTTCCACAAGGGCACCCGCCGCGGCCGCGGCGGGCCGGACGACTCGTAGTCCGCGACCGCACACACCGAAAGTCCACATACCGAAAGTCAGGGTCTGACGTCGAATGAACGAGTACGGGAACCCCAAACCCGATCTCAACTGGTTGCTCGATGACATGGTGAACCGCGTGGTCGGCGCGCAGAACGCCATCGTGCTGTCCGCCGACGGGCTGCTGATCGGCAAGTCGGCCGGGATGGGCAAGGACGACTCGGACCAGCTGTCGGCCATCGCCTCCAGCCTGCAGAGCCTGGCCAAGGGGGTGAGCAAGCAGTTCAACCGCGGCCCGGTGCTGCAGAACATGATCGAGATGGAGCGCGGCTACCTGTTCGTCTCCGCCGCGGGCCAGGGCGCCTGCCTCGCCGTGCTGGCCGCGGACAACGTCGACGTGGAAATGATCGCCTACGAAATGAGCCGGCTGGTCAAGCGGGTCGGCGACTACATGGCGTCCGCGCCGCGGGAAGCGGCGTCGGTCCTGCGGGAGGCCACATGAGTTCGGACGACGGCTGGTATGACGAGGCCGCCGGGCCGCTGGTCCGGCCGTACACCATCACGAGCGGCCGGACCCCGGCCGGCACCGCGCGGCTCGACCTGTCCACCCAGGTCATGACGCTGCGGTCGGAGCAGGAGCCGGCCGGGCTGGGCCCGGAGCACGTGGCGATCGTGCAGCTGTGCCGCCACCCGGTGTCCGTGGCCGAGATCGCGGTCTACGTCAAGATCCCGCTGGGGGTCGTGCGGGTGCTCGTCGGCGACCTGATCGAACGCGGCCTCGTCATCACGCGGTCGCCCACCCATAACCCGGCGCAGTCGCCGGACCTCGAAACTCTCCAGGCGGTTCTCGATGGCCTCATCAAGTACTGACGGCACCGGGGCGGACATGGTCCCCACCCCGGTCAAGATCATCGTCGCCGGCGGGTTCGGCGCCGGCAAGACCACGATGGTCGGTTCGGTCAGCGAGATCCCGCCGCTGACCACCGAAGAGGTGCTCACCGAGGCGAGCGCCGGGGTGGACGACCTGTCCGGCGTGGAGCGCAAGACGACGACGACGGTCGCACTGGACTTCGGCCGGATCACCATCTCGCCGCGGCACGTGCTGTACCTGTTCGGGACGCCGGGCCAGGCGCGCTTCTGGTTCATGTGGGACGACCTGGCCCGCGGGGCGATCGGGACGGTCGTGCTGGTGGACACCCGCCGGCTGGAGACCAGCTTCGCCGCGATCGACTTCTTCGAACGCCGGAAGATCCCGTTCGTCGTCGCGGTCAACTGCTTCGACAACGCGCCGCGGTACACCGCCGACGAGATCCGCGAGGCTCTGGTCGTCCCGGACCGGGTGCCGATCGTCATGTGTGACGCACGCGACCGCGACTCCAGCAAGCTCGCGCTGATCCGGTTGGTCAAGCACGCGATGACGGTCGTGCCGGCCCGGGTCTGAGACCTGCGCGTTGTCCGCTTTTGTCTCCTCTGGACACGTCCGGTGTCCGCTGTGGCCCTCCGTGGCGGCGGCGGGCACCGGCGTACCCACATGGCGCAATTGGTTGGACCACCCGGGTGCAGCCTTTTAGTTGAGCACGCATCCAACTGATAGCATCCGCTCGTGACGAGTCGCGTGCCGGAGTTTCCTGAATATATAAGGGAAAACTATCCGGCACAGGGTCGTCTCTTCGGCGACTTCCTGGGTGGACTGTGGTCGGCCGCGTGCGAAGCGCTCGACGTCCCGCTGGAGCAGTCGGTCCGGACGACCCGGATGTTGCGCGCCGTGCTGCCGCCGTGGGCGCACGAGCGGATCGGCGCGGCCCCCGCCCAGCCGTCCTATGTGGCGGACGACGGCTTCCCGGCCGAGATGTCGGTGAACTGGTCGGGCGACCGGCCGGAGCTGCGCGTGCTGTTCGACAGCCTCGGCCACGAGATCGTCTGGCCTGGTGAGAGCGGTTTCCGGGCGCGCCGCTTCGAGCACGTCCGCGAGACGTTCACCCCGCGCGCGGGCCGTCCGTCGCCGGCGCCGCTGTGGCATTCGATCGCCTGGCGCCCGCCCTCGGGGATCGTCCACAAGACCTACTTCGGGCTGTACTCGTGGCCGCACGCCCAGCGCGAAACCGCGGTGGCCGAAGCGATGGAGCGGCTCGGCATGGCCGCCGCCTGGGACGACACCCGCCGTCGCGTCGAAACCGTCGAAGGCGACCGCGAGATCGAGTTCTTCGCCGTCGACCTGGCCGACGAGGCGCACGCCCGGGTCAAGATCTACTACCGCAACCACGAGGCCGGCCTGGCCGAGGTCGAGCGGGTGGCTTCGGCGGCCCTGCACCACGACCCGGCACGGGCGCGGGCGGCCTACCGGACGCTGGCCGGCGACCGCGCCGACGCCGGCGAGGCCGCCTTGAGCTGCCTGGCGTTCCGGTCCGGTGTGGACCGCGCCGCCGAGTCCACCACGTACCTGCGGCTGCCCGACCTCGCCCCGGACGACCGGGAAGCCGTGGAGCGCACCGCCGCGCTGCTGCACGAGCAGGGCGTGGATCCCGGCCGGTTCCGCGCCGTCGCCGCCGCGCTGGCCCCCGGACCGCTGGCGGACAGCCGGGGCGTCCTGGAGCTGGTGAGCTTCCGCGCGGCGGCCCGGCGTGGCGACGTGACCACCTACTTCCGGCTCCCCGTCTACGACCGGCCCCCGCCGTCCCCGCTTTCGCCTGTTGATCTTGCCTAGCGGCCCCGGAAAGATGATCTTCGTGCAGCACACCGTGAGGAGCAGAGCGTGACCCAGGACGTCGAGCGCGTGGCCCGCCACAACGAGCAGCGGCAACGGGAGTACGAGTCGTCGGACCTGATCCGGCTGCTGACCGACGAGAACACCCCCGCCGAGACCAAGAAAGCGGTGCTCACGTACCTGCAGCCGTGGTCGAACGCGTTCCAGCGGATGATCAGTGCCCGCGTGACGTTCGAGAGCGACCCGGAACTGCGGGCGCTAGCGTGCGAGCACCAGCAGGAAGAGGTCGGCCACGACCGGATCCTGGCCCGCAGCCGCGCCGACGACCGGGACCTGGTGTGGGACCCGGTGATCGAGATGGGCGCGTCCTGGTTCGTCGACCAGTTCGCGATCCTGCCGGGCGTGCAGCGGGCCGTCCTGGCGCACCTGGCGCTGGAAGCCGGCAGCCTGGTGTTCAGCCAGGCGGGCACCCGCGCGTTCCCGGACGACGAGTACTTCGAGCTCCACGACGAAGCCGACGTCGAGCACCTCGAGATGGGGTACGACATCCTGCGGCGGCGCGGCGACTGGACCGTGGAGGCGGTGATCGACGTGCTGGACCGGGCGTGGCAGGTGATCGGCGTGGTGTCCGACCGCATCGCGGAGTGCGCCCGCCGCGATACGGTGGCGGCGTGACGACGACCGAAGCCCGCACCATCGCCGCGGAAGCGGCCCACGCGTACCGGGAAACGTTCGGCGACCGCCTGACCGGCGCGTACCTGCTGGGCAGCCTGTCGTACGGCGGCTACTCCCCGGCGGTGAGCGACATCGACCTGGCGATCGTCCTGACCGACGTCCGCGAGGGCGACGCCGCGCTGGTCTCGGCCACGACGGAAGCCCTGCAGGGGCGAAGCCCGTTGCACCGCAAGCTTTCGGTGTTCTGGGCATCGTTGCCGGCGTTGCGCGAAGGCCGCGACGACGGCCGGTTCCCGGCCCAGGACCGCCTGCAGCTGGCCGAACACGGCCGCGTCCTCCTCGGCGACGACGTCACCCCGGAGGTGGCCCGCCCGCCGGCCGGGGAACTGTTGCTGGAGAGCGCGAAGTTCGCGATCGCGGTCCTGGCGACCGACGAGGTGACGGCGGAGTTCCGCGAGCCACGACGTCTCCTGGCGGACCGCGTGTGGTTCACGAAGGCGGTGTTCTTCCCGGTCCGGTTCCTGTACTCGGCCACGACGGAATCGGGCCGCGCGGCCACGAACGACGAGTCGCTCGAGTGGTACCTGGCTCAGCCGGAGGCGCCGTCGAAGTCCCTGGTCCGGTTGGGGGCCCGGGTGCGCGAGGGGCACCCGCTGGACGCGGCGGAGGTGGCGCCGGAACTGGCGGCGGGGCTGGTTCCGTTGTACCGGTACTACATCGAGGCGGAGATCCGGCGGTTACGGGAGGTTGGCGGGCCGGCGGAGCTCGTCGACGCCTTCGAGGACTGGGACAAGCGGCTGGGGTGAGACAGCCGGCGGCGTGCGGGGAAGCACACCGCCGGCCCCACTTCAGTGGATCTGCACGTTCCCGCCGTTCAGCGTCTGGCCGTACCCGGCCGAGTAGCCGTTCGACAGGAGCAACTCGAACCGGTCCGCGGTACCGGGTTCACCGGCGTCCACGAGATGCAGGCGGAAGCCCGTCGTCACCCCGTTCAGCACGGCGTGCCCGAACACGTAGGCATCGGGCCCCGATACCGAGATCCCGGTGATGTCCGAGGTGTGGAGGTCGATGCCGTTGCCGTGGTCGTTGTATTCGAGCGTGCCGCGCGGGCCTTCCTTGCGCTGCATGAACTCGAACCCGGCGGTGGCGGTCCCGCCCGGCACCAGGATCCGGATCCCGCCGGTGATCTTGCCCGGCTGCGAGGTGACGAACGGCGGCGCGACCGCGGTCGTCCCGCACTCGGGAACCGTGACCGTCTTGACGATGGCGAACTGCCCGTCCAGCGACGTGAGATCCGGGTCCGTGGTGAAGACACCGTCCGGCAGGACCAGCGTCAGCCGGTAGGTGCCGGGCAGCAGGCCGGAGATCGTGGCGGTGCCCGACGCCGTGCGCGGGGCCGGCGGGTCGTTCGCGAGGACTCCCGGCACGGTCACCTCGTCGGCGCGGATCGCCACGCCGGGCGGAGCGGTGACCGCGATCGCACCGAGGCAGACGTTGCCGAAGTCGGCGTCCTGGACGACCTGGCCGCTGGTCACGGTGACGGTCGTGCTCCCGGACGCGGGGGTGGTGCGGCGCCAGCCCGCCTGCTGCCGCTCACGGACGGTGTAGGTTCCCGGCCGCAGGCCGACGAAGCCGTATCCGCCGTCGGCCCCGGTCACCGCAGTCGCCCCGTTGTCCAGGTCGAAGGTCCAGTTCGCCAGCCCGGGATCACCGGCCCCGCCGCCGTCGGCCCCGTGGTCGTCGAACTTCCGGCCCCCGATCGTGGCCGGCCGGTAGTTCCCGAAGTCGTTCCCGCCGAAGTGCGCGTCCCCCACGCCGTACCCGACGGTGACCGGCGCCGGCGCGTGGGACTGGACCCAGCCGGCCTGGGACCGTTCGGTCAGGGTGTAGGTTCCCGCACCGACCGGCATCGCGTTGGCGTTCAACGGGAACACGTAGGCGCCACCGGCGTCCGTGACGGTGGTGGCGACGACGGTCCCGTTGTAGGACAGGTCGATCGTCCACCCCGCGAGGCCCGGCTCCCCGTCCTGCCGGACGCCGTCGCCGTTGACGTCCTCGTATTTCGTCCCGCTGATCACCGGCACCGGCCCGGCTCCGCCGTGGTTCCAGTTTCCGCAGGCCACGCCGATGAAGGCGCCGTTCCAGTACTTGACGTGGATCTGGCCGGCGGCGATCTCGTCGTCGATGCGCTGGTTGCCGTCGCGCACGTCCGGGCAGAGGCCGCCGGTGTTCCCGGTGCACGCCTTCCAGAACTCGTGCGGCCGGTCGATCGCCACGATCGGCGCCCAGACCATGAAGTTGCGGTCGAAGTCACCGTGCGCGACGTAGAACGCGCTGACCGCAGGCTGCGCGAACTGTTCGGCGGAGATGGAGTTCCCCGTGCCCACGTCGTAGACGTAGGTGGATCGGTAGGTGTTCGTGCTGATCATCGCCTGTTCGTCGGGCCACAGCACCGTCGCCGACGCCACCGGCGCGAAGCCGAACACGGCGAGCGCGACCGCGACGGACAACACCAACGGGATGCGGAGCACCCCGGAGATTCTTCGCATCGTGTCAACCCTTCCCCTGGCACGCCAGGATTCCGACGAGGCCGGGGACGAGCCGTCGTGCACCGCGGTGCGCGATGCGCAGCCAGGGTCGCGCCGCGCGGGCTCCGCGTTACGCAACCGGCGCCGTTCCTCAGCGCAGGGTCAGCGGCGTCTCCGACTCCACGCGCGTCAGCTTCTCCGGGTTCCGCACGTAGTACAGCCCGGCGATCCGCCCCCCTTCGACGCGAACCGCCATCACCCCGTCGAACAAGCCGTCCACGTGCAGGGCCAGCGCCGGGTTCCCGTTCACCGTCACCGGCGCACTGCTCAGAGCCACCGCCGCCTTCGCGATGCCGCCGACGATGAAGCGGCTCACCTTGGCCGCTCCGGTCACCGGGCGCAGGGCCGCCTGCTTGACTCCGCCGCCGTCGCTCAGCAAAACCACGTCCGGGGCCAGCAGATCCAGCAGCCCCTGCAGGTCCTGGCCGGCCAGCGCCCGCTGGAACGACTCCAGCACCGCCCGGGTCTCCCGCGCGGACACCACCTCGCGCGGCCGGCGCGCGTCGACGTGGCGGCGCGCGCGGTGCGCGATCTGGCGGACCGCCGCCGGGGACTTGCCCACCGCCTCCGCGATTTCGTCGTAGCCGACCTCGAACACCTCGCGCAGCACGAACACCGCGCGTTCGGTGGGCGCCAGCGTCTCGAGGACCAGCATCAGCGCCATCGACACGCTTTCGGCGAGCTCGACGTCCTCGGCCACGTCCGGAGCCGTCAACAGCGGCTCCGGCAGCCACGGCCCGACGTACGCCTCCTTGCGCCGCTTCATCGTGCGCAGCCGGTTCAACGACAGCCGCGTCGTGATCCGGACCAGGTACGCGCGCTCGTCGCGCACCTGGTCCGGGTCGACCTCGGCCCAGCGCAGCCACGTCTCCTGGAGGACGTCCTCGGCGTCGGCCGCCGAGCCGAGCATCTCGTAGGCCACGGTGAACAGCAGGTTCCGGTGGACGACGAACGCCTCGATCACGACGTCTCCCTCCCTCACGCGGTGAACTGGCCCCAGGCGACGAACGCCGCCACGGCCAGGTAGATCAGGTTCAGGCCGGCGAACCCGGCGCTGCCGTGCCGGACGTGGGTGATCATCGCACCCACCATCAGCAGCACCCAGCAGACGGCGGTCACCGGCACGAGCACCGGCGCGATCCCGGTCGCCGCGGGCAGGACCAGGCCGAGCGCGGCGAGCAGCTCGAGCCCGCCGAGGGTCTTGACGAAGCCGGGCCGGGCGCCGGCGGTCCATTCCCCACCGCGCGCGGCCGCGAGCTTCTCCTGGGGCACGAACACCTTGCTGACGCCTCCGGTCAGGGCCACGACGGCCAGCAGGCCGGCGGCGATCCACAGGGCGAGGTCCATGGTGTCTCCTTCCGTTCGGCCTCCAGACACCGGCCGCCGCACCGCTGTGACATGACGTGGGTCACTTGTTTCTGTACCTACTAGTATGTACAGTCCTGGCCCATGGGGACCAGGGAACAGCTCGTCGACAGCGCCCGGGAACTGCTGTGGGAACGCGGCTACGTCGGCACCAGCCCCAAAGCCATCCAGCAGCGGGCGGGCGCGGGCCAGGGCAGCATGTACCACCACTTCTCCGGCAAGAAGGAGCTGGCACTGGCCGCCGTGCAGCGCAGTGCCGAAGAGCTGCTGGCCGCCGCCGACGAGCAGCTGCGCACACCCGGCACCGCCGTCGAGCGGATCACCGCGTACCTGCGGCGTGAACGCCAGGTGCTCAAGGGCTGCCCGATCGGCAGGCTCACGCAGGATCCCGACATCGTGGCCGACCCCGATCTGCGTGCCCCGGTGGACGAAACGCTCACCCGCATCCGCGCCCGGCTGGCCGAGGTGCTCGGCGAAGGCCGGGACGCCGGGGAGCTGCCCGCCACGCTCGACCCCGTCGCGCTGGCGGCCACGATCGTCGCCGTCCTGCAGGGCGGTTACGTGCTGGCGCGCGCCGCCGACCGTCCCGAGCCGTTCGACCAGGCCGTTTCCGGCGTGCTCGCGCTGCTCGCCGCCCACTGAACCCGGGGAGAACCGCCGTGCACGTCCGTCACGTTCCGTCCACCAGCACGCCCGCGCCCGCCGAGGCGGTCACCGGCAGCGCGTGGATCACCTCGCTCGCCGTCCCCGGCGGCGCGTCGCGCACCCGGGTCGACCGCGTGCAGTTCGCCCCCGGGGCCCGCACCCGCTGGCACCGGCACCCGCTCGGCCAGGTCCTGGTCGTCACCGAAGGCACCGGGTACGTCCAGCGCCGCGGCGGCCCGGCGCAGCTGATCCGGCCGGGTGACACCGTCCGCGTCGACGCCGGCGAATGGCACTGGCACGGCGCCACCGACACCACCCCGATGACCCACCTCGCGATCGAGGAACTCCCCGCCGACGGCACTCCGACCGAGCTCGGCGAGCCGGTGGGCGACGCCGAAGCGGCCGCCGTCCCGGCCGTCACCCGCACGCTGGTCCTGGAGCAGCCGCTCCCGGCACCGCGCGTTTTCGACCATTTCGAAGCGCGCCGCATCACCATCGCCCCGCACCACAGTCCCGGGCTGCACATCCACAACGGACCGGTTTTCGGCAGCATCGAAACGGGTTCCGCGGTCTACCGGATCGAAGGCGAACCGGAGTCGGTGCTCACCCCCGGCGACGTCTTCTACGAACCCGAATCGACACGCATCGCCCGCTTCGACGCGCTCGAGGACGGCGTCACGTTCCTCGCCTGGTTCCCGGCCGGACCTGGCGAAACGCCGCAGCTGATCCCCCTGGGGCACTGACCCCGCACTCCACGCCTCACCCGGGTACACGGATGCCGGTTCACCGCGGTTCACCACATTTCCGAACTCTTTCCTCACGGGACAAAGCTCTGGACAACGGGGCGCGCACGGGTCACGATAACGCCGTGCCCGCACCGGATTGATCTCCCGAAAGAATCGGTGAACACCTCACAAGACGGGCATTGTTATCGCTAACAGGGAACCGCCCACCGGTGTCGGGCCGGTGGATTCCCTGGATTCTCCTGTCCCTGAACCCCACGGAGTGACTCCATGCCCGGAAACACGGGAAAGCACCGCATCTCCCGACGAACGAAGATCGCGACCGCTGCCCTCGCGCTCGCCGTGGCCGCCGGCGGCATCGCGGTGGCGACGACCTTCGGCGAGCCCGGCCAGGCCAGCGCCGACGAGGCCGACCCGGCGCTCTACATCGACATCCTCAAGGTGGCGCCGAACAACACCGCCCCCGCGAACTCGCGCGGCGCGTCCACCGGCACGTTCACCGTGGACTGCGGCCGCAACGAGAACCAGCACTTCAACCCGGACAACTTCGTCGCCCAGCCCGGTGTCCGCAACGGCGCCCAGCACCTGCACGACTACGTCGGCAACCTGTCGTCCAATGCGGACTCGAACAACAAGAGCCTCGAAGCGGCCGGGACCACGTGCAAGAACGGGGACAAGTCGGCCTACTTCTGGCCGGTGGTGCGCATCGACACCGGTGACGACGAGAAGAACCCGCCGGCGAAGTCCCCCGACGGCGACCGCGACCAGGCCGCCCAGGACGGCGCCTCCCCGGTGATCACCTGCCCGGACGTCGCGAGCAAGCTCCCCGACGTCCCCGACTCGGCGATGGCCGAGGTCAACCGCAACCTCGACCTGCTAGACACCCAGATCGACGAGGCCAACAAGCGGCTGGTCAGCACGCGCGGCCAGGGCGGCCCGAACTTCGTCCAGAACGCCATTCTCGGCCCGCTCAAGGACAAGCGCGTCGCCACCATCGACCGCATGGCCATCGCCATCGGCCGCACCGCCGCGCGTCCCCAGGGTCTCGACGCCCTCGCGCCTTGCACGCTCGGCCAGGCAGGCGGCAACAACAACGGTGGTGCGACGACCGCGCCGCCGCTGCCCGGCCCGGACGCCAACAACGAGCTGCCCGAAAACGACGGCCAGATCCAGCGCCCGGCGAAGGTCGGCATCACCTTCCGCGGCAGCCCGGCCGGCAAGGTCGTCGCGATGCCGAAGTTCCTGCGTGCCCTGACCGGTGACGCCAAGCCGTCGATCAACGGCACCAAGAACACCCGGGCGGCGTGGACCTGCACCGGCTTCGAGAACCGGCTGACCGACAAGTACCCGATCTGCCCCGAAGGCAGCAAGGTGGAGCGGATCCACGACTTCCCGAGCTGCTGGGACGGCAAGAACACCGACAGCGCCAACCACCGCACGCACATCGTGTTCCCGGACCAGGCCGGGCGCTGCCAGGCCGGGTTCAAGGCGGTGCCGCAGCTGCGGATCACGCTCGTCTACGACATCCCGCACGACATCCAGGTCAAGAAGCAGTACAAAGTGGACTCGTTCCCGTCCGAAAAGCACAATCCGCTGTCCGACCACGACGACTTCGCGAACGTGATGTCGCAGAGCATCATGAACCAGCTCGTCAACTGCATCAACCGCAACAAGACCTGCAACGCCTGACCCGCCCGGGTGCCCGCCGCACCATCCTCGCGGCGGGCACCCGAAAAGGAGACAGCGATGACGGTCCCGATCGTCGGAGGCTTCCACCCCGACCCGTCGATCTGCCGGGTCGGCGACCGGTACTACCTGGCGAATTCGAGCTTCGAGTACGTGCCGGGCGTGCCGATCCGCCGCAGCACGGACCTGGTTTCCTGGGAGCTGCTGGGCCACGCCCTGACCCGCCCGGGCCAGCTGCCGCCGTCGGAAGGCGCGGCGAACACGGGGATCTACGCCCCGACGCTGCGCCACCACGACGGCCGGTTCTTCCTGGTGACCACGAACATCCTGCACCCCGGCCACCTGATCGTGACGGCGGAGGACCCGGCGGGCCCGTGGTCGGACCCGATCCACGTGGCCGGCACCGACGGCATCGACCCGGACCTCTGCTGGGACGAGGCCGGCGTCTGCCACCTGACGTGGGCGTCGTTCTCCCCGGAGGCACCGGGCATCACCAGCGTCCCGATCGACCCGGCGACGGGCTCGATGCTGGCCGAGCCGCGGCTGCTGTGGAACGGAACGGGCCTGGCGGCCCCGGAAGGCCCGCACCTGTACCGGATCGGTGACTGGTGGTATTTGATGCTCGCCGAGGGCGGCACCGAACGCGGCCACGCGATCACGATCGCGCGGGCCCGGACTCTGGAAGGGCCGTACGAGCCGGCGCCCTCGAACCCGATCTTCACCCACCGGAGCACCACACACCGGATCCAGAACACGGGCCACGGCGACCTGGTCGAGTGCCCGGACGGCAGCTGGGCGATGGTGTATCTGGGCGTGCGGCCGCGGGGAAAGACACCGCAGTTCCACGTCAACGGGCGCGAGACGTTCCTGGCGGGCGTGGACTGGGTCGACGGCTGGCCGGTGGTGGACGAAAACCGGTTCACGGTTCCCGTTGTGGAAAATGACTTCATCGATGATTTCGCCGCTTCGGAGCTGCACCCGCGGTGGGTCGCGCCGGGCGTGGCTCCCCGTGTTCACTGGGCCGGGCCCGGCGAACTGGTCCTCAATGGATTTTTGCTGACGCGGGCTTTGGACGAATACTGGACGGCGGTGGTCCGTCTCGACGTTTCCTCGGGTGTTGCTGTGTTCATGGTGCGAATCGACGACCGCCATTGGTACGGATTGACGGCTGACGGCGAGACGGTCACGGCTACGGTGGCCATCGGTCCGGCGGTCCAGACCGTGTCGGCCGTGCCTGCCGGTTCTTCGGTGTCGCTGCGGATCCGGGCGCTGCGGCCGCCTGCTTCGGGTCCGTTCCGTGAGGTGACGGAGCCGGACCTCGTGGAGTTGTCGGTGTTCCGAGAGGACGGGGAGGCGGAGGTCCTCGGCACGTTCGACGGGCGGTATCTGTCCACAGAGGTCGCGGCCGGGTTCACCGGGCGGATGATCGGCGTGCGGGTCCTGGAGGGAACCGTGTCGCTGCGCGAGTTCCGCTACTCGACAGGCAAATAGGCGGCAACGTCGGCGAGAGCGTCCAGGACGGCGACTGGCGGGCCAGCGGGTCGCTCTCCCTGTAGCTCCCCGCTCAGGAGCCGACGATCGCGTTGAGCTCGACGACGGCCGCGTCGAGAACGCCCGGGTCGGCTTGTACCAACTGCTCGGCGCACTTGTACCACTGAGTGCTCTGGAGGGCACGGGTCAGCGCCCGATCCCGCCACAGCCGGCTGCTGCATCGAGCGATCGCCAGCAAGACGGTGATGAGTTGTGTGCTGTGCTCCATGCTGTCTGCGATGGCGAAGGCTCGCGAGTGGTCACCCAGCAGGAGCGCGGTGTTGACGACTTCGACCAAAGCCCAGTCCCGCGCGCCGGCCGGGGTGAGAGCGCGAGCGGCTCGTTCGGCGTCATCGAGCAGTTGCCATGATCGGGAACTGCGCCCGATGTCATGGGCGGTACGAGCCGCCGCGGCGAGGATGATGATCTGCCGCCGGTCGCCGTCGTAGAGGACAGCGTTCGACTCGGCTTTGGCGAGCAGATCGTCCGCCCGCCCGAGTTGATCGATTCGATGGGCGAGGCGGGCGAGCGCCAGGAGGGTCAACGCCCAGCCGGCGGGCGACTCGTGGGTGGTCACCTGCTCGACCTGTTCGATCAGCTGCGTGGCCAGCTGCCGCCGCCCGGTATCGACGGCAGCCGCCGCGATCTCTGCCAGCAATGCGGTGTCGGGACGGTGGGCATAACCGAACGTCGCCGCGACGCGCACGGCGTTCGCAAGGCGCCGGTCCACCTCCTCTTCGACGTTCCGGCGCCTTGCCACGCGAGCCAGCTCGAGTTCGACCTTGACGGTGGTGCCCGACGCAGGTAGTCCCACGACGAGGCGTTCCAGATCGGCGCGAGCAGTGTCGACAGCCCTGCCGTCATCCTGCTCGAGAGCCGCCTTGAGCATGGTCACGTAGGTCGGAACAGACCTTTCATCGCGAGGCAGATGGTTCGCCACCACAAGGGCGGCACCGGTGTCGTGCGCGTCGACGAGCCCTAGGACCACCGCTCGCACGATGTCCGGAGAGTGGCTGCGAGCTGCAGCTATCCGCTCGGCACGACCGACGTCGCCCGTTGCCGAGACCGCACGGACCAATGGCGCCAGGGCCCAGTCCTCGGCGACGCCTCGCGCCATGGCTTCGACATCGACGAGCAGCTCTCTCACGATCTCTGTCCGGCCGGCCCGGAGTGCGGCCGGCGCCAGCTCGGCGAGCACGCGAATTCGCCGGATCGGGTCGATGATGCTCCGACTGATACCCTCGACTTCGGTAAGCAGCGACGCGACTTGTTCGGTGTCACCGATTTTCAGCCGGCCCTGCGCAATGTCGACCAGGTGCGACACCCGCTGCTGGGGATCACGAATCTCACCGCAGGCCTCCTCACTCTCGGCGAGCAGTGAATCGGCTCGGTCGCGCAGGCCGATCCGCGCGGCGGCGTGGGCCACGGCGACGAGTTGCTCTGCACGGGTACCCGGATCGTCGACCCGACGGCTGGACTGTTCGGCTTCCTCCAGCAGCGCCAAGGCACGATCATCGGCTCCGATGGCGAATCGCGCACGCGCGAGTCTGGCCAGGTCCTGGGCGTCTCGATACCAGGAGGACCGCCGAGGAAGCAGGGACTCCGCCGCGGTCAACAGCTCATCGGCTCGCCGCGGATCCTCGCTGCCGAACCGGATCAGGTCCTCGATGACCGTCCCGATCGTGGTGGGCATCCGGTGGGCCGCCGGGACAATCGGATAGAAGTCCGTCGACATCGTGATGTTGTCGTCACGGCGCTTCTTGTGCCGCCTCTGCTCGCGCTCGATTCGGGCGAGCAAATCGCGCACAGCTTGCTTCTCCGTGGCCTCCGCCATGTTGTCGACGAGAGCGCGTGCTTGCTGGGAGCGGCCCGCACTTCCGAGGGCGACGCTGAGCTCGGCGGTCGCGGCGACCCAGTCAACCGTCGGAGGCGGCGAGCTGACCGCCGGCTCGGGATCGGCGTCCGGAGTACCGCAAATCGCGGCCATGGCCTTGGCGCGGCGCTCCGGGTGGAGGATGTTCAAGGCCACCGCCTTCGCGGCAGCGAGTATTTCGCCGGCCCGGGTCGGATCACCGCGGGATTCCGCGATGCGGGCGACGGCGGCAAGGGCTTGGACCCGGTCGGCCGGCTCCTCGATCGATGACGCGATCGACTCCGCGCGGTTGATCTGGCCCAGCGTGGCCCACAACTCCGGCAAGCTCGGAGGAATGTGGCTGTTCCGGTCCGTCAGGTGGTCGCGGTGGATGGACAACCGCGTCATGGCCACCAGGTCCGGAGCGGGCTGCGCGACGATGAAGTTCTGCGTCGTCGTGATCTCCGCCAGCGCGAGCGCGTCGCCGCCCGACACGTCGAGCATCCGGTCGTGCCGGACCAGGTCGGTGGCGCACGCGACCATGCGCTTGAGGTCGAAGGTGGCGGTGAGCATGGTGAAGTAGCTGCGCAGCAGGTAACCCGGGGTCTCGGCCGGCCAGCCGAGCGCCCGGTGGTCGTCCGCCCAGGAGTGCAGGGTGTCCCGGTGGATGGCAAGGCGCGCCGGTCCCAGCATGGTGATCGCCGCCAGCTGGAGCTCCTCGTGCCCGAGCAGGTAGACCGCAGCTTCGGCGCCTTCGCGCTTGGTGAAGCTGCGTCCGGCGACCGTGGCGAGGTGGTCGTCGATCTCCCATTCGGGTTGCCCCGTCAGCTCGGCGAGGTCGGCCGCCGTCAGACCGCCTCCGGCCGCGGTGACGAGCCCGAGGAGGCTCTGTTCGATCGGTGTGCCGCGCAGCAATCTCTTCAGCTCCCGCTGCATCCCGTCCCGCGCGGAGAGGGCGTGCTGCGACGGCTCCAACGTCCGCACGATCGCCGGGTCGCGCAGCGGGTGATGCCGGGGGACATCGGAAGGAACGGGTGGGTGGGGTCGGCCGGCCACGATCACCCGCATCCCGGCCGGTGGGTGCGCAGGCAGCAAGGCGGCGATGCTGTGCGCATCCGGGTCGATCCCGGCTCCGCGGTCTTCGTCCAGCCCGTCGATCAGGAGCACGAACGTTCCGCCGCGCCGCCGGCACGCTTCCGCCGCCTCCTGCAGGAGACCCAGCAGGTGCGCCTCGCGAGTGGTGTCGGTCAGGAAGGCCGGACGATCCTCACCGAGCAGGGTGAGCAATTGCTCCATGACGTTGTCGATGAACGCCGACCGGTCGTTCTGACCGGCGAGTCGCGCGGTCACGAAGAACGACACGAGCTCCACGCCTTCCGGCGGGTGCAACGCGAACCACGACATCAGCGCGGACTTGCCGGACCAGGCTTCCGCCCGCCACCATCGGTAGGCGCCCGCCGTGCTGGGGGACGAGCAGAATTCGGCCAGTTCGGCCAGCTCCGTCTCCCGTTCCAGCAGCCGTGGCGGGGCAATGCGCTGCAGCACCTGCTGGCGGTACCGCGTGCGGACCCGTTTTCCGCTGTTCACGTGCAGGTCGCCGTGAACGAACCCGAACTGGAACACCTGCCCGTCGACATCCCCGTCGACCTGGTTCGCCACGGACCGCGCGTCCGCGCCTTCCGGCGGAGGCTCAGGGCGGGGCGAATCCATGCGGCAACCATCCCACAGCGTCATTTCGGCGGTCCACGAAGAGGGTGGTCCGAGCCTTCCCTGAAGCGGAGGGTCGGTCTTCGAACCGACGAATGAGCAGACCAAGTCCACGATCTGTCTCTCGCAGATCGGGTGCCTGCCGCCCCGCAACGGGCGGCAGGCACCCCGGGGATCAGAACCCGGGGAACACCCGCCGCAGCTCGTCAAGCGTGACGCTGCCCTCGACGCTGACGCCCTCGTCATACGGTGCCTTCAGCCGGCCGCTGAGCAACCGGATGAACGCCTCCGCCGGTCCGTCGAACGTCGCGGACGGTGACTCCAGGTGGTCCGCCACCGTGACCGCGTCGTCGATCACCAGGGCCGCCCCGGGAACCGCCACCGAGACCGGCTTCCCGAGCTCCGCCGGCTTCCCGAAGAACCCCACCAGGAACCCCAGTGGCCCAGTCAAGAGCTCGACGAGCACCTCGGCCGACCCGGCGTCCACTCGCGCCTGCGGGTCGAACGCCACGCGTACGTCCCACGAATGGTTGGCCACCTCGCTGAGCCGCATCCCCAGCGCCGTCAGCAGCGGCACCGGCTCCGGCAGGAACCCGAGTTCGACCGTCAGGGACGAGCGCTGCTCCGGCGTGAACGCCTCGACCGTGTCCAGCCAGCGGCTGTCGTACTCGAGGTAGCCCTCGGCCTGCGCCCGCGGCGCGGACGCGTCCCAGCGGTCCCAGATCGTCCGGTGGTCCTCCTCCGCCACGGTCTCGCCGGCGGCCTTGGCGATGGGGGCGCGGCCGATCTCCGCGCCGCTGCCGAGGTGGGAAAGGACCTGGGCCACGGTCCACTCGGAGGCGCCACTGGCCGCGGCCAGCTGGTCGTCGGTGAGGGTGCGGACGAGGGCGGCGAGCGCGTCGTGCTCGGCGCGGAGGGCGGCGACCGTGCGGTCTACGAGGGAGGTCATGCCAGGCTCAACCCCGGCCCGGGCGCGGATGTTCCGGTCGGCCACCCTGAGAGCGCTCCCAATTCACCGCCAAAAGAAAGAGGCGGCCCGAAGTCACGCGCTACGACAGATGGCCGCCACAGCAAGGCCAAAGCGCCTACTGCCGCCCTCTTTGCTTTACACCGCGGATCTCGTTCCTTACCCTTTCGCCTGGAAGCGCTCCCAGGCCCCGAGGAGGCGGCGTGCGCACTTCGACAACGGCGACGAAGGCGACGAAAGCGACCAAGGCGTTGGCCCGGACGGTCGTGGCCGTGCTCGTGCTCGGCCTGGCCCTCGTGGCCCCGGGCGCCCCCGCGGGCGCCGCCGGGAAGTTCAACTACGGTGAGGCGCTGCAGAAGGCCGTCTGGTTCTACGACGCCCAGCGCTCCGGGGCCCTGCCCGCCGGCAACCGCGTCTCCTGGCGCGGCCCGTCCGGCCTCGACGACGGCAAGGACGCCGGGCTGGACCTCACCGGCGGGTTCTACGACGCCGGTGACCACGTCAAGTTCGGGCTGCCCTTCGAGTTCAGCATGACCATGCTCTCCTGGGGCGCCCTCGAGAACCGCACCGCGTACCGGAACTCCGGCCAGTGGGCGTCCCTGCTGTCGAACCTGCGCTGGGGCGACGACTGGCTGATCAAGGCGCACCCCCAGCCCAACGTGCTCTACGGCCAGGTCGGCAAGGGCGACGACGACCACAAGTGGTGGGGCCCCGCCGAGACGATGACCATGGCGCGGCCCGCCTACCGCATCGACACCTCGTGCCCCGGCTCGGACCTGGCCGGCGAAGCCGCCGCGCAGCTGGCCGCCGGCTCGATGGTCTTCCAGGCCGACGATCCCGCCTACGCCGCCACCCTGCTCACCCACGCCAAGCAGCTGTACTCGTTCGCCGACGGCTACCGGGGCGTCTACTCCGACTGCATCACCGACGCCAAGAACTTCTACAAGTCCTGGAGCGGCTACCAGGACGAGCTGGTGTGGGGCGCGATCTGGCTCTACAAGGCCACCGGCGACACCGGCTACCTGACCAAGGCGCGCACCGAGTACCAGAAGCTGTCCACCGAACCGCAGACCACCACCCGCTCCTACCGCTGGACGCTGGCCTGGGACGACAAGTCCTACGGTGCCTACGTCCTGCTGGCCCAGCTCACCCAGGACCCCCAGTACGTCGCCGACGCCGACCGCTGGCTGGACTGGTGGACCACCGGCGTCAACGGCCAGCGCGTACCCTACTCCCCCGGCGGCCAGGCGGTGCTCGACCAGTGGGGCTCCCTGCGGTACGCGGCGAACACCGCGTTCGTGGCGCTCGTCTACTCGGATTCGTTGCGCGCCACCGATCCCGCCCGCGCCACGACGTACCACGACTTCGCCGTGCGGCAGATCAACTACGCGCTGGGTGACAACCCGCGCGGCGCGAGTTTCGAGGTCGGGTTCGGCGTCAACCCGCCGCGCAACCCCCACCACCGCACCGCGCACGGCTCCTGGGCCGACAACATCAACGAGCCCGCGCAGAGCCGGCACGTCCTCTACGGCGCGCTCGTCGGCGGCCCCACCTCGGCCAACGACGCGTACACCGACGACCGCACCAACTACACGATGAACGAGGTGGCCCTCGACTACAACGCCGGCTTCACGGGTGCGCTGGCCCGCCTCTACGGCGAGTACGGCGGCACGCCACTGGCTGCCTTCCCGCCGAAGGAAACCCCGGACGGCCCGGAGATCCTGGCGCAAGGCGCGCTCAACCAGCCCGACGGCGGCACGTTCACCGAGGTCAAGGCGTACGTGCTCAACAAGTCGGCGTGGCCGGCGCGCACGTTCACCGGCGCGCTGCGCTACTACTTCACCCTCGACGGCGCCACCACGCCCGGCCAGATCTCGGTCAGCTCCGCGTACAACCAGTGCGACGCGCCCACGCTGCACCAGTTCTCCGGCGCGGTCTACTACGTCGAGGTGCCGTGCTCGGGCGGCGTCGCCCCGGGCGGTCAGTCCCGCTACCGCAAGGAGGTGCAGTTCCGGATCACCAGCACCGGAACGTGGAACACCGCGAACGACTGGTCGCACACCGGCCTCGCCCCCAGCGGAAGCGCGCCGGCCGACGACCCGAACCTGGTGCTCGCACAGGGTTCCGCGGTGGTGTGGGGCTCCCCACCGGGACCGTCCACAGGGGACACCACGGCGCCGGCCGCACCCACCGGGCTCACCGCCACCCCCGGCAGCACCGGCGCCGCGCTGACGTGGACCGCCGCCACCGACGACGTCGGCGTCACCGGGTACGACGTGCTGACCCCGGCCGGCGCCACGGTCGGCAGCACCACGACCACCGGCTACCAGGTCACCGGGCTCACCCCCGGCACCGCGTACACGTTCTCGGTCCGCGCCCGGGACGCGGCCGGCAACCAGTCCCCGCCCAGCAGCCCGGTGACGTTCACGACCACGACCACCGGCGGCGACCCCGGCACCGGCACGCTCGCCGTGCAGCAGCGCGCCGGCGGCGGCACCGCCGACAACCAGATCCGCACCGGCCTGCAGATCGTCAACCGCGGCAGCACGTCCGTCGCCCTGACGGGCGTCACCGCGCGGTACTGGTTCACCGGCAACGCGACCAATCCGAGCTTCCAGGTCTGGTGCGACTACGCGGTCGTCGGCTGCGGGAACGTCACGCTGCGCGTCGTGAAGCTGAATACGCCGCGCCCGGGTGCCGACGCCTACGTGGAGGTCGCGTTCAGCGGCGGTTCCCTCGCCGCCGGGGCGAACACCGGCGAGATCCAGGTCCGGCTGGCCAAGTCCGACTGGTCGGCGTTCGACCAGTCCGACGACTACAGCTACCGCGCCGCGGCGTCGTTCACCGACCTGGCCACCGTCACCGCCTACCAGGCCGGCTCCCTGAGCTGGGGCACCGAGCCCTGACCCGCCGCGGCATCGGCCGGACAGCCACGCCGCCTTCCGGCGCGGCCTGACGCTGGGCGTCGTCACCCTGGCGATCTCGGCGGGGTCGGCCTTTGGAGCGGGCGCCGCGGCCGGCCCCGGCTCCGACCGCGCCGCCACGCCCGTGCTCGACTGGGTTCCGTGCCCGGGCGACACCGGCCCGCCGGGCTCCGAGTGCACCACGGCGTGGGTGCCACTGTCCTATCGGGACCCGGGCGGTCCGCGGATTCCCTGGCGCTGACCGAACGACCGGCCAAGGACCCGCAGCACCGGATCGGCACACCGACACCGACAACCCGCGCGACCCGCGGGCGGTCGGCCGCTACGCCCGCCAGGCCGAGCCGGGCCGCACCGGGGTTCGCGTCGGCGGAACCGGCCGACGGCCAACCCGCTGCGCTGATCGGGGCCGGGTCCGGCGACCGTACCGCCGATCGGGTACGGCCGACCTCGATCATGGGCGGGGCTGGACACCTCTCGAGATCCGGTGCCACGCTGGCTGTCCGGGTTGTCCAGCCCGCCGCAGAAACGCCTGACGAACAAACCGGGACTGGTGATGACCGATCACGGAACCGCGGAGAACCGTCGCCCCGGCTCGCTGCTCGGGCGGGCCTTCGGCAAGCTCGCGGAGCTCGTCGACAAGTCGGTGGGCTGGGACCGGCTGCCGGTTCCGCTCGGCCTGCTGGAGCTGATCGGTCTGCGGACCCAGCTGCGGCAGGACAACCTGCACGACACCAGCCACCTCCCGGCGGTGAACACCCCGCCGGTGCCGCCGGCCGCGCCGGAACACCTGACCAGCCGGACGAACGACGGGAGTTACAACGACCTGAACGCGCCTTCGATGGGCATGGCGGGTTCCCGGTTCGGGCGCAACATCCCGCTGAGCCGCATCGCGCCCGCGGACGAGCGGACGGTGCTGTCCCCGAGCCCGCGGGAAATCAGCCGTGCCCTGCTGACCCGGACCGCGTTCGTGCCCGCGACGTCGGTGAACTCCCTGGTCGCCGCCTGGCTGCAGTTCATGATCCGCGACTGGTTCAGCCACGGGACGAGCCCGGCCGACAACCCCTGGGTGGTCCCGCTGGCGCCGGACGATCCCTGGCCGGAGCGCCCGATGCACGTCATGCGCACGCCCGAGGACCCGACTCGGCCGCCCGGGAGCGCGGATCTGCCGCAGACCCGGATCAACGTGCTGACCCACTGGTGGGACGGTTCGCAGATCTACGGTGTCACCGGCGAAGAGCAGCAGTTCGTGCGATCCGGCCGTGCGGGGAAGCTGCGGGTGCTGGACAGCGGCCTGCTCCCGCTGCCCGACGACCCGGCCGCCAACCCGGCGCAGAAGCCGGGGTTCTGGCTCGGCACCGAACTCCTCCGGACCGTGTTCAGCCTGGAGCACAACGCGATCTGCGACCGGTTGCACGCGGAAGACCCGGCGTGGTCCGACGAGGACCTGTTCCAGCGGGCCCGGCTGGTCACCTCGGCGCTGATCGCCAAGATCCACACCGTGGAGTGGACCCCGGCGGTGATCAGCCACCCCACCACGAAGGCCGCGTTGCGGGCGAACTGGTTCGGGATCGCGGGCGAGCGGGTGCAGCGCCTGTTCGGCCGGATCAGCGACAGCGAAATCGTCAGCGGGATCCCCGGCGGCCGGACCGACCACTACGGCGTGCCGTTTTCCCTGACCGAGGAGTTCGTCGCGGTCTACCGGATGCACCCCCTGATCCGGGACGACTGGCAGTTCCGCTCGGCCGCCGACGACGAGACGATCCTCGACTGCGAGTTCCCGGACATCGCCGGCGCCGGCGCGCTGAAGGTGCTGAACACCATTTCCCCCACCGACCTGCTCTACTCCTTCGGCACCCAGCCGCCGGGTCTGGTGACGCTGCACAACTTCCCGCGGTACCTGCAGGAGTTCCGCCGGCCGGACGGGCACCTGCAGGACCTCGGCGCCACCGACATCCTGCGGTCGCGGGAACTGGGCGTGCCGCGGTACAACGAGTTCCGGCGGCTCCTGCACCTGACACCCGCCAAGGACTTCCACGCGCTGACCGGGAACGCCGAGTGGGCCGAAGAGATCAGCCGCTGTTACGGCGGGGACATCGAGCAGGTCGACCTCGCCATCGGCATGTTCGCCGAGCGGCTGCCGAAGGGGTTCGCCTTCAGCGACACGGCGTTCCGCATCTTCATCCTGATGGCGTCCCGCCGGCTCAACAGCGACCGGTTCTTCACCGAGTACTACACCCCGGCGGTCTACTCCCAGCTGGGGCTCGACTGGATCCGCGACAACTCCATGGCCAGCGTGCTGACCCGGCACTACCCCGGCCTGCGCCCCGCGCTCGCGTCGGCCGGCAACGCCTTCGAGCCGTGGGTGGTGCAGACGCCCGGATCCCGGGACGCGTGATCAGGCGAAGATGCTCGCCCCGGACACCGGGCTGAACCGCGCCTGGAAGAACCGCAGGTGCCGGGGTTCCGTGGCGAACCGCAGCCCGCAGGCGATCCGGTCGCGGTCGTGGTGGACGGCGATGACGGCGTCGGCGACCAGGTCGATGTGGGCCCGGGTGTACACGCGGCGCGGAATGGCCAGGCGCAGGAGTTCCAGCCGCGGCACGCGGTTTTCGCCGGTGACCGGGTCGCGGCCGGCCGTCACGCCACCGCGCTCGACGCCCCGGACCCCCGCCTGCAGGTACGTTGCGCAGGCCAGCGTCTGGGCCGGGAACGCCGTCCGCGGGATGTGCGGGAGCGCGGCCGCGGCGTCGATGCAGATGCAGTGGCCGCCGAACGGGTGCACGACCGGCACGCCCGCGGCGGCGAGCCGTTCGCCGAGGTAGCCGACCTGGGCCACGCGGGCCCGGATGTGGTTTTCGTCGACCGACTCCGCTATTCCCGCCGCGATGGCTTCCATGTCCCGGCCGGCCATGCCGCCGTAGGTGTGCAGGCCCTCGTACAGCACGACGAGCCCGCGGGCCTGTTCGGCCAGCACGGGATCGCGCAGCGCGAGCCAGCCGCCGATGTTGGCGAGGGAGTCCTTCTTGGCCGACATCACCGCGCCGTCGGTCGGGGCGCACAGCGCGCGGAGGATGTCCGCCACCGTGCGATCGCCCCAGCCCGGCTCGCGCTGCTTGACGAGCCAGGCGTTCTCCACCGCGCGGGCGGTGTCGAGGAACACCGGGATCCCGTGCGCGTGGGCCAGCTCGCACGTTTCGGTCAGGTTCGCGACGCTGATCGGCTGCCCGCCCGCCATGTTGACCGTCGCGGCGAGCGAAACGTACGGGATCGCCTCCGCCCCGAACTCCTCGATCACGGCCTTCAGTTTCCCGAGGTCGACGTCGCCCTTGAACGGGTGATCCGATTCCGGGTCGTGGGCTTCGTCGACGATGACGTCGTGGAAGGCCGCCCCGTTGAGTTCCTGGTGGGCCCGCGTGCTGGGGAAGTACATGTTGCCCGGAACGTGGGTGCCGGGCCGGATCAGGCAGCGGGACAGGATGTTCTCGCCGCCGCGGCCCTGGTGCACCGGGATCACGTGCTCGTAGCCGTAGAAGGTGCGCACGGCCTGCTCGAAGACGTAGAAACTGCGGGCTCCCGCGTAGGCCTCGTCGCCGCGCAGGAGCGCCGACCACTGCCGGTCCGACATCGCGTTCGTGCCGGAGTCGGTGAACAGGTCCACGTAGACGTCCTCCGCGCGCAGCAGGCACGGGTTCCAGCCTGCCTCGCGCAGCGCGGCTTCGCGGTCTTCGCGGGTGGTGGCCCGCAGCGGCTCGACCATCTTGATCCGCCACGGTTCCGGTGGGTAGGCAGGCATGTCAGACTCCCTCGCGTTGCCGGGACAGCCGGGTGAGCAGCGGGCCGGTCATCGCCGTGGTCACCAGCGCCATCACGACCATCGCGGTGTAGAGCGCGCCGTCGACGAGGCCCAGGTTCAGGCCGATGCCGGCGAACACGATTTCGGTGATGCCGCGGGTGTTCATCAGGACCGCGAACACCCCGGCCGGGTGCGGGTCCAGCCCGCCGCAGCGCGCCCCCAGGTACGCGCCGCCGAGCTTCCCCAGCACGGCGACCCCGACGACCGCGGCGATGTCCGCGGCCAGTCCCGCGTCGAGCAGGCCCAGGTCGACCTGGCGTCCGATGAGGACGAAGTACAGCGGCACCAGCAGCGAGCCGGCCGGCGCGAGCAGCGCGGCGGGATCGAGCTCCGGGACGGCGTGACCGAGGACGACGCCCGCGAAGAAGGCGCCGATCGCCGGGTGCAGGCCGGCGGCCTCGGTGGCCGCCGCGGCCGCGCAGGCCAGCCCGGCCAGCACTGCTGTCGCCGACGGCCGGGACAGCCGGGCGGCCCGGCGGCGGACCCCTTCGAGGGCGAGGCACGGCACCGCGATCGCGGCCAGTGCCGGCCACGCCGAGGTCACGGACCAGCCGTGCCGCGACGCGGCGGCGATGGCGAGCGCCGTCCACGCGACGACGTCGGAGACGGCGGCCGCGCTGAGAGCGCGTTGCCCGGTGATCGCGTCCGACAGGCCGCGTTCGGCGAGGATCCGGGCCAGCACCGGCAACGCCGTCACCGCCATCGCGGCCGCGACCACGATGACGAACGCCCCGGAACCGGCCCGCGCGTGCCGCTGCGCCAGCCACACCGCCAGCACCGCCCCCAGCGCGAACGGCACGAGGGTGGCCCCCAAGGCCGGGACCACCGCCGATTTCAGCCTCGCCCGGGTCATCGACGGCGCCAGGTGGGCCCCGGCGGCGAAGAGGAAGAGCACCAGGCCGAGCTGGGCGAGCGCGGTGAGCGCGAGGCCGGCCGATCCCGGCAGCAGGCGCAGGAGCGGGGCGAGGGCCACCCCGCAGAGGATCTCCCCGGCCACCGCCGGCTGGCCGAGCCGGACCGCGGCCGCCCCGGCGAGCCGGGCCAGCCCGAGCACCACGGCGAAGGCGGCGAGCAGGACCGCGAGCTCAGGCACCGGGCACCTGCCAGCGCCGTCCGTCCGGTGTGGACACCAGGCCGCCGGGGAACATCGGCGGCTCCTCGCCCGCGTCGGCGCCGAGGAGGCCGCGCAGCTGCAGTTGCGCGCCTTCGGCGAGCACGTCCCCGAACGCGTCGAAGTCCCCGGACGACACCCCGCCGACGAGGTCGGCGAACGCCGCGCGGTCGTCGCCGTCGTGCCCGGTGACGCGGTGCGCGTGCCGGAAGTAGGACCGCTGGTCGGACTCGAGCCGGTAGAAGCCGCGCAGGAAGTCCCGGAACACGCCGAACTCACGGCGGTACCGGGCTTCGAACTCGGCGAAGCACCGGTCTTCGGGCACGACGCCGGCCAGGGTGCTGTTGATCGACCGGGCGGCCAGCAGCGCGCTGTAGGTGGCCAGGTGGACGCCGGAGGAGAAGACGGGGTCGATGAAGCAGGCGGCGTCGCCGACCAGCACCATGCCCGGGCAGCACAGCGAAGTCCGGTCGTAGGAGTAGTCCTTGCGCACCCGCAGCCGGTCGTACGGCGGTTCGGTGGCGCGCCGGGCGTCCCGGAGGAACCCGGCGATCAGCGGGCAATCGGCGATCAGGCCGCGGAACGCCGTCTCCTGGTCGCCCTGCAGGCGGGCCGCGCACTCCCGCCGGACGACCGCGCCGACGCTGGTCAGGGTGGCCGACAGCGGGATGTACCAGAACCAGCCGGCGTCGAAGGCGGCGCAGAGGATGTTGCCCGCGTCCGGCTCGGGCAGCCGGTCGCCGCCGCGGAAGTACCCGAAGAGGGCCAGGTTGCGGAAGTCCGGGGAGTATTCGCGGGTGCCACCGGCGTCGTGGTGCAGCCGGCTGGTGTGCCCGGAGGCGTCGACGACGAACCGGGCCGTCGCGGTCCGTTCCCTCCCGGTCTCGTCGAGGTAGCGGACGCCGGTGATCCGGCCGCCGTCCTTCACCGTGCCGAGCGCCCGGTGCCCTTCGCGGACGTCGGCCCCGAGCCGCCGCGCGTTGCGCAGCAGGATCGTGTCGAACCGGGTCCGTTCGACCTGGTAGGCGTAGGAGGTCGGCCCCGCCATGCGGTCCGAGGCGGCGAAGGCGAACGTCCACGGCTCGGGGCTGCTCCCCCAGCGGAACGCGCCGCCGCGCTTGCGGACGAACCCGGCGCGCTCGATCTCGTCCCGCACGCCCAGCAGCGCGCAGATGCCGTGGACGGTGGCCGGCAGCAGCGACTCGCCGATCTGGTACCGCGGCAGGTGTTCCTGTTCCAGCAGCAGGACGCGGTGGCCGTCGGCCGCGACCAGCCCGGCCGCGGTCGACCCGCCGGGCCCGCCGCCGACGACGATGACGTCGTAGCCGCTCATGGCGCACCGCCTTCCGTGCGGTCGGGGACGAGTTCGGCGAGCCGGGCGACGGTGCGGCGGCGCAGGACGTCGCGCAGCGAACACGGCACCCCGCGGGCCCGCAGCCGCGCGGCCAGCGCCGCGGCGGCGAGGCTGTGGCCGCCGAGGGCGAAGAAATCGCTGCCCGGGGCCACCGAGGCCACCCCGAGCTGGCTGCGGAACGCGGCCGCGACGATCGCCTCGGCGGGGGTCATCGGCGCCGGGCGCGGCGCGATCCGGGTGGCGGACCGGTCGATCTTGCCGGTGGGCCCGACCGGCAGGGCGTTGACTTCGACGACGACGGGCACGAGGTAGCCGGGCAGCGTGCCGCGCAGCCGCTCACTCAGCTCCTCCGGCGTTCCGGCACCGAGGACGACGTAGGCGACGAGGACACCGTTTTCGCCGCGGACCAGCGCCTGCCGCACCCCGGGCAGCGCGAGCAGGGCGTGTTCGGCTTCGGCGGGCTCGACGCGGTGGCCGCGGATCTTGACCTGGTCGTCGAACCGGCCCAGCCAGCGCAGCGTGCCGTCGGGCTCGCACCGGCACCGGTCGCCGGTGCGGTACCAGCGCTGCGGCGGCGTCCCGAACCGTTCGGCCGTCAGGGCGGCGTCGCCGAAGTAGCCCAGCGCGAGCGACGCCCCGCCGACCAGCAGCTCGCCGGCTTCCCCGACCGGCACCGGACGCAGGTCGTGCGGATCCACGACCTGGACGGTGGTGTTGGCGATCGGGCCGCCGATCGACGGCGTTTCCCGGCCAGCCACCCGGCAGAAGGTGGTGAAGACCGTGCATTCGGTCGGGCCGTAGAGGTTGACCGCCGTCAGGTCCGGGGTCTCGCGCAGCCGCGTCCACAACGACGGCGGGACGGCTTCGCCCCCCATCAGCAGCATCTGCGGGCGGGTGTCCGCGGCGAGCAGTCCCGCGTCGACGAGCGCGGAAAGCTGCGCCGGGACGGCTTCGACCACGGCGAGCCGCCGCTCGCGGACGAACCGGACGTAGCGTTCGGGATCGGCGCGGACGTCGTCGGGCACCAGGTGCACCTCGTGGCCGCCGACCAGCCACAGCAACGGGTCCCAGGAGGCGTCGAACGCCGTCGGCAGGCCGTGCGCCACCCGCTGCCGCTCGCCGCCGGCCGGGAACAGCCGCGCGGCGAGTTCGCAGTAGAGGTTGACCAGGCTCCGGTGCCCCACCACGACCCCTTTGGGCCGTCCGATGGAGCCGGACGTGTAGACGATGTACGCCGGATCTCCCGGGCGGGTGGCCGGGGGCGCGTCCTCGGACCGTGGGGCGAGCTCGCGGCGCCAGTTCTCGGGCGTCAGCGCCACGTCCGCGTCGGCGGCGAGCTCGGGCGCGTCGGTGAGCAGCACCGACGGGCGCACCTCGGCCAGGATCAGCGCGCGCCGGGCCGGCGGCAGCTCCGGGTCCAGGGGCAGGTACACCGCCCCCGCCTTGGCGACGGCGAGGGGAGCGAGCACGGCCCGCACGGACCGGGTCATCGCGCAGGCGACCACCGATCCGGGCACCGCCCCGGCCGCGCGCAGCGCGTTCGCCAGCCGCGCGCTCCACCGGCACAGGTCGCCGAAGCTCCAGGCGACGTCGTCGGCCACCAGCGCCGTCCGCCCGGGGAAGGCCCGGGCGCGCAGTTCGAACAGTTCCTGCCACCCCACCTGCGGCACGAACCGCCGCCCACCCCCGACCACGGACGGAGGGAGATCAGGCATCGCGGGCTCCCGCCGCGACGACGTCCCGTTCGATCCGGCGCATCCACGTCCAGAACTCGTCGGCGTGGCCCGGGGCCAGCAGTCCCAGGTGGCCGCCGGGGACAGTCGCGGCGAGGAAGGCCGCGGTCGTCCAGGTACGCCAGGCTTCGGTCGCGTCCTCGGTGGCGACGGGATCGTCCTCGCCGCACAGCGCGGCCAGCGGGCACCGCACCGGCGTCCCGGCGGGGCCGCGGTAGGCGGCGGTCAGGGCGACGTCGCGCTGCAGGAGGTCCACGGCGTACGCCCAGACCTCGAAGGAGGCGCGGTTTCCCAGCCTGGGCACGAATCCTTCGCCGTCGAGCACCTCGGGCAGGCTGTCTTCGCCGAGGTGCCGGTACTGCCCGCGGACCCGCCGCTGCGGGGCCGGCGCCCCGACGACGACCACGGCCGCGGGCAGCGGACCGCAGCGGGTCCGCAGCCGCTGGGCCAGTTCCACGGCGACGAACGCGCCCATGCTGAACCCGGCCACGACGGTCTGCCGCACCCACGCGGGGTCCCGGCGGAGCAGCTCACCGGTGAGGTGCTCGGCCAGCTGTTCCAGCGACGCGGGCGGCGGCACGTCGAGCCGGTCACCCCGGCCCGGGTACTCCGCGGCCCACACCTCGGCGCCCCCTGCTGCAGCGGCGACGTGCCGAAGCGTGCCGACAGTTCCACCGGCCGGCGGGAGAAGCAGATATCGGCGCTCGTTCGCGCCGAGCCGGTTTCCCGGGAACAATGACCTGATGGCAGCGGGCATGACAAATCCTTAGGTGCGTTCATCCCGGTTTTCCGGAAAGGAAACGGTACTCGTGCCACAATTGCCGAATGGCACCCGAGGTTTCACCGGCGGCGACCGGCCAGTTCTTCGGTTTCCTGCGATCGCCACCGTCCCGGCCACCGGGCCGGGCGGGGAGCGAGCCCAGTGACCTCCGTCAACCGATGTCGATCATCGCCTGCATCGAAAAGATACGACTCGTCCACAGCAACGTCCATAACGGTTCGGTCGCGTTGCCGGAAATTAACCTCGGTCCGCCGAGGACCGGCCGATACTCCCCCGGCGGGGTGATATTCCGGGGAAACCCGTCACTTCGAAGGAGATTCATCTTCGAATTGCGAACCGCGAGAGTGTGCGTCCGAGGACGGCGAGTGCGCGACCTCGCCGTCCGGCGCCGATCAGCCGCGCAGCTGATCCTCGCACGTTGCCGGCCGACACGACGAACAACCGCTTCGCGGCGTAGTCGGCTTCGTCGGGGAACACCAGCCCATCCTCGTCGGCCAGGACGCTGCGACCGGCGGCGAGCGCGTCGAGGCCGGCCGACCAGGACGACGGCTGCCCCGCCGCAGTCACGGCTGCAGCGCCGTTCGTCGACGGGGCTGCGGGTGCGGTGACCGCGAGGCCAAACGGGTCAAGGAAGCAAGCACCGGTTGAGACTCTTTCTCTACACATCTAGAGTAAGCGAGATGGGTATGGGGTTTCGAGTCACCGAGGCAACCCTCGACGTGTTGGAAGTTCTGCTCGGCCCGGACGACGACCTTTACGGACTGAGGATCGCCAAGGCCATCGGCAGACCCACCGGCAGCGTGTTCCCGATCCTGGCCCGGCTTGAACAACACGGGTGGGTGATCAGTGAATGGGAGTCCGGCGATCCGACAAGTCGAGGTGCTCGCCGCCGGTTTTACCGACTCAGTCCCGAAGGTCTCGCCGACGCCCGGGCCCTGCTAAGCGAACGCCGCTCCGCCCGCCGTCTGACCAGCCCTCGGCCGGTGATGCGGCAGACACTTCCCGGACCGGAGAGCGCGTCATGAACCCCGGTGCTTTCGCCTTGCTCCTGACTGCGGTACTGCTGCCGTTGGCGGTGAGCGAGTTCAGGGATTGGTGCCCGCGGCTCGCCACCTCTCTGGTGCGTTGGGCGGCTCGTCGACTGGGCGACCACACTGCGCGTATCCGCTATGAAGAGGAGTGGGTCGCCAACCTCGACGAGGTGCCAGGCAAGCTCTCGCCGCTGCTGTCCGCGGTCGGATACCTGATCGCCGTGCCAAGGATGCGATGGACATTGCGACGGGCGTCAATCGCCACCACAAAACCGAACCAGTTGCCAGCACCCATCAACCGGCTCACCGTGCGGGCTGAATTCGGAGCGCTCGATAGCCTGCTTGCTCATCCGCGCCGGAGGGACGGCGGCGCCACCGCTCTCATCGCAACGATTGCCGGTATGCCTGGGGCGGGCAAGACCACCCTCGCTCTGAACTGGGCTCGACGAAATAAGGTCCGCTTCCCGGACGGGAACCTGTATGCGGATCTCCACGGCTACTCGCCTCACACGCCAGCGGCTCCCGCCGAGGTGTTGGCCGGCTTCCTGCGCGCCCTGGGGGTTCGCGCTGACCACATGCCCGCCAGCATGAATGAGCGGGTAGCACTCTATCGAAGCCTCGTCGCACCACGACGCATGTTGATCATGCTCGACAACGCCGCCACCAGTCAGCAGGTCCGCCCTCTCCTGCCGAACTCACCGACCAGCGTGGTGCTGATCACCAGTCGCAGCCGGCTTTCCGCACTCGACGTCGACAACGGCGCCCAACAAATCGCCCTCGACGTGCTCAGCGCCGAGGAAGCCATGCGGCTGCTGCGCAGCCGCGTCGGAGCCAAGCGCCTTGATGCTGAGCCCCAAGCTACTCGGGAACTGGTCTGCCTGTGTGCTTGCCTGCCACTGGTCATCCTCATCATCGCCGGCCTCTTGCGCCGTTGTCCTGACTGGACCGTCCGTCACCTCGTCGACAAGCTTCATGACGAGCATCGGCCGGGTGGGTATACAGAGCAGGTCCGCGCGGTCTTCGACCTGAGCTATCAAACCCTGCCTGCGGACGCCCAGCGTCTGTTCCGCCGCCTCGGCACACTGCAGGATCCCAACTTCGACAGCAGCCAAGCGATCCTGCTCACAGGATCCACCGCGAAGCAAACAGAAAGGCTCGTCAACACCCTGATCGACGCCAGCCTGATCAGCCCCCGTCTCGAGGACGGCTTCTACCGAGTGCACGACCTGACGGTGACGTATGCGCGCGAACTCCTTCACGAGAACGAGCCGCCCAGACAGTCAGCCATCGGCAACGAATGAACGCGTCCGGTGCAGGAGACCGTGACTCGGTCGACGGAGCCTGGATAGGCGCGCACTCACGTCGATGAGCATGCGTTCACGAAGGCGAGCCGGTGTCGAGATTCCGATCCCACGGGTGCCATCGGCGAGCGTGTGGACTCAGTCGGCTGCGGTCAGATTTCGCAGCTGGGCGAACGACTGGTCGATGGCATCACGCAGGTCCAGGTCGCCGTCGGCGTCGACCCATCGGCGGAAGGCGACCCGGTACACCGCGGAGCCGGTTTCGGCGGCCAGCTCGGCCTCGGCGGCACCGATGCCCCGCCGTCGGAGGCCGTCGCTGAGGGCTGCCGTCATCCGGGCCAGCTTGATCAATTCGCGTTCCCGGAGGTCGGCGTTGGCCATGATCACCGTCTGCCGCTTCCGGGCGAGCTCGCGGTCGTGTCCGATGGTGTCGGCCACCGCCTCCAGTGCGGCCGCGACGAGATCCAGCGCCGACGCCGTGGCGGGCGCCGCCTCCAGGGCGGCCAGCGACTTCTCCTCCACCTCGGCCGCCGCGTCGAAGAGGACCTCGCGTTTGTCGGCGAAGTAGCGGAAGAAGGTGCGGGCGGTCACGCCGGCCCGTTCGGCGATGTCGTTCACCATGGTCTGGTCGAAGCCGCGTTCGAGATACAGGTTCAGTGCCGCCTCGCGCAGCCGGCCGTCGGCCCCCGGCTCCCATCGTCCCATCCGGCGAGTTTAGTGCGACCACCAGCGATGTCAGCTGATGACATCACTGTGGTACGGTGATGTCATCAGCTGACATCACCTCTCGAAAGGACAGACCATGTCACCTACCGGGAACACCACACCCACGTTCATGGTGTTCGCGACCCTCCGCGACGACACCGACATGACGGAGTTCGCCGCGCTGCGAGAGGACGAACAGAAGCAGCTGGAAGTGCTGCGCTCACAAGGGCGGATCGGCGCCCACTACGTCTCCCTCGCCCGGCGTGCGACGTTCATCGAGGTCGTCGCCGACGACGAGGCGCAGGTCGCGGAGACGCTGGCGACCCTGCCGTTCGCCCGGTTCTTCGATGCCGACGTCTACCCGACCACTCCCCCGGATGCCGCGGAGATCGCCCACCGGGCGCGATCGTGAAGCCGGCAAATGATCATCTCGGGAGGCCTGGCCCGGGTCAGCGGTCGGTCACCGCCTTGGCGGGAACCAGGTAAGGCCGCTTCCCCTTGACCCCGGCCGGAAACAGCAGAGCCAGGTTCTCACCGGTCCCCGCCACCCGGACCTCCCGGCGCGGCCGGTCGGCCAGCTCGGCCACGCCGTACGCATGCGCACCGCGGGCCTTGACGGTGGTGCCGTCGCGGTAGCTGATCCGCAGCTCCGGCGGGCCGTGATCGGCGGCGGTCAGGCGCCGGTGCGGAGCGATCGTGACCTCCGCCGGGTACCAGCCCGTACGACGGGCTGCGGCCAGCCGCCGGGCCCAGCGGACCCGGCGGAACACCGCGACCGGGAACAGCACGACCCCGGCGAGGAGCATCCAGATGCCGACGCTGCTCGTGGCCCGGTCCTCGTTGGGTTCCTCGGAGGTGCGGACCCGGGCCGGCCGGGCGGGATCGGTCGCGACCAGGACGTGGTCACCGACCGCATAACGGCGATCGGAAGTCTTGTCGATCCAGACCCGCTTCCGGGCGCCGCCGAACACGTAACCGACCTCGATGTACGTCCCGGCTCTCGGCTTCTGCCAGACACTGAGAACGGTGCCGTCACTGTGCACGCCCGTACGCAGCAACAGTTCGGCGGCCCGGTCCAGCTCGTTCTGCACCGCGAAACACCCCGCGATGAGGGCGGCGGCGGCCAGCAGCGCCAACGTCCAGCGCCGCCCGCCGGCCCGCAGCCGCCGCAGCCCCGGCGCGGCGGCCTCCGGATCCGGAGACCCGGCGGGCAACCCGCTGCCGCGCTCGGCGACCGCGGGCCGGCCCGACGACGAGGGCGGCAGCCGACGCCGGGTCGGCCTGCCGAACGCGTGCTCCCCAGTCGCCACCACGCCAGGGTAGACCGGTTTCCGCCGCGGAACACCGCTGGTGATCCAACCGGAAAGCCCGGCGCCGGGACTGAAGCAGGCGAGCCACCGCGCCAGTCCCGACGCCGCTGGAGGATCCTCTCCGTACTAGTACTGGCAGTCAGGGATGAGGTGCTCGTTGGCTACGGCGCTGTTGTCCACATAGGGCGCGTAGGTCCACGTGTACTTCTGCAGCTTCACCCCGTTGTGGTTGTAGTACAGGTACATCGTGTGGTACCAGCGGTTGTCGTGGCCGTTCACGGGATATCCCCTGCTGGTGTAGCAGTCGGCGTCGATCCCGTCGGTGACGCTCGGGTTCGGGCTGTACAGGAGGTTCGGGGCGATCTTGTTGGCGTCGATGGGGGCTGCGTAAACGGCGTACGCCCCCACGTTGTGCCCGGAGGTCAGGGCGATTCCGGCATCCAGCGTGGTCGCGGTCACCGGCGCGGCGGCCGCCACCCCGCCCAGCACCGCGGTGCCGACGAACGCCGCGGTCGCGGCCAGCTTGTCTCTCATGCGCATGAGTCTTTCCTCCTGGGTGAAGAGCGACGTCGCACAGGCGACCGCCGCGACAAGGCGATGATTCGAGGGCTGTCCCCCTGGCAGGCACGAGGCGGCGGTTCTCCGTTTCCGCCCCTACCGCTGCCCAACATCGTCTCCGCCACGGATCAGGAACTCCATGACGACGGCTTGTCGTTCCCTTGTCGTCCGCCTGTCGTTCGCGCCCCGGCCGAAGGTCAGGCCTGCCCGGCCTGCGCCCACGCGATGAGGTCACGAACACGCCCGGCTTCCGGCACGGCGACCAGGCCGATCGCCATCAGGGACCACGGCGCAGAAAGGGCCGTCAACGAGGCACGCGAGGACCTGCCGAAGACGATGGTTCCGCTGCCGTCCTGCCGGATCCGGGCGACCGGCGGCGGCAGCGTGCCGAGGTACGCCGATGCGCGCGCCCTCCCCGAGAAGCGATCGGCCAGCACGATCCGCCGGTCGGTCACGACGTACTCGACACCGCGCCGCTCTCGCAACCTGACGACGACCGGCACCCAGACGAACGCGACACCGCCCACCCCGACGGCCCATGCGAACAACGACAGCGGTTCGTGCCTGGCCACCGGGACCACGATGGTCGCGATCAGCCAGAGCAGGCCGAAGACGAACTGGTACCAGTCGAACCGGGCCAAGACGAGACGCTGCGGCCGTCCCGACCACAGCAGCCGCTCACCCGGCAGCAGGACATTCGTCGGCACATCCACAGCGGCCTCCCGGCGTTCTTTGCCAGGCTGACGCCCAGGAGGGTCCTCCGGGTTGCCCCAGGCGTTACGGCATGCCTGGGGATCAGCGAGCGGGCCGGATCGCGGACGCCGCGACCAAGGCCGCGCAGCGGCCCAGGGAAATGTGGCGCCGACGGGCCATCTCCCTCAGCTCGGCCGCCGCCCGCTCGGCACCGACACCCCGCGCGGCGAGCACGGCGACCGCGCGGTCCACGTCGTTGCCGGGCACAGTCGTCCTCTTCCGAATCCGCACAGCAGACCTTTCCGGTACACCTTCGGCAGTCGACGAGGTTTACCCCGCCCGCACCGGCGGCAATCATCGAATCAGCGGAACTGCCGGGCGGCGCGGCGGCGCCTACTGTTGTTTTCCTCGGCGGCTGAGCCATGACCTCGAGGAGCGCTACGTGGACGAGAATCTGCTGCGGGAACGGGACGCCGTGCGAAGAGTGGACGACGTCACCGCCGCGCTGGACCAGCTGGCCGACGACTTCGTGGAGGACGAGGAGCTGCCGGTGGTCCTGCAGCGGGTGTGCCGGCAGGTCATCCACGCCGTCCCGGACGCGGAGATCGCGAGCGTCACGCTGCTGCGCGACGGCCTCCCCTACACGGCGACCGCGACCGACGACGGCGCGCACCGCATCGATTCGGCGCAGTACCAGGCGGGGCACGGGCCGTGCCTGGAGGCCGTCCGGACCGGCGAACTCCAGCGGGTCGCCGTGGCCGAGGTGGCGCACCGGTGGCCCGCGTTCGCCTCGGCTGCGGCCGAGGCCTCGGTCGTCGCCGCCCTGTCCGCCCCGCTGGTCGTCGACCACGAGTACCACGGCTCCCTCAACCTCTACGACACCGGCGGCGCCAGCTTCGGCGCTTTCGACGCGGCGTTGCTGGACCTGTACACCGCGGCCGCCGAAGCCGCGCTGCGCAGCACCCGCCGGCACCAGGCGGCCCGCGAAACCATGGGGCAGCTGCGCACCGCGCTGACTTCCCGCGCGGTGATCGACCAGGCGAAGGGCATCCTCATGGCACTGCACTGCATCCCGTCCGGCGAAGCTTTCGCACTGCTCACCAAGGCGTCGCAGGAGCAGAACCGGAAACTGCGGGAAGTCGCGCAGGACTTCGTGGCCGAGGCGACGAAACGCCGGTGAACGCCGCCCGCGGTTTACGGAATCGGGTTCGGGGTACCTGCGCAGTCCGCGCTCAACGATCAGTACCGACCCTCGAGGACCAGCATGTCTGAGCGGATCACACCCGAACCCGTGCCGGCCGAACTGCGCGCGCTGGCCGCCGAGGCCGAGGCGCTCGCGACCCGGACCGCCGAGGTCGCCACCCGGCTGCAGGCCGCATCCGACGGCACCCTGCAGCGCCTCGCCCGCCCCATCGCGAAGGCGACCCACGACCTGAGCGACTACACCGCGGAAGTCTCCCGCACGGCCGAGGACCTGGCCCGGGTCCGGGTGTCCCGCGACCCCTCGCTGTGCGACGTCCCGTGGGGCGTCTGCCCGGCGCACGGCGTCACGCTGCGCACAAGCGGAGACCGCGCCTTCTGCACCGCCTCCGGCTGCGGCGGCACGTGGGACTACGACCGGCTCCACACCCCGTGTGCGGAGCCGGCGACCGCGGTCGTCACCGACGAAGACGGCGTCACCGCGAGGATGTGCGCGGCCCACGCCCGCGACGTGACCGAACGGCTGGTCCACTGCACCGTCACCGACCTCGCGGTGTAGCAGGAGACGCTGGGACCGGGACAGGGTTCCCCGCGGCGGTGGCTCCGGGAACCGCAGCCACCGCCGCAGGGGGCGCTGTTCACCAGCCGACGGCGACCACCAGCCACTGCGGGTCACCGTGCGAGACGAACGAGGACTGGCCGGCCACGTCGTCGTACGGGAAGCCGTACGCCAAGCTGTTGATGCCGTGGTCGTGCCAGAACTTCGCGTAGTAGTTCGCCGGTGCCGCCTGGTAGTAGCGCGACGGGTCCTGCCACTGCGACTGCGGCAGGTGGGCCGTGTGCCGGTTCAGGGCCGCGCACATGTCCGGGTTGCCGGCCAGTGATCCGGCGCAGCCGGTGATGTTCGACGTCGGCTCGTTGACCCCCACCGACTGGGCATACGCGGTGAAGTAGTTCGCGTACTTGCCGCCGGTGCGGAAGTCCGGTGCGCTGCCCGGGGCCGGGATCCGGTACGGCGCGTTCACCGTCGCCAGGCCCTTGAACTCGGTCGGCACCTCGGCCTGGAACTTGGCGAACGTGGCCGAGCGATCCTCCTGGAAGGTCGCGTAGTCGTCGCCGACCTGCACGTCGTAGCCGTCGTGCGCGTGCAGGCGCATGGCGAGCTTCAGCGCGAACGCGTCCACCCGGGTGGTGTTGCCGTTGAACACGTCCGGGCCGACGGTGAACTCGATGAAGTCGGCGTACTGGCCGTTCGGCGTGCCCAGGTAGAAGTACATCCGCCCGGCCGAGTTGGCCGGCATGTCGAGGTACGGCTGCTCGGCGATCGAATGCGTCTGGCCGCCGAAGCTCCAGTACACCTGGCTGTCCGGGTACTTGCCGTTCGTCCGGTTCAGCACCTTGACCGTGAGCACGTTCCGCGCGGCCGGGATGGTGCTCGTGTCGCCCCAGAACGAATCGGGCGGGACGCCGGTGCCCGGCGGTGTGGTCCCGCCTCCGGTGCCGTAGACCTGGAACTCCCACAGCGAGACGCCGTAGGGGGTGGCCCGCGCGGTCGCGTTCAACCGCACGTACCGGCCGGAGCCGGTCAGGTTCAGCGTCTGCACCCCACCGGTGCCGGTGGTCGTCTGGTACACAGTGGACCAGTCGGTTCCGTTGCCGGACAACTGGATCTGGTAGGCGGTGGCGTAGGCCGCTTCCCAGCGCAGCACGACCTGGCTGACGGTGGCCGTGCCACCGAGGTCGATCCGGATCCACTGGGGGTCGCTGAACTGCGACGACCAGCGCGTGCCGGTGTTCCCGTCCACCGCGGCGGACGCGGGGGTGCCGGCGTTCTCCACCGACGACGCGGTGACGGGTTTGCCCTGGGAAATCAGCGTGTCGGCGGCGGCTGAGGGAACGGCGAAGCCGAGCGCGGCGACGGTGAGGACCGCCGCCAGGATCGCCGGGCGGGTACCGCGGCGACGGCGCCGCGGCGGAGCGTTCGTGGACATCGTTTCTCCTGCTGGGACGTCAGCGGACGCGCCGCCCGGCAAGGGGACGACGTGGTCCGGTTCGTCGCCTGAACACCGGGCGGATGCCCACGAGGGCCGGCGGGGACGATCGGTGAAAAGGTTCATACCATCACGCCCCGCCTGTCAACCCTTGACAAGGCACCGCGGCACGGCGATCCTCGGAACCGGTTCCACCCCGTTCCTCTGCGTGGCGCCGCCACCCGCTCAGGGGCCGACTCACCAGGAGTCAGCCATGTGCCCCCAGCCGGTATCGGCGCCATCGTCATCACTTCAGCGCCTCCGCCGCCCGGGCTCGGCTCCAGCGGCCGCACGCGTCCGGCGTGAGAGGACGTTGTCCCGCAATCGGTCCACCACATACGGCCATTCGGCGGTGGTCCGTAGTCCGACTTGTCTGCTTGGATCCCTCCGAAGCGTTTTACAACGTTGTAAAAATGAAGGGTACCTCGCCGATGAGAAGAGCCGCTTCCGTCGTCTTCGCCCTCCTCGTGGGGCTGGGCGTGGCGTCCGGCACGCCGCCCGCAGGCGCCGCCGAGGCCGTGCACGGCCTCAAGGCCGAGTACTTCACCATGTCGGCACCCGGCGCCCGGGACTTCGCCGCCCTCGCCGGTACCGCCCTCGACTCGGAGGTCGACCACCCGGACCTGACCTCGGTCTTCGGGCTGGTCGCCGGGCGAACCGAGCACACCACCGCCCGGTGGACCGGGCAGCTCGCCGTGCCGCAGACCGGCGACTACACGTTCTACGCCGTCGGGGACAACGGGTTCCGGCTGTTCGTCGACGGCGCGCCGGTGATCGACCACTGGGTCGGCGACTGGGACAGCGAGCAGACCAGCGCGCCGGTCACGCTGACCGCCGGAAAGCAGTACGACTTCAAGCTGGAGATGTTCCAGGACACCGGCGGCGCCAACATGTTCCTGCGCTGGTCGAGCGCGGCCATCGCCAAGCAGATCGTGCCGCTCTCGGCGTTCACCCCGCCGGCCGGCTTCGCCGCCGTGCCGCGCACGGCGGAGGTGTCCCAGGACGGGCGCACGCTCTCCGCCGGTTTCGGCGGCCGCGTCTCCGGCACCGGCGATCTGGCCGACCACCTGCGGATCGAGGTCGACGCGACGCCGATGCCGATCTCGTCCATCACGACGAGCCGTGACCGCGCCACGATCCGGCTGGCCGAGCAGGTGCTGAAGGGCCAGCGGGTCACGCTCTACTACGACGGCGCGGGCGCGCTCGCGGTGAACGGCACGAAGATCGGCAAGTCCGGGCGCACGGTCGCGAACGCGTCGACGGCACGGCTCCGGACGCCGTGGGGCGAGAACGCCGACCCGCGCCACCCGCTGCCGGAGTACCCGCGGCCGCAACTCGAGCGCGAAAAGTGGGTCAACCTCAACGGTCCGTGGGAGTTCTCGGCCGCCAAGGAAGGCCAGCAGCCCACCTTCGGCAAGCGGCTGCCGGAAAAGGTGATCGTGCCCTATCCGATCGAGTCGCAGCTCTCCGGGCTCGAACGGCACGAAGACCACATGTTCTACCGCCGCACGGTCAGCGTCCCGCGCGACTGGAAGATCGGCGGCGGCCAGCGGCTCAAGCTCAACTTCGGGGCGGTCGACTACCAGGCGAAGGTCTGGGTGAACGGCCAGCTCGTCGCGGAGCACACGGGCGGCTACACGGCGTTCAGCGCCGACATCACCGACGCGCTCAAGCGCGGCGACGAGCAGGAGATCGTCGTCGCCGTCACCGACACGACCGGCCCGTACCAGCCCAAGGGCAAGCAGTCCGCCAACCCCGGCGGCATCTTCTACACGCCGTCGTCGGGCATCTGGCAGACGGTGTGGCTGGAGCCGGTGGCGGCCCAGGGCATCGACGAGATCAAGACGACGCCCGACCTCACCACCAATTCGCTGGCGCTCACCGTCAAGTCGGCGGGCAACGCCACCGTCACGGCGGTCGCCAAGGACGCGCACGGACGGCAGGTCGGCACGGTCAGCGGACCGGCGAATGCGAACCTGAAGCTGGCGGTGCCGAACCCGCACCTGTGGACGCCGGACGACCCGTACCTGTACCAGCTGGAGGTCAAGCTGGGCGGCGACCAGGTCAAGAGCTACTTCGGCATGCGGTCCACCGGCATCACGAACGTCGGCGGCGTGCCGAAACTGACGCTCAACGGCAAGCCGTTCTTCTCCCTGATGCAGCTGGACCAGGGCTTCTACCCGGACGGCCTGAACACCGCGCCGAGCGACGACGCCCTCGTGTTCGACCTGAAGGCGCAGAAGGACCTCGGCTTCAACGCCGTCCGCAAGCACATCAAGGTCGAGCCGGCCCGCTGGTACTACCACGCGGACCGCCTCGGGTTGCTGGTGTGGCAGGACTTCGTGTCCGTCGAGGACGGCAACAACCCGGCGGCGCAGCAGGCGTGGCTCAGCCAAGGGCTGGAAGAGATGCACCAGCTGCAGAACAACCCGTCCGTCTACGCCTGGATCGTGTTCAACGAGGGCTGGGGCGAGTGGGACAGGGCCGCCACCGGCCGGATCACCGACCAGGTCAAGGCGGCCGACCCGAGCCGGATCGTCAACGCCCACAGCGGGGTGAACTGCTGCGCCTCCAAGGGCGACTCGGGCGCGGGCGACGTCATCGACCACCACGACTACAACAACACCGACCCGGCCCGTTCCGACGGCAAGCGCGTCGCGATGGACGGCGAGCACGGCGGCTTCACGCTGCGCACGCCGGGTCACCAGTGGCCGGGCGCGCCGATCGCGATCTACAGCGGCGTGGCGGACAAGGCGGCGCTGACGGCCAAGTACGTCGACAACACCCGCACGTTCTACCTCGGGCAGGCCAGGGCCGAGCTGTCGGCATCGGTCTACACGCAGGTCACCGACCTGGAAGGCGAGCTCAACGGGCTCTGGACCTACGACCGCAAGCGCCTCAAGGTCGACCCGGGTCCCGTCCGCGAGATCAACCGGCGGGTGATCGAGGCCGGTGCCGCTGCGGGCAAGCCCTACCCGTACGCAGGCAAGGGCGAGTGGAACCTCGACGAGCGCGGCGGAAGGACCGCGAAGGACTCGAGCGGCGGCAACAACCCGCTGACGCTCACCCCCACCGGTGCGGCGTTCAAGGACGGCGCGCTGCAGTTCTCCGACGGCTCCGCCGACACCTACGGCCCGGTCATCGACACGACCGGCGACTACACCGTGTCGGCGAAGGTGCGTCTCGACGAGGTGCCCGGCAACTACGCGACCGCGGTGAGCCAGGACGGCCGGGAGCGGGAAAACCCGTTCTACCTGCAGTACGGCCAGGGCGCGTTCGCGTTCAGCACGCCCGGCGGCAACCGGGCCCGGTACGAGGTCGTGCCGGAGATCGGCCGCTGGTACGAACTCACCGGCGTGCGCGCCGGCAACGAGATCCGGCTCTACGTCGACGGCGTGAAGGTCGCGACCGCACCGGCCGGACCGGCGCTCCTCAGCACCGGCGCGTTCACGATCGGCCGAGCCAAGTACGACGGCCGCAACGTCGACTTCTGGCACGGCGCGATCGACGACGTCGAGGTGGCCGGCCGGGCGCTGACGGACACGGAGGTGGCCCGCCTCTCCTGACCCCGGCCCGATCCCGGGCGCACCGGCCGGAGAAGCCGGTGCGCCCGGGCGGATCGGCGTACCGCAGTCCCAAACCGGCGCCGACGCGGCCAGTCTCGACACCTCTATCCTGCCCAACTGACGAGGCATCCGCATGGACCGGCACTGCGCCACCCGCCGGCTGCGCAGGCTGGCCGAGGCCTCGGTCATCCTGGCGGCGTACATGGCGTCCGCAACCTGACACCCAACGCACTGTCGTGCCGATGAGCGGACGTCGGCCGCGGCGAGTCGTGTGAACGAGTGGTCGCAACTCCGGAGATGAGCTACGTCGGCTACGCCGATGGCACCTGATCGGAGCTGGGTGTGAATGCCGTGGCCAGGACCCGGCGCAATCCGTCGAAGGTCGCCAGAACTCGCTGTGCCTCTTCCTGCATCGACTGCATCGCCAGATCATCGCCGGCGCCGATGGTGAGAGCCTCCTCCCACAAAGCCTTCTCCGCCACCCGCCATGCCGGTTTGTCTGTGACCTCGACGTCCACGAATCCAGCCAGCGGCAGCTGGCTGAGCAGATCCACCTGCCGCATCCTCTTGGACAGCCGCTCATCGCTCGGGTCCGAAGCTTCCCAGCAGGTGACTACGATGCGGCCGCCGGCACGCAGAACTCGACGACACTCCCGCAAAGCGTCCGGAATCGACTCGGCGAACTGCAGGGAGTCGACAACGAGCACCGCATCGACCGACGCCGCGCGCAACCCCGTCTCGGTCAGCTCACCCACCCGGAAGTCGGCTCGATCCGCCAGCTCCAGAACCTGCGCCCGACGCCGAGCTTGCTCGATCGCCACCGGCGAAAAGTCCAGCCCGGCAAGCCGGCAACGGGTGCGCCGCGCAATCTCCAGCCCATAACCGCCACGGCCACAGGCCAGATCCAGCAGAACATGCCCATCACGCAGACCGAGCTCCGCCACGACTTCATCGAGCCCGGCCCCGCTCAGCAGGCTGGTGGATTGCAAGCCCGGCGGCAGGCCGAGCACCCGTCGCACGAGAGCATCAGCCACCGGTGAATCGGTCCGATCCGCATACCAGCGGTCGAACTCCTCAGCACTTCTCGCCACCTCCCGACCATCCCACACACTCCACGCTCTCCGGCCGTCCACAGCCGCCTATCAAGATTGCGACCGTCCGCTCATGCCAGTGGTCGAGCCTCACATGCCGACGGACGGGGCCCATCCGCGAACGCCGCCGGTTGCCGACGGAGCCGGCCGTCATGGTGGATTCCGGTTTTCCGGAGTGGGGAAACGCCTGCCAGCCCGGTGGCCGGCGGAGCCGCGGAACGGAAAGCTCGATCCCGTCCGCGTCCCCGCCGCCGGGAGGAACCCGCATGCGCAGCTCTCGTTTCGTCGTCGGTTCCCTGGCCGCGGCCATGCTCGCTGTCTCGGCTCCGGCTCCGGCGGTGGCCGCGGCCGAAGGCCTGACGCTCACGCTTCCCGCGCCGACCGGCCGCTACGCCGTCGGCGAATCGAGCTTCCGGCTCGTCGACCGCACCCGGCCGGATCCGTGGGTGCCGGCGCAGCCCTACCGGGAGCTGATGATCAGCGTCTTCCACCCCACTATCCACAGTGGAGACTCGCCGGTCACCCGCCAGTTCCCGCCGGCGGTCGCCGCGGTGGCCGGGGGCAACCTCGGCTTGCCGGCCGGCCTGGTGGACTGGGCGTCGACCGAGACCCACTCCGTGCGCGACGCCGCGATGGCGCCCGGGCGGTTCCCGGTCGTGCTGTACTCGCCCGGCGCGGGCGACCCGCGGGACTGGAACGTTTCGCTGGTCGAAGATCTCGCCTCGCGCGGCTTCGTGGTGGTCACCATCGACCACACCGGCGACGGGCCGGCGGTCCGGTTCCCGGACGGCCACGTGACCGGCAACGGTCCGCTGCTGGCGCTTTGGAACGAGGCGTACCGCACCGGCACGACGCCGGCGTTCTTCCGGAAGCTGATGGAGGCGCGCACGGCCGACACCAGCCTGGTGCTCGACCGGCTGCCGAGCCTGCCGGGCGGGCTGAACGCGGGCATGGACCTCCGCCGGATCGGGATGTTCGGGCAGTCCGCGGGCGGCTTCACGGCGGCGAACACGATGTACACCGATCCGCGGATCAAGGCCGGCGTCGACATGGACGGCACGCTGGAGTACTCGGCGAAGCCGGACGGCACAAACCTCAGCGAGGTCGCCGCGCACGGCCTGGACCGCCCGTTCCTCCTGCTGGGCAGCAGTCCGGCAGCGAGCGGAAGCGATATCCACCGCGAGCCGTCGTGGGCCGCGTTCTGGCGGCACCAGCACGGCTGGAAGGCGGACGTCACCCTGGACGACTCCGGTCACGCCTCCTTCACCGACGCCGAAGCCCTGCTCCCCCAGCTCACAGGCCGGGTACCCGCCGAGACGCTGGCGGCGGCGATCGGAACGGTCGACGGACGCCGCGCCGTGACAGCCACCCGAGCACTGGTGGCGTCGTTCTTCACCCGGTTCCTGAAGGGCCACGACGACCACCTGCTCGACGGTGACGCGTCCGGTCATCCGATCACCTTCGTGCGGTGAACGCATTCCGCGTGGAGCCGACGCCGATGATCATCGCGCGGCGGCGTGTTCCACAGTGGGAGGCGCCGAGTTGTCGCTGCCCGTGGCCGGCCGGGCCCGCCACAGCGAGATGCCCAAGCCGATCAACGCCACTCCGGTCGGAACGGC
>NZ_JBFANY010000027.1:0-78461 GCF_040674975.1 Amycolatopsis sp. NPDC049688
GGGGGGGGGGTTGTGGGTGGCGCGGGCCCACTCCCGTCTCGATCCGTCTGTCTCCGTCTTGGTTTTTTTTTTTTTTTTTGATATTCCCCACACCCACCCCCCCCCCACGACGGGGGGCCGCTGCTAGACCGCCGCGGGTTTCTTCGTCAGCTGCACCAGCAGTTTCGTGCACCAGTCCAGCAGTTCTTCGTCCCGCAGCGTCGGCGCGCCGATCCGGCCACCGGCCGGGCCCTCCGTCGGCTTCGGCACCGACACCGTGTTCGTCACCGCCTTGTACACCGCCTTCGGGTACAGCCGCTTCAGCCGCACCATCTGTGAATCCAGCAGCGGCAGCGGCGCGAACCGGATCGTGGTGCCCTGGACCGCCACCTCCGTCACGCCCGCCTCGCGGCAGGTGTGCCGGAACTTCGCCACCGCCAGCAGCCGGTTCACCGGCGCGGGCGGCTGGCCGTAGCGGTCGATCAGCTCTTCGCGCACCGCGTCCAGGCCCTCGGTGTCCGGGGCCGCCGCGATCTTGCGGTACGCCTCCAGCCGCAACCGCTCCCCCGGCACGTAGTCGTGCGGGATGTGGGCGTCGATCGGGAGGTCGACGCGGACTTCCGCCAGCTCCTCTTCCTCCGCCGGCTCCGCGCCCGCGTGCCGCCTGAACGCGTCGACCGCTTCGCCGACGAGCCGCACGTAGAGGTCGAACCCGACGCCCGCGATGTGCCCGGACTGCTCCGCACCCAGGATGTTGCCCGCGCCGCGGATTTCGAGGTCCTTCATCGCGACCGCCATGCCCGCGCCCAGCTCGGTGTTCTGGGCGATCGTCGCCAGGCGGTCGTGCGCGGTCTCCGTCAGCGGCGCCTCCGGCGGGTACAGGAAGTACGCGTACCCGCGCTCACGCCCTCGCCCGACGCGGCCGCGCAGCTGGTGCAGCTGCGCCAGCCCCAGCAGGTCGCCGCGCTCGACCAAGAGCGTGTTGGCGTTCGAAATGTCGAGGCCGGTCTCGACGATCGTGGTGCACACCAGGACGTCGTACTCGTTCTCCCAGAAGCCCTGGATGATCTTTTCGAGCTTGTCCTCGTTCATCTGGCCGTGCGCGGTGACGACCCGCGCCTCCGGCACCAGCTCGCGGATCCGCCGCGCCGCCTTCTCGATCGAGGAAACCCGGTTGTGGACGTAGAAGACCTGGCCGTCGCGCAGCAGCTCACGGCGGATCGCCGCGCCGACCTGCTTGTCGTCGTACGCGCCGACGTAGGTCAGGATCGGGTGGCGGTCCTCCGGCGGGGTCAGGATCGTCGACATCTCGCGGATGCCGGCCAGCGACATCTCCAGCGTGCGCGGGATCGGCGTCGCCGACATCGTCAGCACGTCGACGTGCGTGCGCAGCGCCTTGATGTGCTCCTTGTGCTCGACGCCGAACCGCTGCTCCTCGTCGACGATCACCAGGCCGAGGTCCTTGTAGCGGATGCCGGTCTGCAGCAGCCGGTGCGTGCCGATGACGATGTCGACCTCGCCGGCGGCCAGCTGCTCGAGGATCAGGTCGGACTCGGTCTTGTTCGTGAACCGGGACAGGCCCTTGATCGTCACCGGGAACGAGCGCATCCGCTCCTGGAAGGTGTTCAGGTGCTGCTGGGCGAGCAGTGTCGTCGGCACCAGGACCGCGACCTGCTTGCCGTCCTGCACCGCCTTGAACGCCGCGCGGACGGCGATCTCCGTCTTGCCGTAGCCGACGTCGCCGCAGATCACGCGGTCCATCGGGACGCCGCGTTCCATGTCGGCCTTGACCTCGTCGATGGCGGCGAGCTGGTCGTTCGTCTCGGTGAACGGGAAGGCGTCTTCCAGCTCGTGCTGCCACGGGGTGTCCGGGCCGAACGCGTGGCCGGGCGCGGCCTGGCGCGCCGCGTACAGCTGCACCAGCTCGGCGGCGATCTCCTTGACCGCCTTCTTGGCCTTGGCCTTGGTGTTCTTCCAGTCCGAGCCGCCCAGCTTGTTGAGCGTGGGCAGCTCGCCGCCGACGTACCGGGAGACCTCGTCGAGCTGGTCGGTGGGCACGAACAGCCGGTCACCCGGGTGGCCGCGCTTCGACGACGCGTACTCCAGCAGGAGGTACTCGCGGGTGGCGCCGGCGACCGTCCGCTGGACCATCTCGACGAACCGGCCGATGCCGTGCTGGTCGTGCACGACGTAGTCGCCGGCCTTCAGGGCCAGCGGGTCGACCGCGTTGCGCCGCCGGGACGGCATCTTCGTGTTGAGGTCCTTTGTGGACGTTCCGGCGCCCGCGCCGCGGCCGGTGAGGTCCGCTTCGCTCAGCACGACCAGGGCGCGCTCGGGTGAGACGAACCCGTCGGTGAGGCCGCCGCAGGTGACCGTGACCATGCCCGCGGCCGGGACGCTCTTCAGGCCGTCACCCGCCTGGGTGGCCGGGACGTCGGCGCCGGTGAGCTGCTCGACCGCGCGCGCGGCGGTGCCCTGGCCGGCGACGACGAGCACCGCCGTGCCGCCCGACGCCGTGTGCGCCCGCAGGTCCGCCATCGCGCGCTCGAGCTCGCCGCGGTACGCGGGCGCGGCTTCGACCGAGACGCGGTAGACGTCGGGGTCTTCGCTGGTCAGCTGGGTCAGCGTCCACCAGGCGCGCTTGGTGTCCTGGGCGTGGGACGCGATCTCGTCGAGCGCCCGGTAGGCGGACGCGCCGAGGTCGATCGGCGCCTGCCCGCCCGCCGCGGCCGTCGTCCAGGACGCTTCGAGGAACTCCTGGCCGGTGCGGACGAGGTCGGCGGCGCGGGCGCGGATCTTCTCCGGGTCGGTGAGCAGCACGTGGGTGCCCACCGGCATCGCGTCGGTGAGGAGTTCGAGTTCGCCTTCGCAGAGGACGGGGATGAGCGCCTCCATGCCCTCGACCGGGATGCCGTCGGCGAGCTTGGTGAGCATCTCGGCCAGGTGCGCGTCGGCTTCGTAGGTCTTCGCCAGCTCCGCGGCCTTCTCCTTGACCGGCTGGGTGAGCAGCAGCTCGCGGCACGGCGGCGCGGTGACCCGCGCGATCTCACCGGGCAGCGACCGCTGGTCGGAGACGGCGAACGCGCGGATCTCGCTGACCTCGTCGCCCCAGAACTCCACCCGGACGGGGTGCTGCGCGGTGGGCCCGAAGAGGTCCAAGATGCCGCCGCGGACGGCGAACTCGCCGCGTTTCTCGACCATGTCGACGCGGGTGTAGGCCAGCTCGACGAGCCGTTCGAGGAGCTCCTCGAACGGCGTCTCTTCGCCGACGACGAGGTCGATCGGGGCGAGCGAGCCGAGGCCGGGCGCCATGGGCTGGATCAGGCTGCGGACGGTGGCGACGACCACGCGCAGCCCGTCGTCCCCGGTCTTCAGCCGGTGCAGCACCTCGAGCCGGCGCCCGACGGTGTCCGCGCGCGGCGAGAGGCGCTCGTGCGGCAGGGTCTCCCAGCTCGGGAAGTCGGCGACCCTGTGCTTTCCCAGGAGCGCACCGAGGGACGCGGTCAGCTCGTCGGCCTCCCGTCCGGTGGCGGTGACGGCGAGCACGGGCTTGCCGGCCCCGTCATCGGCGGCGAGAGCGGCGGCGACGAGCTGCCGGGCGGCGATCGGGCCCTGCAGCTCGAGCAGCGGCGCACCGGCGCGCTCGACCACGCCGCGCAGGGCCGGGTCGGGAAGGATGGCGGTGAGGAGTCCGGACAGTGGAGCGTCGGTCACGGTCCCAGCCTACGTGCCACCCCCGACAAGTTCCCGATCACCGCTGGTCGTGAGTGGGAAACAGTGTTCTGACCCTGTTTCCCGCCCACGAGAGCCGCGGCAGGCTCACGACCGGAGCAGGTTCACCACCTCCGCCACCCGCGGCAGCTGCTCGTCGAACACCTTCGGGTCCGTGCTCGCGATCCGCAGCAGGAAGTGTTCCGCCCCTTCGTACTCGCGCAGCCGGGAGGCCACCTCCGCCGCGCTCCCGCTGACCTGCATCTGGATCCCCTGGACGAACGCCGCCGGGCGGCCGTAGTTGCGCTGGCAGTACTCCTCCAGCAGCGAGCGCCCGCGCAGCGGATCGTCCTCGACGAGGACCGTCGCGAACAACGCCGGGGTCACCGGCCGGGACGCAAGCGCCCGGATCCGGGCCAGGCCCGAGCCGTAGTCGGCCGGGTCCGGCGGGTAGGGCAGCCAGCCGTCGTACAACCGGCCCACCCGCTCCAGCGCGCCCGGCGTGTACGCCGCCAGCCACACCGGCGGCCCGCCCGGGCGGGCCGGCGCCGGGAACACCGGCAGTGCGTCGTAGTGCAGCACCGAGCCGTGGAACGAAGACCCGCCGCTCCAGATCGCCCGCCACAGCGCCACGATGTCGTCCAGCCGGGCCCGCCGCCGCTCCCAGGGGACACCCGCGAACGCGAACTCCGGCTCGCTGCGGCCGGCGAACCCGGCCCCGACCGCCACCGTGAGGCGGCCCTCGCTCAGCAGGTCGAGGGACAGCAGCTGGTTCGCCGTCAAGATCGGGTTCCGCAGGGCCGGGAGCAGGGCGGCCGTCCCCAGCGTCACCCGGGACGTCCGGGCGGCGAAGGCGGACAGGACCGCGAGCGCGTCCAGCGGGGCCCGCGCGAGGGTGTCGCCGACCCAGACCGAGTCGAGGCCGAGTTCCTCCGCGAAGACCGCGGTCTCGACCAGCTCGGGTGCGGTGCGCCCGGCGTCGAGGATGGGCTGGTAGGTCGGGATGACCAGGCCGTAGTTCGTCATGGCCGAAGCGTCGCCGGAACGGGGTATGCGCTCAATTCCCCGCGGGGAATGGACGCCGCGAGCAGGATGGACCCGTGGACTTCGGAACCGCGCTCAAGGACTGGCGCACCCGGCGGCGGCTCAGCCAGCTCGACCTGGCGTTGCGCGCCGGCACGACGCAACGGCACGTGAGCTTCATGGAAAGCGGGCGCTCGGTGCCCGGGCGCGGCATGGTCCTGCGCGTCGCCGAGTCCCTCGAACTGCCCCTGCGCGAACGCAACGGCCTGCTCCACGCCGCCGGCTACGCGCCGACCTACCCCGAAACGCGGCTCGGCGACCCGGCCATCCGGCCGGTGCTCGAGGGCCTGCGGCGGCTGCTCGACGGCCACCGGCCCTACCCGGCGATCGTCGTCGACCGCCACGGCGTGCTCGTCGCCGCGAACGACGGGTTCGGGCTGCTCACCGAGGGCGTCGCGCCGGAACTCCTGCGCGAACCGGTCGACACGCTGCGGCTGGCGTTGCACCCGAAGGGGATGGCGCCGCGGGTGCGCAACCTCGACGACTGGGCGCGGCACATCCTCGAACGCCTCCGCAACGACCTCGCCCGCACCCCGGACGAACGCCTGGCCCGGCAGCTCGCCGAGCTGGAGGGGTACTTGCCGCCGGCGTCGCCACCCGGCCCGGAGCACCTGGGGTTCGCGGTGCCGGTCCGGCTGGCGACGTCGGTCGGCGAGCTGCGCCTGATCACCGCGATCACGACGTTCGCGACGGCGGCCGATGTCACCGTGTCGGAGCTCAGGCTGGAGACGTTCCTGCCCGCCGATGCCGAAACGGCGGAACGCCTTCACAGCACCAGCGCCGTCGTGTGACCCACCAGCAGTTCCGCGCTCGCCCACAGCACGGCCGCCGCCACGCTGCCCGCCGTGAACCGGCGGTACGGCATCGCCGCCGAGCCCGCCACGCGTGGCATCAGCGTCCGGACGCCGGCCAGGCAGCGGCCCGCGACCACCGCCGGGACGCCGTGGCGGGCGATCGCCGCCTCCGCGCGCTTCCAGCGGTCGCGGTGGGCCAGGCGCGGTCCCCAGCGCCGTCCCTCGAGGTAGGCGAGCTGGTCGCCGAGGACGGCCGCGCCGACGGCCACCGCCCAGGCGAGTCCGAGGTGGAGCGTGCCCCGCTCGGCGAGGAAACCCATCAGCAGCAACGTCGACAACGTCGGCAGCACGATTCCCGGCAGCAGTGCGGTTTCCGCGGTGATCACCAGGGCACAGACCAGGTAGACGACCACCGGGGGCGCGTCAAGCAGAGGCCGTAGCAGGCTGTCCACGCCGGGCCCTTCCCACCGCCACCGGCAGCGCGGCGCGGTACACGAAAGCCGGCGGCAGGTTGCCCCAGACGACCGAAGTCCGCTCCACCACCGCGAAACGGCTTCGCAGTGACGCGGCGAAGCGGCGCGCGGGCGGTGTCCAAGCCGCGTGGGCGTACGCGAACGTCGTGAACCGGCCGTCCGGGGCCAGCGCCGCGGTGACCGCGTCGAGGATGCGCTGCTGCCGGACCGCCGTCATGGCCGTCCACGGCAGGCCGGAGACGATGACGTCGAACCCGGCCGGCGCGAGGTGTTCCGCCGAGCCCGTGACGACGTCGACCTGTGGGAAGCGCTCGCTCAAGGCCGCCGCGAAACGCGGGTTGATCTCGACGGCCGTCAGACGCGCTTCGGGACGCAGGAGCGCGAGGACCGCTTCGGTGAACACGCCGGTGCCCGGACCGAGTTCGGCGACGCACGCCGCGCGCTCCAGGCCGAGGCCCGCCGTCATCTCTTCGGCCAGCCGTGGCGAGCTCGGCGCGATCGCGCCGGTCAGGACCGGGTGGCGGAGGAATTCCCTGGTGATCGACATGGCCCCGACGCTAGGAACGGCCGGGGTGGCCGCGAATCCGCCGGACCGGCCGGTCCGTGTCCTCCCCGGGGAGGACACGGACGGTCCGCGGGAAGGACGCCCCGGACGGGGTCCGGGCGTTACGTTCGGGAGGTGGAACGACTCGTGATGTGGGTGCGCCGGCACCGCTGGACGGTGGACTTGCCGCTGTACGGCGTGTTCGTCTTCCTCGCGCCCGGCTGGGCCGGGGAAGAGCCGTGGACCACCCGCGCGTTCCCGATGGTGTTCCTGCTCCCGCTGCTGGTCCGGCGCCGGTTCCCGCGCACGGTCGCGGTGCTGGTCATCGCCGGGGCGGCGGCGGTGTACTTCAACGACATCTGGGCCTACGACCGCGGCCGCACCGAGCTGGCCATGGCGGTCGTGCTGTTCACCCTCGTGAAGCGGCGGGACCGGTGGTTCGCCGCGGCGATCGCGGTGGCGATCGTCGTGCTCGGCGTCCAGTGGGTCACGCTCTACGCCCCGGACACGATCAACCCGACCTTCACCGTGCTCGGCATCCTGCCGCTGCACATCGCGGCCTGGGCGCTCGGCGAGTTCTTCCGCAAACAGGAAGAACTCGCCGCCGAAGAGAAGAAGCACGACGACGCCCGGACCCGCGCGGCCGTCGCCGAGGAGCGCACCCGGATCGCGCGCGAGCTGCACGACGTCCTGGCGCACAGCATGAGCGTGATCGTGCTGAACGCCGAGGGCGCGAAGCTCGCCCGGCACCGCGACCCCGAGGCCGTCGACCGCACACTCGACACGATCGTCCACACCGGCCGGGACGCGCTGGCCGAGCTGCGGCGGCTCCTCGAAGTCCTGCACGCCGGCCAGGCGGCGCGCAGTCCCCAGCCGACGCTCGCCGGCCTGCGCGAGCTCGTCGACCAGTCCGGGCGCGACGTCGCGCTCGACGTGACCGGCGATCCGGGCGCGCTGCCGGCCAGCGCCGCGCTGCAGGCGTACCGGATCGTCCAGGAGGCACTGACCAACATGATCAAGCACGCCCCCGCCGACGCCACCGGCCGCGTCGGCGTCGCCTTCGAGCCACCCGGGGTGCGCATCGAGGTGACGAACACCGGCGGCCACGCCCCGCCGGCCCCGGCGCTGCCGTCGTCCGGCCGCGGCCTCACCGGAATGCGCCAGCGCGTCGGCATGTACCACGGCGAGCTGACGACCGGCCCGCTCCCGGACGGCGGGTACCGCGTGTGCGCAACCCTGGTGGTGACCCCGTGACCACCCGGATCCTGCTCTGCGACGACCAGCAGCTGGTCCGCGTCGGCCTGCGGATGATCGTCGAAAGCCAGGACGACCTCGTCGTCGCGGGCGAGGCGGCCAACGGGGAGGAGGCCATCGCGCTGGCCAGGCAGCTGCGGCCGGACCTGGTGCTGATGGACGTCCGGATGCCGGTGCTCGACGGCGTCACGGCGACCGCGCGGATCTGCGCCGAGCTGCCGGACGTGCGCGTCCTCATCATCACGACCTTCGACCTCGACGAGTACGCGTACGCCGCCCTGCGCGGCGGGGCCAGCGGGTTCCTGGTGAAGGACGCGCCGTCGGAGGAGATGCTCGTCGCGATCCGCGGGGTGCTGCGCGGCGATTCGATGGTCTCGCCGTCGGTCACCCGGCGGCTGCTCGACCGGTACCTCGCCGACGACCGCGACCCGGTGGACGCCGAGAAGCTCGGAGCGCTCACCGAACGCGAGAAGGACGTGCTGGGCCTGCTCGCGCGCGGGCTGTCCAACGGGGAGATCGCCGCGAAGCTGTACATCGGCGAGACGACGGTGAAGACGCACGTCGGGCGGATCCTGAGCAAGCTGCGGCTGCGCGACCGGGTGCACGCGGTCGTCTTCGCCTACGAGTCCGGGCTGGTGCGGCCCGGCTCCTGAGCGCACGAGCGCCGCGTCGCACGGCGATTTCACCGCTTGGTGGCAGGATGAGGCGTATGCGGCGTGCGCTGGGTCTCATCGGTGTGGTGTCCCTGCTGGTCCTGGGCTGTTCGGGGGCGGCGAGCGAACCCGTGCAGAGCGTCCCGCCCGCGCCCTCGCCGGCCGCCGCGTCCGGGAAGTTCAAGGTCGAGACGGTGACCGCCGGGCTGCAGCACGGCTGGGACGTCGGGTTCCTGCCCGACGGCGGCATCCTGGTGCCGCAGCGGCCCGGCAAGCTCGCGCTGATCCGCGACGGCAAGGCGGCCGACGTGCGCGCCGACTTCTCCGACGTCCTCGTGCAGGGCGAAGGCGGCCTGCTCGGCCTGGTCGTCAGCCCGGACTTCAGCACCAGCCGCGAGTTCATCACCTGCCAGGACCACCAGGAAGGCGGCAAGGCCGTCGACATCCGGCTGGTCACCTGGCGGCTCGCCGAGGACGGCACCAGCGCGACGAAGGTGAAGGACCTGCTGACCGGGCTGCCGGTGAACCCGAGCGGGCGGCACTCCGGCTGCCGCCCGACGTTCGCCCCGGACGGCGCCCTGCTCGTCGGCACCGGCGACACCGCCCGCGCGTCGATCTCGCAGGACCGCCACTCCCTCGGCGGCAAGGTGCTGCGGCTGGACGCGAAGACCGGGAAGCCGTTGCCGGACAACCCGTTCATCACTTCGAGTGACCCGCACGAGCAGCTGGTCTACACCTACGGCCACCGCAACGTCCAGGGCGTGGCGATCCGGCCGGGCAGCGGCCAGGTGATCACCGCCGAGCACGGGCCGACGTTCGACGACGAGGTCAACCTGCTGAAGCCGGGCGCCAACTACGGCTGGGACCCGTCGAAGGGCGGCACCGGCACCAGCTACGACGAGAGCGTGCCGATGACCGACCTCAAGCGGTTCCCGGACGCGGTGAGTCCATTGTGGACATCCGGGAAGATCACCGAGGCGATCAGCGGTGACGCGTTCCTGACCGGCGCGCAGTGGGGCCCGAACGACGGCGCGCTCGTCGTGGTGGCGCTCAAGGGGCAGAAACTGCTGCTGTACCACCTGGACCCGGCGGGCAAGGTCCTCGACGTCACGCTGCCGCCGGAGTTCGACGACAAGTTCGGCCGCCTGCGCGCGGTCCGCAGCGGCCCGGACGGCGCCCTGTACGTGACCACGTCGGACGGGACGGACGACAAGCTGCTGAAGGTCACGCCCGCCTGACCATGAGAAAAGCACGGCCGCGAAGGTGCCGTGGACACTTCCGCCCGGACGGCGGGACGCGGAACATGGTGTGAGCCAAGAGTTTTTCGCCCGCCCCCGACGCGTGTTGGACGCGGTCCGAAGAAAGCGTTCCCGCGGCAGCACCGCGCCGGTCCCCGGGCGCCATCGCCGACCTGGCGCCCGAGGACCGGCATCCAGATGCTATTTGCCCAGGTGAGCCCCGCCGTTGACGTGCACCACCTGTCCGGTGACGTGCCCGGCGGCGGGGCTCGCCAAGAACGTCACGACGGCGGCGACGTCCTCCGGCGTGCCGGGCCGCTTGTTCATCGTGTTCCCGATCAGCCACTCGCGACGGCTGTCGCTCAGCTGCCCGTGGAAGAACTCGGTGTCCCCGATCAGCCCGGGCGCGACGACGTTCGCGGTGATCCCGCGCGGCCCGAACTCCCTGGCCACACTGACGTTCCACGCTTCGACGGCGGCCTTCGCGGCCCCGTAGGACCCGGCGCCGGTGTGCGCGGCGATCGAGCCGATGGTGATGATCCGCGCCCCGTCGGCGAGCCGGTCGCGCAGCGCGTGCGTCACCAGCGCGGCACTGACCACATTGGACCGCAGGTTCCGTTCGAACGCCGCCGCGAAGCCGGCCAGCCCGTCCTCGCCGTCGCTTCCGAGGAAGTCGGTGTTGCCGCCGGCGTTGTTGACGAGCACGTCGACGCGTTCCGGCAACTCCGCCAGTGCGGCCTCGACGGCGGCCGGATCGGCGGCGTCGAACACGACGGGCCGCGCGCCCGCCAGCGTCGCGGCTTCGGTCAGCACCTGCTCCCGGCGCCCGGTGATCGTGACGTGCTCGCCGGCCTCGGCGAAGGCCGCCGCCACCGCGTAGCCGATGCCCGTGCCGCCGCCCGTCACCACGATTTCCCTGTTGTTCCCCATGCTCCGAGCCTAGTGCCTAGGATCGGGGGATGACCGAGATCGACCCGGCCACGTCCGCGCTCGTCCTGATCGACCTGCAGGCGCGGATCGTGGCGTTGCCGACCACGCCGTACACCGGCGAAGAAGTCGTCGCGAACGCCCTGCGCCTGCGGGAGGCGTTCCGCAAGGCGGGCGCGCCGGTGGTGGTCGTGAAGGTGTCGCGGCCGGACAACCCGCCGGGCAACGAGCTGGTCTTCGAGACCGGGGACGACAAGGTCGTCACGAAGTACACGATCGGCGGGTTCGCCGGGACCGACCTCCACGAGTACCTGAGCGGGGCGGGCGTCCGCACGGTGGTGTTCGGCGGCATCGCGACGGAGTTCGGCGTCGAGTCGACCCTGCGCGCAGCCTCGGACCACGGCTACGACACGGTCGCGGTGTCCGACGCGATGACGGCGCTGTCGGAGATCTCGCACGAGAACGCGATCACGAAGATCTTCCCGCGGCTGGGCACGGTCGTGACGACGGACGAGGCCGTGGCGGCGCTGGCGTGATCGACAAGATCGCCTGGCTGCACCTGGTGGACGGCCGGATCCTCAGCACGCGTTCGCGCGGCAAGAACGTCTACTACCTCCCCGGCGGCAAGCGCGAGCCCGGCGAGACGGACGCCGAGACGCTGGTCCGCGAGATCCGCGAAGAACTCGACGTCGAGATCACCGAAGACTCGATCGCCGCGGCCGGCACCTTCGAGGCGCAGGCGCACGGTCACGCGGCCGGCACGCTGGTGCGGATGACCTGCTACACCGCCGGATACCGCGGAACCCTCGAGGCGAGCAGCGAGATCGAAGAGATCGCGTGGCTCGGGTACGCCGACCGCGGCCGGGTTTCCGCGGTGGACCAGCTCATCTTCGACCACCTTCGGGCGACCGGGCAGCTGCGATGAGCGGGGCGTCCCGCGAAAACGCCCGGAACCCGGCCCCGTAGTACAACTCCCGCGCGGTGCCGGCTCCCCCAGGCACGCGACGGTCGCGTGCCGGGCGCCTGCCGCGACCGCCAGCCGCATCCCGTGCAGAACCATCGCCCGGGCCGGCCCTTGGCGCCGTGCGCCGCCCAGCGTTGCCGGGCGAAGGAATCGGCCGCCGCCGGGGAACCAGGGTCCTCGGCGGTCACCGCGCTAACGCAGCCGCAGCTTCGGCTTGTGCTCCAGGTGCGACAACCCGTTCCACGCCAGGTTGACCAGGTGCGCGGCCACCTCGTCGCGCTTGGGCTTGCGCGCGTCCAGCCACCACTGGCCGGTCAGGGCGACCATCCCCACCAGGGCCTGCGCGTACAGCGCCGCCAGCTTCTCGTCGTAGCCGCGGGCCGCGAACTGCTGGGCCAGGATGTGTTCGACCTGGCTCGCGATGTCGTTCAGCACCGTCGAAAACGTCCCCGTGGAGCTGGCCACCGGGGAGTCGCGGACCAGGATGCGGAAGCCGTCGTGGGAATCCTCGACGTAGGACAGCAGCGCCGTCGCCGCCTGTTCCAGCATCGCGCGCGGGTGCCCGCCGTGGAGGGTCGAGACCATCCGGTCGAGCAGCAGCTGCGTTTCGCGGTCGACGACCACCGCGTAGATGCCCTCTTTGCCGCCGAAGTGCTCGTACACCACCGGTTTCGACACGTTGGCGCGGTGCGCGATCTCCTCGATCGACGTCCCGTCGAAGCCCTTCTCGGCGAACAGGGCCCGGGCCACGTTCAGCAGCTGCTGACGCCGCTCGGTGCCGGTCATCCGGACCCGGGTCACCGGGGCGGCCGGACGTGCCCCGGTGACCTGCTCACGCTTCGAACGCCGTCTCCCCGCCATTTCGGCAGCCTAGTTGACTAGCCCTTTTCCGTGGCGATACGGGCCAGCCGCTGCGGGGTCGGCCAGCGCACGTCGTGCACCCAGCCGAACTTCTCGAAGATCCAGATCAGCCGCGCGGAGATGTCGATCTGGCCGCGCTTGACGCCGTGGCGCGCCGACGTCGGGTCGGCGTGGTGCAGGTTGTGCCACGACTCGCCGAAGGAGAAGATCGCCAGCGGCCAGAAGTTGGCCGACTTGTCGCGGGCGGCGAACGGGCGCTCGCCGATCATGTGGCAGATCGAGTTGACCGACCAGGTCACGTGGTGCAGCACGCAGATGCGCACCAGGCCGGCCCAGAAGAAGGCCGTCACCGCGCCCCACAGCGACCACGAGATGAGGCCGCCCAGCAGCGCCGGCAGCAGCAGGCTGACCAGGGCCCACAGCCAGAACAGGTCGTCGACCTTCTTGATCGCCGGGTCCTTCACCAGGTCCGGCGCGAAGCGCTCGGCGTTGGTCTGGTCGCGCTCGAACAGCCAGCCCATGTGCGCGTGCCAGAAGCCCTTGGCGATGGCCCACGGCGAGGTACCGAACGCCCACGGCGAGTGCGGGTCGCCGTCGCGGTCGGAGAACGCGTGGTGGCGGCGGTGGTCGGCGACCCAGGTGATCACCGGGCCCTGCAGGGCGATGCTGCCCGCGATGGCCATGAACACGCGCAGCCACTGCTTGGCCTTGAACGACCCGTGCGTGAAGTAGCGGTGGTACGACACCGTGATGCCGAGCCCGCTGATCGCGTAGAACACCACGAAGATGCCGACGTCGACCCAGCTCAGTCCCCAGCCCCACGCGAACGGCACCGCGACCAGCAGGGCCACGAGCGGGGCGATCACACCGAAGTAGACCGACAGCTGCACGCCGATGCCGCGCTGGCCGTCGATGACAGGTTTGGGCCCCTTGGGAGCTTCCGGCTCCCCGGCGGGCTGGGAACGGTCGAGCGTGGCCGTCATACGCTTCACTTCTTCCTACACGGGCAGCCTTCTACCAAGGGCGCCCTAACCTACGATGCCGTAAGTTACGGTACAGGAGGTTCGGGCGGCTGGGGAGAGCCCGAACTCACACCGATGTCTTTCGGACCCGGGTACCCGGCGGACGGGCGCATAACGCATCCCCCGCGCGGACGACACCCGATCGTCGCTATCCTGACCAGGATCGATCCGCCGTAGTGTAATCGGCAGCACTTCAGATTTTGGTTCTGACAGTTCAGGTTCGAATCCTGGCGGCGGAGCAGCAGGACCCGAACCCCACGACCCGGGAGGTTGGCGCTGACCGACGAGGCGACCGACCCGGTCACGGCCAGGCGGCCCGCGCTGGCCGAGATGTCCGACGCCTGGCTGGTCGGGCGTGCGCGGGAGCTGGGTGCCGCCGTCCAGCGGCACGAATACACCCAGCAGCTCGAGATCGTCGCGATGATGGACGAGCTGCTCGACGAGACCCAGCGCCGCGGCGAGCCGCTGCTCGTGGCCCAGCTGCTGCGCTCGTCCGCCCTGGCCCGGCTGGCCACCAAGGGCCTGGCCGCGGAGGCCGAGCCCCGGCTCGACGAGATGCTCGCGCACACCCGCCGCCACGGCATCGCCCTGCTGCGGGCGGACGCGCACGCGCTGCGCGGGCGCCGGCTCGTGGCCGCCGCGCAGGAGGACGCCGCGCTCACCGAGATCGCCCGGGCGCTGGCCATCCTGGACGACTCCACGATCCCGGACCGGCAGGTCGGGCTGCGCGCCTGGAACCGGCTGCTGTCTTCGACGCTGATCGACTGCTGGCTGGTGCTCAACCAGCTCGGCGTCTACGAGGCGGCCGAGGAGGTGATCGGCCGGGCCGCGGCGGCGATCCGCGAGAGCGCGAGCCCGCACGACATCGCCCTCCAGCTGATCAACCGGATCAAGATGCTGCTGGGCTGGGGCCTGCGGCTGGAACGCATCGACGAGTACGACGAGAGCGCCGAGAAGTTCCGCACCGCGGCGTCGATGGGCGCCGCCGCCGAGGGCCCGTTCGCCGAGTCGCTGTTCCCGCGCAAGGCGAACGTCGCGGCGATCGACCAGGTCGGCGTGCTGGCCGCGGCGCCGGCGCTGAACCAGCCGGGCGCCGAGCACATCGACCGGCTGCAGAAGCTGCACACCGAGCGCGCGTTCGGGCACGACCGGGAGATCGTCGCGATCGCGCTGGCCCGCTGCCTGGACAAGGAGGGCCGCCGCGAAGAGGCCCTTTCGGTGCTGCGCGAGACGCGCCAATCCATCTCGGACGACACCTCGCAGCCGTCGATGCGGCTGAACATCGCCCGCGAGCTGGCCCGGCTCGACACGACCCCGGACTACGCGTCCGGCGCGAGCGAGTCGCTGATCGACTACGCGCGGCGCCTGGAGTCGGAGATGTGGAGCCTGCGCGAGTCGCAGATCGCCACCCTGAACGCCCGCCGCGAGCACGAACGGCTGTCGGCCGAGCACGGCGCGATCACCCAGCAGGCCCTGCAGGACCCGCTCACCGGCCTGCCGAACCGGCGCGCGCTGGACGAGAAGCTGCGTCAGCTCGCCTCCTCGGCCGACGCGCAGCCCCTCGCGGTCGCGCTGGTGGACCTCGACGGCTTCAAGGGCGTCAACGACAAGCAGTCGCACGCCGAAGGCGACAACGTGCTGCGTGTCGTGGCGAGCACGCTTCGTGACGCGCTGCGCGGCGACGACCTCGTGGCCCGCTACGGCGGCGACGAGTTCATCGTCCTGCTTCCCGGCACGCCGGCGTCCGCGGCGAAGATGGCGCTCGGGCGCGCGGTGAAGTCCGTCGCGAACCTGCCACACCACCTCTCGCACGGGGTCACGCTGTCGATCGGGCTGGTCTCGCTGCGCCCGCAGGAGCGCGGCGAGCAGGTCCTGGCCCGCGCGGACGCGGCGATGTACCAGGCGAAACGCGGCGGCGGCAACCAGGTGGCGTCGGCGAACTCGATGGCCGCCGACCCGGCGGGAGCCTGGGCGACCGAGGCACCACCCACCGACCCCGCGTGGGACGCCGACGACCACGGTTAGGATCGGTGCCCGACAGAAGCCATCTCTTGGTAACCGTTGGGAGCGCCGTTGACCGGCCCGCTGAGCACGTTGATCCTGGCCGCGGGTGAAGGCACCCGCATGCGTTCCTCGACGCCCAAGGTGCTGCACCCGATCGCCGGGCGGCCCCTCGTCGAACACGCCGTCCGGGCGGCCGCCGGCCTGGACCCCGAACACCTCGTGGTGGTCGTCGGGCACGGCCGCGAGCAGGCCGGTGCGCACCTCGCCCAGGTCGCGACCGCACTCGGCCGCGGTGTCGGCACCGCGGTGCAGGACCAGCAGAAGGGCACCGGCCACGCCGTGTCCTGCGCGCTCGCGACCCTGCCCGCCGACCTCACCGGCACCGTGCTCGTCAGCTACGGCGACGTCCCGCTGCTCGACACCGCCACCCTCGGCGCGCTGCTCGACGAGCACACCGAAGCGAAGAACGCCGTCACCGTGCTCACCTCGGTGGTCAGCGACCCGGCCGGCTACGGCCGGATCGTGCGCGACAGCGCGGGCAAGGTGACCGGGATCGTCGAGCACAAGGACGCCACCCCGGAGCAGGCGGAGATCACCGAGATCAACTCGGGTGTCTACGCCTTCGACGCCGCTGTGCTGCGTGACGGCCTTTCGCGCCTGTCGACCGACAACGCGCAGGGCGAGCTCTACCTCACCGACGTGCTCGGCATCGCGAACGGCGACGGCCTCCACGTCGGCGCGCTGGTCGTCGACGACCCGTGGCTGACCGAGGGCGTCAACGACCGCGTGCAGCTGTCGGCGCTCGGCGCCGAGCTCAACCGCCGGATCGTGCATCGCTGGCAGCGCGAGGGCGTCACCGTCGTCGACCCGGCCACCACCTGGATCGACGCCGGCGTGACGCTCTCCCGCGACGTCGTCATCCAGCCCGGCGTGCAGCTCAAGGGCACCACGTCGGTCGGCGAAGGCAGCACGGTCGGGCCGGACAGCACGCTGACCGACGTCACGATCGGTGCCGGCGCAAGCGTCGTGCGGGTCCACGGCTCGGACTCCGAACTCGGCGACGGCGTCAACGTCGGCCCGTTCACCTACCTGCGGCCGGGCACGAAGCTGGGCGTCAAGGCGAAGCTGGGCGCGTTCGTCGAGACGAAGGCGGCGGAGATCGGCGCCGGCACGAAGGTGCCCCACCTGACCTACGTGGGTGACGCCACGATCGGTGAGCACAGCAACATCGGCTGCTCCAGCGTGTTCGTGAACTACGACGGCGTGAACAAGCACCGGACCGTTATCGGGTCGTATGTCCGGTTGGGCGCGGACAACACCTTCGTCGCCCCGGTGCACATCGGTGACGGCGCTTACAGTGGGGCAGGTGCCGTGATCCGCGAAGACGTCCCGCCGGGCACACTCGCGGTGTCGGCGCCGCCGCAGCGCAACATCGAAGGCTGGGCGATCCGGCGCCGGCCGGGTACGCCCGCGGCGGAGGCGGCCCAGGCCGCCCTCGACGCCGATTCAGCAGCAGGAACCGACGGGGAGTCGCCAGCATGAGTCCGAAGCAAGGCACGCCGAAGAAGAACCTGATGCTCTTCTCCGGACGCGCGCACAAGGAGCTCGCCGAAGAGGTGGCCCAGCACCTCAACGTGACGATCACCCCGCAGACGGCGCACACGTTCGCCAACGGCGAGCTGTTCGTCCGGTTCGAAGAGTCCGTCCGCGGCACCGACGCCTTCGTCATCCAGGCGCACACCACGCCCATCAACGAATACGTGATGGAGCAGCTGATCATGGTGGACGCGCTCAAGCGGGCGAGCGCGAAGCGGATCACCGTGGTGATGCCGTTCTACCCGTACGCGCGCCAGGACAAGAAGCACAAGGGCCGCGAGCCGATCTCGGCGCGGCTGATCGCGGACCTGTTCAAGACCGCGGGCGCCGACCGGATCATGACCGTCGACCTGCACACCGCGCAGATCCAGGGCTTCTTCGACGGCCCGGTCGACCACCTGATGGCGCAGACCGTGCTGGCCGAGCACATCAAGAAGACCTACGGCGACGCCGACATCACGGTCGTCTCGCCGGACTCGGGCCGCGTGCGGCTGGCCGAGAAGTGGGCGCAGACGCTGGGTGACCGGCCGATCGCGTTCATCCACAAGACGCGCGACCCGGACAAGCCGAACCAGGCCGTCGCCAACCGCGTGGTCGGCAAGGTCGAGGGCAAGCTCTGCGTGCTGATCGACGACATGATCGACACCGGCGGCACGATCGTGAAGGCCACCGAGGCCCTGATCGACGAGGGCGCGGCCGACGTCGTCATCGCGACCACGCACGGCATCCTGTCGGACCCGGCGACCGAGCGGCTTTCGCAGTGCAAGGCGCGCGAGGTCATCGTGACGAACTCGCTGCCGATCCCGGAGGAGAAGCGCTTCGAAGGGCTGACGGTCCTGTCGATCGCGCCGATGCTGGCCGAGGCCATCCAGCAGGTCTTCGAAGACGGCTCGGTGACGTCGCTCTTCGACGGCAACGCCTGATTCCGTCCGCCGGGCGCGAACTCCGCGCCCGGCGGGGGTTTCCGGCGCTAGCGTGCCGGGATGGGGAACTTCAAGTTCGGCGTCAGCCTCCGCGAAACCGGCAGCCGCGACGAGTGGATCGCGAAAAGCCGGCGCGCCGAGGAACTGGGCTACGACGTCATCACCGTGCCCGACCACCTGGGCACCGGCCGGTTCGCACCGTTCCCGGTGCTGGCCATGGCGGCCGCCGTCACCGAGCGGGTGCGGCTGGGCCCCCTCGTTTCCAACGTGCCCTTCTACAATCTCGCGCTCTTCGCGCGCGAAGCGTCCACCATGGCCACGCTGCTCGACGGCCGCCTCGACCTGGGGCTCGGCGCCGGGCACATGAAGAGCGAGTTCGACGCCGCCGGTATCCCGTGGCAGAACGCCGCGACCCGGATCGGCTACCTCGAAGAAAGCTTCGGCTACCTGCGGAAACACTTCGAGGACGAAGGCATCCCGATGCCCCGCCTGCTCATCGCGGGCAACAGCGACGACGTGCTCGACCTGGCCGCGGAGCACGCGGACGTCGTCGGCTTCGCCGGCCTGCGGCAGCAGCCCGGCAAGCCGCCGGGCACCTTCAAGCTCGACAACGCCGAAGCCGTGGACGAGCGCGTCGCGTACTTCCGGGCGAAGGCGGGCCGCGAACTCGAGTACAACATGCTGGTCCAGCTCGTCGAGATCACCGACGACCGGGAGAAGGCCGCCGAGCACTGGCACGAGCTGACCGAGCGCAGCACCGTCGCCGACGCCCGCGAACTCCTCGACGCGCCGCAGCTGCTGCTGGGCACCGTCGAGGAGATCGCCGGTCAGCTGGTGGCCCGGCGGGAACGCTACGGCTTCTCGTACATCACCGTGTTCGAGCCCGCGCTCGAAGCGTTCGCGCCAGTGATCAAAGAGCTTCAGTAAGCAACCGTGAAGCGCGCGCGGCGGTGCTGCGGCTGCTCGATCTCGTCGACGTAGGCGATCGCGAAGTCGTCGCCGCCGATGTGCGACTTGCCGTTTTCGTCGGTCACCAGGACGTCCCCGCCGAGGCGGAACTTCCCGGTGCGCTCGCCCGGCGTCCAGGCACCGAACTCGGCGGCGGGGCTGACGTAGAACCAGTCGAGGTCCTCGGGCTGCTCGCGCAGCAGGGCGAGCACCTCGGCGTGGCTGCCGGCCTCGTCCTTGTACTCGTCGGGGAACTCCGGGGTGTCGAACAACCGCGGGCCGCCCTCGGCGACCAGCAGGCTCGCCGCGCCGCCCACGAACGACAGCCGGATGTTGTTCTCGCGCGCGATCCGGACCAGCGACGGCACGGCGTCGATCAGCTTCTTGCCGTCGATCGCGCGCGCCGGGGTGGCGACCACGAACACGTCGGCGTCTTTCGCCAGGCCCGCGACGAACTCCTCGTCGTGCAGCGAACCCTGCCGCTCGTCGACGCCTTCGGGGGCCGAACCGGGGTGCCGCGCGACGCCGACCACCTCGTGCCCGCGCCGCAGCGCTTCGGCCCCGATCCTGCCCCCGGCGTACCCGGTCCCCCCGAAAACCACCAGCTTGGCCATGTCCGCTCCTCCTCGTCCGTCCGGCTGTGCGCAGCCGATGCTAGGAACGGGAGATCACCTACTTCAACGGGAGCAACACACCTGGGGGTAGGTGTCCAGGTCAGCCGCCGAGGCCCGCGAACTCCGCCGCGACCTTCTGCTTGACGGCGTTGACGTCGAGGCCCGCGCGGACCTCCGCGGTCGCGTTCGGCTTGGACAGCACCTGGTAGCTGGCCGTCCGGTTGGGCAGCTTGAACTTCACCGAGCAGGACAGCTTGATCGTCTTGTACGGCTCCGCGTCCCCGGCCGCCGTGCAGGTCTGCGCGCCGAGCGCCTCGGCGCTGACTTCCACCGTGAGGGTGATGTGCACGACGCTCTTCTCGCCCGAGGCCGGCGAGCCGACCACGCTGTTGGAGACGTCGACCGTCGTGGTGCAGGAGCCGACGAAGTCCTTGCAGTCGAGGTTGTCGTCGGTGACGACGGCGCTGGCCTGGACGAGGCCTTCGAACGGCTGGCCGAGACCGCCGACGGTGTTGTCGAGGTCGGTGCGGAACGCCTTCAGCGCGTCCCCGGTGAGCGGGGCGACCTGGAACTCGGCGCCGTACTTCGGCCCGTTCTGCGGGTCGAGCAGCGCCGGGGCGAAGCTGACGACGCGGTTCGGCTTGGCCGTGGTGACCCGCAGGACGCTCGGCGCGGTGCCGAGCTGGTAGACCTCGGTGCCGTCCGGGAGCTTCGCCTTGACCGGCTCGCCCATCCGGTCGAGCCCGGAGAGGGCCTTGCGCAGGCCCTCGGCCAGCGCCGGCGGCGCGAACCGGGCCGCCGGGTCGAACGGCAGCTCGGTGCCGAGCGAACGCACCCAGCTGGTGCCGAACTGGGCGCCCTCGTCGATGGCGTGGGCCTTCCAGTAGTCGGCGTCGGCCTGCAGGTAGAACTGGCCGGCGGCGGCCGTCACCTGGACGACGCGGCCTTCCAGCGGCAGCGCGCCGACGGCGTAGCCGCCGCGGGTGACCCGGAACTGCTGGTCGGCGCCCTTGACCGTGGCCTTCAGCGCGACCGCGGGCGCCTGGCCCAGCGCGGTCAGGGCCGCGTCGACCGCGGCGCGCTGCTCCACCCGCCGGTCCGCCGTCGCCCGGTCGGCCGCGGAGACGCCGGCGGTGCCGGCGACCGCCACCTGGCAGCCGGCCAGCACTCCGCCCAGCAGCAGCACCGCGGCTGCCACCCTGCTCCGTCGAGCCCGCATCAACGCCCCCTGCTTTCCCGCTACCCGAAGCACACCTCGGCCGGCGTCGTCCCGCCACCGGATTTGTGTCGTCACGTACCGGGGTCCAGGAGGGTTCTAGCCTGGGCCGGGCACCCGCCGCAACCCACCGTGATGAGGTTGGTTTACACTCTTGAGGTTGTCTCGGCGAGGCGGGGCCCTACTGGGGTGCCCGGCGTGATCGACGCGGCGGCTCGAGTAGCCCCCGTCGTCGTGCACGCCCGGAAACTCGCCGCCGGAACTTCCTTGAACAGAACACACATCGGCTTTCCCCGCCGCAGCATGCTGTCTTTGATTTGAAGGAGTGCAACACCGTGTCCGAGGTACGTCTGTCCGTCGAGCCGCGCACCGAGTTCGGCAAGGGCGCCGCGCGCCGCACGCGTCGCGCCGGCAAGATCCCCGCCGTCCTCTACGGCCACGGCGCGGACCCGCGGCACTTCGCGCTGCCCGCGATCGAGTTCGCCCGCGTCGTGCGCGAGAACGGCTCGAACGCCGTCATCACGCTGGACCTGGAGGGCTCCAGCGAGCTGGCGCTGACCAAGACCATCGTGGTGCACCCGCTGAAGAACTACATCGAGCACGTCGACCTGCTGGTCGTCAAGCGCGGCGAGAAGGTCACCGTCGACGTCCCGGTCGTCGTCTCCGGCACCCCCGGCCCCGGCGGCCTGGTCAACCAGGACGTCGACACGCTGCAGGTCGAGGTCGAGGCGCTGCACATCCCGGAGCAGGTCGAGGTCTCGATCGAGGGCGCCGAGGTCGGCACCCAGATCCTGGCCGGCCAGATCGAGCTGCCGCAGGGCGCGACCCTGGTCACCGACCCGGAGTCGCTCGTCGTGGCCGTCAACGAGCCGCAGCGTGAAGAGACCGGCGACGAGGCCGAAGCTGGCGAAGAGTCGGCCGAAGCCGCCGAATAGCCTCCGCCTTCCTCCCCGCCACCACCCTCAACGGAGGAGCTTCGCTCCACTGTTACCTTTTTCGCATGACCGAAGACCTGCCCGGGGCCGGCGAGCTGATCCTGCTCGCCGGCCTCGGCAATCCGGGGCCCCAGTACGCCGGAAACCGGCACAATGTCGGCTTCATGGTGCTGGACGAGCTCGCCGCCCGCGTCGGCGGCAGGTTCAAGGCGCACAAGACCGGCGGTGACGTCCTCGAAGGCCGGCTGGCCGGCCGCCGCGTGGTGCTGGTGAAGCCGCGGTCGTACATGAACCTCTCCGGCGGGCCCGTGGTGGGCGCGGCGAAGTTCTACAAGGTGCCGCCGTCCGGCATCGTCGTGGTGCACGACGAGCTCGACGTCGACTTCGGCGCGCTGAAGCTCAAGTTCGGCGGCGGCGACAACGGCCACAACGGCCTCCGCTCGATCACGAAGTCGCTGGGCACCCGCGACTACTACCGGGTGCGGTTCGGCATCGGCCGCCCGCCCGGCCGGCAGGACCCGGCGGACTTCGTCCTGAAGGACTTTTCGACGGTCGAGCGCAAGGAACTCCCCTTCGAGGTGGACCGGTGCGCGGACGCGGCCGAGGCGCTGGTCGGGACCGGCCTCGCGGCCGCGCAGAACTCCTTCCACGCAGGCTGACACGGGTGGCGAGGTGAGAGCATGACCCCCGAGGAAGTCCGGGCGATCGCCTTCGGCAAGCCCCGGTTCGGCCGTCGCGGCTACAACGAGGACGAGGTCGACGCGTTCCTCGACCTCATCGCGGAGGCACTCGCCGGGCGGAACATCCTCACCCCCGACGACATCCACTACGTCGAGTTCACGATCATGCCGGTCGGCATGCGCAGCTACGACCAGGCCCAGGTCGACCTGTTCCTCGACGAGGCGGAGGCGGCGCTCGTGGCGCTGCGGAACCCGCGCCCGGCGGTGGCCGAGCAGGAGCGCCCGCAGGGGCCGCGGAAGTGGTTCGGCCGCAGCTGACGAGATGTCACCCTGTGAAGCCGGTTACACACCGCTCGGTAGCGCCGCTTCACCCGAAGGCGGCGCGCGGCCGCCCTTCGGGGTGAGCTTCGGGTTCGCCTCTTCCGGGGGAACCCGTCCCCGGGTTAGGACGGTGTACGGGAGTTCGCACCCGCCCGACCCCGGAGACGGAGAGTTCCATGTCGTTCACCGCCGAAGACCTCGCCGAGGTCACCTTCGGTAACGCCCCGATCGGCCGCCGCGGTTACGCGAAGCACGAGGTCGACGAGTTCGTCCGGCGGATCGCCAAGACACTCGCCGACGAGGACGACCTGACCGCCGCCGAAGTGCACCACGTGATGTTCGCGAAGCCGCTGATCGGCAAGCGCGGCTACGACGAGCGCGAAGTCGACGAGTTCCTCGACGCAGTGGAGGACCAGCTGGCCGCCCGCACCGGCCAGGCCCCGGACCTCCCGGGCGCCCGCACGGCCCCGGAAGCCACCGCCGAGCTCGCCGACCCGCCCACGCTCCGCGCGGTGCGCGTCCAGCAGCGCTGACCCCTGCCTCAAGCGCCCCAACGTGGCGTTGGTTGCGCTCAACGCACCCAATGTGGCGCGCTCGGGTCAGGCGTCGGCGTTCTTCTTGATCTTGTCCGCGAACTGCTGGGCCGTCGCCGCGCGCTTGACCTTGCCCGACGGTGTCTTCGGGAGGCTGCCCGCCGGCAGCACGACCACCGCGTACGGGCGCATGTCGACGGCGTCGCGGACCCGGGCCGACACCTGCTTCATCAGGTTCTTTTCGGCTTCGGCGTCGCCCGCCAGCTTCGATTCGACGACCACCGCGAACCGCTCGCGGCGGCTGCCCGCGTCCAGCCGGACCGCCACCGCGTTGCCCGCGCGCACGCCTTCGACGGAGGTGGCCGCGCGCTCGATGTCCGTCGGGTACAGGTTGCGGCCGCCCATGATGATGACGTCCTTGCGGCGGCCGCAGATGACGATCTGGCCGTCCACCAGGTACCCGAGGTCGCCGGTGTTCAGCCAGCCCTCGTCGTCCTGGGTGGCGACCGGGCCGTCCATGGTCAGGTAGCCGGGGGTCACGGCCTCGCCGCGCAGCCGGATTTCGCCGACCTCGCGCTCGCCGGCCCGCTCGCCCGCGTCGTTGACGATCTCCGCTTCCAGCCCGTCGAGCGGCCGGCCGAGCAGCGCGAACGACCGGACGCTGTCGGTGCCGCGCCGCGGGTCGCCTTCGGGCACCGGCACCGCGCGGTTCTCCGCCTCCAGCGCGGCCGCCTCGACGACGTCGAGGGTGAGGCCGGTGAACAGCGGCGCGAACGACACGGCGAGCGTCGCTTCGGCCATGCCGTAGGCCGGGAAGACGCATTCCGCGGGCATCTTGAACCGCGCGCCGGCGTCCACGAAGGTCTGGACGGCGGTCTCGTCGATGGGCTCGGCGCCGTTCAGGGCGATGCGCAGCTTCGAGAGGTCGTAGGCGTCGTCTTCGTCGACGCGGGCCATCCGGCGCCCGACGATGGCGTAGGCGAAGTTCGGAGCCGCGGTCGTGGTGCCGTGGTACTTCGTGATGAGCTCGGGCCAGATCAGCGGCCCGGAGAGGAACTCCACCGGGGTGATCTTGACCAGCTCCACGCCGAAGGTCATCGGCACGGTCAGGAAGCCGACCATCCCCATGTCGTGGAACGTCGGCAGCCACGACACCATGACGTCGGTGTCGAAGTCGAACTCGGCGCGCTCGACCATGGCCTTGACGTTGGAGTACAGGTTCCCGTAGGTGATCCGCACGGCCTTCGGGTCGGCGGTCGAGCCGCTGGTGAGCTGCAGCAGCGCGGTGTCGCCCTCGTCGGTGGCGACGACGTCCGCGAGCGGCTCGGCGGCGGCCAGCTCGGTGATGAGCTTGAAGCCGATACCCTTCTGCTCAAGCACGGGCGCGAGCTGGTCGAAGGGCTCGCCCAGGAGCACGAGGTCGGAGCCGATCATCCCGAGCACGCGGACGGTGTCCTCGGCCCACTCGGCGAGATCGGTGCGCGGGGTCGGCTGGTGCAGCATGGTGACGCTGCCCCCGGCCAGCCAGACGGCCTGCACGGTGGGCGCGATCAGCACCGGCGCGGCGGCCAGCACCGCAACGGCACCCCCGCGCTCGAACCCGCCGGCCACCAGGCCCCCGGCGATCCGCCGGGCCTCGGCGTGCACCTCGGCCCAGGTCCGCCGGACCGGCTCCTTCGGCTCCCCGGTGACCATGCCGCGCTGCTGCCCCCGCTGCGTCGCGGTGGCGACGAGCGTGTCCACGAACCTGCTCATGGCTGGAACATTACTGTCTGGACGTCAACATCCGCCGAGCAACGCGGAAACGGGTCCCCGCAGCCACCGGTCCACCTGGCGCTGCCCCCGCAGCCGGACGACGACGAGATCGGGGTAGCGGTCCTCGTCGACCACCTTCCGGACCCGGGCGCGCATGATCGGGTGGTACCGCCACGAGACCCGGACGATGTGCTCGCGGTCGGTGAAGAACGTGCGCAGCGGCCCTTCCACGTTGCCGGCGGCGATCTTCGACCCCCGCCCGACGCGACGCAGCAGCGTACGCCGGACGACCCGGGCCACCGTCAGCGCACGCGGGTGGTCGAGCCAGACCAGCACGTCGAGCCGGGCGGTCATCCGCTCGCGGACCGCTTCGCCCTGCCACTCGATGGCCCAGACGTCGTTCTCCAGGTACTCGAGGACGTCGGCCTGCCACGTCTCCCGCACGGTCCAGCCGGGGCCGTGGAAGAACGATTCGAACTCGACGTACGGCACCCCGAGGCGTTCGCACAGCGTGCGGGCCAGGGTCGACTTGCCCGCCCCCGCGGGGCCGGCCACGGCGATCCGCCGGAGCGGCCGCCCGCCGAGGGGGTCGTCCGGCCCGATGACCTTCATTCCAGCAGCTCGGAAGTCTCCAGCCAGCGCCCTTCGACGTCCTCGATCTCGCCCTGGACGCCCTTCAGCTCCGCGTTCAGCTCCATCAGCTTCGCCGGGTCCGTCGCCGCGGCCAGCAGCGATGCGTGGAGCTTCTCCTCCTTCGCGTGCAGCTGGTCGAGCTTGCGCTCCAGCCGGCCGAGCTCCTTCTGGGCCGCGCGCAGGTCCGCCGCCGACTTCTTCGCCTCGGTTTTGGCCGCGGACGGCGCCGGGGCTGCCTCGGGGCGGGCCGCCGCGCGGCGGTTCAGGTACTCCTCGATGCCGCCCGGCAGGTGGGTGATGCGGCCGTCGCCGAACAACGCGACGATCGTGTCGCACACCCGCTCCACCAGGTAGCGGTCGTGCGACACCACGACCATCGTGCCCGGCCAGCCGTCGAGGAGGTCCTCCAGCTGCTGCAGCGTGTCGATGTCCAGGTCGTTCGTCGGCTCGTCGAGCAGCAGCACGTTCGGCTCGGCCATCAGCAGCCGGCACAGCTGCAGCCGCCGGCGCTCGCCACCCGACAGGTCCGCCACCGGCGTCCACTGGCGGGCCGCCGGGAAGCCGAGCTTCTCGCCCAGCTGCGACGCCGTCATCTCCTGCTTGCCGAACACCACGCGCCCGGCCACCTGCTCGATCGCCTGCAGCACGCGCAGGTCGCCGGGCAGGTCGTCGAGCTCCTGGCGCAGGTGCGCGAGCGCGACCGTCTTGCCCTCGATCCGGCGGCCCGTCGTGCCCTCGACGTCGCCACCGAGCAGCTTCAGCAGCGACGTCTTGCCCGAGCCGTTGACGCCGACCAGGCCGATCCGGTCGCCCGGCCCGATCCGCCAGGTGACGTGGTCGAGCAGCTTCCGGTCACCGACCTGGTACGTCGTGTCTTCCAGCTCCAGCACGGTCTTGCCCAGCCGGCGCTTCGCGAACGCCTGCAGCTCGACGGAATCCCGCGGCGGCGGGACGTCGGCGATCAGCGCCTCGGCCGCCTCGACGCGGTAACGCGGCTTCGACGAGCGCGCCTGCGGGCCGCGGCGCAGCCACGCCAGCTCCTTGCGGGCCAGGTTCTGCCGCTTCTCCTCGGCCGTCGCGGCCAGCCGCGCCCGCTCCGCGCGCGCGAAGATCCAGTCGGCGTAACCACCTTCGTACTGCTCGACGCGGCCGTTCGCGACCTCCCACGTCAGGGTCGCGACGGTGTCGAGGAACCACCGGTCGTGCGTGACGACCACGACCGCGATCCGCCGGGTCAGCAGGTGGTCGGCGAGCCACTGGACACCTTCGACGTCCAAGTGGTTCGTCGGTTCGTCGAGCACGATGAGGTCGAGCTCACCGGTCAGCGCAGCCGCCAGCGAAACCCGGCGCCGCTCGCCGCCGGAGAGGTTCGCGGTCGGCGTGTCGAGCCCGATCGCGGTGATGCCCAACCCGTCCACAATGGACCGGACGCGCGCGTCGGCCGCCCATTCGTGCTCGGCGCCGTAGCGTTCGAGCACGACCTCGCCGACACTGCTGCCGTCCGGCAGCTCCGTCCGCTGGGTGACGACGGCCATCCGCAGGCCGCCGACATGGCTCACCCGCCCGGAATCCGGCTCGGCGAGTCCGGAAAGGACTTCCAGCAGGGTGGTCTTCCCGCCGCCGTTGAGGCCGACGACGCCGATGCGCTGCCCGGCCGCGACACCCAGCGACACGCCGTCCAGGAGCGGGCGAACCCCATAGGACTTGCTCACCGACTCGAGATTGACCAGGTTGGCCATCCGTTCAGCCGATCCTCTCTTTGGGGGACACTGCCACGACGATGAACCGGGTCGCCACGACCATGGTCGTGTCGTCCACGGTGAACTCCGGATCTTCCATGGCCGCGCGCATTTCCTCGCTCTGCCAGTAGGCGGTGTGGTCGGCGCGCCATTCGGCGACGCTCGTGAAACCCTCGCCCTCGTCGAGCGCGTGCTGCAGGTCCACTTCGGACAGTGGGATGATCCGCACCTCGGTGGTTTCGAGCACCGCGACCCCCGCGCCCGCCGAGTCGATCATCAGCTCGCGCTCGCCGACGACGGGCAGCTCTTCGCCGAACTTCTCGTACTCCGCGACCAGGCCGGTGGTCGATGTCTTCTCCCCGCGCAGGATCGCCGCGACCAGCTTGTCGCGCAACGGTCCCGGAAACGCGAACTCGGCGTGCTTCATGCGTGCACCCGCGGCGGCGTCGGCCGGTTCGCGTCGTCGCCGCCGACCACGCGGGCGCCCGGGACCGGGCCGTGGGCCACGCGGACCGTCCGGCACACGCCCGCGCCCGACAGCTCGGCCGCGACCTCCACCGCCGACTGCCCGTCCTCGCAGAGGAACGCGCACGTCGGGCCGGAACCGGACACCGTGCCCGCGAGCGCGCCCGCGTTCACCCCCGCCCGGAGCGTGCGGCGCAGGTCGGGCCGCAGTGAGACGGCCGCGGCCTGCAGGTCGTTGCCCAGCAGCAGGGCCAGCTGGCGCGGATCGCCCGAGGCCAGCGCCTCGACGACCGGCGTGTGCGAGCCGATCCGGGGCGGGTTGCCCGCCGCGCGCAGGCGGTCCAGCTCGCCGAACACCTTCGGCGTCGACAGCCCTTCGGCGGCGAACGCCAGCACCCAGTGGAACGTGTGCCGCGACAGCACCGGGACCAGCTGCTCGCCGCGGCCGGTGCCCAGCGCGGTGCCGCCGTAGAGCGCGAACGGGACGTCGCTGCCCAGGCCGGCGGCGATCTCGGCCAGTTCGTCGCGGGTGACGTCGAGATTCCAGAGCGAGGCGAGGCCGACCAGCGTCGCCGCCGCGTCGGCGCTGCCGCCCGCCATGCCGCCGGCGACCGGGATGCCCTTGCGCAGCACCACCCGGACCTTCGGCTCGCCGGTGCGCCCGACGTGCGCGGCCAGCGCTTCGACGGCCCGCCAGGCCAGGTTTTCGGGACCGGTCGGGACCGAGCCCTCCCCCTCGCCGTAGACCTCGATGCCGGGCTCTTCGGTGACCGCGACGGTCACCTCGTCGGTCAGCGACAGCGCCTGGAACACGGTGACCAGCTCGTGGTAACCGTCTTCACGCAGGTCGTCGACCGAAAGGTGCAGGTTGACCTTGGCCGGGACCCGGACGGTGACTGGGGGCGGAACTACGGCGAGCACCCGACCAGCCTACGTGCCCGCGGAAACGCCCCGATGCGACCTGCGCATCGGGGCGTCTTCGGGGAGAGATCAGGCGGCCGCGACACCCTGCGGGCCACGCGCGGTGTGCGTCACGTGGCCGCCGCGCTCGGCGACCCAGGCCAGGGCCGCGTCGGCCCGCTCGCCGCGGACACCCAGGCGGAACCGGCCGACCGGCGTGTCGCCGATGCGGGTCAGGCCGCCGCCGATGGTGGCGAACTCGACGTCGAACCGGCCCGCGGCCTCCGGCAGCAGCGCCCCGACCGAGGCGAAGCCGACCAGCACGACGTCCGCCGAGCGGTCGTAGCGCGCCGCCTGCGAGCGGGTGGTCTCGATGGCCGGCAGCAGCGCCTGCGCGGTGCGGCTCGTGGGGTCGGAGATCAGGTCGAGCACCGTGCCGCGCTCGACGACCGTGCCGTCCTCCAGCACCGCGACGTCGTCGCAGACCCGGCGGACCACGCCCGCGTCCGGCGTCGTGACGACGACCGTGACCCCCAGCTCGGACCGGGCCCGGTCGAGGACGGTGAGCACCGCGCCGGCCTCCTCCGGGTCGACACCGGCGGTCGGGTCGTCGGCGAGCAGGACGGCGGGAGCCGCCGCGAGGGCCTTCGCGACCGCGACGCGGCGAAGCTGACCGGCGGACAGCTCGCCGGGGCGCTGGGCCGCGCGCGGGGTCAGGCCGACGAGGTCCAGCAGCGAGCCGACCCGGCTGCGGCGCTGCGGGCCGTCGACGCCGAGCTGCTCGAGCGGGGAAGCGATGTTGCCGGCGATCGTGCGCTCGGCGATCAGCTCCGGCTTCGTCGAGACGACGCCGAGCTGACGGCGGATCTCGCGGAGGCGGCGGCCGTCGAGGGTGCCGGTGTTGAGGCCGTCGAGGCGGACGACACCGCGGTCGGGCCGCTCCTGCAGCGCGATGCACCGGGCGAGGACGGACTTGCCGGAGCCGGCCGGACCGACCACGCCGAACAGCGAGCCGGCCTGGACGTCAACGCTCACGTCCCGCAGCGCGACGACCGAGTTTCCGTTGGAGGCAAAGGATTTGGACAGGTTTTCGACGGTGATCACGAAGGCTCCTGAAAACGGGGTGCGCGCATGGCGCAGCACCCGGCCGCAAGCGAGTTCCGTCCTTTTCGGACGGTGCATGAAGAAGAGGTGGACCGGCTCGGACTAGCTCAGCGGGAGCGTCGACACGCGGTCACGGAGCGGCGGCCTTCGTCGACGACGCGACGCCTGGTCAGGAGCAGGGGGCGGGCTACCCTCTTCATCGAAAACGGCCTCCATCGGTCCTGGCGGTAGCACCTGCCCTGTGGAGGGTGGTTGCTGCGACTTCGGCGAGCCAGGTCTCTCAGTCGCTCGGGATGGACGTACTGAGTAAAACCGATCCCGAGGAGCGAACGCAAGCCCGTTGGCCCAGATCACACGAGTGGCGGTGTCCGGATGACGGGATCACGGGCGGCGAAGGAGTATTTTCACGCCTCCACTGTGGAGTTCGAAAGCCGTGGAGGGCTAACGCGCGGCGGCGATCCGGGCGAAGTCGTGCACGTCCAGCTGCTCGCCACGGGTCTTCGGGTCGATCCCGGCGGCCGTCAGCAGCTCGCCGGCCCGCTCGGCCGAGCCCGCCCAGCCCGCGAGCGCGGCGCGGAGGGTCTTCCTGCGTTGTGAGAAGGCGGCGTCGACCAAGCCGAAGAGCCGGTCCCGGTCGCCGGACGCCGTCGTGCCGGCGCGTTCGAAGGCGACGAGCGCGGAATCGACGTTCGGCACCGGCCAGAACACCGAACGTGGCACGGCGGCGACCTTGCGTGCCGAGCCGTACCAGGCGAGCTTGACGCTCGGGACGCCGTAGATCCGGCTGCCGGGGCCGGCGGCCATCCGGTCGGCGACCTCGGTCTGGACCATCACGAGCCCGGTGCGGAGCGAGGGCACTTCGGCCAGCAGGTGCAGCACGACCGGCACGGCGACGTTGTACGGCAGGTTGGCGACGAGTGCGGTCGGCTCGCCCAGGTCCTCGCGCGTGACGCGCAGCGCGTCGGCCCCGACGACGGTGAGGTTCCCGGCCGTCTCGGGCCCGCGTTCGGCGACCGTCTTCGGCAGCCGCTCGGCGAGCTTGGGGTCGATCTCGACGGCGACGACCCGCGCGCCGGTGGCGAGCAGCCCGAGGGTCAGCGACCCGAGCCCGGGCCCGACCTCGAGCACGACGTCGTCCGGGGTGATCCCGGCGAGCTCGACGATCCGGCGGACGGTGTTGGGATCGTGCACGAAGTTCTGCCCGAGCTTCTTGGTCGGCCGCACGTCCAGTTCGGCCGCCAGCGCCCGGATCTCGGCCGGTCCCAGCAGTTCAACCACCGGACGAGCGTACCCAGGCGGTCGGTTGGCGTACCTGGACGGTCGGTTCGCGTACCTGGAGGGTCGGTTCGGGGCACGCGGAACGGCCCCCGTCCACGGGGGACGGGGGCCGTTTCCGGGAAAGTGTCAGGCCTTCTTGCCGCAGACCGGCCAGGCGCCGTAGCCACCACGGGCGTCGCGGACCTTCTCCGCCACCGCGATCTGCTGCTCGCGGGTGGCCTGGCTCGGCAGCGCCGCGTACTGGGAGCCGCCGTAGGCGTTCCAGGTCTGCTTGTCGAACTGGAGGCCGCCGTAGTAGCCGTTGCCGGTGTTGATGGCCCAGTTGCCGCCCGACTCGCACTGCGCGATGCGGTCCCACGCGGAGCCGTCGCCGATGTCGGGGTTCGGGGCCTTCTTGGTGCCGACGTGGATGATCTTGGGCTTGGCCGGGGTGATGACCTGCTCGGAGACGGTCTCCCGCCCGACCTCTTTGCCGTTCTTCTGCGTGACCTTGTAGGTCACCATCTTCTCGCCGGGCGTGCCCGGGTCCTCGACGTTGGTCTTGCCCTTTTCCAGGTCCGGGTCGTCGACGCGCTGCTCCGGCGGGTCGATGCTCTCCTTCTGGGTGACCGTCGAGACGCCGGTGCGGCTGATGTGCACCTCGGCGCCGTCGGTCAGCTTGACGTCCAGGCCGCCCTCGGCCTGGTCCTCCGGGCCCAGGGTGAGCTTGTACTCGCCCAGGAACTCCTTCGTGGTGACCGCCGTCGTCTTCACCTGCTTCGGCGCGTTGGCGCCGTCGAACAGGGTGATGTTCTTCAGGGTCTTGATCTCGACGGTGGCGCCCTGGAGGGGCAGCTCGCCGTCCTTCGGCATCGACATCCACGTGCCGGGCTTGTCCAGGCCGGCCATGCCGAGCTGGGACAGCGCGTCGCCGAGGTGGGTGGCGCGGACCCAGGAGGTGTGCTCCGCGCCGTCGACGATCATCTTCAGCTGGCGGCCGCGCTCGAGCTTGATGACGCCGCCGTCGCCGACCTCGGCCTGCGGGGAGGGGGACAGCGAGTCGTGCTCGCCGACCGACAGGCCCGCGTCCTCGAGCACCTCGCCGACGGTGTCGCCGAACGAGTGCACGGTCTGCTGGTGGCCGTCGACGTCGACGGTGACGCTCTTGTTCATCGCCAGCGCGGCCGCGCCGCCGCCGGCGACGCTGATCATGACGCTGAGGACGGCGCCCTTGAGGAACCGGCGCTTCCAGACCTTGGTGGTCTGGCGGAGGCCCTCGTCCAGAGCCGCGCGACGCGCTTCGGGGGAAGCGGTGCGGTCCTCCTCGAGGCCGTCCGGGATGACGATCGGCGGCAGGTACGTCGTCTCGGCGTTGATCAGCCGGATCAGCTCGTCGACGTCGACGTCGATCTCGGCCATCATCGCGTCGGCATCGGGGCCGAGCGCGGCGAGGATGTCCTGCTGCGTGATGTTCGGGTCGTCGGAGAAGTCGAGCTGGCCGTACGCAGTGTCCTCGAATTCACGGTCGAGGACGGCCGCGGAGCGCGCTCCAGCCTGTCTGCTACCTGTCACCGGGTCGTTCCCTTTCCCAAGACATCGTTCGGGGCGACGTCTTTACGTCTGGGCCCGCAGCCGGCGCCATCGTCACGGTTCCGGGCCGTACCGCTCCCGGTTCCGCTTCCCCGACGTGCACTGACGTGACTGTGGGCGTAACAGTCGGCAACTGCATGCGCAGTACCGACCGGCACGATCACGGGACAGTAACGGGTCGCGGCGGGTTGCGCAAACACCCCCCGGAGTGTCGTGATCTGGGTCACTCATCGGGTGGACGAGCCGGAAACCCTGTTGTCGCAATGCGTTCAACCCGATGTGACGCTGGGGAGTCGGTAGACCCGCTCGGCGGTGGTCCGGACCGCTTCGGCGACTTCGTGGACAGCTTCGCCCCTGAGCGCCGCGAGGTGACGGACGGTGTAGGCGGCGCCGAACGGCTCGTTCGGCCGCCCACGGAACGGGTGGGGGGTCAGAAACGGCGCGTCGGTCTCGACGAGGTACTGGCCCGGCGGGCAGAGCCGGGCCGCCTCGTGGAGCCCCTTCGCGTTCTTGAACGTCACCGTGCCCGCGAAGGAAAGGACAAAGCCCGCGTCGACGCACCGGCGGGCCATTTCCGCGTCCCCGGAAAAACAATGGAAAATTACGGCATCCGGCGCACCCTCTTCGGCCAGGATGCGCAGCACGTCGTCGTGGGCCTCGCGGTCGTGGATCATCAGCGGCTTGCCGAGCCGCTTCGCGAGGTCGATGTGCCAGCGGAACGCCTCCTGCTGGGCGTCGTGCGGCGAGTAGTCCCAGTAGTAGTCCAGGCCGGTCTCGCCGACGGCGACCACGCGCTCGTGCCCGGCCAGGCGCTCGATTTCGGCCTGCTCGGCCTCGCCGAACTCCTTGGTCCGGGTCGGGTGGATCGCGACGGCGGCCCAGACCCTGCGGTCCCAGGTGGTGGCCTCCGCGGCCCAGCGGGCCGAGGCGAGGTCGTCGGCGACCGTGACGACGCGGGCGACGCCGGCGCGCTCGGCGCGGTCGACCATGGCCGTGACATCGGCCGCGGTGACCGCGCCGCACGCGTCGAGATGGGTGTGCGCGTCCACCACCGACACCGGGAGCCGGTCCGGGACCGGCGGCAGCTCGCGCTTCTGTTCACCCATGCGTACTTCTTACTCCTTGGTGATCGGCGCCCACTCCGGACCGGTCTCGCCGAGCGCCGGGTCGAGCTTCGTGAACAGGGGCGACGGCTTCTGCAGCGGCTTGCCGACCTCGATCGGCGTGGACTCCCACTTGGCCTGCTCGGCCGCGTAGTCGCCGGTGAGGATCGGGTTGACCCGGCCGTCGATGTCGAGGTCGTCGACCTCCTTCAGCTCCGGCTGGGCGGCCCAGACGCCGGTGCCGCCGAGGGCCTCGTGCACCTTCTGCGCCGAGTGCGGCAGGAACGGCGTCAGCAGCGTGTTGGCGTCGCTGACCACCTGCAGCGCGGTGTGCAGCACGGTGTCGCGCCGCGCCGGGTCGTCCTTGAGCTTCCACGGCTCCTGGTCGGAGATGTACTTGTTCGCCGCGGTGACGACCTTCATCGCCTCGGCCGCCGCCAGCTTGAACCGGGACCGGGCCAGGTGCGCGCCCGCGGTGTCGAACGCCTTGCGGGACAACGCCTTCAGGTCCTCGTCGGCCGCCGTCGGGGCCTCCGGGCGCGGGATGGCGCCGACGTTCTTGTGCGCCATCGAGATCGACCGGTTGACCAGGTTGCCCCACTCGTTGGCCAGCTCGAAGTTGGTCCGGCGGACGAACTCGTCCCAGGTGAAGTCGGTGTCCTGGGTCTCCGGGCCGGCGACCGAGATGAAGTACCGCAGCGTGTCCGGGCCGAAGTCGCGCAGGAAGTCCTCGACGTAGATGACGACGCCACGCGAGGTCGAGAAGCGCGAGCCGCTCATGGTGAGGAACTCGCTGGAGACGATCTCGTCGGGCAGGTGCAGCTTCCCGTACTTGCCGGGCTCCCCACCGCGATCGCCCTCGCCGTTGTGCCCGAACAGCAGCGCCGGCCAGATCTGGGCGTGGAAGGTGATGTTGTCCTTGCCCATGAAGTAGTAGGACCGCGCGTCCGGGTTGGTCCACCACTCGTGCCACGCCTCGGGGTTGCCCGCCCGGCGGGCCCACTCGACGCTGGCCGAGAAGTACCCGATCACCGCGTCGAACCAGACGTAGAACCGCTTCAGCGGCTGGTCGCGCCAGCCGTCGAGGGGGATCTTGACGCCCCAGTCGAGGTCGCGGGTGATCGGCCGCGGCCGCATGTCGTCGATCAGGTTCTTGGTGAAGTTGAGGACGTTCGGCCGCCAGTCGGTCTTCGTCGACAGCCAGTCGCCGAGGGTCTTGGTGAACGCCGGCAGGTCGAGGAAGTAGTGCTCGGTCTCGACGAACTTCGGCGTCTCGCCGTTGATCCGCGACTTCGGGTTGATCAGCTCGGCGGCGTCGAGCTGGTTGCCGCAGTTGTCGCACTGGTCGCCGCGCGCGCCGTCGTATCCGCAGATCGGGCAGGTGCCCTCGACGTAGCGGTCGGGCAGCGTGCGGCCGGTGGACGGGCTGATCGCGCCGCGCGTGGTCTTCGGCACGACGTAGCCGTTGCGGTTCAGCGCCAGGAAGATCTGCTGCGTGACCTCGGCGTGGTTGCCGGTGGTCGTGCGCGTGAACAGGTCGTAGGTCAGGCCGAGGCCCTGCAGGTCGTTCGCGATCTGCCGGGTGTACTTGTCGGCGGTCTGCTGCGGGGTCAGGCCCTCCCGGTCGGCCTGGACGGTGATCGGGGTGCCGTGTTCGTCGGTGCCGGACACCATGAGCACCCGGTTGCCGGCCATTCGCTGGTAGCGGGAGAAGACGTCGGACGGGACGCCGAATCCGGACACGTGGCCGATGTGGCGGGGGCCGTTGGCGTAGGGCCAGGCCACCGCGGTCAACACAGGGGTGCTCATACCTTATTAGCCTACGGAGGGCGTCACGCGCTTTGTCGAGAGGGAGGCCCGGTTGTCGGCGACACGGTTGCTCGTGCTCGGGGTGGTGCGCATGTACGGCCGCGCGCACGGCTACCAGGTGCGGCGCGAGCTGCTGACCTGGTCGGCGGACAAGTGGGCCAACGTCCAGCCCGGGTCGATCTACCACGCGCTGAAGAAGATGACCGCCGAGGACCTGCTGGAGCAGGTCGACGTCGAGCCGGGCGAGGGCGGCCCGGACCGCACCGCGTACCGGCTCACCGGCGAGGGCGAGCAGGAGTACCAGGTTCTGCTGTCGAAGGCGCTGTCCGACCCGCAGCTCAACCACCCCGACCTGTCGGCCGCGATCTCGCTGATGACCACACTGCCCCGGGCGCGGGTGATCAACCTCCTCCGGCACCGGCTGGTGCACCTGGAGGCCGAGCAGCGGCAGGCGAAGCTGATGCTCGAAGAGCTCAAGGTCAACATGGGGCTCGGCACGCCGGAGCACGTCGGCGAGCTGTACCGGCTGTGGGGCGGGATCACCGACGCGAGCCATGCCTGGCTGGAGCGCCTGATCGAGCGGCTCGAAGCGGGCGAGTACGTGATGGCCGGCGAGTCCGGGGACGCCTTCGGCGCACCACCTCCCGAGTAATCAAGTTTGACTAGAGCATCCTTCTCGGGCACGCTGTGCGCCTCAGCTAGTCAAGTTTGACTATTTTTCGAGAGGGGATCCCATGATCACGGCACGCGGTCTCGAGCGGCGGTTCCGCCGCAAGGGCCGCACTGGGGGCGAAGTCCACGCGGTGAAGGGCGTCGACCTCGACGTCGAAGCGGGCGAGCTGGTCGGCTTCCTCGGGCCCAACGGCGCCGGGAAGACGACCACGCTGCGCATGCTGACCACGCTGCTGAAACCGACCGCGGGCACCGCGACCGTCGGCGGCCGCGACCTGCTGACCGACCCGCTGGGCGTCCGGGAGCGGATCGGGTACGTCGCCCAGGGCGGCGGCACCGCGCCCGAGAGCAAGGTCGCCGACGAGCTGGAGCTGCAGGGCCGGCTCTACCGGATGAGCAAGGCCGACGCGATCGCGCGCGGCGCTGAGCTCGCCGAGCAGCTCGACCTGACCGGGCTGGACCAGCGGCTGACCAAGACGCTCTCGGGCGGCCAGCGGCGGCGGCTCGACATCGCGCTCGGGCTGATCCACTCGCCCGGCCTGGTGTTCCTCGACGAGCCCTCGACCGGCCTCGACCCGCAGAGCCGCGCCAACCTGTGGGACCACATCCGCCGGCTGCGGGCCGAGCAGGGCGTCACCGTCTTCCTCACGACCCACTACCTCGACGAGGCCGACGCGCTGTCGGACCGGCTGATCGTCATCGACGACGGCCGGATCGTCGCCGAAGGGACGCCGGACGCGCTGAAGGCCCGGGTCAACGGCGACCGCGTCGAGGTGGGCGTCGCCCCGGAGCAGGGCGCGGACGCCGCCGAAATCGCCGGGCGGCTCGCGGGCGCCCAGGAGCTGTCCGCCGAGGGCGGGGAGGTCCGGTTCCGGGTGCCGCGCGGCGACGTCGCGCTGCCGGAACTGCTGCGCGCGCTGGACGCGAAGAGCATCCCGATGCTGTCGGTCCAGGTGCACCGGCCCACGCTCGACGACGTTTTCCTGACCTTGACCGGACGGTCGCTGCGGGAAGCGGAGGAGGCCGGCCGTGCTGCGTGACACCTGGCTGATCTTCCGCCGCGAAATGACCGCGGCGCTGCGCAACCCGACGTGGGTGCTGATCGGGATCATGCAGCCGCTGCTGTACCTGTTCCTGTTCGGGCCGCTGATGGTCCGGGCCGTGCAGGCCCAGGGCCTGTCCGAAGTGGACGGCTGGATGCTGCTGACCCCGGCCCTGATCGCCCAGCTGGCGCTGTTCGGCAGCTCGTTCGTCGGCTTCGGGCTGCTGGCCGAGTACCGGTCCGGCGTCGTCGAGCGGTTCCGGGTGACGCCGGTCAGCCGGGTCGCGCTGCTGCTGGGCAAGGTGCTGGCCAGCGCGCTGCAGGCGGTGGTCCAGGCCCTGCTGATCATCGCGCTGGCGTACCTGGCGTTCGACCTGGACGCACCGGTCGGCGGCGTCCTGCTGAGCCTGGTCATCGTGTTCCTGCTGTCGGTGTCGCTGGCGTCGTGCTCGTACGCGCTGGCGCTCACGCTGAAGAGCGAGGAGACGTTCCCCGCCCTGCTCAACGCGGTGCTCATCCCGCTGCTGCTGCTCTCCGGGATCCTGCTGCCGATCACGTCCGGGGCCGCCCCGGCGTGGCTGTACACGATCTCGCAGATCAACCCGTTCCGGCACGTCGTCGACGTCGAGCGGAACACCTTCCGCGGCGACTTCACGATGGACGCCCTGTTCACCGGCAGTGTCGTGGTGCTGGTGATGGCCGTGGTGTCGGTGTGGTGGGGAACACGGACCTTCCAGAAGGAAAACGCCTGATCAACCCGGGGCGTGTCACTGCGGGTCCGCCTCCGGCGACGTATGGTGTGCTCTCCACCGACGGGCCGGGGGCGGACAGTGACAGAGCCGGAGAGCGAACTCGGCATCTCGCTGTCGCACCGCGAACGCGTGGCCGACTGGCAGGCCGTGCGCGCCGCGCAGACCCGGTTCGTGTCGGTGACGATCAGCGAGAACGTCAACTGGAGCAACTCCGCGGCGGAGCGCAACCTGACCGGCGCGCAGGAGGCCGGGCTGCACACCGGCGGACGGCACTACGCGCGGCCCGGCGCGGTGCACGACCAGGCGGACTTCTTCGTGCGGACGGCCAGCAGGCTCGGCGCGTTCGCCCCCGGGTCCCTCGCCCCGGCGCTGGAGGTGGCGGCGCCGAGCGTCGACGACCGGTTCGTCAAGGCGTGGATCAAGCACGTGCGGCACGCGGCGCGCATCGAGCGGGTGCTGGTCTACGCCGACCACGACTGCTGGGCGCACCGGCTGCACCCGGACCGCTGGGCCGACAGCGAGGTCGTGCTGTGGCTGGTCCGGCACAACGGCATCCCCGGGCGGCCGGGCTGGTTCCACTCCCGGCTCGGCGTGCACCAGCACTCGTACGCCCCGGACGTCCCCGGCATCGCCGGGCCGGTGGAGCGGAACGCCGTCGTGTACCCGTTCACATTGGGTGACCTGCTGCTCTGAGTGTGGTGGTATGTCGCCATGCGCGTGACGAGCAGGCCACTCCGGCTGGACGTGACGCCGTCGCACGCCTTTTCGGTGCTGGCCCACCACAACGCGGCCCGCGGCCTGCCGCCGCCCGCCATGCTGTCCGGTGACTGGTTTTCCGCGCGGGCGGTGATCGCGCCATCGCTTGACGTGTCCCCTTCGGCGCTGCCCGCCTTCCCGGCCTCCGGCACCGCGTCCGAGGTGATCGGCGGCGGCTGGTTCGGCTACCTGTCCTACGACTCGGCGGACCCGTCGGGCCGGACCGGCGCGCTGCCCGCGTCCGCGTGGGGCTGGGCGGACCACGTGCTGCGCTGGTCGGCGTCGGGCACCTGTTACCTGGAGTCCCTGGACGGCGGCGGCCCTTCGGTGTCCACAATGGAATCCTTGCTGGCTTCGCCCGCGCCCGCGCTTTCGTGGACGGCGGGCCCGCTGCGGCGGCCGCTGCCCTCGGAGCACCGGGACGCCGTGAAGGCGTGCGTGCACGCCATTGAGGCCGGGGAGCTGTTCCAGGCCAACATCTGCTCGCGGTTCACCGGTTCGTTCTCCGGCTCCCCGGCCGCGCTGTTCTCGGCCGGGGTGTCGTCGCTGGCGCCCCGCCGGGCGGCCTTCTTGGCGGGCGTGTGGGGTTCGGTGGTGTCGTTTTCGCCGGAGCTGTTCCTGGCGCGGCACGGGCGCGTGGTGCGGTCGACGCCGATCAAGGGGACGCTGCCCCGCCGCGGCCCCGCCGACGACGGGAACGCCGCGTTGCTGCGCCGGTCCACAAAGGACGTCGCGGAGAACGTGATGATCACCGACCTGGTGCGCAACGACCTCGGCCGGGTCTGCGAAGTGGGCTCGGTGACGGTGCCGTCCCTGCTGCAGGTGCGTCCGGCGCCGGGGGTGTGGCACCTGGACTCGACGGTGACCGGCGTGCTGCGCCCTTCGGTTTCGGACGCCTCGCTGCTGGCGGCGACGTTCCCGCCGGGGTCGGTGACAGGCGCACCGAAGATCCGCGCGCTGGACCTGATCGCTGCTCTGGAGCCGTGCGGCCGCGGGGTGTACACGGGCGCGATGGGGCTGGTGTCCCCGGTGGCGGGCCTGGAGCTGAACGTCGCGATCCGGACGTTCGAGATCGCCGGCGGGACGATCGCGCTCGGCGTCGGCGGCGGGATCACGGCCGATTCGGATCCGGAGGCGGAGTGGCAGGAGTGCCTCCACAAGGCAGCCCCCCTGGAACACCTCCTGGCCGGCTCGTGAGTGAGTAACAGTGTTCTAACCCTGTTACTCACTCACGAGGGCTACTTGGCGGGGTCCAGCAGGAGTTTGCCGACGGTCTTGCGGGAACGCAGGGCCTCGTGCGCGCCCCGGGCGTCCGACAGGGCGTACTCGCCGCCCGCGATCGCCTTCAGCTTGCCGTCCCGCACGAGGTCGAACAGCTCGGTGAGCGCCGTGCCGAAGACGTTGCCCGGCAGGCGGAACACGTGCGGCAGCCACATGCCGCTGATCGTCGTGCTGTGGCCGAGGATGTTGCGCAGCTCCACCGGCTTCGGGTTCTCGCGGCCCGCCATGCCGTAGAACGCCAGGCGGCCGAACGGCGCGAGCGCGGCGATGCTCTGGTCGGTCGTCGTCCCGCCGACCATGTCGAGGACGACGTCGACCCGGCGGCCGTCGTTCGCTTCGAGCAGGGCCGCCGTCATGTCCTCCGCGCGCGAGTCGATCGCGACGTCGGCGCCGAGTTCGAGGGCGAGCGCGCGCTTCTCCTCGCTGCTCGCGGTGGCGATGACGCGGCCGGCGCCCCACGCCTTGGCCAGCTGCACGGCGACGGTCCCCACCCCACCGGCGGCGGCGTGCACGACGACCGACTCGCCTTCGGCCAGGTGGGCGTTCTTCCGGAGCAGCACCCACGCGGTCGTGCCCTGGACCAGCATGGACAGCGCGGTCAGGTCGTCGATGCCGTCGGGCAACGGGAAGGTGGTGGCGGCCGGGGCGACGGCCTTCTCGGCGTACCCGCCCCCGCCGTTGAGCAGGGCGACGACGCGCTTGCCGTCGTGGGTGCCGACGACCTCGCCGCCGGGGACGAGCGGCAGCTGCGACGGCGCGAGGTAGCTGTTTTCGGCCTGGTGGGTGTCGGCGTAGTTGACGCCGATGCAGTCGACGTCGATGAGGACCTCGCCGGGCCCGGCCACCGGATCGGGCAGCTCGACGGGGGTGAGCACCTCGGGCCCGCCGAACTCGGTCACCTGCACTGCGCGCATGTCGCGTTCCCTCTCCGTCGTTGTTGTGAGACATTCTGGCATATGTCTCAGGAGTTCGAGGTGGCCCGTGAGTGGTTCCTGTCCGGCCGGCGGCTGGACATGGGCGAGCTGGCCCAGGAGCTGTCGATCAGCCGGGCGACGCTGCACCGCCGCATCGGCAGCCGCGACCGCCTGCTGGGCGAGATCCTGTGGTCGTTGTCGTCGGCCTCGATCACCCGCCTGTGGCCGGCATGCGTCGGCCGTGGGGCCGCCGGGATCGCGGACTTCGTGAGCGGATACGTCCGCTTGGCGAACGACTCACCGCCGTTCCGCGACTTCCTCCGCCGCGAGCCGGAGCGGGCGTTGCGGCTGCTGACGACCCGCGCAAGCGTTTGCCAGCGGCGGACGACGGAGAAGCTGGTCACGCTGCTGGAGGGGGAGGTGGCGGCCGGGCGGCTGGTGCCGCCGCTGCCGGTGCCGGACCTGGCCTACCTGCTGGTGCGGATCGGCGAGTCGTTCGTGTACACGGACGTGATCACCGGAGACGCCCCGGACGCGGCGAAAGCGCATGCCGCAGTCACGGCGCTGCTCACCTGACCCGCGCCGCCAGCACGGCGTCGTAAAGCTCCTTCTTGGACACCCCGGCCGCCTCGGCGACCTCGGCCGCCGCCGACTTCAGGCGCTCCCCCGACGCCACCCGCGCCGACACCTCGTCCACCAGGTCCGCCACCGAAACCGCCCGCGGCGCCGCCCCCGCCAGCACCACCGTGATCTCGCCGCGCACCCCCTCCGCGGCCCACTCGGCCAGCTCTTCGAGCGTCCCCCGCTTCACCTCTTCGTACGTCTTCGTCAGCTCCCGGCACACCGCGGCCGACCGCGAACCGCCCAAAACGGAAACCGCGTCCGCCAGCAGTGACCCCAGCCGGTGCGGGGACTCGAAGAACACCGCCGTCCGGGGCTCGTCGCGCAACGCCGTCAGCCAGCGGGTCCGCTCGCCCGGCTTGCGCGGCGCGAACCCCTCGAAACAGAACCGGTCACACGGCAACCCGGACAAAGCCAGCGCCGTCGTCACCGCCGACGGGCCCGGCAGGCAGGTCACCGGCAGTGCCTCGGCCACGCACGCCGCCACCAGGCGGAAGCCCGGGTCGGACACGCTCGGCATCCCGGCGTCCGTCACCAGGACCACCGACTCGCCCGCGTGCAACGCCTCCAGCAGCTTCGGCAGGCGCGCCGACTCGACGTCCTCGTAGAAGCTCACCACCCGCCCGCGCGGCGTAACTTCCAGCGCCGACGCCAGCGACCGCAGCCGCCGGGTGTCCTCGGCCGCGATCACGTCGGCTTCCGCCAGGGCCGTGGCCAGGCGCGGGGAAGCGTCGCGGACGTCGCCGAGCGGGGTGGCGGCGAGGATCAAGCGGCCCGAAGTCACCCCGCCAGCCTAGGCTGATCAGCGGATCCGGACGACGGACGCCCTGTCCCGCCCGTAGGATCGCCCCGTGACCGCCGTGCTGACCCGTCCCGACGACGAAAGCGTCCGGCCGGACCCGGTCGAGGCGCTCCGGCCGCCCACCGACCGCGAACTGACCCTGCTCGGCCGAGGCATGCCGACGGACCGCCTCCGCGGCTGGGTCGTCACCCTCGTGCTGACCGTGATCGGCGGCATCGTCCGGCTGCAGAACCTCGGCGTCCCGACCGACAAGGGCAGCCCGGTCTTCGACGAGAAGCACTACGTGCCGCAGGCCTGGCAGGTGCTGCGCAACGGCGGTTACGAGGACAATTACGGCTACGAGCTGGTCGTCCACCCGCCGCTGGCGAAGCAGCTGATCGCGGTCGGCGAATGGCTGTTCGGCTACAACGGCTGGGGCTGGCGGATCATGCCCGCGCTGGCCGGCACGCTGATGGTGCTGCTGGTCGTCCGGATCGCCCGCCGGCTCACGCGCTCGACGCTGCTCGGCGCCATCGCCGGCATCCTCGTGATCAGCGACGGCGTGCTGCACCTGCAGTCGCGGATGGGCATGCTCGACATCTTCATCGCGCTGTTCGTGCTCGCCGCGTTCGCCTGCCTGCTCGTCGACCGCGACCAGGTGCGCGAACGGCTCGCCACGGCGGTCCGCGAGGGCTGGGTCAACGAGTCCGTCTGGGGCCCCAAGCTCGGCTTCCGCTGGTGGCGGTTCGCGACCGGCCTGATGATCGGGCTCACCTTCGGCGTCAAGTGGTCGGCGCTGTACTACATCGTCGCGTTCGGGCTGCTCTGCGTCGGTTTCGACGTCGCGGCGCGGCGCGCGGCCGGTGTCGAACGGCCGTGGCTGGGCACGATCCGCCGGGACGTGCTGCCCGCCCTGTGGGCGATCCTGCTCATCCCGTTCCTGATGTACTTCGCCGCGTACTGGGCCTGGTTCGCCAGCGAAACCGCCACCGACCGGCACTACACCGAGATCAAGGACATCGCGCCGGGCTTCTGGTCGTGGGTGCCGCCGGCGCTGCGCTCGCTCGGCGACTACACGGGCAACGTCCTGCACTTCCACGAAACGCTGGTCACGCCCAAGGACAACCCGCACCCGTGGGAGTCGAAGCCGTGGACGTGGCCGATGGGGCTGCGCCCGATGCTGTACAGCTACAACGGCGACGTCACCGGCTGCGGCGAGGCCCGGTGCATCAGCGCGACGATGCTGATCGGCACCCCGGCGATGTGGTGGCTGGCGATCCCGATGCTCGGCTGGGCGGTGTGGCGTTCGATCTTCCGCGCGGACTGGCGTTACGCGGCGGTGCTGGTCGGCTACCTCGGCGGGTATGTCTTCTGGTTCACCAACATCGACCGCCAGATGTACTTCTTCTACGCGACCCCGCTGGCCGCGTTCCTGGTGCTCGGGCTGACGCTGTGCCTGGGCCAGATCCTCGGCGGCGCCCGGCGCGGCTTCGAAAGACGCGGCACCGGCCTGCTCGTCGTGTCGTTGTACGTCGGGCTGGTGGTGGCGAACTTCGCCTGGCTCTGGCCGATCCTGAACGGCATCGCGATCACGAACGGCCAGTGGGAGGCCGAGCGCTGGCTGCCGTCCTGGCGCTAGTTACCAGTTCGGCCAAAAGCAGGCCGACCCCACGCGGCACGTAACCGTTGCTGCGAAGTCATTCGGCCGTGGCGGTGGCCGGACTGGTAACCATCGGCACAGTCAGCCCGCGAAGTACGCCCCCGGCGTGACGCCGACGGCCCGCCGGAAGGCGGCGACGAACGCGCTCGCCGAGCTGTACCCGATGCGGTAGGCCACCGTCTCCAGCGGCGTCGCCTCGGCCAGCAGCGGCAGTGCCGCCCGCAGCCGCACCTGGGTGCGCCAGGTCCCGAAGGGCATCCGGCACTCGCGGACGAAGATCCGCGCCAGCGTCCGTTCCGCGGCGCCGACGGCGCGGCCGAACTCGGCGAGGGTCCGCGGGTCCGCCGGGTTCGCGAGGACGGCCGTCGCCACGTCGAGGGCGCGCGGGTCCGACGGCGACGGCACCACGATCGGCACCACGTCCAGGGGTTCGAGCAGGTCGAAGGCCACCGCCTCGGCCCGCCGCCGCGCCGGCGGCGAGACGCCCTCGCCGGTCAGGTACTCCAGGAGCTCCCGCAGCAGTGGCCGGACGACGACCACCCGCGGCTCCGGCCACGCCACCGGGGACTGCGCCGGATCGGCGTAGATGCCGCGCAGCTGCGCCCGCCCGAGCGCGCCGGTGCGGTGGCGGACGCCGGCCGGCATCCAGAGCGCGCGCGTCGGCGGCAGCACCCAGCCCGCGTCCCCGGCCTTGACCGCGACGACCCCGCGCGCCGACCAGACCAGCTGGTGGGCGGGGTGCTCGTGCCACGGGAACCAGGTGCCGGCGGGCACGTCGAACGCCCCGAGCAGCATGGCGCCGGATTGGCTGTTCTGCGACATCGGTTGGCAGCATATCGGCTACCGGTCACCACGTCGGCTCCCTAACGTCGACGTCATGCCGATGAACCTCATCCACCGCAGGATCTGCAGCTCAGCGAAGTGGGCGCACAAGATCGAAGAACGGCTGACCCCCTGGCTGGCCCGGTTCGGCCTGGGTGACGACGTGCTCGAGATCGGCCCCGGGTTCGGTGCCACCACGAAGGTGCTGCTCGACGTCGTGCCGAAGCTGACAGTCCTGGAGATCGACCCCGCGTCGACCGAGCTGCTGCGGGCGAAGTTCGGCGACCGTGCCGAGGTCGTCGAGGGCAGCGGCGCGGAGATGCCGTTCGAGGACGGCCGGTTTTCCGCTGTCACCTGCTTCACGATGCTGCACCACGTCCCGACGGCACAGCTGCAGGACGCGATCTTCGCCGAGGCCGCCCGCGTCCTGCGCCCGGGCGGCACCTACTGCGGCTTCGACGCCCAGCTCAACTTCCGCTTCCGCCTCAAGCACATCGGCGACACGATGAACGTCCTCGACGCGGCCACCCTGCCGGCGCGGCTGGAGAAGGCGGGCTTCGAGCAGGTCGACGTCGAGGTCCGGCCGAAGGAGCTGGTGACCTTCTCGGCGGTGAAGCCCGGTTAGCGCCGGGGCAGCTGGCTCCCCGGCTGGCGGGGCACCACCCGGGTCACCGGGCCGTCCGGGGACTTGCCCGCCCGCGACAGCCAGCCCTCGACCTCACGCCGCACGGCGTTCAGCGTCGGGCGGCGGCGCGGCTCCGGGTCCAGGGACGCCGCCAGCAGCCGCGCGTGGGCGCTGCGCTGCGGCAGCCGGGACACCGGCTCGGCCCGGGCCGCCGCCATCAACGCCGCCATCGGCGTCTCGCGGGTGCCGCGGGGCGGCTGGCCCGACAGCGCGTAGCTGATCGTCGCGGCCAGCTGCCACGCGTCGGACGCCGGGGAGGCCGCCGAGCCCATCGCCTGCTCCGGGGCGACGAAGTCGGGCGTGCCGATCATCATCCCGGTGGCCGTCATCTTGGAATCGCCCTGGCTGCGGGCGATGCCGAAGTCGATCAGGTGGGCCAGGCCGCTCGGGTCGAGGACGATGTTCGACGGCTTGATGTCGCGGTGCAGGACGCCCTTCTCGTGCGCCGCGGCGAGCGCGCCCGCCATCGTCGCCCACAGACGGCCCGCGGCGACGTCGTCGAGCGGGCCCTGGCCGTCGACCAGCTCGGCCAGCGGACGGCCTTCCAGGTACTCCATCACCAGCGCGAGGCCGTCCGGCTCCTCGGCCAGGTCGTACACCTTGACGCAGTTCGGGTGGCTGACCACGGCCAGCGCGCGGGCCTCGCGCTGCATGCGCTCGGCGGTGTCGCGGTCCGGCGCGTGCGCGATCTTCAGCGCGACCGTGCGATTCAGCTGGGTGTCGACGGCCTGCCAGACCGTGCCGAACCCGCCCGCGCCGAGCTGCTTGACCCGCCGGTAGCGGCTGCCGCCGGCGTTGCGGGAGCCGGGCGGCGGCGGGATCGGGCCCGGTGCCGCGGCCAGCGCCCCGCCCATCGGCGGGGACGGCGGCTCGGGCGCCGAGGCCAGCGCCGTCTTCGGGTACGGCTTGTTGACCGGCGGGGGCGGCGGGGGCGGCGGCGTCGGCCGCGGCTGGACCTGCGACGGCGGCGGGCGGTGCGGCTCGGGTTCGCGGCGCGGCGGCGCGTCCGGCCGGTTGATCACCGACCACGGCGGCGGGCCGATCATCGCGACCGGGATCAGGCCCAGCACGCTGAACGGCAGGAACCCGAGCCAGAAGTGCAGCGCGGTGTTCGCTTCCATGCCGACGCTGAACACGATCATCGCCGCGAACGGGACCCAGAAGAACCGCGACGGCCACTTCGGGCCGCGGCGGAAGGCGGTGCGGCCCTGCAGCATGACGAACAGCAGCGAGCCGGCCGGCAGGACGATGAAGGCCAGCAGGTAGACGAAGAACGGCATGTCCTTGCCGCTCTGCGACACCAGCACGTCGTAGACGGTCTGGCCGCCGCCCAGGTACTCCTTCTGGGTGGTGACCCAGCAGGAACCGCTGGTCAGCGTGGACGCGGCGCCACGCGGCAGGCCCGACTTCTCGCCGGCCCACTCCGCGCGGAAGACGCCCGACACGCCGATGGACAGCAGCCACGGCATGACCAGCGTGGTGAACAGGCCGATCGCACCGAACACCGACAGCGTCGTGGCGTCGTACCGGTTGCCGGTGCCCTTCCGGATGATCGACACCGCCAGCGCGCCGGCCGGCGGGAGCAGCGCGACGAGCGCGCCGGCCGCACTCGTGGCCCAGACCCAGTCGCCGGGGCAGAAACCCGGGCCGAACAAGGAATGGGCTAGCGAGAGCAACGCGCTCGCGAGTCCGTTCACCGCCGGGCTCCCCTCACTGTCCGTGTTCACTTCGCACCGTCACGCGGTGAATTCCCGCGGTCCAGCTTAGGACGCTCCCGGGCTCCTTGAGGTTGCCGGGTCTTTCCTCCCGGGGAATCCGGCGCGGCCGCCGCGCCCGCGCCATGATGGGCAGCGGTGGAAGGTCCGACGCGAAGGAGCGGGAATGGGCGCGTACTCGGAAGCCTACCGGCGCAGCCTGGCCGAGCCGGACGCGTTCTGGCTGGCCGCGGCCGAGTCGATCAGCTGGACGAAGGCGCCGGAACGGGCGCTGGACGACGCGAACCCGCCGTTCTACCGGTGGTTCCCGGACGCCGAGCTGAACACCTCGTACAACGCCCTCGACCGGCACGTCGAAGCCGGCCGGGGCGGCCAGGCCGCGCTGATCTGGGACTCTCCCGTGACCGGACGGCAACGCACTTATACCTACGAAGAGCTGCGGGACACCGTCGCGCGCTTCGCCGGTGCTCTCAGCTCGCTCGGGGTCACGAAGGGTGACCGGGTGATCGTCTACCTGCCGATGGTCCCCGAAGCGGCGATCGCGATGCTGGCCTGCGCGCGGATCGGCGCGGTGCACTCGGTCGTCTTCGGCGGGTTCGCGCCGAAGGAGCTGGCCGCCCGGATCGAAGACGCGAAGCCCAAGGTCATCCTGGCGGCGTCCTGCGGCATCGAGCCGACGCGGGTCGTCGAGTACAAGCCGATCATCGACGCCGCACTCGGAATGACCGAGCACCAGCCCGACCACGTCGTCGTGCTGCAGCGCGAGCAGGCGCCGGCGGAACTTGCCAAGCACGACCTGGACTGGCGGGAGCTGGCCGCGGGCGCCGATCCGGCCGACCCGGTGCCGGTCGCGGCCACCGATCCGCTGTACATCCTCTACACGTCCGGGACGACCGGGAAGCCGAAGGGCGTCGTCCGCGACACCGGCGGCCACGCCGTCGCCCTCGCCTACTCGATGGACGCGGTCTACGACGTCCACGCCGGCGACGTCTGGTGGACGGCGTCCGACGTCGGCTGGGTCGTCGGGCATTCCTACATCGTGTACGCGCCGCTGCTGGTCGGCGCCACGACGGTGATGTACGAGGGCAAGCCCGTCGGGACGCCCGACGCGGGCGCGTTCTGGCGGGTCATCGCCGAGCACGGCGTCCAGGCGTTGTTCACCGCGCCGACCGCGCTGCGGGCCGTCAAGAAGGTCGACCCGGACGCCCGTGAACTCGGGAAGTACGACCTGAAGCAGTTCCGGACGCTGTTCATGGCGGGCGAGCGGCTCGACCCGGAGACCTACCACTGGGCCCACGAGAAGCTCGGCGTCCCGGTGGTCGACCACTGGTGGCAGACCGAGACCGGCTGGCCGATCGCGGCGAACCCGCGCGGCCTGGAGCCGATGGACGTGAAGGCCGGGTCCGCGACCAAGCCGGTCCCGGGCTGGGACGTCCGCATCCTCGACCAGGCGGGCGAGGAGCTGCCGGCCGGGCGCGAAGGCGCCATCACCGTGAAACTGCCGCTGCCGCCGGGCTCGCTGCCGACGCTCTGGGGCGCCGACGAGCCGTACCGCGAGGCCTACCTCTCGCGCTACGACGGCTTCTACCTCACCGGCGACTCCGGGTACTTCGACGAGGACGGCTACCTGTTCGTCATGGGCCGGACCGACGACGTCATCAACGTCGCCGGGCACCGGCTGTCCACCGGGTCGATGGAGGCGGTGCTGGCCTCGCACCCGGCGGTCGCCGAGTGCGCCGTCATCGGCGTGGCCGACCAGCTGAAAGGTCAGCTGCCGCGCGGGTTCGTCGTCCTGAAGGCGGGCGCGGACATCCCGCCGGAGCAGCTGCGCGAGGAGCTCGTGGCAATGGTCCGGCGGGACATCGGCCCGGTCGCCGCGTTCCGTGATGTGTCCATTGTGGACGCATTGCCGAAGACGCGGTCGGGCAAGATCCTCCGCAAGACCATGCGCGCGATCGCCGACGGCCGCGACGAGGCCGTGCCGTCCACGATCGAGGACCCGGGCGTGCTGGACGCCATCCGGCAGGCCCTTCGTTAAGGACTGTTCCAAATGCCCCGGCTGGTCTGTACCTTTGGAGGGAGTCCCCGACCGGAGGTGCCCCGATGCACTTGTCCCGAGCCGTCCTGACCGCGGCTGTCGTGAGTCTCGCTGCGGTCGCCGTACCCGCCTCGGCGGTGGCGGCGCCGGCCGCTCCCGAACGCAGCGTGACCGACGTCGTCCCGGTGCCCGTCTCGGCGAAGGCCGACCCGCGCGGCGATTTCCGGCTGTCGCCGTCGACCGTGATCACCGCCGACCGCGGCGCCGGCCAGGTCGCGGACTACCTGCGCGGCCTGCTCCGCCCGGCCACCGGCTACCCGCTGCCGGTGGTGCCGCACGCCGCGGGCCTGCCCGCGATCGCGCTGCAGCTGGGCCACGACGCGCGGATCGGCACCGAGGGTTACCGGCTGACGGTCGCGCGCACCGGCGTCACCCTGAAGGCCAACACCGCCGACGGGCTGTTCGAAGGCGTGCAGTCGCTGCGGCAGCTGCTGCCGTCGGCGATCGAGGCGAAGCGGGTGCAGCACCGGACGTGGACCGTCGCCGGCGGCACGATCCTCGACTACCCGCGCTTCGCCGAGCGCGGCGCGATGCTCGACGTCGCCCGGCACTTCTTCCGGCCGGACCAGGTGAAGCTGTATGTCGACCAGATCGCCCAGTACAAGGTCAACACGCTGCACCTGCACCTGGCCGACGACCAGGGCTGGCGGATCGAGATCAAGAGCTGGCCGAAACTGGCGACGGTCGGCGGCAGGACCGCCGTCGACGGCGACCCGGGCGGCTACTACACACAGGCGCAGTACCAGGACATCGTCGCGTACGCGGCTTCGCGGCACATCACCGTGATCCCGGAGATCGACATGCCGGGCCACACGAACGCGGCCCAGTCGACGTACGCGGAGCTGAACTGCGACGGCAAGGCGGTCCCGGTGCGCACGGACACCGAGGTCGGCTACAGCTCGCTGTGCATCTCCTCGCCGGTCACGTACAAGTTCGTCGAGGACGTCGTGCGCGAGCTGGCGGCCATCACCCCCGGCCCGTACCTGCACATCGGCGGCGACGAGGCGCACTCCACGCCGCCCGCGGACTACCTCGCGTTCGAGAAGAAGGTCCAGCCGATCGTGGCCAAGTACGGCAAGAAGGTCACCGGCTGGCACGAGATCGCGAAGTCTGACCCGCCCGCCTCGGCCGTTCCGCAGTACTGGGACTTCGGCGGCGACAACGCCTCGGTCGCGGCCGCGGCCGCACGGGGCAGCAAGATCCTGATGTCGCCGGCGAACTACGCGTACCTGGACATGAAGTACACCGAGTCGACACCGCTCGGCCAGGACTGGGCGGCACTGGTGGAGGTCCGCGACGGCTACAACTGGGATCCCGCGTCCCTGGTGACCGGCGTCGGCGAGAGCCAGGTCGCCGGGGTCGAAGCGCCGCTGTGGACGGAGACGATCCGGACCAGCAACGACATCGAGTACATGGCGTTCCCGCGGCTGCCGGGCATCGCGGAGATCGGCTGGAGCCCCAGGTCGACGCACGACTGGGACGCCTACCGGGCGAGGCTGGCGAAGCAGGCGCCGCGCTGGGTGCTGCAGGGCATCGACTTCTACCGCTCCCCGCAGGTCGACTGGAAGTAAGCACGTCGTGAGTGGGAAACAGTGTTAGAACACTGTTTCTCACTCACGACAGTCTTGCGCCGATGGCTCGTCTGGCCAGGGCGTATGCCTGGGTTCCGCCGTTCAGGACCGCGTCGGCGTTGGCTGCGCGGCCGAGGGCGTGCAGCTCGAACGCCAGCAGCTCCGGGTCCGCGTCGAGGTGGCCGAGGGAGACGGCGTCCAGGCAGGTTTCCCGGATGAAAGCGGCGAACGAGCCGCTCGCCGCCGCCACGGCGTCGTGCACGCGGCCCGGGCGCGCGTCGAACTCCGCGCCGACGTTGAAGAAGAAGCAGCCGCCCGGGAAGATCCGGCGCTCCGAGTACTCCAGCCAGCTCTCGCAGATCGCCCGCAGCCGCGGCAACCCCGGTGCGACCTCGCGAGCCGGCGTCACGACGTGCGAGCGGAAGATCTCCCACGCCGCCTCGATCGTCGCGAGCTGCAGCTCCTCCTTCGACCCGAACAACGCGAACACGCCGCTCTTGCTCAGCTCCAGTTCGGTGGCCAGCCGGCCGAGGGACAGCCCGTCCAGGCCGTCGACCGACGCGACGTCCACCGCCCGGCGCAGCACCAGGCGGCGGGTCGCGTCACCGCGGGCGAGCCGGCCGTCACCCGGCACGCCGCGCCCGCCAGCGGTCCACAGTGGACCTGACCCCCGCGCCCCACGACGCCGAGAGCGCCGGGGCCGAGAGGACGCGGTCGGCGAAGTCGAGCGCCGCTTCGACCTTCTCCTCCGGCAGCTGCCCGTAGTTCGCGAAGGACACGACGTACACCTCGGCGATCGTCGGCCCGTCCGCCCGCTCGACCAGTTCGACCGCCCCCGACGTCGGGACCGTGCCCGGCCGCAGCACGCGCAGGTACCAGCCGCTGCGGCCGGAACCGATCATCAACGGGGTGACGTCCTTGCGGCCGGTCTTCATGGCCAGCTTGAAGCACGGCGACCGCGGCTGCGAGACCTGCACGAGCGCGTCCCCCCAGGCCCAGACGTCCCCGATCCGGACGTCGTCCTCGGTGACCCCGCTCAGCGAGACGTTCTCGCCGAAGCCCCCCGGCTCCGCGGTGAGGCCGTCCTCGCGCCAAGCCGGGTAGTGCTCGGCCGGGTAGACGTAGACCGCCTTGTCGACCCCGCCGTGCACGGTCAGGTCGGCCTGCCGGTCGCCGTCGAGGTTCAGTTCCGTCAGCTTCAGCTCCGGCGCGCTGACCCGGGCCTTCGTGATCGCGCTGAGCACCGGCTGGTCCCGCCGGTGGCCCAGGACGCTCGGTTCCCCCACGTAAACGCTGTCGACGTGCATACCCCGAAGGTAGCACGACCGTTCGTAAAGTTTACCCGCTTTAAGGTGGCGGTCATGGATCTGCTCGGCAAGGCCCGCGCCCACGCCGATTCCGGCACCCTCTTCACCGACCTGGCCAAGCTGGTCGCGTACCCCACGGTCAGCGACGTCCCGGAGGGCCGCGCCGCCATCCAGGCGTACCTCGACGAGGTGCTCACGCCGGCGCTGAACGGCCTGGGCTGCGACGTCACGCAGCACGCCAATCCCGACCCGGCGGGCGGCCCCTTCCTCGTCGGCGTCCGCACCGAGGGACCGGACCTGCCGACGTTGCTCTGCTACGGCCACGCCGACGTCGTCGGGGAGGCCGGCGAATGGGGTGCCGGCCGCAGCCCGTGGACGCTCACCGCCGAAGGCGACCGCTGGTACGGCCGCGGCACGGCGGACAACAAGGGCCAGCACCTGATCAACCTCACCGCCCTGCGGCTGGTGCTGGCCGAGCGCGGGCGACTGGGTTTCAACCTCAAGTTCCTGTTCGAGACGGGTGAGGAGATCGGGTCGCCGGGGCTCACGGAGTTCGCCGCGCAGGAGAAGGCGCTGCTGGCGGCGGACGTCCTGATCGCCTCGGACGGCCCCCGCCTCGACGCGGCGACACCGACGCTGTTCCTCGGCGCCCGCGGCGGCGTCCGGATCGACCTGGACGTCGACCTCTTCCCGGGCGGCCGGCACTCCGGCAACTGGGGCGGCATCCTCCGCAACCCGGCCACCACGCTGGCCGGCGCGATCGCGAGCCTGGTCGACGGCCACGGCCGCATCCAGGTGCCGGAACTGCTGCCGCCGGAGCTGCCGGGATCGGTGCGCGAGGCACTGGCGGACGTCGTGGTCGAGGCCCCGGACCCCACCTGGGGCGCCCCTCGGCTGACGCCCGCCGAACGGCTCTACGGCTGGAACACCCTGGAGGTGCTTTCGCTCGGCGCGGCGGACGTCGACCGCCCGGTCAACGCGATCCCCGGCCGGGCACGAGCGGTCCTGCAGCTGCGGTACGTCGCCGGGACCGACGTCGGCGGGATCGCCCCGGCGATCCGCAAGCACCTTGCGGAGCAGGGGTTTCCGATGGTTTCGGTGCGCACCGAAACCAGCTTCCGCGCGAGCCGGACCCCGGTCGACGACCCGTGGGCGGCCTGGGCGAAGTCCACTTTGGACAGTGTCGCCGACCGGCCGGTGGCCCTGCTGCCCAGCTTCGGCGGCGGCCTGCCCAACCACGTGTTCACCGACGTCCTCGGGCTGGCGACGCTGTGGCTGCCGCACTCCTACCCGGGATGCCGGCAGCACGCGCCGGACGAGCACCTGCTCGCCCCGGTCGCCCGGGAAGGCCTGGAACTCGCCACGGCGCTGTTCGACGCCTTCGGCTCAGCGCCGCCGCGGCATCAGAAGAACCCGAGGGCCTGGTCGGAGTAGGAGACCAGCAGGTTCTTCGTCTGCTGGTAGTGGTCCAGCATCATCTTGTGCGTCTCGCGGCCGATGCCGGACGCCTTGTAGCCGCCGAAGGCCGCGTGCGCAGGGTAGGCGTGGTAGTTGTTCACCCAGACGCGGCCCGCCTGGATGTCGCGGCCGGCGCGGTAGGCGACGTTGCCGTCCCGCGACCAGACACCCGCACCGAGGCCGTACAGCGTGTCGTTGGCGATCTTGAGCGCGTCGGCGTAGTCGTCGAACTTCGTCACCGACACGACCGGGCCGAAGATCTCCTCCTGGAAGATCCGCATCTTGTTGTCGCCCGCGAACACCGTCGGCTCGACGTAGTAGCCGCCGGACAGCTCGCCGCCGAGGTCGCTGCGGGCGCCGCCGGTGAGGATCTCCGCGCCCTCCTGCTTGCCGATGTCGATGTAGGACAGGATCTTCTCGAGCTGGTCGCCGGACGCCTGCGCGCCGATCATCGTCTCGGTGTCCAGCGGGTGGCCCTGCTTGATCTTGCGCACCCGGGAAACGGCGTCGCCGAGGAAGCGGTCGTGGATGCCGGACTGGATCAAGGCCCGGGACGGGCAGGTGCAGACCTCGCCCTGGTTCAGCGCGAAGAGCGCGAAGCCCTCCAGCGCCTTGTCGTAGAAGGCGTCGTTCTGCGCGGCGACGTCGTCGAAGAAGATGTTCGGGCTCTTGCCGCCGAGCTCGACGGTGACCGGGATGATGTTTTCGCTGGCGTACTGCAGGATCAGCCGTCCGGTGGTGGTCTCGCCGGTGAACGCGATCTTGCGGACGCGGCTGCTCGAGGCCAGCGGCTTGCCGGCCTCGATACCGAAGCCGTTGACGATGTTGACCACGCCCGGCGGGAGCAGGTCGCCGATGACCGACATCAGCACGTGGATCGACGCCGGCGTCTGCTCGGCCGGCTTGAGCACCACGGCGTTGCCCGCGGCCAGCGCCGGGGCGAGCTTCCAGACCGCCATCAGGATCGGGAAGTTCCACGGGATGATCTGGCCGACCACGCCGAGCGGCTCGTGGAAGTGGTAGGCGACGGTGTGCTCGTCGATCTGCGAGATGCCGCCCTCCTGGGCGCGCAGAGCACCGGCGAAGTAGCGGAAGTGGTCGATCGCGAGGGGGATGTCGGCGGCGAGGGTTTCGCGGACCGGCTTGCCGTTCTCCCACGACTCGGCGACCGCGATCGCCTCGAGGTTGCGCTCCATCCGGTCGGCGATCTTGAGCAGGACGTTCGCGCGCTCCTCGATCGAGGTCCGGCCCCACGCCGGCGCGGCGCCGTGGGCCGCGTCGAGCGCCTTCTCGACGTCGTCGGCGTTGCCCCGCGCGATCTCGCAGAACACCTTCCCGGTGACGGGGGTCGGGTTCTCGAAGTACTGGCCGCTCGCGGGCGGGACGTACTCGCCGCCGATGTAGTGGTCGTAACGCGGTTCGAAGCTGACGACGCTGCCTTCGGTGTTCGGTGCGGCGTACTGGACCATCGCTGCCTGCCTCGTTGCTCGGAGTGACGGATGAGCTGGTGGCCGCCGACGGTAGGTGCGGCAACGTTGCACGCGCGTTGCACCGCGGTGAGCTGGCTCTCTACGCTGGTGAACGTGGCAGAGGCGCCCGAACCGGAGCTGCTGCGCGACCCCGAGTCGTACGCGCGGCTGCTGGAGCACGTCCGTGAAGCGGTGCTGGCCGGCGTGCCCGGCCCGCGTTCGCCACGCTCCGTGGTCTCCGCGTCCTGGGACCGTTCGCTCGCCGCGCAGATCGACCCGGAGGCGGGCGAGGCGCCGTTCGTGTACGACGCCGGCGCGCTGGCCGCCCTGCGCGAGGCCCACCCGCTGGCGCCGGTGCTGCCGGTGCTGCGGCAGATGCTGGTGAGCATCGCCGACGACGCCGAGCACCTGATGATCGTGACCGACGCCGACGGCCTGATCCTCTGGCGCGAGGGCGCGGCGGGCCAGCTGCTGCGCGGCGACCGCGTCGGCCTCACCGAAGGCACGCGGTGGAGCGAGGCGGCGATCGGCACGAACGCCATGGGCACGGCACTGGCCACCGGGGAGCCGGTGCAGATCCACTCGGCCGAGCACCTGGTCCGGCGCTACCACACGTGGACGTGCGCGGCGGCGCCGGTGCGCGACCCCGAGACCGGCGCGCTGCTGGGGTCGATCGACGTCAGCGGCCCGCTGCGCACGGTCCACCCGGCGATGATTTCACTGGTCAGCGCGACGGCGCAGCTCGCGGAAGGGCAGCTGCGCGCCCAGCTGGCGGTCCGTGACGAACGCCTGCGGCGGGTCAACATGCCGCACCTGGAGGCCCTGCGCGGCCGCCCGGGCGCGCTGCTTTCGGCGGCCGGCCGGGTGCTCGCCGCCCAGGCGTGCACCCTGCCGTCCACAGTGGACGTCCGGCGCGGCGGCGGGACGGTCGCCCTGCCCGACGGCCGCCTCGCCACGGTCGAGCCGCTGCCCGAGGGCTACCTGCTGCGGCTGTCGGGGACACCGGGAGCTCACCGGTCCCGGCTACATCTGGAGTACCTGGCCGACGGCACCCAAACGACCACTGTGGACGGTCGCGAAGTCCCGTTGACGTTGCGGCACGCGGAGATCCTGACCCTGCTGACCCTGCACCCGAACGGCCTTTCGGCGGAACGCCTGGCGCTGCAGCTCTACGGCGAGACCGGCAACCCGGTGACGGTCCGCGCGGAGATCCACCGGCTGCGTTCGCAGCTGGGCGCGTCGGTGGTGCAGACGCGCCCGTACCGCCTGGCGGCCGACGTCGACGCCGACTTCCTCCGGGCCCGCACGGCGTTGCGGTCCGGCACGCCGGCCGGCGTCCTGCGCGACTTCCGCGGGCCGCTGCTGCCGGAGTCCGAGGCGCCGGCGATCCGCGAGGAGCGGGAGACGCTGACCGCGCAGGTGCGTCAGGTGGCGTTGAACAGCCGCGACCCGGCGGTCCTGTGGTCGTTCTGGGAGACGGCCTGCGGTGCCGACGACTTCGCGGTGCTCGACGCCCTGCTGCGGACGCTTTCACCGGCCGACCCGCGGCGGGCCGCCGTGACAGCCCACCGCGCGCGGCTCGGCTGAGCCGTCAGGGCGCCAGCTCGGTCATCCCCCGGCCGGTCGCGAAGTCGAGCGGCACGGAAGCCTGGTCGTGGACGATCACCCAGTCGTCACCGGTGTGCCGGAAGACGAAGGTGGCCCGCACCCACATGCCGTCGCTCACGACGCCGTTCTTCAGGGTGCCGCTGACCCGCCCGAAGCCGTGCCCGACGGCGAGGTCCCCGCTCACGGCGATGGTCAGGTCGCGCAGTTCGTAGTCGACCTTCTCGAAGATCGTGAACACCTTCGCCCAGTTTTCCAGCTTCGCGTCGACGCCGACGTGCTGCAGCGGCGGTTCGACGTCGAAGGACACGACGCCCGGGGCGTAGCAGCGGCGCAGCGCTTCGAGATCCTTGTTCCGCAGCCCGCCGACGATCGCGTCGAGCCGCCGGCGGATCGCGGTATCGGCGTCCCCGCGCCGCAAGGTCGCCAGGGCGGCGCTCCAGGCGACGACGTGGTCGAGCACCAGGTCCAGCGCGGCGAGCTGGTGGTCACCCGGCTTGAACTCGGTGCGGTTTTCGAATTCGGCCGCCAGCGGCAGCGTGACCTGCGGAGCCACGTCGGCCAGCTGCAGCGCCCCGCAGACGAGCCGCAGCTGTTCGACCGACCGGGCCCCGCCGGCACCGCCGTACGAGACGAACCCGGCCGCCTTGGTGTTCCATTCGACGTGCACGTGGTCCATGGCGTTCTTCAGCACCCCGGGCACGGAGTGGTTGTACTCGGGCGTGACGAACACGAACCCGTCGCACGCGGCGACGGTGGCGGCCCACTCCCGGGTGCGCTCGTCCTGGTACCGCCCGGAGAAGCCCGGCGGCTCCTCGAGGTGCGGCAGCGGGTGGTCCCGCAGGTCGACGAGCGCGAATTCGGCGTCCATCCGGTCCACGGCGCGGGCGTGGACCCAGCGGGCCACCTGGTCGCCCACGCGGCCGGGGCGGGTGCTGCCGAGCACGATTCCGATCTTCATCGTCGTTCTCCCCTGTTCGGTTGCTTCCGGGAGTACGACGAAGCAGGGCGCCGGAGTGTGAGGTGACCGAAGTAGACACCGTCTACAGAAGTTTGATAGACAGTGTCCACAAGGTGAACCACGGGTTACGGAGACCGGAATGAGCTACCACCGTTTCGTCGTCCTCGGCGACAGCTGCGCCGAGGGCCTCGACGACCCGTACCCCGGCAGCCACCAGTACCGCGGGTGGGCCGACTTCGTCGCCGCGCGCCTGGCCGAGGACGAACCCGGCTTCCGCTACGCCAACCTCGCCGTCCGCGGACGGCGGCTCGACCAGATCGTGCCCGAGCAGGTCCCGGCGGCCACCCGTCTCGAACCCGACCTCGTCGCGCTCTTCGGCGGCGGCAACGACGTCATGAGCCGCGGCTGGGACGCGCGCACGGTCGCCCGCCGGGTCGACGCCGCCATCCGGGCCTGCACCGGGATCGCGCCCGTCGTCGTCACCTTCACGCTCAGCGACGTCTCCCGCCGGATGCCGCTGGGCAGCCGGATGCGGCCGCGGATCGTCGCGCTCAACGAGGCCATCCGCGAGGCGGCCGTCAGCTACGGGGCCCAGCTCATCGACCTGTGGCCGGACCCGGCCGTCACCGATTCGCGGTACTTCGGCGCCGACCGGCTCCACCTGTCCGAGCACGGCCACCGCCGGCTCGCCGCGTACGTCCTCGCCCGGCTCGGCCTCGGCCACGACCCCGCCTGGCTCGCCCCGCTGCCCGGCGCCGCGGCCCCCGGCAGCCGGCGCGCCGACCTGCAGTGGCTGCTGCGGGAGGTGCTGCCGGTCGCCGTGACGCGCACGCGCAACCGGCTGATCGGCCGCCAGCCCGGCGACGGCTTCCTCCCGAAGCGTCCCGACCTGCTCCCGGTGACCTTGGACGAGGCATGGGCACCCGGCAACGCCTGATCGACACCGCGTCCGAGCTCCTCGCCGAGGAAGGCGTCGACGCGGTGACGCTGCGCGGGATCGCGAAGGCCGCCGGCGTCTCGCACGGCGCGCCGCTGCGGCACTTCTCGGGCCGCGCCGAGCTGCTGTCCGCCGTCGCGACCCGCGGGTACGCCGCCCTGCTCGCCCGCCGGGAGACGCTGCCGGAGACCTCCCCGCGGGAGCGGCTCACCGCGGCCTGCCACAGCTACCTCGACTTCGCGCTGGCCAACCCGGCGATGTTCGAGCTGATGTTCCGCCGCGACCTGATCGACGCGGACGACCCGGCCCTCTCGGCGGCGGCGAGCGCGGTGTTCGACACCTTCGCCGTGCTGGTGGCGGCGGTCCCGACGCCGCTCGCCCGATCCGGCGCCGACCTGCGGCTCGTCGCCGCGTCGCTGTGGGCCGCGCTGCACGGCCTCGCCCAGCTGTGGCTGTGGGGCGGCCTGGCCGGAGCGAGCTTCGCGCCATCGCCCGAAGCGGCGCTGGCTGTCACGCTCGACGCGTACCTCGGCTGAGGAGCGCGTCGAGGTCCAGCTGAACGGCGATCATGGCCGGCAGCGAGCTGAAGCCGAGTTCGCGGTTGACCCGGATCATGTGCGCGTTCTCAGCCCCGGTGGTGGTGCTGATCCGCCGCAGTCCGGGCCACTCGGCGAGCAGCCACCGGATCATGTGTGCCTTGACGCAGCGCCCCAGGCCGGGCCCGCGGTGCCCGGCGACCACCGCGGTGTCCCGCTGGTAGCCCCAGTCCGGCCGGCGCGGGTGCACGCACACTTCGGTGAACCCGGCGACGTCCCCGGTCTCCTCGTGAACCGCGGCGACGGTCCGCTGTTCGAGGCCCTGCGACCGCGCTTCGGCTTCGGCCGCGCGCACCCGTTCCGCCGTCCACGCCGGCCACTGGTAACCCGAATCCCCGAGCGGAGCGTCGTGGATCGCCGCCCGTGCGTCGGCGTAGGAATCGAGCAAGGCGTCCGGGGCCGCATCCGCCCACCGCACCACCCGGTAGCCCACCGGGACGGTCAAGTCCCAGCGCGACCGGTCGGCCTCGGCGACGACCAGGGCCTGCCGCACGATCGTCCGCACCGGCCGGAAGCCGAGCGCCTCGGCCCACGGCTCCCCGGCAGAACCCGCGACGACCTGCCAGCCTTCGACGCTCCGGCGGTCCCGCGCTCGCAGTTCCGGCAGCACCGCGTGCAGCAACGCGGTGCCGATCCCCGAGCGCCGCGCGGCCGGGTGCACGACGACGTCGACCAGCCCGATTCCGGCGTTTTCGGCGTCGAGGAAGTACACCTCGGCGAACGCGACGAGCTCTTTGCCGCGGTATGCCACCCACTGCGCGGCGTCCCCCATCCCGGGCAGCGGCTTCCTCAGCCGTCCGACGGCGGGCCGAAGCGTTCGATCGTGACCATCCCTCCAGTGTCCAGGCCGACACGCCGACCCGGTCCGCGCGCCCGAACACGTGATCGAATACCCTCTCCGCATGACCGAGTCAGACCCGCAGCTCGAGCGCATCCGCAAGCTGCTGGCGAAGGCCGAAGACCCGGCGGTCACCGAGGCGGAAGCCGAGGCGTACAACCAGAAGGCCGCCGAGCTCGTCGCGCGGTACGGGATCGACCAGGCGATGCTCGCCGCGTCCGGCGCGGCCACCGACGAGATCGGCACGCTGAAGATCCCGATGAACGACCCGTACAGCCGGGACAAGGCGAGCCTGCTCACCTCCGTCGCGTACCCGCTGCGCTGCCGGACCCTGTTGCACCGCTACGGCCAGAAGGTCGACAGCGTCACGGTGTTCGGCTACCGGTCCGACCTCGGCCGGGTGGAGCTGCTGTTCACCAGCCTGCTGCTGCAGGCGAGCACGCAGCTGACGCGCGTCCGCCCGGGCGGGTTCTTCCCGGGCGAGTCCCTGGCCGCGTACCGGCGCACGTGGCTGCACGGCTTCGCCCGCGCGGTCCACGAACGCCTCACGCACGCCGAGCAGGAAGCGGTCCGCACGGCGGCGCCCGGCGTGCGGTCGGCGGAACTGGTGGTCCGCGACCGCGCGCAGCTGGTCCAGCACGCGTTCGACGCCGAGTACGGCGACCTGCGCGCGGCCGCACCCCGCCGGCTGTCCGGCAGCGGCTACCTCGACGGCCACGACGCGGGCACCCGCGCCAACCTCGACCCGTCGGCGATCACCCGCCGGACGAAGGCGTTGCGCTGAACGTCGCCCGGATGCCGCGATCGGGCGGTTGAGCTCTTCGCTTCACGGGGCGGATGCGCGTTGTCGATCTTGCCACCCGCCCGGATCTCCTCGACCCCGCGCTGAGCCTCGGCGACGTCGGCGGCCCGTTCATCTACCAGGGCGCCAGCGGCCGCATGATCACCGGCGAGCGCTTCCGGCGCCTGTGGGCCGAGTATTTCCGACCCCGATGCTGGGCGCGGTGAAGGCCCGGGCGGCGGAAACGGGGCTGCGCAAGCTGATCGTGTCGGTCCGCCCGCACCCGATGTAGGACTGCTTAACGATCCGTCCAGTTATCTTCACTTGTTCTGATAGGACCGTTGCGGCACGGTGAATCCCGTGAGCGGAAACGTCGTGCGGATCGCGGTCCTGGCCCTGTTGTGGGGCTCCGGTTTTCTCTGGATCAAGCTGGCCCTGACCGGCCTCAGCCCGGTCCACCTCACGCTCATCCGCTGCGCCCTCGGCGCACTGACTCTCCTGGTCCTCGCCTTCGCCGCCCGGCAACGGCTGCCGCGGGGCCGCGCCACCTGGGCCCGGCTGGTCGTCGCCGCGTTTTTCTGCAACGCCCTGCCTTTCGCGCTCTTCGGCATCGGGGAACGCACAGTCGACTCCGGGGTCGCCGGCGTCATGAACGCCACGACCCCGTTGTGGTCATTGCTGATCGGCGTCACCCTCGGCACCGAACGACGGCTCACGCCCACACGACTGCTCGGGCTGGTCCTCGGCTTCGCGGGCATCGTCGTGATCTTCGCGCCGTGGCAGCAATCCGGCCTGCTGAGCGGGGGTGCGCTGGCCCTGCTCGGCGCCGGCCTCAGCTATGCCGTCGCCTTTGCTTACATGGCAAGGAAACTGCCCCCGGACGGCGCCCCGCTCGCGCTCTCGGCCGCGCAGCTGATGACCGCCACCGCGTTGACCGCCCTCGCGCTGCCGGTCGCGGGAGAAGAGCCGCACCTGACGCTCACCGCCGTCGTCGCCGTCACCGTTCTCGGCGTCTTCGGGACCGGGATCACCTTCTACCTCAACTACCGCATCATCGCCGACGAAGGCCCGACCGCCGCGGCGACCGTCGGCTACCTGCTGCCCGTCGTTTCGGTCGGGCTCGGTGCGCTCTTCCTCGGCGAACCGCTGAGCCCGCGGGTCGTCGGCGGCATGGCGGTCGTCCTCGTCGCCGTCGGGCTGACCCGGTGGCGGCCTCAGGTGCCGGCGAACTGCCCGGCGAGCTCGGCCGGTGGCCTGGCGACGCCGAAGTAGTCGCCCGTCGCCAGTTCCGCGCCGGCTGTGCGCCACCAGTCGGCCTGGTCCGCGGTGTGGATCCCGTCGACGACGAGCGTCGCGCCGACCTGCCGGACCAGCGGCACCAGCGCGCCGAGGAACGTCGAGTCCGACCACGCCTGCCACTCGGCGAGGCGCCGGTCGACGCGGACGATGTCCACCGGCAGGTCCTCGACCGCCCGCAGGTCGTCCGGCCCCAGCCCGAACTCGTCGAGCATGACGTGCACGCCGAGGTCGGCCAGCGCGGTGACGTTCTCGATCACCCCGGACACCGGCAGCGCGCCGACCGGGACGCCGACCATCAGCTGTTCCGGCGGCAGCCCGGTGTCGGCCAGCAGCCGCGTCACGCGTGTCCCGAGCGCGTCGTCCGACACCTGGTGCCCGGTCAGGCCGGCGACCATCGGCAGGCCGAAGCCCGCACGCTGCCGCCACCACTCGCCCTGCCGGCCGGCCGCGCGCAGCAGCCAGTCCCCGAGCGGCAGGATCAGCCCGGTCGACTCGGCGAGCTCGACGCAGCATTCGTGCGACAGCGCCGTGTCGCCCGGCCGGTCCCAGTGCAGGCGGGCTTCGACGCCGGCGACCCCGCCGTCGGCCAGCCGCGCCACCGGCCGGTACCGCACGCTGATCTCGCCGTGTTCCCAGGCGCCGGCCATGCCGACCGCCCGCGCCTGCGTCTGCCGGTCGTGCGCGTCGGCGTCCCGGTCGAACATCTTCCACTGGCCGCGCCGCCGGGCCTTGGCGCGCCGCAGCGTCTGGTCCGCCTGGCGCAGCAGCTCGACCGGGTCGATGCCCTTCGCCGGCCGGTGCACGACGCCGGCGCTGGCCGAGAGGGCCAGCCCGTGCCCGTCGACGAAGAACGGCTCGGCGAGCTCGTCGTTGATCGCGCGCACGATGGTGTCGATGCCCGGGGTCGTCGCGGTGTTCTCGACCAGGATGCCGAACTCGTCGCTGTGGAACCGCGCGACCATGGCGTTCTCGCCTGCCATCACGGCCTTCAGCCGCTGCGCGAAGTGCACCAGCAACCGCTCGCCGACGCGGCGGCCGAGGCTGTTGCAGACCATGCCGAACGCGTCGAGGTCGACGTGGAACAGCGTGACGCCGTACGCGGGGTCCGCGCGCCGCAACGCCGTCTCCAGGTGGGTGCCGAAGTACTGCCGGTTCGGCAGCCCGGTGAGCACGTCGTGCAGCGCCTGCCGGCTGAGCTCGCCCTGCAGCAGCATCAGTTCGGTGCCGTCCTCGATCACGACGACGAAGTGGGCCGGCTGGTCTTCGGCGTCACGCAGCAGGGACGCGGTGAGCGAGATGCGGACGACGTCGCCGTCGCGGCGCAGCAGCCGTTGCGTCTGCCGGATCCGCTCCTTGCCGCCGTCCAGCAGGGCCAGCATCGCGTCACGCAGGATCTCGACGGACTCGGGGTGGACGACGTCGTACAGCACCGAACCGGTCAGCTCGCCGGACGGGTGCCCGAGCATCTCGGCCAGCGCCGCGTTGGCGCGCACGATCCGGCCGTCCAGCGCGACGACCGCGATGCCGCTCGCCGACGACGTCACGACCTCGTCGAAGCGCGCTTCGCTCTGCTTAAGGTTCCACTGGGCGTCCCGCACCGCCTTGAGCAGCGCCAGGTGCATGATCTCCTGCTGGTCCAGGACGTTCCGCTCGTGCGCGAGCAGGAAACCGCAGGACAGCGCGCCCAGCGCCGGCACGATCCGCTCGGTCGCCCGTTCCACCGCCTGCAGTTCGGGCAGCGCGGGCAGGCCCTTCCCGAGGACGTCGAGCGTGCACCGCAGCCCGGGCTCGCCGACGTACCCGAGCGCGACCAGCCGCGCGCCGATCCGCTCGGCCGGGACCGTGTCCGCCGAAGGACGGCAGAGCGACTCGCACAACGCGTCGAGCAGGCTGCGCAGTTCGTGGTCGAGTTCCTCCCGGTTCAGGGAAACGACGGTCACGCCGCTGAGCAGATACGCCCATTTCCGGGCGAGCAGGGACCGCTCCCGTTCCGGGTCGGGGACCGGGGGCTGTTCCGGCTGGTGGTGGGTCATCGGCATGTTCGGGGGCGTCCGCTCAGTTCTTGCGGCCGATTCCGGCGTAAACGAGCATGTTCATGGCGGCCGCATCGGCGATGTCCGCCGGCCCGGCCGGCCGCCATTCCCCGCAGCCGACCAGGCCGGGTTCGACGATTTCGAAACCGGTGAACAGGGTGGAAATCTCGGCGTGCGTCCGCAGCGTCACCTGATCGGGACTGCGGCTTTCCTTGATCACTTCCGTGGCGTCCTCGAGGTTTTCGTCCTGGTGGTCGCCGGTGACGTGGGTGAGCGCGAGGAAACTGCCGGGCGCCAGCGCCGCGCGGTACCGGCCGACGAGCTCGAGCGGGCCGGCTTCGTCGGGGACCCAGTGCAGCATCAGCAGCATCAGCAACCCGAGCGGTTCGTCGAGGTCGAGCAGCCCGCGCACCTCCGGGGAGTCGAGGATCTTCTCCGGATCCCGCATGTCGGCCTGCACGACGGCCGCACGGTCGTTGCCCGCGAGCATCAGTTCGCTGTGCGCGACCGCCACCGGGTCGCGGTCGACGTACACCACCCGGCACTCCGGGTCCTGCGCCTGGGCGACCTCGTGCACGTTCGCCACCGTCGGGATGCCGGAACCGATGTCGAGGAACTGCCGGATCCCGTGGGCCGTCATGTACCGCACCGCGCGCCCGAGGAACGCCCGGTTCACGCGTGCGGAGTCGCGCAGGCCGGGCATCACGCGTTCGATCTCCTCCCCGACCGCACGATCGACGGCGAAGTTGTGCCCGCCGCCGAGCATGAAGTCGTAAGTGCGCGCGATACTCGGCACGGAGATATCGACACCCGGTGGAACCCATTCCGGTGATCGGGTCACGAAGAACACCTTCTCGTTACGTCGGATCGGAAAGAGCTTAGCGATTCCCCGCGGTTCGGCTACTGGGCCATCCGCGTGAGCGCACACCACCCGATCGGGCACTGTCCCGTTCGGCCGGACGCGCCTACCGTGGGCCGTCTCCTTGGGAAATCCACACAATGGCGCAACGAGGAGTCCTCATGAGCGTCCCGGTCGCACCGGGCCGGTGGCCTTTTCTCGGGCACACTCCGGCGCTGCTGCGGCAACGCTTCGCATTCACCGACGCATTGCACGAGCACGGCGAGATCGTCGAACTCCGGCTCGGCCCGGCACCCGTCCACTTCGTCGCGAGCCCCCGGCTGGCCCACGAAGTGCTGGTCACGGAGGGGCCGAAGTTCCGCAAGGGCGCGATGTTCGACAAGTTCCGGCCGTTCGTCGGAAATGGCTTGGTGCTTTCGAACGGCGATTTCCACCTGCGGCAGCGGCGCCTGATGCAGCCGGCGTTCCACCGCGACCGCCTGGCCGCCTACGCGGGCATCATGCAGCGCGCGGCGGCGGATCTGGCCGGCACCTGGCAGGCCGGGGAAGTGCGGCAGATCGACGAGGACATGCAAAGCCTGGCCGTGACGATCGTCGGCGAGGCGCTGTTTTCCACCGACCTGGGAAAAGCGGCGATCGAGGAAGCCCGCCGGTCGATTTACGTCATCATCCAGCAGGGAATGATTCGCGCGTTGTCACCGAAGTTCGTCGAAAAGCTCCCGGTGCCCGGCAACCGCCGGTTCGACGAAGCGATCGGCCGGATGCAGGCAATTGTGCTCGAGGTGATCCGCGACTGGCGGCGCGAGGGCACCGACCACGGCGACCTGCTTTCGACGTTGCTGCTGGCCGGCATGACCGACGAGCAGGCGCGGGACGAGGTGCTCACCCTGCTCACCGCGGGCATCGAGACGACCGCGCTGGCGCTGGCCTGGACGTTCCACGAGCTCGGACGGCACCCGGACGTCGAGGCGCGGGTGCACGCCGAGGTCGACGAGGTGCTGGGCGGCCGCCCGGTCACCGTCGACGACCTCACCCGGCTCACCTACGTCCGGCAGGTCGTCGACGAGGTCCTGCGGCTGTACCCGCTCTGGATGCTGATGCGCCGGACCCTCACCGAAGTCGACCTCGGCGGCGTGCGGCTGCCGGAGGGCGCCGAGGTGATCGTCAGCCCGCACGCGCTCCACCACGATCCTGCGTCGTTCCCCGACCCGGACCGGTTCGATCCCGGCCGCTGGGCGCCGGAGCGGGCGGCCGCGGTGCCGAAGGGCGCGTTCGTCCCGTTCGGGGCGGGCACCCGGCAGTGCATCGGGAACCGCTTCGCCCAGAACGAAATCGTCATCACGGTGGCCACGGTGGCCGCGCGGTGGCGGCTGGTCCCCGTGCCGGGCCGGCCGGTGCGCGTGAAGTTCACCTCGGCCGCCTATCCCGACCGGCTGCCGATGACGGCAGTCCCCCGTTAGCTGGAGGTCCTTCCCCCGTGTCCCGTCTCCGTCTTTGTGCTGCCGTTTTTCTGCTGCTGGCGGCCTTCTTCACGCCCACATCGGCCGCCGCGGCCACGACGTGCGAGGACCTGTCCGTCCCGGTCACGGTGGCTCTGCTCCCCCAGACGATGCACGGCCGCCTGTGCGCCCCGCCCCGGGCCACGACCGTGGTGGTGCTGATCCCGGGCGGCACGTACAACGCTTCCTACTGGGACATCGGCTACACCCCGGAGATCCGTTCGTTCCGCATGGCCGCGAACTCCGCGGGCATCGCGACGCTGGCCCTGGACCGCCTCGGCACCGGCAGCAGCTCCAAGCCGCTGAGCACGCTGCTGAGCGCGTCCGTCCAGGCGGACGCGGCCCACCAGGTGATCCGGTCGATCCGCGCCCGCTTCGCGAAGGTGGTCGTCGGCGGCCACTCGATCGGCGCGGCGATGGCGATGATCGAGGCGGGCCGCTACCGCGACGTCGACGGCGTGCTGGTCACCGGCATGACGCACCGGATGAACCTGATCACGGTGATCCCGGTGCTGGCCAACATGGTCCCGGCCCCGCTGGACCCGTCCCTGGCCGCCCGCGGCCTCGACGCGGGCTACCTGACGACGGACCAGGGCACCCGCTACAACGCCTTCCACACCCCGGGCCCCTACGACGCGGCCGCGATCGCCTACGACGAGTCCACAAAGGACGTCTTCGCGGCGACGGAGGCCGTCGACAGCCTGACCCTGACCACGGTGGTCACCCCGGCGTCCCAGCAGATCACGGCCCCGGTGCTGCTGGTGGTCGGCAACGACCCGCACTTCTGCGGAACGCTGGGCAGCGACTGCTCGTCCCCGGAGGCGCTGCGGGCGTCGGAAGCCCCGTTCTTCGGCGGGCCGCTGCAGACGTACATCCTCGGCGGCTACGGCCACGCGATCAACTACGCTCCCAACGCGCCGACGTACTTCGCGGTGGTCACCAGCTGGCTGAAGACGCTTTCCTGACGTACTAATGGGTTTCCATGGCTGCTCCTCCCCGTCCTCTCGCCCGTCAACAGTGACAGCGGGAGGGCGGGTCCCTCCATCGCTCGCGGAGCGAGCCGGCCGCGGCGGCCCGTGCGCCGGAGGATGATGGGAGGATGCCGCCAGCCGAATCGGGACCGCCCGCCCGGCTCCGGGTCGACGCCGAGACGACGCTGATCCTCCGGGAGGCGTTCCACAAGATCGACGCGAACTACCGCACCGATCACTACGGCCTTTACGACTACGCCCGCTCGGTGATGAGCAAGATCGTGCCGCTGGACCACTTCTACGTCGGCTTCTTCCACGGCGCCAACCGGGTCCGCTACCCCTACGGCTACGACAGCGGCCTGTTCACCGACCCGGAGTCGCACATCTACGGGCCGCACGGCCAGGCCGCCTGGCTGCTGACGCACCGCCAGACCTACCGGATGCAGTACGACGGCGGCGCCGCCCTGCACGCCGGCGTCCCCGCCGGGGACACGAGCCGGGCGTCCGCCGACGCGGTCACCACCCCGCTGTTCCGCCGCGGCCACGACGGCGCGCCGGTCGTGTTCGGCATGATGTCGATGCAGAGCTACGAGCCGGACACCTTCGACGACAACTCGGTGCGCGCGTTCGAGTGGCTGGCCGACGTGGTCGCCCGCGTGCTCACCAAGGAAGCGGAGGACCTGGACGCGCTCCGGCGGCTGCCGGCCGGCGTCGGCGACGCACCGCAGCTGGTGACCGCCGACCACATCGTCGAGTTCCTCTCCTCGCGCGTCGCGGACGTGCGGCAGCGAGCGCAGGACGCGGTGCCGTCACCCGATCCGGCGACGCTGCGGGAGGCCCTGCAGCGCATCGTCACCGACTGCCAGCAGCTCCAGTCCGACCTCATGGAGCTGACCCTCAACATCGACAACGGCCCGGAGGAACGCTTCCGCTCCCTGACCGCCGCCGAGCAGGGTGTCGCGGTGCTCCTCGCCAGCGACCTGCCGAACGACCGGATCGCCCGCGAGCTCGGCGTCAGCCTGCACACGGTGAAGAGCCACGTCCGCAGCATCCTGGCCAAGTACCGGATGAGCGGGCGGGCCGCGGTGGCCGAGGACGTCCGCAAGCACCTGGCGCGGTGACGCTCACCGCATCCGCGGGTCCTGCGAAGGGTCGGCGTACATGGGCGGGCAGCCGTGCTCGACCGCTTCCGGACGCAGCTCGTAGTGCCAGGGTTCGTTGCGGTAGATCCGGCACAGCCCGTACCGGGCGCCGTGCTCGGAAAGCCACGCCCGCGCCTCGGCGGGACCGACGTCGACGGCTTTGCCCTGCACGTGCGCGGAACGGTCGGCGGTCGTCACCCAGCGGGCGGCTTCCTGCTCCGAGCCGTACTTCGCGACGGCGTCGCGGCGCAGGCGTTGCTGGTACGCGCGGGATCGCCAGCCGCCGTTGACGACGAACCGGACGCCGTCGGCCTCGGCGTCCGCCGCGGCGCGGCGGAGGGCGGCGAGCAGGCCGGGATCGAGGTTGGCCACGGCCGGGCAGTCGTCGTCGAAGACCGATGCGCCGTCCGGCAGAGCGCCGTGTTCCGCGCCCAGGACGGTCGAAAACGTGCTCATACCGGCAGTCAAGGCCGAGCGGTGTTGTCCGCTCGTACGCGCTTTCCGATATGCCGGCGATAGGGACCGGCTCGTAGCATCGCAACCGTGCGTGTGCTGATCGTCGAGGACGAGCCCTACCTGGCCGACGCCATCCGCGACGGCCTCCGGCTGGAGGCGATCGCGGCGGACATCGCCGGCGACGGCCACACCGCGCTGGAACTGCTGAGCGTCAACAGCTACGACATCGCCGTCCTCGACCGGGACATCCCCGGTCCCTCCGGCGACGAGGTCGCGGCCCGCATCGTCGCCTCCGGCCGCGGCACGCCGATCCTGATGCTCACCGCGGCCGACCGGCTCGACGACAAGGCGTCCGGGTTCGAGCTCGGCGCCGACGACTACCTTACGAAGCCGTTCGAGCTCCGGGAGCTCGTGCTCCGGCTGCGGGCCCTCGACCGGCGGCGCGCCTACAGCCGGCCGCCGGTGCGCGAGATCGCGGGCCTGCGCCTGGACCCGTTCCGCCGCGAGGTCTACCGCGACGGCCGGTACGTGGCGCTGACCAGGAAGCAGTTCGCCGTGCTCGAGGTGCTCGTCGCGGCCGAAGGCGGGGTGATCAGCGCCGAGGAGCTGCTGGAGCGGGCGTGGGACGAGAACGCGGACCCGTTCACCAACGCCGTGCGCATAACGGTCTCGGTCCTGCGCAAGCGCCTCGGCGAACCCGGGATCATCGCCACCGTGCCCGGCGTCGGCTACCGCATCGACACCGGCGGCGAGCGTCGTGGATAGGGCGCCCGGGCTGAGCGCCCGGCTCAAGCTGACCCTCAGCTACGCCGGGTTCGTCATGCTCGCGGGCATCCTGCTCATGGGGGCGGTGCTGGCCTTCTACCTGTACTTCCTGCCCAACGGCTGGATCCACACCGAGGGCAACTTCTGGATCAACCGCTCGGTCCTGGTCCGCGCCTTCGTCCCGTTCATGGCCGCCGTGATCGTCTTCCTGCTGGTGTTCGGCCTGCTCGGCGGGTGGGTGCTGGCCGGCAGGATGCTCGCCCCGCTGACCCGGATCACCGACGCGACCCGCCTCGCCGCGACCGGCTCGCTCGCCCACCGCGTCCGGCTGCCGGGCCGCACGGACGAGTTCCGCGAACTCGCCGACGCCTTCGACACGATGCTGGCGCGGCTCGAGGCGCACGTCGCCGAACAGCGGCGGTTCGCGGCCAACGCCTCCCACGAGCTGCGCACCCCGCTGGCAATCACGCAGAGCCTCCTCGACGTCGCCCGCAACGACCCGAACCGCACGACGGACGAGCTGGACGAGCGCCTCCACGTCGTCAACACCCGGGCGATCCGGCTCACCGAAGCGCTGCTGCTGCTCAGCCGGGCCGACCAGCGGTCGTTCCACCGCGACCGCGTCGACCTGTCCCTGACCGTGGAGGAAGCGGCCGAAACGCTGTTGCCGCTGGCGGAGAAGCACGGCGTCACGATCGAGACGTCCGGCGAGCTCGCCCCGGCCGTCGGCTCGGACGCGCTCCTGCTGCAGCTGACCACGAACCTGCTGCACAACGCCATCGTCCACAACGTCCCCGACGGCGTCGTGCAGCTGGCGACGACCGTCCGCGGCGGTTCAGTGGTGTTGACGGTCGAGAACACGGGTGAGCAGCTGCCGCCGCAGCTGGTGTCGACGTTGACGGAGCCGTTCCAGCGCGGCACCGAACGCATCCGCGCCGACCACGCCGGAGTCGGCCTGGGCCTGGCGATCGTCCAGAGCATCACCCAGGCGCACGACGGAACCCTCACCCTGACGCCCCGCCCGTCGGGCGGCCTGCGGGTGACCGTCCGGCTGCCGGCCGCCTAGGCAACGGGGAAGTCGAAGTAGGTGTCCGGGTAGGGCTCGTTCTCGAGGCTGTAATGCCACCACTCGCGCTCGTAGGCGGCGAAACCGCAGTCCTCCATGATCGACCGCAGGTACCGGCGGTTCCCGGCTTCGAGTGCGGAGACGCCCCGGGCGCCGTGGTGCGAAATGGGGTCCATCAGGTCGTGGCCCCCGCCCATGGGGGCGAGTTCGCCGGTGACCAGGTGGTAGAGGGTGAGGTCGACGGTGCTGCCCCGGCTGTGCCCGGACTTGGTGGCGACGTACCCCTTGGCGAACATCGCGGCGCGGTCGAGGTTGGGGTAGTGCCAGAGTTTCGTGCGGCCGTCTTCGGGCTGGTCCACCCACCGCAGGAAGCACTCGACGGCGCGTTGCGGCCGGTAGCCGTCCCAGAGGAGCAGGCCGAAGCCGAGGGAAGCGGCCTTCTCCTGTGCCTCGGCGAGGGCGGCGCACAGGGTGGTGGTGCCGGCGATCCGGTTGACGAGGTACCCGTCCACCGGCTTGCCGGTGAAGTTGTCCCAGGTGGCGTACTTGGCGTCCCACCGGATCCCGGGCACGAGCTCGTCGACGAAGGCGAAGTCGTCGTTCACCGCCCGCTCACCGCCAGGGCGAGGACCCGGTCGAGGACCTCCCCGAGCGAAACCCCGGCGGCGGCCATCATCCGCGGGTACCGGCTGTAGGAGGTCAGCCCGGGCATGGTGTTGACCTCGTTGAGGGCGACGGTCCCGTCCGCTTTGAGGAACATGTCGACCCGGGCGAGTCCCCGGCACCCGAGAGCCCGGTAGATGGCCTTGGCGGTCTCCCGGACCCGCGCGGCGGTTTCGGCCGGGATGTCGGCGGGCACGATCGGTGTCGAGTTCTCGGACCCGCTTTCCGGCGAATCCTCCTGGTGGATCCGGAAAAACCCGTGTGAAAGCGCAATCCGGTCCACCTCCCCGACGAACAGGTCGCTCCCGTTCCCCAGAACAGCGCACCCGACTTCACTCCCGACCACGGCCCCTTCGACGAGCACCTTGTCGTCGTACTGCGCAGCGGTCGCCACGGCCCCCGCCAGTTCATCCCCGGACGTCACCTTGCTGACCCCGAAGGAGGAACCCGACCGGGCGGGCTTCACGAACACGGGATAGTCGAACGCCTCCGGATCAATGTCCTCGCCCTTGCTGAGGATCCGGAAGTCCGGCGTCTCGATCCCGGCACTCCTGACCACGACGTAAGCGAGGGATTTGTCCATGCACAGAGCGGAACTCTGCACATCGCACCCGGCGTAAGGGATGCCGGAAAGCTCCAGCAGGCCCTGCACGGCCCCGTCTTCCCCGAGCTTGCCGTGCAGAACGGGCAGGACGACGTCCAGCTCGAAGCTTTCGTACTTCCCGTCCTCCAGGACGAGTAGGCTCCGCCCCGGCCCCAGAACGACCGGCCGCCCGCTTTCCCAGCCGGCATCGGGCCCATCACAGAGTTTCCAGGCCCCGTCCTGGGTGATCCCGATCCAGACGGGTTCGTACTTACCGGTGTCGAGGTGCCGCGCAACCTCCTGCGCGGACTTCACGGAAACGGGATGTTCCTCGGAAATTCCCCCGAAAAGGATCCCGACTTTGAGCTCAGCCATGCGAAGTCCCACTTTCGAAGTCAAGACAGTTGAGAATCGAGTTTTCGACGGTGTCCCTGAGCGCCCGATCGGTGTAGTAGGCGATGTGCGGGGTGACAATCACATTCGGAAGCTTCTGCAACCGCGTGAGCCGACTCCCCACATCCTTGCCCCGGCAGTCGGAATAGAAGACGCCCTCTTCACCCTCGAGCACATCGAGCGCAGCCCCACCCAACCGCCCGTTCTCCAGCGCGGCGACAAGAGCATCGGTGTCGATCAGCGGCCCGCGCCCGGTGTTGACAAGGACGGAGCCGGGCTTCATCAGCCCGAGCCGCCGCCGATCCAGCAGATGCCGCGTCTCATCCGTAAGCGGCGTATGCAGCGTGACAATGTCACTGACCTGCAACAATTCATCAAGCGAAAGATAATCAACCGCAGCACGGGGAGAGCTGTCAAAGGCAACAACGCGCGCCCCGAACGCCCTCAGCCGCTCCACAACGGCGGACCCGATCCGCCCGGTCCCGACCACTCCGACGGTCAAATCCCGCAGCTCCCGGCCACGAACACCGCCCAGCCGGAAATCCCCGGCCTCAGCCCGTTCGAGAACGGACTTGACATCCCGAACGGCCATGAGCATCAACATCAGGGTGTAGTCGGCAACACTGTCCGGAGAGTAGGCAACATTCCCGACGGAAATCCCCACGCTCGCGGCGCAACCGACATCAATGTGGTCGTATCCAACGCTCCGGGTGGAGACATACCGAACCCCGATCCGAGCAAGAGCCCGAAGAACCGAGTGTCCAACAGCGGCCTTGTGCCCCACACTGACACACCGAAACCCGGCAGCAACCCCGACATTGCCATCACCCAAGGCATCCCCGGTGATGACGACACGCACCCCGAGCCGGGAAGCCACCTCACGCACCAAAGCGGCCTCATCACCGGCACACCCATAGAAGGCAACGCCTACCGAAGAAGCCACGCGAGAACCAAGGACGCGCACAGGTTCGCTCTGGACCATGCAGGCCATCGAACCGGGAACGACGTTGCCCACCCGTATTCGATTCCCGATACGCGGACAACAAGTTACCGATCAGTAACTTAGCCCGACAAAAGGGTGCTCGCTCCACAGTGGACGGCCAGCCACTCGCCCGGCAGCCACCCGCAACAGTCCCCACACGGTTGTCACCATGCGTAATGATCGAGCAGCACTGTGCAACAGTGTGGTTCACCGCCATGCCGAGTTCACCGTGGCAGGTGCACCTCCCCAGCGGCGCCTTCGCGCTCACATCCCTGGGCGCACTGGCGGTCGTTCCTCCGGACACGGAATCCGCTACACCGCCGGCTGAGGGTCAAGCCAATGGGAATGGCATGCCGCAGATAGTTTCCTCTGGATCACCACGTGACCCTCGCCGCGAGCAGCTCCAGAAGCTCCTTGCAGACACAAACAACACGCCCGGCACGCGTATCGCGGCCGGGCGTTATGGCAAAGACTTTCTGGTGGCCCTGATGCGACCCAGATCGAACCCCGCACTGGCCCGGTACGTGCGCGAACACGCAGGTCAGGACTAGGGGCGGGTGGGCCACCGGCCCCAGAGACCACCCAGATCGCGGCCACGTGGCCCGATCACCGCCCCGGCGCCCTGACCGGCACCGGGGCACACTCCAACACCTAAACCGAGACCCATTCATGATCAAAAACACCCGCGGAAGTGAGCTTCAGGCACCCCGGCAGCTCCCCCGCAACACCATCCTCGTCGGCGACGCCCGCCAGCAGCTATCCCAGCTGCCCTCTGGCTCCGTCGACACCATTATCACCAGCCCGCCGTACTTCGGCGTCCGCGACTACGGTCACGACCAGCAACTCGGCGCCGAACCCGACGTCGACACCTGGGCGAGCACCCTCCGCGACGTCGCGGCTGAACTGGCTCGCGTCCTACGACCGACCGGCACCCTCTGGCTGAACCTTGGCGACAGCTACGCCCACCACCTCGATGAGGGAGCCACTCCGAAAAGTCTGCTCCTCGGGCCAGCGCGAGTTGCATTGGCGCTGGTCCGCGATGGGTGGACGCTGCGCAACGAGGTCGTTTGGGCCAAGTCCAACCCCATGCCATCGTCAGTCGGCGACCGGCTGACCACGACCCATGAGCTGGTGTACTTCTTCAGCCGCTCGCGGCGCTACTACTTCAACTTGGACGAGATCCGCCAGCCGCTCGTCACACCTCGGCGGCCGCCTGAACCTGCGACCAGCAGGACCTACCCTCCGCCGACCACCGGATCAACCAGCCGCCCAGGTCGGACGCTTAACGACAACCGCGGGCTGGCTGGACTCAAGGCCAGCGGCCTTGCTGGCCACCCGCTCGGCAAGAACCCGGGCGACGTCTGGACGCTGCCGACCGCCGGGTTCCGCGGTGGACACTTCGCCGCCTACCCGCTCGTGCTGGCCGAACGATGCCTGCTGGCAACGTGCCCTGAACGAGTCTGTGCAGCATGCGGGGCGCCGTGGCGGCGCCGCTTGGAACGCCAGGATGGCCGGCTAGTCGCGGTCGACGACCTCCGGGCCGTCTGCCAATGCGACGCCGCAAGCCGCAGCGGCGTCGTCCTGGACCCGTTCCTCGGGAGCGGCACGACAGCACTGGCCGCCGAGAAGCATGGTCGCGACTGGCTCGGCATTGAGCTGAACCCAGAGTATGCGGCGATGGCGGAGGAGCGGATGGCGGCTGCACGAACCATATCGACCTCGGTACAACGGAAGGCGGCGTGACGCTACACGAGGTAGCTTACTTCCGCTGGAGGCGAGATGGGACGTCCTGGTCCTGGGCAGGTCCTTGCGTTTGCTAAACAGGTCAAGCAACGCAAGAGCACCTCTCCGCACGCAAACGGCGTGCGCGACACCCTGAGTTGGGTGCTCGGCATGAAGAACAAGTGGCCACTTACAGGCACGCCTAGTAGTCCCTTTCCCCCAGATATGGACACCATCACCCAGGCGACCGGGAAGGCTAAGATCGCCGCCAAGAGTCATCCCCGCTTGAGCCGCGAATACTGCACAGGCGTCTGGGAGTGTCTGGCCTGGATCTGCGGCGACACAGCCAAGGCGCCACGCCTGTAGACCTCGCCTCGCCGGTGCCATGCGGCCGCCCACGTCATCCCAGCTCAGGGATGGCCGGCCGCATCAGCACCGAGGAGGCTCCGCATGTCGGATCCACGGAACATCAACGTCAAGACGCTGGGCATCAAGGTGCCCGACGCCTTGCATGCCCAGTTCGCCCTGGTCGCCCAACTCGATGGCATCTCGCTGGGAGACGCAGCCCTGCGAGCCGTTGAGCTGTACGTCAACACCAAACGGGCTGAGAGCGACTTCGCTGCTCGGGCAGCGGCAGCTCTGGAGGAGATCGAGCGCGAAGCCGCTGCCCGACGCGGCGCGATCCAGGGCCTGTTCGGCGAAGGCGTGCCAGCAGCAGCCGATGCCCCTGTTGAGCGCCGGGGCCGGCGCAAGACCGGTGAGACCACCGACTGAGCTCGATGGTTCGCCAACCTGGAGCGGAGCGGCGGTCCGCGAGACCGCCCTCCGCCCCACATCCACCCCAGACCGTGTTCCCCAGTTCAGAGGGCGATCGGCCTGGTGTGGACCGGACCGCCCACCAGGCAAAAGCCCAACGGTCCAGAAGCGAGCGGCACCCATGCCTAACGCGATCGTCATACCGGTGGATCTGAACCAACCGATCCGTCGTCAGCACCTCAACCAGAACGACCTCGACGCCTACCGCCAGGTCGTCGGCGGGCCGCTCGAGCTCATCAACCTCGACCGGCCGGACGCCGGCATGTACTTCCACGAGGAAGGCAAGCTGGAAGGACTGCCGATCAACGCCCGTGCCACCGTCTTGTTGTGGATCCACAACAGCGCCTTCCACGGCCGCGACATGATCGCCGGACCGGCGCTGGTCGTCGGACCGCCGGACGCCGACGGCGATGACATGGACTGCCCGGAAGACCTCGTTGACCTGCTGTTTCACACTGAGCAGTACTTGGTCCAGATGCACGTCGCTGGCGACGCGCTCTGGCATGGCGACAACCAGGTCTTCGAGAAGTGGTTCGACGCCTACGCCCACGCGGTACGGCTCATGCAACGGTGGCAGATCGTCGACGAGGTCCGCGTGGTGCCGCGGCTCAACGACGAGTTGCGGGAGGACTGGTACCAGCTCGGACTGGCCAACCCGTGGATCTCGCAGGCTGGCGACCCGCCGTTCACCCGCGGGAGCTTCGTCGGCTGCTACAGCGTCCAGGAGCTCGAGCAACGCATCGGGTTCACCAACTGGTCGCTCGGCACCGCGTTCTACTACCGGGATCTGTGCTTCATCCAGCAGGTCGACGGCGGGGATGAGTGGCTGACGATACGACACGGGATCGCGTTCGAGAGCATGACGCTGATGCCGTTCATCGAGCAGAGTGAGTTCGCTTCACTGGTGCGTCGACTTCTTGCCGCTTCGAAGGAGCAGTGTGAGATGTTGAGGTACTAAGCAGTATCCGCCGTCCGGTCGCGTGCCGGGCGGCGGATACTCGGACTCCCAGTGAAACCTCCCGTCACCTACTTCGCAGCGAGCCACTTCGACGTGAACGAACGGGCCTGACCGATGACCGGGTCGACGCGCGGCGCTGACGTACGTGTCAGGTAGTTGCCGGACTGCTTGCTTCGGAGCTCAAGCTTATTGACCTTGTAACCCACCTGAGGCTTCGCCAGATCGATCGCAGCACCATCCGAAGTGATGACAGTGCAGTAGATGTCCGTCGGTGAATACTCCGGGAAGAGGTTCTGGCCGTCGGTACCGGTCGGCTTGCCGTTGATCGTCGGACGCTCCACGATGCACTCACCTGTCACCTGCGGCGTCGCATAGTTGATCTGTTTGACGAAGAGATCACTCCAGTACCCCGGGTCTGTCTGCTCCAGCGGTGGCGTCACGACCGCCGACAGCTGAAACTGCCGCGGCGTGTTCGGGCGCGACGTGCAGCCGTAACCCTCGCAAATGTCCAAGCTGACGCCGTCCCCCGGGCTGATGGCATGGTCGACCTCGACTGTCTGCGCCTGGTTCGGCAGCTGCTCCCACCACAAGTAGGAGCCCGGCTTACCACGGCCCGAACAAGTCGCCCCCAAGCCGACCTGCGCCAACGTGCTTCCGTACGCCCCGTCGATGCCAACCCACCAGACGATCTCTGCCGCCTTCTTCGGGCACGTCACCTTCGGCACCGTGAACGTCGCATGCGCCCCCGTAATGCGCGGCGATCCGGTCTGCGCAGTGACAACGTAGCCGGACCAGAACGGGCTCGTCGCAGGAAGGTTCTGAGCCGCTGCAGCTGGGCCTCCCGCCAACTGCATGAACAAGCCAAGCAGTCCGAAAACTACCCCGACCCTCCGCCACGTTCTTCGCGATTTTCTCACCGAAGCACCTCATTTCTCCACGCAACTCGTCCGAAGCCAGGTCGGACGGCGCTACCATCGTGTTACAAGATCGCTCGCGACCTCACAAGTGCTTCTAGGTGGATTTCTTACCAATGGAGCATTAGTCGCGCTCCAAATCTCGCAGCGAAGCAACAGCGCTACACGAGAGTCCATCCTCAGATTACGAACTACATAATCACATAAAAATAGTCTGCTCATCGAGCAGGCCTCAACGCCCATCAGTGGGCGATCACTTCAGAACGGGCCCGCATGATCGTCGGCGACCTCGCCACTAGGGCGTGTCTGACAAACATGTCGGCGGGTTGCTGGGATGCTGCTGGTCGTGTCGCGGTTTCAGTTGCTCTCGGATGCTCAGTGGGCGTTGAT
>NZ_JBFANY010000028.1:0-45929 GCF_040674975.1 Amycolatopsis sp. NPDC049688
GGTCCCATTCCGAACCCGGAAGCTAAGCCTGACAGCGCCGATGGTACTGCAACCGAAGGGTTGTGGGAGAGTAGGACACCGCCGAACTTACGTTGAGAAAGGCCCCGGTCGAGAACCCCACGGTTCTCCCGGGGCCTTTCCCTATTCCCCGGCCGGCCGGCGCAGCAGGCACGTGTCCATGATCCAGCCGTGCCGTTCCCGCGCCTCCGCCCGGACGCGCCGGATCTCCTCGGCCAGCGAAGACGTCAGCGGGCCCGAACGCAGGATTTCGTGCGGCGTGCCGATGTAGGCGCCCCAGAAGATCTGCAGCCCCTCGTCGACGTAGCGGTCGAACGTCGTGTGGGCGTCCAGCAACACGAACACGTCGTCGGCCCCGTCCGGCCAGCCCGAAGCGAGACGGCGGCCCGTCGTCAGCTGGACCGCCCGGCCGATCTGGTTCATCGTCGTCCGGTGGCGGGCCACCAGGGCCGAGATGCTGCTGATCCCCGGCACCACCTCGTACTCGAACGAGACGTTCCCCCGCGCCAGCACCGCCTCGATCAACGCGATCGTGCTGTCGTACAGCGCCGGGTCGCCCCACACCAGGAACGCCCCCGCCTCGTCCGGGCCCAGCGACGAGACGATCAGCGACTCGTACACCGAGGCCCGCGCGGCGTGCCAGTCCGCCACCGCCGCGCGGTAGTCCGCCGGCGTGCGGTCACGTGGGGGATCCGAGGCCACCACCACGCGGTACTCCCGCGTCACGAACCGGTCCAGGATCTCCTGGCGCAGCCGCACCAGGTCGGCCTTCTCCGACCCCTTGTCGAGGACGAAGAACACGTCGGCGCGGTTGAGGCGGTCGATGGCCTGGACCGTCAGGTGCTCGGGGTCGCCGGCGCCGATGCCGATCGCGTAGATCTTCCGCATCCCGCGAGTCTGGCGGGCCCCGATGGAGAACCCCTACCCCCGATGGGTATAAAGGATGGAGACGAAAGGAGCGGGAAATGGCCGAAACGACCTACACCGTCGAGGGCATGACCTGCGGGCACTGCGCCACGTCGGTCCGCGAGGAGGTCTCCGAGCTCGACGGCGTCCGGAGCGTGGACGTCGACGTCCAGAGCGGACGCGTGACCGTGACCAGCGACACCCCGCTCACCACCGACGCGGTCGCCGCCGCCGTGACCGAGGCCGGCTACCGCCTGGTCGCGTGAGCCCGGCCGACGTGACCACCGCGGCCCGCGTCGAGCTCGCCATCGGCGGGATGACCTGCGCGTCCTGCGCCGCCCGCGTCGAGCGGAAGCTCAACAAGGTCGACGGCGTCACCGCGACGGTCAACTACGCCACGGAGAAGGCGCAGGTCAGCTACCCGGACCGGCTGTCGGTCGACGACCTCAAGGCCGTCGTCGAGGCCGCGGGCTACACCGCGCGGCTCCCCGAGCCGGAAGTGCGGGAGGAGACGCCCCGCAATCGTTTGCTGGTCTCCGCCGCGCTCACCGTTCCGCTGATCGCGCTGGCGATGGTCCCCGCCTGGCAGTTCCCGGGCTGGGCGTGGGTCGCGCTCGCCCTCGCCGCCCCGGTCGTGACCTGGGGAGCCTGGCCCTTCCACCGCGCCGCCGCGGTCAACCTGCGGCACGCGACCGCCACGATGGACACGCTGATCTCACTCGGCGTCGTCGCTTCCGTGGCCTGGTCGCTGTACGCCCTCGTCTTCGGCGGGGGCCACCACGACCTGTACTTCGAGGTCGCCGCCGCCGTCACCACGTTCATCCTGGCCGGCCGGTACTTCGAGACGCGCGCGAAGCGCCGCGCCGGCGCCGCCCTGCGCGCCCTCATGGACCTCGGCGCGAAGGACGTCACCGTGCTCCGCGGCGGCGAAGAGCACCTGGTCCCGGTCGCAGACCTCCACGAAGGAGACCTCTTCCTCGTCCGGCCCGGCGAGAAGATCGCCACGGACGGCGTGATCACCGAAGGGGGCTCCGCGGTCGACACGAGCATGCTCACCGGTGAGCCGGTGCCGGTCGAGGCCGGGCCGGGGGACGCGGTCACCGGCGCCACCGTCAACGTCGGCGGCCGGCTGCTCGTCCGCGCCACCCGCGTCGGCGACGACACCCGGCTCGCGCAGATGGCGCGGCTCGTCGAGGCCGCGCAGAACGGCAAGGCCGAGGTCCAGCGGCTCGCCGACCGCGTCTCGGCGGTGTTCGTCCCGCTGGTCGTCCTCGCGGCGCTGGCCACGCTGATCGGCTGGCTCGCGACGGGTGGCCGCCCGGACCAGGCGTTCGCCGCCGCGGTCGCGGTGCTGATCATCGCCTGCCCCTGCGCGCTCGGCCTCGCGACCCCGACGGCGCTGCTCGTCGGCACCGGCCGCGGCGCCCAGCTCGGCATCCTCATCAAGGGTCCCGAGGTGCTCGAGTCCACCCGCCGCGTCGACACCGTCGTCCTGGACAAGACCGGCACCGTCACCACCGGCCGGATGACCCTGGTCGAGGGTGATGGCGAGGCGCTGCGGCTGGCCGGCGCCGTCGAGGCCGCCTCCGAACACCCCATCGGCCGCGCCATCGCGGAGGCGGCGAAGCAGCGGTTCGGCCCGCTGCCCGCGGTCACGGAGTTCCGCAGCACGCCGGGCGTCGGCGTGACCGGCGTGGTCGGCGGGCGCGCCGTCAGTGTCGGGCGCGCCGAGGGCAGCGCCGGGACGACGGTCGGGGTGACCTGGGACGGCGAGCTCCGCGGGCGGCTGGTCGTCGCCGACACGATCAAGCCGACGTCCGCGCAGGCCGTTGCGGAGCTGCGCGCGCTCGGCCTGACGCCGGTGCTGCTGACCGGCGACAACGCCGGCGCGGCGCGGGCCGTCGCGGCCGAGGCGGGGATCGGCGAGGTCGTCGCCGAGGTGCTGCCGGAGGAGAAGGTCGCCGTCGTCAAGCGGCTGCAGGCCGAGGGCCGCGTGGTGGCGATGGTGGGCGACGGCGTCAACGACGCCGCCGCGCTCGCCCAGGCCGACCTGGGCCTGGCGATGGGCACCGGCACCGACGCGGCGATCGAGGCGAGCGACCTGACCCTGGTCCGCGGCGACCTGCGGGTGGCGGCCGACGCGATCCGGCTCGCCCGGCGGACCCTGTCGACGATCAAGGGCAACCTGTTCTGGGCGTTCGCCTACAACGTGGCGGCGCTGCCGCTCGCCGCGCTGGGCCTGCTCGACCCGATGATCGCGGGCGCGGCGATGGCCTGTTCGTCGGCGTTCGTGGTCAGCAACAGCCTCCGGCTGCGCCGCTTCCGCTGACACCCCGGGAGGGTATAGTCGCGGGCAGGGAGTGCCGACGACGGGGACAGGTGGGCGATGACGGGTTACGGCAACGAGCGGGACGCCTATCTCAAGCGGCTGCGCCGGATCGAGGGGCAGATCCGCGGGCTGCAGCGCATGGTCGAGCAGGACAAGTACTGCATCGACATCCTGACCCAGGTCTCGGCGGCGACGAAGGCATTGCAGTCGTTCTCCCTGGAGCTGCTGGACGAGCACCTGGCGACGTGCGTGGTCCAGGCGGCGGCCGCGGGGGGCGAGGAGGCGGATCTGAAGGTGCGGGAAGCCTCGGACGCGATTGCGCGGCTGGTGCGCTCGTAGCTCGGGGCCGGACGGGGCATCTCGCGTGCTGGGCGGGGCATCACCGGTGATCCGGCGGGCAGCATGCGTGATTGGCGGGGCATCAGGGGTTCGCGGCCTGGTCAGCGCACCAGGACCGCCAGCGTCAGGCCGCCCGCGTTGGTCGTGAAGTGCACGATCACCGACGCCAGCACGCCCCGGCCCACGTGCCGCCACCAGTGCAGGAAAACCCCGGCCGCGGCCGCCGCGGTCATGGCCAGGATCTGCAGCACCGCCGTCGGCGTCGAACCGAACACCTCGTGCACCGCCGCGTTGCGGCCGATCGCCAGTGCCGGGAGCGCGTGCCACAACCCGAACAACGCCGCCGCGGCCAGAATCGGGCGCCAGTGCCACCTCTCGTCCGCCGCCCCGAGGAGGGCCGGGAGGACGCCGCGGAACGCCACCTCTTCGATCAGGACCGTGCCGAACAGGATGCGGCCGCACGTCAGCCACAGCAGCTGGCCGAAGTCGGGGTCGCCCACCCGGCCGTCCTGGTACACCGTGCGCAGGGCCGGGACCGCCAGCGCGACGCCGAACACCACCGCCACCAGCCCCGCTCCGGCCAGGCCCACCAGCGCCGGGCGGCGGACCGTGCGCAAGCCCAGGTCGCGCCACGAACATCCGGCCGCACGGGCCAGCGCCACCAGCACCACCGCCGCCACCAGGCCGCACAGCGGGTACGCCCAGCCCGGCAGCACCCGGTTCGCCAACGTCGTCGACGCCGCCAGCGTCACCACCGCCGCGGCCACGGCCGGCCCGCGCCGGACCGCAGCGGCCTGGGTCAACCGACCGCCAGGTCGTCCGCCGGCGAGCGGCGCTGGACCGGCACTCTCTTCGACATCGGCAGCGTCGCCTCCGGGTCGAACGGGACCGGGCGGTCGTCGAGCGCGATCGCCGCGTCCGCCAGCAGGGCTCGGCAGCCCGTCAGGCTCGCCTGGAGCCTGTCGCGGACCTCGGACAACGCCGTGACCTCGCGCTCGGCCGCCTCGATCAGCGATTCGCCGTGGCGGGTCGCGTCGGTGACCAGCTGCGCCGCCTTCTCCCGCGCCGCGGCCAGCTCGCCTTCGGCCGTCGCGACCAGCTGATCCGCCTTCGCCCGGGCGGCCGCTTCCTGCTCGGCGAGCTCACGCATCGCGTCGGCGCGCCGGACCGTCATCGCGCGCGTGTGGTCCTCTTCCAGCTCGGCCCGGCGGTGCGCCGCGGCTTCGTCCAGCTCACGGCGTCGCTGCTCGGCCGCACGCATGAACTCCTCGTGCTCGGCGCGCTGCCGCGCCTGCTCGGCCTCGGCTTCCGCGACCAGCCGGCGCTCCTTCTCGGTGAGCCGGACGGCCTCCGCCTCGGCCTCGCGGCGGATCCGCTCCGCCGTTTCCGTTGCCTGCGCGGTGATTTCCGCCGCTTCCTCGCGGGTCAGCTCGATCATCCGGCGGGACCGCTCCTGCAGCGCGTCGGCCGGGATCGGCGTCATGCTGATCCGGTCGATCTTCACGCGGAGCTCACGGTTCTCCTCGGCGAGGGCCTGCCCGCGCCGGCTCGCCGCGTCGCGTTCGGCGGTGAGCCGGCGGATCTCGGCCTCGGCCCACTCGACGTATTCGGTGACCTGTGCGCGCTGGAAACCGCGCCACGCCAGGTCGAATCCGGGCTGCGTGCGCGCCACGTCCTCGCCACCGCCGGGGGCCATGCCTCACCTCCGAATTGGATGGTTTCTCCCCGGCCGCGTGATTCCGTTGCGGTACCGGGGAATTTCACGTGTACCCCAGTGTGCCGCAAACCCGCCGCCGCGCGCCCCCCGGGCGGGCGATCATTCGTCGAACGGTTCCCCGCGGCCGGTGGACGTGCTCCGCACGCCGGGCAGTTCGGCCAGTTCCCCGGCCAGGTCGTAAAGATCACCGCGCCCGTCGAGGCGCAGCGTCACGATCGCGATCCGTTGTCCCTCTTCGGAAAGCGGCTCGTGGTCGACGTCGACGTGGTGCACCGACCAGCCGCGCCCGGTGCAGACGGCGAGGGCGGCGCGCAGGACGCCGTGGCCGTCGAGGTAGCTCAGCCGGACCACCGGCGGCTCACGGCGGTGGCGCGCGACGAACCGCTGCAGCGGTGGGAGCCCGCGGGTCACCACGAAGTGCCCGACGGTCGTGCCGGCGGCCAGCACCGGCAGCCCGGCCCCGCACGCCGTGCCGACGGCGGCGGTGAGCCAGATGGTCGCCGCCGTGGTCAGGCCGCGCACCGCGTCGCGGCGGACGAAGATCAGGCCGCCGCCGACGAAGCCGATCCCGGACACGATCTGCGCGGCGATCCGCGACGGGTCGAGCGAAACGTGGTCGAGGCCGAGCAGGTCGGCGAAACCGTACTTCGACACGAGCATGAACACGGCCGAGCCGACGCCGACCAGGGCGTGCGTGCGCAGCCCGGCGGCCTTCATGCCGGCCTCGCGTTCGAGGCCGATGGCGACGCTCAGCACGAGCGCCAGCAGGACCGGCGGCAGCAGTTCCCACTGCGCCGACGTGGACCACAGGGTGGGCAAGGAACCTCCGACTGGCTTCGGGTGGTGGCACGCGAGGAGAACCGGCGACGCCGTCACCAGGGCATACTGAGCCCCTGGCGGTGATCGTGCCAGGGTGAGGTGGAGCTGTGACAGCGACCCGGCCGGTCCCGGCACCGGACTTCGTGGGCTACCCGGAGGTCCGGCGCGGCATCCGCGCGCTGCTCGAGGCGCGGCCCGGCAGCGGCCACCGCCCGGTGCCGGCGTGTCCTGAGTGGACGGTCACCGACCTGCTCGAACACCTCACCGGCATCGCCGAGCGGGTGCTGGCCCGCCACGGCGGCACCCCGCCACCAGCGCCCGACGAGCCGCTCGGCGTCCCCGCCCTGCTCGACCGCTGGGACGACGTCGGCGCGGAGGTCGACCGGCGGCTCGCGGCCGCGGGCGGGGCCAGCGGTGAGATCATGGTCATGGACGCCTACACCCACGAGCTGGACCTGCGCGCGGCCCTCGGGGTGCCGCCGCCGGCGGAGCACGCGGCCTGGGCGCCGAGCTTCGCGCTGCTGGTCCGCGGCTTTTCCGGCTCCCTCGCCGGCCACGGCTTGCGGCCGCTGCTCCTGCGCACGACGGGCGGCTCGACGTGGACGGCGGGCACGGGACGGCCCACGGCATCGGTGACGGCTTCGGCCTATGACCTGTATCGCGCGCTGGCCGGCCGGCGTTCGGTCGGGCAGCTGGCCGGGATGGCGTGGAGCGAGGCGCCGGGGCCGTGGTTGCCGGCGTTCACGTGGGGGCCGTTCGCGCCGCCGGTGCGGCCGGGCGGGTGAGCGCCTGTCCGAGGGCTCGGCGGGGCCGGTTTTGGCTGCTGGGTGGGGTTGCTGAGTAGCGCCGCCGGGGCGGGCTGGGTGGATGAGCGCGGCGGTGGCCTTGGTGGGCCTTGGCCGCTGCGCGGGTCGCTGAGTAGCGCCGCCGGGCGGGCCGGGTGAGTGAGCGCCGTGGTGGCCTTGGCCAGGCTCGGTCGCTGCGCGAGCCGCTGAGTAACCCGCCGAGGCGGGCTGGGTGAGTGAGCGCTGCGGGTGACTTTGGCGGCCTTGGCCGTTGCGCGGGATGCTGAGTAGCGCCGCGGTGCGGGCCGGGTGGATGAGCGCCGCGCCGGCTGCCTTCGAATCAGGCTCAGCCGCCCGGTGGGGTCACCGTCAGCACGGCCGCCAGTGCCAGCACCACCACGCTGAGCACCACCTCCACCGCCACCGCCCCCCTCAGGCGCTGCAGGCTTGCCGTCTTCGTCGCTCCTTCGCCCGCTGTCCCCGTCAACCCCTCGTGCACCGCCCGGCGCGACCGGCTCGCCACCGCCAGCAGCGCCGCGAAGCCCGCGATCTTCAGCAGCACCAGCAGCCCGAACCCGGTGGTCCACAGCGTCGGCAACGACGGCATGATGCGCAGGGCCAGCACCGCCCCGCTGAGCGCGATCGCCCCCACCGAGCCCGCCGCGAGGCGCGAGAAGCGCGCCGCCACCGGGGGCAGGTCCTCGCCGGCCGCCGGGCGGAACAGGGCCAGGGACAGCTGGGTCAAGCCGCCCGCCCAGATCGCGATCGCGCCGAAGTGGACGAGGTCCGCCGTCACCGACACGAACATGATCGGGTCCGTGACCGGGTGGCCCGTGGCCGAGAACGTCAGCAGCACGACGAAGCCGCTCACGATGGCCAGGTTCTCGTAGCGGGACCGCAGCCGGTCCGGAAGGCGCGGCCGCAGCAGACCCGGCAGCAGCACCGTCAGCGCGCCCACCCCCGCCAACCTCAGGAGCAGCAGCTTCCCGTAGGCGACGCGCCAGGTGTCCGCCAGCAGCCCCGTGTCGAACACCGCTTCCAGGTCCCGGCCGGCCGCGTACGGGCCCTGCAGCACGAAAGTGGCCACCGTGGTCACCGCGACCAGCCCCGCACCCCAGTTCAGGAGCCGCCGGGCGCGGGGGTCGGTGCGGGCCGACGGGCGGCACAGCACCACGAACGCCAGGCCGCCGAGCAGCACCACCCCCAGGTAGGCGAGCCAGCGCACCGCCGTCGACAGCGTGCTGACCGCCGCGTCCGTGCCGGTGGCCGCCGACACCGCGCCCGCCGACGTCACCAGCGGCCCGGTGCCGACCACGAACGCGAAGGTGCCGCGCACCGGGTGGGAGTCGGCCGAGACGAACGCGTACTCGACCAGGTAGCTGCCGTCCGGCAGGCCGGGCTTCAGCCGCACCGCGACCTGCTCGGCGGCCTCGCCCGGCTGGAACACCGGCCCGGTGTCCACCTGCCGGCCTTCGAGGTCGACGACCTTGATCGACCCGGGCTGGATCCCGACGTTCTCCGACAGGGTGACCGACACGAGGGACGGCGCCGCACTCAGGCGGGCACCGTCCCCGGGGGCCGACGACACGATCTCGACGTGGGCCGACGCCGGCGTGGCGCTGAACAGCAGCCAGCCGGCGAGGAGCGCCAGCAGCGCCAGCGCCCGCTTCACGACGCGGCGAGCACAGGCTGCCTGGGTACGCCGCAGGAGCAGCCGGTCAGCTTGCGCTCGGCGGCCGAGGCCCGCCGGTGCAGGACGACCGCGACGATCATCGGGATGGTGACGATCGTGTTGTAGAACAGGTGCAGCTCCACGCGGGGCACCAGCAGCTGGATGATGCTCGTCGGCACCTTCTGCCCGGCCAGCCGCCAGCCCGACTGCGCCTGGATGAACAGCAGCAGGTGCTCGATGTGGTGCCAGAACTGGATGCCCAGCGCGAGGTTCCACCACTGCCGCGACCGGCCCGCGAAGCCGTGCCGCAGCACCCACAGGAAGACCAGCATCACCAGGGCGTACCCGTAGTGCAGCCACTCCTGCGAGATCAGCCACGGGAACGGCATGCCGAGCACGCCGCGCGCCTTCGAGGTGGGCCAGCCGAGGCCGTAGATCTGGACGGCCTGGACGATGTGCTCGGCCCAGTGCGCGACCACGATCACCATGAACACGGCCAGCGCGCGGTGGTGGTGGCGGCGGTTGAGCTCGCCGAGGAACCCGCCCGGCCGGGCGACTTCGGACGTCGACATGTACACCCCAGTGTCTCGCGAATCCGGCATTTCGGTGGTGCATCGACGATATCGGCCCGGAGGCGGCCGCCGATTACTCCAGAGTGCTGATTCCGGAACGGGAATTGCGGCACCCGGCGGATTGCGCCGGGGCCGCGGGCCGGAAGGTCCGGAACGGACGGGGTCAGTGCAGCGCGAGGCCGGTCGAGCGCTCCGGCGCCGGCGGGATGTGGAACAGCCGGGTGAACACGTCGAGGTGGGCGGGGTCGCCCTCCAGCCGGACCTTGCCGCCGTCGATGGCGTCCTGCGCGGACAGGCTGCCGGTGAGCAGGTCGAACAGGGCCGGGCCCTGGGGCTCGATCACCAGGTCGGCGTCGGGCAGCGCGCCGGCGGACGCCTTGAGCGCGCCGTCGTCCACCATCGCGTGCACGATCATCTCGCCGCCCAGGTGGTGCAGCTCGTAGTTCAGCCGCACGCCCGCGGCGGCCTCCTCCTGGAAGGTCGCGTACAGCGAGATGATCGCCGTGTCCAGGGTGAACGCGTCGTCCGGCTTCGGGTAGCTCAGCGAGCGCGCGCCCCACAGGCCGAGGTCGAGCACGATCTGGTCGAGCTCGGCACCGTACTCGGTGAGCTCGTAGACGACGCCGGCGTCCAGCTGCGACAGGACGCGGCGGCGGAGGACGCCCGCCTCCTCGAGCTCGTTGAGGCGCGAGGTCAGGATGCTCACCGGGATCCGCGGCAGCGTGCGCTGCAGGTCGTTGAACCGCTTCGGGCCGAGCATGAGGTCACGCACGACGAGCAGCGACCACCGTTCGCCGACGATCTCGAGCGCCCGGGCGAGGCCGCAGAACTGTCCGTAGGTGCGAGCAGAGGTAGGCATACTCGGGTCCTCACTTGTCTCGAAGGCCGGCCCGGGAGCGGTCCGATTCGCGCAGGGCCGCGACTTCGGTTACGGTGCGCCGTGCCGCCACGGGCGTCGCTGTCTACGGTGACGGGTGCCTGCCGCGCGCGGCCAGTGAGCCGCGCACTGCCACGCCATGCGTTTTCCATGTTCAAACGTGGGAAACGCATGTCTTTCCGCGTGCTCGCGGCACTGGCCCCCCGGTCACCAGGAGGAGCAGGATTCTGATTCCTCGTCTCGCTCACCCGACGACCGGCAGGAGAGCGCATGCGCAACGCAGCGGTGGACGCCCGGGTTCCGGCAGGCGAGGGCGAGCCCGCGCCCGCGCCGGCCGCCACCCCGGCTCCCGCCTTCCGGCGGCACCTGCGGGCCGAAGTGCGGGCCGGCAAGGGGGCCTACCTGTTCTCCGAACAGGGTGTCATCGCGATGCGCGGCGCCAAGATCGAGTCGCTGGCCGCGCTGCTGGACGGCACGCACGACCTCGAACGGCTGCTGCGCGGCCGTCCCGGCGGGATGGCGCCGGAGGAGGTCGCCGCCCTGCTCACGCAGCTGGTCGACGCCGGCCTGGTGACGTTGCGCAGCCCGGCCGCGCAACCGCGGCCGGGCGACGAGGGCGTGCTGGCCTACTGGGACGCCTGTGGCGTCGACGCCGACCTCGCGGCCGCGCAGCAGGGCACCGTGCGGCTGACCGCGGTGGGCGACGACGCCGACGGCGTCGACCCGGGCGTGGTCGAGCGGGCGCTGGCCGGCGCCGGGCTCGGCGTGCGCACCGACGGCGGCCCCGCGGACCTGTCGGTCGTGCTGTGCGCCGACTACCTCGACCCGCGGCTGGCCCGGATCGACGCCGAGCACCGGCGGGCCGGGCGGCCGTGGCTGCTGGCGCGCCCGTGGGGCGCCCACGTGTGGATCGGCCCGGTGCTGCAGCCGGGCGGCGCGTGCTGGCACTGCCTGACCCACCGGCTGTGGGGCCACCGGCACGCCGAGGCGTGCGTGCAGGAGGAACTCGGCCACGACGGCCCGGCGCGCCGTCCGGTGGCCGCCCTGCCGCCGCTGACCGCGGCCGCCGCGCACCTCGTCGCGCTGGAGGCGGCCAAGTGGGTGGCCGGCTACCGGTACCAGGGCCAGCAGTGCGTGTGGACGCTCGACACGCTCGACCTGCAGGGCCGGCTGCACGAGCTGCGCCGCCGCCCGCAGTGCCCGCGCTGCGGCGACCCGTGGCAGGTGGCGTGGCGCTCGACCCGCCCGGTCGTGCTGCAGCCGGCGAAGAAGGCGACCACCGGGGGCGGCGGGCACCGCACGGCGACCCCGGCGCAGATGCTCGACCGGCACCGGCACCTGGTCAGCCCGATCACCGGGATCGTCAAGGAGATCCAGCCCGACCCGGCCGCGCCGTGGTTCGCCAACGCCTACCGCTCGGGGCCCAACATCGCCCGGGGCGTCACCGGCATGGCGGCCCTGCGCGCCGGGCTGCGCTGCGAGAACGGCGGCAAGGGCGTCAGCCCGCTCGACGCCGAGGTCAGCGCGCTCTGCGAGGCCGCGGAACGGTTCTCCGGCAACTTCCAGGGCGACGAGCTGCGGATCCACGGCTCCTACGACGAGCTGGGCGAGCAGGCCATGCACCCCAACGAGAGCATGCTCTTCGCCGACCGGCAGTACGCCGAGCGGGTGACCTGGAACTCCGAGCACGCGGACTTCCAGCACGTCGGCGAGCCGTTCGACACCGGCGCCCGGATCGACTGGACGCCGGTGTGGTCGACGGCCGGGCGCCGCCGCCTGCTGCCGACGTCGTACCTGTACTACGGCACGCCGCGGGAGAGCGCGGCCCGCGGGGTGCGCGCCGACTCGAACGGCGCCGCGGCGGGCAGCAGCCTGGAGGACGCGATCCTGCAGGGCGCGCTGGAGCTCGTCGAGCGGGACGCCGTCGCGCTGTGGTGGTACAACCGCACGCCGGTGCCGGGCGTCGACCTCGCGTCCTTCGCCGACCCGTGGCTGGCGGAGATGTCGGCGAACTACGCGGCGATCGGCCGTGAGCTGTGGGTCCTCGACGTGACCTCGGACCTGGGGATCCCGGTGACCGCCGCGCTGTCCCGGCGGACCGACAGCCCGCACGAGGACATCATGCTCGGCTTCGGCGCCCACCTCGACCCGCGGATCGCGGTGCGCCGCGCGGTGACCGAGCTCAACCAGATGCTGCCGATCGTGCAGGCCGCCGGCGCGGGCCTCGACGACCCCGACGCACGCCGCTGGCTCGCCCACGCCACCGTCGCGAACCAGCCGTACCTGCGGCCCGCGGCGGGGCAGCGGATGCGGACCGCCGCGGACTTCCCGTTCGTCAACCGGACCGACGTCCGCGACGACGTCGAGGCGCTGGGCCGGGTGTTCGGCCGCGCCGGGCTGGAACTGCTGGTGCTCGACCAGACCCGGCCCGACGTCGGGATCCCGGTGGTCAAGGTGCTGGTGCCGGGGCTCCGCCCGTTCTGGGCCCGGTTCGCGCCCGGCCGGCTCTTCGACGTCCCGGTCCGGCTGGGCCGGCTCGACGCGCCGACCCCCTACGAGCGGTTGAACCCGTTCCCGATGTTCCTGTGAGGGCGCCCCGCGGGGGCCCGTGTTCGTTGTTTCGCTTGAGGAGTTGGCCTTGCCTGCTGACCGCCCGGAAGGGATCCCGGAGACCGTCCGGCTCTGGTCCCTCACCGAAGACACCTTGCTGGAGGCGGGGGACGACGACGACACGGTCGTCGCGATCACCTGGTGGGGCGAGTACGAACTGGCGGGCGTACCCGGGCCGGTCCGCGAGTCGCTGAGCCGGATGGTGCTCGGCCCGGTGTCGATGGGCAACCTGACGTCCTCCGCCGGCGGCGGCGCGAACGCCTGGGCGGGCGCGCTGCGGAAGGTCCTCAACCGGCTGTCCGGCTCGGTGGTGCACTCGCTGGCGCTCAACGACGGCCGCGGGCCGGTCCTCTCGGCGATCCCGGTGACCCCGTCCCCGGTCTTCCCGACCGATCCGGTGCCGCCCGGGCGGCTGATCAAGCTGTCGCGGTTCTCGGCGATGCGCCCGGAGGACGGCGGCCTGCTGCTCGAGTCGCCCCGCGCCCGGTACCGGGTCGCGCTGCTGCGCCCGCTCGCGGTGACCGTGGCGTCGTCGCTGGCCGGCCCGGTCACCGTCGCGCAGGTCGCCGAGGCCACCGGGCTGGCCGAGCCGCTGGTGGCCGACGTCGCGGCGTTCCTGGTGGCCGCGGGCGTGGTGCTGGTGGCCGACGACTGGGCGGCGTTCGCCGAGGACACCGACGCCGAACTGGCCCTCTGGTCGCCCGACGACCTGATGTTCCACGCCCGCAGCCGGACCTGGCAGAAGGGCGGCCCGCCGGACCCGGAGGCGCACCGGGCGGGCGCCGAACCGCCGGTGGTCAAGCAGCTCACCGCGGGCCCGACCTTCCCGCTGCACCGGCCGGACCCGGCGGCGATCGAGGCGAGCGACCCGACGCTGACCGCGCTGCTCGAACACGACCACACGTGCCCCGAGGTCACCGAGCGCGCGTTGTCGGCCGAGCAGGTCGGCGAGCTGCTCTACCGCGCGGCCCGGGTGCGGTCGATCGGGCCGGCCCACCTGCCCGGCGGCCCCGGCCACGAGGCGTCGCAGCGGCCGTACTTCAGCATCGCCTGCCTGTACGAGCTGGAGATCTACGTCGGGATCAACCGCTGCGCGGGCCTGGCGCGGGGCATCTACCACTACGACCCGCTGTGGCACACGCTGACGCTGATCAACGACGACATGGGGGTCCTGGACGGCATGCTCGACGTGGCGATGATCGGCGCCGGCAGCCACCGCCGCCCCTCGGTGCTGCTGACGATGACCGCGCGGATGTCACGGATCGCCTGGGTGCTCGGCAGCGCCGCGTACGCGACGACGCTGGTGCACGTGGGCGCCCTGCAGCAGGTCCTCTACCTCGCGGCGAAGGCGATGGGGCTGACCGCGCACGCCGTCCCGGTCGACGCCGGCGAGCGCGTCGACCGCTCGCTCAAGCTGGAATGGCCGACGGAGGTGAGCGTCGGCGAGTGCGTCCTGGACTACCCGTTCGCCCGGTAGCCGATGATCGATCCGCACCGTCCTGCCCTGTTACCTTGGTAGCACTGGGGCGCGGGGGGTAAGCGGGAGGGGCCGTGGTTCGGCCGGTGCGCAGGCGGGGTACGGGAGTCCGGCGACGGGCCGGCGGGCCGTCGTCTCCTCCGTTGCGGGAGGAGCGGGCCGGGGTCCGGGCGCTCGTGTTCGGCGCGCAGCCGGTCGCGGTCGCCGCGATCGCGCTGCTCGCGTTCCTGCCCGTGCTGACCGGCCGGACGTCCTGGCCGGACCGGCTGGCCGCGCTGGCCTGCGCCGCCGCCCTCGCGGCCGGCCATCTGATCTGGTTCGCGCCCGGCCGGGCCGGCCGCCGGATCGTGGTGCTGGCCGCGCAGGCCGCGCTGGGTTTCGTGCCGCTGCTGCAGTTCGGCGTGCAGTGGAGCCCGGCGAGCGGGTTCTTCGCCGGCGGGCTGCTGCTGGCGTTCCCGCCGGCCAAGGCGGTACCCGGCGCGCTGCTGGCGTGCGTCGTGGCCGGGCTCGGCTCGGCGTGGCCCGGTCCCTCGGTGCACGTGGGCGTGGCCGGTGCGGTGGTCGCCGGCGTCGCCGCCCTCACCCTGTTCGGGCTCGGCACGTCCGCGGGGCTGGTGGCCGAGCGGGACGTCGAGGTGCGCGAGCTGAAGCGCCAGGCCATCGCCGAAGAGCGCAAGCGGTTCTCCCGGGACCTCCACGACCTGCTCGGGCTGAGCCTCTCGGCGATCACCCTCAAGGGTGAACTTGTCGACCGCCTGGTGCCCACCCGGCCCGAGCAGGCGAAGGAGGAGCTGGCCGAGCTGCTGGTGATGTCGCGGCGGGCGCTGGCCGACGTCCGCACGATCGCCGCGGGCTACCGCGAACTGTCGCTCGAGGAGGAGTGCCGCGCGGCGGCCGACGTGCTGAGCGCGGCCGGGACCCGGGTGACGGTGGCCCGGTCCGGCCTCGAGAACCTGCCGCTGCGGGTGGCCACGGCGCTCGGGACGGTGCTGCGCGAAGGTGTCACGAACGTGGTGCGCCACAGCACGGCCAGCTGGTGCGCGCTTTCGGTGAGCATCGGGGACGGGACGGCGTGGCTGGAGATCGTCAACGACGGCGCGGCCGGCGCGGCCGACGGCGGTCCGGACGCCGGGGCGGGCCTGCGGAACCTCCGCGACCGCATCGACGTCCTGAACGGCACGCTGACGGCCGAAGCGGGGCCGGACGGCACCCACCGGCTGCTGGTCGCGATCCCCTTGGAGCGTGCCGCGTCATAGCCGTCAGCGGTCTCGGTAAGCGTTTTCCCGGGTGGTTTTCCCGGTCGTGCGGCCGGATCGGGGTCCGGTGGGTCAGAGCCACTCGGCTTCGGTGGCGATCCGGATGGCGTGGACCCGGTTGCGGGCGTTCAGCTTCGTCACCACGGAAGCCAGGTAGTTGCGGACCGTGCCGGCCGAGAGGAACAGCTCGGACGCGATGTCGGACACCGTGCGCCCCTTGGCGGCCAGGCCCAGGATTTCGACCTCGCGCGGAGTCAGCGGGCAGTCGTCGGTCTCCCAGGCGGCCAGGGCCAGCTCGCTGTCGATGACGCGGCGGCCGATGGCGACCGAGCGCACGGCGTTCGCCAGCTTGTCCGACGGCGCGTCCTTCAGCAGGAAGCCGTTCACCTTGGCGTCCAGCGCGCGGCGCACCGTGCCCGGGCGGCCGAGGCTGGTCAGGATGAGCGTGTGGCAGTCGGGCAGGCTCTCGTGGATCTCGATCGCCGCCGACAGCCCGTCCTTGCCCGGCAGGTCGATGTCGATGACCGCGACGTCCGGGTGGGACGCCTTGGCGGCGGGCAGGATCTGGTCGCCCGAGGACACCTCGGCCACCACTTCGATGTCGGATTCCAGGTTCAGCAGGGCGACCAGGGCGCCGCGGACCATGTGCATGTCCTCGGCCAGCAACACCTTGATCACGTCGGTACCTCGCACCCCAGTTTGGCGACTCCGAACCGCAATTGTACGCCATTGCCCGGCCCGGCCGGTGTTTCTCGCGATCGGGGCCGCCGCAATAGGGGAATTCGTCCGCCACCTGCCCGATCGCGGGCCGGGCCGGCAATCCGGTGGCCGCTCCCCGCGGCTGGGCCGAATGGCTGCGCATCACCCCGAACAGGTGAGTCCGCCGCCCGCGGATTAACGGACGGCGGATTCGGTGCCCCGCAATTGCACGCTCAGCTCGCCAGCGGGCGGGAGACCGCGGCGTGGCGCAGGTCCGGCAGGGCCAGCAGGACGGGCGGGTCGAAGCCGTGCCGCGGGCGCAGCCGGACGTCGGCCAGGCTCGCCGTCACGCCGCGGTGGATGGTCACCGGCCCGGTCAGGCCGGTGAACGGCCGCAGCCCGTGGTTGTCGAGCGGGGTGGTCCCGTAGGCGTGCGTCAGGACGTACCAGGACCCCAGCGGGACGTCGGCCAGCGCGTACGGCCCCGGACCAGGCAGGATGGCGTACCGCGCCGGCGCGCCTTCGGCGATCCGGGCGGCGAAGAGCCCGACGAACACCGGCCCGACCTCGGCGGCGGCCGAGACGCGCAGCTGACCGCGCACGGTCGCCCCGGACCCCGGCTGGGCCTGCCGGTCGGCGATCCGCGGCGCCATGCCGTGCAGCTGGCGGTAGCCGGACGGCGAAACGCCCACGCTGCCGCTGAACCGCGCGCTGAACGTGCCGACGCTGTTGTACCCGACCTGGTGGCTGATGTCGGCCACCGAAATCACGGTCGTGGCCAGCAGGCGCTTGGCCTCCGCCAGCCGCAGGGCCGACAGGAACCGGCCCGGCGACAGCCCGGTGACCCGCAGGAACACCCGGGTGAAGTGGAACTTGCTGAACATGGCCGCGCGGGCGAGGTCGTCGATCGTGAGCCGCTCGCCCAGGTTGTCTCGCATGGTCACGATGGCACGTGCCACGGCTTGCCGGACGATCTCATCCATGGTGGGCCGTCCCCTCCGGTCGACGGTGCCGCGTCCGGGCCTTCCGGCGAAGGCGTCCGGGTGCGGGAAAAATGATTCCGACCAAAACTGTAGGACCGCGGACGTCTACTTCTTAAGTGCTCTGTGCACCGGTGCGGATGGATTTCACCGGTGGTCGACATGCGTTTTGCACATGCCCGGTTTGGCGCCCCCGAAGCTGGGTATCCAGCCTATGACGGATGCACATGGGGGCGGTGGACGACAGCACCGAGCACCCGTCCGATCGCGCAAGGTGACGAAACCAGCGTGATTCGACCTCGATTCGATGGCTGATTAGGCCGTTCGGCCTCCTTCTCGAAACCGCACGGACCATGTGTAAGCCACGGCGGCCCGGTGACGCGGGCACTGGCTGCGGCCGCATCACTGGGCGACGATTTATGTCACGTGAAGCATTCATCTTCGCCACTGGGAGCACACAATGTCCGCACAGGTTTCCGCCAACGTCCGTGCCCTTTTCGCCGATCTGGGTATCGAGGTCGAGAAGACCGTCACCGACCTGTCGATCGACCGGTTCGAGCAGTGGAGCGACGGCACCGCCGACGTCCGGCCGATCCTGGGCAGCATCTGCCGGCTCGACGTCCTCGAAGCAGCCTGAGCGTCGTTTCCGCTGTTCTCGTGTTTGACGGGCCGGTCACGCCGGGCGCGCACCGCGCGCCGGCGGTGGCCGGCCCGTCGCATGTGGAGCACGGCTATGTCCACAAACGACGTGACAGGAAAATTTCCAACAGCCAGCCGATCATGACGAGAACCCGTTACGGGTCGTAGCCGCGCGATCGCGACATGGTATTTTTTGCCAGGCATTTGCCTACGCCCGTGCATTTCACGGCAGCGAGCTCGGAAGATGCCCGAACGGTGCAACCGATTCGTCAAGCAGAATGGTTGACTTGACTTCTGGGGAATCGTGAGTGCGGAGGCACCCGTGATCAGAGTTCTGGTTGCCGAGGACATGCACATCGTGCGGGGCGCGCTGGTCGCCCTGCTGCGGCTGGAACCCGACATCGAAGTGGTCGCGGAGGTCGCGTCCGGCCTGGAGATCCTGCCCGCGGCCCGCGCCAACCAGGCGCAGGTGGCGGTCATCGACATCGACCTGCCGGGCAAGGACGGCCTCACCGCCGCCGGTGAGCTGCACGAACAGCTGCCCGGCTGCCGGACCCTCATCCTGACCAGCCTGGGCCGGCCGGGGACGCTGCGGCGGGCGCTGGACGCCAAGGTCAGCGGGTTCCTGCTGAAGGACGCCCCGCCCGACAAGCTGGCCAACGCCGTCCGCGGAGTCCTCGCCGGGCGCCGGATGGTGGACGGCGACCTGGCGCTGGCCGCGTGGGACTCCGTCGACTGCCCGCTCACCGGCCGTGAGCTGGACGTGCTCCGGATGACCTCGCAGGGCTACGGGACGGTGGAGGTCGCCGCGCGGCTCTACCTGTCCGCCGGCACGGTCCGGAACTACCTGACGACGGTGGTCGCGAAGCTCAACGCCCGCAACCGGGTCGACGCCATCCGCATCGCCGAAGAGTCCGGCTGGCTCTGAGTCCAAACAGGTATAGACCAGTAAGGCCCGATGGGCCGGGCTCGCAAACTGGTATGTGCCAGTGAGAATCAGACCGGGACGACGGCCCGCAGCCGGAACCGGCCGTCCGGCTCGACCCCGGCGGTCAGTTCGCCACCGAGGTCGGCGACCCGGTGCGAAAGGTTGCCGATCCCGCTGCCCGGCGAGGAATCGCGCGGCGCCACGCGCGGCGCGGGCACCACCGGTTCCGCCGCCGCTTCCACCGCTTCCGCCGGATCCCCGGGGCCGCCGGGGTTCCCGCCGTCCCGGCCGCCCCCGACGCCGTCGTTGACGATGTCGAGGCTGATTCCGCCGTCCGTGCGGTACATCGCGATCTCGCAGCTCTCGACCCTGCTGTGCCGCAGCACGTTCGTGACGCCTTCGCGCAGCACCACGGCCAGCACCGTGCGCACCGGCGTGGGCAGCTCGTCCTCCAGCATCTCCATGCGCACCCGGACGTCGGCGGACGTCAGGACCGACTTCGCGGTGCGTGACTCGCTGGCCAGCGACAGTTCGCGGTAGCCGCTGGCCACCGAGCGCACGTCGGAGAGGGCCTGCCGCGTCAGGCCGAGGACCTCGGCGAGCTCGTCGGCGGCGCGGGAGCGGTCCAGCGGCAGGATCCGGGCCGTCAGCTCGCTCTTGAGCGCGATCGCCGACAGGCTCATGCCGAGCAGGTCGTGCAGGTCGCGGGCGAACCGCAGCCGCTCCTCGGCCAGCGCCATCTCGGCCAGCCGCCGCCGCGTGTTGTCGAGCTCGGTGACCAGCCGGACCAGCCACAACAGCCCGAACACGGCCAGCCCGGTCATCACCGTCGCGGCGGTGTAGAACACCGTCGAGGTGATGTCCGCGCCCGAGATCCGCTGGATCTCCGCGTAGGCGGCGATGTTGAGCGCGAAGAACACCCAGCCCGCGACCGGCGGCAGGACCAGCAGCGAGCTGCCGATCAGCAGCCCGGGCAGGCTGACCCAGTTCGGGCCCAGCGGGAGCAGCGGCAGGTAGATGAGGCACGCCTGCACGAACACCATGCCGTAGCTCTGCGCCGTGCGCAGGTTGGTGGCCGGCCGGTTGAAGTAGGAGAACTGCAGCGCCAGCAACGCCACGATCGAGCCGACGACCAGGATCACCTGCCACGCCTGGGTGGTCAGCTCGAGCACGTGCAGCGTGGCCCCGCAGGCCATCAGGGACATGACGACCGGCAGCAGCCGCCGGATCCGCTTGGACTCGGTCTCCGCCTGCCGCTCGGCTTCGTGCGCGCCCCCGGTGGCCGGCCGGTCCGGGACCGGGAGTTCGACCCGCAGCCGGAACCGGCCGTCGGCGCCGGTCTTGGCGGTCGCCGTGCCGCCGAGCGCGGCGACCTCGCCGGGCAGGGTCGCCAGCGTGGTCGCCGGGTCGTCGGCCGTCACGCCGTCGTTGGTGATTTCCAGGGTGACCCTGCCGTCGTGGTGCCGGACGTCGATCTCGCAGTGCTCGACGTCGCTGTAGCGCAGGACGTTGGTGACGCCTTCGCGCAGCACCTTCGCCAGCAGCGTGCGCGCCTGGACCGGCAGGTCGCCCTGGTCGAGGTGGACCCGGACGGCGATCTCGGACGCCGACAGCAGCGTTTCTGCCGTCCGTGACTCCTTCTCCAGCGACAGCTCGCGGTAGCCGTGCGAGACCGCGCGGACGTCGGACAGGGTGCGCTGGGCGGTCGCGGTGATCTCGCCGAGCTCGGCCTTGGCCGCCTCCACGGACTTCCGCATCAGCCGCTGCGCGAGCTCGCCCTTGAGCGCGATCGCGGACAGGCTCAGGCCGAGCAGGTCGTGCAGGTCGCGGGCGAAGGCGAGCCGCTGCTCGGCGACCGCGCGCTGGGCGAGTTCGGTGCGGGCCCGGTGCAGTTCGTGGACCATCCGGGCCAGCCGGGCCAGCAGGTAGTAGAGGATGCTGTAGAAGCAGGCCGAAAACGCGATGTAGATCGTGTCCAGCGGCGACGCGCCGAACGTGTGGTAGACCCACACCTCGCTCAGCGCCACCACGCCCAGCGTCGGCCACGCGTACCGCGGCGGCAGCACCAGCAGGGCCGCGCCGCCGACGAAGTCCGGCATGTCCGCCCACAGGATGCCGAAGGTCGGCAGCGGGACGTAGGCCAGCACGACCACCACCGCGAGCAGCACCCGGCTGGTGACCGAATCGAGCCGCGCGGACGGGCGGCTGAACCACAGCAGCTGGATCCCGAGCAGCCCGGCGACGGCGGTGACGGCGTACAGCGCGTGGAGGCCGTCGACCGAAGCCGGCAGGAGGCCCACGACGCCGATCACGCTGAACCCGGCGATGACCACGACGATGATGGCCGAGGCCAGGTAGGTGGCCAGCCGGGGGCGCCGGTCCGCCGCGGTGGTGCCGCGGGGTTCGGCGGTCGCTGAGCGCCCGGAGGGCGGCTCGAGTGCGGCGACCGGAGACATCAGTGCGGACCCTCCGGGATCTGCGCGGCGGCCGGGCCGCCCGGGTCCCGGCGCTGTGTGTGCGTGCTGACGGCTGATCATAACTCAAGTGAGCACACCGGAAACGGTGCGAAAACGCGCGATCGGACGGTGCGGTGCGGCCTGGCCGCGTCCGATCGGGTCAGTGCGGGTCCGGTGTGGGCGGGAGCCCGCGGGTGTTCGCGAGCAGGCCGAGGAAGTCCAGGCGCGGCACCGCGACCGAGCCGGTGTGCAGCACGGAACCGGCCACCAGCCGGAAGAAGCTGAGCCCGGACTCGTCGTCGTCCCAGGAGTCGCCGCCCGCGGCGCCGGGCACGTGCCGGGTCGCCGGGAACTCGTCGGTGAACGCGGTGCCGGCGGCCGAGTACGCGGCGACGTTCCAGCCGAGGTGCCGCCAGTACTGCGCGAGCTTGGCGTAGGGCGCGCGGGAGACGAGCACCAGCCGCAGGCCCGGGTCGTGCAGCGCGGCGGTGACCTCCGCGGTCGGGACGACGTCCGCGGGTCCGCTGTGGTCGGCCATCGGGTGGTGCACGGCGAGCCGCGGATGCCCGAGGAACAGGTCGGTCAGCGAGACCCGGCCGCGCGGGCCTTCGAAGAGGTACCTCGCCCCGGCGACGACACGGGGGCTGTCGAGTTCCGGCACGGTCAGCTCCGTCATCACTGGCCCTCCCTGGCTGTGGTCCACTGCGGATTGTGGGCCGCCCCCGGCCGGCAGGCCCAGCGTTCGGTCCGGGTTCGGCAAGATGGGAGACGCGCGGGGCCCGCCGTGCCGCACCGGACGGGCGACCCTAGGCTCGACCCATGGCACGCTATTTCGACCTGCACCCGGAGAACCCCCAGAAGCGGGCCCTCGGCCAGGTCGTCGAGATCCTCCGGAACGACGGGCTGATCGCGTACCCGACCGACTCGTGCTTCGCGCTCGGGTGCCGTCCGGGCAACCGTGACGGGCTCGACCGCATCCGCGCCATCCGCAAGCTCGACCACCGGCACCACTTCACGCTGGTCTGCCAGGACTTCGCCCAGCTGGGCCAGTTCGTCCACATCGACAACGCGGTGTTCCGCGCGATCAAGGCGGCGACCCCGGGCAGTTACACGTTCATCCTGCCCGCCACCAAGGAGGTGCCGCGGCGGCTGATGCACGAGAAGAAGAAGACGGTCGGCGTGCGCATCCCCGACCACCGCGTGACCCAGGCGCTGCTGGCGGAGCTGGGCGAACCGCTGCTGTCGAGCACGTTGCTGCTGCCGGGCGAGGGCGAGCCGATGACGCAGGGCTGGGAGATCAAGGAAGAGCTGGACAACGTGCTGGAGGCGGTGCTCGACTCGGGCGACTGCGGGGTGGAACCGACGACGGTCGTGGACTTCTCGTCGGGCGAGGCGGAAATCCTGCGCGTCGGGGCGGGGGATCCGGCGCCGTTCGAGTAGGCGTCAGCGCTCCAGCAACTCCAGCCATTCGGCGGTGTGCCCGCCGCTGAACGCCAGCGACAGGTCCTCCGCGAACCGGCGGCCGGTCACCAGCAGGCAGAAGTCCTCGGCCGGGCCGGTGATGCGGTCGCGGGCGTCCTCGGGCCCGAACGACCAGAGCTCGCCCGACGGCGCCCGCAGCTCGAAGCGGAACTGGCCCGGCGGGGTCTCCTGGTGCCGGTGGTAGACGCGGTCGCGGGTGCGGATGCCGTAGTACGCGACGTGGCCGATCGAGTCGTCGCGGCGCAGGCGGACGCCGACCGCGTCCGCGATGTCCTGGCCGCAGGCGAACAGCTCGGTCAGCACCGCCGCGGCGAGGACCGACGGGCGCAGCGGGCCGTCGCTCCACGGCAGCTCCGGGACCGGTGGGGCCGAGGCGAGCAGGGCGGTCGCCTTGCGCTGCTCGATCAGCCAGCTCACGATCGCCTCGTCGAGGGAGTCGTAGGAGATCTGCGGGGTGACGCCGAACGCCGCCGGGTGCTCGACGCTGAGCCGGACCAGCCGCGCGGTCGACGTCAGCCGGGCGAAGTAGCCGGTGAGGTCCGGGCCGGGGCCGGACCCGTGCCGCTCGGCCAGCTCGGCCAGCGCCTCGGTCTCGGTCTGCAGGTCCGTGAACACGTCGGCCATCGGCGCCCAACCTCCTGGTCCGGGCAACCGGGACTGCCCGGAACCAGCCTGGCAGGGCGCCTCGCGGCGGCTCCACTCCGCGGTTGCGGGGTGGTCGGCTATGTTCGGCCACGGACGTGGCGAGGGTGGCTGAAGGGAGCCCGGACGTGAAGTACCTGCTGGCGATGTACCTGAACCCCGACGTGATGGCGAAGCTGTCGGAGGAGGACATGAACGGCATCATGACCGGGCACCAGGAGTTCATCCGCACCATCCGGGAATCCGGCGAGATGATCAGCACCCAGGCGCTCGGCGCGGTCGCCGACAGCAGCGTCGTGCGCGTGCGCGGCGGGCTGCCCGCCGTCACCGACGGGCCGTTCCTGGAGTCCAAGGAGTTCCTGGCCGGCTACTACCTCGTGGAGTGCGCGAGCAAGGAGCGCGCCGTCGAGCTCGCGGGGATGATCCCGGACGCCGCCGTCGAAGGGCTCGGCATCGAGGTCCGCGAGGTGGTCTTCTTCGCCGACGCCGAATCCGAAGTCACCATGGCGTGACCGGCGTCGCCGAGGTGCTGCGGCCGCTCGTGCCGCAGGTGCTGGGCGTGCTGGTCCGCCGGTACGGCCAGTTCGACGCGTGCGAGGACGCCGTCCAGGAGGCGCTGCTCGCGGCGAGCGAGCAGTGGCCGGCCGAAGGCGTCCCGGACAACCCGCGCAGCTGGCTGATCACGGTCGCGACCCGGCGGCTCACCGACCACTGGCGCAGCGAGAGCGCCCGGCGGCGGCGTGAGGAGTCGGTCGCCGTGCGGGAGCCGGTGACCGTCGTCGCCGGCCCCGGCGAGGAGCAGCCCGCCACCGAGGACGACACGCTGTCACTGCTGTTCCTGTGCTGCCACCCGGCCGTTTCGCCGCCTTCGCAGGTCGCGCTGACCCTGCGTGCGGTGGGCGGCCTGACCACGGCGCAGATCGCGAGCGCCTTCCTGGTCCCCGAGGCGACCATGACGCGGCGCATCACCCGCGCGAAGGAGCGCATCGCCGCGGCGGGGTCGACCTTCAGCGAGCCGTCGCCGTCCGACTTCCCGGCGCGGCTGCAGGTGGTGCTCCAGGTGCTGTACCTGATCTTCAACGAGGGGTACACGGCGACGTCGGGGGAGAACCTGCTGCGCGTCGAGCTGGCCACCGAGGCGATCCGGCTGACCAGGGCGGTGCACGCGCTGATCCCCGGCGAAGGCGAGGTCGCGGGCCTGCTGGCGCTGATGCTCCTGACCGACGCCCGCCGGGCGGCCCGCACCGGCCCCGACGGCGAGCTGGTGCCGCTGCCGGAGCAGGACCGCGCCCGCTGGGACGCGGCGATGATCGCCGAAGGCGTCACGCTGGTGCGCGCGACGCTGGGCCGCGGCCCGGTGGGGCCGTACCAGGTCCAGGCGGCGATCGCGGCGCTGCACGACGAGGCACCCGGCACGGACGAGACCGACTGGCCGCAGATCGTCGAGCTGTACGGCGTGCTGGGCGAGCTCATGCCGGGCCCGGTGGTGACGATGAACCTGGCCGTGGCGCTCGCCCAGGTGGCGGGCCCCGACGCCGGGCTCGCGGTGCTGGACGGCATCGACGCCAAGCTGGACGTCGCCCGGCGGGTGGACGCGGTCCGGGCGCACCTGCTGGAACGCGCGGGCCGCCCGGCGGACGCGCGCGAGCACTACCTGAAGGCGGCGAAGCGCACGGAGAGCGGCCCGGAGCGGCGGTACCTCGAAGCGCGGGCGGCGCGGGTCGACGCGGAGCTGCCGCCGTCCTGACGGAGGTCCGGCATCCCCCGCTCACGCAAACTGGCGCACCCAGACGGTCGACACGCGTGTCTGGAGGGTCGGCTCGCGTGTCTGGAGGGTCGACACGCGTGTCTGGAGGGTCGACACGCCGATCCTGGTTGCCGCGGAGCCGTGTCGACCGTCCGATCACGTGAGTTGACTGCCCGATCACGTGAGTTGAGCGTGCGATCACGTGAGTCGACCGCTCGGGTGCCGGGCCTGCCGGACGAGCAGGCCCGGCTGTGGGTCAGTGGACCGCGATGCCGCTCGCCGGCTCCGGGGCCGCCGGGACGTGGAACAGCTGCGCGAACACCTCCAGGTCCGCCGCCTCGCCTTCGATCGACAGCTTGCCCGAACGGACCGCCGCCGCCGCGGTGAGCTGGCCGCTCATCAGGTCCAGCAGGGCCGCGCTGTGGCCGGTCCGGATGACCAGGTCGGCTCCGGGGAAGCCGCCCTCGCCGACCTTGACCGCGCCGTCCTCGACGAGGGCGTGCACCGTCATGCGGTCGTCGTAGCGGATCTCGAAGGTGATCTGCACGCCTTCGGCGGTCTCCGGGCGGAAGGTCGTGTACAGGGACAGGATCGCCGCGTCCAGAGTGACCACGTCGTCGGCGGCCGGCTGGCTCAGCGAGCGGGCGCCCCAGAGGCCGAGGTCGAGCACGACGTGGTCGAGCTCGCTGCCGTACTGGGTCAGCTCGTAGACCAGGCCCGCGTCGAGCTCGGCGCGGACGCGGCGGCGGATCACGCCGGTCGCCTCCAGGTCGTTGAGCCGGGCGGACAGGATGGACGGCGGGATCTTCGGCAGGCCGGCCTGCAACTCGTCGTACCGCTTGGCGCCGAGCACCAGGTCACGGATGATCAGCAGCGACCAGCGCTCGCCGATGAGCTCGAGCGCGCGGGCGACGCCGCAGAACTGGCCGTAGGCACGGGTGTGCGGAGTGGGCATCGAACGTTCCTCACTTCTTCTCGGGCGATGCGACGCACCCGGCGGGAGCCGGGGACGTGTCGGGGCGGCTCACCGGTGGTCGCCCTCGGAAATCAGCTCTCGGTGCAGGGACTGCAGGTCGTCACAGGGTTCGACGCCCAGCTCGCCGGCCAGCCGGGTGCGGAGCCTGCGGTAGACGGCCATCGCGTCGGACCGCCGCCCGCTGCGGCCCAGCGCCCGCATCAGCTGCCCGTGCAGGGCTTCGTCCAGCGGGCTGCCGGTGGTCAGCGACCGCAGCTCGCCGATCAGCTCGCGGTGCCGCCCGCTGACGATCTCCGCTTCGATCCGCAGGTGCAGCACGCTGCGCCGCAGTTCGAGCAGCTCGGTGCGGTACGCCGACAGCACCGGTCCACAGTGGATGTTCGCCAGCGGCGGCCCGGACCACAGGTCGAGCGCCGCGCGGCAGGCGTCGGCGGCACCGGCGTGGTCGCCGGCGGCCTGGCGCTCGTAGCCGGTCTGCTGCAGCCGCACGAACCGGTGGATGTCCACTTGGGACGGATCGATGTTGAAGGTGTAGCCGGACTGCTTGGTGACCAGCAGTTTTTCCGCGTCCTCCGCGAGCTCGTTCTGCTGGATGCAGCGGCGGAGGTGGTAGACGTAGGTGTGCAAAGTGGTCCGGACGGTGCGGGGCGGGTTGTCCGACCACAGCTCCCGGATCAGGGTGTCGATGTGTACCATCTTGCCCGGACGCATCACGAGCACGGCGAGCAACGCCAGCACCTTCGGTGCGCTCGGGGCGTAGTCGACGCCGTCGCGCAGCACTTCCAGCGGCCCCAGCACGCTGAAGTGGACGCCGCCGTCGGCCGGCTCGTCGGTTCGCTGCTGTTCGGAGTACATGGCTGGCCTCCAGCATCGTCAAGGCGTCCTCGCGCTCCCCAGGTCATGCCGCGCGGGTCGGTGGACGGCCGAACTCCGGGCTTCTATCCGAATGTGACAGAGCGCCGACCCGGCGGCCAGTGAACCGCCCACCGGACCCGGCGTGCGTTCGGCCTGCCCGCGCATGCGTTCCGCAGGTTCCGGGGGTGCGCGGCGCACCCGCCGCCATCTGGAGGAACCCGACGCTCGCCGGGCCGGAGCCTCCCCGGATCGGACCAAACGCGCGTCCCGCGGGACCGCTGCCGATCATGGCCGTGGGCGTCCGGCACGCCGCACCCGGGCGTTCCGCACGTCCGGGTCCGGGCAGAGCGCCCGCCCGCGACCGGGTGTCCCGCAAACGAGTGAACCCGATCACGGACGGCCTCCATCGCTCGTCAATCGATCTCCGAGATACGGCGTCTTCCCTGGCACGAGGAGAAGGAGAACCACCACCAGGGGATTAGAGGTTGGACTGATGATGTTGCGCTCTGTTGCAGCTGTCGGACACGGCAGCGAGTTCGACGCTCAAGCCCGCGAGCCGGCGCTCGAGAGAGTGGACAAGTCGGTCCGCCCCGCGGTGCTGCAGGCCATTTCGTCGATCCGGGAGCGGTACTTCGAACCGATCACGCTCGCCGACCTGGCGTCCGAAGTGTTCGTCAGCCGGTTCCACTTCTCCCGGATGTTCGCCGACGCCACCGGGGTGACGCCCGGCCGGTTCCTCACCGCCGTGCGCCTGTTCGAGGCGAAGCGGCTGCTGCTGACGACGTCGCTGAACGTCTCCGACATCGTGTGCAGCGTCGGCTACAGCAGTGTCGGCACGTTCACCAGCCGGTTCTCGCGGGCGGTCGGGATGACGCCGACGCAGTACCGGGAACCGCAGGTCGCCGAGCTGCTCGTGGCGATCTCCCCGACGCTGCGGCGGCTGCCGCCGCTGCGGACGCTGCGCGCGGCCGGCCGCAACTGCGCCTCGCTGCAGGCGGGCACCGGTGAGCTGGCCATCCAGCTGGACCTGCCCGGCGGCGCGGCTCCCGCGGACACGCTGGTCGGGCTGTTCGCCGACCCGGTGCCGCAGTGCGGCCCGGTCGCCTTCACCGGCATGGCGAACATGAACTCGGGCGAGCTGACCATCCACGGCGCCCCGGCAGGCCAGTGGACCGCGATCGCGGTCGCGCAGCACCAGCCGGGCGCCGCGGGGCCGCGGTTTTCGATCGCCTATTCCACCGTGCACGTGGCACCGCACGGCCGGTCGGCCACCCGGATCGCGCTGCGCGCGCCGGCCCCGACCGACGCCCCGATCGCGATCACGCTCGCGTCGAAGCAGTCGCCGTTCACCCAGCGCATGCTCGCCGCGGCCCGGCCGCACCTGCGCGCCGTCGCCTGACCCGCCCTCCGAACAAGGGACCAAGACCACGATGTCCACGGTAATCGGAGTTCTGCGCAAGCGTTTTCTCGCACCATCGCTCGCGTCCGTCGGTTTCGCCGAACGCGGGTTCCCGGTCACCCACACCGACGCGACGGCCCGGCTGGAGGCGGTGCCGCAGGCGGTCATCTGCGGGTTCGAGTGGGCGGTCGAAGGCGCGTCGCTGTGGGAGGTCGAGCGCCGGCTCGCGCTGATCGAGCCGGAGCAGCGCGGGTTCGCCTACGAGGGCGCGACGATGGGCTACACCGTCCTCGACGCGATGCCCGGCGGCGGCCGCGACCGCACGCGTGCCCTCCTGGAGGGGCCGGCGCGCCCGTACATCTTCCTGACCTACATCGGGATCGGCTTCGCGATGGCGCGGCTGCCGCGGCCACTGTGGAAGAACATCCTGCCGGAGCTGACCGGGGTGGCCTACCACCCGACGATGAGCTGGCTCGCCGTCGACGGCTACGGGTTCGACCGGGCCTACTTCGACACCGAAAAGTGGGTCGGCAAGCAGGCCGAGCCGGTGCCCTACCCCTGGGAAGGCCGGCCCGAGTACTTCGCCCGCGCCTTCGATCAGGGCGTCGGCCGGGCGCTCTGGTTCATCCACGGCGGGAACCCGGCCGCCGCGGCCGCCGCGGCGGGGCGGTTCGCCGAACACCGCCGGGCGGACCTGTGGAGCGGCATCGGGCTCGCCTCGACGTTCGCCGGCGGCGCCGACCAGCGCGGCCTGGCGATCCTGCGGCGCGCGGCGGGCGAGTACTACGACCAGCTCGCCCTGGGCGTGGTCTTCGCGGTCAAGGCCCGCACCTACGCCGCCTACGTGCCTGCGCACACGCATCTCGCGGCCGAGGTGCTCACCGGCCTGTCCGTGCAGCAGCTGCGGAACATCTCCGACCGGACCGAGGCCGCCGGCGGCGACGACGGATCACTGCCGCTGTACGAGGTCTGGCGGGAGCGGATCCGGGCGGAATTCCGGCCCGGCGCCCGCCGCCTGGCGAGCTGAACCGGCAGGTCCGCGGCCCGGCGGCAAACGTGGAGTAGAGCTGCCGGTGCGGAATCTGTGACCGTGGAACCATTCGGCCAAGGAATATGCGACCCGTAAGGGGGAAGTGCGTTGGGCGACGGTTGGCGTGCGTTGAGGCGCCGCATCCTGACACCGGACGTCTCCGAGACGTCGCTGGACAAGCGTGGTTTCCACAAGAAGAGCCCGCAGGCTCAGCAATTGCTGGAAACGGTGGGGGAGAAGTTCCTGCTCGGCTACGCACACGCCGTGGAAGCGCGGACCCCCGCCCAGTGCGAGGAATGGCTGGGTCGCATTCCGGAACAGTTCCGCGGATTCGCCTACGAAGGCGCGGGAATGGGCTACGCGATGCTCGACGGCCTGCCGTTCGGCGGCCGGCGGCACATCGACGACTTCGTGGCCGGCCCCGGCGGGACGAGCCAGCACTACATCATCCTGGTCGGCGTCGGCTGGGCGATGGCGCGGCTGCCGCGGTTCGCCTGGCCCAAGGCGGACCGGTTCGACCCGCTGCTGCGCTGGCTGGTGCTCGACGGCTACGGCTTCCACCAGGCGTACTTCAAGACCGGGAAGTACGTGCGGCAGCAGTACCAGGAGCCGGGCTTCCCGTGGCCGGACAAGCGGTACAGCGGCTACTCGCTGCGGGCCATGGACCAGGGCATCGGCCGCGCGCTGTGGTTCATCTGCGGCACCGACGTCGACCTGGTGACGAAGACGATCGCCGGGTTCGCGCCGTCCCGCCACGGTGACCTGTACGCGGGTGTCGGACTCGCGTCGACGTACGCGTGCGGGGTCGACGAGGCCGAGCTGGTCGAGCTCGCCGAGCGCGCGGGCCAACACCGCGGGCAGCTCGCCCAGGGCAGCGCCTTCGCGGCCGACGCCCGGGTGCGCGGCGGCGTGCTGATCCCCCAGACCGAGGTCGCCACGCGGGCGATCTGCGGGCTGCCCGCCGCGCGCGCGGCGGCGATCACCCAGGAAGTGCGCCCGGCGGAGGTCGTCGACGGCGAGGTCCCGGCATTCGAAGCCTGGCGGCAGCGGATCGCCGGCGAAGTGCTGACCCATGGAGGAGTGAACCAATGACCGCGACCACACGCTGGCTGCGTCGGCAGCTCGCGGGCATCGTGGCGATCGCGCTGGTGCTGACGTTGTTCTTCGTCGCGCGCCTGCCGAGCGTCTCGGCCGCCGAGCAGGACCAGCTGGCAGGCAAGTTCCAGTTCACCCCGATGACGATCGCGCTGCCGGCGGCGGCGAAGTCGCAGTACGTCCGGACGCTGAACAAGCAGTACGAGCACATCTCGGCCTGGATGTCCTCGACCGGCGCCGCGATCGCGATGAACGACCTCGACGGTGACGGCCTGGCCAACGACCTGTGCCTGGTCGACCCGCGCAGCGACCAGGTCGTCGTCACGCCGACGCCGGGCAAGGGCCAGGAGCGCTACGCCCCGTTCGCCCTCGACCCGGCGCCGCTGCCGACGTGGCAGTACATGGCCCCGATGGGCTGCATCCCCGGTGACTTCAACGAAGACGGCCGGATGGACGTCCTGGTCTACTACTGGGGCCGCACCCCGGTGGTGTTCCTGCAGAAGGCCGGCGCCACCAAGCTCGCCCCCGCGGCCTACCAGCCGGTCGAGCTCGTGCCGGGCGACAAGCGCGGCGCCGACGGCAAGTACAACGGCCCGCTGTGGAACAGCAACGCGGCCACCATCGGCGACTTCGACGGCGACGGGCACGTGGACGTCTTCGTCGGCAACTACTTCCCGGACAGCAAGGTCCTGGACCCGAACGCCGACGGCGGCATCACGATGAACCAGTCGATGTCGCACGCGAAGAACGGCGGCGGCAAGTACCTCTACCGCCTCACCGGCGCCACCGCGGGCACGAACCCGACCGCGTCGTTCACCGACGCCTCGGACGCGATCCCGGCCGACGACCGCTCCGGCTGGACGCTGGGTGCCAGCGCCACCGACATCGACGCCGACGGCCTGCCCGAGCTCTACATCGCCAACGACTTCGGGCACGACCACCTGCTCTACAACAAGTCGACGCCGGGGCACGTGGCCTTCGGTGAGGTCACCGGGGTCCGCGGGGTCACCGAACCGAAGTCGAAGGTGCTCGGCAACGACTCGTTCAAGGGCATGGGCGTCGACTTCGGCGACTTCAACCACGACGGGCTCTACGACATCTTCGTCAGCAACATCACGACGTCGTGGGGTGTCGAGGAGTCGAACCTCCAGTTCGTCAACACCGCCAAGGACCTCACGGACCTGCGCAACCAGCTGAAGGACGGCGTGGCCCCGTTCCACGACGAGAGCGGCGACACGCGCACGGCGTGGTCGGGCTGGGGCTGGGACCCCAAGATCGAGGACTTCAACAACAGCGGTGACGTCCAGATCGCCCAGGCGACCGGGTTCATCAAGGGCCAGGTCAACCGCTGGCCGCAGCTGCAGGAACTGGCCGTGGCCAACGACGGCATGACGTCCAACCCGTTCTGGTGGCCGAACGCCCGGCCCGGCGACGACCTCGCCGGCGACCAGACGCTGCACTTCTTCGTGAAGCGCTCGGACGGCACCTACGTCGACCTCGCGCCGAAGCTCGGCCTGGCCGTCCCGGTGCCCACCCGCGGCATCGGCGTCGGCGACGCGGACGGGGACGGCCTGCCCGAGTTCGCCGTCGCGCGGCAGTGGGAGCAGCCGATCTTCTACCACAACGACAGCCCGAAGACCGGCAAGTTCCTGCAGCTGAAGCTGAGCACCGACGCCCCCGTGGCACCGGGCCCGCTGCCCTCGGCCGGGTCGCCCGCGATCGGCGCCGAGGTCACGGTGACCACCGCGGACGGCAAGAAGTACGTCGGCCGCGTCGACGGCAGCAGCGGGCACTCCGGCCGCCGCAGCTTCGACGTCCAGATCGGGCTGGGCGAGAACGTCTCCGGCCCGCTGGCGGTGCACCTGCAGTGGCGGGACCGCACCGGGCAGCTGCGCTCGCAGGACCTGAAGCTCGCACCGGGCTGCCACATGTACCAGCTCGGTACCCAGGCGAAGGAAGAGATGTGACGTCATGGCGACGCCCATAACGACCAAAGTGGACACTGCCCCGCCGAAGCGGACCAACAAGGTCATCACGGCCCTGCGCCGCTTCGCCATCTCGATCACGATCTTCAACATCCTCGGCTACACCGTGCTCGGCTTCGAGCAGCCGTGGCTGTACCCGTTCGTCGCCGTGGCGGTCGCGTACACCACGGAGATCCTGCTGGAGGTCATCAACGCCCGGGTCACCCACCGCGAGGTGCGGTTCCGCGGCAACGGGTTCCGTGGCCTGGTGGAGTTCCTGTTCCCGGCGCACATCAGCGGCCTGGCGCTGAACATGCTGACCTACGTCAACGACCACATCTGGGCGATGATCTTCGGCGTGGTCGTCGCGGTCGGCGCGAAATGGGTGCTGCAGGCGCCGGTGTACGGCCGGCTGCGGCACTACATGAACCCGTCGAACTTCGGCATCACGATCATGCTGCTGGTGTTCCCGTGGGTCAACATGACGCCGCCGTACCACTTCTCGGAGAAGGTCGACACCTGGATCGGCTGGCTGATCGTGGCGGTCATCCTGGTCTCGGGCACGGTGCTCAACTCGCTGCTGACCGGCCGGATGTGGCTGATCTTCGGCTGGCTGTCGTTCTTCGTCGTCCAGGCGTTCCTGCGCGGTGCGCTCTTCGGCACGTCCATCCCGGGCGCGCTGGCGATGGGCACCGGGATCGCGTTCGTGCTCTACACGAACTACATGGTGACCGACCCGGGCACGTCGCCGTCGAAGCCGGTTTCGCAGTTCGCCTTCGGGGCCGGGATCGCGATGATGTACGGGTTCTTCACGGCCGCGCACATCGCCTACGGGCTGTTCTTCGCCACCGCTTCGGTGTGCCTGATCCGCGGGATGTACCTGTGGGGCCTGCACTTCTCGAACAAGGCGCGGATCAAGTTCGAGGCCGAGCAGGCGGCGCAGAAGGTGCAGCTCGCCGCGGCGCCGCCGGCGCCGGCCGGCGACGAAAAGCCCCTGGCGGCGTGACCGCTCCGCGTTCAACAGTCTGGTGAGGAGATAGGCCGGTGGCAAGCGAAGAAGAGGTCCAGGTGCTGACCCTGGAGGCGTACGCCGACACGATCGTGCCGGGGGAGAAGCGGTACCCGGAGGACCGGGCCGTGGCGGGTGCCGCACCGGGGCCCGGCGCGGTGGCGGCGGGTGCGCTCGAACTGCTCAACTACGATGCCACCGGCATCACCGCCGGCCTGCCCTACCTGGTGCAGTCGCTGAACGACCACGCGAAGTCCTACGCGGGGGAGGTCGAGCTGGCGCTCGATACCGACCTCCCGCCGTTCGTCGCGTTGCCGTACGAGCACCGGCGGGCCCTGGTGACCCGGCTGACCAAGCCGGGGCACCCGGAGAAGGAGGGCTGGGTCAGCCTGGCCCTGTTCTGCAACATGGCCTTCGACACCGCCCCGCACCGGCACACCAAGGAGGCGCTGGAGAACGGGCACCCCGGGCTGATCGCGCTCGGCTACCGGCTCCCGGACGCCGACGGGCTGTGGCGGTTCCCGAAGTTCTCCTACGGCCGCAAGCTGGCCGACCTCCATCCCGACACCACACCTTCGGGGAGCCCGGCATGAGTGCCATCGAGAAGACCGACGTCGTCATCGTCGGCAGCGGCTTCGGCGGTTCGATCCCGGCGTACCACCTCGCCGCGGGCGGCGCCAAGGTGGTCGTGCTCGAACGCGGGCCGTGGCTGGCCGCGGAGGACTTCGAACACGACTACCTGCTGGGCTCGTCCTACACCCGGGTGTTCGACTTCGTCGCCGGCGAGGGCATGAGCGTGCTCGGCGGCAACTGCGTCGGCGGCGGCAGCGTGGTGTACTTCGCCGCGATGCCGCGGGCGCCGAAGTTCGTCTTCGACCGCCACGGCAGCATCGGCCGCCGGATGTGGCCGGCGGAGATCAGCCGGGACTCCCTCGAGCCGTGGTACGACCGGGTGGACGAGTCGATCCCGGTGTCCAAACAGGACTGGAACGACGTCTCGTACGCGGGTGGGCTGTGGGCCGCGGCCTGCAACCACTCGGGCCGCACGGCGAACCCGGCCCCGGTGGCCGTCGACAACGACCGGTGCACCAACTGCAACTTCCAGATGGCGGGCTGCCGCTTCGACGCGAAGCGGTCGATGCTGACCAACTACCTCCCGGCCGCGCTGGCGCACGGCGCGCAGATCCGGCCGCTGCACGAGGTGGAACGGCTGGAGCGCACCGAGGACGGCGGCTACCGCGTCCACTTCGACCTGATCGACGAAGAGGACTACCGCATCCACACCGGCTCCGGCGTCATCGAGGCGAAGATCGTGATCATCGCCGCCGGTGCCGGCGCGACGCCGGTGATCCTGCAGCGCTCCGAGGCGGCGCTGGGCACGATGCCGCACGGCGTCGGCCGGTACTTCTCCGGCAACGGCGAGCGGCTGAACACCGCCATCATCGACGAGGACCGGGTGCGCGAGGTGCTCGGACTGTCCCGTGAGGACGGTGCCGTCTACGCGGCCAACCACATCGGCAAGGGCCCGACGGTGGCCAACTGGGACAAGCTCGACGGCTCGCTGCCGGAGTACGAGCGGTACTCGCTGGAGCAGCTGTACTTCCCGCCCGGGCTCGGCACGATCCTCGCCCAGGCCCCCGGCGGCGAGGAGCCGCGGTGGTTCGGCGCGGAGAAGAAGCAGATCCTCGAGCAGTGGTCGAACTGGCTGACGATCTTCCTGATGACCGAGGACGACAACGAGGGCGTGTTCGGCACCCCGCCGCCGACCGGCAACGCCTACCGCATCTCCCAGCAGATGCTCGGCCGCGGGCCGCTGCGCTACGAGCCGACGGCGAACACCCTGCGCGGCTGGGCGCTGGCGGACGCGGACTGCAAGGCCATCATCGAGAAGGACGGCCTGGCGAAGGTCGCGCCGTGGACCAACGACGTCGTCGGCGCGTACACCGTGCACCCGCTGGCGTCCTGCCGGATCGGGGACGACCCGGCGACCTCGGCCCTGCACCCCAGCCACGAGCTGCGCGACCACGCGGGCATCTTCGTCACCGACAGCGCGTCGGTGCCGGGGGCGCTGACGGTGAACCCGGCCATGACGATCGCCGCGCTGGCCGAGCGGGCCGTGCCCGGCATCGTCCGGGCGCTGCAGGAGCGCGGGGTCGACGTCAAGTACGGCGCCCCGGCCCCCGACGGGTCCATCACCGGCCGCCGCGCGGTGTCCAAACTGGACCTCGTGGCCGGCAGCTGAACCACCAGGCAAGTGCAGAACTCCGGCCGTCGCGGCACGTGACGACCGGAAGGCAGATCGGGCGCCGGGACTTCGCAGCCCCGGGACAACCGACCCCGAGTCCGGGTATGGCCGTCGCTCCGGCGGCCCCGATCCGCCGTCCCCCGGTGGCCGCGGTGGCGGTACCCCCGCCCCGCGGCCACCGCGGGCCCAGACCAGAACATCCGAGGTTCGAGAGGACGGCACAGGTGACTGACACGACGGGCGTGATCGCCGACTTGACCGCCGAGGCCGCCGTGGTCGACGAGCTCGTGGCCGGCCTCACCGAGGCGCAATGGGAGACGCCGACCCCGGCGCCGGGCTGGCGGGTCCGGGAGCAGATCGCGCACCTCACGTTCATCCTCCGCATCGCCGGGCTGGCCGCGGCCCAGCCGGAGACCTTCGTCGCGATGACGAAGTCGCTCACCGGCGGGCTCGACGTGGCCGTGAACGCGGCGCTGAAGGAGTTCGAGCACGACCCGGCCGAGGTGCTGCTGACGAAGTGGCGCGCCGATCGCGACCAGGCCATCAAGGCGCTCGCCGCGGTTCCGGGCGACCAGCTCGTGCCGTGGCTGGTGCGGCCGCTGCCGCCGTACGTCCTCGCCTGCGCCGGGATGATGGAGCTGTTCGGGCACGGCCAGGACATCGCCGACGCGCTCGGCGTGCGCCCGGAGCGCACCGACCGGCTGGCCCACCTCGTCGGCTTCGCCGTGCGCGTCCGGGACTTCGGCTACGAAGCACACGGGCTGACGCCGCCGGAGACCGAGTTCCGGTTCGAGATCACCGGCCCGTCCGGGGCGGTCTGGACCTTCGGGCCGGAGGACTCGCCGGAGCGGATCACCGGCAGCGCCGAGGACTTCTGCCTGCTGGTCACCCGGCGGCGGCACCGCGACGACCTCGACCTGCGGGCCGAGGGCGCGCTGGCCGACGCGTGGCTCGACATCGCGCAGGCCTACCGCGGACCGGCCGGCGAGGGCCGGCAGCCGGGGCAGTTCGCCGACTGACCGGCTTCTGTCCATTGTGGAACGTGAGTTGTCGCTGCGTGCGGACAAGGTGTCCGCGGGCATGGAGAAAGAAGACTTGACCGGCAGGCGCAGCCATGCTGGAACCGGATCGGGTTACTGAGGCCGCGATATCCGGGGCTCCGCCCCGGGCCGGGGGCCCCGCCACCCGGAACCCCCGAAAGACATATGAGCCAGTGGGAGTGCGTTGGCATGAGCGGTGAGCGGATTTCGATCGTGGGTATCGGCCTCCGGTATCCGGACGCAAGTTCCCCGGAGGAGCTCTGGGAGAACGTGCTGGCCGGTCGCCGGGCCTTCCGGCGCCTGCCCGACGAGCGGATGAACCGGGCGGACTACTACTCGGCCGACCCGAAGGCGCCGGACCGGTTCTACGCCCAGAACGCGGCGGTGCTGCGCGACTACGAGTTCGACCGCGTCGCCCACAAGGTCGCCGGCAGCACCTTCCGGGCCACCGACACGACGCACTGGCTGGCCCTCGAAGTGGCCCAGCAGGCGCTCGCCGACGCCGGGTACCCCGAGGGCGACGGCGCGCCGAAGACGGCCACCGGCGTGGTCATCGGCAACAGCCTGACCGGCGAGTTCTCCCGCGCCAACGTCCTGCGGCTGCGCTGGCCCTACGTCCGGCGCACGGTCGCCGCGGCGCTGGCCGAGCGCGGCTGGGCCGACGACGAGACCGCGGCCTTCCTGCGCGACCTCGAGGTCCAGTACAAGGAGCCGTTCCCGGAGATCAACGAGGACACCCTCGCCGGCGGCCTCGCGAACACCATCGCCGGGCGGGTCTGCAACTACTTCGACTTCGCCGGTGGCGGCTACACCGTGGACGGCGCCTGCTCGTCCTCGCTGCTGTCGGTGGTCAGCGCCGCGAACGCGCTGGCCCAGGGCGACCTCGACGTCGCCATCGCCGGCGGTGTCGACCTGTCGATCGACCCGTTCGAGGTGATCGGCTTCGCGAAGACCGGGGCGCTGGCCAAACGCGAGATGAAGGTCTACGACGCCGACTCGAACGGCTTCTGGCCGGGCGAAGGCTCGGGCATGCTCGTCCTGATGCGCGAGGCCGACGCGATCGAGCAGGGCAAGCGGATCTACGCCACCGTCGCCGGCTGGGGCATCTCCTCCGACGGCAAGGGCGGCATCACGCGGCCGGAAGCCGCCGGTCACCAGCTCGCCCTGAAGCGCGCCTACACCCGCGCGGGCTACGGCGTCGAGACCGTGTCCTACTTCGAGGGCCACGGCACCGGCACCGCGCTCGGCGACGCCACCGAGATCGAAGCGCTGTCGACCGCGCGCCGGGAGGCGGACCCGCTGGCCAAGCCGGCCGCGCTGTCCACGATCAAGGGCAACATCGGGCACACGAAGGCCGCGGCCGGCGTCGCCGGGCTGATCAAGGCCACGCTGTCGGTCTACCACCAGGTCATCCCGCCGGCCACCGGGCACTTCGTCCCGCACGAGTCGTTGACCGGCGACTCCGCCCGGATGTACGTGCCGCGCGAGGCCACGCTGTGGCCGTCGGACCAGCCGGTGCGCGCCGGCGTGTCCGCGATGGGCTTCGGCGGGATCAACTCGCACGTCACGGTGGCCGAGGCGCCCAACGCGGCGCGCCGCGCGGACCTCGACGAGCGCTCCCGCACCCTCGTCGCCGGCCGCCAGGACGCCGAGCTGCTGCTGCTCGACGCCGACGACGTCGCCACCCTGCGCGGCCGGATCGTCGCGCTGCTGGAGCTGGTGCCCAAGCTGTCCTTCGCCGAGCTGACCGACCTGGCCGGCTCGCTGGCCGGGGAGCTGGCGGGCAGGGCGGTCCGGGCCGCGGTCGTCGCGGCGAACCCCGAGCAGGCCGAGCGGAAGCTGACCCGGCTGCTCGAACTGCTCGAAGACGGCCCCTCCGTCTTCGACGCCGCCGACGGCATCTTCGCCAGCTCGCGGCCGTCCGCGCCGAAGATCGGGTTCCTGTTCCCCGGCCAGGGTTCCGGCCGCGGCGGGGACAGCGCGCTGCGCCGCCGGTTCGCCGCGGCCGCCGAGATCCACGACGCCGCGGGCTTGCCGGTCACCGGCGACCAGGTCGCCACCGAGGTGGCCCAGCCGCGGATCGTCACCGGCTCGCTGGCCGGGCTGCGCGTGCTGCGCGCGTTCGGCATCGAAGCCGACGCGGCCACCGGGCACAGCCTCGGCGAACTGACCGCCCTGCACTGGGCGGGCGCGGTCGGCGAGCGGGACGTGCTGAAGCTGGCGAAGATCCGCGGCAAGGTGATGGCGACCGAGGTCGGCCCCGGCACCGGCGCGATGGCCAGCATCGCGGCCTCGCCCGGCCGGACCGAAGAGCTCGGGCTGGGCTCGGACGTCGTCATCGCCGGCTACAACGCGCCGCAGCAGACGGTGATCTCCGGGCCGGCCGCGTCGGTCGACCGGGTGGTCGACCGGGCGAAGGCCCAGGGGGTCAGTGCGGGCCGGATCAAGGTGTCGCACGCGTTCCACTCCCCGGAGGTCGAGCCGGCGGCGACCGCGATGATCGAGCGCCTCGGCGAGTTCGCCTTCGCGCGGCTCGAGCGCCCGGTCGTCTCCACCGTGACCGGTGACGTGCTGCACGCCGCGGAGAACCTGCCGGAGCTGCTGCGCGACCAGATCGTGCTGCCGGTCCGGTTCCGCGAAGCGGCGGCGAAGGTCGCCGAGCGCAGCGACCTGGTGATCGAGGTCGGCCCCGGCCGGGTGCTCACCGGGTTGTTCGAGGAGATCGCGCCGGGCACGCCGGTGCTCGCGCTGGACACGGACAACGCGTCCCTGTCCGGGGTGCTGCGGGTGCTGGGCGCGGCGTTCGCGCTGGGCGCGCCGGTCACCGCGGAGCGGCTGTTCGCCGGCCGCGTGGTCCGCGAGCTGCCCGCCGACGGCGTGTTCCGGTTCCTGGCCAGCCCGTGTGAGGCCGCGCCGGCGATCGACGCCGACCTCGCCGCCGAGCTGGCCGCCGAGCGGGCCCAGGCCACCGAAGCCGAGGCCGACGCGACGGCCGACAGCGGCAGCACCCTCGACCTGCTCCGCAAGCTCGCCGCCGAGCGCGTCGAGCTGCCGCTGGAGTCCGTCACGGCCGACACCCACCCGCTCGACGACCTGCACCTGTCGTCGATCACCGTGGGCCAGCTGGTCAACGACGTCACCCGCGCACTGGGCCGGCCGGCCCTGGAGGGCATGCCGAACTTCGCCACGGTCTGCCTCGGCGAGCTCGCCGAGATGATCGACGAGCTGGCGCAGACGGCGAAGCCGGACGACAACGCCGGCAAGGGCGAGGCGCCCGGGATCGGGCCGTGGGTCCGCCCGTTCGCGGTCGAGTACCTGCCCGCGGCACGCCCGGCCGCGGACCTCACCAAGGGCACCGGTTCGGCGGAGTGGCAGGTCTTCGCCACGCCGCGGAACCCGCTCGCCGAGCCGCTGCGGACGGCGCTCGCCCACAGCGGCGTCGGCGACGGCGTGCTGCTGTGCCTGCCCGCCGACTGCGACTCGAGCCACGTCGGGCTGTTCCTCGACGCGGCCCGGACGCTGCTGAACGCGCCCAACGGCACGCGGTTCGTCGTCGTGCACCACGGGTACGGCGCTTCCGGCCTGGCGAAGACGCTGCGGCTGGAGGACCCGTCGGCGAAGACCACGATCGTCGACCTGGCCGACCCGACCCCGGCGGCGCCCGAGGCGATCGAGGCGGCGGTGACCGCGGTGGTCGCCGAGGTCGCCGCGACCACGGACTTCACCGAAGCCCGCTACGACAGCGAAGGCGGCCGCACGGTGCCGCGCCTGGTCGGGCTCCCGGCCGCGCCGGCCGGTCCCATCCCGGAGACCCTGGACCGCACCGACGTCCTGCTGGTCACCGGCGGCGGCAAGGGCATCACCGCGGAAAGCGCGCTGGCGCTGGCGAAGGACTCCGGGGCGAAGCTCGCCCTCCTCGGCCGCAGCGACCCCGAGCAGGACGCCGAACTGGCCGAGAACCTCGACCGGATGGAAGCGGCCGGCGTCCGGTACCGCTACGAGCGGGCCGACGTCACCAACGCCGCGCAGGTCGCCGAGGCGGTGGCCCGGATGGAGGCCGACCTCGGCCCGGTCACCGCGGTGATGCACGGCGCGGGCCGCAACGAGCCGGCCGCGTTGTTCAGCCTGACCGAGGACACCTTCCGCAAGACGCTCGCGCCGAAGATCGGCGGCCTGAACGCCGTGCTCGACGCGGTCGACAAGAACCGGATCAAGCTGCTGGTCACCTTCGGCAGCATCATCGGCCGGGCCGGCCTGCGCGGTGAGGCGCACTACTCCACCGCGAACGACTGGCTGACCGAGGCGACCCTGCGCTTCGGCCGCGAGTACCCGCAGGCGCGGGCGATCGCGCTGGAGTGGTCGGTCTGGTCCGGGGCCGGCATGGGCGAGAAGCTCGGCGTGGTCACCGCCCTGCAGCGCGACGGCATCACGCCGATCCCGCTCGACGACGGCATCGCCATCCTGCGCCGCCTGCTGTCGGACCCGGCCACCCCGCCGGTGCTGGTGATCTGCGGCCGGATGAACGGCCTGCCCACGCTGCCGATCCAGCGGCGCGAGCTGCCGCTGACCCGGTTCATCGACCGGGCGGTCGTGCACTACCCCGGCGTCGAGCTGATCACCGAAGCCGAGCTGTCCGCGGGCAGCGACCCGTACCTGGCCGACCACCTGCTCGACGGCCAGCTGCTCTTCCCGGCCGTGCTGGGCATGGAGGCGATGACCCAGGCCGCGACGGCCACGCTCGGCCGCGGCGGGACGCCGGTGCTCGAGAACGTCGAGTTCCTGCGGCCGATCATCGTCTCGCCGGGCCGGTCGACGACGATCCGGCTGGCCACGCTGGCCCGGGACGCCGACACCGTCGACGTCGTCCTCCGCAGCGACGAGACCGGCTTCAGCGCCGACCACTTCCGCGCCCGGCTGAACTTCGCCCGCCCGGCGGAGCTCGGCGAAGCGGTGCGGCGGGACGTCCCGCTGCCGCCGGTCCCGGTGGAGCCGATCAGCGAGCTCTACGGCTCGGTCCTGTTCCAGGGCAAGCGGTTCCAGCGTGTCGTCGGCTACCGGCGGGCCAGTGCCCGGCACGCCGTCGCCGAGATCGCGACCACCGCGAACGTCAACTGGTTCGCGCCGTTCCTGCCGCAGGAGCAGCTGCTCGCCGACCCGGGGACCCGCGACGCGATGATGCACGCGATCCAGTGCTGCATCCCCGACGCGACCCTGCTGCCGCAGAGCATCGAGAAGCTGTACCTGGCCGAGCCGGGTGCCCAGCACGACGAATACGTCCTGCTCGACGCCCGCGAACGGTTCCAGGACGACGACAGCTACGTCTACGACCTCGACGTCCGCAACCCGGACGGCACCCTGGTCGAACGCTGGGAAGGCCTGATGCTGCGGGCGGTCCGCAAGCGCGACGGCGCGGGCCCGTGGGTCCCGTCGATGCTCGGGTCCTATGTGGAGCGTGCGTGCGAGCGCCTGCTCGGCGGGACGCGGTCCGTGGTCGTCGAGCCCGACCCGGTGGGCAGCCCGGCCGAAGGGATCGCCGAGCGGCGGGCCCAGACGGCGCTGGCCGCGAGCCGGAGCCTCGACCGGCAGCTCGAGATCCGCTACCGCCCCGACGGCAAGCCGGAAACGGACGGCGTCGAGGTGACCGCGTCCCACACGGCGCAGCTGACCATGGCCGTCACCGGGACCGGGCAGCTCACCTGCGACATCGAGACCGCGATCGAGCGGACCGACGAGGACTGGGCCGGGCTGCTGGGCGAAGAGCTCGTCGCCGTCGGCCGGCTGCTGGCCGCCGACACCGGTGAGCCGCTCGCGGTGGCCAACACCCGGGTGTGGAGCGCGCTGGAATGCGTGCGCAAGACCGGCCTGATGACCCAGGCCCTGACCGTCCGCCGGGTCGAGCCCGACGGCTGGGCGCTGCTCGCCTGCGGCGGGGCCCTGATCGCGACCTGGTCGACCACGGTCAACGACCGGCCGGACCCCGTGGTCTTCGCCGTGCTCCAGGCAGAGGGGAACTGAGATGACCGACTACTACGAGCTCCGCCACACGGTCGGCTTCGAAGAGACCAACATGGTGGGCAACGTCTACTACGTCAACTACGTGCGGTGGCAGGGGCGCTGCCGCGAGATGTTCCTCCTGGAGAAGGCTCCGGCGGTCCTGGAGGACATCCGCGGCGACCTCAAGCTCTACACGCTCCGCGTGGAGTGCGAGTACTTCGCCGAGATCACCGGGTTCGACGAGCTGTCCATCCGGATGCGCCTGGAGGAGCTGACCCAGACGCAGCTGCAGTTCACGTTCGACTACGTGCACCTGCACCCGGACGGCGAGCGGCTGGTGGCGCGCGGGCGGCAGCGGATCGCGTGCATGCGCGGCCCGAACAACGCGACCTCGCCGGCCCGGGTGCCCGAGGCCCTGCTGGAGGCGCTGAGGCCGTACACGGTGGCTTCGGTGCTCAACGGCAAGGGAGCGTGAAGTGGCCCAGGCAGGAGGCAACTCCGTCGAACGGCGGCCGCTGCAGCGGCTGCCGAAGTCACCGGGACGGCGGGACCTGTCGCCGCAACCGGCGCTGCGGCAGGTGATGTCCCGCTTCGCGACGGGCGTCACGGTCCTCACCGTCGGCGGCGAAGGCGCCCACGCCATGACGGCGAACGCGTTCACGTCGGTGTCGCTGGACCCGCCGCTCGTGCTCTGCTGCGTGTCGAAGGCGGCCCGGATGCACGCGTCGATCGTCGCCGCCGGCTCGTTCGCGGTGAACATCCTCGCGTCGGACCAGCAGGGCCTGTCGAAGTACTTCGCCGACTGGCGGCGGCCGGACGGGATGGCCCAGTTCGACAACGTCGCCTGCACGCTCGGCACGCAGACCGGGGCACCGCTGCTGACCGGCGCGCTGGCCTGGCTCGAGTGCGAGGTGGCGCAGGTCGTCCAGGGCGGTGACCACTCGATCTTCCTCGGCCGGGTGGTCGCGGCCAGCTCGGGGACCGGCGAGCACGCGCTCGTCTTCTACGGCGGTGGCTACCACAACGTGGACGCCCGCGCCCGCGCGGCGTGAAGACACCGCACAAGGATGCCGGTCCCGGACGAGCCGGGACCGCGTTGATGGAGGAGGTCTGCCCGTGACCGCCAGTGAGGCAGGGCGCCCGGAGGCCGGTGCGGCACCGGTGCGGCTCGTTCCCGAAGCGCCGGCCGAGGTGATCACCCACCCGATGCCGCGGCTCGGCCGGGGCATCGTGTGGTCGGACATCGTCGCCGAGATCGAGCGCGACCGCGAAGAGCGATTGAGGGATGCCGCGTGAGCGGTCCCTCCGACAGCGGCGCCCAGCGCGCGGACGAGACGGACGTGGTGCCCGTCCCGCCCGGAATCCGCGCCGGGCGCCGCCGGCTCGGCCGTGGCGCGGAAACCGGCGACGCCCAGGTGATCGCGCTCGCCACGGCCGACGCCGCGCCCGCGCCGCGGCCCGGCATGCCGTTGCTGCGGCAGCGGCGGCGGGAGCTGCGCGGGCACATCGTCGACGGGAAGCTCGACGCGGTGCGGCGCCAGCATTCGCTGGGCAAGCTCACCGCCCGGGAACGGCTCGCGCTCCTGCTGGACGAGGACTCGTTCCTGGAGCTCGAGCCGTACCGCCGTCACCAGGCCACCGGGCCCGGGCTGGCCGCCAACCGGCCGCACACCGACGGCGTCGTCACCGGCTCCGGCACCATCGACGGCCGCCGCGTGTTCGTCTACGCCCAGGACTTCACCCTCTTCGGCGGGTCGCTGGGGGAGGCGCACGCGGCGAAGATCCAGAAGGTGCTCGACCTCGCCGTGGCGAACGGCGCCCCGGTGATCGCCCTGAACGACAGCGGCGGCGCGCGGATCCAGGAAGGCGTGCTCGCCCTCGACGGCTACGGCGGCATCTTCCGCCGCCAGGTCGAAGCGTCCGGCGTCATCCCGCAGATCAGCGTGATCCTCGGGCCGTGCGCCGGCGGTGCCGCCTACTCGCCGGCGCTGGCCGACTTCACCTTCATGGTGCGCGACACGGCGCGGATGTACCTGACCGGACCCGACGTCGTCGAGGCCGTGACCGGACGGCGCGTCAGCCACGAGGAACTCGGCGGGGCCGACGTGCACGGGGCGCATTCCGGCGTCGCCACCGTCGTGCACGACGACGAGCAGGAGTGCCTCGCCGACGTGCGCCACCTGATTTCCCTGCTGCCGTCGAACTACCTCGAGCAGCCGCCGGTGACCGCCCCGACCGGGGCGGCGGAGGACTACCGGCCGAAACTGGCGGAAATCGTGCCGTCGGAACCGAACCAGCCCTACGACATGCGGGACGTCTTCGCGGAGATCGCCGACGACGAAGAGTTCTTCGAGCTGCACGCGGGCTGGGCCCGGAACGTGCTGTGCGCGCTCGCCCGCGTCGACGGCCGGGTCGTCGGGCTCGTCGGGAACCAGCCGGTGGTGTTCGCGGGGGTGCTCGACGGGCCGGCGTCGCAGAAGGCCGCCCGGTTCGTGCGGTTCTGCGACGCCTTCGGGATTCCGCTCGTCAGCCTGGTCGACGTGCCCGGGTTCCTGCCCGGGGTCGAGCAGGAGCGGGGCGGGATCATCCGGCAGGGCGCGCAGCTGCTGCACGCCTACTGTGAGGCGACCGTTCCCCGGATCCAGGTGATCGTGCGGAAGGCTTACGGGGGCGCGTACATCGTGATGGACTCCCGGTCCATCGGGTGCGATCTGTCGCTGGCCTGGCCGACGAACGAGATCGCCGTGATGGGGGCCGAGGGTGCGGTGAACGTGCTGCACCGGCGGGAGCTGGCGGCTTCGGCGGATCCGGCGGCGTTGCGTGCCCGGCTCGTTGCGGAGTACACGGAGGAGTACCTCAACCCTCAGTACGCCGCTGAGCGTGGTCTGGTCGACGACATCATCGATCCGGCCGATACGCGGGCGGCGATTGCGCGCGGGCTGGCGATGCTGCGGGAGAAGCGGAAGCCCGGGCCGGCTCGTAAACACGGCAACCTGCCGATTTGACGGGGGCTGTGGTGAGTGAGGAACTGGTTCTGGTTGTCCGGGGTGGGGCGGACGAGGTGAGCCTGGCGGCGCTGGTTGCTGTGCTTGCCGGGCTTGCCGGTCGTTCTTCGGGGCCTTCACTGCCGGAGCGGTCGGGTTGGGCTGGGGAGGCCTGGGGGAATGGGCCCGGGGCTTGGCGGCGGTCGGCTCTGCCGCGGTGATCCGACCCTCTGGGTGCGCTGTCCGACCCTGTGGGTACGCGAGCTGACTGTCTGGGTACGCAAGCTGACTGTTTTGGGCTCCCACCACCCCGAAGCCTGATTGTGACTACGGCCGGGGGGGGGTTGTGTAAGGGGGGGAGCGGGGCAATGGAAAAAAAAGCCCGCCG
>NZ_JBFANY010000029.1:0-30354 GCF_040674975.1 Amycolatopsis sp. NPDC049688
CCCCCCGAGAGGGTGAGGCTGCGCTGAGCGCGCCCCGGCGGCCAACCGAACGGCAGCCGGCGGAAACCGGCCACAAGTACCTCGCCCAGGGACCCGCCCCCGGAGAGCGCCGACGTCCAGCGGGTGGTCGTGCGCCTGAAAACCGAGAAGATCGCCGGCAACGTGAAATAGGGTCCAGACCATGAGTGTGACGTTCAACGAAGCCACCAAGGCCCTCTTCGACGGCAAGAACTTCCCGGTGGTCGCCACCATCAACGCCGACGGCTCGGTGCAGACCTCCGTCGTCTGGGCCAAGCGGGACGGCGACGCCGTCCTCTTCGCCACCGTGCGCGGGCGTCTCAAGGAGCGGAACCTGCGTCGCGACCCGCGGGTCTCGCTGTCGGTCTTCGACCTGGACGACCCGCTCAAGTACGTGGAGGTCCGCGGCCGCGCCGAGATCACCGAGGAGGGCGGCCGCGAGCTGATCAACGAGCTGTCGCACAAGTACGACGGCAAGGACTTCCGCACCGAACCGCCGGAGGTCGTCCGGGTGGTCGTGCGCGTGGTCCCGGACAAGGTCACCGGGTACGCCGCGTGACGTGACGCCGGTCGCGGGCGCCCCGAGAGCGCCCGCGACCTCGCTAGGCTGGGTCCCATGACGATCAGGGCGGTGTTGTTCGACTTCTCCGGCACGCTCTTCCGGCTCGAGCAGGACGAGTCCTGGCTCACTGAACTGACCGACCACGAGGGCACGCCGCTCGACATCGAGGCGCAGGCCGAGCTGATGCGCCGGATGACCGCCCCGGTCGGGCAGGTCGTCGAGCTCGACGCCGAGCACGTGCACGCGTGGCAGCACCGCGACCGCGACCCGGAACTGCACCGGAAGGTGTACCTCGAGGTGCTCAAGAAGTCCGGCGTCCCGCACTTCGACCAGGCCGAAGCGCTCTACAACCGGCTCATCGATCCCAGCCAGTGGACGCCGTACCCGGACACCGAAGCCGCGCTGAAGGCCGTCGCCGAGCGGGGCCTGAAGGTGGGCGTGCTGAGCAACATCGCCTTCGACATCCGGCCCGCGTTCACCGCCCGCGGGTGGGACGCCTACGTCGACGAATTCGTGCTGTCCTTCGAGGTCGGCGCGGTCAAGCCGGAGCTGGAGATCTTCCGCAAGGCCGTCCAGGCCCTCGGCGTCCCGGCGACCGAAACCCTGATGGTCGGCGACAGCGAGGAGGCCGACGGCGGCGCCCGCGCCCTGGGCTGCGAGTTCGCGCTGGTCGACCCGCTGCCCACGGCCGGACGGCCGGATGCCCTGCTCACGGCGTTGCGCAACCACGGCGTCGCTTGAGGGCCTGCGACGTCGCTCACGCCCGACCCCGTACCCTTTGAGGGTGGCCCTTCACCTTTTCGACACAGCGACCCGGAACGTACGGGAGTTCCACCCCGTCCGTAGCGGAACGGCGTCGATCTACGTGTGCGGGGCCACCGTCCAGGGCGTGCCGCACATCGGGCACGTCCGCGGCGTCCTGAACTACGACGTCCTGCGCCGCTGGCTGGTCCACAGTGGACTGGATGTGCTGCTGGTCCGCAACGTCACGGACATCGACGACAAGATCCTGACCAAGGCCGCCGAGAACGAGCGGCCCTGGTGGGAGTGGGGCGCGACGCACGAGCGCGCCTTCGAGACCGCGTACGAGCAGCTGGGCTGCCTGCCGCCGTCGATCAACCCGCGCGCGACCGGGCACGTGACCCAGATGGTCGAGCTGATGGAACGCCTCATCGAGAGCGGCCACGGCTACGTCGCGGACGGCGACGTCTACTTCTCGGTCAAGTCGTTCGACGACTACGGCAAGCTCTCCGGCCAGGTCCTGGAGGACGTCCAGCAGGGCGAGACGCCGACCCGCGGCAAGCGCGACCCGCGCGACTTCACCATGTGGAAGAGCGCGAAGCCGGGCGAGCCGTCGTGGCCGACGCCGTGGGGGCAGGGCCGGCCGGGCTGGCACCTGGAGTGCTCGGCGATGGCGACGGCGTACCTCGGCGCGGAGTTCGACATCCACGGCGGCGGCATCGACCTGGTCTTCCCGCACCACGAGAACGAGCGCGCCCAGTCCAACGCGGCGGGCGACGCCTTCGCGCGGTTCTGGCTGCACAACGCCTGGGTGACCATGTCGGGCGAGAAGATGTCGAAGTCGCTCGGCAACACCGTCTCGATCCCCGCGATGCTGGAGCGCTACCGGGCCCCGGAGCTGCGGTACTACCTGGTCCAGCCGCACTACCGGTCGACGATCGAGTACTCCGACGCCGCGGTCTCCGAGGCCGCACAGGGCTACCGGCGGATCGAGACGTTCCTGCGCCGCGCAGCGCAGTCCGGCGAGGTCACGCTGGGCACGATCCCCGAGGCGTTCGCGAACGCGCTCGACGACGACCTCGCCACCCCGCAGGCGTTCGCCGTGGTCCACACCACGGTCCGGGACGGTAACGCCGCCCTCGACGCGGGCGACACCCAGAAGGCACTCGAGTTCGCCGCGGCCGTCCGCGCGATGACCGACGTGCTCGGCCTCGACCCGCTGTCCGCGCGCTGGTCCGAGGCGGGCGGTTCCGACACGCCCACCAAGGAAGCGCTGACCCGGATCGTCGAAGGGCTGCTGGCCGAGCGCCAGCAGGCCCGCGCCGAGAAGGACTTCGCCCGCGCGGACGCCGCCCGTGACCGCCTCTCGCAGGCGGGCATCGTGGTGGAGGACACCCCCAACGGTCCTCAGTGGACTGTCAAGTCCGACTGATCTCGTTACCAAGCAAGGAAACTTTCACCATGGCAGGCAACTCGCGGCGCCAGGGCGCGATCCGCAAGGCGGGCACCAAGAAGGGTGCCGTCGTCGGCTCGGGCGGTCAGCGCCGCAAGGCCCTCGAAGGCAAGGGCCCGACCCCGAAGGCGGAGGACCGTCCCGGGCACAAGGCCTACCGCCAGGCGAACGCCCAGACCAAGCGCGACCAGGCCCGGCAGAAGAAGGCCGACAAGCCGGAGCTGATCGCCGGGCGCAACCCGGTGGTCGAGGCGCTGCGCGCGGGCGTCCCGGCGACGGCGCTGTACGTCGCGCTGAACATCGAGCTCGACGAGCGCGTGAACGACGCCGTCCGGCTGGCCGGCGACAAGGGCATCTCGATCCTGGAGATCCCGCGCGAGGAACTGGACCGCAAGACGAACCGGGCCGTGCACCAGGGCCTGGGCCTGCAGGTCCCGCCGTTCGAGTACGCCCACCCGGACGACCTGATGGCGGCGGCCCGCAACTCGGGCGAGGTGCCCCTGTTCGTCGCGCTCGACGGCGTCACCGACCCGCGGAACCTGGGCGCGGTGATCCGCTCGGCGGCCGCGTTCGGCGCCCACGGCGTGCTGCTGCCGGAGCGGCGCAGCGCGGGCATGACGGCGGTGGCGTGGCGCACGAGCGCGGGCACGGCGGCGAAGCTGCCGATCGCGGTGGCGACGAACCTGACGCGCCAGCTCAAGGCGTGGGCGAACGACGGCCTGATGCTGGTCGGCCTGGACGCGGACGGCTCGGTGGACATCGACGAGCTGGAGCTGGCGGCGGATCCGCTGGTCATCGTGCTGGGCTCGGAGGGCCGCGGCCTGTCGCGCCTGGTCCGCGAGACGTGCGACGCGACGGTGTCGATCCCGATGGCGGCGGGCGTGGAGTCGTTGAACGCCTCCGTGGCGGCGGGTGTGCTGCTGGCGGAGGTGGCGCGGCGACGCCGTGCCGCCGGGCGGGTCTGACACCACCACCCAGTCGGGTTAGAGTCGCCGCGGATAAACCGAGGGGACCCGATGTCGTTCGTTTCGCCGCTCTTCCTGTGGTACTTCATGCCGGCGGTGCTCATCGCCGTGCTGGTGTGCCCGCGGACGTGGCGCAACGGCATCATCGCGGTGGGCAGCCTGCTGTTCTACACGATCGGCGCCGGCGGGTTCGTGTTCCTGCTGCTGGGCTGCATGGTGGTGAACTTCCTGGCGGGGCCGTTGCTGGCCCCGAGCCCCTGGGACGTGAACGGCGTCCGCCGTCGCCGGATCCTCATCGCGGTGGTGTCCCTGGACGTCGCGGTGCTGCTGATCTGGAAGTACGCGGGTTTTGCAACGCAGCAGATCGCGGCGGTGGCCCACTGGTTCGGCGGAAGCGTGCCGGTGGCGAGCCTGGTGGTCCCGATCGGCATCTCGTTCTACACGTTCCACCACATCTCCTACGTGGTGGACATTTATCGAGGAGAGCGCCAGGCGCTGCGCAACCCGGTGTCGTTCGCGGCGTACATCGCGATGTTCCCCCAGCTGGTGGCGGGCCCGATCGTGCGGTACCGCGAGATCGCCGACCAGCTCCCCCAGCTGCGCTCGCACCGCCTGGACGACATAGCGGCGGGCTTCCCGAGGTTCGCACTGGGCCTGTGCAAGAAAACGATCATCGCGGACTCCCTGAGCCCCCTGGTCGAGGCGTGTTTCAAGGTCCCCCCGGACCAGATGACGTTCGCGACGGCGTGGCTGGGAGCGGTGGGCTACACGCTCCAGCTGTTCTTCGACTTCTCGGGCTATTCCGACATGGCGATCGGCTTGGGCCGCATGCTGGGCTTCCGGTTGCCGGAGAACTTCGCCAGACCGTATTCCTCGGTGACGATCACGGAGTTCTGGCGCCGCTGGCACATGTCACTGTCCCGCTGGTTCCGCGACTACGTGTACATCCCCCTGGGCGGCAACCGCCACGGAGCGGCGAAGACGTACCGGAACCTGTGCATAGTGTTCGTGCTGACGGGTTTCTGGCACGGAGCCCAGTGGACGTTCCTGGTGTGGGGCTGCTACCACGGAGCCCTGCTGGTGATCGAGCGCAGGTTCGCCCTGGACCTGGACCCGGCAACTCCCTGGAAGCGCCACGCACGCCGGGCCCTGACCATGCTCCTGGTGGTGTTCGGCTGGGTGTTCTTCCGTTCCCAGGACCTGGGCCACGCGCTGTCGATGATCGGCCACATGCTGATCCCGGACTTCGAGGGCTTGGGCGCGGGGGTGGACCAGGCCCTGACGAACCAGCGCATGATCCTCCTCCTGGCGGCGCTGGCGGTGTTCCTGCTGCCGGCCCACCCGGTGACGGGCCCGCTGCTGGAGTCGAGCAGAAGCCGCCCAGCGACGGCGCTGCGCATCGGCGTGATGACGGTGGGGCTGCTGTACGCGGCGATCCTCATCGCCACGGGGACGTTCAGCCCATTCCTGTACTACCAGTTCTGAACGGGAGCCCCGATTCATGACCGATCCGGTCGACTTGGCCAAGGTGCCGGGCGTGATCCCGTACGTGGACAACCACAACGGCCCCCGCCGCCTCTTGACGGTCGAAATCCCCCACCTGGGCCACACAGTCCGCGCCTACGCCCCAATAGCAAGCATCGACGGCCGCCAGTACGTGGTCTCCTGGGGCTCGGTCTCCTTCGAGATCCCGGCGGACCGCAACGTCCACGTCAGCGTCCACCTCCACACGAACAGCGGCCACGACCTCACGATCACCCCGTTCGCCTCGACGGTCCTCCCGCCCCACCCCGCACCCATCCGCCTGAGCGCCCAGTTCGTCCCCAGCCAACGCCCCGAAGGCGCCCTCATCCCCATCGGCTGACCCGCTCTCGCTCACACGTTCAGTTTGCTCAACCCGCTCACCCGAACGGCGCAAGCGTGAAAGCCTGACCCCGTGCTGGCCACCCGCTACCTCTTCCTCACCCGCCACGGTGAAGCGGACCGGCACGGACGCCTCACCGAAGCCGGCCGGAGACAAGCCGTCCTCCTGGGCCGCCGCCTGAGGGACGTCCCGGTGACGTCGATCCACCACGGGCCCCTTCCCCGCACCACCGAGACCGCCGCCCTCATCGCCACCCAGCTCCCGGGCGTCCCGCAACACGTCGAGGAAGCCGCCGACGACTTCGTCCCCTACACGCCGAAACGGGAAGAACTCCCCGAGACCTCAGGCGACCTCCTCCTGGCCTTCGCCCGCCAGTTCCCCCAACCCGACGGCGAACGAGCCACCGAAGCCGAACGACGCTTCACCGGTCCAGTACCCGGCTCCGAACCGCGCTACCAGGTCCTCGTCACCCACAACTTCCTCATCGGCTGGCTCGTCCGCGCCGCCCAGGACGCGCCGCCCTGGCGCTGGCTCACCTTCAGCCACGCCAACGCCGGCCTCACCGTTCTCCAGTACTCCCCGGGACACCCCGCCGCCTTGCTGACCTACAACGACCTGAGCCACCTGCCCGCCGAACTGCGCTGGACCGGCTTCCCACCCGACTTTTACGTTCCGTAGCCGCAGAACGCGGAGCGTATCCGCCACCGAAAACGACTCTCCCCCGGATGGCCCAACCTGTCAGGATGCCCGGATGAGTCCCGTTCCGTTCCCCACCTCCGATCGGCCGAGCGACTACCTCGCCGCGGACGCCGTCATCGACCACGGACACCCGGCGATCCACGCCCTCCTCGACACCCTCCGGCCGGCCAGCGACGACGCCGCCGCACGCGCGGAGGCCGCGTTCCTCTTCGTGCGGGACGAAATCGAGCACGTGATCGACGCCGGTGACCCGCGGGTCACCTGGCGCGCATCGGACGTCCTGCGCGAACGCGTCGGGATCTGCCACGCGAAGGCCCACCTGCTCGCCGCTTTGCTGCGGGCACAAGGGATTCCGGCCGGGTTCTGCTACCAGGAGCTGTCCGCGCTGCACGGGCTGAATGCCGTGTACCTGCACGGCAGATGGTCCCGCCTCGACGCCCGCGGCAACCGGACGGGCGCCCGCGGCGAGTTTTCGCTCGACGAGGAAAAACTGGCCTGGCCGGTCGACACCGCCCGCGGCGAACGCGACCACCCGGAGATCCACCCGGCGCCGGCCGCGGTCGTCGTCGATTTCCTGATGACCGTCCCACCCGGCCCCGGCTGGTACGAAAACGGGCTGCCGCGCACTCTTTGATCATGGATTCCCGGATTTTCGGAATATTCGCCGACCCGGTGAATTATTGCCGAGAGTGACGTCTGTCCGTCAGTCTTGTCCCCCGAACTTCTTATTTCGCCGACACCGTCAGGCGCGTAAAGTAACTCCCCGCGCTCGAACAGACACTTTGTGAATACCTCCGTTCGGGTGGTTCGAGGGAGGTGAAGCACGTGGCCGCGGCTGGCGGACGCCTTCGCCGTACCCCACTCCAGGAGATCTTCTGGACCAGGACGAGCCTGCTCCTCACGGTGCTCGTCGTGGTCGCCGGGCTGAGCCTGTGGATCGCCGGCCTGATGGACCCCGGCACGGGGAAGAACCTGGTGACTTCGCTGGGCACCGGCACCCTGATCTCCGCGATCGTCGGCTTCGGCCAGACGCTCATCACGGCCAGCGCCTCGCAGAAGGCGCTCGTGACGCCGGTGATCGAGGAGAGCAGGCGCGCGCTCGAAGACCTCAGCGCCGAATACCGGGCGCTGAACAAGGAGTTCTTCCCCACCGACGTGTTCGAGGCGACGACGGAGCCCGATCCCGCGTTCAACCGGGCCCTGATGGCCGACCTCGACGCGACGAGGCAGTACTTCTTCCGCGGCTTCTCCGGGCGGCACGCGGCCGCCCGCCTGCTGCTTTCCCGCACCGAACGGGAACTGCGCGCCGTCATCGCCGATCCGCGTGACGCCAGCTCGATCAGCGGGCGCGCCCGCTACCTGCTGCGCCGCGAAGCCGGCGACGTCGACTACGAACAGATCCAGACCCGGCTCGAAGAGGAGATCCGGATCGGGCTGGTCGGCCTCTTCCTGGCGCGCAGCCGCTGCGCGCAGGTCGACATCACCGTGGTCGCCGACCCGCCGCTGGACCGGCTCGAGATGTTCGACGACAGCGTGTGGGTGTCGCTCTACAGCGACGTCCGCGGCGCCACCAAGCTGTACCCGCGGTCGCTGCGATTCACCGAAGGTTCCTTCCTCTACAACATGGAACGCGCCGAATTCGTGCGCGTCTCGCAGTCCCGGACCGGCCGCCACTTCCGCATCACGTCCGCGACGACGCGGACGGATTTCCTGGCGCTGTTCGAGAAGATCACCGGATCCCCGTTGTCCGAGGAGCAGTTCCGCGAGCTGGAGGGCAAGTTCCACGCCTTCCGCGCGGAGTTCTCCGCAGTCGCCGAGCTAGGGAGCTGACCTTGCTCACCCGCCTGTCCCCCCTCTCCGAACTGGCCACGCGCCTGCGCACGGCCGGTTTCCCGCTCGCCGCGGACTGGCGCGCGGTCGACGGCTGGTTCCGGCCGTGGGCCGCCCAGCCCGGCCTGCGGGAGGAGCTGCGCTCGCAGCTCCGCGCATTGTCCGCCGCGCAGGCCACCAAGGTGCTGCGCTCGTCCCGCGAAACGACCACCCACTTCGCCTGGTGCCTGCTCGATTCGCCGTCCGACCCGTTTTCCTTCTGGCTGCACGAATACAAGGCGCAGAAGGACTGGCGGGAAGGGTACGCGGATTCGGTGCACAACCACAGGTACCACTTCTGCACCACGATCCTCCGTGGGAACTACCTCCACGAGCGGTACGAAACGACGATCGACGCCGGCACCGGGCTGATCGCGTCCGCGCGGCTGCGGCGCCGGACGTTGTGCGAGGCCGGGGTCTGCGCCACCATGCTGGCCCACGAATTCCACCGCATCCCCGAAGCCGCCACCGGAACGATGACTTTCCTGGTGAAATCACGGCCGGTGAGCAGTTTCAGCCTCTCTTTCGACCCGGCCAGTGGTACAGGCCATCGTCACGTTCCGGTTGAGGTCCGATTGGGGGAATTGGCCGACCGCATCTAGCTACACACCGGCGTCAGCGGCGCTTACCATTACTCCACCCGTCTGAACACCACGGCCGGGATGGGAGAGGTGTATGCGCACGCAGGAAAGCACGATCGACCACGTGATCGTCGGCGCCGTCGAAGAAAGGGTCCACCGGCTCTGCCGGAAGTACGCCGAGCGGCTGCCGTTCCACGGCTGGCACCACGTCAGTTTCGTCCGTGCGAAGGCGGCCGGTTTCGCCCGGCACAACGGCGCGGACGTCGCGGTGGTGGAGGTCGCCGCGCTGGTGCACGACGTCAACTACCTGGTGCTCCGGAACTCGCCCGCCGCCGCGGGCCGGAGCCTGCGGCGGGAAATCCTCGCCGAATGCGGCGTCCCGCCGCGGATCGCGCGGTGGATCGACGAAATCGTCGACGAGGCGGAAATGGCCACCCGCGGCCGGGACATCTCGCTGGAAGCGCAGGCCCTGAGCGACGCGGACACGTTGTTCAAGGCGCTGCCGGTGACACCGGTGGTGCTGGCCCACCGGTACCTGCGCGAGAACGGGCTGAGCCTGCGCGAGCTGGCGCACAAGATCGTCGGCGAGCAGTGCGACGTCCACGACGAGGGGTTCTACTTCTACAACCCGGAGGCGGCCGCGACGTACTCCCGCTGGGCGACGGCGAACCTCCAGCTGTGGCAGTGCATCAAGGAGGCGGTCGACGACCCGACGGTCGTGGAACTGCTGGACGCGGTGCACGCCGTCGACGCGCTGGCGTCCTGAGCGGTTCGCCAGGACCGGACACGGCCGGAGGGCCGCCTTCGTCCTGCGCTGATCAGCCCTGGCCGTACCCGCGCAGCCGATCGACGACGTTGGCGACCTCGGCCGGCGGCAGCAGGCTGGGCCGCCCGGCGCCCTGCGCGAGCAGCCACACGCGGCAGGCCCACTCGAGCTGCTGGGCGCGGTGGTAGGCGGCCTCGAGGCCGTCGCCGTAGGTGAGGGTGCCGTGGTTGGCCATCAGGCAGCCCCGCCGCCCGTCAAGGGCTTCGAGCACGGCGGCGGCGAGCTCCGGCGTGCCGTAGGTGGCGTAGCGCGCGACGCGCACGGAGGGGCCGATCGTGGCGAGGATGTAGTGGATCGGCGGAACTTCACGCACGAGCGTCGAGACGGCGGTGGCGTGCGGCGAATGCGTGTGGACGACGGCGGTGACGGGCTCCCCGTCCGGATCACGCACGTCCCAGTACACGGACAGGTGCATCGGCAGTTCACTGGTCGGCTTCAGCGCACCGTCGACGACCTGCCCACCGAGATCGACGACCGGGATGTCGGCGGGCGTGAGACTCGAGTAGGCGACCCCGGTCGGCGTGACGGCGACGAGGTCGCCGGCCCGCACGGAGACGTTCCCGGAGGTACCGACGACCAGGCCGTCACCGACCATCCGGCGCGCATAGCCGCACACGGCGGCCCGCTCGGTCTCGAGGATCATGCGCACCACTCTGGCCCAGACACGGCCCCCACCCGTCCCCGGGGGGCGTCCCTGGTCCAGTCTATCGGCTCCCAGCTGCGCAAACGCCGGCTCGCGAAATCTGTGGACAACTCAAGGCGATGTGGATAACCGAACCCCTCGTCGGCCCAACCGAGACCTCGCCGCAGCCGCTACGCCTTCCCAGCGGGCGCCGCCGGAGCCTTCCCAGCCGGAGCAGGAGCCTTCCCCGCAGCAACCGGAGCCGGGCTCGGGGCCGGCTTCCGCTCCCCGCCCGTCTCCTCCACCGGTGCCAGCAGCCGCATGGCCTCCTTCACCGCCACATCCGTCGCCGCGATGCGCTCTGCCACCTTCGACCGCAGGTCCAGTGCCAGCTTCCGGTTCTGGTCCGCCTCCGCCTGCTGGGACCGGGCCGACTCCAGAGCCGCCTCGGTCTCGGCCTTCTTCCGGGCGAACTCCGCCTCGAACTCCTTCTTCCGCTGGGCCAGCTCCTCCGCGGCCTTCCGGTCCGCTTCCTCCCGCAGCGCAGCCGCCGCCGCCTCGGCCGCGGCGTCCGCTTCCTTGCGCGCCCGCTCGGCCGCCGCCGCCTGCTCGACCCGCTTCGCTCCCGCTGCCGCGTTCAGCTTCTCGATCTCCGCCTTGGCCTCCGACAGCAGGCGGGCTCGCTCTTCCTCCGCGTCCTTCGCCAGCTTGTCGGCCGTGCGGCGGGTCTCGTGCGCGTACTTGTCCGCCTGGTCGCGGGTCGAGGCCGCGTCGGCCTCCGCCGCCGACTTCAGGTCCGCGATCTCCTCCTCGGCCAGCTGCATCATCATCCGGACGCGCTCGGCCATCGCACCCGCGCCCGACGGGCTCGAGCTCATCCTGGCCAGCGCGGCCTTCGTCTCGGCCAGCTCCTTCTGCGCGTACGCGAGGGCCTTCGTGAGGTCCGCGGACGTCGCGACGGCTTCGTCGCGGCTGCGGGACGTCTCGCGCAGGTCCTTGTTCAGCTCGGCGAGGCGTTCGTCGACCTGACGCTGGTTGTAGCCGCGGACACCCACGGCGAACTGGGCGGTCTTCGGGGCGGACTGGGGCTTCTCAGGCGCGACCATCGGGCCACCTTAATGAGCAATAGCCCGTCCGGACGTACCGCCAAAAGGATGCATCACTATTTCGGTAACCCCCCGTGACGCATGGCATTCCGCGCTGGTCGGGCGCGAGCCGCTAACGTGCGCCGCGTGGACTTCGGCACGCACTGGCAGGTGTACGTCACCATGCCGTTCATCGCGGCCCTGATCGGCTACGTCACCAAGCGCGTCGCCATCGAGATGATGTTCCGGCCGCTCGAGTTCGTCGGCGTCAAGCCGTTCGGCTGGCAGGGCGTGCTGCCGGCGAACGCCGAGCGGATGGCGGCCACCGCCACCGAAATGCTGACCACCAACCTCGTCGACCCGAAGGAGATCTTCGCCCGGCTCGACCCCGCGCAGGTCGCGAAGGAGATCGAAGAGCCGCTGCTGCGGGTGGTCGAGGAAGTCACCCGCGAGGTGATGGAGACCTACCAGCCGCGGCTGTGGGAGGTGCTGCCGAACAGCGCGCAGCAGCTGCTGCTCAAGCGCGTCCAGGCCGAGGCGCCGAAGGCGATCACCAAGATCATGCGGGAGATCGCCGGCAACATCGAGGACGTCCTCGACCTCAAGCACATGGTCGTGACGAACCTCGTCCGCGACAAGGCCCTGCTCAACCGGCTGATCCGGGACATCTCCGGGCCCGAGATGCGGTTCATCGCCCGCTCGGGCATCGGGTTCGGGTTCGCCCTCGGCTGCGTGCAGCTCGTCGTCTGGGCGCTGACGAAGTCGCCGATCGTGCTGCCGCTGTTCGGCCTCGGCATCGGCTGGCTCACCGACTGGCTCGCCCTCAAGATGATCTTCCTGCCGCGTGAGCCGCGCCGGTTCTTCGGCCTCTACACCTGGCAGGGCGTCTTCCAGAAGCGCCGCGACCAGGTCGCCGCCGACTACGGCGACATGATCGCGCGCGAAATCATCACCATCCCGAACCTCCTCGAAGCCGTGCTGCGCGGCCCGAAGTCCGACCGGCTGTTCGCGCTGATCACCCGCGAGGTGCAGAAGACGATCGACGCGCAGGCGAGCGTCGTCAAGCCGTTCGTCGCCATGGCCGTCGGCACGAAACGGTTCCAGGAGATGAAGCAGACAGCGGCCGCGAAGGCCGCGGAACGCGTTCCGGAGACCATCCGGTACGCCGAGGACTACGCGGTCAACGCCCTCGACGTGCGCAACACGATCGTCGAGCGGATGCGGAAGCTGAGCGCGCTGGAGTTCGAGCAGCTGCTGCGGCCGGCCTTCCGCCAGGACGAGTGGAAGCTGATCGCCGTCGGCGCGGTGATCGGCGGGCTCGTCGGGGAACTGCAGGTGCTCGCCCTGCTCGGGTAGCCGGTACGGTTTCGATCTCGGCGTGAGGAGGTCGCAGGTGGACGCGGTCCTGCACGACCTCGCCCTGCACTGGCCGCTGTACGCGGCGATGCCGTTCATCGCGGCCCTGATCGGGTACGTCACCAAGCGCGTCGCCATCGAGATGATGTTCCGGCCGCTGGACTTCGTCGGCATCCCGCCGCTGCTGGGCTGGCAGGGCGTCGTCCCGAAGCACGGCGGCCGGATGGCCGCGGTCGCCACCGAGCTGCTGACGGCGAACCTCCTCGACATCCGCGAGGTCCTCGCGCGGATCGACCCGGTCATCATCACCAGCGAGCTGGAGCAGCCGCTGCTGCGCGCGGTCGACCACATCGCCCGCGAGGTCATCGCCGAGCACCACCCGCGGCTGTGGGAGGTGCTGCCGACGCTGGCGCAGGAGATGCTGATCAAGCAGGTCCAGGCGGCGGCGCCGCGGCTGGTCCGGGAGTTCGTCGACGACGTCCGGGAGCACCTCGACGAGGTCCTCGACGTCCAGCACATGACGGTCCAGCGGCTGACCCGGGACAAGAAACTGCTGGTCCGGCTGATCCGCGAGACGTCCCGCCCGGAGATGGCATTCATCGCCAGGATGGGCATCTACTTCGGCTTCGGCCTGGGCCTCGTGCAGACGATCGTCTGGGCGGTCACGCGCGAGCCGTGGGTGCTGCCGGTCTTCGGCGGCGTGATCGGGCTGTTCACCGACTGGCTGGCGATCAAGCTGATCTTCGTCCCGCGCGAGCCGGTCCGCATCGGCCGGGTGATCTTCCAGGGCAAGTTCCAGCGGCGCCGGGCCGAGGTCGCCCGGCAGTACGGCGAGCTGATCGCGACCGAGGTCCTGACGGTGCAGAACCTGCTGGACGCCGTCCTGCGCGGCCCCCGGGCCGACCGCCTGGCCGCCCTGGTGGAGAACGTGGTGTCGGAGTCGGTGGACGCGCAGATGCCGCTGGCGTGGACCGTCGGCGGCCCCCGGCTGAAGGAGATGAAGCACGCGGCGGCCCGCAAGGCGCTGGAGCAGCTCCCGGACACCGCGCGCTACGCCGAGGGCTACCTGACCGAGGCGATGGACGTCGCGAAGGTGATCGAGCAGCGGATGCTGGCCCTGACCCCGCTGGAGTTCGAGGGCCTGCTGCGGCCGGCGTTCCGCCAGGACGAGTGGAAGCTGATCGCCGTCGGCGCGGTGATCGGCGGGTTCGTCGGGGAGCTGCAGGTCCTGCTGATGCTGGGTTAGGCCGCCGCGACGAGAGCCGGCTCCACCGGGCGCACGCGCGTCCGGCGGTCCCGCTGCCAGGCCAGGACCCGGCACGCGACGTAGATCAGGAACGAAATCGCCGTCACGAACGCGCTCACCGGCAGGCCGGGGGCCAGCGACAGCAGGATCCCGCCGATGGCCGACACCTCGGCGAACACGATCGACAGCACCGTGGCCTTCCACGGGGACGCCGTCACGCGCGCCGCCGCGGCCGCCGGGGTCACCATCAGCGCCACCACCAGCAGGGAGCCGACCACCTTGACGCTCAGCGCCGTCGACACGCCCACCAGCAGCGCGAACACCACCGTCAGCGTCTTCACCGGGACCCCGCGCGCCACGGCCACGTTCCGGTCCACCGAAGCGAACAGCAGCGGCCGGTAGACCAGGGCCAGCACCGCCAGGACCACCACCGACGACACCACGAACAACGTCAGGTTCGTCGAGTCGATCGTGATGATCTGCCCGGTCAGGATGCCGAACTTGTTCCCCGACCGTCCTTTGTAGAAGGACAGGAACAGCACGCCCATGCCGAGGCCGAACGACAGGATCACACCGATCACGGAGTCGCGGTCGGCGTCACGCGCGCCCAGGATGCCCAGCAGCAGCGCCGCCACGACCGCGCCGATCAGGGCGCCGTACTCGACACCGATGCCGAGCAGGAGGGCCGCCGCGCCGCCGGTGAACGCCAGCTCCGACGTGCCGTGCACCGCGAACGACATCCGCCGCATCACGATCAGCGGGCCCATCACCCCGGCCACCAGGCCGAGGATCGCGGACGCCAGCAGCGCCGTCTGGACACCTTCGAGCTGGGTGATCAGGTCCCAGGTCTTGCCGAAGTCGAACAGATCCAAGACTCAGCCCACTTGCTCTTCGACGTCGTGTTCGTGGTGGTGCGGCTCCCCCTCGCACAACGCGCTCTGCGCGCCCGCGATGTGGATCTGCCCGCCGACCTTCAGCACCTCGACCCGGGTGCCGTACAGCTGCGACAACGTCTCCGTCGTCATCACCTCGTCCGGCTTGCCGACCCGGAACTGGCCGTTGACCAGGTACAGCACCCGGTCGACGAAGGGCAGCACGGGGTTGATCTCGTGCGTCACGAACAGCACGGCCGTGCCCGCCGACCGCCGCCGGGCGTCGATCAGCTCGCTGATCGCGCGCTGGTGGGCGAGGTCGAGTGACAGCAGCGGCTCGTCGCAGAGCAGCACCTCGGGGTCGCCGACCAGGGCCTGCGCCACCCGCAGCCGCTGCTGCTCGCCGCCGGACAGCCGGCCGACGGGCTGCTTCGCGTACCTGGTGGCCCCCACGGCTTCGATCGCGTCGGTGACGCGCCGGCGCCGGGCCGCCATGCCGAGCAGGCCCGGCCCCCAGCGGTGGCCGTCGAGCCCCAGGCCGACCAGGTCGACGCCGCGCAGCGTCAGCGACTCGTCGATCGCGCGCTGCTGCGGGATGTAGCCGACCTTGCGGTTCGCGCCGCCTGGGCGGCCGCCGGCGATCTCCACCGTGCCCGCCGAGAGGTCCTGCATGCCCAGCAGCGCCTTGAGGAAGCTGCTCTTGCCGGAGCCGTTCGGCCCGAGCACGGCGAGGAACTCCCCCGGCTCGACGACGAGGTCCAGCCCCGACCAGAGGGTCCGGGGGCCGAAGGCGAGGCCCGCCCCGCGGACCCGGACCGCGGGACGTACGTCGTCGGGTACCAGTGCCATGGCTACTTCAACGCCCCAGCCAGCTCGTCGACTTCCCCGGTCATCCAGCCAATGTAGTCCGTCACGCCCGCGGGCAGCGTTTCGGTCACGTCCACCACGCCGATCCCGGCGGCCTTCGCCTGCGCGACGACGTCCTGGGTCAGCGGGGTCACCGTCTGGGCGTTGTTGATCAGCGCCTTGACCTGTTTCGTGGCGATGAGCTGCTTGTACTCGTTCACCGCGCCGGCCGGGACGTCGGTGTCGTTCTCGACGGCGTCGGAGAACGCCTTGGGCGTCGCGTCCGTCAGCTTCGCGCTCCGGAGCAGGTAGTGCGCGACCGGCTCGGTGACGACGACCTTCGTCCCCGGGTGGGTGGCGCCGAGCTCGCCGAGCCGCTTCTCCAGGGCGTCGACCTTGGCCTTGAACGCCGTCGCGTTGTCGGCGAAGAGCTGCTTCGACGCCGGCTGCAGCTCGCCGAGCTGCGCGGCGAGCTGGTCGGCGACCTTGTCGACACCCGGCAGGTCGTACCAGACGTGCTCGTTCTCGTCGCCGGTCGCGGCGATGTCGTAGGCGACCAGCTTCTTCGCGTCCCCGGCCTGGTCGGCGAGCTTGCCGAAGAACTCGTCGTAGCCGCCGCCGTTGGACAGCAGCAGCTGCGCGCCCTTCGCGGCGAGCGCGTCGTCGGCCGTCGTCTCGTACGAGTGCGGGTCGGCCGACGGGTCGTGGATGACCGACTTGACCTCGACCTTGTCGCCGCCGACGGCGCCGGCCACGCTGCCCCAGACGTCGGTCGAGGCGACGACCTTGATCCTGCCGTCGCCACCGGCCTGCGCGCCGCTGCCGTCGGAGGTTCCACCGGAGCACGCCGCCAGGGCGAAGACGGACAGGGCCGAAGCGGCGGCGAGCACGCTCGTGGTGCGGCGGGAACTCATCGGGCAACTCTCCTGGGGGACGCTCGAGACGCTAATGGAAACCGTTGTCAGATTCACCTTACCCCATCCGGATGACTTTCTGGCCATCCGATCCCGCTTTGGTGTATGCGTCTTCGTGCATGCGGATCGAGACATCGACCACGCGGGGTGTCTCTTCATGAATTCGATCTGAACCGTTACGGTTTGCTGATGGGCCGTCCTATTCGCACCCGGAGGCAGGCGACGCTGGCGTCGCTCGCGGCGGAGCTCGGTGTGTCCAGGACCACGGTGTCCAACGCCTACAACCGGCCGGACCAGCTGTCCCCGGAACTGCGCCGCCGCGTCCTCGAGACCGCGCGGCGCCTCGGCTACCCCGGCCCCGACCCGGTGGCCCGCTCCCTGCGCACGCGCAAGGCGGGCGCGGTCGGGCTGCTGCTCACCGAGAACCTCTCCTACGCCTTCCGCGACCCCGCGGCCGTCGGCGTCCTCGAAGGACTGGCGCTGGCCTGCGAAGACGCCGGCGTCGGCCTGCACCTGGTGCCGGCCAGCCCGGGCCGCGAAGACGTCGCCGCGGTCCACCGCGCGGGTGTCGACGGCTTCGTCGTCTATTCGGTGCCGGACGACGACCCGCACCTGGCCGCGGTGCTGGAGCGGCCGGTGCCGACGGTGATCATTGACCAGCCGAGTCTCGAAGGCATCGACCGCGTCGGCCCCGATGATGCCGCCGCGGTCGGCAAGATCGCCGAGCACCTGGTCTCCCTCGGGCACCGGCAGGTCGGCGTGATCTGCATGCGGCTGGCCCGCGAGCGCAACGACGACTTCGTCTCGGCGACGCGGCAGAGCGGCGCGCACTTCCACGTCCAGCGCACCCGGCTGGAGGCGCTGGCCGTGGCGTTCTCGGCGGCGGGCGTCGACTGGGCGGGCGTCCCGGTGGTCGAGCGGTTCGACCACACGGTGGACGACGGCGCGTCCGCGGCCCGCCAGCTGCTGGACGCGTATCCGCAGATCACGGCGGTGATCTGCACCTCGGACATCCTCGCGCTCGGCGCCATGGCCGAGGCCGAGCGGCGCGGGCTGCGGGTGCCGCAGGACCTGACGGTGACCGGCTTCGACGGCATCGCCGAGGCCGAGCGGATCGGGCTCACCACGGTCCACCAGCCGGTGCTGGAGAAGGGCAAGACGGCCGGACGGCTGCTGCTCAGCTCGGGCGAGCGGAGCGCGCCGAAGGTGATCACCCTGCCGACCGAGCTGCGCGTCGGCCGGACGTCGGCGCCGCCGCGGACCGTCGAGGAGCCCTGGTTCGGGGGCTGAGCTGGTGACATTGCTCTTAGCGCATTGCTCATCGGGGTAGTCACCCGGTCAAATGGAGTGGTTAGCCCGCGCCGCGGGGCCACTGGCCGGAAGGTGACCGATGACCTCGATCGACGTACTGCTCAAGCGCAACCAAGAACTCGGCGAGGTGACGCCCGGTGACCGGTCGTCCCCGAAGCCGTCGCTGCAGGTGGCCGTCCTGACCTGCATGGACGCCCGCATCCGGGTGTTCGAGCTGTTCGGCCTGCTGCAGGGCGAGTCGCACGTCCTCCGCAACGCCGGCGGCGTGGTCACCGACGACATGATCCGCTCGCTGGCGCTGTCGCAGCGCAAGCTCGGCACCCGCGAAGTGCTGATCGTCCAGCACACCGAGTGCGGCCTCTCGATGGTCACCGAGGACGACTTCAAGGACGAGCTCGAAGAGGCCAGCGGGCTGCGGCCGACGTGGTCGGTCGAGGCGTTCCGCAACGTCGAGAACAGCGTCAAGACCTCGATGGAGCGGGTCCGGCGCAGCGCCTACCTGCCGCACACCGAGAACGTGCGCGGGTTCGTCTACGACGTGAAGACCGGAAAGCTGACCGAGGTCAAGTAGCAGCCGCTAGCATTCGGATGTTGTGAACATCCGAATGGGGGCGGCATGCGCATTCTCTTCGCCGGGCTGGCGTCGGCCGGCCACACGTACCCGATGGTCCCGCTCGCGGTCGCGGCGCGGGACGTCGGGCACGAGGTGCACTTCGCGGCCGGCGAGCACGTCCACGATTCGCTGCACGGGCTGAACCCGTTCCGGCCCGCGGACTCTTTCTACGAGATCTACGCCGAGGACCTCGAACCGGACCTGAAGCGGCTGCGGCCGGACCTGGTCGTGCACGGGTGGGGCGTCCCCGAGGTCGCCGTCGCCGCCCGGCGGGCCGGGATCCCGGCGCTGTGGCACGGGTTCGGCCGGATGATCCCCGACGGCATCGGGTTCGACCGCCCCTCCGGCGGCGTGCACCTCGACATCTGCCCGCCGTCGCTGCAGGACGCGGACTTCCTCGCGACCGCCGGGCGCATCCCGTTGCGGCCCGTGCCGTTCGCCGAGCCGGGCGAGTTCCGGCGGCCGCTGATCTACCTGACGCTCGGCACCGCGTTCGGCACCCCCGAGGTGCTCACGACAGCGATCGAGGGCCTGGCCACGCTCGGCACGCACGTCGTGGTGGCGACCGGCGGGGTGGCCCTCGGGCCGCAGCCGGCGCACGTGACCGCCCGGGCCTGGGTGCCGCAGGCCGCGGCGATCGCGCACGCCGACCTGGTCGTGCACCACGGCGGCAGCGGCACCACGCTGGGCGCGCTCGCCGCCGGCGTCCCGCAGCTCGTCCTGCCGCAGGGCGCCGACCAGTTCGCCAACGCCGAAGCCCTGCTCGCCGCCGGCGCCGCGGTGCGCCTCCTGCCCGGCGAGCTGAGCGCGGACGCCGTCGCCGAACAGGCCCGGAAGGCGTTCTCCTGCCGTGACGCGGCCCGGGCGGTCGCCGACGAGATCGCCGCCATGCCGTCGCCGGACGAGGTCGCTCGCGAGCTGCCGAAGCACGCGAAGTAGCCTCCCGGCGTGGCTGTGGACGCTGACGTACTGCTCGACTGGTTCTCCGCGAACGGCCGGGATCTCCCGTGGCGCGAGCCCACCTGCTCGGCCTGGGGCGTCCTGGTCAGCGAAATCATGCTCCAGCAGACCCCGGTCATCCGGGTGCAGCCGATCTGGCACGAGTGGATGGCGCGCTGGCCGGTGCCCTCCGCGCTGGCCGCCTCCTCGCAGGGCGAGGTCGTGCGGGCGTGGGGGAAGCTCGGCTACCCGCGCCGGGCCCTGCGGCTGCACGAGGCCGCCGGCGTCATCGCGAAGGAGCACAGGGACGTCGTTCCGTCCGATGTGGACACTCTGCTCGCGCTGCCCGGGATCGGGGCCTACACCGCGCGGGCCGTCGCCGCGTTCGCCTACGGGCGGCGGGCGCCGGTGGTCGACACGAACGTGCGGCGGGTCGTCGCGCGGGCGGTGCACGGGGCCGGGGACGCCGGGCCCGCGTCGAACACCCGGGACATGAACGACGTCGAGGCGCTCCTGCCGGCCGAGGACGCACCGGCGGCCCGGTTTTCGGCGGCGATCATGGAACTGGGCGCCTTGATCTGCACCGCACGCGCACCGAAATGCGCGGACTGCCCGATCTACGACGAGTGCGCGTGGCAGCTGGCCGGGCGGCCGGAGTACACCGGCCCGGCCAAGCCGGTGCAGCGGTACGCGGGCACCGACCGGTACGTCCGCGGCCGGCTGCTGGACGTGCTGCGCGGCAGCGAAGGCCCGGTCGAGAAGGCGAAACTCGACCTGGTGTGGCACGACGGCGGCCAGCGCGACCGCTGCCTGGACTCCCTGCTGGTCGACGGCCTGCTGGAGCAGACCCGCGACGGCCTCTTCGCCCTGCCAGGCGAGCACTGACGCACTGCGACCAAAGTTGGTCAATAGTTGTCATCGGCGCGTTCCGGAGTTACCGTTTCACGCATGGTCACTGTTGACCGCCGGACCCTCTTCAAAGCGGGGGTGACCGCAACCGCGGCCGGCGCACTGGGGATGACGACCACGGGGACGGCCACCGCGGCCGTGCCGACACCGACGATCCACGGCTGCTCCGAATGGGGCGCCCGGCCCGCCGCCGGGCCGATCGTGGTGGAGAACCACAAGCCGACGTACATCGTCGTGCACCACGCGGTCGACCCGCCGATGAACAACGACTTCTCGCTGGCCCGCGCGTTCTACGTCGCAAGGTTCATCCAGAACTTGCACATGGACAAGAACGGCTGGATCGACAGCGGCCAGCAGTTCACCAACAGCCGCGGCGGGTTCATCACCGAGGGCAGGCACCGCAGCCTGGAGATCCTGCGCGGCGGCACGCAGCACGTCCAGGGCGCGAACGTCGGCAACCACAACAGCGAGGTCATCGGCATCGAGAACGAAGGCCTGTACAGCACGGTGGACGTGCCGGCGGCCCTGTGGAACTCGCTGGTCTCGCTCGTCGCCTACATCGCCCACCAGTACGGCATCGCGCCGGAGTTCATCAAGGGCCACCGCGACTTCAACACGACCGAATGCCCCGGCCAGGTGCTCTACAACCGGCTGCCGGAGCTGCGGACCGCCGTCGGCCGCATCCTGGGTGTCGCGGTGGCACGCGCCGAAGCCGAGTGGCCACTGCTCAAGCCGGGTGACACGGGTCGCAGGGTGCAGCTGGCGCAGGAGTTCCTGCGGAAGTCCGGTTTCGGCGTGCCGACGGACGGCGTCTTCGGTCAGTCCACAAAGGACGCGGTGGCCGCTTTGTCCGTTCAGGCCGGATTGCCGCGCCACACGTGCACCGCGACCAAGGTGACCGACGAAACCGGGTTCCTCGGCGCCGACGTGTGGCCACTGATCGTCCCCTCGGACCGGTCGACAGCGGCTTGGCGGGCGGACCTCGCCCGGGCCTGAAGGGTCGACACGCGTGATCGAAAGGCCGACACGCGTGATTTGAGGGTCGACACGGCGGCTCAACGGCGCGCTCGGCGTGTCGTCCCTCTGATCACGCGTGTCGACTCCGCAATCACGCGTGTCGACCCCTTCAGCGGGCCAGGACCTGGGAAAGGAAGGCTTCGACGGCCCCGCGGTAGGTCTCCGGGGCCTCGTCGTGGGGCAGGTGGGCCGAGCCCGGGACCACGAGATGGCGAGCGTCGGGCACCCGCGAAGCGACCTCGGCCTGCTGCCCGGGTGGCATCGCCGTGTGCTCGCCCTCGACCAGCAGGAGCGGACAGCGGATCGCCTCGACGACGTCCCAGTAGTCCCGGCGGCCCCATTCGGCGGCGATGACGTACAGGTCCTCGAGGTCCGCGACCAGGTGGAACCCATCGGCGCGCTCCTCGACGCAGTCCGCGAAGTACTCGCCCGCGTCGCCGAAGAACTCCCGGACGTGGTCGAGCGAGGAGAACGGCACCGGCCAGCTCTCGAAGTACCCGCGCCAGGTCTCCACGGTCCGGCCGCGCTGGTCCGGCGCGAAGTCCTCGGACACGACCGCGCGCACCAGCTCCGGGTACCGCGCGGCAGTCGCCCACGCGTGCAGGCCGCCCATCGAGTGGCCGATCAGCACCGCCGGCCCCGCGTCGAGGGTTCGCAGGGCTTCGGCGACGTCGTCGGCGAAACGCTCGGTCGTCCACGGGCCGACGCGCGGTGCGCTGCCGTGGCCCCGCGCGTCCAGGCCGTACACCGCACCGTAGGGCCGGAGCCACTCCGCGACCCGCCACCACGTCCGCGCGCGGCCCATCAAGCCGTGGAGCAGAACGATCGGCACACCGCTGCCGCCGAAACAGAGCACGCGGCCACCTAACCACAAAACCCCTGGTGCGGAACGTGACCAAGTGATCGCTTTCGATAACCTATGGTGGTCGTATGCGCCGCCGACTCACCGCCCTGGCTGTCTGCGCCGCCGTGGTCCTCGCCGCGGCGTGCGGCGGCGACGCCGTCACCGCGCCGGCCCCGCCGCCGCCCATGCACCCGGTTCCGGGCGCGTCCGGTGCCGGCGACCCGTACTACCCCGAGGACGGCAACGGCGGCTACGACGCCCTCGGCTACCAGGTCGACGTCAAGTACGACCCGCCGAGCGGGCACCTCGACGGCGACACCACGGTGACCGCGAAGGCCACCGAGGACCTGAGCCGGTTCGACCTCGACCTCCGCGGACTGGACGTGCACAGCGTCGAAGTCGACGGCAAGCCCGCGCGGTTCACCCGCGAGAAGGCGTTCGAGCTGGTCGTCACCCCACCGGCCCCGATCCGCGCCGGGACGACGTTCCGCACCCGCGTCCGCTACGGCGGCGACCCGGCGAAGACCCCGCACGACGGCGGCAGCGAGAACGGCTGGCAGCACTCGGCCGACGGCGGCGCGTTCATGGTCGGCGAGCCGCACTCGGCCGCGTTCTGGTACCCGGTGAACGAAACCCCGCGCGACAAGGCCGCTTTCACGCTCACCGCGCACGTCCCGCCGGGCTGGACGGTGATTTCGAACGGCCGGGAAGGCCCGCCGGGCACCTGGACCGAGCCGAACCCGGTGGCGAGCTACCTGACGACGATCGCGATCGGCAAGTTCAGTGTCGACAGGTCGACTTTGCCGGACGGGACCCCGGTCGTCTCGGCGTACGCCCCCGGCGCGGACGCCCGCCGCGCCATCGGCGGCCGGCTGCCCGAGGTACTCGGCTTCCTGAGCGGCAAGTTCGGGCCGTACCCGCAGTCGGCGGCGGGCGGGATCTACCTGAACGAGAACGTCCCCTTCTCGCTCGAGACGCAGACCCGGCCGACGTACGCGAAGTGGGCCGACCTGCCGACCCTGGTGCACGAGAACGCCCACCAGTGGTTCGGCGACTCGGTGTCGCTCGCCAGCTGGTCCGACATCTGCCTGAACGAGTGCTTCGCGTCGTACTCGCAGTGGCTGTGGGCCGAGCGCGAGGGCCAGAACCTGGACGACCGCTACCGCGCGGCCATCGAGATCACCCGCGGCAGCATGGACTTCTGGGCGCAGAAGCTGATCGGGATGGGCCGGGGCCACGAGTTCGAAGGCGTCTACAACAAGGGCATCCTGGCCCTGCACGCCCTGCGCCGCCAGATCGGCGACCCGGCGTTCGACCGCCTCCTGCACGCGTGGCCGGCCCGCTTCCGCCACGGCAACGCCCGCTGGACCGACTTCGAGGCGATGGCGACCCAGGTCAGCGGCAAGAACCTGCGAGAGTTCTTCGACACGTGGTTCCGCGGCACGAAGCTGCCCGCCGACGCCGACCTCTACCCGGGCTCACTGCGCAGCTGAGCCCAGCAGGGACCGCGTCAGCGCGCTGCGCGCGTCCAGCATCTCCCGCAACGCCGTCCCCAGCTCCTCGTCACCGACGACGACGTCCTCATCCGGGCGCGCCGCCAGCGCCCGCAGCGACGCTCGCCGCAGCAGCTCCTTCGCGAACGACGCCGTCACCCCCTCGGTCGCTTCGATCACCGGGCCGAGGTCCGCCGTCAGGTTCAGCCCGCGCGCGTACAGGCGAAGCAACGCTTCACGCCCCGCCGCGTCCGGCAGCGGGATCTCGACCGCCAGATCCACGCGGCCCGGGCGGTCCGCGAGGGCCTTCTCCAGCTCGCTCGCCCGGTTGGTGGTGAGCAGGAACGTGACGTCGGCGTCGCCGCCCACGCCGTCCATCGCGTCGAGCAGGGTGAACAGCAGCGGCTGGACCATCGGGCCGTAGCTGCGGTCCTGGGCGATCAGGTCGACGTCCTCGAGCACGACCACGCTCGGCTGCAGCCGCCGCGCCAGCTCGGCCGCCTTGGCCACGAACCGCATCGCCGTGCCGGTCAGGATGACCACCGTCGTCTCCGGCAGGCGGCCCATCAGGTACCGGACCGTGTGCGTCTTGCCGGTGCCGGGCGCGCCGTGCAGCAGCAGGCCGCGCTTGAGGTGCTGGCCGGCGGCCAGCAGCCGCTCGCCGTGCTCGGCGATGCCGATGGTGTGCCGCTCGATCGCCTCGAGGACGCCGTCGGGCAGCACGACCTCGTCGCCGGTCAAAGTCGGCCGCGGGAGGAAGGTGAGCAGCTCGTTGCCGCGGTTTTCGCTGGTGCCGAAGGCCAGCACCTGGCCGCGCAGGACGTCGTGCTCGGTCATCAGGCGCTCGACGCGGTCCCGGACGCCGGTGGCGATGCCCCGTGACGTCGCCAGCACCTCCAGCCGGCACTGCTCCAGCCCCCACTGCGGGGTGGCGCCGCGGATGGCGAGCAGCACCGGCTCGCCGCCGGGCGCGTGCGTGCCGACGAGCCCGAGCTGAACCGCCTCGGTCGCGTCGTCCGGGCCGGTCGCCGTGGTCGTGTAGTCCACCGAGCCGAGGTCGTACATCCCCTGCCGGCGCGCGGTGGCGAGCATCCCGATCAGGTCCTCGTGGGTGCGCTGGCCGCCCGCGACCCCGAACCAGTCCACGGCCGTGCCGTGCGCGGCGAGGTAGGCGTCGACCCCGCGCTGGATGTTGGCGTGCTCCCACATCGGCCAGTTGCGGGTGACGACCACGACTTCCGGCAGCGGGGCACCCAGGTGCCCGGTCACGCGCCCGATCAGTTCGTTCCCCCCGCCGGTGACCTCGTCCGCGGTGGCGCGGACGATCCGGGCGAGGTCGGCGGCGAGGTCGCGCTCAGTGCTCCCCATGCCCTCAACAGTGGCACGGGTCACACCCGGGAGCCAACTAGGCTGGAGCCATGAGTGTCGTGAAGATCAACGCGATCGAGGTCCCCGAGGGCGCCGGCCCCGAGCTGGAGAAGCGGTTCGCCGCGCGCATGCACTCGGTCGACGAGCAGCCGGGCTTCCTCGGCTTCGAGCTGCTGCGGCCGGTTTCCGGCGAGACGCGCTACTTCGTGTACACGAAGTGGGAGACCGAAGAGCACTACCAGGCGTGGGCGAAGGGCGGCCCGGCCGCGGCGGCGCACTCGGGCGAGCGCGCCAAGCCGGTGTCCACCGGGGCGAACCTCCTCGAATTCGAGGTCGTCCTCGGTTCCCAGCCTGGTGCTTGAGCACGCCGCGAAGCTCCTGGACGGCGCCGGCGCGCTCCTGATCTGCGCCGGCGCCGGCATGGGCGTCGATTCGGGCCTCCCGGACTTCCGCGGTGGCGAAGGGTTCTGGCGGGCGTACCCGCCGTACGCCCGGCTCGGCCTGCGGTTCGAGGAGCTCGCCGACCCGCGGCACTTCGCCGACGACCCCGAGCTGGCCTGGGGTTTCTACGGTCACCGGCTGGCGCTGTACCGCGAAACCGTGCCGCACGACGGTTTCCGGCTGCTACGGGAGTTCGGGTCGGAGCTGCCCCACGGCGTCCGGGTGTTCACGTCCAATGTGGACGGCCAGTTCCAGGCGGCGGGCTTCCGGCACGTCGCCGAGGCACACGGCTCGATCCACCACCTGCAGTGCCTCGACGGCTGCACGGACGACATCTGGCCGGCCGCCGGCATCGACGTCGTGGTCGACGAGGCCACCATGCGCGCGGTGCCACCGTTGCCGTCGTGCCCGCGCTGCGGCGGGCTGGCGCGGCCCAACATCCTGATGTTCGGGGACTTTTCGTGGGTCCCGGACCGCAGCCAGGCCCAGCTGGACGAGCTGACGGCGTGGCGCCGGACGGCACGCGACCTCGTGGTGGTCGAACTGGGCGCGGGCCAGGCGGTCCCGACAGTCCGCCGCTACGCCGAGCTGGCGAGCGCGGCGACGGGCGCGCTGATCCGCATCAACCCGAGGGAACCCGAGATCCGCCACGGCCGCGGCGTGTCGATCGCGGCCGGCGCGCTGGAGACGCTCACCGCGCTGGCCGCAGCCAGAGATCGCGGTTCCCGGCGATGAGCACCCGGCCGTCGGCCAGGGTCGTGGCCGCCCGCACCGGGGACTCCCCGCAGCCCAGTTCGCCGCGCTGCCAAGCCTGACCTTCCCGCGCCAGGACGGCCGAACAGTAACGCGTGTTCTGCTTGTCCCGGAACGGTTCGCGGTTCCGAACCGCCAGCACGGGGTGGCCGTGCGCGTCCAGCGTGCCCCCCACCACCGCGCCGGGTCCCGGCACCTCCACAGTGGACCACGCGCCCGGCTTGCCGAGGCGCACGAACGGCTTCTGCGAGCGCCCGTCCGAGACCTCCCCGTAGAGCAGCCACTGCCCGCCGACGGGCAGGATCCCGGACACGAGCGTTTGGTCCGGCGGCGTCGGCAGCTCCGACACCGTCCAGCTGCCGCCGCCGTCGTGGGACGCCCAGATCTGCAGGTGCGGGTTCGAAAACCCGGCTGCGAGCAGTTCCGGCCCGGCCGCCACCACCGACCAGGGGCCGTCGGCGCCCTCCGCTCCCGCGGCGACCGGCATGACGACCGTGCGTTCCGTCTTGCCCTCGTCGTCCGACAGCCACGCCACCGGCCGGGTCGTCCGGCCGTCGAGGAACGCCGTGCCGGTCGCGACGAGGGTGCCACCCGACCGCGCCAGCGCCCGCGGGTCGCGCTGACCACGCAGCTCGCCGAGCTCGGTGACCGTGCCGTCGGCGTCCCGGCGGGCGAACTTCGCGTGGACGCCGAGCACCGAGCCGTCCGGTCCGGGCACGGCGGCCACGCCCGGCAGCCCGCCGCCGCGCCAGCCGTTGCCCGCGGCTTCCGGACCGGGGCCACCGCGGCCCGGTGACGGGCTGAACCGCAGCGTCGTGCAGCCTGCGTCGCCAGTCCAGTTCGCGGTGACGTCCCGGTACCCGTTCGCGAAGGTGCCCAGGCCGAGCACACAGCCGTTCACCGGGACCAGCGCTTTCAGGCCCACGTTGTCCGGGACCCAGTCGCTGTCGGACGGGAACTGCACCGCGCCCGCGTGCGCCTCGAAACCGAGAGCGCTCTTCGGGCCGTCCGCCGGAGCGGCCGCGGGCTGCCCGCAGGCGGCGACCAGCAGGACCAGGACCAGCGGCACGAGTCTTCGCATGCCGGTCAGGATGCCAGGAACGCGATCACGGCAGGCGGACCTCGGCGAACACCGCCCGGTGGTCGCTGCCCGGCATGTCGAACACCCGGTAGTCCAGCACCGCCGCGCGGTTGTCCACCGCCACGTGGTCGATCGTCACCACCGGGAACGACGACGGCCACGTCGGGGCCAGGCCCTCGCCGCGTTCCTCCGCCGCGTCGCGGTAGCCGCGGGACAGGATCGTCCGGTACGCCACGTGGTCCAGGGTGGCGTTGAAGTCGCCCGCCAGGATCCGCAGGCCGTGCTCGCCCGCCGGGCGGGACAGGTCCTTGATCTCGCGCTCCCACTGCGGGGTGTCGACGTCCGGGGAGATCGGGTGGACCGCGACGATCTCCACCACCACGCCGTCGCCCAGGTCGGCTTCGGCACCCGGCTGCTTGGCCGCCGAGTCGCCCGACAGGTTGACCTCCTTCAGCGGGAAGCGCGACACGATCCCCGACCCGAACGCGCCCGGCGCCGGGTGCAGCACCCGGTACGGCAGCGCCTCGAACAGCCCGGCCGCGGTCAGCCCGTCGACCACGCGCGGGGTCATCTCGACCAGGTTCAGCACGTCGATCCGCTGCTCGCGCACCAGGTCGACGACGGCCTTCGGGTCCGCCTGGCCGTAGAGCAGGTTCGACGAGAGCACCCGCAGCGTCTTGCCGTGCAGGTCGCGTTGCTCGCTCGCCGACAGCCGCGGGAGCACCAGGACGGCCAGCGCGATCGCCAGCACCAGCGCGACCCCGCCGGTCCACCACCGCCGCAACGCCAGTGCGACGCCGCCGAGGAGCAGGCCCGCGGCCGCCGCGTACGGCGTCAACGACAAGGCGACCAGCGTGTACCAGTCGCCGTCGAAGCCGATCAGGCGCAGCGCCGCCAGCACCGCCAACGGCACCACCGGCACCACCAGCAGGCCCGTGACCAGCGGGTTCTTCCGCCGCGAGCGCGTCTCTTCCGCAACCACCATGCTGCCGAGTATGCCGAGACCGGACCCGCGCGGCCCGGGCGGCGGCAACTCCTCCACAAGATCTCCACCAGCGGCTGCCAGCGCCTGCCAGCGCGCTGTGCGCGAGCTACCAGCGCGGCCGTCCACAGTGAAACCCGAACGCGACAGCGAAGGAGGACGCCCATGTCGCACGCAATCCAGGCCGAGGGCCTGGTCAAGACGTTCGGGGAGACGAAGGCGCTCGACGGGGTGGACCTCGAGGTCCCGTTCGGGCAGGTCGTGGGGGTGCTCGGGCCGAACGGCGCGGGCAAGACGACCGCCGTCCGGATCCTGGCGACCCTGATGAAACCGGACGCCGGCAGAGCCACGGTCGGCGGCTACGACGTGGTCACCGACCCGGTCCGGGTCCGCAGCCTGATCGGGCTGACCGGGCAGTACGCGTCGGTCGACGAGGACCTGAACGGGATCGAGAACCTCGTCCTGATCGGACGGCTGTACGGCTACTCCCGCGCCGACTCGAAGGCCCGGGCCACCGAGCTGATCGAGCGGTTCGAGCTGACCAAGGCGGCCAAGCGGCCGATCCGGACCTACTCCGGCGGCATGCGGCGGCGGCTCGACCTCGCCGCCAGCCTCGTCGGCCGGCCCGAGGTGCTCTACCTCGACGAACCGACCACCGGGCTCGACCCGCACGCCCGCAACGAGGTCTGGGACGTCGTCCGCGGCCTCGTCGCCGAGGGCGCCACAGTGCTGCTGACCACGCAGTACCTGGAGGAGGCCGACCAGCTCGCCGACAAGATCACCGTGTTCGACCACGGCCGGGTCGTCGCCGACGGCCGGGCCGACGAGCTCAAGCGCCGGGTCGGCGGGCAGACGCTGCAGGTCCGGCCGACCCAGCTGTCCGACATGGACGCCGTCAACCGGATCCTCGGTGATCTCTCCGGCGTCCGGCCGACCCGCGACAACGCGACCGGCCTGCTCACCGCACCGGTGAACGACCCGGTGCTGCTGTCCACTTTGGTCCGCAAGCTCGACGAGGCCGGGATCACCGCGGACGAGCTGGCGCTGCGGCTGCCCAGCCTCGACGAGGTGTTCCTCGCTCTCACCGGGCACACCGCCGAACCGTCCGTCGAGGACAAGACCCTGGAAGGGAGCCTGGCATGACGACGCTGGCCCTCGACCGCCCGGCCCCGCCGCGGCACATCAGCCCCGGCAAGGGGCTCCAGCACGCGCTTTCGCTGGCCTGGCGGGGCATCCTGAAGATCCGCAAGAACCCCGAGCAGCTCGCCGACGTCACGCTGATGCCCATCGTGTTCCTGGTCATCTTCGTGTACCTGTTCGGCGGCGCGCTGTCCGGCTCGACCGACGCCTACCTGCAGATGGTCGTGCCCGGCATCATCGTGATGAACATCCTGCAGGCCTGCCTGACCGTCGGCGTGCAGCTCAACACCGACGTCACCAAGGGCGTGTTCGACCGGTTCCGCAGCATGCCGATCGCCCGCTCGGCCCCGCTGATCGGCGCGGTGCTGGCCGACGTCGTGCGGTACGTCGTCTGCCTGACCGTGCTGATGGTCGTCGCGACGATCATGGGCTACCGGATCGCGACCAGCCCCGGCGAGTTCGCCGTGGCCATCCTGCTCGCGCTGGCGTTCGGCCTGAGCTTCTGCTGGGGCTCGGTCTTCGTCGGCATGCTGATGAAGACGCCCGGCTCGGCGCAGGCGCTGATGTTCGTCTTCATCATGCCGCTGACGTTCGGCAGCAACGTGTTCGTCCAGACGTCGACCATGCCGGGCTGGCTGCGGGCGTGGGCGGACATCAGCCCGGTCAGCCTGATGGCGAACGCGCTGCGCGGCCTGATGAACGGCGGGCCGGTGGCCGGCCCGCTGGCCGGTGCGCTGGCCTGGATGGCCGGCGCGGTGGTCGTGTTCTTCCCGCTGGCCACCTGGGCCTACCGCCGGCGGGTCTGAACGGCGCACACACGGGGGTGAGTAGCGCCAGGGGAGGTCGTGCCGTTCGAACCGGTGCCGGCCGAGATCCCGGAAGTCTAGGTAGCCGGCCGGTCAGAACCGGCAGGGCCGCATGCAGTCCGGCCGCGCCGCGGTGGG
>NZ_JBFANY010000030.1:0-30283 GCF_040674975.1 Amycolatopsis sp. NPDC049688
CGCCGCCGATGAGTTCCTGGAGTTTGTGGGCGTAGACGGGGTCGGGCTTTTCGGGCTTGGCTTCGAACTGCAGCAGCTTCGTGTGACGGAACACGTGATCTCCCTTCCGAGCCCGCGGAGTTCCCCCGTCCGGCCCGGTCAATCGGGGAAAAGCCGTGTTTGACGGGTTCGGGAAGGGTTATCCGATCGAGTGATCCACGGAGGAGGTGGTCGCCGGTGCTTGCGCGGCACAACTCGGTGTTACTGGTGCCCCGGCAGGGCGCGCCGGCGAAGGCGGCCCTGGTCGGGGTGCTCGACCGGACGACGTACCCGCAGCTGCGGGACGGGCTGCTGGAGTTCGCGACGGATTCCGAAGACGGCGTACTCGTCGACATCGAACGCCTGGAGCTGCGCGACCGCGCGCTGCTCCGGGTGTTCGCGCTGGTCGCCCTGCGGATCGGCGACTGGCCGGCGGTCCCGTTCGCCCTCGTCACCGGGCGGCCGGAACAGCGTGCGGTGCTCGCCGCCCACGGGGTGGACCGCCGGGTACCGGTGTACGCCGACGTCGGCACGGCGGAGGCGGCGCTGACCCGGCCGGTCCGCCGCCGGGCCGGCCGGCTGCTCGACCGGTCGACGCGCGCCTCGGCGCGGGCCCGCGCCTTCGTCCGGGGCACCTGCGCGGAGTGGATGGTGCCCGAGCTGGCCGAGGACGCCGAGCTGATCGCGACCGAATTCGTCGAGAACACGTTGCGGCACACCGATTCCGAGCCCCGGCTGCGGCTGGAGCTGCGCCGGGGGAAGCTGGCCGTCGAGGTGTCGGACACCAGTTCGCGGGCCGCGGTGCTGCGGGAGGGGCTCGACCTGGTGGGAGCCGGCCTCGGGCTGCGGATGGTCACGAAGGTCGCGAAGACCTGGGGCTGCAGCCGGACGCGGTCCGGCGGCAAGACCGTGTGGGCCGTGCTGGCCCGGGCGTGAATCCCGGACGCCGCCGCGGCGGCGTCCGGGATCCCGGCGATCAGGAACCGGGGCCGGAGTAGATCTCCGCGGCCGGGGGCTCCGACACGGTGGTCGGCTTGTTCCAGTCGCCGAACTCCATCGCGCCGCTCTTCGGGTCCTGCATGCGCAGCAGGTAGTGCGGTTCGGCGGCGGCCACGGTGGCCGTGCCGTCCGGGCTCGTGAAGCTCAGCGCCGGCGCGCCGGCGAGCGTGGTGGGCTCGCCGCCGGTGAAGGTCGACTTCTCCAGTTCGCCGAGGGTGCCCTGGGTGAACGACTTGTAGTCGAGGAACACCTTGAAGGCGTCGGCGATGCCCGCGCCGACCTTGGCCGTGGACGCGACCCACTTGCCGGTGAGCTGCTTGGCGGCCGACGCCGGGATCCCGGCCTGCTTCACCAGCGAGTCGGTGAAGCGGAACCAGTACTTGTCGCCGATGCGCAGGACGGGGATCTCGAGGCCGTCCTTGACGACCGTGCCGCTCGCGCTGTCCGGGTTGAGCTGCAGGTCCAGGTTCACGTTGCTGCCGTCCTGGGCCATCGTGCCCTTGACGTGCACGGCCGACGCCTGCTTGGCGGCGTCGGCGACGGCGGCGCCCACCTTGTCGGCGGCGAGGGCCGGGGCCGCCGGCGCGCTCGAGGACGGCGCCGCGGACGACGACGAAGCGGCGGCCGGCGCCGGCGTGCTCGGGCTGCCGGAGCAGCCGGAGACGAGGACGAGGGATCCGGCCGTGAGGAGTGCGGCCAGGCGGAGGCGAGGCATGGGTAGTCCGTTCGTGAAGGCCGGGGCGTCCCCGGGCACGAACGGGCTATCGTCCGAACGGGTGATTCGTTACAGAGGGCTCACCCGGACGCCGGACGGCGGGGCCGGAAGTCCCGTTCGGTCTCGACGTCGCCCTGGGGGGTGTGGACGAAGTGCCCGACCCGGCGCTTCCGCGCGATCTGCCGTCCGGCCAGCACGGCGTCGATGCGGCGCGGGGAGGTGTTGGATGCCCGCCGACCGCCTTCGACCCGGTTCTTCCAGAGTCCGTCTTCGAAGTAGGTGTGCACGTCACCCTCCGCCACGACGTCGCCTCCCATCGTGAGTGCTGGAAGGCTGCGAATGCCCGGGGACGTAGCGGACAAACGTCTTCCGGCGGATCAGGTCAGCCCGAGTACCCCGATGGCGTTGTCCTTGAGGATCAGCGGCCGCACCTCGTCCTTGATCTCCAGTTCGGCGAAGTCGGCGAGCCAGCGGTCCGGGGTGATCACCGGGAAGTCCGAGCCGAACAGCACCTTGCGCTTCAGCAGCGTGTTGGCCGCGCGCACCAGCTGCGGCGGGAAGTACTTCGGCGACCAGCCCGACAGGTCGATGTACACGTTCGCCTTGTGCGTCGCGACCGAGATCGCTTCGTCCTGCCACGGCACCGACGGGTGCGCCAGGATCACCGTCAGGTCCGGGAAGTCGGCGGCGACGTCGTCGAGCAGCATCGGGTTCGAATAGCGCAGCTTGATGCCGTGCCCGCCCGGCAGGCCGGCGCCGATGCCGGTCTGCCCGGTGTGGAACAGGGCCGGCACGCCCAGCTCTGCAATCGCTTCGTAAAGCGGGTAGTACCGGACGTCGTCGGGCTCGAACGCCTGCAGGCTCGGGTGGAACTTGAACCCCCGCACGCCGTGCTCGCCCACCAGCCGCCGCGCGCGCAGCACGGCCGCCTTGCCGGCGTGCGGGTCGACCGAGCCGAACGGGATGAGCACGTCGGCGTGCTCGGCGGCCGCGTCGGCGATCTCCTCGCTCGACAGCGCCGGGTGCCCGGTCGCGGCCGGCGCCTCGACCGTGAACACGACGGCGGCCATGTTCCGGGCCCGGTAGTGCTCGGCGATCGCGCCCACCGTCGGCGTGCGGTCCTGGCCGGCGCGGAAGTACTTCTCGGAAGCGTCCAGCAGTTCCTGGTCGAGAGCGAAACAGCCGTGGCCGTCCTGTTCGACGTGGGTGTGCACGTCGATGGCGGTCAGCGAGGAAAGGTCCACGAGGAGCTCCAGGTCAGGGCAGGTCGGGCTGCGCGGCCTTGGCGGCCAGCAGGCGGGTGAGGACGGCGTCGCGGGCGGCGACGAGCCGGTCGTGGTCGGTGCCGGCCAGCTCGGCGTCGACCCCGGCGACCAGGGTTTCGGCGAGCTCCGGGGTCAGGTGGACGCGGCCCAGGTCGCGCCACCACTCTTCGGTGGGCGGCCCGAGGTGGGCCAGGACGTGCGCGAGCCCGCCCGCGCCGCCGGAGAGGTGCTGGTTGACGAACGGGCCGAGCACGGCCCAGCGCAGGCCGGGGCCGTTGGCGATGGCGGCGTCGATGTCGGCGACGGTCGCGACACCGCGTTCGACGAGGGAGTACGCCTCCTGCCACAGCGCGGCCTGCAGCCGGTTGGCGACGTGGCCGGGCACCTCCCGCGCCAGCCGGATGGGCCGCTTCCCGAGCGAGGCGTAGAACGCCACGGCCCGGTCGACGACCTCGGGCGCGGTCTCGCGGCCCGGCACGACCTCGACGAGCGGGATCAGGTGCGGCGGGTTGAACGGGTGCCCGACGACGACCCGCTCCGGGTGGCGCGGGCAGCCGCGGGCGATGACGCTCGGCAGCAGCCCGGACGAGCTGCTCGCCAGGACCACGTCCGGCCGCGCGGCCTCGTCGAGGACGGCGAACAGCGCGTGCTTGACGTCCTCGCGCTCCGGCCCGTTCTCCTGGACGAAATCCGCGGCGGCGGCCGCCTCCCCGGCGTCGGCCACGAACCGCAGCCGCTCGGCCGGCGTGCCTTCGAGCGCGCTCCGCAACCGCTCCTCGGCGCCGGGCGCCGGATCGGTGGCGACGACGTCGAGGCCCCGGTCCAGGAAGAGGGCGGCCCAGCTCGCGCCGATCACGCCGGTGCCGACGACCGCGACGGTGCTCATTTCCGCCTCCGCGGGAGGAAGTACGTCGGCGGTGCTCATGCGGACGTCCCGAAGTGGTCCAGTGCGGTGGGGTCGGCCAGGACGTCCCGGCCGACGACGTCGTCGATCGCGGCGCCGAGCAGGAGTTTCTTCACCGGCAGCTCCAGTTTCTTCCCGGTGCGGTTGCGGGGGATCGCCGGGACGGCGGTGATCGCGTCCGGCACGTGCCGCGGCGACAGCGCGGTCCGCAGCGCCGAAGCGATCTTGCGGCGCAGGGTGTCGTCGAGTTCCGCGCCGTCGTGCAGCGCCACGAACAGCCGGAGGTCGCCGTTGCCCCCGGCCGGGTCTTCGAGGTGCACGACGAGGGCGTCGGCGACCTCGGGGAGCTCTTCGACGACGGCGTAGAACTCGGCGGTGCCCAGCCGGACGCCGCCGCGGTTGAGGGTGGCGTCCGAGCGGCCGGCGATGACGCAGCTGCCCTCCGGGGTGAACCGGACCCAGTCGCCGTGCCGCCAGATCCCCGGGTACACGGAGAAGTACGTTTCGCGGTAGCGCTCGCCGGAGTCGCCCCAGAACCCGACCGGCATCGACGGCATCGGCGCGGTGATCACCAGCTCGCCGAGCTCACCGACCACCGGGGTCCCGTGCTCGTCGAACGCCTTCGCGTCGACGCCGAGGCAGGGACCGGAGATCTCGCCCGCCACGACCGGCTGCAGCGGGCCGCCCTGGACGATGCCGCTGCACACGTCGGTGCCGCCGCTGCCGACGTTGAGCAGGACGCCCGGGAACTTCTCGTGCACCCAGTGGAAGCCTTCGGCGGGCAGCGGGCTGCCGGCCGCGCCGAGCTGCCGCAGCGCGGACAGGTCGTGCTCGGCGGCCGGGTCGAGGCCCGCTTTCCGGCACGCCATCAGGAATCCCGGGCTCGCGCCCATCAGCGTCGCCCGCGTTTCCGCGGCCAGCCGCCACTGCCAGGCCAGGTCCGGGTGCAGCGGGTTGCCGTCGACGAGCACGATCGACGCGCCGGTGAGCAGCCCCGACACCAGCGCGTTCCACATCATCCAGGCGGTGGTGGAGAACCACAGGATCCGGTCGCCCGGGCGCAGGTCCCAGCTGAGGCCGTGGTTCTTCAGGTGCTCCAGCAGGATGCCGCCGTGGCCGTGCACGATCGCCTTCGGCTTGCCCGTGGTGCCGGAGGAGAACAGCACGCACAGCGGGTGCGCGAAGCCGACCGGCTCGAATCCCGGTGTGCTTTCGGTGAGCAGATCGGCCCACGCGAGCGTGCCGGGGAGGTCATGGCTGCCGTAGGGGACGTGCACCACGTGCTCGACGGTCGGCAGGCCGGCCCGGATCGCGGCGACCTCCTCGCGGCGGTCGATGTCCTTGGCGCCGTAGCGGTAGCCGGACACGGTCAGCAGCACCCGCGGCTCGATCTGGCCGAACCGGTCGACCACCGACCGGGCGCCGAATTCGGGGGCGCAGGACGCCCAGATCGCGCCCAGGCTCGCGACCGCGAGGTACGCGACCACCGTTTCGGGGATGTTCGGCAGGTACGCCACCACGCGGTCGCCGCGGCCGACCCCGAGCCGGGCCAGCCCCGCGCGGGCGCGCGCGACCTGGTCGCGCAGCTGCCCCCAGGTCAGCTCGGTGCGTTCCCGCGTCTGGGAGTAGGCGATGACTGCGGCGGCGCCGTCCGGGCCGTGGCCGAGGGCGTGTTCGGCGTAGTTCAGGGTGGCGCCGGGGAACCACTCCGTGCCGGGCATGGTCCGGTCGGGCACCACCGCGGTGGCCGGGGTGGGGAAGCGGACGCCGAAGAAGTCCTTGATCGAGGACCAGAAGCCGCCGAGGTCGGTCACCGACCACCGGTGCAGGGCCGCGTAGTCGTCGAAGAAGTGCCCGCGTGCTTCGAGCCACCGCAGGTACCGGCCGATCTCGGTGGTCTCGCGCACGTCGGGTGCGACCGGGCGGAGGATCACGGGACGACCTTCCCGGCGCGCTTGTCGAGGAACGCCTGCATCCGCTCCTTCGCCTCGGCGCTGCCGCCGGCGACCGCGGCCATCAGCGCCTCCATCAGGTAGCCCTCGGCCGGGTTGGCCTCGGCGATGCGGGGCAGGGCCTGCAGCACGGCGAAGTTCGTGATCGGCGAGTTCGAGGCGATCTTGCGGGCCAGGCCGAGCGCGTGCTCCAGGCCGTTTTCGACGCGGTAGTGCGACAACCCGGCGGCGTGGCCCTCGTCGGCGTCGAGTACGCGGCCGGTGAGCATCATGTCGGCCATCCGGTGCGCGCCGATCAGCCGCGGCACCCGCACCGACGCGCCGCCGCCGACGAACAGCCCGCGCTGGCCCTCCGGCAGGGCGTAGAACGCCGAGGACTCCGCGACGCGGATGTGCGCGGCGGCCGCCAGTTCCAGGCCGCCGCCGACGACCGCGCCCTTGAGCACCGCGACCACCGGCACCCGCCCGCGTTCGAGCCGCTCGAACGCGCGGTGCCACATCATCGAGTGCTCCAGGCCCTCGAACGCGTCGCGCTCGGTGAGCTCGGACAGGTCGAGCCCGGCGGAGAAGTGGTCGCCGACGGCGTCCAGCACGACGGCCTTGACCCCCGGCGGCGGGCTGCCGAAGAACGACTCGAGGCCGAGCACGGTCGCGTCGTCGAGCGCGTTGCGCTTCTCGGGACGCGCCAGCCGCAGCACGGCGATGTCGTCCCGCAGCTCCAGGCGCAGCGTGGGGGGCAGGAGGGGCGAGGTCATGCGGGTCCGTTCGTCAAGGTTTCGGCGGCGCGGGCGCGCAGTTCGACGCGGCGGATCTTGCCGGTCGCATTGCGGGGCAGGGTGTCGGTGAACAGCACGTGCTTCGGGATCTTGTAGCGCGCCAGGTGCTGTTCGAGGTGGGTGCGGAACTGTGCTTCGTCGAGCTTCGCCCCGGGCCGGACGACGACGAAGGCGGCGCCGGCCTCGCCCCAGCGCTCGTCGGCCACGCCGACGACGGCACAGGCGTCGACTTCGTCGAGCCGGACGGCGACCGCCTCGATCTCGGCCGGGTACACGTTTTCCCCGCCGGAGATGATCATGTCCTTGACCCGGTCGACGACGTGGGCCCAGCCGTCTTCGTCGACGCGGACGACGTCACCGGTGCGGAACCAGTCGCCGTCGACGAAGCTCGCTGCCGATTCTTCGGGCCGGTTCCAGTAACCGCCGAAGACGTGCGGGCCGCGCACGAGCAGCTCGGCCGGGGTCCCGTCGAGCGGCTGCGGCGTGAGGTCGGGGCCGAGCGCGGCCACGTCGGTGAAGAAGTGCGGCACCCCGGCGGCGACCGGGTGGGCCGGCGTGCCCTCGTGGGTGGCCATCGAGACGCCCGGGGCGGCCTCGGTCATGCCGTAGCCCTGCAGGAGCTGCACGCCGCGGTCGAGCCACGCGCGCGCGACGCGCTCGGCCACCGGTGAGCCGCCGTAGAGCACGCAGGTCAGCGAGCTCAGGTCGGTGCGGTCCCAGTCCTCGTGCCGGCACATCATCTCCAGCATCGTCGGCACCGCGGAGAAGCTGGTGATCCCGGCCTCGCCGATCCGGGCGAGGATGGTGCCCGGGTCGAACTTGGCCACCGGCTCCACACTGCCACCTTTGAACAGCGTCGGCAGCGTGATCTGGCCCAGCCCGACGCAGTGGAACAGCGGCGCGATGCACAGCGCCTTGTCGGTGCCCAGGACGTCGAGGTGCGCGAGCTGGTTGACGGTGTTCCAGGTCAGGTTGGCGTGGGTGAGGACCGCCGCCTTCGGCCGTCCGGTGGTGCCGGAGGTGTAGAGCAGCAGGCACGGGTCTTCCAGCCGCACCGCGGTTTCCGGCGCCGGCCCGGCCTCGGCGACCTCCGCCTCGAAGTCCCCCTCGGTCGCGATGACGGCGCCGTCCGGCAGCGCCCCGGCCGCCGCCACCAGCTCGGCGGTGTCCGCGCTGTGCACGAGGACCGAAGCGCCGCTGTCGTCGAGCATGTACCGGATCTCGGTGGGGGAGAGGCGGTAGTTGAGCGGGACGAAGATCGCGCCGCAGCGGGCGGTGGCGAACAGCGTCTCGAACACGGTGATGGCGTTGACGCCGAGGTAGGCCACGCGGTCGCCCGGGCGCACGCCGCGCCGGGTCAGCGCTCCGGCGAGCCGCTCCACCCGGCCGGCGAGCCCGGCGTAGGTGAGCGACCGGCCGGCCTCCACCAGCGCGGTGCGGTCCGGGTCGATCCGCGCCCGCCGCGCGGGCCAGCTGCCCAGGCCGAAGTCGGGGAGGTGCACGCCTGCCTCCTTCACCACCGCAGGACCGGCTTGATCGTCGTGCCCGCGAGCATGTCGTCCACTGCCTGTTGAATCTGCCCGAACTCGTAGTGCGTGACCAGCTTTCCGAGCGGGAACCGGCCCGCGGCGACCAGCTCGGCCAGGGTCGGCACCAGCGCCTGCGTGTCGGCGTCACCCATGGTGAGGCCGGTGACGTGCCGGCCGGGGAGCAGGAAGTTGACGTCCACGCCGACCGTGGTGCCGAAGGCGGGCGCGCCGACGACGACCGCGGTGCCGCGCGCGGCGAGCGCGCCGATCGCCGTCCCCAGCATGCCGGCGTTGCCGGTCGTCTCGACGACGCCGTCGACGCCGCGGCCGCCGGTCAGCTTGCCGACCGCCTCGGCGAGGTCTTCGCCGCTCGTGTCGATCGTGTCGGTGGCGCCGAGCTCGCGGGCGAGCCCGAGCCGGCCGGGAACGCGGTCGACGGCGATGATCCGGGTCGCCGGCGTCAGATGGGCGGCCATGATCGCCGAGAGGCCGACCGCGCCGGCGCCGGTGACCAGCAGCGTGGCGCCCGGGCGCGGGGTGAGGACGTTCCACACGGCGCCGGCGCCGGTCATGACGCCGCAGCCGAGCGGGGCCAGCAGGTCCAGCGGCGCGTCGGCGGCGACCTTGACGACGCTGCGTTCGTCGGCCACGGCGTGCCCGGCGAAGCTGGACTGGCCGAAGAAGTGGCCGCCGATGGGGGTGCCGTCGCGCGAGATCGGGGTGGTGCCGTCCGGGCGCTGCCCGCCGAGCAGGTTGGCGGGCAGCCAGGTCTCGCAGTAGGCGGGGTGGCCGTCGCGGCAGTTCGCGCAGCCGCCGCAGGAGGTGTAGCTGAGCAGGACCCGGTCGCCCGGCCGGACGCGGGTGACCGCGGCGCCGGTCTCCTCGACGATCCCGGCGCCTTCGTGGCCGAGCACGCCGGGCAGCGGGAAGGGCAGGGCGCCGGCGGCGACGCCGAGGTCGGTGTGGCAGACGCCGGTGGCGACGATCCGGACCCGGACCTCGTCCGGGCGGAGCGCGTCGAGGGACACTTCGCCGAGGGTGAACCCGGCGCCGGCCGACTCCACGACGGCCGCGGTGGTGGTGGGCATGGGACTTCTCCTGGGGACTTCAGGCGAGGGAGATGACGACGGACTTCGTGCGCGTGTAGGCGTCGAGGGATTCGGGGCCGTACTCGCGGCCGAAGCCGGAGTCCTTGACGCCGCCGAAGGGGATCGCGGGGTCGAGCATCGCCCAGTCGTTGACCCAGACGATCCCGGCCTCCAGCCGCGCGGCGACCCGGTGCGCGCGGGCGAGGTCCGTCGTCTGCAGCCCGGCCGCGAGGCCGTAGGGCGTGCTGTTGGCGAGCGCGACCGCTTCGTCCTCGGTCGCGAAGCGCTGGACGGTCAGCACCGGGCCGAAGATCTCTTCGCGGATGACGCGAGAGTCCGCCGGCAGGTCCGCGATCACCGTGGGCTGGAAGAAGAACCCGCCCTCGATGGCCGGCCGCCCGCCGCCGGTGACGATCCGGCCGCCGTCGGCGCGGGCCAGCTCGACGTACTGCTCCACCTTCGCCCGGTGGCGCTCGCCCGCCATCGGGCCGACCACCGTCGCGGGGTCGAACGGGTCGCCGACCGGCACGTGCGGCACGGCTTCCGCGAGCGCGCCCAGGATCGTGTCGTAGAGCGCGTCGGCGACGAGCAACCGCGGCCCGCCCATGCAGAACTGGCCGGTGTTGAAGACGAACGCCTTGATCACCGCGGCGACCGCCTGCTCGACGTCCGCGTCCTCGAACACGAGGTGCGCGGCGTTGCCGCCCAGTTCCAGGGTGACCGGCTTGAGGTGCTCGCCGGCCACGCTCGCCGCGTGCCGGCCGACCGCGGTCGAGCCGGTGAACGCGATCTTGTCCACACCAGGGTGGCTCAGCAGGGTTTCGCCGATCTCCGTGCCGAAACCGGTGACCACGTTGAGCGCGCCGTCCGGGACGCCGGCCTCGGCGAGCAGCTCGGCCATCAGCAGCGCGGTGAGGGAGGTGTCCTCGGCCGGTTTGTGCACCACGGTGTTCCCGGCGGCCAGCGCGGGCGCGATCTTCGACGTCGACAGGATCAGCGGGAAGTTGAACGGCGTGATCGCGGCGACCACGCCGAGCGGCTCGCGGCGCGTGTAGGCGTGCGCGGGGATCGGGATCTGCCGCGTGGCGCCGTCCACGCCCTGCGCGAGGGCCGAGTAGTACTCGTACTGCTCGGCGACGGTCTCGACGTCGACGGCCCGGCACAGCGAGATCGGCTTCCCGACGTCGGCGCTCTCGAGGGCGGCGAGCTCGTCCGCGCGGGCTCGCACCAGGTCCGCGACCCGGTGCAGCACGCGGGCCCGGTGCCGGCCCGGCGTCGCGGCCCAGCCCTCGAACGCCCGCCGGGCCGCGGCGACCGCGGCGTCCACGTCGGCGCGGGTCGCGCGGGCGAGGGTGGTGAGGGTCTTGCCGGTGGCCGGGTCCACGGCGTCGAAGCGGCCGGCGGTCTCGGTCCACCGGCCGCCGACGAACAGCCGGCCCGGCTCGACGTCCGGGCGAGGCCGGGTGCCCGGCCGCTCCTCCACTGCGGTCATCGGTCCGACTCCTCACTGAGCGGCGTCTATATCAGGAACCCTGAGATAGCCAAGGATGCGCGGGAGAGCCGCCCGCTGTCAAGGGCACCGTCTCCGCGGCCACGCGCGCGAAGCAATTTCCCGCGGCCGAAAATTGTCCTCCCGTTAACCGGGTCCGGTGTGGACGGACGAATTTTTCACCGGGAAACCGGATATTTCACCGGGCCGCCCGAATCGCGTAACGGCTGGTCGGAGGGCGGCGACTCACCAATGCCCGCGAGAGGGCCGTGGCCTTTCCGCGGCCCGGGGTGCCGGAAAAGAGGTCATCCGTGAACCCGAACATCCCCCGGCGGTTCGCCCGCCGATCCCTGCCGCCCGGCGCCGCGGTGTTCGCCCTGCTGGCCGCCGCCGGGGTCGCCGCCGCCACCACCTTCGCCGCCGGGGTCCCGGTCCGGGTGCCCGACCACCCGCTGGGCGGCGGGGCCGCGTGCGCCGCGCTCGTCGCCCAGCAGCAGGCGCGCGGCAGCGTGAACTACGCCGCGTCCGAGGTCGAGCCGTACGTCGCCGCCGACCCGGCCGATCCGCGCCACCTCGTCGGCTCGGCCCAGCAGGACCGCTGGAACGACGGCGGGTCCAACGGCCTCACCAACGTCGTCTCCCGCGACGGCGGGGCCACCTGGACGCCGGCCGCCGCGCAGCCGCGGTTCAGCATCTGCGCCGGGGCGCCCGCCGGCTCGCCCGGGTACTTCCAGCGCACCACCGACCCGTGGGTCAGCTTCTCCGCCGACGGCCGGGTCGTGTACTCGATCGCGGACTCGTTCAACGCCGACGGCCCGGCGTTCGGCGGGGCGAGCGCGATCCTGATCAGCCGCTCCCTCGACGGCGGCGACCACTGGGAAACCCCGGTCACCGCGCGCCTGGACACCTCGACGCAGGTGCTCAACGACAAGGAGTCGGTGACCGCCGACCCGCTGCTCGCCGACCGCGCCTACGCGGTGTGGGACCAGCTGGTCTCGCCGCAGAGCCACGCCAACCCCAGCGCGTACAACCACGCGTTCACCTACCGCGGCCCGAGCTACTTCTCCCGCACCACCGACCAGGGGCGGACCTGGAGCACCGGCCGGATCGTCTTCGACCCCGGGCAGAACGACCAGACGATCGGCAACCAGATCGTCGTGCCCACGACCGGCCCCGGCCGCGGGGTGCTGATCGACGGCTTCGACCTGATCACCAACAAGGGCGGTGCCTGCCCGTACACCCACGGCGGGCAGCACTGCCGCGGCTCGTCGACGTCCACCGCGGCGGTCATCCGGTCCACCGACGGCGGCACCACCTGGTCGGGCGCGATCGGCATCGACACCCAGCAGGTGGCGTCGGTGACGATCGCCGGCCACCCGGTCCGCTCCAGCGACGAGCTGCCCGAGTTCGCCGTCAACCCGGTCAACGGATTCGTGTACGCGGTCTGGCAGGACTCCCGGTTCAGCCCCACGGGCGCTTCGAAGATCGCCTTCGCGCAGTCCGCGGACGGCGGGCTCACGTGGGGTGACACGATCCGCGTCGACCAGTCGCCGGGCGACACCCCGGCGTTCGTGCCGCAGATCCACGCCACCGCGGACGGCACGATCGGCCTGACCTACTACGACCTGCAGAACGCGACGCCGGCGCAGCCCGGCCTGACCGACAGCTTCATCGCCCACTGCCACGCCGCCACGAGCGACTGCGGCAACCCGGCGAACTGGGCGGTCAACGGGCAGACCCGGCTGACGGCCGCCCCGTTCGACTACACCACCGCACCGGACGCGGGCGGCTACTTCCTCGGCGACTACTCCGGGCTCGCCGGAACGACGTCGTTCACCGCCTACTTCGGCGTCGCACGGCCGCTTGCCACCAGTGGTGCGTCGGACATCTTCGCCAACCACGCCGGCTGAACCCGGCGGGAACGGTGACCGGCCCGGTCGCCGTTCCCGCCGCGGTCTGGCCGCGGTTCACCCGGATGGGTGGTTTGAGAAACGCGCGTGCGGGTCGCGTGCGGAGGCGTGGGGTTCGGCCGTTGGCGGGGTTGCGCCGTTCGGATCAAGGACTACGCTGCGAAGTGCGGTTCAGCATGCAGCAGCCGCCGTCCCCCGAACTTGCCAGCGAACGAGCGGGTCGGTCGAGCACGGCCCGCTCGTCACGTCATCTGCGAATGAGGCGTGGAAGAATGTTAGTCGTCCAGCCCCCAGCGACGGCGATCCCCGTAATGCCGTCGGCGCGCGAACAGCGCACCGCGTTCGACATCCAGGTGATCCGCCCGTACTTCGGCGCGGTGATGGTCCGGATCCGCGGCGCCCTCGACGCGGACAGCGCCCCCCAGGTCCGTTCGGCGCTGGACACGTGGGCCCACCGCCGGTTCCCGGTCCTGGTCCTGGACCTGTCCGAGGTCGACTTCCTCGACGGAGCGGGCCTGGCCGCCCTCGGCGGCATCCAGGCCCGCACGGTCCGCGAGAACGCGACCCTCCGCATCGTCACGGGAGACAACCGGGTGGTGCGCCGCGCGTTGTCGGCCAGCGGCCTCGACCACGCCCTCAACGTGAGCCGCCTGCCGTCGGGCTGGGAACGCGCCACGGAGATCCCCAGCCAAAGCTGACCACCCTCCACGGCCCCCGGGCCGCGGAGCCGCCCCACGCGTGTCGTCCCCCCAGACACGCGTGTCGTCCGCCTGCACACACGAACCGACCCTCCAGGTACGCAAGCCGACCCTCCAGGTACGCGAACCGACTGTCCGGGTACGCGTGTCGTCCGCTCAGGCACGCGTGTCGTCCGCTCAAGTACGCGTGTCGTCCGCCCGGGTACGCGAGTCGACCGTCCGGGTACGCAAGCCGACCGTCCGGGTACGCGAACCGACTCTCCAGGCACGCGAACTGACCCTCCGCGGCCAGTGCCCGGTGCGGGCCGACGTGGTGCCGCGCCGGGCTTTCCGGTGTGGCGCGCTCAGGGGCGGTCGATCCCGGCCAATTCCGCGAACGGCCGCCGCACGCGGACCTCCGGGCCGGACAGGTCCAGGTCCTCCCAAGCCACGTACCGGCTGTGCCGGTGCAGCCGGCGGATCAGCGCCACCAGCGGTGCCGGACCCCGCTGGTCGTGGCGCTGGTACCCGAACAGCCGCACCCGCGTGCGGCCCACGATCACCCCGCGCACCACCAGCTCCGGCAGCCCGTCCGAGCGCGGGACGGCTTCGGCGCGGATCTCGCGGATCGCGCCCAGGTCCCGGCCGTTCGCGTCGCGGGCGCGGCGGCCGAGCAGCTCACCGGCTCGCACGGCCCGCTCCCGGGATCCGGCCGATGATCCGGCGCCGCAGCCAGTCCTCCGACGGGCTTTCCGTCGCCTGCGCCACCGCCGTCGTCACCACGACCGTCGGTTCGATGCCGCGGACCGCGTTCAGCGGGATGCGTTGCGGCGCGCCCGCGCGGAAGCCGCGGCCGATGCGGCGCAGCAGCTTGCCGATCGGGCCGCCGATGCGGTCGGCGAGCGCCTCCGGGCCCACGAGCAGCGCGTCGACGACGTAGGTCCCGTCCTCCGCGCGGAGTTCGAGGTCGTCGACCTTGCCGACGACGGTGCCGTCCTCGCCGGTGATCTGGCGGTCGAGCAGCGAGTCGCTCAGGTCGACGAGGCCGAGATCGGTCCACGGGTTCATTGGCCTGCTCCGGTGAAGATCATCAGGGGGATCGCCGCCACCGCCGCGACGGCGATGATGACGAGCATGCCGACGCCGACGATGTTGCTGAAGTGGCGGTTCGCGTGCTTCCCGAGGTACTCGCGGTCGTTGGCCACGATGAGCACCGGCAGGTAGGTCAGCGGCAGCGCCACCGCGGAGAAGATCAGCGAAATCTCGGTCAGGCCCACCGGGTCGATGCCCGTCTGCACCACCAGCACGGCGAGCAGCAGGCCGGCGCCGACGGTGAGGTGGAAGCGGGCGGCGTTGCGCGGCGCCCGCCGCTTGCCCCAGTCCCAGCCGAAGTACTGGGCCAGCATGTACCCCGACGACAGCCCGGTCTCCAGCGCCGCGCCGAAGGTCGCGGCGAAGATGCCGATCAGCACGATCACCAGGCCCGCGGTCCCCAGCGCGAGCGTCACCGGCAGGACGATCTGGCTGACCTGGCTGACGTCGACGCCGGCCGGGAACAGCACCGTCGCCGCGCACGCCATCACGGCGATGGCGAGCAGGCCGCCGAGGGGGAAGCCGAGCAGCACGTTGGCGCGCTGCACGGGCAGGTCCTTGACCTTCCAGCCCTCTTCGACGCCGCCGGAGGAGAAGAAGAACACCTCGTACGGCGTCATCGCCGAGGCGAACAGCGCCACCGCGTGGTAGGCGTAGGTCGGCAGCGCCTGGTCGGCCGGCGGCGCCAGCTGGACGACCTGCGCGCCGAGCGACGACCAGTCGGGGTGCAGGAAGAAGATCGCGACGGCGAACACGCCGATGGCGAGCCCGCCGAGGCCGAACCCGGTCTCCATCCGCTCGAACCCGACCCGCCAGACCACGAGCCAGACGAGCACGCCGATCGGCAGCACCCAGACCAGCCGGTCGACCCCGGAGGCCAGTTCGATGGTGATCGCGACGCCGCCGATTTCCGCGCACACGGTCAGCAGCGTGATGAGGAACGACCCGGCGAGGTTGAGCAGCGCCATCCGCGGGCCGAGGCGCTCGCGGATCAGGTCGAACACCGGGCGCCCGGACACGGCGACGACACGGCCGGACATGTCGGCGTAGACGCAGATCCCGAGCACGCCCAGCACGGTCACCCAGACCATCGCCATCCCGTACCGGGCGCCGACGACACCGCTTTCGACGAGGTCGCCGATGTCGACGAACCCGCCGACCGCGGTGAGGATGCCGAGGGTGACGGCGAGGAACTTCTTGCTCACGACGTCACGCCCCAGCGGGCGAGCTCGCCGATCAGGCCCTGCAGTTCGGCGTCGATCCCATCGAGCCCCTGGTCGGTGCCGTCGCCGAGGCCGTCGTCGAGCCGGTGGGCGAGCGCGACCCCGCGGTCGGTGATCGACGCCAGCGCGGCCCGGGCGCGGTCGTCGGTCAGCTTGCCGACGTCCTGGCCGGCGGAGCCGAGTTCGTCGGCGGCGTCGCGGACGGTGACCGAGAGGCTGGGCACGGGCGGGACCTCGTCCCGGTCGGCGGTCACCACGAGCCGCAGGAGCTCGAGCTGGCCCCGGATCTCCCGGCCGGCGTGCACGGTTTCGGCCTGCGGATCGGTCCCGCAGCCCGCCACCAGGGTGGCGATTGAGACGAGTGCGGCCGCCGCGCGTAACCGATGCGCATTCACGGACGCGGGATACCCGATCGTGTCAGTGGTAAACGTCCCGCGCGAATCTCCACCGTGGACAGACGGACGGTTGAACCGGGGCCATGATGGGAAAAAGGGGGAAATGCCGAGCGAAGACGTCGTTCGTATGGGTGACGGACCGGACGAAAACGACCTTCCGGTCACCCGTCCGGCGTGGCCGGTCACGGCCCTCAGCACAGCGGCCCAGGGCGGCGTGCTCTGGCTCGCCGTGGCCGCGGTGCTGGCGTGGCGGCCGGGAGCCCGCCGCCGGGCGGCGGGCCACGGGCTCGTCGCGGGCGCGGCCGGGATGGCGGCCGGCCACGTGGTGAAGGCGGTGGTCCGCCGCCCGCGGCCGCCGGCGCAGCGGCTGCCGGCGCGGCGGGCGCTGCCGGAACAGCCGAAGTCACCGGCGTTCCCGTCCACACACGCGACGACGGCGGCGGCGTTCACGGTCGCGGTCGCGCTCACGGCCCCGGCGACGGGAGCGGCGATCGCCCCACTGGCGGCGGCGGTCTGTTACAGCCGCCTCCGCACCCGGGCGCACTGGCCGACGGATGTGTACGGCGGCGTGGCGATCGGGGCTGTGGTGGGCGGTTTGGTGCACCGGAGGCTCCGGCGCGGGGAGCCGGCAGGGAGGTAGCGCCGGGGTAGTGCGGCGGGCTGGTGTGGTTCCGGTGTGGGGGTACGGCCGGGGGTGGTGCGGTGAGCCGGCTGGTCTCAGGTGCCGAGGTCGTGCTGTGGAGGCTGGTGGCAGTGCGGCGGGTCGGCCTGTCTCAGTGCGGGGGTCGTGCTGCGGAGACCGGCGGCGGTGCGGCGGGTCGGCCTGCTTCAGGCGCGGGGGCGTGCTCGACGGCCCGGGGTCGTGCGGCGGGCCGGTCTGTCTCAGGTGCGGAAGTACGCCCGGAACGTCGTGCCGTGACCGTCGCCCGTGTGCAGCCGGACCAGGTCGGCCAGGTGGTTGACCAGCAGGAGGCCGCGGCCGCGGGGCTGGTCGGGCGTGGCCGGGTGGCGGCCGGCCAGTGGGTCGGTGAGGTGGCCGTCGTCGTGGACTTCGCACACGAACTCGCCGGCGGCGGCCCAGCACCGGAGCGTGCCCGTGCCGCTGCCGTGCTCGACGCTGTTGGACAGCAGCTCGGTGACGACCACCTCGATGTCGGCGACCCGGTCGGCGCTCAGGCCCGCCGCGGCCGCGCGGACGTGGGTCAGCGCTCGCGCCGCCGCGAGGTCCGTCGTGTCCTTCAGCTCGAAAGCGCCCTCCGGCACCGGCAGGGGCTCGTTGTAGCGGGCGATCACGCCCTCCGGGTCGTACGCGGTGCTGGTGCGCCGGCCGGTGCCGTCGACCAGCACCGGGTGCGTCGCCTCGGCGTCGGCGAGGACGTCCGGGGACAGGGCGTCGGCGTCGTACGGGCAGAGGATCGTCACGTCCCGGCCGGTGAAGGCGGGGTTGATGAGGGCTTCGTGCTGGACGCACGCCGGGTACTCGACCGCCGACCGCGCCGCCCAGATCGGCTCGCCGATGATCCGCGCCCGGCGGCCGGGGTGCGTGTCGGCGAACGCGCGCAGCACGCCGGGGATGATGCGGCCGGGGTTGCGCCCGGCCTCGGTCATGTCCAGCAGGCGGACGCGGGCGGCGTCCGCGCCGAGCTCGCGCCGCAGCAGGGCGAGATTGTCCCCGGGCACTGCGACCGCCACCGGCTCGCCGGCGGCGAGCCCGTCCCACACGAACGGCACGGTGCCCGCCAGGTATTCGGCGGCACCGCGGTAGAACAACGCGGGGTGCCCGAAGGGGTCCACGGGTGCGCGCAAGCCGCCTCTCCTTCCGCCGGGGACCTCACCAGTATGCGGGACCACGATCGGGCGGTGCCCGGCCCTCCGGTGAACGGCCTTCGCGCCGAGGTGGAGGAGGCTTCCGGACCGGCGGTGGCGGAGTAGCCGCCGGGTCGGTCGGACGAGCCGGCCTACCCGGCACGCTGCGCCGCCGTCGCGGCGGGCCTGCTCCCCGGCGCCTTACGTGGCGTGCTGCACCGCCCTCGCGGCGGGCCGCTCCCTGGCGGTGCGCGCCGGCTTGCGTGGTGTGCTGCGCCGCCGTCGCGGCGGGGTTGCTCGCCAGCGGTGTGCGCCGGCTTGCGTGGTGTGCTGCGCCGCCGTCGCGGCGGGGTTGCTCGCCAGCGGTGTGCGTCAGCTTGCGTGGCGTGCTGCGCCGCCCTCGTGGCGGGCCTGCTCCCCGGCGGTGTGCGCCGGCCTACGTGGCACGCTGCGCCGCCCTCGTGGCGGGGCCAGCGTGGCGCCCTGCGTCGCCCCCGCGGCGGCCTGCTGTCCGGCCGCGCCGGTGCTCTAGGACCTCGCCCGGCGCCACAGCGCCAGCGCCGTCGCGGCGAGCGCGCTGCCGCCGGCGGCGAGGAGGGCGTGGTGGTGGCTCGCCCACAGCTGGAGGCTGCGCGGGGTTGCCTTGCCGTCGAACTCGCCGTGGGCGCCGAAGTCGCGGCCGCGGTCGGCCGGGGACCACAGGTTTTCCGGCTGGTTCGCGGGCTTCGGGTCGCCGGTCTGCTGGGACCGGTACCCGGTGCGGGCGAGGTAGCGGTCGAGGATCCCGGGGGCGACGGCGTTCGCGACGAGCGTGCCGACGGTGCTGCCGCCGACCCAGTACTCGCGCCGGCCCGGGTGATCGGCGGCGTGCACCACCGCGCGGGCGGCGACTTCGGGCTGGTAGATCGGCGGCACCGGCTGCGCGTGCCGTGGCAGTTTGGAGCGGACCCAGGAGAACTGCGGCGTGTTGACGGCCGGCATCTGCACCATCGTGGTGCGGACGTGGCTGCCGTCGTGCAGGAGCTCGCAGCGCAGGGCCTCGTTGAAGCCCTGAATGGCGTGCTTCGCGCCGCAGTAGGCGCTCTGCAAGGGGATCCCGCGGTAGGCGAGGGCCGAGCCGACCTGCACGATCGTGCCCCGGTCGCGGGGCTTCATCCGCCGCAGGGCGGCGGTCGTGCCGTGGACGTAACCGAGGTAGCTGACCTCGGTGACGCGCCGGAACTCGTCGGGCTCGATCTCCTCGAACGGCGCGAAGACGGAGGTGAAGGCGACGTTCACCCACACATCGATCGGCCCGAGTTCCTTCTCGGCCCGTTCGGCGGCGGCCTCGACCTGCCCGAAGTCGGCGACATCGGTGGGGACGGCGAGCGCGGTCCCGCCGGCCGCGGTGACGTCTTCGGCGGCGGCCGCGAGCCCGGCTTCACCGCGGGCGAGCAGCGCGACACGGGCGTGCCGGGCTCCGAAGGCCCGCGCGACGGCCCGGCCGATGCCGCCGCTCGCCCCGGTGACGACGACGACCTGGTGCGGGGTCTGGCTGGTCATGGGTTCTCCGATCGGAAGCTGGTGAAAGGGGCGAGAAGGGAACAGGGCGGCGGCCGGCACGGGCGGAGGGGCGCTGCGGCTCTGGGCGGCCCGCTCACCGGGCCCCTGGGCCGGTTCCGGGACCTGCGGGTGCGCCGCGAGCAGGCCCGGCCGAGCCGCGCCGCCGACGGCGGCCGTGTGCGGCCGGGTCGGGTTCCGGTGGTGGGGCCGCCCGTCTCCGAGGCCGGCGGCCGCCCTCCCCCCGAGGCCGGGCCGCCCGGGCCCACCCTGCCGCCACGACCGCGTTCGCCAGCGCCGCCGCCCGCCACCGCCGGGACACCGCGGCCAGGACGAGCATGCTCACGCTGTGCGTCACGTCGATCGTCCAGCCCCAGCGGGCCACCACGCCCTCCGGCCGCCGCAGGACCGCCGCCGCCTGGGCCAGGTGGCGGAAACCCAATGCCAGCGCCATCTTCCGCGGCACCGGCAGGTACCGCGAAACCACCAGTACCCCGCCGCCCCACGCCGCACGGGCCGTGGCCACGCCGCGCGTCACCGGAGGCTCCGGCGCACCGCGAAACCCGCGGCCACCGCGGCCGCGCCGAGGGCGGCCGCCACCGCCGTCCACCTGCGCCGGGGCGGCGAACCCGGGGGCGGGCCGCCGAGCCCGCGGGCCAGCAGCTCCACCAGGTGCACCCCTTCCCGCCCGCCGCTGTCGAGCTCGTGCAGCTGGGTCCGGCAGCTGAAACCGTCGGCGAGCACCGCCGTCTCCGGTGCAGCGTCCCGGACGCGGGGAAGCAGCACCCGCTCGGCGCACGCCTTCGACACCTCCAGGTGCCCCTTCTCGAACCCGAAGTTGCCCGCCAGGCCGCAGCAGCCCGAGTCGAGGTGCTCGGCGTCGACGCCTGCCGCTTCGAGGAGCTTGCGGTCGGCGTCCCAGCCCATGATCGCGTGCTGGTGGCAGTGCACCTGCGCGATCGCCTTCGCGTCCAGCCGGGGTGGTCGGTAGCCGGGGGAGTGCTCGGTCAGCAGCTCGGCGAGGGTGACCGTCTGCGCGCGCAGCCGCCGGACGTCCTGGTCGCCGGGGAACAGGTCGGCCGCGTCCGCGCGGAACACCGCCGTGCAGCTGGGTTCCAGGCCGACGATGAGCCCGCCGTCGTGCAGGTGCGGGGCCAGCTCGCGGACCGTGCGGGCCAGGATGTGCTTCGCGACGCCCAGCTGCCCGGTCGAGATCCACGTCAGACCGCAGCACAGCGCCGCCGACGGCAGCTTCACCCGCCACCCGGCGTCCTCCATCAGCCGGATTGCGGCCTGCCCGACGTGCGGGTGGAACGAGTTGGTGAACGTGTCCGGCCACAGCAGCACCGTCCCGCGGGCGCCGGTGCCGGACGGCCCGCGCCGGGCGAACCACTGCTGCAGCGTCTCCCCGGCGAACATCGGGACTTCGCGGTCCTCCACGCCCGCGACCAGGGTCGCCAGCCGGGCCAGCCCCGGCGCGTGCGTCAGGGCGTTGACCACGCGCCCGGCCCGCAGCCGGCCCACCACCTGGGCGAACGCCGGCAGCCAGCCCATCGTGAAGTCCGACCGCGGCCGCCGCCAGGGCCGGCCTTCGTAGTGGTGGGCGAGGAACTCCGCCTTGTACGTCGCCATGTCCACATTGGCCGGGCAGTCGGTCTTGCACCCCTTGCAGGCCAGGCAGAGATCGAGGGCCTCCCGCACCTCCGTGGAGCGCCAGCCGTCGCCGACCGGGCTGTCGCCGTGGCCGTCCAGCATCTCGAACAGCAGCCGCGCCCGGCCGCGCGTGGAGTGCTCCTCCTCGCCGGTCACCTGGTACGACGGGCACATGACCTGCCCGCCGCTCGTGGTGTGCTGACGGCAGCGGCCGACGCCGACGCAGCGGTTGGCGGCCTGGGCGAACGAGCCGCCGTCGTCGGGGAAGCGGAAGTACAGGTCCTGCGGGTCGGCGGGCGCCCAGCCCGCACCGAGACGCAGGTTCTCGTCGAGCCGGTAGGGGGCGACGACCTTGCCGGGGTTCATCCGGTTCCCGGGGTCGAAGACGGCCTTCAGCCTGCCGAACGCGATCACCAGGTCCTCGCCGAACATCTTCGGCAGCAGTTCGCCGCGGGACTGGCCGTCGCCGTGCTCGCCGGAGAACGAGCCGCCCAGCTCCGCCACCAGGTCGGCGGCGCGCTCCATGAACCGCCGGTAGGTGGCGACACCGTCGGCGCTGTAGAGGTCGAACGGGATCCGCGTGTGCACGCAGCCCTGGCCGAAGTGACCGTACAGGCTCGGGCCCGTTTCGCCGGCGTACCCGAACTCTTCGTACAGCGCGGTCAGCTTCCGCAGGTACTCGCCGAGCCGTTCCGGCGCGACGGCGGAGTCCTCCCAGCCTTCGAAGGTGTCGGCCCGGCCCGGCAGGTGCGCGGTCGCGCCGAGCCCGGCCTCGCGAACCTGCCAGAGCTCCTCTTCCCGGGCGGGATCATCGAGGAACTCGACGTCGGCTTCGTGCTCGGTGTCGTGCAGGGCGTCGAGCATCCGGTGCGCCTGCTGCTCGGCCTCCTCGTGCGTGGCCGCGGCGAACTGCACCATCAGGAACGCGCGCCCGTGCGGCAGCTCGCCGAGGGCCTTCGGGTTCATGTCCTTGATCTGCTCGTCCCGGATCAGCTTGTGGTCGACGCCTTCCAGCGCGACCGGTTCGTGCGGGAGCACCGCGGGCACGGCGTCGGCGGCGGTGGCGATGTCCCGGTAGCCGAGCACCACGAGCGTCCGTTCCGGCAGCACCGGGACGAGCTCCAGCTCGGCCCGCAGCACGGTGACCAAAGTGGACTCGCTGCCGACGAGCAGCCCGGCGACGTCGAAGTGGTGCTCCGGCAGCAGCGAGTCCAGGTTGTAGCCCGAGACGCGGCGCGGGATGTCCGGGTACCGGCGGCGGATCTCCTCGCCGTATTCGTCGCGCAGCCGGCGCAGCTGCCGGTAGATCGCGGCGCGCGGATCGCCGTGCCGCTCGATCGCGGCGTACTCCTCGTCGGTGGTTTCCCCGCACCAGAACCGGGTTCCGTCGTAGGTGACGACTTCCAGGCGGGCGATGTTGTCGACGACCTTGCCGGTCCGCTGGGCCGTGGCGCCGCAGGAGTTGTTGCCGATCATGCCGCCGAGGGTGCAGTTCATGTGCGTCGCCGGTTCCGGCCCGAACCGCAGGCCGGTGTCGGCGAGCTGCCGGTTCAGTTCGTCGAGCACGATCCCCGGCTGGACCACGCAGGTCCGGGCGTCCGCGTCGACGGACTCCAGTTCGGTGCAGTACTTGGAGAAGTCGAGCACGACGGCGGTGTTCGTGCACTGGCCGGCGAGGCTGGTGCCGCCGCCGCGGGACAGCACCGGCGCCCGGAACTCCCGCGCCACCGCCAGCGCCGCCACCGCGTCCTCCGGCGTCCTCGGCAGCACGACGCCGAGGGGCACTTGCCGGAAGTTGGACGCGTCGGTCGAGTACGCCGCGCGTGTGCCGCGGTCGAACCGGACTTCGCCGTCGACGCGCTCGCGCAGCGCCGCGGCGAGCGCGCCGGTGTCGATCTCCTCGCGATCCGCGTGGCGCACCACCGGATCGGGGAGCTGGACGGGTCCCATCGCGGATCCTCCTTCAGAGTGCGTACTCGGCCGCGGCTTCGGCGCGGAAGGCCAGCCCGTGGCCGGGCGTGGCCATCGACGGCGTCACGGTGCCGCCGGCGGGGTCGAGGCAGCCGTCGAAGAAGAGCCGCTCGATCCGGTCGTGGTCGGCGAACCACTCGATGTGCCGGAAGTTCGGGGTGGTGACGGCCGCGTGCGCGGAGAGGTTCGGCGCGCAGTGCGCCGAGACGTCCCGGTTGACCGCGGCGGCGAGGGCGGTGGCCCGCCGCCATTCGGTGAAGCCGCCGCAGCGGGTGACGTCGACCTGCAGGCAGTCGACCACCGGCAGCATGCGCGCGAAGTAGGGCAGGTCGTAGCCGTACTCCCCGGCGGCGACGTCCGGGCCGCCGGGGAAGCGGGTCGCCGCGAGCCCGGGCAGGTCGTCGCTCGAAACCGGTTCCTCGAACCACGTGACGCCGTACTCCAGGAGCCGCTCGGCGACGCGGCGCGCCCGGCCGGGGGAGTAGGCGCCGTTGGCGTCGACGTACAGCGCCGGGTCTTCGCCGATCGCCTTGCGGGCCAGCGCGACGCGGCCGAGATCGCGGTCCGGCGACTCGCCGATCTTGATCTTCACCCGCGGGATGCCCAGGTCGTGCACCCAGTGGTCCAGCTGGGCGGCCAGCTCGTCGTCGGAGAGCGTGGTGAAGCCGCCGCTGCCGTACACGGCGACCTCGTCGTGCACCCGGCCGAGCAGCCGGCTCACCGGCAGCCCGAGCGACCGGGCGGCCGCGTCCCACAACGCGATGTCGACGGCGGACATGGCGCACGAAACCAGGCCCGGCCGGCCGAGGTTGCGGATCGCGTGCTGCATGGCCGTCCAGCAGGCGGGGACGTCGAGCACCGGGCGGCCGCGGACGGCGCCGGAGAGCACGCCCTCGACCAGCGGAACGCAGGCGGCGTCGGCATAGGTCCAGCCCAGCCCGCGGATCCCGCCGGCTTCGACGTGCACCACGACGATCGTGGTGGCATCCCAGGTCAGCGTCCCGTCGGCCTCGGGCGCGGGGGTCGGCACCCGGTAGGCCCGGGCGCCGACCCGCTCGACCGTGGTCACCGGCTCTTCCCGGGCAGGAATTCCTGCAGCTTCGTCTTGACGCCCTGGGCGACGAGGTGGAACGCGTCGGGGTCGCCCTTGAGGACGGCCTGGGCGGCCGACTTCACCTGCTCGAACGTGGCGTGCGGCGGGATCGGCGGCACGTCCGGGTCGCAGCGGACGTCCAGCACCGCCGGCTTGCCCGCAGTGAGCACGGTGTCCCAGGCCGAGGCCAGCTGCTCCGGCTTGTCCACCGTGACGGCCGCGAGCCCGAGGGACAGCGCGAAGCCGGCGTAGTCGACGTCCGGCAGGCTCTGGGACTCCTCGAACTTCGGCGCCCCGCCCATCGCGCGCAGCTCCCAGGTGACCTGGTTGAGGTCGTTGTTGTGGAAGACGCAGATCACGCACCGCGGATCGCTCCAGAGGTGCTGGTAGCGCGCGACGGTGATCAGCTCGGCGAGGCCGTTCATCTGCATGGCGCCGTCGCCGACCAGGGCGATCACCGGCCGGTCCGGGTGGGCGAACTTGGCGCCGATGGCGTACGGCACGCCCGGGCCCATCGTGGCGAGGGTGCCCGACAGCGACCCGCGGATGTCGCCGCGGATGCGCAGGTTGCGCGCGTACCAGTTGGTGGACGAGCCGGAGTCCGCCGTGACGATCGCGTTCTCCGGGATCCGCTTCGACAGCTCCGACACGACGGCCATCGGGTTCACCGGCTGCGCGTCGACGGCGGCTTCCTTCTCGACGGTGTCCCACCAGGACGCGACGTTCTTCTCGATCGTCTCGCGCCACGACCGGTCCGGCTTGCTCTTCAGCCGCGGCAGCAGGGCACGCAGGGTGGCCGCGCTGTCCCCGACCAGGTTGACCTCGGTCGGGTAGCGCATCCCGATGAACCGGCCGTCCAGGTCGATCTGCACCGCTCGCGCCTGCCCGAAGTCCGGCAGGAACTGGCTGTAGGGGAAGTTCGAGCCGACGATCAGCAGCGTGTCGCAGTCGCGCATCATCTCGTAGCTCGGCCGGGTGCCGAGCAGCCCGATCGAGCCGGTCACCCACGGCAGGTCGTCGGGCAGGACGTCCTTGCCCAGCAACGCCTTCGCCACGCCCGCACCGGTGACCTCGGCGACTTCGCGGACCTCCTCGGCCGCGCCGCGCGCGCCCTGCCCGACCAGGATGGCGACCTTCTCGCCCGCGTTGAGCACCTCGGCCGCCGCGTCGATGTCCGGCTCCGCGGGCACCGGCCGCGACCACGCCGTGCTCGGCGGGCTGGACGGCACCTGCTTGAACGCGTGCTGGGGCGGGGAGTACGGCTCCTCCTGCAGGTCCGCGGGGATGATCAGGGCGGTCGGGCAGCGGGACGACTCGGCCGTCCGGATGGCCCGGTCGAGCGCGTTCGGCAGCTGTTCGGCCACGTTGACCTCGACGAGGTACTCGCTCGCGACGTCCTTGTAGAGCGCCTGCAGGTCCACTTCCTGCTGGTAGCTGCCGCCCATCGCGCTGCGTGCGGTCTGCCCGACGATCGCGACCACCGGGACGTGGTCGAGCTTCGCGTCGTAGAGGCCGTTGAGCAGGTGGATCGCGCCCGGGCCCGAGGTGGCCATGCAGACGCCGACCTTGCCGCTGAACTTCGCGTAGCCGACGGCCGAGAACGCGGCCATCTCCTCGTGCCGGGCCTGGACGAAGCGGGGCTGGTTGTCCGCCTTGCCGAACGCGGCGACGATGCCGTTGATGCCGTCGCCCGGATAGGCGAAGACCTGTTCCACGCCCCACTCGCGCAGGCGCTGGAGCAGGTAGTCACCGACTGTCTGGCTCATGAGTACTCCCTTTGGCGTGCGATGCCGCTTCGGTGAGCGCCTCGTGGACCCGGCGGGCCACGACGGCGGGCCGCGGCCGCACCGGTTCGGGCCACCGGACCAGGACCGCCGGCTCCTCCGCGCCGTCCGGTTCCACGGCCAGGCACCAGCCGCCGGCGTCGGTCCACGCCAGCATCAGGAACCGGCCCGCGTGCCGGGCGGCCAAGGCGATGTAGGCGGTCGACGGGCTGCCGTACTCGCTCCACGATGCGGCCGGCTCGACGCGCAGCAGTTCGGCGACGGTCTCGACGTAGTCGCGCAGGGCCGTGGCCTCGACGTGCCCGGGATCCGGTTTCACCGGCGCGGACGCCTCCTTTCGCGGTCGCCGTCGGCGCTCACGAATCGCTGTACCCGCTTTCGCCGTCTATCATACTTGCGTGACGCAAACGTGGCAGGAGCAAGACGGCACCGACGCGGCGCTGGCGGTGTTGCGGGCGATGGTGATGATCGCCGACTCCACGGTCGAGCGGAACACCGAACAGCTGACGCTGACCCAGTTCCGCGCGCTGCGGGTGGTGGTCGACCGGACCCCGGTCACCATGGGCCGGGTGGCGCGCGAGCTGGCACTGAACCCGTCTTCGGTCACCCGGGCGTGTGATCGGCTGGTCGCGCTGAACCTGCTGGAAAAGGCGCCCAACCCGCTGAACCGGCGGGAGACGCTGCTCGCCCCGGCCGCGGCGGGGCGGCAGCTGGTGGACCGGGTCGACCGCGACCGCCGCCGGGTGCTGGCGGAGGTTCTCGCCCGGCTCGGCCCCGCGGCGCGCGAGGCCGCGGTGTCCGCTTTCGAGCGGTTTGCCCGGGCGGTCGAAGCGGACGAAAGGGATTCGCGTTCATTGTTGCGTCGCGCAAACTAAGGTCGGCGGAAAAATGTTTGGCGGCCGGCGGAGCGGGTAACCCCGGCGCCGGCCGGTCGTGATCGGAGGTCCTCACCGTGGGAAAGCGCGACGGAATCACCGAGCCCTGGGGGACCAGGACGCCCTACGGCCCGGGTGAGCCGTGGCCGGTCCGGGTGGACCGCCACCTCGCCGACGGCCTGCGGCCGGACGAGGTCGACCGGTGGGTCCGCAGCGCCGCGGTGCTGCACTCGAACGGCGACGGGCTCGACATCGCGGTCAAGGACGGCCGGATCGCCGGGGTCCGCGGCCGCGCCGACGACCGGGTCAACCACGGCCGCCTCGACCCCAAGGACCTCTTCGCCTGGCAGGCGAACGCCGCGCCGGACCGGCTGACCACGCCGCTGGTGCGCCGGCACGGCGAGCTCGTGGCGGCGAGCTGGGACGAGGCGATGGACCTGATCGTCCGGCGCAGCAGGGAACTCCTCGACGAGCAGGGGCCGGGTGCCCTCGGGTTCCACACCAGCGGCCAGCTGTTCGCCGAGGAGTACTACACGCTCGCCGCGATCGCCCGCGGCGGCCTGGGCACCAACCACCTCGACGGCAACACCCGGCTCTGCACGGCGACCGCGGCCGCTGCGCTGAAGGAGTCCTTCGGCTGCGACGGCCAGCCGTCGTCGTACACCGACGTCGACCACGCCGACGTGATCGCCCTCTTCGGGCACAACATGGCCGAAACCCAGGCCGTCCTGTGGTCGCGCGTCCTCGACCGGCTCGCCGGGCCGAACCCGCCGGCGGTGCTCTGCGTCGACCCGCGCGACACCCCGGTCGCCCGGGCGGCGACGCTGCACCTGGCGCCGCTGCCCGGGACCAACGTCGCCCTGATGAACGGGCTGCTGCACGAGATCATCGAGCACGGGTGGGCCGACCTCGAGTACGTCCAGCGCTGCACGGTCGGCTACGACGACCTCGCGGCGATGGTCGCGGACTACCCGCCGGAGCGCGCCGCGGAGATCTGCGGGCTCGACCACGGGGAGATCCGCGAAGCCGCCCGGCTGCTCGGCTCCGCGGAACGGCTGCTGTGCACGGTCCTGCAGGGCTTCTACCAGTCGCACCAGGCGTCCGCGGCCGCCGTGCAGGTCAACAACCTCGTCCTGCTGCGCGGGATGCTGGGCAAGCCCGGCGCGGGCGTGCTGCAGATGAACGGCCAGCCGACCGCGGAGAACACGCGCGAATGCGGCGCCGACGGCGATCTGACCGGGTTCCGCAACTGGGCCAACGACGCCCACGTGGCCGAGCTGGCGAAGCTGTGGAACGTCGACACCGCCAGGATCCCGCACTACGGGCCGCCGACGCACCTCATGCAGATGCTGCGCTACGCCGAAACCGGGACGCTGCGGTTCCTCTGGGTGTCGGCCACCAACCCCGCCGTCTCGCTGCCCGAGCTGAACCGGATCCGGTCCATCCTGGACTCACCGCGGCTGTTCCTGGTGGTGCAGGACGCCTTCCTCACCGAAACCGCCGAGCTGGCCGACGTGGTGCTGCCCGCGGCGATGTGGGGGGAGAAGACCGGCACGTTCACCAACGCCGACCGTACGGTGCACCTGTCGGAGAAGGCCGTGGAGCCGCCCGGCGAGGCTCGCCCGGATCTCGACATCTTCCTGGACTACGCGCGGCGCATGGACTTCCGCGGCAACGACGGCGAGCCGTTCCCGCAGTGGCACGACGCCGAAACCGCGTTCGAGGCGTGGAAACGCGCGTCGGCGGGCCGGCCGTGCGACTACAGCGGGCTGAGCTACGCCAAGCTGCGCGAGGTCAGCGGCGTCCAGTGGCCGTGCACTCCGGACAGTCCTGAGGGGACCGAACGGCTTTACACCGACGGGAAGTTCTTCGCCCAGCCCGATTACTGCGAAAGCTACGGCCGAGACCTCATCACGGGCGCGCCGATGGAACCCACCGAATACCGGGCGATGAACCCGGAGGGCAAGGCCATGCTCAAGGCGGCCGAGTACCTGCCGCCGCACGAAACCCCCGACGAGGACCACCCGTACTTCCTGATCAACGGCCGGACGATCCACCACTTCCACACGCGCACCAAGACCGGCCGGACGCCGCAGCTGCGGGCGGCGGCGCCGGAGGTGTGGCTCGAGGTGTCCGAACGCGACGCGGCCGCCGCCGGGCTCGCCGAGGGCGACCTCGCGGAGGTTTCGACGCCGCGCGGCGCCGTCCGCGCCCGGGTCCGCGTCGGCGGCATCCGCGACGGCGTGCTCTTCCTGCCGTTCCACTACGGCTACTGGGACACCGACCACCCGGCGGGCAAGGACGGCGACCGCGCGGCCAACGAGCTCACCTTCACCGACTGGGACCCGGTGTCCAAGCAGCCGCTGTTCAAGACGGCCGCGGCCGCGCTGCGCCGGATCGGGGCGGTGCCGGCCCCGGCCGCCGAGCCGGTGCCCGCGGTCGTCGACGAGGAGGTCGTCCGATGAAGCTCGACCTCGTCCTGCGGGAACTGCACCGCGCCGAGACGCAGCTGGCCGAGGACCTGCTGAAGACGTCCGGCCGCCATCACGCCGAGCACGAGATCCACCACCTCGCCCGCGACCTGGCGGGCTGGTCGGCGGCGCACGTGCGGGACCTCGCCCGCGCCGGCCGGGCCCACGGCCTGGACCTGGCCGAGGACGTGCCCGGTCCCGGCCCGCTGGAGCCGCTGCGGACGGCGCTGTCCGAGCTGGGCGGCCGCCGCCCGGAGCCGGGCGTGCTGCTGCTGACCGACCTGCGCCGGCTGCACCGCCGGGCGGCGGGCGTGTCGCTCGACTGGGAGCTGCTGGCGCAGGGCGCGCAAGCGGCGAAGCAGACCGAGCTGCTGGACCTGGCGAGCCGCTGCCACCCCCAGACACTGCGGCAGCTGAAGTGGACGAACGCGATGTTGAAGGTGCTCTCGCCGCAGATCCTGACCAGCTAGGTTAGCCGGCCGCCACCCGGGTACCGCGTGATCATGCTGCCCACGGTGAAGGACCTGGCCGAGCTGACCCGGCTCTTCGAAGCCGAAGGCGAGGGCGACCTGTACGTCCGCTGGTCCCGCGGCCCGGAGGTCGATCTGGCGGACTCGGGCACGAGCCGCGACGGGCTGACCGGGATCGCGCTGCCGGGCCTGTCGGCGAACTCGCTGCGGCTGGAACGCTGGTGGCAGGACCGGTCGCTGCGCCTGTGGCTGGCGCGGCGCCTGTACGACTACGAGCACCTGCGCGAGCTGCGCGGCCCCGGCGTCCGGCCGTGGGTGCTGCGCGGCCGGGAGATCGCGCGCGGCCCGGACAACGAGCCGCTGGTGGTGGACGCGGAGCCGCTGGCGTGGGTGGCGGACGAGGTGCTGCAGGAAGCCCGGCGGCTGGTGGACGAGCAGGGTTCGCGGGAGTGGGGCCCGATGGACCGCCGCGCCCGTCGTGAGTGGTAAGGCGAGTTAGGACGCGCCTTACCACGCACCACCCCCCCCCACCCGCTCGGACCCCCCCGCCGGCACCCCCCCCGGGCCCCCCCGGCCCCCAAGCCAGCCC
>NZ_JBFANY010000031.1:0-24743 GCF_040674975.1 Amycolatopsis sp. NPDC049688
ACGTCGCTCATGAAGCGCTGGCGTCGGATCTCGGAAGACGCTGCTGAGCAGCCGGCTCGGCAGCGCGCCCTCCGCACGTGGTTAGAAGTGGTCGCCGGCCTCGTGGTCGAGTGCCCGCAGCTCGTCGAGCACCCGTCGGCGGAGGGCGCGCTGCCGAGCCGGCTGCTCAGCAGCGTCTTCCGAGATCCGACGCCAGCGCTTCATGAGCGACGTGAAGCGGCGCTGGTGGGCGCGGCCGGTCAGGTTGTGCCTGGTCATGAGCTTCCTCCCTCCGGCAGCTAGTGGCGGCGCTCCCACCAGCGGCGGGTCAGCGCGACCAGCAGCCGGAGGAGCAGAAGGTCGATCGCGATCCAGGCGAACAGATTGATCAGGTGGCTCTGCGTCCGGAGGACGTACATCAGGAGCACCCCGACCACGTTGAGGGCCGGCAGCAGGAGCAGCACGCCGACCGCCTTGTTGCGTGCGTCGCGAAGCGGGTGGTGCGGCGGCCGGAACTTCATTGCTGACCACCTTCGATCTGGCTCTGACCAGCCACAATGTCGCCGTCGAGGTCCGGCGGCCGAGGTGCGCGACCGTGCTCCATGGCGACCCGGTCGACCTGCAGCACCGCGGCGCGGTACTGCTCGTCGAGGGTGCGCATCGCCTGTCGGTTCAGCCGACGAACTGCCCAGACGGAGAGCAGTTGCCGAACCCACAGGTTGAGCAGCAGGGCAACGGCGATGGCCACTGCGATGGCACCACCGCCGGCCAGCAGATACGGCCAGTTGTCGGCGAGGAAGTAACGCAGCCAGCGCAGCGCGATCCCCAGGTAGTGGACGATGATGATCAGGCCGATAATCGGCACGGCGATAGCCGCGAAGAGCTTGGCCAGCAGCTCGATGAGGTCGTCCATCACACGTAGCCGTTCGCGAGGTTGTGCCCGGTCGACACGACGTCCAGGACGTAGTTCTCCTGGATGAACTGGAGCTTGGCTCGCAACTCGTCGTCGCCTCTGGCGAGGACCTGGCATCGTCGATGGATGTCGGTTGCGTACATGACTGATTGCGCTGCGTATTGATGCAGGCCACGGGCTCGTTCAAGAGCTGCACGGTTGTTGCAGGCGGCTTCGAGGACGCCGCGATTACCAAGGATGAGATCAAGCATGAAGTCCCTACTCCTTCGCTGGTCAAGCCGGGGTTCCGGCTCGCCTCTCAGCCTTCAGAGGGGCGGTGGGAAGGGTGCAGGATATAGCTGGGACGGCTGGGACAGTTCGTGAGAACCTGTGTGGGTGGCAGGAGAGAAGCACAGCAAGATCCACTGGTATGACCGAGAGGGCGAATCGCCCGTTGTGCGAGAGCTGCTTGCGATCCTCAAGGTCGGCGTTTCCGCGCTGGAAAGCAGGCCAATCGATGATATTTCAATAGTTCTCCGCGCTGCTCGCCTGTTGCCAAACTCCGTCGGACGGAGGCAATATGAGCTAGTAGAACTATTGTTCGATGAGCTCTTTGCATCAGAGACGTCTTGGGTTCGTGGCGAGCCGCACCGCAGGGCTGCCAGCCTTTTGTTTGGCCACGCTGATAGGACGCGGGGCCTCCCTCGCGCTGCGCGTATGAGCGTTGTCGCTGAAGACCATTTCTTTCAGGCGTCAGACACTTTTCGTCGGCCGGATCGCGGCGGAAAGATGCCAGACCTGTTGCGCAACGTTGCAAGAGGGATCGAAAACCTCATTGAGGCATATACCAGCGGGCGTTCGCTTGCTAGAGAGCCCGACGAGGATAGGTATAATTCCTACATATCTCGACCGTCAATCGAGAGCGAGATTTGCCGACTCCGCGATCGCGGCGAGCGAGTAATAGTGCTGCACGGCGATGCTGGCACGGGAAAGTCGCGTATTGCTTTCGAGCTGGCGCAACGATGGACTGCAAAGGCTGACGAGCGAGCTATAATTCGCGCAGGGGATGAATCCGACCTCTTGGAAGACCTGGCGTTAGTATTAGATGATCACGGGCTCGATACAAGTGGGCACGAGAGTGTCATCATGCGTCGCTTCAGGTCGCTAATAGAGGACTCGCGCAGGGGAATAAAGGTCATTGTTTTCGACGAGTTTCACGACTGGGAACTTCTGGAAAAACTGGTCCCTTCCGTTACCAATTGCACTTTTTTGCTCACTAGTCGAGTTCGAGATGTCGCGGGTAGCGTTGGTGCGCGAGTGCTAGTTGCCAATATGTCGGAAGGTGAAAGTCGACATATGCTCGAATCCAGGCTGCCTAACTTATCGCCTTCTGACGCGGGTCGCTTGTTGGAAATTCTGGACGGAAGGCCGTTGGCTATCGAGCATGCCGCCGGATTTCTGAGAGTTAACACAGATATTTCGGTTCGGGACTTTTGCTCGGAGTTGAGGGCAACTCCGGCGCCGGTGTTTGAGCTCGCTGGCGGGAGCGAGGCTGCTCTGACGGGCATCTACCGCATGGTCATAGAACGCATTTCGGTCACGGACGAACTGGCAATGCGAGCGTTAGAAGCTATCGTTTTTTGTCGCGCAATCGCGCATGTGGAGGTGCCTGGCATTTTGACGGCAGTGCACCTAAACAAATTTCAGGAGTTCCAAACTTCGACGGTTAGTGCTAGATCTGCTCAACTTGCCGTCGATAGGTTGGCAGGCTATTCGTTGATAGATTACGGCGATTACGGCATAAGAAATCATTCGCTAACAAATGAGATTTTGCTACACCTTCTCGGTGACAGGCTTCCTTGGGTCGGTCCTGTGCTAGAAGATTCTGTACTTCACTGCATGGCGCTAGCAAAAATCGTCAGACCTAGCGATGAGGAGTTTTCCGTCGACAAGAAAGAGACGATGGAGCAGGTCTCCAATGTTCTGCATGAGAGCGCGTCTCCGTTTGGAAAGGATCTCTTGGATTCACTTCCGTATGAGGTGGCAATCGGTCTTAACCTGCTTACATGCTGGTTAAATATTAGTTCCTTCAGGGAACTGTTTGACGACGATGTCCCGGAGAGCGATAACATGATCGAACGGGTAGACCGAAAATTTGAGGAACTAACCCAACGCTTCTCAAATTCGAATATTGAAGAAATAAATATTTTATGATACCTTAATGCAGGGTTGTCGACCAGGTTCTCCTCTCGGCTTGGATGCTCTTTCTGCTATCAATTTAGTTGGCAGTGCGTCCAATCGGAGATCGCAAGGAGATGTACTGTGTCGCGTCGAAGTAGCCTGTTGTTACCCGTTACATTCACAACTTGTCGATGGTGGGGGAATGTTCTCCGAAGCTTTGCGCGGCAAGCGTGCGGGGCATATCAATCGGCGCAGTCTTCGGGAAGTGTATCGCGACACCTCGAGGATCAGATACGGCGAGTGGTTGAGATGTTAACCGAGAGGCGGATCGCGACTTTTGAAAAGGCGTTAGCGCCTGTTGTGCAGTCGGCCGTCAGGGATAGCGGAGTTTGTATGATTGCCAACGACTGGACGCAAGTGAGTGAGCTTCTCGTGGACGCTGCGTATCACGCTGGTATCATTCTGTCTCTCCGAGGAGAGGGGCTTGAGTTGATCCCGCCGATGTCATCCACTGAGACTTATTCTGAAAGTGTGTTCGCCAAATATGGAAGTGGATGTAAGCGTGAGAGCCTAAGGTTGATACGCGGTTGGTAGATTCACTGTACTTCTTGTAGCCTCGCCCTGGCTGATTGTAAACGCTCCGTGCTTGCAATCAGGCTGGGGCGTTTTGCATTTATTGCGCAGGCAGTCTGGCAGTGTTCATCACTTTCGGTGGGGCGGTCGATATTCTGCTTGGGCTAATCGTCGCCCTCTAGTGGCTGGCTCAGCTTGCGTACATCCAGACCGGCTCGCCGGCCACGAGTGGCCTGCCCAGTGTCGTAGGTCAGCAGCACAAGCTTCCGCCCGATAGTCGGTGGGCACGCTATCGTCTGGGTGGCGGCCGCTCGGTCGACGATCTCGTCGTCATCGATAGGCAAACGAACGTGCCCGCGAGGATCGGACAGGATCTCTACGTTCACCTCTCCGCGCCGTACACCTGTGGTTCGCTGTATCTCGCTGTCGGCGTCACGCAACCGTGCTGCCTCCTTGCCGTCCTGTAGTAGACGATCCAGCACAGCGAGCGTGTATCCAGCCCGCCAGCGGACGTGTCGATCCTTGTGCTGCTTCAACCCGTCGAGCTCGTCGACGACCACCATCGGGAAGAGCAGGTGGATCGGCCCGCTGTAGAAGTCAACCACCTCGGCGAGGTCGATTTCTTCGAGCTTGACAGGGTGGTTGATGTAGAAGCCGGTGTCAGCAACGACAAACAGATCAGATTGCGACCAGCGCTGGATGTGCCGACGTAGTGTCGCGATCGCCTCGTCGAATGCTTCGACGCGTTGCTTCAGCTCGAGCGACACCAGGAGGTTGACGACAGTGACAGTGTGGGTGCCTGCGAGGTTTCCCACGCCGGCCAGCAGCTGCTCGTAGCGTTTGGTGAGCACAAGCCGATCCAAATCGAGGTCGCTGACCTGGCCGTGCAGCACGCTGACCGCGTCGCTAGCCCAGTTGAGATATGCAATGAGGCGATCAAACGCGCTGCCACTGCCCCCGCCTTGCAGGTTGAACGCCGCGTCGCGGGCGCTCTGGAGCGCTCTCAGAAGGTTCTCGCGGTCGACGCCGGGCCGTGGGGTGACGAGCACCGAAGAACTATGACACGTCGTGCCGGAGAACTTGTTCTCGTCGCGCAGGGCGCGACCGCGGTCGCCCTTGACAAAGGGTGGACAGAACCTGGCCACGGCCGTGTCGTATGGCACTCGAAAAGGTGAGGTTGTCTAGCTTTGCGTGGCTGCAACGTGCAAGATGCCACTACCGCGCGTCACCACCGTGTGCGTGTGGTGCTAAGTTGAGCACGGATCGTAGTCGTCTGTGCGGCGGAGCGAGGCATTGGTCACACGGCCAGCTAGAGGGGGAAGGGAAGTCGTTGGGCAAGCGCTACCACGACAAACCGGAACTGAACGAGGTCATCAAGGAACTCGTCGAGGAGCATGAGTGGGCCGTCCGTCCTGGTGGTCACGGCTTCGTTCTGATGTGTCCCTGCGGGTACGACTCGATCTCGGTGCCGCACACGCCAGCGAACCCGGGCAGGGCGGCTCGTCGCGTCCGGCAGCGGGCTCGTTACTGCCCTGACCAGCATGATAAGACGCCGCGAGCGACCCCTAAGGGCCGTTCGAGTTAAGGCTGTTTCACTCATGAAACAGCCGTGGTACGTTGGTGGTATCGCTGACCGAGGAGGGTGTCATGGGTCAGTATGAACTGATCTTTGTCGTGGACCGTCTTCAGGAGGAACTCGCCTTCAAGATCGGCAACACGATCGATGCGATGTACAGCGAACATGGCGGGACGCATCTGCTGACGGTGACCGGCGACGGAACCACTGCGCTGGCTGCTGCTCGCGACATCGTGATCCAGCTTGAGCTGCAGTTCGGCGTTGTGGTCCACCGCGCTTACGAGGACCTAGTCACGAAGGCTGACATCGCTGATCGGGCGGGTGCGACGGTGCAGGCCGTCGGCCAGTGGGTTCGTGGAGTCAGGCGCAAGGGACTCCCGTTCCCTGAGCCGTTCAACCTCGTCGGCGGGGGCGTCTGGCTATGGGCGGATGTCAACGACTGGCTTCGTCGAGCTGGGAAGGACCATGACGATGACGTTCTGCATCCTGGCCGTGAGGATGTCGAGTTGATCAATGAGTGGCTGCGGACACGTTCGTCTGGCTTCCATGGTCGACGCATTGACTTGACCCACCTGGGCCTGGCGGCGGGCGGCCATCACGGTGTGCAGTTCACGGCTACCACGCAGTTCGTGCACGGTGTCATCGCTGCTGGTGAGCGTGATCGCGAAGTCGAATGGACGCGTGCTGACTACGGAATGGTGGGATAGGCGGGATGAAGTCGGTCAGCACTGGCCGTGAATTGCTCAACTTGCTGGATCTTGCCAATGTGCAGTTCTATGAAGTTAGCGCCAAGCTTGATGCGGGTTTCCAGACCGGCCTCGCCGCTGCGATCGGCGGCGAGGCCGGCGAAAGCCAAGATCTCTCATCGCCCGAAGGCTCGGCAGGCGAAGACGCTGACGCTGACGCGCAAGTTTGGACATTCTTCATCCACGTCGATGACACCAAGGTCAATTTCCGGGGTCGCCTGGCAGTCGACGCTCCCGACGCAAGATACGTCATCGACGCTGCCGTCTTCTATGTGGCTAAAGAAGAAGTGAGTATTGATCGTGACGCTTTGCAGGAGTTTCTCAATCGGGCGGCCATGATTGCGCTATACCCGTTCGTTCGTGAGGCGCTCCACGAAGCGGGGCGCAAGATCGGGGCAAATCCTCCGCTTCTTGGGATCTATGATCCTCAGAAAATCCAAATCCAGTTGAGTGAACCAGTGGGCTGAACCGGCTGTAGTCGACTAGTTAGCCTAGCCTGGCGTGCCTGGATAACTGTCGCGAACTACCCGTGCCATTACCTGCCAGATCGGCGAAGCTAGGCCCGGCGCCGCCAAATCTCGGTGATCCGGCGGCCCAGCGCTAGCGTCCGATCGTTGATCGCCTGGTCAGTCCACTCGTCGGGGTGCTCGTCGACGAGCCGTTTGTTCAGCAGCAGGACGCTGTGGGCATTGATGCCTGCGCGCTTACCCTCCGGACTGGGTGCGCCGGCGGTCGGTGGCCATGGGCTGTTTGAGATAACAGGGTTAAGCCGGGCGGTTACCAGTGTGAGGTTGCCGAGCGTCTGCACGCGGTGGTTGCGGTCCTGAATCGAAGCTGGGTCGGCGGGGAAGTCGGCGCCCCAGTGCTGTTGCCAGCTCTGGGGCATGACGTGCTCGATGGTGAGGTCGCCGCGACGACAGTGCGCTTCCTCGGTCTTAGGAGACCGGTAGCTGTCCTCGAGCGCTTCGAGGATCATGCGACAGCGGCGCCGCGGTGTCATCGCATTGTAGAAACGGATCCGCTGGACTGAGTCGGTGACCTCCTCGTCGGTCGGCCAGCGGCGGGTGTCGGCGGTTTGCTCGGCAAGGAACGTCTCCGTAATCTGGCCAGCCTCGGCTGGGGTCGCCGTGCGCAGCCGACGTAGGAGCTCGACAACCAGGTTGGTGGTGTCGGCGATGCTGACTCGGCAGAGCATGCGGCGGACGAGCCAGCTCTCGAGCGCGGTCAACGCCTGATCGCGCGCTGGCTCGGGCACGCCGGATGCTGGACGCGTCAGCCACAACAGCAGCGGCACCGTGGCGGCGATGTCCATGACTTGGATGATGCGGTAGTAGAACGTCCCGGGCACGGAATGCGGCGGGAAGTCGGCGAGGCGCCGATAGGTCTGGGCGTCCGCCCGCAGCTCGGTCATCACGGTCTGGACATCATGGGCGGGCTGCAGCACGTGGTCGCGGAAGTCGGTGAAGATGCGGTCGGACGGCACGACGTGGGCTCGGCGCATCGTCAGCCAGTAGTTCAGGAAGATGTCGATCCGCGGCCGGTTCAGCCGGCCCTGCCGCTGCTCTTCACGCCAGAAGTCGCCGGACAGCGTGTCCCAGTAGTCGCGATCCAGCTTGTCGACGTCCAGGTGCTGGCGTTCCGCGGCCTGGAACACGGCGTTCTTGACCAGGTCGGCCGCCAGGAGCGGCGCGCCCCGATCGTTGAGGGCCTCGAAGATCGCTTGGGCGTTGTCCGCTGGCTCCAGGTTGATGACCACCAGTTTGAGGTTGAGGGCCAGCGCCATCGTGAGCGCGCGTAGCCGATCAGACGGCGTGCTGCTGTCGTCGGTCGAGGCGTCGAATGCCCAGCTGGTGATGCGTTCACGCAGGAAGACGATGGCTTCGCTAACGCGGTGCTTGCTCTCGTCGTTGGCCTCGTCATCGTCCATCGCAGCTTGGAAAGCTGCGCGGTCGGCGTTGATCGGCCAGACCTTGAGGATCTCGTCGTCGCTATCGACGATGTGCTCCGGGTTCCGCACCAGCGTGGTCAGCAGAGCGGCATCCCGCTGCCGGCCGTGCTTGGCCGCGACCTGACGCGTGGCGTTGAGCAGCAACTGAAGCGTGATAAGCCGCTGCTGTCCGTCAATAACGTGCCTGACCTGGATGAAGCCGGCAGGGTTGGGCTGCTGGTCGAGCACCACGGCGCCCAGGAAGTGGGCAGGTACCTCAGCGGAACTCTGCTGGTGACGAGCTTCGAGCAGCTCTTCGGCTACGGCTCGGACGTCCTCCCACAGCGGTTCCCATTGCTTCTCGATGTCCCAGACGTAGGGGCGCTGGAAGACCGGGATGACGTAACGGACCTGCGGCTCGAACAGCTTCTGCGGCGTCAGTGTGTTGGCTTCCAATGCGATCCCCTCGACAAGAGCACTCGATACGACAACGGGTCCTGGCGGCGACTCGACCGCCTCTGAGATGTTAGTTCAACATGAGCCCTCGAGCAGCGAAGTATCCGGCGCGATTGGACAGGATGAGGGTTAGGAAGACCAGCGCAGTTGTCTTTGCCCACCGCGGGACGGTCCAACGCCGACAAAGCCAAGTGGCTGCTCGCCAGGGCCCTTCGATGCAATCACCAGAGGCAACGCCATCCGGCAGCCGAGCAGGGTGTCGAGAACGGCTCCGACGCCTGAGTAATGCGCGATCCCCTTCAGGAAGTTCGTGGTAGGTGCGACGTCCCGCTGCTCACCGTCGTAACAATGCTCCTCTGTGCGTCGACCTTATGATCGGTGAGAGGAGTTGGCAATGTCCTTGGAAGATGCGCTGCGGCGGGTGGAGCAAGCCGTAGAAACATCGCTGACGCGTGAACAGGCGCAGAGCGATTTCCTGCGGCAGAGAACAGCGGCGGCCATCGAGAAGTGGGCAGCGTTGATGGCTGAGTTGGTACGGACCTGTGAGGCGTACGGACGGCGTCAGTACAGGGTGTTCCGAGGCACTCGTCGCAAGTCCATGCTGACACCAAGCTTCCGGTTCACTGAGGCCGATGCGGGGTGGTGCATCGGTGGCCTGCTGCTCCGGCCGAGTGGAGCGCTCTTCCTGCGCCCTCAACACCTCCACACGATCGCAGACAGGGCAGTGCCAGGCAAGATTCCCACCGCAGAGCATCTCAAGGCGCTGCGGAAAGTCGGTGTGCAAGTGGGTGAGCGAGTACTGCTCACCGGCGAGATCACACCTGTCGGGACACTGGAGCTCACGGAACTCGGGCCCACATCGCAGAGCTGCAACGCTGAGTTGCATGGGCAGGTGAGCTGGCACAACGGGGCGTACAGGTTAAGCCAGGATGGCACGATCATGGTGAAGCGCGGCCAATATGACGATGTCCACTTCGTGCCTTTTGTCGACTCGCTCGCGGAAGCGATGGCGGCGAACCTTCCTCACTAAGGGTGCTACGTCACCACGTTGAGTACGGGCTGAAGCCTTGCCTGCAGGTAGGGTAGCGCCTCGGCTCGTCTGGCTGCACGCTGCTTGGAGTGGGGACCGCTACAAGGGCAGAGACCACTGCTTGTCGGTCGCGGGGAGGGTCACGGCCTGGCCGCCGTCCGGCGAAATCTTGATCGTGAAGTCCGCGGGACTTGGCTGATCCAGTCGAGTCCAAAGCTGGTACGCGGTCTCCAGCTCGTCCCAGAGGCGTCGGTCTCCACCCTGTGTGACTTCGCGCTCGGCATCGTCGGCGTCTACTTCAACGCGCGCCCATGACTCGCTGCGCGGGTCCGTGAGGCAGAAGTACATCGGGCCGCCCTTGATCCTGATCCGGCCAGCTCGCGCTCCGGGCATTGAGAGCTGGGCTAGGAAGGCGAACTCCCACTTGCGGAGGGCGACAGGGCCGAGGTTGGTCCGTCGGTGTGGTCCCGGACCACTGACGGCGCGAGACGCCAGCTCGGGCAGCTCGTCGAGGTGCTCCTCCTCACTGCGAAGCGGCATGAAGTTTGCCCGCTCCGGCAGAAAGCGACCGCTCGCCGACCCGTCCTCGTTCACGGTGAGGCGGGCGAGGTTGCCGGCGAAGTCGCCGCGCAGGTCGGTCAGGATCGTGCCGCCGGGCCGCACCTGGCGCAGCCAGGCTGGCGGCACCCTCCGCAGGGATGCCGTGGCAATGATCCGGTCGTACTCCGCGCGTACTGGGTAACCAAGGTAGCCATCCGCGACCGCGAGCGTCGGGTTGAGGCCGAGGTGATCCAGACGTTCCCGCGCTTCGGCGACGCACCGCGGGTCGATATCCACCGAGGTGACGGCTTCCGACCCGAGACGGTGCGACAGTAGACCCGCCGTCCATCCTGTCCCCGTGCCGATCTCCAGCACGGCGTCTCCTTCGGTCGCCTGGCTGGACTCCAACATGGTCGCCACCACCGACGGCGCCGAACAGGATGTCGTCGCCATGTCGCGCTCGTCGAAGACCGTCAGGAGCGCCTCATCGTGGTAGACCGCGCGCAGCCACTCCGTCCGGTGGGCGGCGTCGGCGATGTCCAAGGCGTGACCGCCCAGGTTGTCCGGCAGGGTGAACCGCGGCGCGAACAGGTGGCGAGGAACGTCCTCGAACGCGGTCCTCCATGCGCGCGTGGTCAGCTTCTCGGAGGCCGCCAGGTGCTCGATGAGGACTTGGTTGAGGTTGACGGCCAGCTCGCTAAGGCCGCTGTCCTGCTCGATCACGTCGGTCACTGATCTTCTCCTGTGAGTAGGGCGGCGATCGCGTCCGCGATGGGGAGGGCCGTCGCGTCCTCTATCCAGCCCCATTGCCCGTTGGGGTTCAAGTCGACGAAGTAGTAGGTGTCGTCGGCGGTGACGACGAAGTCGGCCGCGGCGAAGGTCAGCCCAAGTTGCTCGGTCATCTTCAGGAGAGCCGACTCGACGCCTTTTGGAAGGCTCACGGGTTCGTAGCGCAAGGCCTGGTAGTCCGCGCGCCAGTCGAGCAATTCGCCGGCGGTCTCGTCGGCCACGAGGATGTTCGCGGCGAACACGCGCTTGCCGACCACGGTTGCCCGCACGTCCCGGACCTTGGGCACACGCTCCTGAAACTGGTGTGCGGTGAGCGCGACTCGATCATCGGACATGTCTGCGACCGTGACTGGTGTCGTGTAAACGAGCGACACGCGCTCGCCGTCGGGGACCGAGGCGCCCGAGAGCGTCTTGTAGACGACGGGGCCACCCAGGCGGTCGCTGAGATCAGCGGCGTCGCCGGGGGCGTTCGTGATAGCGGTGCGCGGTACGGCCAGTCCGCACGCTGCGGCAGTGACGAGCTGGAACGGCTTGTACTCCGCGTCTGCTGCCTTTGACGGGTGGTTCACCCACGAGCACCCCGGCAGGCTCATCAAGAGCCCACCGACTGCTCGGCGGGCTTCTCGCGCGGCGAAGCGTTGTTCGGCGTCGTTCATCGACGGCGGGAAGGTGAACGCGGTCGGCCTGCGGACGTACACACTGCGGATGTCACGTAGGCCGACCGAGCCGTCCGGACTGCGGAGCTCGCCGTCCCAGGAGCTATCGAACCAGGCGCTCACGCTCAGCGAGAGCGGGAAGTCGCCGGTGTCCGCCCGGAATACCTGTGCGTTCCGGCGCTCCAGCTCGCGGACGACGAGATCGGCTGACGTATCGGTCGGCTCCGTCAACACCAGCACGACGCCGGCGGTGGAATCTGATTCGGGGTTCATAGCATTAACGAGTCCTTATTTGTCGGTGACGTCAGCCGATGTCGTTGGCCGTGTCGTAGCGGGTGTCCCCTTCGTCCTGGCCGTCCGTTGACTGCTCGGTCACGCTTTCGGTGGCCATCGTGGCACCGGTTCCGGTGCGCAGGACGACGACGTTGCGAGGGGCGGGGGCAGTCCGCAGCGTCAGGCCGAAGGGGGTGGTTTCCGTGTCCGAGACGGGGGCGGCCGTCGGTACGAATCCCCGGCGGACGCCGAGTCCGAAACGCTCGTCTGCGTCGGTGAGTGACATACGGGTCGTCATGCTCTGCTTCTCCGTTTCGCTATCGCCACGTCGTGTTCGGCGTGGGGTCTTGGAAGAGGCCGGCTGGTCGGATCGTGACCGGCCGACCGAGTTCGAAGGGAACCCCCGGAGCCCAGTGCCGGGGCAAGAACCTGAAAGGGGGCGTCGGCTTGGCCGGGGGCGCCGATCGTGAGCACCGCCCGCAGGGTCCACAGCGGGTCCGCGCCGTACTGCCAGGAGACCGCGGAAGACGTCGGTGCCGGGGAAGCTCGGTGTCCGGTACGCGGTGGCACGGTGCTCGTCGCGGATGATGAGGACGTCGGCGCACGTCGGCCAGTGGAACGTCGCGGCGTATAAGTCCGGCGCGTCCGGCCGACCGAACAGGTAGAGCGTCCACTTACGGCGGCGCAGTTCGGTGAAGAGGTCGTCGAGTGAGAGTCCTGCGATCATCGGCATACCTCGGCTCCGGTTCTGGCGAGCGGACGTAGCAGGACACCAGTCGTGGTGTTCCGGCCGGCGTCGCGCCGCGACCGCGCTCTGAGGAAGTGCCAAACCGCTGAAACTGGGGAAAGACGGCGGTCACGATCTCTAGAACCCTTCGCGCAGTCGGTACGCCAGGCGAACGATGTCGCAAGGCCAAGCTGCGGTGCAGCAGGCACAGTCGCCACTAGCCGGGTCGGGCTCGTGCAGCACGAACGTCAGGGTGATCAAGCTATAGAGCTGCGTCGGCTCTGGGATTCGGTCGCTGATCGTCGTCGACAGCCGGTTCAGCCGTCGCTGCCAAGCGCAGGACACTCGTGGGCCATTGCGCAGGTCGATCGTTCGTACGGCCATGATGACCGCTCCGTCCGTCTCGTCGTCGATCTTGGACGACATCCGACGCCGAGGGCTTCGCCTGATCGGCGGGGAAGCGACCAGTGGTACCTCTGCGAAGGACGCACACCTCGACGCCGGATGCCGCTTTTGACCTTGGACGATGCACCGAGGGGATCCCAGGGCAAAGATCGGGAAAATTGACGAAAGAGACCAGCAACCACAAGGTCTGACCTGCGGTAATGTGGCTGGGCGGCGCGGACCGCACACGGAGGGGTACGCATGGTCGCCAAACGCGACGGACTGGCACGGGCACGGCGGGCGGCCGGCTACACCCAGGAGACGCTCGCGGAGGTTCTTGGCGTCGACGTCAAGACGGTCGGCAACTGGGAGTCCGGGAAGACCGAGCCGCTGCCGTACAAGCGCCCCAAGTTGGCCGCTGTTCTGAACGTCAGCGCGGATCGCCTCGAGGAACTACTGCGCGTACGCCCGGCCTCCGTGGCAGTCGACCTTCGCAACAAGCCACATGCTGGCGAAGAGGAGCTCGCCACCATTCAGGCCATGGCCACGGCATTCCAGGTTGCGGATCGGAAGGTCGGCGGCGGCCGAATCTACTCGACCGTGGTCACGTACCTGCAGACCGAGATCAGCCCGCGGCTCTTCGATCCGGCCAGCGACGTACTGGGCGAGCGCCTATTCGAGGCGGCCGCGTCGCTGACAGAGATCGCCGGCTGGATGGCCCACGACAGCGGCCGTGATCGGCAGGCCAAACAGCACTTCAGCCAGTCGTACCGGCTCGCGAAGGCAGCGGATCACCCGGCGCTCCTCGCCAACATCTCTGCCAGCATGAGTCACCTGGCCGGTCAGCTCCACCAGGCCGAGGACGCCGTCCGGATCGCTCAAGTCGGCTTGATCCACGCCCAGCGCGGGCCCGGCCGGCAGCGGTTGACAGCCCGATTGCATGCCATGACCGCCCGTGGTTTCGCCATGCAAGGCGACTTGGACGCCAGCCGCCGTGCATTGACGGATGCGGAACGCGTGCTGGAGCGGCTACACGAAGACACACCGGCGGAGTGGATCAGCCAGTTCGACGAAGCCTCGCTCGCCGGTGAAGCGGCGCTCTGCTACGACGCCTTGGGAGAACGGCGGCAGGCGGAACGGCAGGCCCGACGCGTGCTTGAACTGCGCGTGGGCGACCGGGTGCGCAGCCGGGCGTTCGGGCAGCTGACGCTCGCCGAGGTGCTCGTCGGCGGCGGCGAGATCGACGAGGCGGCGTCGCTTGGCCGCGAGGTGTGTACGGCCCTCGGGTCGCTCACCTCGAGCCGCGTCCGCAGTCGGCTTGCCGACCTCAAGGCAGCCCTCACACCGCACCGCTCAGTGCCCGAAGTGCAGCTGTTCCTGGCAGACTGCAGTCATGTTCTGCAACCCGCGGCTGCCTTGGAAGCTGACACGGCGTGGCCGGTGTGACTGACGACGATCCTGCTCGCTTCGCCTACCTCGCCGAAGGCAACGCTAAGCAGGCGCGCAAGCGGGTTGCCGCCGACGTCCTAATCACCGACCAGGCCGGTCGCGTCCTCCTGGTGGATCCCACCTACAAAGAGGGTTGGGACCTCCCCGGAGGGATGGTTGAGGCCAACGAGCCACCGCGGGTTGCCGCCGAGCGAGAGCTCCGCGAAGAGCTGGGGCTGACGCTGACCGTTGGCAGGCTGCTCGTGGTCGAGTGGGTACCGCCGCACGGGCCGTGGGACGACCAGCTGGTGTTCATCTTCGACGGTGGCCAGCTCGACGACGCAGCGGTGTCGAACCTGCGTCTGACCGACGAGGAACTCGCTGGTCTGCGGTTCGTGACACTGGCTGAAGCGAAGTCACTGCTGAAGCCGCGGCTCTGGTCGCAGGTGGAGAAGGCGCTAAGGGCCCGTTCCAGGGACACCGTCGCCTATGCCGAGCTGGAGTCCGGGGCCGGAGATGTGACCCGCGGCTGACCAGTGGTTCAGGCTGAAGCAGCTGGCCAGAGGCGCTGGATGACCGAGACAAGGTCAGTCCCGAGCACATCCACGATCTGGCGAAGCTCGACGACGTCGATCCGGCGTTCGCCAGCCTCGTACTTACTCACGAAGGACTGTGGCTCATCGAGACGCTCGCCGACCTGCACTTGCGTCAGGTCGGCCTCGTCGCGCAGCTCGCGGAGGAGCGTACACAGCCGCCGGTAGTCCGCAGAGTAGATCGACTTGTCCACGCGGCAAGACGACCGCGCGGGTTGTCAATATCCCAAAATCGGATATTGTCGTCGGTGGTCGAAGCGGGGCGACCTCTTGTTGTCGATCTTGGCGATGGAGGTGATGAGATGCGTATCGCGCTGAGTGGCGGCGGTGGCGGCACCTGATCCAGCGGCCCGCAGAACACAACGATCCCCTTTGGCGCTGACCAAAGGGGATCGTTGCCGTTTAAAAATTCCTAGTTATTGGTATAATCGATCTTGCAGCGAGTCGCACGTTCCTGCCGAAGGAGGTGACAGCTATGCGCCGGACTCCGATAGGTGGCGGTGGTGGCGGCGACACCTGATCGCCGCTCGCCCAGTCCGCAGAGAGTCCTGGGTTGCTTTTTCCTAGGACTCTCCACCCCTTCAATTTGCAAACCAAATCTAATACAATACGAATAGATGAATAACCTGATCGACCAGCTCTACAAGATAAAGCTTCGGCTCGCCGGCCTCGTCACCGCCGTTGTAGGTGCGGCGCTTCTCTTCTTGGCGCAGCATGTCGAGGGCGCACCGACATTGAGCTTGCTGGTCGGGTGGCCGACCAAAGAGTTCGGCACGACATTGCTTACGGCTGGTGTCCTCGGGGTGATCTTCGAGTACTACGCTCGCAAAGAAGCAGACGAGCGGGCAACTGAGCACTTTCGCAAAGCCCTCCGGCAAGAAGCGCCTGCCCTTATCGACGCTGTCCTGGGCAGCTTCGCTGCCAGCCCTGACAGGCTGAAGGACATCGCGTCAGATGAAACCCTTGACCGGATCGCCACCAACACAATCGGGCTACGCATTGACGACGCTGATCTGGCAGGTGAGGCTTACGCGGATCTTCGCGAGCAGGTCATCCGCTCACCGGAGCGATGGCGCGATGTCGATATCTCGATTTCCCTCAGCCCGTGGGAAGGCGGCCCGACACAGGGGCGCGGCTCGATGTTCGTTGCCACGGTCCGTTGGGAGTACAAGGCACGCCCGCCCAGTCCGACGATGCGTTTTGCCTGCGTCTCCGACCTTGATGAGTATCGCGAGCTGCTGCGGGACTCGACGGTTGCTTCAGCGTGGCACTTCGATACGTCGGCAGGCCTTGACGCCGCCGATCCGGAAGTGTTCACGCTGGTCCGGCTTTCCGTCAACGGCAAAGTCAAGAACATCCGCCGTTCGACCAGGGAAGGGAGCCAGCAAGCGACCGTGAGCCTCGGTCAGGACGTAGTCGGCAGCGAAGTGACCATCTCCTACATCTACCGCGTCCTGGTCCAACGCCACGGCCACCTGCTCTACCTGGATATCCCGCGACCAGCAAAGGGCGTGCACGTCAAACTTGACTACGTCAACGCTGGCATCCGCCGCGTCAACGTCGTCGACTACTTCGCCAGCCCGGCGGCTTCTCGGGTCGAGACGTCACCAGCATCGACGCCGGCCAAGACGGTCGACGTGAGCTTCGACCGCTGGGTCTTCCCGCGAGCTGGCGTGGCGTTCGTGTGGGTGCTCAAAGATGAGATGGCCAAAGCTTCTTCCAAGGAGTGACTGTACGAGCGAGCGTCTGCAGCCTGTCCCGCTCGCACGTCGAGGTGCTCACTAGCGCGATCAAGTCGAGCCCTACACCCAGCTGCGCTTGTTCGCAGCCAAGCGTTGGCCATCCTGACGGCGTCAGCGCCTTTGCATAGCAGAGCGAGCATCCTTTACCCACTGCCACAATCGTCCCGCAGCAAATGCTAACAGCAAAGCCGCAACTACCATTGAAGCCAACATATCGCTCACCTCATACCTGTCAGTCGGTTCCTGAAGACGCTGATAGGTAGAGTCAAGCATGTCCATGGCGCCGCTATGGCGTATGACTTAACTGCACTCTAGCAGAACGGTCACCAATTCCATCGAAACCCTACGACAGTCTCTTCGATAAACGGAATAAAATGATGAAGCTCCGCGTTTTCACTGATTTCAAGAGGTTCCTCCATTAGAGGCTCACGTTCGGTGTGGTCGTCCCACACTGCCCACCACGCTTGACGGGGAGCGCGCTCAGAAAATATGACGCGCAGATCGACATTCTCAGTTCTGCCGCGTGCTGCGCGGCGTACTTCTGTGCAGGGCTGACGTCGAGGAAGGTAAGTTGCAACATACTGCAGCGAAGTCGACTTGCCTTTTGGGAGCGGCGTTGCGAGATGAAATTCAACGTTGACAAAGCCTGGTGCACTTTCTCGGTAGGCGGCGATTTTGCCTCCCGCAACAACCGACATCTCGTCGAGGTTGTCGGGTTGGTTGTGGCCGTACCGCTCAACTACATCGGCGACAGCGGTCAAGACGTGAGAAGTTTCGATTTTCTGAAGGTTTAGCCCATTGTCGATGTAATATCGGTTAAATAACGCGGTAGTTCGATGGTTCTGCGGAACCAGCACCGGTGGGTTCGGGTTCCGGAGTGTGAACTTGATGCCATCACCTTCAGTCTCCGACACGGGTCCCCCAGAAAAGATACTCCATAGCAACGATCGATCCTCCTCTGTAAAACTGAAGGCATCGAGAATCCATGACATTGTTTCAAAGGTAATTTGTTCGCGTTTGAGTGCTCTTTCGATACGCGTGCGCAAGCTTCGCGGGAGATTACGATCTCGATCGGACCGAATCGACTCATTCCAGAGATGAAGCGCGACGACTTTAGAGACGGCGGAGTAGTTGACCCCGGGGCCGCGACGGCGCTGTGCTTGAGCCTCCCACTGGCGGCGATATGTAGGATTGCTAAGTAATAGATCGTTCAGTGTTGATCCAGCTTCCTTCGAGCCAAGTTCCTGGGGCTCCACTGATCAACTTCCTCTCTGGCCTGCGGTGCGCCATAACTGCGCCACGGCGGTGATCTACTAGAGACGACTCTGAAGAGTTGCTAGGTTGTCTCAGCTTTACCGAATGTCTCATGCTTTTGCAAGTCCGGTTCACAGAGAAGGGAGCCAGGTCGGAAGTGGCTGGTCAAGGCTACCAAGTTAGCGTAGAAGACCTTGAGATGGTTTCTCGACAGTTGAGTTCGATCGCATCGGATCTCAAACAGCACCCTGTTCGAGACCTTGATTGTCCGCCGGCAATGTTTGGGCACGCGGCGGTAGCGAGCGCAGCCGGTCATTTCTGTGACCGTTGGCAACGTGGCATCACGACGCTTGTTAGTGATTCGCGAACTGCTAGCAAGTTGCTTCAAAATGCTGGAAGCTTCTATCGGCGTGCAGAACATGATGCAAAGAGCCTTCTGCGGAAGGCTGCGGAACCGTACGGGGATGGAATCGATGCCTAGCTTCAGGGGAAATCCGATAACGGGCATTGAGGGAAACCCGCAGGCGATTTGGGAGTTCGGCCGTTCCTGCGAGAAGTGGTCGCTCCTGCTCGACTCCGCGGGACAGATTGCCAAGAAGCTTGATACTCAATTTTGGCAAGGGTCGGGAGCTGAGGCGTTTCGGCGCAAGTATGAATTTGAGCCTAAGCGATGGTTTGACGGAAGTGATAGCTTTTCCCGTGCCGCTGACGTCATTTACCGATACTCGGATACTTTGGCGTGGGCGCTTCGAGAGCAGCGTGAGGCCCAGCAAGCATGGGATCGTGGGTTTTCTGCTACGCAGCTGATTGTGGATGCAAAACCTTTTTTGCGAGCAAGCTGGTCTGAACAGTGCGTTGCGGAAATATCACTTAGGCTACCTCCGAAGTCGATATCTGCTGAGGACAAGGGTGCGGCCGTTCGCGGGGCGGCCTATGAACGGCACCGTAATGCCAAGAAACAGCTCGAGGGAGCTGGAGACGATGCGGCGAATATCTTGAATGAAGTCGCAGAACTGGCCCCTATTCGCAGAAACTTCCTGGAGAATATCGGCGAACTCCTTGCTGGTGTGGGTGATAACTTCGACGGCGTGATTGCGGCTGCATTTAATCCCGGCGGTGCACTGAAGGGGTTGAGTGACCATGTGCATCAGTGGTTTACCGATCCCGCCGACGCAGCAGGCGCGGCGCTTGATGTCGACGGTCTTAAAAATAGTCCTTATCGATGGCTTGGTGGCATGGTGGGGGGTGGTGTCATAGGGAGGGTCGGACGCTTCGGCAAGTTTGGTGGCATTTCTCGCCACCTTGAAGAGCATCAGGTGCAAGGGCATGCGCCTAAGCTCAATGTTGGCGAAGCCCCTCGCATCTCCGGCTACCACCACCGTCCAGGTGGGATCGATAGCGGCAATTTCAAGGTCTTATCGATTACGCCGCCAGACAAGAACGGCGTTTATGAAGGTTTGGTGGAAGGTGAGTCGTCTAGTGGTGTAAAGGCCACTAAGATGAGTAGCTTCTTTCCTGATGCGTGGTCTCACGAAGAACGCCGCGAGGCGACTGTGCAGGCGTTCGAAGGACGTCAGCAACTTGGTAGTGATCCCCATAAATGGCATGGATACTACAAAGGAATTGAAATTCAAGGATACATCGATGTTAAGGTGGACCCAGTGTCTGCGGTGCCGTATAATGTGTCTAGTTCCTGGCCGGTATATCAGGGGTCTAAGTAGATGCGAGGAGGGAGCTTGCTTAAGCATAATAGTGTGACTTTCCGCCATCAAGCAGACGGAAAAATCGAGGTAATGGCTCCTCCTGAATGGGAGCCGATCGCAAGCCTGTTATTCGGCATCGAGCACATGAAACCTATTATAGATTTAATGGTAGAGTACGCGAGGAATCCAGCTGAAGAGCCTCGAGCGGTCGGTGGCGGCCAAGAGTACTGGGTAGTAATCGATAAAGACAAAGCGGTGATACGTTCAGATTTTTCTAACGCTTCAGTAACTTTGCCGCGCGTCGAATTTCTTCTTATTATTGAGGAGTTTGCTAAACGGGTAGAAAGGCTTTAATTGGTTTGTTCTAGTGGCATCGGACGTACACGCCCGCAGCATCCGACCGCGTCTCCGGAATCATACAGGGTCGACGTGGCTGAGCACTCCGCCGACGCCATCGCCGAGGTCGTGAACGATGTCGTCGGCCGCATAGACGACGTCGCTTATGAGCCACCGGCCGCGTTCACGACATTGCTGGTGGCGTCGCCCAGTGCCACCCCGAGATTGAGGCCGACGAACTCGGCGGCTGACGTCAGCCCGTCGCCGATGTCACAGAGGAACGTTGGCCCTTCTAGGGTGCTGGTCTGCGCCTTATCGACCTGGCCGACCGCCTGATTGCCAGCAGAGTTCAGCTGGCTGCGGGCCTCGCGCAAGAGCGAGCGCGTCTGAGTGCGCTTCGGCTCGCCAGGATACTGGAACGGTGCTGCGGTCGGTGGTGGCTAACCGTGGGACGCAGCCTGCTGTCCGGCTGCCGCGACGTCACGGTCGTGGGCGGCGCTGGCCTGGCGACTGGCCTCCTCGCCCTGTTTCCACAGGTCAATAGCCTGTTATGCCTACCTCTGCGCCCAGTCGAGCGTCGGGGCGTAGCCGTTGATCGCCGCCGCGGCCGCGTGGAAGGCGTCCCCGGCAGCCAGCCAGCGGGCCGGTTCAGCATGGGTCCGTTTGTGGTAGGCGTCGGCCGCCGGCCCCGACCAGCCGCCGGTGTCCAGCTTCTTGAAGCCCTCGCCGATGCGGATCATGGTGTCGCCGTACACCGTCAGGTGCGCGGTCGAAGCTCGGATCTCCTTCGCCTCGCCGGGCACCAGAGCTTTCGGGTCGTCCGTCTCGCCAAGCTCAGCCATCGCTCATCGCCGTCGCGCCCGGATCGGCGCCCGCGTCGTCGAAGATGCCCTTGAGCTTGTGCTCATGCGCCTGGTCGGCCTTGATGTAGGCGCCGGCCGCGTCGACCAGGCGGCGGGAGAGCTGCTGACCGTCCTTGGTCAGGTTCTCAACGCCGAGCGCCCAACGAGTCGTGAACGACTCGTACGAGTCGGCCAGCTTGGTGTGCCCGACGAACTTCCGGTCGCAGTCGATGTTCTCGACCTGCAACTCGTCGAGGCCGCCGAGCAGATCGGACAGCCCGAGCCCGGCGTTCTTCAGCGCCTCGACGTCGACAGCGAAGCCGTCTGGCATCGCACTCTCCCCGTGGATGACCAAGATCGGCGTCCACCCTACGACGTCAGCCAGCCACGGTCCGCGACAGTACAGGTGCATCACTCAGTTGGCGTAGTGAAATCATCGCGTACTGCCCAGCCGTTGCAATGGCTTTGGTTGGACGAGTCGCATCATCATGTCAAGCCAATAAGGCGGCATCTTCATGAATCCGATCGGGTTGGATCGTACGTATTTGTCTCAGTCTGCGTCGTTTTGTGGACAAATCACGGCATTCTCTGCATGTTGATCGAGTTGCCGTCTCGCCCGCAGATCCACAAGTTGGCCGTAGCTCGCTCACCCAGTTGCCCGATAATCGAACAACAGCAAACTCGATGGGGTAATGGTGCGGTTCTCACTGCAGCCTGGCTCGTACAAACTTGGCTACGCCTCAACGCGTGGCGCAGGAACCGGCTCGATCAGCCGAACGCGCAAGTCGCCGGGCCCGTCGCTGGCCTGCACGGTCACGGTGTTGGGCAGCCGGCCGAGGAACTCCTTGAAGTTCCGGCAGCCGTAGTTGCGTTCGTCGAAGGCCGAGTCGAGGGTCAGCATCCGGGCTTTGAGCCAGGCAGCGACCGGAGTCGGCGTGTTGCTCTGCTTGATCGCCCGGATCAGCAGCTCTTCACCGTGCTTGATATCGAACGTCTTCTCAACCGTCAGCTTCGCACTGGGCTCGACGGCCGCAACCAGGGTGCCCCAGTACTTGTACTCGGAGCAGACCGAAACAAGCCGCGGGCTGGCCGAGGCCTCGGTGCCGACGCCGACGACGTGCTTGCCGAACTCCCGCAGTCGCTGTACGAGCCGCGAATAGTCGCCGTCGCCGGCCACCAGCAGGTACGTCCCGATGTCCGGGTGCGTGATCAACGTTTCCATAGCGTCGACGGCCATCCGGATGTCGGCGGCGTTCTTCTGCTGGATGCCGAACCGCTGGATCTGGATCAGGTCGACGCCGTTCATGGCGAGGTCGTGCTGGTACTTGCCGAACTGCGGCTTCGCCCAGTCCGCGTAGGCGCGGCGAATGGAGGCGTTGCCGTAGTCCCGGCAGACCAGCTCGAGCGCGGCGTACGGCACCGGATTGGCCTGGTCGGGCAGGCTGTTACCGGCGCCTATCGCCAGGTTCTCGAAGTCGATGAAGACGGCGACCTGCTCAGCGTTGCCGGGCCCGGTGGCGGCGGTCATGTCGGCGCTCCGTTCGTCGAAGGCGTTTGGGTCGTCCGTCCGGTCGCGTGCATCCAGAGGATGACGTCGAGGCAGCGCAGCAGGCTTATGTCCGCGATGCCACCGGCCTCGTTGCGCAGGTCGGCCACGGCGTCGGCTCGCCGCGAGTCGCTGTGGAACCAAGTCCACAGGCAGGCCCAGACGCTGCTGGGTGCGCCAAGTACGGCCTTGACCTGGCTGTCGTAGACCGGCAGGAGGTGTGGACGCTTCCGGGCTAGCAGCTTGTTAGCCGTGACCCACCGGTCCTTGCCACCGCAGCGCTTGAATAGCCACCACAACCTGCTGGCTGGTGATCCGGGCGCGTAGGTCGTCCACGGTGCCTCGTGCATCGGCAGGTTGGTCGGGATCGGTCCGAGAAGTTCGGTGATCTCGGCTGTGTAGGTGATCGTCGCGTCGATGGCAACGTTCGCCAGGTCCGAGATGCTCAAGAAGCTGAGCGCCAGGACGTCGGCCTCGGTCACGGTGTCAGCGCTGTCGGGCCGGTCGCCTCCGCTAGCGAAACGTTCGAACCAGCGGCCGGTGTAGCGGGGCCGGGCGGCGTCCTCGTTGAAGTACTGCTTGAGCGCGTCGACTGCGGCCGACCGACCCTCTCCGAGGACATGTCGGTCAAGCAGCTCATGCTGCGATGTGTAGTGGCTGGCAAGGGGTAGTCCGCTGGCTTTGACCCGCACGGCACCCCAACCCCAGCGTTAGTTCCTGGACCTGAGGTCGCTGCGAGAGTTGACGGTGTTACGTAGCCCGCTGGCCAGAGCTATCACCGGAGCGGCAGGTTCGGTGAGGTCGTCGGCAGCTGGCAGTCGCCGGGCTCGCCAGGCCGCGAAGCCGAAGCCGACTGCGGCGATCGCGAAGACGGCACCCAGTGCCCACGCCCAGGTGGCGTTCATCGAGATGGCCAGGTAGGCCTGTATGGCGTTGATCGGCGTGCGCCGATCTGATCTGCGAAGTGTCCACGTCACTCTATGTGCTCGTAGTGTCACCGTGGTCGCTCGGACCTAGTCTCGGATTGACTTCACGTGCTGAACTCCGAACTGGTGTAACAGGTCCTGCGCGAGCTGTCGGGTGGTCACCCTCAGCTCAGAGATGTCTGCATCCGCACGTACCTCGGCTTCAACGGGCACGACTTGCCTGATGATTCGTGATCCGGAGACCAGTTGTCCAGTGCGGTTGCCATGCTCAACTGCGGCGACAAAATCGGCTCGAAGGCCGGCGGATGGCTGCCTGACCTCGGCGCGAACCTGGAGGATGCCAAGGTTTCCGAGATGGCGCGAACGAGTGGTGGCAAGGGCGATGGCATCCGCAAGAGCCGTCTCGACGAGGCGGACTGGTAGGAGGGTCGAACCGTCGAGGCCCTCTGCATGACCGACGCCCCAGCCATCGGTGCTCACCGCCATGACGGTCGACCCGTCATGGTGGAGTTCGACCTGGAGTCCGTCTTCCATCGCAGCTGGTCCGGCCGACCGGCGTGCTCGCACCACCCATCTGCGGAGACCGGTGCCGGGGTCGTGGATAGCGGCATGCGGCAACGAGTGCAGCACGCCACTGTCGGTGGTGCGTGTCTGGATTTCTTGACCTGCGCTCATGGCTTCGTAAAGAACGGTGGCGACGTCAGAGCTGCTGGGGGTGCTGACATTCGGCGGGGTCGGCGAGGTAGGTCGCGCGACGACGATCAGCCATGCCTTATCGGAGGACTGGTCAACTTGCTGGTAGGTGTGATCGAGGAGGGCTTGCAGGGTGGCTGCATCGGACGTGCGGCGCGCGAACCGGTCTCGGTAGGCTCGCTCGAGTTGGTGTTCACTCATCCAGAGCGTGTCGGAGCCGTCTCGGAACGGGATACCCATCTCGTTCTTCTCGCCCAAGACGTGCGGTGCGTCCGGACTAGCCAGCACCGACACGACGAGTAGAGGTCGATCTCCTTGTTCGTCGTTGAGCGGATCCATCGTGATGCCGTTCACCATGGGGCGTATCCAGCGCGCCGTAGCTGCTCGTAGCATCTGACGCTCGCGCTCACCGTTAGCCGCCGCTCGAAAGCCGGTAGCGCGTTCATCCTTTTCGGTGACGCCGAACACGATCAGCCCGCCCCTGGTGTTCGCCATCGCGGCGACATCCTTCGCGAACTCCTGGCGTCTCTCGGGGACCGGTAGCGCCTGCTTCCAGTCCAAGTCATCATTTTCTCTGAGCTGCTGCTCGACGGCGCGCACGACCATGTCATGTGTCAGCTCGGACGGAAGCAACCCGAGCTCCGCGTGAATCCGTGACCACATCACCGTCATGGCGGCAATCTACGCCAGTGATCGCGCCGACGGCGCACGTGCAGAGGTCCGACTGCGGGCTCACAGCGAGCTCGCGGTAGGCCCACCTTCGGTGCAGACCTGGCTACCAGGTACCGCTGGTGGTCTCGCGGCGCCCGATCGCGGACTTCGTGAGTCAGATGCCGTGGTCGGTGAGCGCTGGGTGACTAGGGCGTGTCTGACAATGCTTTGGTCCAGGTGATCACCGCGTGCAGGACGACCGCTGACCTGTAGACGATGGCGAGCTTGTCGTAACGAGTA
>NZ_JBFANY010000032.1:0-24038 GCF_040674975.1 Amycolatopsis sp. NPDC049688
GGTGGCCAGGGTGCGGGCCGCGGCCCGGCTCAGGCTCGACGGCGCCTGCTCGTCGGTGTTCAGGGCATCCACCGGATCGGTGACAGTCACAGCGAAACCTCACTCACTGGTAGCGCGGATTGGTGGCGTGCCAGGTGAACCCGCCGCCCATCCAGGACCGGACGCCCACCAGGAACCGCTGCAGTTCCGGTGACGGCACCGCCATCAGGTCCCGGTGACCGTCCTCGAACTCGTGGACGATCTGGTTGTGCAGCTCGACGGTGGCCTCGACCGCCTCTTCGACCGGGCAGCCGCGGTCCGCGGCGATCTGCAGGACCATGTTGCAGACCGGTTTTTCGTCGGCCGCGTCCTTGGCCACCGAATGGAGGTCGTTGACCAGTACCGACGCCGTGCCGGCCCGCATCATCGCCTCGCGCACGCGCGGGTCGTAGTAGAACGGCGCGGCCAGTTCGTACCCGCCGACGGCGTCGACGAGGGTCATCGACGTGTAGAAGCTGTCGTGCTGGCGGGCCGCCAGGTATTCCCACGCCGGGGGGTAGCGGCCGGTGTGGCGCCAGGCCGCGTAGGCGTCCCAGCTGACGAACATCGAGAACGTCGCGTAGCAGACCCGCTGCACGAGCACCGGGGAGCCGTGCCGCCCCAGGTGCTCGATCGCCGAGTGCAGCCCGACGAGGATCGGGTCCGACTTCAGCGCCTCTTCGAGGGGCGCCGAGAACTCCCCGGCCGGCGCGACCGGGTCCATGGCCGCCATGACGAGCGCCAGGCGCGGCGGCAGTTCGGTCGGCGCCGCGCCCAGCGTGCTGTCGTCGGCGTAGTAGTCGTCGGCCGCCCACCAGACCGCATTGAGCTGCGCCGCGACGAGCAGCCGGTCCGGGTCGTCGCAGTCGGCGTGGGCGAGCATGGCGAGCCGGCCGAAGCCGGCGCCGGCGATCTGCTCCAGGCCCTTGCCGGTGAACCCGCAGCCGGCCGCCCACGCGACCAGTCGCCGGTCCACCTCCGCGGCCAGGCCGTCGTCGACGCGGCCCACGACCGGGCAGTACAGCGGCGGCCCGCTGCCGTCACCCCACGGCAGGTAGGCGTAGGCCGGGTCCGGCCCCGCCGCCGTCGCGAACTGCGTCGCGATCCGCGCTGCCGATGTCCCGATGCCGAACGGGCCCGCCGGCAGGCCGGCGGCATCCCCGATGGTCCACTGTGGACACGCGGTCATGGTGGTGGTCTCCTCCGGCACCCCGCCCCCGCCTCAGACGCGGTCGGCGGCGATGAGCAGGTAGTGGAAACTGCCTTCGCGGTAGGCGGTGAGGAACGGGTCCTCGATCCCGGTGGCCACCGACGACCGAGCCCGCAGCTCCCAGTACGGGATCGTCGCCGCGGTCAGGTCGACGACGTTGATCGGCACGAACCCGTTGGCGGACAACGCCTTGAAGTAGTCGCCGCGAGCGTGGATGTTGCAGATGTAGTGCTGGTCGATCTGGCTCACCGCGCGCGACCGGCCGCCGGTGACGTCGTTGTAGCAGCCGGTGATCGTCACGTACCGGCCGCCCGGCTTGAGCTGCCGCGCGTGCTCGGCGAACAGGGCGTGCAGGTCCACGTACATCGTGCTCTCGTTGTTCCAGATGCCCTGGAACGCCCCGGATTCGAACCCGGTGTCGAGCATGTTCCGCAGGTGGTAGCGCACCGAGCCGTCGATCCCGCGCTGCCGCACGTGCGCGTTGGCGAACCCGACCTGCTGCTCCGAGATGGAGATGCCGTCGACCTGGCAGCCGAACCGCAGGTGGGCCATCACGCTCGTGCCGCCGCGGCCGCAGCCCGCGTCGAGCAGCCGGTCCTCCGGCGCGATCGGGCCCAGGTGGTCGAGCAGGACCTCCGCCTGCGCGGTCTCGAGCCGGTGCATCTCCGCGATGATCGCTTCGTCGCGGGTGGCTTCCGGGGCTTCGAGCACCGCCGGGTCGTAGTCGCCGAGGCCGTAGTGGTGGTGGTACAGACCGTCGACGTCGCCCAGCCGGAGGTTCACCGGATCCTTTTCGGCGTTCCAGTAGGCGGCCACCGACTGCTGGTACGCGGTGCGGGCCACGGGCTGGTCGAGAGCGGTCATCAAGCAACTCCTCGCTGGCGTTTGCGTTGGGAGGCAACGGAAGCCGGGTCGCCGGCCAGGCGGCCCGGCTTCCGTCCCCTCCCCGTCGACGCTAGTGCCGGGAGTTTCGCGTGGACAAGAAGGTTCACTCGCGCTGGCACAGCGTGGCCCGTCCGGCGCAGCGGGGCCCGCGCCCCGGTGTGCAGCGAGGTCGCACAAGGTCCCCGTTCGTGAACCGCGACACCTCGTCCGGCTGACGGTTCGCCACCCTCCGTGTCAGGTGCATGCGACGTGTGCCGTCACGCCCGTGTCCGCGGGCCGCCCTCCGTCGTGATCCCGGCGAGGAAGTGGCGCTGCGCCACGAAGAACACGATCAGCAGCGGCACGGTCGTGATGACGCTCCCGGCCAGGACGATCTCCCACCGCTGTTCGCCGGCCTGGCCGAACTGGTCCGACAGCGCCTTGAGCCCGCGGGGCAGCGTGTACAGCGCCGGGTCGCGCAGGTAGATCAGCGGTTTGAGCAGGTCCGACCAGCTGGCCTTGAGCTCGAACACGAAACTGACGATCAGCGCCGGACGGCACAGCGGCACCGCGATGCGCCAGAACAGCGTCCAGTGGCTCGCGCCGTCGACGCGCGCGGCTTCGAACACCTCGCGCGGCAGGCCGAGGAAGAACTGGCGCAGCAGGAAGATGTAGAACGCGCTGCCGAACAGGTTCCCCGCCCACAGCGGCACCTGCGTGTGCGCCAGGCCGGCGCTGTTCCAGATCAGGTACACCGGGATCATCGTCACCGCGGCCGGCAGCATCATCGTGGCCAGCACCAAGCCGAAGAGGGCGTTGCGGCCCGGGAACCGGAAGTAGGCGAAGCCGAACGCCACCAGCGAACTGGTCAGCGTCACGGCCACGGCCGCCGCGAGCGACACCACGACGCTGTTGAGCAGCCAGGCCGCCACCGGCGCGGCCCGCCAGATCTCGACGTAGTTGTCCCACGCCCAGGTCCGGGGGATCAGCAGGTTGTCGAAGACCTGCGCGCGCGGCTTCACCGACGCGCTCAGCAGCCAGGCGAACGGGTACAGGAACAGCACGCTCGCCGCGGCGAGCGCGCCCCATCGGAAGACGCGGCGCGCGGTCACCGGTCACCGCCTTCGTAGTAGACGAACCGGCGGCTCAGCCGCACCTGCACGAGCGTGATGGCCAGGATCACGACGAACAGCAGCCACGCCATCGCCGAGGCGTAGCCGAGGTGGAGGAATTCGAACGCCTGCTGGAACAGGTAGATCAGGTAGAACAGGGCGGCGTCGTTGCTGTAGGTCGCCGACGCCGCGGAGCCGTAGAACGCCGTGTAGGCCTCGTCGAACGACTGCAGCGCCGCGATCGTCTGGACGATCAGGGTGAAGAACAGGGCCCCGCTGATCATCGGCACGGTGATCCGCCGGAACCGCTGCCACGCCGACGCGCCGTCGAGCTCGGCGGCCTCGTACAGCTCCCGCGGCACACCGCGCAACGCGGCCAGGTAGATCACCACCGTGCTGCCCACCGACCACAGGTGCATGAGCACCAGCCCCGGCTTCACCCACGGCCCGTCGGTGCTCCACTGCGGCCCGTCGATCCCGACCAGCCCCAGCACGGCGTTCACCAGCCCGGCCTGGCCGTTGAACAGGATCAGGAACAGCACGCCGACGGCGACCTTCGGGGTGATCTCGGGCAGGTAGAACACCGTGCGGAAGAACCCCGCCGAGCGGCGGCCCGCGCGCGTGAGCAGGGCCGCGAGCGCCAGCGAGACGGCCATCGTGGCGGGGACCGACATGACGGTGTAGACGAGCGTGTTGACGAGACTCCTGCGCACCGCCGGGTCTTCCAGCAGGCGCTGGTAGTTGGCCCAGCCGACGGCGTCCGGCGAGCGCAGCGCGTCGTAGTCGGTGAAGGAGAGCACCAGGCTGGCGACCATCGGGATCGCCATGAAGATCACGAACCCGATCATCCACGGCGACAGGAACGCATACGCGGCCCAGGCTTCCCGCGTGCGCCGCTTCACCGGCGGGCCACCGCGGCGTCGAGCGCGCGCTGGGCCTCCTGCTGGGCCTGCCGCAGCGCGTCGGCGGGCTGCTGTTCGCCGGACAGGACCCGGTTGACGGCGTTCTGCCAGGCCGTCTTGAACTCCGACCCGGCCGGGGACGCGGGCATGGTGAAGGCGCTGTCCTGCGCCTTCAGGACGGTCCGGACGGCGGCGTCGAACGCCGGCCGGTCCTTCAGCTGCACGAGCCGGCCGAAGATCTCCTCGTCCGCGACGCGGTTCCCGGTGTAGACGCCGGTGAACGCCTTGCCGGCGGCTCGGCGTTTCTCCGCGCGGGCCTTGGCGGCGGCGACCCACGTCGGCGCTTCGGTCATCGTCTTGATCCAGGCGCACGCCTGGTCCTTGTGGGTGCTGCCGGCGGGGATGACCCACGCGCTGCCGGTGACCCAGTCGATCGGGGTGCCGGCGGTGTCGGTGAACGGCGCCGCGGTCACCCGCACGTCGGGGGAGTAGTTGGCGAGGACGTTGAGGTACCAGTCGTCCATCAGGGTGGCGGCCAGTTGGCCCTGCTTGAACGGGTTCTTCTCGCCGAAGAAGTCGAACGAGTCGCGGAACGCCTTCACCGCGCCCCAGCCGCCCTGGGCGTCGATCAGCGACTTGGCGTAGGTCAGGGCGCCGGCCAGCCGCGGGTCGTCGAGGTGCGCGGTGCGGCCGTCGTCGCTGAGCATCTGCACGCCGTTCGCCTTGGCCCACAGCGGGAGGAACTCCGGGATCTTCGGGTCGAACCCGATGCGCGACAGGGTGCCGTTCGTGCGGGTGGTGAGCCGCTGCGCGGCGGCGGCCAGCTTGGCCCGGTCGGCCGGGGCGAGGTCCTGGGAGGTCAGGCCGCCCGCCTCGACGGCGGCGTCGTTGACCAGCAGGACGCGGTTGTCGTAGAACTCGGGGAGGCCGTAGACCTTGCCGTCGAGGGTGGTTTCCTTCAGGGCGGCGGGCCGGTACTGGCCGACGTCGATGTGCTGTTTCGCGATGCAGTCGGTGAGCGGCTCGAGGGTGCCGCGGGCGGCGTAGGTGCCGAGCAGCTGCCGGTCGAGGTAGACGAGGTCCGGCGGCGTGTGCGAGGCGACGGCGGCGAGGAACTGCTGGGCGTCGAAGGCACTGCCGCCGATCTTGACGGTGGCCGGCGCGATCGCCTTGCCCGCCAGGTCGGCCCGGGTGGTGGCGATTTCGTCGCCGAGCCCGAACCCCATGGTCGTCAGAGTGGCCGCCGCGCCGGTGTCACCGCCGCTGCCGACCCCGCCGCAGCCGGCGAGCAGCAGAACCGTGGTCGTGCCGGCCAGAAGTTTCCGCACCATCGCACACCCTCCCACCAGAGGGCCGGTGTATACCCACCGCGCGCGCGGTCCAAACCACCGGGTCAGTGCGGCTCGGTGACCCACGGGTTGGCGCGGCAGACCGCACCGTCGGGCCGGACGTTCGTCGCGGCCCCGGGTTCGGCCCGGTTGAGGTTCGCGAGGTAGGTGTTGGAGAGCCCGAAGGTCTGCTGCATCATCACCGGCGCCGGCGCACCGGGGGCGGGACAGCCGACGTGGCCGAGGCCGAGCGCGTGGCCCATCTCGTGGTTGACGGCGTAGGCGCGGTAGCCGGCGAGGTCGCCGTCGTAGGAGTGGGCGCCGCGGAGCCAGCGGGCGAGGTTGAGGACGATCCGGTGGTCCCGGGTGAGCCGGCACGAGGAGTCGAAGGGGATGGTGAAGCCGCAGAGGTCGGGGCGCCGGGCGGTGCCGGGACTGGTGAGGCTGATCCGGACGGCGGGTACGGCCCCGGGGTCGCCGAGCCGCCGGAAGGTGACTTCCCCGAGCCCGGTCCAGCCACGCGGGTCGGCGAGGATCGCGTCGACGTCCTGGGCGAAGGACGGGACGTCGACCCCGTCCTCGATTTCGACGGTGTAGGTGAGGACCCGGTCGCCGTCCCCGATGTCGTGGGTGGGCCCGGGAACGACGTGCCAGGTCCCGGCGCCGGCTTCGGTGACGGGAACCCCGTCGGGAAGGGCGGCCGGTTCGGGCGGGGGAGCGGGGTGCGTGGCGGGGGCCGGGGTGCCGGCGGGCTGGGCGGAGGCGGCCCCGGAGACCCGCCGCGGTTCGGCGGCCCGCGGGGTGAGGAGCAGGCCAAGGGCAAGGACAACGGCGAAGACGAGCACGGCGGGCGGCCACCAGGGCGCCGGAGCGGGGGTGGGGGGTGGCGGGGGCGCGGTGACGACGAGCGGAGCGGGGGCGGCGGGCCGCGGGACACGCGGGGCGGGTGGACCGACGGCGAGCGCTGGGGCGAGGGGTGAGCATAGTTTTGTGGCGTGGGCGGCTTCCGGCGCTTGGGCCGGTTGCGCCGGGCGAGCCGGTGCTTCGGTGGCTGATGTTGCCGGGGCTTTCGGGGCCACGGCTTGGGCTGGTTCCGCGGGTTGTGCGGCGGGAGCGGGTGCTTCGGGGGGCGCGGCTTGGGCCGGTTGCGCGGGTCGAGCCGGTGCTTCGGTGGCTGATGTTGCCGGGGCTTCCGGGGCCACGGCTTGGGCTGGTTCCGCGGGTCGTGCCGCGGGAGCGGGTGCTTCGGTCGCTGATGTTGCCGGGGTTTCCGGGGCCGCGACTTCGGCTGGTTCCGCCGGTTGTGCCGTCGGAGCCGATGCTTCGGGAGGCGCCGAAATTCGCGGCGGGCGTGCGGATGCCGGGGTCGGCGGTGCCGCGGCAAGATCCGCGGGGCCGGGCCAAGCCGGCATGGCAGCGGTATCCGACTCCGGCGCTGACCCGGCTGGAGCGACGGGTGCGGGTGCCGCGAGCGCCGCTTCGGCCGGGGCCGGGGCCGGTGGCGCCGGTGCCTCGGCACCGGCCTGAGCGGTCCGGGCCGCCGCCCGAGCCGTGGGTGCTTCCTGTTCCGCGGGTGCCGGAGGGGCCGCCACCGAAGCCTCGGCAACGGCCGGAACCAGCTGCGCCGCAACCGGACCGCCCTGCTCCGTGGGCGGCTGCTTCTGCGCCGGAATCACCGGAATCCGCGGGATCCTCGGCGACCGCGGTGCCGCCGTCCCGCGGGCGGGCTGGTTCCGGCGGCGGGGCTGCGGCAGCCAGTCCACCCGGGCCGCCGGGATCGGGTCAGTAGGCAAGGCCCACGCTCGCACACGCCGGCGCCACCGCGCCTTCGGACCGGGGGTACGACACCGTCGACGGGTCTCCGTCCGACGTGTACCGGTGGCCGCCCGGGGACGCCAGCTCGTCGAGCCAGTGCTTCGAGCCGTACTCCGCTTCGCGGCCTTCGGACTGCGAACGGATCCGGGGGATCGCCGCCGCGTCGAACGCGGGAGAACACGGTGCCGGGGCCGGCCCGGCGCCCACCAGCAGCACCCCGGCGTACGCGTAACCGGGGCCGCGCTGCGCCAGCTCCTCGCGGCGCGGGTGCACCCCGAACGGCAGGGCGAACGTGGCCGGCTGGTACCCCGGGATCGCCTGGCGGATCAGGGTGTCGCCCTCGGTGATGGCCGTGGTCGCCTCGCTGTCGGTCGCCTTGCGCAGGTTCGTGTGCTTGCGCGTGTGGTTGCCGATCTCGAACCCGTGCTCCGCCAGCCACCTCAGCGTCCGGCCGTCGCCCGGGTCGGCGAACGGGTGCTCGTTGACGTACAGGCTCGCCACCGGGCGGAACCGCGGGTGCGCCGCCGCGACGTCCAGCAGGATGCGGATCGCCGTGCCCGGGGCCGGCTGGCCCTGCGGGGTCAGGCTGAACACGCTCGGGTCGCCGTCGTCGAAGGTCAGGACCACCGGGTGCGCGCCGGCCGGGAGGTCCAGCCGGCGGGCGGCCAGGTCGGCGGTCGTGACCGGCACGTAGTCCTCGGCCGCGAGCCGCTCGAGCTCCGCGGTGAAGTCCGCGGGCGTGCGGTCGTACACCGAACGTGGCTGCGCGGCGAGGCGGTGGTACATCAGGACCGGCACCCGGCCGAGCTCGTCGGCACCGACCTGCCGGGCCACGGCGGCCGTGACCCGGACCGGGGCCGCGGCCGGCGCGGGCCGCGACGGCGCGGGCGCCGGAGCCGGGGCCGGCGCCGGACCGCCGCAGGCCGCCAGGGCGAGAAGCGCGGTGAACCCGGTACCGAACCGGAAAAGGCAACGCATGCCGGAAGTGTGCTGCGGGCCCGGAGCGGCCGCGGGCCGAGTAACCGGGTCGGGTGAGCCCGGAATTACCCGGCGCAGCCCCGGAAATCACGTTTCCGCAGGCCGGGGCGCCGGGCGCGAAACGGGCGCGAGCACGATTCGGTGATCGTGGCGAAATGGGTTTGGCCAAGATCGGGATCGGGTATTTCCCCGCGATGGTCCCGAAAAAGGCGGTTGCCGCCGAACGAACCTTCGATCGACGTCTGGTCCTCACCGCCGCTCTCGCGGGCTTGGCCACGAGTGCGTGCGGTGCGCTGCAGCGGGGACAGTCGCTCGCCGTGCCGGCTCCCGCGGCGGCCGCCGCCGCGGCTCCGCCGCCACCACCTCCGAACCCACTCGAAACCAGCCTGCTCGTCGGCTTCTGCGGAGCGCCGGGCGCCAAGGCGCTCGGCCGCATGACCGGTGATCTCGGTGAAGCGAGCCGCGCGCTGCGCAAGCAGATCGAGGCGTTCCCGGCGGGCCGCCCGATCACCCCGGTCGTCGAGCTGATCGCGACCACCGTGCACCGCTCGCCCGGCGCGGACGGCATGTACCGCAGCCGCTGCGAAGACGGGACGGTGCGCGACTACCTCGACGCCGCCCGGGCGCTCAAAGGCCTGCTGCTGCTGAACATCCAGCCCGGCCGCGCCGACTTCCTGCCCGAAGTCAAGGCCTACGAGCGCTGGCTGACCGAGCCGGACGTCGGGGTCGCGCTCGACCCCGAGTGGGCCGTCGAGCCGGGCGTGGTGCCGGGGAAGAAGTTCGGCCGCACGACCGGCGCCGAGCTCGACGACGTCGCCCGGTACCTCGGTGCCCTGGCCGACGCGCACCGCCTGCCCGCCAAGGTGATGGTCTACCACCAGGTCGCGGCGTCCGTGGTGCGCGACGAGCAGCTGCTGCACGCCCACCACGGGGTTTCGGTGGTCAAGGTCGTCGACGGTATCGGCTCGGCCACCGCCAAGAAGGCGACGTGGAAGACGCTGATGACCACCATGCCCGGCCACGTGCGGCCGGGGTTCAAGCTGTTCTTCGAGGAGGACACCCGCCGGGGCACGGCCCTGATGAGCCCGGCGGAGGTCATGGCGCTGAACCCGACGCCCGCCTACGTCGTCTACGAATAGTCCCCGGCACGCCGAAGCCCGGTGCGGTCCGCCGCACCGGGCTTCTTCGTGCTCCGCAGGGAATCGCCGGCCCGCGGACGACGAAAGCCCGGCGCGGGAGGGGAACCGCGCCGGGCCGTCGCCGGCTTGTCCGTCCGGGGGTCCGGCCGGCTCAGCCGACCGGGACGGGCAGCCCGCCGAGAAGGTCGTTCACCAGCGCGGAAAGGCTGATCAGTACCCGCTGCAGCAGCGCGTTGAGCAGGGCCGACACCGGCGGCAGCGACTGGCGGGACTGCAGCTGGGCGGCGAGGTCGTCGACGCCCTTGCGGGCCTTGGCGGTTTCCTGCTGCGCCGTGGCCGCGCTGTCCTTGGCTGCGGCCTGGATGCTGTACCGCTTGCCCTGGGCCAGGTCGGAGAGCAGCGGATCCAGCCGGGCGAGCGTGGCCTGCGTGCCGGGCACGTCCCCGCCGTCCGCCCGCGCCGCCAGCTGGTCGCGCAGGCCCTGGACCTCGGCCGCCGCGCTCGTGGTGCTCGACGAACCGTTGCCGCCGGGCCCGCCCGCGGACGCCACACCCACCCCCGCCAGCGTCACCGCGGCGGCGGTGACGAACACCGTGAGCGCTCGGGTCAGTGCACTTTTCATGTCGTACTCCTCCGGATTGTGCGATGCCGACTGCGATCATCGTGAGCGCCGTTCCGCGATAGCGCGAGCGGATGTCCGGCCCCGGTGGCGCTGATCGATTCCGCACGGTGTACGGCCCGGCGGCGGGGCCGGAACAAACATCAAGTTCGCGTGAAGCACATCGGAAGCGGTTTTGCACATCGGCTACGGTGTGTAATAGCATCACTCGTGCGTGTCGGCCAGTTACGGTATACGGCTGAATCAACCCGATTTTTTTCACCTCGGGTCAGATCCGAGTGCCGGCGCACTTTCACTCGATCGTGAGGTTTGTGGGGAAGGAAGAAAGGGTAATCACGTCCGTTTGCGGTGCACCCGAAAAGTCACCCTTAAGAAGGATGTGACGTAAAAACACTTCTTGCCCGCCGGGTCACCTCGCTAATCTGAGCGGCGGTCGTGGGGCCGTTTTTCGTCCCCCCGGCCTCCTCGGTGCCGAGACCTGACAACTGGGCGCCACTCGGAGAAGCAGGAAACGCAGAACGTCCCGACGCCGACGGCGCCGGGACGTTCTGCGCGAAGAGAAGAGAGAAGGGGGATCCGCGGTGCGGGGCACCAGGGCCACTCGGCCACCCGGCGGGCGCCGGGTGCGGGGTACCGGTGGCACTCGGGCGCCCGGCGGGTTCCATCACTGGTCGGGTGGTTGCCGGCCGTGGGTGGGGGGCGTGGCGCCCGGTGGGTTGGCGAGCGGGTGCGTGGCGCGGGGTCTGGCTGGTGTTCGGGAGCTGGGGCAATCCCGCCGCGAGCCGGGTTCGATCCGGCCGGGAGCCGTCACCGCTGTTGCTCAGGTGCCGGGCGGGTTCCGCCGCGGGTCAGCGGATGGATGCCGGGCGCGGAGTACTGCTCCAAGCGCATCCCGCCGAGAGCCAAGCGCATCCCGGCCGCGGACTACCGCCCTCGATCAACTACCAGGCAAACCCCGGCGCAAGCCGGGAAAAAGCCGGGCACAGAGCACCTCCGCCGCTCGAGCGCCCGGCCGATTCCCCCGCAAACCGGCCGATAGCCGGCCGCAGGCCGCGGGTCAGGCGCCCGGCGGGTTTCGTCGCGGGCCGGCGGGCGGGTACGTGTTGGCCGGCGGTTCCGTGGGCGCCGCCGCCGGGTATCCCGCCATTGCTCCCGGTTTGGGGCCGCGGCGGACCAGGCCCGCCAGGCCCAGCAAGCCGACCAGGCCCAGCAAGCCCCACAACCCGTTGTCGTCGTTGTCGTCATGGGTCGTGTCGCGGGCGTTGCCGTCGTCGGTCTGCGTGTGCCAGGCCGGGCTGGCGAATTCCGGGGCCGCCGATGCCGGCAACGCGCCGGTCAAGGCGATGGCCGCCGCCGTGACGGTGCCGCAGAGCAGTTTCCGGGCCGTGTGGGTCATCTCGGTTCTTCCTTCCGGTCGGAGGGCCTTTCCCCGGCGGCGTACCCCCGCGGCTCCCGTTCACTCGCGCTGTCACGGGAACGAGCGAAGAACCCCGGTTCCGGCCCCTTTCCCTGCGTTTGTAAGATGGCTCCCGGTTCAAGGCAGAGCCGAGCAAGGACGCGTTGTACGCGTACGTCCGCCGCCGCTTGTCCTTTCCCTTCTCAAGCGCAGCAGCGCATCCGAGCCGGGCCATTCCGTCCACACCGTGGACCGGGGGAGTAATGAACACTGATCTCGTCGTCGCGCCGCTCGGCGCGACCTTCACGCCACGCCTCATCTGCACCACCGGCGACCGCCTGATCCACCCGGCGGACGGCCGCAACGACCTCGCCAGGATCGTCGTGCGCTGGGCCCGCGCCTGGGTTCCCGAAACCTGGCCCGCCCGCCAGTACTTCGCCGCGCTGGGGATCGGGGACGAGGAAAACCCGTGCTACGACGACGAAGCCGTCGTCGGCTGGCACCTCCTGCAGCCGCGGCCGGACTCGCTCGCCTGGCGGGTGCGGTCGGGCGAAATCGACGTCACCACCGCGCTCACCGCCGAAGCCGAGGCCTGGCCCCAATAGCACGACCGGCAGAAGAGCTCTGCGCCACCCCCGACCGTGGCGGCGCAGGGCTCTTTCGCATGCCCGCGTTCTCCCTTGCCTCGCCACCGGTTTCTGCGGAAGATTGACGGAAGATCCTGCTCCGGCAGGCGGCCTCGCGTAACCCGATCGGACCACCCTCTGCGCGGTCAGAGGCCCGCGTTACTCACACGATGGTGGAATGAAGTGGAAACGGCGCGCGGCCCTCAGTACGTTTCCACCACACAGGACGGAAACACACATTCACTACCGTCCTGATTCTCCGAAATCGTTCACCGAGGAGCAATCCATGCTGAAGAAGATGGGCTTCGTCGCGGTCACCGCGGCAGCCGGCGCGTTCCTGGCCGGCGGGGTCGCCGCGGCGGGTACCCCGGAGGGGCACGAGCACCACCACCACGGTCACCACTACGGCAGCTACGACCAGATCGGCCAGGTCGGCCTGGTCAACCTGAACAACACCGACGTGCTCCACAACGTCAACGCCACGCTCGGCCTGTGCGGCAACGACATCAACGTGCTCGGCGTGCAGGTGCCGCTCCACGACGTGGCCAACGGCATCGGCGTGCCGATCCTGTCGCCGGGCGAGCACGCGGCCGAGGGCGAGTCCCCGTACAACTGCGCGTCGGGCGGCCTCGCCGACGGCGGCACCGACCAGGGCCACTGAAAATCTCCGTGCCGGGGCCGCCCGCTGTGTGTGCGGACGCCGGCTCCGGCACGGGGCCCGGCGGGTTGCGCCGCCGCCGCGCCGCGTCCCCGGAACTCGGAGCGAGCTGCACACGGTTCCGCGTCCCGGGCACGCCGCGACGCCGGACGACGCCGGCCCGGGTGGGACCGGCCGCGACGCTGGAGAAGCGTGCCGGTCCCATCCGGCGTGCCCGCACCCTGACCGACTTCCCCGGGCCCGGCGAACCGAAGCCGGGCCCGTTCCCTTCCCCGATCCCCTGCCGGACCGTCCGGCGGGTTTTCAGAAGGAGTTTCTTCCCGTGATCAAGCAGTTCGGCTTCGTCGCCACCGCTCTCGCCGCCGGGATGGCGGTGCTCGGCGGATCCGCGTCCGCGACCACCGTCAACGTCGCGGGCCACCCGGTCGACTCCACCGACCAGTTCGGCCTGATCGGCAACGTGCAGAACCTCGACGCGGTGCACAACCTGAACATCGTCGGCGGCGTCTGCGACAACGACATCAACGTGCTCGGTGTCCAGGTCCCGCTGCACGACGTCGCCAACGGCATCGGCGTGCCGGTGCTCTCGCCGGGCGAGCACGCGGCCGAGGGCGAGTCCCCGTACAACTGCGCCTCCGGTTCGATCGCCGACGGCGGGACCACGCAGGGAAACTGACCGATCCGGTCCGGACCGCCGCGCGGAGCTCCGCGCGGCGGTCTTTTCACGTCCGGTCGAGCCGGTGCACGGCCACTTCGCGCACAACGAGCAACACAGCGGCCGCCACCGGGACCGCGACGAACGCGCCGACCACACCGAGCAGTTCGAACCCGATGAGCACCGCGACCACGGTGACCAGGGCGGGGATCCGGACGGCCCGGCCGACGACCTTCGGCAGCAGCACGTAGTCCTCCAGCACCCGGTAGCCGACGAAGAAGCCCAGGGTCGCGAACCCGACCGGCGCCGACACCGTGAACGCGATGAGGCTGGTGCCGGCCCCGGCCGCCACCGAACCCGCCACCGGGACGAGGTCGAGCACGGCGACGAGCACGGCCAGCACGAGCGAGTAGGGCACGCCGAACGCGCACAGCCAGGCGAACGTCAACACCCCGGCGACCAGGGACACCACGACGTTCCCGACGAGGTACGCGCCCACCTTCTTGAAGACGGCGTCGCCGATCAGGATCACCCGCGGCCGGCGGGATCGCGGGGCCAGCCGGTACAGGGCCGTCCGGATCCGCGGGAAGTCGGCGACGAAGTAGGTGGCGAGCACGACGACGATCCCCGCCTCGGCGAGCAGCCCGGCGAGCGGTTTCGCCACGTCGGAGAGGCGGACGGACCGGATGGCGGCTTCGAGGCCGAAGGTTTCGTTGGCCTGGCCCAGCAGGGTGGTGTGGTCGCGCAGCAGGGCCAGGTAGCGCGGAGCGCCGTCCTGCAGCTGCGTCGCCTGGTCGGCCAGCGGCACCGCGGCCGCGGTGATCGCCCCGCCGAGCACGGCCAGCCCGGTCACGACGACGACGGCGGTGGCGAGCGCGCGCGGCATCCGGCGCGCGAGGCGGGCCGTCACCGGCTCGAGGCCGACCGCGAGGAAGAACGCGATGCCGATCAGCAGCAGCGCGTCGGAGGCGGCGAGGACGACCTCGACGACGGCGACCGTGACGGCCACGCCGGCCGCCGCGAGCATGCCGGTGAAGAACGGCGACCGGCGGTCGAGCGGTTTCCCGGGCGCGCCCAGGGGTTTCTCCTGCCGGGCGGCCGCTCCTTCGGCTTCGCCGACGGGGTGCCCGGCGCGGTACGCCCCGCGTCCGCTCGTTGCGTGCATGCGACAGTGGCTACCCCGCCCGGCTCCGGCGAATCCACCCGATCGAGGCGCGCGGGCAAGTCCACGCTTCCCGGTGACGGCGGCCGCCTGCCGTTGCCGGAAGCATTGGGGTGTCAACAGAATCGCGTATGCGTCTGAAGGGACTCGTGCTCGCCCTCGTCCTGGCCGTCACCGCCGCGTTCGCGGTGGTGACGGAGGCCGCGGCGATCAGCGCGCCACGGTTGCTGATCAACCAGGACTTCCCCGATCCCGACGTCCTCAAGACCGCCTGGGGCTACTTCGCGTTTTCGACGGGCACCAGCACGACGCGGATTCCCTACGCGACGGCGCCGGCGCCGGAAGGGCCGTGGCGGGTCGCCGGCGACGCGCTCGGGGCGGTACCGGTGTGGGCGAAGCCGGACGGCGGGTTCTGGGCCCCGGACGTCACACAGCTGGCGGACGGCACGTTCGTGCTGTACTTCGCGGCCGCGCAGAAGACCGGCGGCGAAATGTGCCTCGGCGCCGCGACGGCGGCCAAAGCGGAAGGGCCGTACACGCCGTCCGGCGACCGGCCGCTGGTGTGCGCGCCCGAGGACCACGGCGACATCGACCCGCAGACGTTCGTCGACGCGGACGGCTCGCGCCACCTGCTCTACAAGAGCGACGGCGTGTCCCCCGGACCGCCGGCGGCGATCTGGACGCAGCGCCTGCAGGCCGACGGCCGCACGCTCACCGGCCCGCGCACCGAGCTGCTCCGGGCCGACCTCACCGCGGAGAAGGCCGTCGTCGAGGCGCCTTCGGTGGTGAAGACGGCGTCCCGCTACCTGCTGTTCTATTCCGCGGACACGTTCCAGAACACGGGCTACCACACGGGTTACGCGTCGGCGCCGGCGCTGGCGGGCCCGTTCGTGAAGGCGGACGCCCCGTTCCTGTCAACCGACCTCCTCGGCGGCAAGGTGGACGCCCCGGGCGGCGCCGACGTGGTGGACGGCCACATCTACTTCCACGGCTGGCTGGGCGGCGGCCGGACCGCGCGGGGCCTGTACGAGCTGCCGGTGTCGTTCCCGGGTGACGCGCCGAAGCTGGGCTGAGGGTGTCACCCACCCGGGTAATGCTCCGGTTGGGTGGCGCCCGGCCGGATATCCGGGGAGCGAGGAAACGGAGGAGAGCCATGACGGTGTGGTGGGGTTTGGCGGGCCTGCTCGGCCTGCTGGGGTGCTGCGGCCTCCTCCGCGGCCACCGCGCGAACGGCGCGATCGACGACGACCCGCTGGCCCGCTACCCGGCGGCCCGCGAACCGGCGACCCCGAACGCGGACGCGGCCCACACCCCGCTGATGACCCCGGCGATCACCCCGGAGATGCTGGCGGCCCGGCCGGGCGGACCGAACCCGGAGTCGGGCACCATCACGGGGCAGATCCCCGCGCCGCGGCCGGAGGAGCAGCCGGCGCGGACGGCGGCCGTGCCGGAGGGATCGGCGCCACCGCAAGCCGCGGGTGGTCTGCAGGGGGCGCCGAAGCATGCGCTCCCGCCGGAAGACGAGCCGGAATCCGCCGCGCCGCAGGTTTGGGCTGAGCCGGAGGTTCCCGCGGTGCCGCAGGCGCGGTTCGAGCCGGAATCCGCTGCGCCGCCGCAGGCGCGGTCCGAGTCGGAGGCTGCCGCGCCGCGAGTCTGGGCTGAGCCGGAGGTTCCCGCGCCGCCGCAGGCGCGGTCTGAGCCGGAGACCGCCGCCCCGCAAGCCTGGGCCGAGCCGGAGGTTCCCGCCGTGCCGCAAGCCCGGTCCGAGCCGGAATCCGCTGCGCCGCCGCAGGCGCGGTCCGAGCCGGAGACTGCCGCCCCGCAAGCCTGGGCCGAGCCGGACGTCCCCGCGGTGCCGCAAGCCCGCGCCGAGCCGGGAACCGCTGCGCCGCAAGCAGAAGCCGTCGCCGAGCGGCGGCTCCGGGAAGTCTGACCGTCAGCCCGGTAGCGCCGCCGCCTCGGTCAGGCCGGCCAGCAAATCACCGTGGTCGTCGATGCGGTCGAGGACCTCGTCCGCCGTGAACGTCAGGTGCGTGACGTGGCGGCACGTGCGGACCTCCTCCCACGTCACCGGGGTCGATGCCGTCGGGTGGTCGCGGCCGCGCAGGGAATACGGGGCCACCGTGGTCTTCGCCGGGTTGTTCTGGCTCCAGTCGATGAACACCCGGCCCGTCCGCTGCGCCTTCGCCATCACCGCCGTCACCGACTCCGGGGTCTCGCGCGCCAGGCGCTGGGCGAGCCGCTTCGCGTACGCCGACGGTGCCGCCGGGTCGTCCGTCCGGATGCCGCAGTACAGCTGCATCCCCTTCGACCCCGAGGTTTTCGCGTACGGTGTCAGCCCGTCCGCCACCAGCACGTCGTGCAGGCGCTCGGCCACCCGGCAGCAGTCGACGATCGTCGTGCCCGGGCCCGGGTCGAGGTCGAACACCAGGCGGTCCGGGGTGCGGCGGGCACCCGACTCCACCGTCCACTGGGGAACGTGGAGCTCGAGCGCCGCCATGTTCGCCGCCCACACCAGCCCGGGCAGGTCGTCGAGGAGCGGGTAGTCGATCGTGCCGCCGCTGCCGGCCAGGCGGACCGTGCGCAGCCAGTCCGGGGCGCCCTTCGGGACGTTCTTCTCGAACCACTTCTGGCCGTCGACGCCGTTGGGGTAGCGGATGAACGTCACCGGGCGGCCCGCCAGGTGCGGCAGCAGCACCGCGGCCACGCGCGAGTAGTAGTTGATCACCTCGCCCTTGGTGAACCCGGCCGCCGGGTACAGCACCTTGTCCAAATTGGACAGTGTCAGCCGCCGGTTCCCGGCCTGGACGGTGATCCGCTGTCCCGGCGGCTCGGGTGACGGCGGGGGCGGTGCGGCCGGTTCGGGCGGGGGCCCGGCGCGCGGGGCCAGGACGTCCGCCGGGTCCTTGTCCTGGCGCAGCCCGCGCCAGGCGGTGTGGCGGACGCGGCCGCCGCGCGTGAACTGGCGGTAGACGATCTCGCCCACCAGCCGCGGTTCGACCCAGCGCGCGCGGACGGTGTCCTCCCGCGGCGGCGTCGTCGCGAACGGGTGCGTGCGCCGCTCGATGGCCTGCAGCTGCTCCATCAGGTCGGCGCGGCCGGCCTGGCTGAACCCGGTGCCGACGTCGCCGATGTAGACGAGGTCGCCGGTGCCGGGGTCGTGGGCGCCGAGCAGCAGCCCGCCGAGGGTGCCGGTGAAGCTGCGCTGGCCCGGCCGCCAGCCGCAGACGATCACCTCCTGCGTCCGGATCAGGGGGTGCTTCAGCCACGAGTCCGGCCGCTGTCCGGGGGAGTAGGCCGACGAACGCAGTTTCGCGACGACGCCTTCGTACCCGGCGGCCCCGGCGTGCGCGAGGAAGTCCGCGGGCGTGCGGCGGTCGGCGGCGAGTTCGTCGAAGGTGACCGCCCGGACCACCGAAACGCGGTACGGATCCGGCATCGGCAGCTCCGCCAGCAGGCGGCGGCGCTCGTCGTACGGCGTGGCCAGCAGGCTCCGGTCACCCAGCCGGAGCAGGTCGAAGGCGAGGAACCGGACCGGCACGTCGGTGAATTCGAGGCCCTTCGGCCCGCTCTGGTGCCGGACCCAGCGGCCGCGGCGCTCCTGCATCCGCTCGAAGTCGATCCGGCCGTCCTCGCCGTAGACGACGACCTCGCCGTCCAGGTAGGCGGCCTGCCCGTCGAGCGCGGGGGCCAGCACGCCGGCGAGTTCCGCGAATTCCGCGGTGAAGTCGATGTTGTTGCGGCTGGTCAGCACGGTGGTGCCGTCCGGCGCGATCCGCATGGCCGCGCGGTAACCGTCCAGTTTGTACTCGTAGGCCCACTCCGGGCCGCTGCGCAGCCGCCCGCCGTCGGCCTTGGCGAGCATCGGCTCCAGCCAGGCCGGGACGCGCGACGCGTCGTCTGCCGCCATGTCGGACCTCCGTGACGTTACGCGCTCAAGGTAACCCGATCGGCCTAGCTTCGCTGGGTTTTCGCAGGTGAACGCCGCTTGAACGCGTGTTCGGCCCGGCGGTCAGGCCGGCAGGAGGTCGTCGACGGCCCGGCTGAGGGTGGCGCGCACCTTCTCCGGGTCGTCGAGTTCGCCGCCGTGGAGGGCGCCGTCGCGCAGGAGGACGAGCACGCGCGCCGCGTGGTCCGGTTCCGGGTGGCCGAGAGCCGCCGCCTGCTCGCGGAGGACGCCGAAGAACCACTGCCGGTGGTCTTCGATGGCCTGCCGCACCTGGTGGGCGGGGTCGGGGTACTCGGCGGCGGCGTTGAGGAACTGGCAGCCGCGGAAGTCCTCGCCCCGGGTCGCGTCCCCGACCACGGCCATGGCGTCGACCAGGCCTTCGCGCGGCGGCTTGCCGGCCCGCGCCGCGTCGACGGCCGCGCGGATCAGGCGGCTCGTCTCGGCGAGGTAGGCCGCGACCAGGTCGTCCTTGGTCGGGTAGTGGCGGTAGAACGTCGCCCGGGTCACGGCCGCCTCGGACACCAGGCGTTCCACCCCGACGGCGTGGATGCCTTCGGCGTAGAAGAGCCGGGCGGCGGTCGCCAGCAGCCGGTCCTTCGGGTGCACGTCGGCAGAACTCATCCCCTCAGCGTAGAGAAAGACCGATCGTTCTGCCAGATCGGCTACGTCACATTGCCAAGGCGCCCCCGAGGGGCCAGAGTAGGCGAGGCAGAAAGACCGATCGTTCTCTCTCAAGGAGCCAGCCATGAGCAAGCCCACCATCGTCCTGGTCCACGGCGCGTTCGCCGACTCGTCGAGCTGGACCGGCGTCGTCGCGAAGCTGCAGGAACAGGGCTATCCGGTCAAGGCGGTGGCGAACCCGCTGCGCGGCGTCGAGTCCGACGCGGCCTACGTCAAGGACGTCGTCGACAGCGTCGAAGGCCCGGTCGTCCTGGCCGGCCACTCCTACGGCGGCGCCCTGATCACCCGCGCGGCCACCGAGACGCCGAACGTCAAGGCCCTCGTCTACATCGCCGCGTTCCAGCCCGACGCCGGCGAGAGCGTGTTCGAGCTGTCCGGCCGCTACCCGGGCGCCAAGCTCGGCCCGGAGACCACGGACGTCCTCGTGCACGACGGCGAGCCCGAGCTGTCGATCAAGCCGGCGGACTTCGCCGAGGTCTTCGCCGCCGACGTCCCCGCGGCCACCGCCGCGATCATGGCGGTGACCCAGCGGCCGGTCGCCCAGCAGGCCCTGGCCGCGCCGTTCGAGGGCACCCCCGCGTGGCGCAAGCTCCCGTCGTGGACGCTGATCGCCAACCAGGACAACGCGATCCCGGCCGCGGCGCAGGAGTTCATGGCCGAGCGCGCGTCGTCGACGGTCCGCCGGATCGACGCCTCGCACGCGGTCGCGGTGTCCCAGCCCGGCGTCGTCGCCGAGGTCATCCTCGCCGCGGCGGCGGACGCCGAGTGAGTCAGCGGCACAGGGTGGTCGTCGTGTCCAGGCGCGCCAGCTTTTCCGGGTTGCGCACGGCGTAGAGCCCGGTGACCAGGCCGTCGTCGACGCGGACCGCCACCACGGTGTCGATCTCGCCGCCGAGCCGCAGGAGCAGCGCCGGGTAGCCGTTGACCTGGGCCGCCTCCAGCGTGCCGGCGGCGAGGTTGCCCAGGCCGGCGGCCAGGAGGCGGGCCACCTCTCCGGCCCCCGAGACCGGCGACAGCGTCGCCTGCACCACGCCGCCGCCGTCGCCGAGGAACACGACGTCCGGCGCCAGGACGTCGAGCAGGTCCCGCAGGTCGCCTGTCTCGACGGCCCGCCGGAACGCCTCGAGGGCGTCCCGGGTCGCCGCCGCCGAGACGGTCCCGCGCGGCCGGCGCGCGGCAACTCCGGCGCGGGCCCGGTGCGCGATCTGGCGCACCGCGGCCGGGCTCTTGCCGACGGCTTCGGCGATCTCGGCGTAGTCCAGCGCGAACACCTCGCGCAGCACGAACACCGCCCGCTCGGCCGGCCCGAGCGTCTCCAGCACCAGCAGCATCGCCATCGACACGCTGTCGGCCAGCTCGACGTCCTCGGCGACGTCGGGTGCGGTCAGCAGCGGCTCCGGCAGCCACGGCCCGACGTAGGACTCCTTGCGCCTGCCGAGCGCCCGCAGCCGCATCAGCGCCTGGCGGGTGGTGATCCGGACCAGGTAGGCGCGCTGGTCCCGCACCGCGGCGAGGTCCACGTCCACCCACCGCAGCCACGTCTCCTGCAGGACGTCTTCGGCATCGGCGGCCGAGCCGAGCAGCTGGTAGGCGACGGTGAACAGCAGGTTGCGGCAGCCGAGGAAGGCCTCGGTGGCGGGGTCGGCCATGGGTGACTCCTCTTCGCTGTCGGGTACGCCCACCAGATGCCGGGTCCCGCCGCGGTGTGACAGTGATCGCCGTCACCCGCCGCGGTTGTCACGCGGCGCGGGGCCGCCGGCATCTCGTGGTCGTTCCGATCGACCACGAGTGAGGACGAAACCATGGAATCCCGGTTCACCCTGACCGACAACGAAATCGGCGCCCGGTTCGCCAAGCGGTTCGGCACCGCGAGCCTGGCGATCATCCAGTCGCCGCTGGAAAAGGTCACCCAGGAGCTGGTGTCGCTGCGCGTCAGCCAGATCAACGGCTGCGGCTGGTGCGTCGACATCCACACCCAGGAACTGGCGGCCGCCGGGGAACCCGCCGTGCGGATCAACCTGGTCGCGGCCTGGCGCGAAGCCACCGTGTTCACCGAAGCCGAGCAGGCGGCGCTCGCGCTGGCGGAGGAGGGCACCCGGATCGCCGACGCGGCCCCGGGCGTCTCCGACGAGACGTGGGCCCGGGTCCGCGAGCACTACGACGACGACCGGACCGCCGCCCTGGTCGCCCTGGTCGCGCAGATGAACTCGGCCAACCGGCTCGCGGTGATCGTCCACCAGAAGGGCGGCGCCTACGAGCCGGGCATGTTCGGCTGACGCCGTCCGTGCTTGGCTGGGGGACATGACGAAGGCGGAGCGGTGGCGCCGGTACTGGGACCGCAAGTCCCCGGCCTACGACGAGGAGATGGGCGTCTGGGACCGCCGCCTCTTCGGCGACTCGCGCGAGTGGGCCTGCGGGCGGGCCCGGGGCGAGGTGCTGGAGGTGGCGGTCGGGACCGGGCTGAACCTGCCGTGCTACCCGGACGGGGTGACGCTCACCGGCCTCGACCTCAGCGAAGGGATGCTCGCCGTCGCCCGCGACCGCGCCCGCCGGCTCGGCCGCGAGGTGACCCTGCGCCAGGGCAACGCCGAGGAGCTGCCGTTCCCCGGCGCCTCCTTCGACACGGTGCTGTGCACGTTCGGCCTCTGCGCGATCCCCGGCCACGCGGCGGCGGTCGGCGAGATGGTCCGGGTGCTGCGCCCGGGCGGCCGGCTGATCCTGGTCGACCACGTCGCCTCGACGTCGCGGGCGGTGCGCGGCCTCCAGTGGCTGGTCGAGCTCGGGAGCGTGCCCTTGGCGGGCGAGCACTTCCGGCGACGGCCGTCGCCGCTGGTGGAGCGGCTGGGCTTGCCGGTGGAACAGCGGGAGCGGTTCAAGCTCGGCCTGGTGGAACGGCTGGTGGCCCGCAAGCTCAGCTGATCAGCACGCTCTCGTCCAGCCCGGCCAGCAGCGCCGCCGCGTCGTCGTAGACCGCCACCGCGCCGGCGTCGGACAGCTCGGCCGCGCCGACGCCGCCGGACAGCACCGAAACCGTGCGGACACCGGCCTTCTTGGCCGCGTGGACGTCCCAGACCGCGTCCCCGACGAAGATCGTGTCCTCCGGTGCGGTCCCGGCCTTGTCGAGCGCGGCGTACACCGGCTCCGGGTCCGGCTTCGTCGCGTCGACGTCGTCGCCGGAGACGATCCCGGCGACCACGTCGTCGACGTCGAGGACCCGGCGCAGTTCCTTGAGCTCGTCGGGGGCCGCCGACGTCGCCAGCACGACGCGCAGCCCGCGCCCGGCCAGCTCCCGGATGAGGTCCGGGGCGCGGTCGAACGGGCGCAGCAGCTCCGCCGTCTCCAGGTAGAAGCGGCTGTGCAGCTCCTTCGCGCGGTCGCCGATCCGGTCGGCGTCCTCGTCGCCCAGCAGGGTGCTCAGCAGCTTGCCGGAGCCCTTGCCGATCGCGCGGTGCACGCGCCAGGAGTCGACGTTCCGGCCGAGCTCGTGGAACGCCCGGCGCCAGGCGTGGACGTGGAGGTAGTTGGAGTCGACGAGCGTGCCGTCGACGTCGAACAGGACCGCGGTGGCGATGGCCGGCTCCTCGGGTCGTGGTGCGGTTTCCCCGTGCTCCGCGCGGGTATCGGAAGGACGGTCGATTACCCCGGTGGAGAGGGAAGTACACATGGCGGGTCTGGTCTCGGCGGGCTTTCGCGGGCTGGCGGCGCTGCGGCACGCCCCCGCGTTCCATCCCGGTGGCGTCGTGCTGCACGGCGAGCTCCGGGGGGTCGACGGCGACCTGCCGTGGCCGTCCGCGCCGTCGCCCGTCGTCGCCCGGCTGTCCAAGGGCGCGGGCACGCCCGGCCGGCTGCCGGACGCGCTCGGCCTGGCCGTGCGCATCCCGGGCGCGGGCCGCGACGGCGGGCCCTGGGACATCACGCTGACGACGGCGGGCCACGGTCACCTCGGCCGGATGCTGCCCCGGCCGGCGGCGGCGTGGACCAGCGGCGCCTACAGCAGCCTGGTGCCGTACCGCCGGGCCGACCGGCTCGTCTGGCTCGGGGCGTGGACGTCGTCGCCGCGGGTGGCCGCGTCGATCGAGGCGGCGCGGGCCGCGGTGCCGTGGCGGTTCGTGCTCCGGACCGGCCGCGAAGACGGGCGCTGGGGCGACAGCGCGGTACTCACCCTGACCGAGCCCGCCGCGGACGCCCCGGCGTTCGACCCGATGCTGAACCACCCGGCGGGACTGGAGTTCGCGCCGGAGTGGCTGGCGCGGCTGCGGGAGCGGGCCTACGCGGGAAGCCGGTCCGGGCGGCCGTGAGACCGCCGCCCGGACCGTTTCGGTGCCCGGCCCGCCGGGTACGCCCGGGTTTCGTCTCGATCGGAGGAAGCGATGAGCACACCCGAAATCGACCCGGTGACCGCCGAGAGCATGGAAGAGGACGCCGACATCGGCGGCGAGCACACCGAGCCGACGTTCCACGACCAGGAGCCCCGCGCCGGCGAGAGCGACGAAGAGGGCGCCGACCACGGGGGCATGCCGACGGCCTGAGTCAGGAGCCGGCGCGCGGATAGGTGCGGCGCTCGCCCAGCCGGCCGTCCTTCGTGCGGATGAAGTGGGCCGTGCCGCGCTTGACCGCCAGCTCGCGGCCGGCCGCGACGGCCTCCGACTTCGTCTCGGCGCTGCCGGAGGCCCGGGTGTTGCCGGCGACCTTGTTCTTCCAGACCGAGCCGTCGTAGAACGTCTCGACGTCGCCGTCCGCCGGTTCCGGCTCCGGTTCTGCGTCCTGCAGCGGGGCGTAGGTGCCGTAGAGGGCGGGGTCGGGTTTGGGTGCGGTGCCGGGGCCGCCGAGGGGTTGGGGGTCCATGAGGTATTCGATGCCGGCGTCGGTGGTCCAGCTGGTGCCTTTGGCGCCGTCGGGGCCGTCGGAGAGGTGCCAGATGGTGTG
>NZ_JBFANY010000033.1:0-23897 GCF_040674975.1 Amycolatopsis sp. NPDC049688
AAGGTTGCGTTGTCCTCTTGCGTTTTGCTGTGGGTTGCGGGCCTGGCTCAAAGTGATTTTTGGGCCTCAGGCGACGGGATGACCACCCAGCTCTTTTGTGTGGCGGGGCTGGGGGCGGGTTTGGTCAGAACGTCACCGTGGCGGCTATGGGCAGGTGGTCGCTGCCCGTTGGCGGTAGCGTCCAGGCTGCCACCGGGCGTACGCCGGCTGCGAAGATCTGGTCGATTCGGGCCAGGGGTAGGGCTGCGGGCCAGGTGAAGCCGAAGCCGTTGCCGGACTCGTTCTGGGCTGGGCGCATCCGGTCGGTGATCGGGCTCAGTGCGCGGTCTTCGGGCGTTCCGTTGAAATCGCCGACCAGTACGGTGCGGGGGCCGGGTTCCGCGGCGATCGCGTCGGCCAGTAGGCCCATTGCGGTGTCGCGGCCGGTCGCGGTGAAACCTGCGTCGAGGCGTATCCGGACCGATGGCAGGTGTGCCACGAAGACCGCCAGTGGGCCCTTTGGAGTGTCCACAGTGGTTCGCAGGGCGCGGGTCCACGGCATGATCGGCACCGGGCGGGTGTCGCGCAGCGGGAACGTGCTCCAGACTCCGACGGTGCCCTGGACCGAGTGGTACGGGTAGGCCGCCGCCAGGGCGTTCTCGTACTTCGGGACCTCGGACTTCTTCAGCTCCTCGAGGGCGATCACCTGGGCGCCCGCCGTGGCCAGGGCCCGGGCGGTGCCCGCCGGGTCCGGGTTCTCGTCGTTGACGTTGTGCGACACGATCGTGAAGTCGCCGCCGGGCTGCCGTTTGTCCGGCAGCCGGCCGCCGAAGAAGACGGCCCAGACCAGCGTCGGCAGGAGGAGCGTCACCAGGGCCAGCGCCGAACGCCGGATCAGGGCCGCGACGAGCAGGGGCGCCACGAGCAGGCCGGTCCAGGGCAGGAACGTCTCCAGCAGGCTGCCCGCGTTGCCCACCCAGTTGGGTACCAGCCGGTGCCCGAGCAGCAGCACCGCGGTCAGGACCGCGAAGGCGGCGATGACGCGGCCGCGGCGCCACGTTCCGGTCCGCCGGCGCGCCGGGACCACGGGCAGCTCCGTCGTGACGGTCATCGGGTGGCCGCCGGCAGCTGGCGCTGGATCGCGGCGATGAGCTTGCCGCTGTTGTCCAGGGCGGCCCGCAGGCCGGCCGCCGGGGTGCCGCCCGGGTTCTGGTGGAGGACCACGCCGAGGATCAGCGCGCCGTTGCGGGCCCGGGCCGCCCACATCAGGGCGCCGCCGGCCGCGGTCGACGAGCCGGTTTTCAGGCCGATCACGCCGTCGTGGCCGAGGAGGGTGTTCGTGTTCGCGATCGGCCCCGGGACGCCGTCGACGCGCAGGTTCGCGGTCGCCACGATTTCGCGGATCACCGGGTTCTTCATCACCTCGCGGGCCAGCCGCAGCTGGTCGGTGGCGGTGCTCGTGGTCGAGTCCTCGACGCCGCTGGCGCCGGTGTAGGTGGTGCTGGTCATGCCGAGCGCCACGGCCTCGCGGTTCATCTTCGCGACGAACGCCTCCTGGCTGCCCGCGTCCCAGCGGGCCAGCAGGCGGGCGACGTTGTTGCCGGACGGGACGAGCATCAGGGCCAGCAGGTCCCGTTCGCCGAGCCCGCGGCCCGCCCGGACCGGCGCGCTCGACTCCTCGGCCGAGCTCGCCTCCGCCTCGGCCTGCTCGTCGACGGTGATCACCGGGCCGGCTTCGCCCGGGCGGAGCGGGTGGTCCTTCAGCACCACGTGGGCGGTCATCACCTTCGTGACGCTGGCGATCGGCACCGGCCCCTGCTCACCGCGGCTGCCGAGCGAGCCCAGGTCCTGCACCTCGGCGCTCGCCTGGCCCCCGTCGGGCCACGGCAGCGGCAGGTCGACGACCGGGCGGGCGGCGATCGCGCGTCCCGCGGTCTCGGGCGGGAACACGACCCAGCAGACGGCGGCGAGCACCACGGCCACGGCGGCCGCGACGCCGGCGGCGACGGGTGGGATGCGGGTTCGGGCCATCGGTCTCCTCCGGGTGCCGGGTGCGCTCGGGGAAGCGCACACCGGTCACTGTGTCCGGAGAAGATCGCCGGCCCGTCGGGGTTGTTCGACAGGTCTGAATCAGAAATGTCCCGGTTGTGTCCCGGAACCGGCGTCAGGTCGACCGCTGGACGCAGTAGAGCCCCAGGCCGAGCCAGGTGGCGACGTACTGGCAGACGTGCGACGAGTGCGCCGCGTCGGTCTGCGTGCAGGCGACCGGCATACCGAGGATGTCGACCGAGCAGGAGGCGTAGAACTGGGTCGCGCTGCCCGGGACCATGTCCGCCGACGCCGGGGCCGCCGTGACGGCCACCGCGGAAACCGTGAGCGCCGCGGCCGCCGCCCAGGAAGCGATTCGGGTCTTCATCGTGCTCTCCTTCCGCAACTTCCCCCTGCTGCCAGGGGTTTCAGCGGGAAGAATTCCCCGTCCGGCGGGCGCTCAGCGCGGCATCACCGTAACGTGTCATCGCGTCGCGCCGGGGCAGGTGATCCGGTCACCCCGTAAGGCTCACGGCACGATCGAGTCGACGTACCCGCCGTCCACCCGCACCGCCGCACCCGTGGTCGCCGACGCGAACGGGGAGCTCAGGTACACCACCAGGTGGGCGATCTCCGCCGGCTCGATCAGCCGTTGCAGCAACGACTGCGGGCGGTGCCGCTTCATGAACTCGCGCTGGGCCTCGTCCCACGGCAGGTCCTTGTCCACCAGCTCGTAGACGAATTCCTCGACACCGCCGGTGTGCGTGGGGCCGGCGAGCACGGCGTTGACCGTGACGCCGGTTCCGGCCGCGTGCTTGGCGAATCCCCGTGACACGCCGAGCAACGCCGTCTTCGACACTCCATAATGGATCATCTCGGCCGGGATGACGATCGCGGAATCGCTGGCGATGTACTGGATCCGGCCCCAGCCGCGCTCGGTCATGCCCGGCAGGTAGGCGCGGGTGAGGCGGACCGCCGCCAGGACGTTGACCTCGAAGTAGTGCCGCCATTCGGCGTCGGTGATGTCCAGGGGCTCCTGGGCGCCGAAGATGCCGAGGTTGTTGACCAGGATGTCGGCGTCCGGCACCTCCTCGACCACCTGGGCGGCGCCGGCCTCTTCGGAGACGTCGCCCGGGGCCGGGAGGAAGTTCGCGTCCGGGACGTCCTCGCGCAGCCGGGCGATGGCCTTGTGGACGCCGGTCTCGCTGCGGCCGTTGATCGCGACCCGCGCGCCCGCCGCCGCCAGGCCCGTCGCGATCGCCGCGCCGATGCCCTGGGTGGAGCCGGTGACCAGTGCCGTCTTCCCGCTCAGGTCGACCCGCATCGTGAAAGCCCTCTCTCGCTCGCGTGCCTCCCCTGGCCGATTCAAGCACAGCTCGCCCCGGCCCACCGGCTGGAAATCCGGTTGCCCGCCACCGGCCGCCGCCGTCACGATCGGCCCATGACGACGACCCGCACCCCGCTCCTGCCGACCGCCGCCGCGACCACCGCGCCGGTCCGGCAGCAGCCGTGCCGTCCGCGGAGGGCGCTCACCCCCGCGCCGTGAGCGCCGCGCTGCTCGCCGGCCTGGTCGCCGGCTACGGCATCGCCATCCCGGTCGGCGCCGTCGGGACCTACCTCGTCGCCCTCGCCGCCCGCACGTCCCTGCGGACCGGCCTCGCCGCCGCGCTCGGCGTCGCCACCGCCGACGGCGTGTACGCGCTGGTCGCGGTGCTCGGCGGGGCGGCGATCGCCGGGGTCGTCGCGCCGGTCGCCGGGCCGCTGCGGCTGGTCTCGGCGGCGGTCCTGGTCGTGCTGGCGGTCCTCGGCGCCCTCCGCGCGGTGCGCTCCCACCGTGCACCCGCCGCCCGGGCCGTGACGCCGCTCGGGCCCGGCCGCGCCTACGTCAGCCTGCTGGGCATCACGCTCGTCAACCCGGCCACGGTCGTGTACTTCACGGCGCTGGTCGTCGGCGGCCGCGCGGGCACCGCCGTCCCGGTGCTCGACCAGGCCGTGTTCGTGCTCGCCGCGTTCGCCGCCTCGGCGAGCTGGCAAGCCGCCCTCGCCGGCGGCGGGGCGCTGCTGGGACGGGTCCTCACCGGGCCGCGGGGCCGGCTGGTGACGGCGCTCGCCTCCAGCGTGGTGATCACCGCGCTCGCCGTCCGGCTTGTCCTCTCCTGAACCGGAAACCGTTGTCCTGTAACGGTTTGTCCGATTGCCGGGCGCACGGCGGAAGACGTCCGCCGGCGCGGGCCCCGGCTAGCGTCGGGAGGACGAACACAGGAGGCGGCCATGACGATGCCGATGCCGGCGCCGGGCTGGGACACCGCGGGCGCGGTGCTGCTGGTGCTCTGGGCGCTGGCGATGTGGACCGCGGTCGGCGTGCTCGCCTACGCCAACCGCGGTCCGGTGCGGCGCTGGGTGTACCGGGGCGCGGTCGCGGTGGTCGGCCTCGGCGTCCTCGGGCAGCTCGGGCACGTCCAGGAGCACGTCGCCCAGGCCGGGTACTGGCTCGGCCACCCGAACTCCCCGGCGTGGATGACGCCGTGGGGCGCCGGGCTGGCGGCCGGGCTGCAGCGGGTCCTGCCGGGCCGTCCGACGTTCGGGATGGAACTGCTGCACCTCACCGGCAACTTCCTGTTCCTGGCCGGGCTCGCCGGGGTCATGGTGCTCACCCGGCGCGCCACCGGCACCCGGACCCGCCGCTGGGCGAAGACGGGCGTCTGGATGCAGGGCCTGCACGGGCTGGAGCACCTGGTCCTGACGCTGTCGATCGGGTTCGGCGCGCCCCGGGCGATCGGGCTGTCCACGTTCTTCGGGCTCGTGGACCCGGGTCCGGGGCTGACCACCTACCGCGTCTGGTGGCACTTCACCGCGAACGTGCTGGGCACGATCGTCTTCGGGCTCGCGCTGTACCACCTGTGGCGCGAACGGCGGGAGGTCCGCGCCACCTTCGTGCTCCGGCCGCTGCCCGCGGTCACCGGGCGGGCGGCGTGACGCAGGTCAGCGTCGGCACCGCCCAGTCCGCGTGGTCCTGCCCGTTGCCGTCGCCGCCGTCGGAAACCAGCAGGTCGAGCACCTGGGCGCCGGTGACGTCGACGTCGATCGGCAGCGCCGCCTGCCCGCCGCGGACCACCGGCGTGGTCACCTTGGTCGTGCCGTCCACCGCCACGCCGAAGCTCACGCTGCCGCCGGTGCCGGTTTCGCCGTCGACGCCCACCGAAGCCGTCAGCCGGGTGCAGGCGCCCGCCAGGTAGAGCTGGACGTCGCTCGCCGCATGGGCACCGAGCCCCTTGGCGTAGGACACCCCGCCGATGGTCATCGGCTTGCCGTCGCCCGCGTTCGCTTCGCCGTTGCTCGTGTCGCGTTCGACCGGGCCCCAGCCGTTCGTGGCGGTCAGGAACGGCAGCGAGCTGACCGCGACCTGCCCCGCGGGTGGTGCCGGCGGCACCGCGCCCACGATCCGCTCCCCCGTCACCGAGCCCGCGCGACCCGCCTGCCGGTAGGCCACGGCCACCTTCAGCGCGGCGGTGTCCACAGTGGAGGGAGGCGTCACGGTCCAGGTGAAGGTGGCCGACTTCCCGCCGTCGATCCGCGCGACCGAAGGCGGCGAGGCAGCGCCGACCGTCCACCCGGCCGGGGCGGTGAGCGCCGGCTTGACGTCGAACGCCGGCGGCGCGCCCGCCGGCACCCGCACGGTCGCCGACGCGGTGAACGCCTGCCCGCCCGACGCGGTGTCCGGCGCGGTCAGCGACACCCCGGCCGTGGGCGACGGCGGCATCGCGTACCGGACCGGGTCGTAGCCGGGCGAGGCGTTCGGCCGGACGATCAGCGGCGAACGGTAGCTGCCGTAGTTCGTCCAGGCGATCGAGCCGAGCCCGCCGGTGCTGCCGTCGAGGTTCCACACCGCGACGGCGATCGTGTTGCGCCCGTTCGGGTTCAGGATGCCGTTCGGGATCGGGAAGCTGTGCTGCGGCCCGAGGTAGTTGACGTACTGGCCGAGCTGCCAGCCGTTGACGAAGATCAGCGCGCGGTACTGCCGCGCCGGGTCGTCGGTGATGGTCAGGCCGAGCGACGTGTCCTGGCCGCGCGGCAAATCCAGGTCTGCGGTGGTGCGGTACCACGAGACCCCGGGGGTGGTGTCCTTCGCCGGGAGCGAGGCCGGTGCCCAGCCGCGGTCCGGGAAGCCGGGCAGGGACCAGCCCGCGCGCTCGCCGTAGAGGCCGCCGGTGTTGAGCGGCCCGCGGACCGGGTCCAGGCCGGTTTCGCCACCGCGGACGCCCTGCAGGCGCCAGGTCACCGACGTCAGCGGGGTGCCGGTCAGCCGGGCCGCGGTGAGCCCGCGGGCGGCCTTGTTGCCGTTGCTGGCGCCGTAGTCCTCCTCGTGGCCCATGTTCACGGTCAGCACGGAGATCTCGTTGTCGCCCTGGTGCAGCGCGCCGGCCGGGAAGGGGAACGTGTGCTGCGGACTGGTCGAGCTGCCGAGGAAGACGCCGTTGAGCCACGCCGAGAACGCGCCCGCCGGGCCGCCGCTCTGGCTCGACAGGGTGATCCCGGTCTGCTTCCCGTCGCCGGTGAAGTGCCCGCGGTACCAGGTGTTGCCGGTGTGGAAGCCGTAGTCGTCGGCGAAGAGGACCGGTTTCGTGCCGAGGGCGGTCGAGCTGTTGGTGGTGTCCTTGTCCGCCACCGGCCACGCCGAGTCGTCGAAGCCGGGCTGGCTCTCCGGGGACTCCTGCTGGTGCTTCCAGCCGGTGAGGGCCGGCAGGCTGACGGCCTTCGCGGCCGGCGCGGTGCCGGTGAGGCTGCCGCTGGACGTCGGCTTCACCGGCACCCAGGAACCGTTCCACAGCACGGCCTTCCCGGTGCCGAACACCTCGAAGGTGCCGTCGGTGCCGGTGTCGCCGGTCAGCGCCAGCACCCCGTACTGGTCGGCCGCGGTCCGGACCAGGTGGGTACCGCGGACCAGCACCGGGCCGGCCGCGGTGTCCTGGCGCCAGAACGTCGCCGCCGTCGCCTTGTCCGCCAGCAGCAGGAGCAGCGGCCGCGCGCCGGGCGCGGTGACGAGCACGCGGGTCAGGCCGTCGTGGGTGTAGTTCAGCCGCAGGTCGCCGCGGGCGGCGTCCCAGGTGCTCGTCGCGGTGCCGTCGAGGACCTGCACGTTCGGCTGCTTCGCGAACCGCAGGACGGTCTCGCCCGGGCCGCCCTTGTCGCCGTAGAGCACGGCGACGTCGCGGTTGCCGATGGTGGCGCTGGTCATGATCTCCGACGTCGAGTACTGCATGCGCGTGGCACCGAGGTCGTAGCCGGCGACGAGGATCTTCGACTGCCGCCCGTTCAGGGTGATGCCGGTGCCGGGCTGCTGCGGCACGACCGGGTAGTAGTCGGCGCTGCCGGAGAGCAGGTCGACGGCGTCCACCACGACGAAGTTCCCGGTGGCGGCAGCGTTCTTCTGCCCGGTGACCACGATCTTCAGCGTGTGCGCCCCGGCGGGCAGGCCGCGGACTTCGTACCCGGTGATCTGGTTCTGCTTGCCGCCCGCGTAGAGGTCGACAGTGCTGACTTTCGCGTCGTCGAGGTAGACGTCGGCGATGCCGTGGTTGCCGTCCTTCGAGCTCACCCAGCGGATTCCGGTGCCGGTGAAGGGAATGCTGACGCTGTCCCCGGTGACGTCCGAGAACGACTCGGTGTGCTGGTAGTCGCCGCCGGTGTAGTTCACCTCGGGGCCGACGTGGCTCCAGGTGCCGGTGTAGGCGACCTCGGCGGCGGGGTCGTCGTAGGTGTAGCCGGCGTGCGCGGCGAGGTCGAGCGCGACGCTGGTGGTGTTCGTGGCGGTGGACGTCGAGTCGCTGTGGCGCAGGGTGTGGAACTGCGTGCGGGTGTCGGGGTTGATCCGGGCGGTGTCGGTGAGCGCGGGGTCGGTCAGCGGTGCCCCGGCCAGCCCGTCGGTCTTCGTCAGCGGGGCGACGGACTGGGTGAAGTAGCCGATCAGCTTGTCTTCGGCGTACTTCGGGTCGAACTGGCGGCCTTCGGTGATGGCCGCACCGTAGTCGTAGGAGGTGTAGTTCTGCGGGATCGCGCTCCAGCCCCACGACGTCCCGCCGTGCAGCATGTAGAAGCTCTGGCCGGTGGCGCCGACGGCGATGTTCTGCTTGTAGAAGACGTTCGCGAACTGGTCGTTGATCAGCTGGGCGCACTTCTCGTAGCCCGGGCCGCCCCACGGGTCGAAGGCGCCGCCCTGGAACTCCGCGGTGATCAGCGGCTTGCCGGGCACGTGGTCGTAGCTGATGTCCGGCACGCCGTTCCAGCGCGTGGGGTTCGAGCAGTCGAAGCCCTGCGGGTAGGAGTCGGCGGCGTCGACGTCGAGGGCGGCGGCGCCGGCGTTGAAGGTGCCGTTGTTGTTGCCGACCAGCGGGACGGTGATGCCGTCGGCGCGGGCCTTGTCCTCGAGGTGCTGCATGTAGGCGCGGCCGTCGGCGTTGCCGTTGTAGTACTCGTTCTCCACCTGGTAGGCCAGCACGCTGCCGGTGCCGTCGGTGAGCTGGTGGCGCGCGATGATCCGGTCGATCTGCGTCTGCCACTCGTCGGAGTACTTCAGGTAGACGGGGTCGGCGCTGCGGGTGTGGCCGGGCGTGGTGGACAGCCAGGTCGGGAACCCGCCGCCGTCGACCTCGGCGTTGATGTACGGGCCGGGCCGCGCGATCACGTAGAGCCCGGCCTGCTGCGCCATGTCCAGGAGCTTGTCGAGGTCCCGGATACCGGAGAAGTCGTAGACGCCCTGGCGCGGAGAGTGGTAGCCCCAGTCGAAGTACAGCGACGTCGCGTTGAAGCCGGCGGCCTTCATCTTCTGGAAGATGTCGAGCCACAGGTCCGGGCTCGGCAGCCGGTAGGAGTGGAATTCGCCGGACCACAGGTAGGTCCGCTTCCCGTCGACCAGGAACGAGTAGCCGTCGTAGGTGACGGCGTGGGCGGTTCGCGCTTCGGGCGCGGCGGCCGCCGTGGCCGGCGGGACGGCGATCCCGGCGAGAGCGAACAAGGCGGAAAGCAGGACGGTCAACAGCGTCCGGCGACGGCGAGCGGAGCGCATGCGGGGGCCTCCTGAAGCGGCGGGGACCACAATCGAACACGAACCTTTGCCGATCACACAGAAGCGGTCAAGATACAACACCACAATGGATCAGTGCCGAGGTTCTGTTAGCGCTAACATTCACCCGCGAACCGGACATCGTCCTCGGGTTCCGGACGTTCAGCGCGGCCGGGTGCTGTCCCGGACGACGAGCTCGGCCGGCACCAGGTGGCGGGCTTTCGCGTCCCCGCCCGCCATCCGCTCCTGCAGGAGCCCGAACGTGCGGCGGCCGACCTCGATGAAGTCCTGGCGGACCGTCGTCAGCGGCGGGGTGAAGTACGCGGCCTCCGGGACGTCGTCGAAGCCGGCGACGTGGACGTCCTCCGGCACCCGGATGCCGGCCTCGGTGAACGCCCGCAGCAGGCCGAGCGCCATCTGGTCGTTGGCCGAAAAGACCGCCTTGAGGCCGCGTTTGCCGACGAGCGCCCGGCCCGCCTCGTAGCCCGACCGCGGGCTCCAGTCGCCGCGCACCACCGCGGGGACCCGCAGGCCGCGCGCTTCCAGGGTGTCGCGCCAGCCGCGTTCGCGGTCGCGGGCCTCCAGCCAGTCCTCCGGGCCGGCCAGGTGCCAGACCGTCCGGTGGCCCAGGGACAGCAGGTGCTCGGTGGCGCGGCGGGCGCCGTCGTACTGGTCGACCGAGAGCACCGGCACCGGCGCCGCCTCGCCGCCGCCGACCGCGACCAGCGGGATGTCCGACGGCGCCGCGTCGAGGGCCCGGCCGGCCGTGACGTGCGGGGCGATCACGACGATCCCCTCGACTGCCTGGCGCCGCAGGCTCTCCACCGCGTCGCCGATCGACGTCCGGCCCGGGCGGGTCACGCTGCAGATCGCGACGCCGTACCCGGCCTCGCGGGCGGCGTTCTCGATGCCGTAGAGCGTGCTCGCCGGTCCGTACAGGTTGGACTCGAGCGCGACCACGCCGAGCGTGCCGGACCGCCCGGTGACCAGCGCCCGCGCGGCGGTGTTGGGCCGGTACCCGAGCTTCTGCACCGCGGCGAGCACCCGCTCGCGGGTTTCCGGCCGCACCGGCCCGCTTTCGTTGACCACGCGCGAGACGGTCATGTGCGAGACACCGGCCATGCCGGCGACGTCGGCCAGGCTCGGCTGGCGGGGCCCCGGCAAGGGCGCCCTCGTCTGCTCCCCCGGCTTCGCCCGGTCCACCACCCTGGCCCCCTCCACGTCGTACCGTCTCACCCCCGAGACGGTACCGCCGAACCGGCGAGTTCCGGACGTCCCGCGCCGGGCCGGTGGGAGAAGCGGTGGCAGCCACCCGGCCGGGCCGGTTCCGCGGGCGACGGGCGGCCGGGGCACGACGTCCGCGAGCCCGCCGAGCGCAGCCGATCGGCGGCCCGGTCCGGCGGCGCCGCGGTCGCGGTGGTGGCCACGCTCGTGGTCAGCGGCGGCCCGGCCGGTGACGGCGGAACGGCCTGGTCCGGCGGGCGCACCGCCGCGGCCACCCCGAGCACCACCACGACGGCGCCGGCGCACGTCCCGGCGACCAGCATCGCGGTTCCCCTGCGCATACCGGCTCTTGTCCGCACACCGCCACGGTGTTCGCGGGGAGCGGTCGGATGTGGCGTGCGTCTCATCCGGACGGGCGGCCGGGGACGCGGGCCACGGACGGCGACAACCAGTAGCGTGACCAGAATCGTCGAACGGCTGGACCGGCCCGACCTCGCCGCACGGGACCCGAAAGAGGTCTTCGCGCGGCTCTTCGACGAGTACGCCCCTCCCCTGCGCGGCTACCTCGCGGGCCGGGTGGGCGTGCACGTCGCCGACGACCTCGTGGCGGAGACGTTCGTCGTCGCACTGCGAAGACGGGCGAGCTACGACCCCGGACGGGCGCCGATCCGGGGCTGGCTCTACGGGATCGCCACCAACCTCCTGCGCAACCACGTGCGCCAGGAGGTCCGCGGGTTCCAGCTGACCGCCCGGGCCGGGACCGAGGACCGCCCGGCCGAGAACCACGACGCCGCAGTCGCCGGCCGGGTCGACGCGGCGGCGCGCCTGCGCGTGCTCGCCGCCGCCCTCGCCGGACTGTCCGAACAGGACAGGGACGTCCTGCTGCTCACGTCCTGGGCCGGTCTCGAACCGGCCGAAGTCGCCGAGGCGCTCGGCGTGCCCGCGAGCACGGTGCGCTCGCGCCTGCACCGCGTGCGCCACCGGCTCCAGGCCCTGCTCGCCCCCACCGAGGAGAACCACTGATGAACGAGCTCGACGAGACCCTCGAGCTGCTCCACCGCGAAGCCCGCACCGCCCCGGCGGACCTGACCGCGGCCCGGGCCCGGTTGCTGACCGAGCTCGACGCCGTGCCGGTGGCCGCGGTGCGCCGGCGCCGGTTCGTCCTGCCCGTCGCCGCCGCGGCGGCCGGTGTGGTCGCGGTGACGACGGTCGTCGTCCTGCAGCGGCCGCCGGATCCGCAGCCGGCCGCCGCCCCGCCGGTCCCGGCCACGACGTCGTCGCCGGTCCCGACGGCGGCGGTCCCGGACATCCGGTTGATGTCCGCGGTCCAGGTACTGACCCGGGCGGCGGACCTGACCGTCGGCGCCGCCGACCAGCCCGTGGGGCCCGGCCGGTTCCGGTTCGTCGCGGAACACACGTGGGTGCAGCGCGGCGTCCGGACCGGCGACGGCACGACCGGGTACACGTACCTGTGGGAGCAGCAGGTGGACCGCTGGATCCCGGCGGACGAGCACGACGTCTGGCAGGAGACGCGCAAGATCCTGCACACCGGCAAGTTCCTCGGCGGCTCGGTGCCGCAGTCCCAGGCCCCCGAGCCGGAGATCACCGACACGGACCAGGGCCAGTGGCAGGGCCGCTGCGGCGACTTCTTCCCGGCGGCCAAGCCCCCGAAGAAGTGCGGGGACGCAACGGACTGGGACAGCCCGGCGTTCTACGCGGCCCTGCCGCACGACCCGGCGGCGTTGTACGCGAAGCTGAAGGACCTGACGAAGCGCCGCGGTTCGACGCCGTCGGTGATGTTCCACTTCGGCATCGAGATCCTCCGCGCGGGCCAGATGCCGGCGCAGCTGCGCGCCCAGTGGTACCGGGCGCTGGCGAAGATCCCGGGCATCACGGTCCTGGCGGCGGAGACGAACCTCGACGGCCGCACCGGAGTGGCGCTGGGCCTGCAGGACAGCCACGAGATCCGCCAGCTGATCATCGACCCGGCGACGGGCGCGTTCATCGGCGAGCGCACGATCGCGGGACCCCAGCCGGACGAGCCGTGGCTCAAGCCGGGCACGGAACTCGGCGCCAGCGCCATCACGACGGCGGTCGTCGACCGGCTCGGCGAGGTGCCGCCCAAGTAGGAGCGGCCCCAGCGCCCCAATGTGGCGTTGGTGGCGTTGGACGCACCCGATGTGGCGTTCGGTGCGTCCAACGCACCGAACGCCAAATTGGGGCGCTTGGGTCCATGTCCGCGCCGGTCAGTCCCGCGTGAGGCGTACGCAGCAGAAGCCCGGCTGCGGGTCCAAGCGCGCCTGCTGGCCGCTCTCCCCCGCGCCTTCGAGCATGCCCTCCACCAGGGCCAGGTTCATCTCGCACACCAGCCGCGTGTGCGTCTCGGCCAGCCGGTGGAACGGGCAGTTGCCGAGCAGCACCTCCGCGCCCTCGACACGGGGCTCGAACCCGTTCTCCTCCAGCGTCCCGACGATGTCCCGACCTCCGCCGGCCAGCTCCGCCCCACGCTCGCGGGCGCGGCGGCCCAGGATCTGGCGCGCCGGGGCGCCCGTTTCGTCGGCCTCCTCCACCGCCGCTGCCAGGAGTCCGCCCGCCAGCTCGTAGTGGCGCTCCGGCAGGGACACGCTCACCTGGCGGTCCGACCGGCGGTACAGCTTCGCCGGGCGGCCCGCCCCCGGTCCGCTGCGGCCCGTGCGGCGCTCGTGGCCGACGGCCAGCAGCTGTTCCTCCACCAGGCGGTCCAGGTGGAACGCCACCGTCGCCCGGGGCACGCCCAGCGCGGCCGCCACGTCGTCGCGGCTCACCGGCTCCGGGCGGCGGACCACGTATTCGTACAGCCGGCGCCGGGTCGGCTCGTCCAGCGCCGCCACCGCGGCCAGCGCACCCGCCTGGGTTTCGTACATCTCCGCATTCTAAAACACATAACTGTTGACGAAAACCCCGAGGAGCTTCTAGCGTCGATCCGACTTGATTTTAGAAGGAGGCACCCCGTGACCGTCGATCCCGTCAGCGCACCGGTTCCCCTGCGGCACCTCGGTGTCGTGCACAGCCGCGACACCGTCGACCTGCGCGCGGCGGAGCGCGCGGTCGCCGATCTGCTGCGTGCCCTGGGCAAGGACCCGTCGTCGGAGCACCTCGGCGACACCCCGCGCCGGGTGGCCCACGCCTACGCCGAAATGCTGCAGCCGCGCGACTTCCAGCTGACGACGTTCCCCAACGACGAGGGCTACGACGAGCTCGTGCTGGCGAAGAGCATCCCGGTGCAGTCGCTGTGCGAGCACCACCTGCTGCCCTTCCGCGGCGTCGCGCACGTCGGCTACCTGCCCGGCGAGCGGATCCTCGGGCTGTCGAAGCTCGCCCGCGTCGTCGAGATGTTCGCGCGCGACCTGCAGGTGCAGGAGCGGCTCACCAAGCAGGTCGCGGACTGGCTGCAGGAGCACCTGGAGCCGAAGGGCGTCGGCGTCGTGATCGAGGCCGAGCACCTGTGCATGTCGCTGCGCGGGGTCCGGGCCAGCGGCGCGCTGACCGTCACGTCGTCGCTGCACGGCCTCCTGCGCGAGGAACCCAAGACGCGGCAGGAGTTCTTCGCCCTGACCGGGGTGAGTGCCTGATGGACACCTTCGTCGTCGCCGGCGCCGGCCTCACCGGCGCGAAGGCCGTGGAGACCCTGCGCGCCGAAGGGTTCGCCGACCGCATCGTGCTCGTCGGCGCCGAGCCGGACCTGCCGTACGAGCGGCCGCCGCTGTCGAAGGGGTACCTGCTCGGCGCCGACGAGCGGCCGTCGGTGTTCGTCCACGACGAGAAGTGGTACGCCGACCAGGGCATCGAGGTGCTGACCGGCCGGCGCGTCACGGCCTTGGACCGCGCCGCGCACGAGGTGGAGCTGGCCGGCGGCGAACGGATCGGCTACACGAAGCTGCTGCTCGCGACCGGCGCGTCGCCGCGGCGGCTGCGGGTGCCGGGCAACGACCTCGACGGCGTCCACTACCTGCGCCGCCTCGCGCACGCCGACCGGTTACGCGACGCGCTGGCGTCCGGTGGCCGGGTCGTCGTCGCCGGTGCGGGCTGGATCGGCCTGGAGACCGCCGCGGCCGCGCGCCACTACGGGTGTTCCGTGACGATCGTCGAGCCGGCCGCGAGCCCGCTGCACGCCACGCTCGGGCCGGAGGTGGGCGGGTTCTTCGCCGACCTGCACCGCCGGCACGGCGTCGACCTGCGGCTCGGCACCGGCGTGACGGGCTTCGCCGGCGAAACCGCGGTCACGGCGGTGCGGACCGACGACGGCGACATCCCGGCCGACGTGGTCGTGGTGGGCATCGGCGCCCGGCCCGAGACCCAGCTGGCCGCCGACGCGGGCCTGGCCGTCGACGACGGCATCGTGGTGGACGCGGGCCTGCGCACCGAAGACCCGGACGTGTTCGCGGCCGGCGACGTCGCGAGCGTGTGGCAGGAGCGCTACGGACGGCGCGTCCGCGTGGAGCACTGGGCCGCGGCGACGAACGGCGGCCCGGCGGCGGCGCTGGCGATGCTGGGCCGCGAAGTGGTCCACGACGACCTGCCGTACTTCTTCTCGGACCAGTACGACGCGGGCATGGAGTTCACCGGCTGGTTCCCACCAGGAGGCTACGACCGCGTGGTGACTCGCGGCGACGCCGAGGCGTTCCACGCGTTCTGGCTGACCGGCGGGCGCGTGGTGGCCGGCCTGCACGTGAACAAGTGGGACGAGGGCCTGGACGCGGTGCGCGAGCTGATCCTCAGGGGCCGGACCGTGGACCCGGCCCGGCTCGCCGACCCGGACCGGCCGCTCACGGACTGACTTCACCCGGCCGGGGCGGCGTCCTCGACCTCACCTGATCCGCTTTCGGCTGCGCCGCGACGAGGCTGCGGTGACCATCCGGACCCAGGCTTGCGTCGTGGTCTCCTTGTTGGCGATATCGGTCAGGCGGTAGGCGCCGGCATCGCTGTTCTCGCTGTGGCGGACAACCTCGTCGAAGAACCACGCCGAACTGATGATCACCAGCGGCGCGGCGTGGTTCGCCAGGGCGTTCCGGACCGGGCAGGCGTCGAGAAGGCGGAAGGTGTGGATGATCGACGAGCCCGTGAAGCCGTGCTCGTCGTGGTTGATTTCGCCGGCGTGCATGGCCAGGCGCAACCGGATCCGCTCCTCGACCGGGTGACTGCCGTTGTGCCGGACGAGCTCGTCGACGAGCGTCCTGGGCAGATCGTCGGCGAAGCGTGGCTTCGGAACGGAAGCGGGAGCGAGGACGAGAATGCCGTCACCGAGATCTTCGTGGCGGCAGGAGTCCCACGGGATGTTCGCCCCGGCGAAGGCGCGGGGTATCGCGCGATAGAGACCTTGGCGGATGCGCAAGCGGTTGGTATTGCTGCGATGCTGCTGCCCGAACCCCTCGATGTCCACGGCGACGATGGTGCAGTGCTCGCTGACGAGCCTGATCGTGGCGCGCCGAGGGGTGGCGGGCGGCGCCGCGGGGGGTGTGCGGCGCAGAGCGTAACTCGATCGCATGGATTTGGTCTGCGGCCGCGTGGCCGCCGACTCGACCGCGGGGCGCCGGTCGGCTGCCCGGCGGTCTGGTGCCGATGCCATGGTTCCTCCCGGGCGAACGCCGAAGTACGTAGTACTGCACTTTCGTGCAGGTCCGTCACTCCCACCGAACGCGGTAGTCCAGATCCGCGCTTCGCCTTGCGAGACAGCCAGGCGAGATGCCAACGATACGGGTCGGTTACACTCCACCGCTACAGTGACCGGTGCATCGTTCGGTTACCGTAACCCTGCACGTGCAGGTGTAGGCAACCAGGGCCGACGACACGGACCACCAGCGAAGGAGGCGTCATGCCGCCACCCACGTCCCCCGTCGTGGCCGGCTGGGAACTTGCCCTCCGGTTGCGCGAACGCCGGACGGAGCTCGGCATCGACGTCGGGACCATCACGCAACGCCTGAACGTTTCACGCAATTACTGGTCGATGGTCGAAAACGAACGAAAGATCCTTTCCGAGGAGAATCTCGCCGAAGTCGTCGAACTGCTCGAGTTCGACGAAGAAGACCGAGCCGAGCTGTTCACATTGCGAATCCGCGCCAAGGAACGTGGATGGTGGACGAAGTACCCGCGACTGTTCGACGCGGAGGTTCTGCGGATGCTGGGACTGGAGTTCGGCGCCCAAGAGATCCACGACTACGAGAACCTCCTGATTCCCGGGCTACTGCAGACCGAAAACTACGCACGTGCGATCATGACACCCGCGATGACCGTCAGGAAGGTGGAGGTGGAGCAACGCGTACAAGTTCGCATGCGACGCCAGGAACGCCTTCACGGTGATTCACCGTTCAAGTTCAATGCCATGATCAGCGAGGCTGCCCTGCGGCAGCAAATCGGTGGCCCCGCGGTACAGCGCGAGCAACTGGAACACCTGGCAATGCTGTTGGAAACTCGCCGAGACAACATCAGCATCCGCGTCATCCCGTTCACCGCAACCTCATGCGGCCTGTTCGGCGCCCCCACCCTCCACCTGCTCGACTTCGACAACCCTTGGCTGCCCACGTTGGCGTGGCATGAAACAGTGACAGCGTCGTCGATAATCGACGACCGGACACAGGTGCATAACATCACCGAGACCTACCACGATGCCGCAAGGGAGGCGTTGAGCGAGGATGATACGGTCGAATTCATTCGATCATGCATTCCGGCATGACAGCCCAGCAAGGACAGTCATTGGACAAGAAGATCGAACCGGTTGCCACATCGAGGCAAGACAACTGGTTCAAGAGTAGTTACTCGAACGCCACCGGTAGTTGCGTCGAGGTGAATTTCATTCGCGACTCGATTTTGATTCGCGACAGCAAAGATCAGCGTCCGGATTCGCCCAACATCGGCGTCGGCACCGCGCAATGGGCCGCGTTTCTCGACGTCGTTCAGGGCAAGTAAGAAACACGGCGCAGCCATCGGCGCATAGCGACCTATAATAGTAGGTCGCGAGTTCGAAGGGCGCCGACGGGTTCGCCGACTGCAGCACCGCCTTGCCCACCGGCCTGGTCCGGGGTGGGGCAAGGCGGTACTGCGGGTCGCGACGCGGCCATGGCGACAGCCAAGATCACCCGATCACGAGCTACCACGCTCACAAGCTCCCGAGCAGGACAACTAGTCCTCCCGCCGGTGCCTCCCCCGCCGCCCGCTCGGCAGCAGCCGGACCCGCGTGGCCAAGTCTCCCCTCCGGGCCCGGCGCGCATACTCCAGCAACGCCTCCGCCTGAGCCTCCGGCAGCCACCCCTGGTCCGCCCCCGCCTCCAGCCTCAGCAGGTGCGTCACCAGCTCGCGTGACTCCTCCTCATTGCCGGCCGCCAGCTCCGCGAACCTGCGGGCCGCCTCGACCTCGCCGTCGCACCATGCCGTCATCGCCAGCAGGGTTGCCGTCGCCGTCAGGATGTCGCCGCGGTGGACTCCTCCCTCGGCCGCCAGGTGCTCCGCCAGCTGGAAGCTGTGCGTCCCCACTCCGCCCGCTCCTTCGCGGCGCACCGCTTGCGCGAGTGCCCGGATCTGCTGCGTGACATAGTCCCCGCCCGACAACCCCGACATGCCGTCCCCTCTGTCGCGCACGCGAACTCGTGCGTCACCCGACAGGTGTACTCCATCGGCGGCTGGATACGTCGGACGCCCCACCGGTTTCGTCCGATCAGGCGCAAACTTCGCCCTATCGTCCCGGTTCGGTGCGGCGCTGGGACATGTACACCGCCGCCGACGTGCGGCGCTCGACCCCCAGTTTGTGCAGGACCGACGAGACGTAGTTCTTCACCGTCTTCTCCGCCAGGAACAGCCGCTCGGCGATCTGGCGGTTGGTCAGGCCCTCCGCGACCAGGTCCAGCACGCGCCGCTCCTGCGGGCTCAGCTGCTCGTACCGCGGGTCGGGTGCCGAGACGTTCTCGCCGCGCAGCTTGTTCATCACCGACGCCGTCAGCGTGGCGTCCAGCAGCGAACCGCCACCCGCCACCGTGCGGACGGCCTCGACCAGGGACCGGCCGGAAACCTGCTTCAGCATGTAGCCCGCCGCGCCGGCCATGATCGCGCCGAACAGGGCGTCGTCGTCCGAATAGGAGGTCAGCATCAGGCAAGCCGGCGGCGGCTCCACTGTGGACCGGATCTCCCGGCACACCGCCACCCCTTCGCCGTCCGGCAGCCGGACGTCGAGGACGGCCACGTCCGGGCGCGCCTGCGGGATCCGCACCAGCGCTTCGGCCGCCGTCCCGGCCTCCCCCACCACCTCGATGTCGGCCTCGGGCTCGAAAACGGTCTTCAGCCCGGTCCGGACCAGCTCGTGGTCGTCCAGCAGGAACACCGCGATCGTCATCGTCCACCTCCCTGCTCGCCGGTCATCACCGGCAGGTCCGCCGTCCATTCCAGCCGCGACCCGCCGTCCCCGGCGGCCGCCAGCACGCAGTGGCCACCCCACCGGGCCGCCCGCGCCGTCAGGTTCGCGAGCCCGCTGATCCGGCCCGCCTCGGCCGGCGGGCCGGCGCCGTCGTCGCGCACCACCAGCGTCAGCCGGCGGCCGAACCGGTCCACCGTCACCTCCACCGACGACGATTTCGCCCCGGCGTGCCGAGCGACGTTCGTCAGCGCTTCGCGCAGCGACGCGATCAGGTCGGAGCGGACCGCGTCCGGCACCGCCGCGTCCAGCGGCCCGTCGAACCCGACCCGCGGCTCGAAGCCGAGCGCGTCACGCGCGTCCACGGCCACCCGCAGCAGCTCCGCGCGGAGACTGCCCTGCGTCTGCGCGGGCGCCTGGAGCGAAAAGATGCTGTTGCGGATCTCGCGGATCGTGCCGTCGAGGTCCTGGGCGAACCCGGAGACCCGCCCGGCGACCGCCGGGTCGGCGATCAGCCTGCTGACCCCCTCCAGCCCGAGCCCGGTCGCGAACAGCCGCTGGATCACCAGGTCGTGCAGGTCGCGGGCGATCCGGTCGCGGTCGGAGAACACCGCCAGCTGCTGGCGCGCCTCCTGCGCCCGGGAGAACTCGACGGCGAGCGCGGCGTGCCCGGCGAACGTCTCGGCCAGCTGGACGTCGGACTCGGTGAACGGCGACCGGTCGCGGAACTTGGCCACCACCAGCACCCCGAGGGTCTCCTCGCCGACCATCAGCGGCACCGAGATCGCCGAGTCCAGGTCCTTGATCATCGCCGGCATCCGCCCGGCGTGGTTGCGCTGCTGCTCCTGCACGTGCTCGCCGTAGTCGCGGACCACGACCGGGCGCCGGGTGGTGAAGGCCATCCCCGTGGCGGTCCCCTCGGTCGGCACGGTCAGCCCGGTCAGCCGGTCCGCGTCCTCGCCCGGCGGCTCGACGACGTCGAACACGAGCCGGCCCGGGCCGTCGGGCCGCGCGATCGCGCCCGCGGTGCCGCCGGCGACGACGCGGGCGCGCTCGGCGACCAGCCGGAGCGTGGCCCGCAGGTCCTGTGCCGAGAGCAGGGCGCGGGTGACGTCGTAGGACGCCTCGAGCCAGCGTTCGCGGCGGCGCATCTGGTCGACGAGCAGGGCCTTCTCGACGGCCATCCCGGTGGCCGCGGTGAGCGCGCCGAGCACCTCGCGCTCGCGGCGCCCGAACTGCCGGCCGCCGCCGGGTTCGACCGTGAGGGTTCCGAACGTCTCGGTGCCCGCCCGGACCGGCAGCTCCACCGCGCTCTCGCCGAACGGGCCCCGGCCGTGCTCGGCGACGCCGTTCTCGGCCAGGTCCAGCCGGCCGCGCCGGGCTCCGAGCAGTTCGCAGGTGGCGGCGACCGCGCGAGCCGTCAACGCCGGCAGCTCCAGCTCGCGGGCGATGCCGCCCACCGCCGCGAGAATCGCCGGCATGCTGATTTCGTCCGCCACGTCCCGTCGACTCCGCTGGCTCCGCCCGAATCCCGGGCCTGCCCCGGGCCGTCAAGGGTCCCACAGGTGACTGCCCGTGTCGGCCCAATCAGGTTCGTCCATCCGGTGGGTCGATGACGGGACCCGTCCCGTTACGGACGTCGCGGAGTTACTCGGCGTGACACCCGATCCGGTGACCGCTGATGGTCTCGGCGGGAACGCGCAGGACCCGGTGGCTGGCCCGGACCGCACCCGGGCACGCGCAGGCGATGTCGCCGATGTCGGCCGAGCCGGACTCGGCGGCCCGGCCCAGCAGGCTGACGTACCAGCCCGCACCGGTGTCAGCGGCGAACTCGTCGACTTCGAAGGCGACGACAGCGTCGCGCGCGCCCGCGTACAGCGGGCTGCCGGCCGGGACGGCGAACACCACGGCGTCCTCGACCACGGTGAAGCGCACCGGCCGGACGGCGGGCATCGCCCGGTGGGTGAAGATCACCCGGCCGAGGCTCGCCGTCCGCAGCAAGGCGAGGCACTGCTGCCGGTCGAGCAGCAGCCCGAAGCCCACTTCGTCCACCATCGCGTCCCTGTGTTTCTCCTGTGAAATCCCCGGCCACCAGCGTGATCGGTACGCCACGTGCCCCGATAGGGCCGTTCGGCCCGGCCGCCCGCGAGCGCGGCGGGCAGGCACATCCCGGTCCCGGTGACCAGGGCCGGAAGACCCGGTTCGCGACGGTCACCCGGCCGGTGTGCCGACCACGCGGAGTCACCTACCGTCGTGACCGTCCGTTGCCGGAAGGGCCGAGAAGGGGGTGAGACCGATGGCGCCGTACTCGGCCGAGGGAGGTCACACGCCCACGGTGACGTCCTCCCTCGATCCGCTGCTCGTCCGGTCGGCGGTGCAGGGCAACCGCGCCGCGGTCGCCGGGCTGCTGCGCGCGCTGCGGCCGATGGTGTTCCGCTACTGCCTGGGCCGGCTCCGCACCTGGCAGGACGGCTCGTCCGACGCCGAAGACTGCGCACAGGACGTGCTGCTCGCGATCGTCCGCGCGCTGCCCGGGTACGCCCACGACATCGACGGCTTCCTGCCGTTCGTGTTCGGGATCGCCGCGCACAAGGTCTCCGACTTCCACCGGCGCCGGGCCCGCGACCGCACCAGCCCGGTCGCCGAGCCGCCCGCGGAGCGCGACGGCGGCGCGGACCCGACGAGCGAAGCGGCCGAGCGGTCGGCGGCGCTCGACTGGTCGGCCGGGCTGCTCGACACGCTCCCGCCGCGCCAGCGCGAGATCCTCGTCCTGCGGATCATCCTCGGCATGACGGCCGAGGAGACGGCCGCCGCGGTCGGGCTCGGCAGCGCCGGCGCGGTCCGCGTCGCCCAGCACCGCGCCCTGACCACCCTGCGGCGGCTGCTCGCGGGAAAAGAAGCGGCGTCGTGACCGGCGCGTGAATGGTCGCCATTCACGCATTTCACGGTCATTTCCGCGGCGATCCGGACCGCGGGCATTCGGCAGGCCTCACTGCGGGATACGGATGCCGGTTCAGTTCGGTTCAAACTTTTTTCCGCGCACCTCCCGCCCTCCGGGAATCCCCAGGTCAGAGCCGGGTTCGGTCACGGACACGCGAACCCGTCCTGACGGTTCGTGACGACGGAAAAGAACTTCTTGCCCGGTGTCAAATGCCCGTGTAGGTTGCATAACGGAACGATAACCAGCCGGTTGACGGCGCGGCCACGGGCAGGTGTGCCGCGCGCCCACTGATGTCGGGTCAGTGGACCAGCCGGTGCCGTTCCTGCCGACGTACCACATTGCCAGCACATCGCGCACGAACCCCGCCTGACCTACGGCGAGCCCGGTCTCGTCCCCGATCAGAGTCGTGCGCGCTCCCGCCAGCCCGACATCCGGAGGATTTCCCATGTCCCGCACCCAAGGACGGCATCGGCTGTCCCGCCGCACGAAGATCGCGACCGGCGGGCTCGCCCTCGCGATCGCGGTCGGCGGCATCGTCGTCGCGACGACCACCGGCAACACCGGTGAGGCCAGCGCCGACGAAGCGAACCCCGCCTTCTTCGTCGACATCCTGAAGGTGAAGCCGAACCAGTTCGACCCGCGCCCGGTCACCGGCGCGTCGACCGGCACGTTCACCGTCGACTGCGGCCGCAACGAGAACCAGCACTTCAACCCCGACAACTTCATCGCCCAGCCCGGTGTCCGCAACGGCGCCCAGCACCTGCACGACTACGTGGGCAACCTGTCGACCAACGCCGACTCGAACAACAAGAGCCTCCTCAAGGCCGGCACCACCTGCCGCAACGGCGACAAGTCCGCCTACTTCTGGCCGGTCGTGCGCATCGACACCGGCGAGGAGGAGAAGAACGAGCCCGCCAAGGTGCCCGACGGCGACCGGGCGCAGGCCGACCGCGAGAGCAAGACCCCGCAGGTCGCCTGCCCGGACGTCGCCAGCAAGCTCGACGACATCCCCGACCAGGCCATGGCCGAGGTCGACAGCAACCTCGACCAGCTCGACGGCCAGGCCGACGAGGCCAACCAGCGCATCGCCGCGACGCAGGGCCAGGGCGGCCCGGACTTCGTGCGCAACGCCATCCTGAACCCGCTCAAGGACCGCCGCCAGGCGATCATCGACCGGATCGCCACCGCGATCGGCCGGTTCAAGCCGAAGCCCGGCGACCTCGGCGGCCTCGCCCCGTGCACGACGAAGCCGGGCAAGGACACCGGAACACCGACGCCGCCGCCTTCCACGACCGCCGGTGGTGCCCTGCCGGGCCAGGACGAGAACAACGAGCTGCCCGGCAACGACGGCAAGATCCTGCGCCCGCAGCGGGTGCAGATCACCTTCCGCGGCAGCCCGGTCGGCAAGGTGGTGGCGATGCCGCGGTTCCTGCGCGTGCTCTACGGCGACGCGAAGGTCTCGACCAACGGCCCGGCCAACGCCAGGGCGAGCTGGACGTGCACCGGGTTCGAGAACCGCGTCACCGACAAGTACCCGATCTGCCCGCAGGGCAGCAAGGTCAAGCGCATCCACACGTTCCCGAGCTGCTGGGACGGCAAGAACACCGACAGCGCCAACCACCGCACGCACATCGTGTTCCCGGACCAGTTCGGCCGGTGCGCCAAGGGCTTCAAGGCGGTGCCGCAGCTGCAGATCTCGCTGACCTACGACATCCCGCACGACATCCAGGTCAAGAAGCAGTACAAAGTGGACGCTTTCCCGCAGGAGAAGCACAACCCGGGCTCCGACCACGACGACTTCGCCAACGTGATGTCGCAGCGGATCATGAACGGGCTGGTCAACTGCGTGAACCGCGGGCGGACCTGCCGGGCCTGACCACTTCGGACCCTTCGAGCGCCCCGTCACCCCTCGCGGGTGGCGGGGCGTTCGTGCGTGCCTCATGCCGGCTCCCGTGGGTTTTGCACATCCCCCACCGTGCACGGTTCCCGGGCCCGGGTGTGCGGATCGCACTTTTGAAGACGTCAGAGTGCACCCCCGGACCACAAACTTGTTCACGTCACCCCGTCCCGGAACCCACCGGAGACCCGACCCACTGGAGGAAACCTTGATCTCGTCCTTCGAGCGCCCCGCCGCCGCCGTCGTCCACAACCGCGCCGTGGTGCACAACCGCGCCGTCGTCCACAACCGCGCGGTGGTCCACAACCGGGCCGTCGTCCACAACCGCGCCTCGGCGAAGTAGCCCGCCCGCTCCTTCCGCCTCCGTGCCGCGGCCCCGCCCCGGGGCCGC
>NZ_JBFANY010000034.1:0-14428 GCF_040674975.1 Amycolatopsis sp. NPDC049688
CGGGGGGGGGGGGCGGGGGTGGGGGCCCCTGCGCCCCCGCGGCCTTTCTGTTTGGTTTTGCGCGCTGTGGCGCCCCCCCCACCCCCCCCCCACCGCCCTCGACGCGCTCGCACCGCCGAGCGGTCACCCGGCCTTGGCCCGCCGTTCCCGCAGGAACGCCAGGGGGTTGTCGCCGAGGCTTTCGATGGCCCGGCGGCGGATCACCGTGCTGACCGCCGTCATGCCGACGCCCCAGAGCGCGACCACCACGACCACCGCCGGGGTCGGCAGGACCCGGGCGAGGTGGGCCAGGTTCACCGTCACCGCCAGGGCCGCGATCCGGGCCGCCCGCTGGTACCAGCGGGCGGGCTCGGCCGAGAAGACGCGGGTGCCCGCGACGTAGACCGTCAGGCCCGCGGTGAGCAGCCAGACCGCCGCGGACGGTGGGGAGTCGTGCAGCGACAGGTTCAGCCCCGCCGCGACCAGCAACAGCGCGAACGCCGGGGTCAGGTGGCCGCCCGCGTACAGCGAATAGGCGAGCGCGGGGTTGCCGCCGGACAGCCCGAGCATCTTCTCGGACAGCTCCGCGGCCGACGTGAAGTACAGCCACCACAAGGCGCCGGCGAGGACCAGGCCGCCGGCCATGGCCGCCCAGTAGGCGAAGTCGTCGGCCGGACGTTCGAGCGCGGCCGTGCCGACCGTGATCACCAGCTCGCCCAGCAGCAGGATCATGAACAGCCCGAAGCGTTCGGCGAGGTGGCCGGAGTCGACGGCCAGGTTCGGGTCGCGGGGCCCGTCGAAGATCGCCTGCCGCCGCGCCTGCGCGGTCGGCCGTTCACGGCGCTCGCCCCGGCGCCGGTGCCGGCCGCCGAGCAGCAGGAACCCGGCCTCCTGGAGCAGCGCGAACGCCCAGATCCCCCAGCCGCCGGGCACCACCGCCGAGACCGCGAACAGGACCGCGGAAATCGCGTACCCCGTGCTGATCCGGCGCTGGTCCATGCCGGGCCGCACGGGCCACCGGTGGGCGGCCGCCAGGATCACGCGGACGCCGGCCATGGCCGCCGCGAAGACCGTGGGGTGCCCGTCGAAGACGTGGTGCACCTGGGTGGCGGCGATCGCGCACGGGATCGTGCCGGCCAGCACGAACAGCCGGTCGGCCACGCGGCTGTCGTCCCCGCGGCGGTTGTAGAGCACGGCGAAGCCGATCCACGTCCACCACAGCGTGGCGAACAGCCCCAGCGCGCCGGCGATGCGGGCCCAGTGCGGGTCCGCGACGATGCTGTGCGCCACCTGGCCCACCGCGAACACGAACACCAGGTCGAAGTACAGCTCCACCCAGCCGACGCGCTTGCCGTGCGCGGCGCCGGTGTCCGGGTCCACATCGGTCACGGCCGCCGATTCTGCCGCATCCGGTGCCCGTGACCCCGGCCGGGCGCGGCGAGAATTAATAACACACCATTCGGACAATGGCCGAATTCGCCCCGGCGACTGCTGTGGGTAATTCTGCCGCCAGCGGGAACTCGGCGCCGGTTTACTCAGCGGTAGGCCGTGGAGCTGCGCGAACGCGCTTGAACGGTGTGCAAGCAGCGACCGCCGGAACACAATCCGTGAACCGCGGAAACAATTCGATCGTCCCGTTCCGAAACGCCGCCGCGCAGGGTTGACAAGGACGCGGGACGTGATGTCTTCTGCTGGTCGGCCTGATCAACGCCACGTCTTCCCTGGGGCCCTTCGACCTGTCCGAACTCGACGTCAGCCGTCCGCGCGGCTGGGAATCGAGCGATTCCGCCATGCACGAAAGCAGATCCACGCCCCGCCGCCCGGCGGACGCCGCGTGGTGGCCGGCGCACTGGAGCGTCCGCACCAAGATCAGCGTCGTCCTGCTGCTGCCGGTCCTGGTCGCGGTGGCGCTCGCGGAAGTTCGGATCCAGGGCGAACTCGACCGGGCGACGGCGCTCAGCGCGGCCCGCGACCGGCTGCCGGTGCTGCGCGACACCGTCGACCTGACCGCGTCGCTGGGCGAGGAGATGGTCGCCGCGGTCGCGGTCCCGGCGGGCGCCCCGGACACGCTGACCGCGGCGGTCGACGCGAAGGTGGCCGCGGTCCAGCGCGACACCGGTTTCGCGCCGCTGCCCGCCGACACCGGCCGGGCCCTCAACACCGCGCTGGGCAAGCTCGCCGGGATCCGCGCGGCCGGCGCCGGCGGCGGCGACGTCCGCACGAAAGCCGCCGGCTACAACGACATCATCGCCACCCTGGGCGACCTCGTGCCCGCGATCGTCGCGGCCGACGACGGCAGCGCGGAGACCACCCGGCTGCTGGTGCACCTGCGCGGCGAACTGGCCACCGAAGAGACCTACCGGCGCGCCGCGCAGACCAGTCCCGACGACGCTTCGCTGCGCCCGGCCGTCATCCAGACCGCCGCCGAGCAGGAGGTCCTCGCCGAACAGGCGGAGCACCGGCTGACCGGCGCCCAGCTGGCGAAGTTCGCCGCCGCGACCGGCGCGGCCGACAGCCGGCTCGACGCCCTGCAGGAGCCGGGCGGCGGCCGCCCGCTCGCGTCGCTGCTGCCCTCGATCACCGCCGAGGCCGCCGGGGTCACCGGCGTGCTGAACGACGTCGCGGCGCAGCTGGCGGCGAACGTGTCGGCGGCGGCCGACGAGGCGCGGTCGGACTCCCTGCGCGACACCGCGCTGGTCCTGGGCGCGCTGCTCGGCGCGCTCGCGATCGCGTTGCTGGTGGTGCGGTCGCTGGTCACGCCGGTGCGCCGGCTGCGCGCGGCCGCCCTGCGCGCGGCGAACGAACAGCTTCCGGAGACCGTCCGGCAGGTCCGGGAGGGCCACGACGTCGACTGGCGCGCGGTGCCGGACTCCGGGGTCCGGACGGAGGAGGAGATCGGGCAGCTGGCGCGGGCGTTCGACGACATGCACCGGCAGGCGGTCCGGCTCGCCGTCGAGCAGGCCGAGCTGCGCAAGCAGGTCAGCGAGATGTTCATGACGTTGTCGCGGCGCAGCCAGTCGCTGGTCGAGCAGCAGCTGACGATCATCGAGGACCTCGAGGCGGGGGAGCAGAACCCGCGGCGGCTGGACGAGCTGTTCCGCATCGACCACATCGCGACCCGCCTGCGCCGCAACGGCGAGAACCTGCACGTCCTGGCGGGCGGCCGCCCGGTCCGCCACGGTCGCGAGCCGGTGCCGGCCCGCGACCTGCTGCGCGCGGCGACGTCGGAGGTCAAGGACTACCGCCGGGTGGCGCTGGGCAACGCGCCCCGCGCCTCGGTCCAGCCGGAAGCGGCGGCGGACGTGGTGCACATCCTCGCGGAGCTGCTGGAGAACGCGACGCGGTTCTCACCGCCGGAGCACAAGGTGGCGCTGACGGCCGACCGCGGCGCGGACGGCGGGCTGCTCATCGAGGTCGTCGACCAGGGCCTTGGCATGACCCCGGAGGAGCTGGCCACGGTGAACGACCGGCTGGCGGCGGCCGGGACGGTCGGCCCGGAGACGACCCGCCGGATGGGGCTGTTCGTGGTGGGCAGGCTCGCGGCGCTGCACGGGGTGACGGTCCGCTTGCGCGCGACGGGAACGGCGGCCCGCCACGCGGGGGTGACGGCGAGCGTCCACGTCCCGGGAGCCCTGGTACTGGCGGACCTGGCCCGCCCGATCGGCGCGGGCCGCCCGGCGGCGGCGCGCAACGGCCATCCGCGGGCCCCGGAGGTCCCGGCGCAGGCCTCGACACCGATCTTCGAGCAGGTGGTGACGAGCTGGTTCACCGAGCCGGCGGCCAAGCCGGTGGTCCGGCGGAACGGCGCGACGCCCCGGGGAAGCTCGCCGGTGGAGTGGCCGGTCGAGGCGCCGGTGATTCCGGCTGATCGAGCCACCCGCGCGGGGGAAACTTCCGGAGTGCACCGGGCGGTTTCGGCGGACACGGGTGCGGATGCGGCGGTTGAGCGGGCGGACCGGAGCTCTTCGGCCGAGCCGGCGGGCCGGCCGGGCCTCGCCGAAAGCCTTCCGCCGCATCGAGTCGCGGAGGCGGGGAAGGGCGAAACCCTCCCGCCCCACCGAGCCGCCGAGGCTGGGCAGGCCGAGTCTCTTCCGCCGCACCGAGCCGCGGAGGTGGGGCAGGCTGAAGGCCCTCCCCCGCGCCGGGCCGCCGAGGTTGGGCACGCGGGAGCTCTTCCGCCGCACCGGGTGGCCGAGGCGGACCACGCCGAATCTTCTTCGCCGCACCGATCCGAGGCCAGGCTCGCCGAGCCTGCTCCGCCGCACCGAGCCGCTGAGGCGGAGCAGGTCGAAACCCTCCCGCCCCACCGAGCCGCGGCACCCGCTGCACCCGCGGCACCCGCGCACGCCGCGGTGCCGGAGCAGGCCGAAACCACCGTCGTCGGTGGCTGGGACACGCCCGCCGACCGTATGCGGCAAGCGGCCGAAAGCGCTCTCCGGCCCGCCGCCGCCCAACGGCTCACCGAGGCCGGGCTGCCGACCCGGCGTCCCGGGGCGCAGCTTGCGCCCGGTGCCGTTGTTCCGCGGGTGCGGGCGCAGACCGGTGAGGCGCCGTTCCGCGATGCCGCCGCCGTGCGCAGCAGTCTCTCGCGCCACTACCAGGGCATGCGCGCGGCGCGGCGGGAAACCGCCGGCCGCGCCGGAGAATCCGGAATGGACGAAGGGGATCCGCGATGACGGAACTGCACGCCCGCCGCGCCGAGCCGGCGGGCCGGTCCCTCAGCGGGACGCTACCCGGCCCCGCCGTTCCGCCCGAACGGGCGGCGACGCTGAACTGGCTGGTCAACGGGTTCGTCCAGGACGTGCCGGGGATCGCGCACGCCGTGCTGGTCTCCGCCGACGGCCTGCTCGTGGCCGCCGACGACACCCTGCCGCGCGAACGCGCCGACCAGCTCGCGGCCATCGCGGCCGGCCTGTCCAGCCTGTCGCTGGGCACCGCCGAGCTCTTCACCGCCGGGCGGGTGGTGCAGTCGGTGATCGAGATGGAGCAGGGGTTCCTGCTGCTGATGAGCGTCGGCGACGGCTCGAACCTGGTCGTGCTCGCCTCGACCGGCTGCGACATCGGGCTGGTCGGCTACGAGATGACGATGCTGGTCGAGCGGGTGGGGCAGAAGGTCGACGTGCCCGCGCGCGAGATACCGGTGGCCCAGGACCACCGGTGACCGAGGACGCGCCCGGGGACGAGCCGCGCCGCAGCCCGGCGCTCGCCCGCCCCTACGCGTGGACCGAAGGCCGGACCGCACCGGCGGTCGAGATCGCCGTCGAAGCACTGGTCGAGACCACGATGGCCGGCCGGGCCGAAGCCGGCTACCTGACGTCGAGCGCGCAGGCGGAGGTCCTCGAGCTGTGCGTCCGGCCGCGGTCGCTGATGGAGATCGCCGCGCTGCTGGCGCTGCCGCTCGGCGTGGTCCGCGTGCTCGTGTCGGACCTGATGCAGGACAACCTGGTGATCGTCCGCGACACGCTGTCGGACACCGCCACCTGGGACGAGCGCCACGACCTGATGGAACGCGTGCTGCACGGGCTGCGCGACCTGTAGCCCGGGAAGGACTCATCATGGAACACTTCGCGCTGGGGCACTGGCTGCTCGTGCTGGCGTACCTGACGTCGGTGGTCGGCTGCGCGCTCGGCCTGGCGTGCGCGGTGCAGGCCCGGTACGCGGCCGATCCCCGCCACCGCCTGCGGTGGCTGGTGCTGGCGGCGGTCTCGATCGGCGGCGTCGGCATCTGGCTGATGCACTTCGTGGCGATGCTCGGCTTCAGCACCCCGGGCATGCCGGTCCGCTACGACATCTTCCGCACGGTGCTGTCGGCGGTCCTGTCGGTGGCGGCGGTGTTCGCGGGCCTGCTGGTGGTGGGCGGCCGCGCGAAGTTCGGCTGGTGGCGCCTGGGGCTCGGCGGCGTGGTCACGGGCCTGGCGGTGAACGTCATGCACTACACGGGAATGTCGGCCCTGCGGGTGAAGGGCGACTTCGGCTACGACGGCGGCCTGGTGGCGCTGTCGGTGGTGATCGCGGTGGTGGCGGCCACCGCGGCGCTGTGGTTCGCGGTGTTCCTGGACCGGCTGTCGTTGCGGCTGCTGGCGGGCTTCGTGATGGGCGCGGCGGTGACGGGCATGCACTACACCGGCATGGCGGCGGTCCGGATGCACATGGACATGAACGCCCCGGACCCGGCGGGGGCCGAGGTGTTCTCGTTCCTGTTCCCGGTGTTCGTGGTGGCGGCGATCGCGATGGCCGTCCCGCTGTGCGCGGTGCTGCTGGCTCCGGCGGTCTCCCCGAAGGCGGCCGCCGCGGAATACACCGTCGCGGAAGACGCTGTCGCGGTGTGACGACGGCCCGCGGGGAACGTCCCCGCGGGCCGTCACTTCACCTCCCTACAGACTGCACAGCAGCGAGCACGCCTTGGCCGACGACCAGTCCGTTGTGGACTCCTGCGTCCCCGGCGGCACGTTCACCGGCACGTAACTCACCTTCGCCTTGTTGGTGATCGGGAACAGGTTCAACAGGGCGTACGTCGCGCAGTACACCTGCTTCGTCTCACCCGCCTGCAGGGTGAACGGACCCGTCTGGCACGACGGCTCCACCGTGTCCACCACCTGCGCCGACGTGATCCCCACCGGACCCTGGTTCGTCACCGTGATCCGCCAGTACGCCGAGGCCGCGAGCACCCCGAGCAGGCCCACCGGGGCCTGTTTCGCCCACGGACCCGCCCCGCCCGGGCCGCACTGGGCCGGGTGGACCGCCGTGCAGATCTCCTTCTCCACCGTCACCTTCGGCGTGCACGTCGCGCCCGGTGCCACCGGGAGCGTCACCGTGTTGGACGAGAAGGACCCCGTCGAGTCCGTTCCGGTGGCCGTGTTCGCCACCGAGGTCACCGCGCAGTCCGCCGAGATCGTCGTGCGGAAGCACAGCTGGGGTGCGTCGCCCGCGAAGTCGACCATCAGCGAGCCGCTGAAGCCGGCCGCGGAGTGCAGGACCAGGGTTGTCGTCACGGTGATCTGCGGGTGCGCCGCCACCGAGACGCCGGTCAGGTCGACCGAGCCGTCCGGGGCGAAGCCCGCGGTCGGCACCACCGCGCCGTCCTGGTCGACCACTGTCACCCGCGACGCCGCGAAGTCGACGTTCGCCAGGTCGACGCCCGTCAGCCGCGCCGAGGTGTAGCCCTGGACGTGCGAGCCTCCGTCACAGTAGAAGTCACCCGGACGCAGGGTCACCTGTCCGCCGGAGCGGACACACGGCGTCGCGCCGGTCGCCGGGTCCATCGAGAACAGCACCCCCGCGTCGCCCAGGCCGATCAGGCACCCCGACGGCGGGTCGTACGCGTAGCCGTAGTCCCGCGTGGCGCCGCCGTTCACCGACGGGTGGGTGATCCGCGCGGGCAGCCCCGCACACGTCGTCCCGGTGGTCCAGTCGTGGCACACCGCCGCACCCGCGATTCCGCCGTTCCAGACGGGGAGGTAGCTGCGCAGGTGTCCGCTCGGGTCGGTGACGACCTCCGGGTTGAAGACGTACGTCCCGTTGGGCAGGGCGGCCGCACCCGGCGGGGCGGGCAGGGCCGAACCGTCGAGGGCGAAGCACGTCGTGACGTTGGTGCCGCCGGTCGTCGACGAGCACGCGCCCACCGGGGCGCCGGTCGTGCTGAACGCCGTGTAGGCGTTGAAGGTGAAGTTGCCGGCCGGTCCGGTCGCCCGCCAGGACGCCCACCCGGCGCACGGCGCGGCCGTCGCCGGATCGAAACAGCCGAGCGACGGCTGCTGCGCGGTGCCGGGGTTCGACGAGGAGGCGAACACCTTGCCCGCCACCACGTCCAGCGCGCCGTAGACGTAGGCGTTGCCGCTGATGGCCGGCGCGATCGGCGCGTACGGCTGGCCGCCGCAGGCGCTCTGCGTCGCGATGGTCCAGCAGACCACCGCACCGCTGCTGATCAGGCCGTAGAGGTTGCCGCCGGTTTCGACGAACCCGGTGATGCTGTTCACCGCGGGGGAGCCGCCGGTGGCCGACAGCGGCCAGTACCCGCAGTTGGCCGCGGCGGCCATGTCGAGGCAGGCCACGCCGACGGACGACGCGGTGACAGCCGGGTAGTAGACCTTCGCGGGCGCCGCCGGGTCGCGCACGTACTGCTCTACCATCGTGGTCGCGATGTCGCCCGTCGCCCCGGTGCCCAGGGGACCGGTCGCGGTGTTGAGCGGCTTCGGCCACGGGCCGCCCGGGCAGCGCGCCCCGGTGGCGAGGTCGGTGCAGACCACCTTCGGCGAAGCGGCCCCCAGGTGGTGGTAGATGTTCCACGCCTGCAGCACGCCGCCCGGGGTGCGGTACAGGATCGGCGAGAAGCCGTCGCCGCCGGTGGCGGTGGTGACCGCCTGCACGGGCGGGGTGAGGGCGCCCGACAGCTGCGTCGCGTCGGGACCGGCGGCGGGGTTCGCCGCGCGGACCGCCGTCACCCCGGACGCCGGTTCGGTGCCGGTGAAGGTGCTGCCGTCGGTGGACCACTCCGGCGTCCAGCCGGGCGGCGCGTGCAGCGAACCGGGCTGGTAAGCCTGGCCCGCGCCGACGGCGTCGGTGATGGTGGCCGCACCGGTCGTGGTGGCGTGGTCGTCGTAGCCGATCACCCAGTTCGCGGTGGCGCCGTGGTCGGTGGGGGAACCGGTGCCCTGCACGGACTTCGTCAGCGCGGAGACCGGGGCCGGGTCGGCGGCCGCGGGCAGCGGGACGGCGACGGTGGCGGCGAGCACCAGAGGCAAAGCGGCCCCCAGCATGCGTCTTCGCATGGTTGGTCCTCGATTCTCGGGAATGTACCGGGAAACGATTTCCCGGCCGAAGGAAAATCCTATGCCGCACCGGCAGTGCGTTGAAGTGGTCTCACCCGGGCGCCGAAAAGGCGAAGCGAACAGCGCAATTGAGCACTATCGGGGCTCCTGTCACACCTGGCCTGACGAGGGGTTTTGCCGACAGTAGTCACTCGGATGGGTGCGGTGAATTCACTCGATCGGGTAACGCGTGGTCGCCGAATCGACCCGTTTCCGATCCGGTGAAGAATTATTCACCGGATCCGCGGTCAGCCTGATTCGGCGTCGAAGCGGAGTTTCGACGTGATGCGGTAGCGGTCGCCGCGGTAGACCGACCGGGTCAGTTCGACGATCCGGCCCGTCGTGTCCCGGGTGAGCCGTTCGATGTGCAGGATCGGGGCGTACACCGCGGTTTCGAGGAGCTCGGCCTGCTCCGGGTTGGTGACCGCGGGCTCGATCGTCTGCACCGCGTCCTGCACGGCGATCCCGAAGCGTTCCCGTAGCAGCCGGTAGAAGTTGCCGGTCTCGAGGTCCGCCGGCTGCAGGCCGGGAACCAGGGTGGCGGGCAGCGCCAGGTTTTCGATGGCGATCGGCTCGTCGTCGACGTCCCGGACCCGGGTGACGCGCAGCACCGGCGCGTCCGGCTCGAGTTCCAGTTCGGCGGCCAGCGACCGCGGGGCCGGGGAAACCGCGAACGCGACCACCCGGCTGGTCCAGTGGCCTTCGGCGGGCGGTACCGCGAGCCCGGTGGCGAGTTCCTGGGTGACCTTGTGCGGGCTGGTGAACGTGCCGCGGCCGCGCTGGCGCACGAGCAGCCCGGTGCGGGTCAGCTCGTCGATGGCGGCCCGCACGGTCGGGCGCGAGACCCCCAGCTCGGCGGCCAGGTCCCGTTCCGAGGCCAGCCCGGTGCCCGGGCCGGCGTTTTCGATCACCTTGAGCAGGTGCCGGCGGACGCGGTCGCGCTTGACGGTCGGTGGCCGGTCCATGGGTTCGTCGGCGACGGTCAAGGCGCTGTCTTCCCGGGTGTTCCGAGTGCGCCGGCGAACCGGACGCGCTCCTTCGGCAGGGCACCCAGCGCCCGCAGCCGGCCGAGGTGCCCGGTCAGGCGCTGGTGGAAGTCAGCATAACCGCGGCCCGGCGGTGACCACGCCCGCTCGGCCAGCGCGCACAGCCGCGGGAAGGCCAGGTGCCGCACGTGGTCGGGCGTCGGCGCGTGCTCGGTCCACAGCTGGGCCTGGGTGCCGAGCACCCCGGGCGTGGTCCCGTCGCTGACCGGCAGCCCGCCCGCCAGGGGATCGAAGCGGTGGACGTCCTCGAGGGTGATCACGGGCTCGCGCGGTGGCTCGCCGGGGTCCTCGCTCTGCCGGTAGTCGAAGTACGTCGCCGTGTGCGGCGCCATGATCACCCGGTGGCCGCGCGCGACGGCGAGTGCCCCGTGGGCGGCGTCGCGCCACGCCGTGACGATCATGCCGGCGGGCAACCGCCCGGCCGAGTGGCCGGTCTCGTCCCAGCACACCGCCTGCCGGCCCAGGCCCGCGACGATGTCGTGCAGCCGGCCGAGGAACCACGGGTGGAGCCCGGCGGGCGTCACCCCGAGCCCGGCCGCCTTCTCGCGTGCGAACGGGCTCGTCTCCCACTGCGTGGTCGGGCATTCGTCGCCACCGATGTGCAGGTGCGGCGACGGGAACACGTCGGCCACCTGGGCCAGCACGTCCCGGCAGAAGGCGAACACGCCGTCGTGGACGCCCAGGATGTCCGGGCTGATGCCCCATTCCGTCCACACCGGCAGCGCCACCGAAGGCCGGTTGCCCAGCGACGGGTAGGCGGCCAGCGCCGCGCGGACGTGCCCGGGCAGGTCGATCTCCGGCACGATCCGCACTCCGCGTCCGGCGGCGAAGGCGACCAGCTCGCGCAGCTCCCGCTGGGTGTAGAAACCGCCGTGGGGCACGCCGTCGAAGACGCCGCTGCCCGCGGGCCCGACCATCGATTCGGCCCGCCAGGCGCCGATCCCGGTGAGCCGCGGCCAGCCGCCGATCTCGATCCGCCAGCCCTGGTCGTCGGTGAGGTGCAGGTGCAGGACGTTGTACTTGTGCAGGGCCAGCAGGTCGACGAACTCGCGGAGGAACTCCATCGGCAGGAAGTGGCGGGCGACGTCGAGCAGCACCCCGCGCCAGGGCAGCCGGGGCGCGTCGCGGATCGTCAGGCACGGCAGCCGCGGGGACAGCTGGCGGATCGTCTGCACGCCGGCGAGCAGGCCCGCCTCCGTGGACGCGGTCAGCAGCGCGCGCCCGGGGGTGACTTCGAGGGTGTACTCCTCCGGCCCGAGCCCCGGCTTCAGCGCCAGCCGGATGACCGGTCCGTTGTGGACCAGCGGCAGGCCGGTGTACGCGGCGAGCAGCCGGGCCGGACCGTGGGTGCCGGGGCCGGCCAGGATTCCGGCGGGCACGCAGGAACCGGCGCGGCGGGTCAGCCGCGCGGGGAAGGGGATCAGCATCAGCCCTTCACCGCGCCCGCGGTCATGCCTTCGACCAGGTGGCGCTGCACGAGCGCGAAGAAGACGACGACGGGCAGCGCGAACAGCGTCGACGCGGCGATGAGACCGCCGTAGTCGGTGCCCGTGCTGGTGCTGAACGAGACCAGCCAGACCGGCAGCGTGTAGCCCGAGCTGTCCTTCATGATCACGTAGGCGAAGAGGAAGTCGTTCCACGCGGTGATGAAGGCGAACACGCTGGTCGCGATCAGCCCGGGCAGGACCAGCGGCAGCAGGACCGAGCGCATCACGCGGCCGCGCGTGGCGCCGTCGACCATCGCGGCTTCCTCCAGTTCGACCGGGATGCCGTGCAGGAACCCGCGCAGGGTCCAGATCGTGAACGGCAGCACGAGGGCCACGTAGGTGAGGATCAGCCCGAAGAGCGTGTCGAGCAGGTGCGCGCTCTTGAGGCCGAGGAACAGCGGGATGACCAGCGCGGGCACCGGCACCATCTGCAGCACCAGCACGCCGATGAGAAAGCTGCGGCGCCCGAAGAACCGGAAACGCGTCAACGCCGTCGCCGCGAGGAAAGCGACCACAATGGACAGGACGACGACCGCGACGACGACCACGACGCTGTTGACGAGGTCCGGCACGAAACCGGGCTTCGCCAGGGCATCGGCGAAGTTGTCCAGCGTGACGTCGAAGGGCAGGAACTCCGGGGTGGGCTGCAGGATCCGGCCCGCGGGCTTGAACGCCGTCAGCACCATCCAGTAGACCGGGAAGATCCACACCAGGCAGAAGATCGTGGCCGCCGCGTTGCGGCCGAACCGCCGGATCACAGCTCCTCCCCGGACCGGACGAGCCGCCGCACGTACACCGCGGTCAGTCCGACGAGCAGCGCGACCGAAACGACGGCGATCGCCGCGCCTTGGCCGAAGTCGTTGCGGCTGAACGCGCGGGTGAACGTCCAGATGCCCAGCGTCGTCGTGCCGCCGCCGGGGCCGCCCTGGGTGAGGATCCAGATCTGGTTGAACACGGTGAAGTCCCAGATGACCGAGAGGATGGTGACCAGGCCGAGGATCGGCTGCAGGAACGGGAAGGTGATCGTGCGGTGCACCCGCCACGGCCCGGCGCCGTCGAGGGCCGCGGCTTCGTAGTACGACCGCGGGATCTGCGTCAGCCCGGCGTGCAGGGTGAGCGCGACGAACGGGACCGACTGCCACACGACGAGCAGCCAGACGAGGGTGAACGCCGACATCGGGGTGGTCGTCCAGTCGTGCTGGGTGAGGTCCCCGAAGCCGAGCCGGGTCAGCAGCCAGTTCACCACGCCGTAGCCGGGCTGGAAGAGCCACTGCCAGACCAAAGTGGACGCCACGTTCGGCAGGGCCCACGCCGCGATCAGGCACAGCGTCACCGCCGTGCGCATCCCGCGGCCCAGGCGCTGCAGCAGCAGGGCGACGGAGAATCCGATGACCAGCGTCCCGGTCACCAGCGCGGCGCAGAACCCGACGCTGCGGGCGAGCACCGGCACCAGCAGGGGGTCGCCGAGCACGGCGGTGTAGTTGTCCAGGCCGGCGAAACCCGTCTTGCCGGTGAACAGCGACCGCAGGCCGTACTCCTGCAGCGAAATGACCACCAGCCGGACGAGTGGGTAGCCGAGCACCAGCCCGAGCAGCGCGGCGGCGGGCAGGAGCAGGCCGTAGGGGAGCAGGGACCGGCGTCGCGTTCTTTCCCGGGTGCGTGCCTTCTCGAGCAGCACGGGATCTCCTTCGCGGAAGCAGGGGCGGGGTGGTCCGGCGGGGACGGCGGTCGGCCGGGCCACCCCGCCGGTCAGCGGGCGCCCAGCGCCTCGGTCAGGTGGGCGTCGAACTCCCGGGCCGCGTCGGCGATCGGCCGGCGCCCGGTGGCGATGTCGGCGAAGAAGGAGTTGATCGACTTGTCGCTCTCGATGGTCGCCCAGCCGGGCGCGGCCGGGGTGGCGACGCTGGTCTTCGCCGCGGTGGCGAAGGCCGCGTTGAGCGGCGGCAGGGTGGGCGTGATCCGGTCGATCAGCTCGGTGGAGATCGGCGTCCAGCCGTCGATGCCGGCGATGGCGTCCCGCTGCACGGCCGGGTCGGCCGCCGTCTTGAGGTAGGCCAGGGCCAGGTCCTGGTTGCGGCTCTTGGCGGCGACGGCGAGGTCCGAGCCGCCGAGGAACACCGGTTGCGTCTTCCCGGCGGTGGCGCTGGGGAACGGGAAGGTGCCGAGCCGGTCCTTCAGTTCCGGCTTGTTCTTGAGCACGGTGTTGACGCTCGTGTCGAGGATGGCCGCCGCGCCGCCGGAGGAGAAGATGGCGGCCTGGTCGGGGGCCTTGGTGTCGACGTTGCGGGACGCGGGGGAGGAGTAGGCGTTCTGGAAGTCCTTCCACGCCTGCAGGCCCTTCAGCGCTTCCGGGCTTTCCAGGGCACCGGCCCACTTCCCGTCCTTCTGCGTGGCGATCTGCCCGCCGGCGTCCCAGACGAACTGCAGCGCGCCGAACCAGTACCGGCCGGGGAAGTGGAAGGCCGAGTAGTCGGGTGCGGGGTGCTTGGCCTTGATCTTGTCCAGGGCCGCGGTGAGTTCGGCGAAGGTCTTCGGCGGGGTGGTGACGCCGGCGTCGGCCCAGACCTGCTTGTCGTAGATCACCGCCCGGTTCCCGGCGAACAGCGGCGCGGCGTACAGGTGTCCGTCCACAGTGGCCGGCCCGGCCAGGCCGGGCAGCCAGGTCTGGCCCGCGGCGAGCTCGTCGCGGTGCGGGTTGAGGTCGGTCAGCGCGCCGTTGGCGGCGAACAGCGGGACGTCGGTGTTGCCGATTTCGATGACGTCGGGCGTGGTGTCCTGGGCCAGGGCGGTGCTGATCTTCGTGTTGATGTTGTCCCATTCCTGGATCTGCACGGTGACCTTGGCGCCGGTGGCCTTCTCGAAGGCGGCATTGATCGCGGCGGTGGCCTTGTCGCTGAGGTCGCCGTTCATCAGCCAGACGGTCAGGCTTCCGCCCTGCGCGGGGGCGGCGGGAGTGTCGGTCCCGCAGGCGACGGCGGTCAAGGCGGTGACGGCCAGCGCGGCGGCGAGAGTGCGTCTGCGCACGGTAACTCCTGGGAGGGCGGCGGAAGTGCGTGGTAGGGGCGGTCGTGAGTGAGAAACAGTGTCAGAACACTGTTTCTCACTCACG
>NZ_JBFANY010000035.1:0-13561 GCF_040674975.1 Amycolatopsis sp. NPDC049688
GCCCGGTCCCATTCCGAACCCGGAAGCTAAGCCTGACAGCGCCGATGGTACTGCAACCGAAGGGTTGTGGGAGAGTAGGACACCGCCGAACTTACCTTCCGTACGGCCCGTTAGGATAGCCAGTTGGCTGCCCTAGCGGGCCGTACGCGTATGTCCAGAACAAGATTTTTTCCATGGCAGGAGGCCAGGTGTCCGAGTTCGGTCGACGAGACTCAAGCGATGATGGGTCCGGCCGGTCGGCACGCCGGGACGAAGGCTCCCGGGGCCGGTCGGACGGACCCCGGAAGAGCCAGGGCGGCGCGCGGCAGGACCGCGGCGGCCGCGACGGCGGTTACCAGGGGCGCCCGCGCCGTGACGACCGCGGTGTCCGCGGCGGAGGCAAGCCCTTCCGCGGCGGCGACGGTCCCCGCGACCGCGACCAGCGCGGCGGATACGCAGGTCAGAGCCGTGCCTTCGGCGACCGCGACGACCGCCGGGGCAGCCGCGACACGGGCGCCGGCCGGTACTCCGACGGCCCGGGCCGTTCCGCCGGTGGCCGGTACGAGGACCGCGGCGCCGGCCGTCCGGGCAGCCGCTACGAGGACCGGGGCAACAGCCGCGCCGGAACCCGCAACGACAAGCCGGGCCGCACGTTCGACGACCGCGGCGGCCGGCCCCAGGGCAAGTCCTCCTACGGCGACCGCAAGCCCCGCTGGGAAAACCGCCGCGACGACGACCGCAGCAGCCGCCCGGGCGGCTTCCGCTCCGACGACCGCGGCAGCGACCGCCGCGACGACCGTGGTGCCCGCACCGGTGGTTTCCGCTCCGACGACCGGGGGCGCGGTGGCAGCGATGACCGCGGTTCCCGTTCGGGCGGCTTCCGCTCGGACGACCGTGGCGGCGACCGCCGCGACGACCGTGGTGCCCGTTCCGGTGGTTTCCGCTCGGACGATCGTGGCCGTGGTGGCAGCGATGACCGTGGTTCCCGTTCGGGTGGTTTCCGCTCCGATGACCGGGGGCGCGGTGGATACGACCGTCGCGATGACCGTGGTGCCCGTTCCGGTGGTTTCCGTTCCGACGATCGTGGCCGTGGTGGCAGCGATGACCGTGGTTCTCGTCCGGGTGGTTTCCGCTCGGACGACCGGGGGCGCGGTGGCAGCGACCGTCGCGACGACCGCGGTGCCCGCACCGGTGGTTTCCGCTCCGACGACCGCGGTCGCGGTGGCAGCGACCGCCGCGACGATGACCGTGGCTCGCGGACGGGTGGTTTCCGCTCCGGCGACCGGGACCGTCGCGACGACTCGCGTGGCAGCTACCAGCGGCGCGATGACCGCGGGGCCCGTCCGAGTGGTGCCCGCTCGGACGACCGTGGTCGCGCCGGCAGCGACCGCCGGGACGATTCGCGGGGCGGCTACCAGCGCCGCGACGATGACCGTGGAACCCGGACGGGTGGTTTCCGTTCCGATGACCGCGACCGCCGCGATGACTCCCGTACCGAGCGGGGCAGCTACCAGCGCCGCGACGACAGCCGTGACAGCCGTGACAGCCGGGAGAACCGCGGCGAGAGCGCCGGCAAGCGCTACGACCGGGACAGCCGCCCGCAGGGTGACCGGCCCCGGCGTGACCCGCGGCCCAAGGTCGGCGGCCCGCTCGATGACGAGGCCCTCGCCAGGGAACTCCTCGAAGCGCCCGAGCTTCCCGAAGACATCGAGTTCTCCGACCTCGACGAGGAAGTCCGCCGGGAGCTGCGGACCCTGCCCAAGGGCCTCGCCGAGACCGTCGGGAAGCACCTCGTCGCCGCCGGGGGGCTGATCGACAGCGATCCCGAAGCCGCTCTCGAGCACGCCAAGTACGCCAAGGCCAAGGCCTCGCGCGTCCCCATCGTGCGGGAAGCTCTCGGCCTGGTCGCCTACCACGCCGGCAACTGGTCCGAAGCCCTCTCCGAACTGCGGGCCGTCCGGCGGATGACGCGCAGCGACGAGCACATCGCCATCATCGCCGACGCCGAACGCGCTCTCGGGCGCCCCGAGCGGGCCCTCGACCTCGCGAAGGAGACCGACACCGCGAAGCTGAACAAGGCCACGCAGGTCGAGCTCGCCATCGTCGCGGCCGGGGCGCGGCGGGACCTCGGGCAGCTCGATGCCGCCGTCGTCTCACTCCAAGGCGACGACCTCAAGCCCGAGAAGCGCGACCCGTGGAGCGCTCGCCTCTTCTACGCCTACGCCGACAACCTCGAAGCGGCCGGGCGCAAGGACGACGCCATCCGGTGGTTCCTCAACGCCGCCGAGGCCGACGCCGAAGACGAAACCGACGCCGCCGAGCGGGCCGCGGACCTGTCGAACGAAAAAGAAGCACCCACCGATGAGTGACGCCCTCCTCGCGGCCTACGACGCGGTCCTCTTCGACCTCGACGGGACCGTCTACCACGGCACCCGGGTCATCCCGGGCGCCCCGGAGACGGTCCGGGCCGCGCGAGAGCACGGCACGCCCGTCCGGTTCGTCACCAACAACGCCTCCAAGGCCCCGGACGAGGTCGTCGCCCACCTCACCGGGCTCGGCATGCCCGCCGGGGCCGACGAGGTGCACACCAGCGCCCAGGCCGGCGTGCAACTGCTGAAGGAACGGCTGGAGCCCGGCGCCGAGGTCCTCGTCGTCGGGACCGAGTCGCTCGCCGCCGAGGTGACGCAGGCGGGGCTCAAGCCGGTGCGGGAGAACGGCGAGAGCGTCCAGGCCGTCGTGCAGGGGCACTCGCCCGACAACACCTGGGCCGCGCTGGCCGAGGCCTGCCTGGCCATCCGCGCCGGCGCGCTCTGGGTGGCCTGCAACGTCGACGCCACCCTGCCCAGCGAGCGCGGCTTGCTGCCCGGCAACGGCTCGATGGTCGCCGCGCTGCGCACCGCCACCGACGTCGAACCGCTGGTCGCCGGGAAGCCGCAGCCGCTGCTGTTCGAGACCGCGGCGCGGTCGGCAGGCGCGGAACGGCCGCTGGTCGTCGGCGACCGGCTCGACACCGACATCGCCGGCGCGGTCGCGGCCGGCATCGACTCCCTGGTCGTCCTGTCCGGTGTCGCCACGCCGGAACAGCTGATCGAGGCCGTCCCGGCCGAGCGGGCCACCTACCTCGCGAAGGACCTCACGGCGCTGACCGAGCGGGCCGAGGACCTCAGGATCGGGCCGCGGCCGGGGTGGACGGTGACGGTCGAGAACCACACCCTGGCGGTGGAGGGCGACGGCGACGAGCTGGACCTGCTCCGCGCGCTGTGCCACACGGCCTGGAAGACCGGCGTCACCGAACTCGGCGAGCGCGCCAAGGCGAAACTGTCTTGACTGATACCGTTTGGACTGTGCAGGACCACCCCTTCCCCGTCCCGGGCCCGCCGCCCGGTTCGTTCTCGCAGCAGACCGACCCGCGCGCCGGCATCGACGAAGCCGTCGCCGGGCTGGACGACCTGGACGCGCTGCCCCTCGCGGAGCACGTCGAGCGCTTCGACGCCGTGCACACCGAGCTGACGGTCGCCCTGTCCAGCATCGACAAGGTCTGATCGGCGTGCCCAAGCGGGCCCGCCTCGACGCGGAACTGGTTCGGCGCGGCCTCGCCCGGTCGCGGGAACAGGCCTCGGCCCTGATCACCGGCGGCAAGGTCACCGTCCGCGGGATGGTCGCGACCAAACCCGCCACCGGCGTGGAATCCGACGCGCCCATCGTCGTCAAGGACGAAGACGACCCCGGCTGGGCTTCGCGGGGCGCCCACAAGCTGCTCGGCGCCCTGGAAGCGTTCACGGACCTGACCGTCGAAGGCAAACGCTGCCTCGACGCCGGCGCGTCCACCGGCGGCTTCACCGACGTGCTCCTGAGGAACGGCGCCGCCACCGTGATCGCCGCCGACGTCGGCCGTGGCCTGCTCGACTGGCGAATCCGGACCGACGAACGTGTAGTGGTCATGGATCGCACCAACGTCCGCAACCTCAGCCCCGACGACCTCGGCGGCCAGGTCGACCTGATCGTCGGGGACCTGAGCTTCATCTCCCTCAAGCTCGTGCTGCCCGCGCTCGCCGCGTGCGCGCGCGAAGGCGCCGATCTGGTGCCGATGGTCAAACCGCAGTTCGAGGTGGGCAAGGACCGCCTCGGCAGCGGCGGCGTCGTCCGCGACCCCGAGCTGCGCGCCGAGTCCGTGCTCACCGTCATCGACGAGGCCGCGAAACTCGGGCTCGCGCTGCGCGGGGTGACCGCCAGCCCGCTGCCCGGGCCGTCCGGGAACGTCGAGTACTTCGTGTGGCTGAAGAAGGAACACGTGGCCGAGTCCACTGTGGACGCGGTAGACAGGTCTGAGGCCGAGCGGCTCGTCCGGACCGCCGTCGAGGAAGGGCCCGCATGACCACCGAACGTGAAGTACTCCTGATGGTGCACCCCGATCGCGAAGCGACGGGCGAAGCCGCGCGCGAGGTGTCGGCACGCTTCGCGAAGGCCGGCATCCGGATCCGCGTGACCGAGCACGACGTCCGTGCGCTGATCGACCCCGAGGAGCACGGCGTCGGCGCGAGCTGCACCGTCGTCGGCCCGGACGACAACCCCGCCGACGGCGTCGAGCTGGTCTTCGTCCTCGGCGGCGACGGCACGCTGCTGCGCGCGGCCGAGCTGGCCCGCCCCGCCGGGGTGCCGGTGCTGGGGGTGAACCTCGGGCGCGTCGGCTTCCTCGCCGAAGCCGACTCGGACGCGCTCGCCGACACCGTCCAGCGCGTCGTCGACGGCGACTACCAGGTCGAAGAGCGGATGACCATCGACGTCACCGTCACCCACGACGGCGAAGAGGTCGCCCGCACCTGGGCGCTCAACGAGGCCAGCGTGGAGAAGAGCACCCGGGAGCGTGTCCTGGACGCGCTGATCGAGGTCGACGGCCGCCCGGTGTCCGCCTTCGGCTGCGACGGTGTGCTCTGCGCCACACCGACCGGTTCGACCGCGTACGCGTTCTCGGCGGGCGGCCCGATCATCTGGCCGGACGTCCAGGCCCTGCTGGTGGTGCCGAGCAACGCGCACGCGATGTTCGCGCGGCCGCTGGTCGTCTCCCGCGACTCGGTGATCACCGTCGGCATCGACCCGGACGGCTCGTCGGCCGTGCTGACCTGCGACGGGACCCGGCCGATCGACCTGCCGCCGGGTGCGCGGGTGCGCGTCACCTGCGGCAAGACGCCGGTGCGGCTGATCCGCCTGTGGGACGGGCCGTTCACCGACCGCCTGGTCCAGAAGTTCTCCCTGCCGGTGAAGAGCTGGCGCGAGCGGCACGCGCGCCCCTGCGAGTAATCACCGCTTAACGATTTATTCGAACATATCGGCGACGCGCCGGGTGCCCGCGCGCGCAGAGTGTCGGTGGGGGCCGCTACCGTAGGCGGCGTGCTGGCCGAGATGCGCATCCAGGGCCTCGGAGTCATCGAGGACGCCCTGCTGGAACTGCACGCGGGCTTCACCGTCGTGACCGGTGAAACGGGTGCGGGCAAGACCATGGTCGTCACCGGGCTGCACCTGCTGTCCGGGGGCCGCGCCGAGGTGTCGAAGGTCCGGACGGGGATGCTCAAGGCGTTCGTCGAAGGACGGTTCACCTACTCGGGCGTCGAAGGCGCCGAGCGGATCGTCGCCGATTCGGGCGCGGACGTGGACGAGGACGGCAGCGTGATCGCGCTGCGCGCGGTCGCCGTCGACGGGCGGTCCCGCGCCCACCTCGGCGGCCGGTCCGTGCCCGTCGGCGTGCTCGCGGAGCTGTCCGAGCAGCTGATCGCGGTGCACGGGCAGAACGACCAGCTGCGGCTGCTGCGCCCGGCCGAGCAGCGCGCGGTCATCGACCGGTTCGCCGGTGACGCGGTGGCGAAGCCGCTGCAGGCCTACCGGGAGGTCCGGTCGGAGTGGCTGGCGGTGATCGCCGAGCTGACCGAGCGGTCGACGCGCTCGCGGGAGATGGCCCAGCAGGCCGACCTGCTCAAGCACGGGCTGACCGAGATCGACGCCGTCGCGCCGGAGCCGGGCGAGGACGACGAGCTCACCGCGCAGATCAAGCGGCTCGCGGCGGTCGACGAGCTGCGCGCGGCCGCGACCGAGGCGCACATCGCCGTGTCGGGCTCGCCGGACGGCGACCCGGACGCGCCGGGTGCGCTGGGCCTGGTCGGGGAGGCGCTGCGGCGGCTTGCGACATCCGAGGACAACGTGCTGCGCGAGCTCGCGCCGCGACTGGAAGAAGCGTCGGTGTTGTTGTCCGACGTCGGGGCCGAGCTGGGCAACTACGTCGAGACGCTGGACGCCGACCCGGCGCTGCTGGAGAAGGTGCTGGCCCGCCAGGCCGACCTCAAGCGGCTGACCCGCAAGTACGCCGCGGACGTCGACGGCGTGCTGGCCTGGGCCGACGACGCCCGGCGCCGGCTGGAAACCATGGACACGTCGGAGGAAGCGCTGGCCGAGCTCGCGACGCGGCGCGACCAGCTGGCGATCCAGCTCTCGGCGCACGCGGCCGAGGTCTCGGCGGCGCGGGAGAAGGCAGCGGCCGAACTGGCCGCGGAGATCACCCGCGAGCTGTCCGGGCTGGCGATGGGCCAGGCGGCGATCGAAGTGACGGTCGAGCAGCGCCCCGCCGAGCACGGCGACACGCACGCGCTGACCATCGACGGCCGCGCGGTGCACGCGGGCCCGGACGGCGTCGACGACGTCGAGCTGCTCCTGCGCGCCCACGACGGCGCGCCGCCGCTGCCGGTGCACAAGGCCGCGTCGGGCGGTGAGCTGTCACGGGTGATGCTGGCGATCGAGGTGGTCCTGGCCCACGCGGACACGGTCCAGACGCTGGTGTTCGACGAGGTCGACGCGGGGGTCGGCGGCCGCGCGGCGGTCGAGATCGGCCGTCGGCTGGCCCGGCTGGCGCGCACCCACCAGGTCCTGGTGGTGACGCACCTGCCGCAGGTCGCGGCGTTCGCGGACCAGCACCTGGTGGTGGACAAGGGCCACAGCGGCGGCGTCACGCGCAGCGGCGTGAAGAACCTGAGCCAGACCGAGCGGGTGAGCGAGCTGGCCCGGATGCTCGCGGGCATGGACAACGAGACCGGGCGGGCGCACGCGGAGGAGCTGCTCGCGACGGCCGAGAAGGACAAGACGGAGTTCGAGCCGAAGAAGAAGCGCGCGGCGAAGAAGAAGTAGCCGCCCGGGGAAATACTTCCCGCCTCCCCGCAGTTGTCGTGACGACTGCAGGTGGCGAAAGGAACCCGATGCGCGCGGTGGTGCTGCGAGAACCCGGTCCGGTCGAGAACCTCGAGCTCCGGGAGCTCCCGTTGCCGGAGGTGAAGCCCGGCTGGGTCCGGATCGCCGTGCAGGCGTTCGGCATCAACCGTTCGGAGCTGCACACCCGGCTCGGCCTGGCCGAAGGCGTCACCTTCCCGCGCGTGCCGGGGATCGAGGCCGTCGGGATCGTCGACGCCGGCGGCGGGTTCGAGCCCGGGCAGCAGGTCGCCACGATGATGGGCGGGATGGGCCGCACCTTCGACGGCGGGTACGCCGAATACACGCTGGTCCCGGAGCGCCAGGTCATCCCGTTCCGCTCCGGCCTGCCGTGGGAGGTGCTCGGCCAGGTCCCCGAGACGCTGCAGACCGCGTACGGCTCGCTCACCACCGGCCTCGACCTGAAGGAAGGCCAGACGCTGCTGATCCGCGGCGGGACGTCCGCGCTCGGGTTCGCCACGGCGACCCTCGCGAAAGACCTGGGCGCCACCGTCTTCGCGACCACCCGGCAGCCGGAACGAATCGAAATCCTGCGCGCCCACGGCGTCGACCACCCCCTGCTGGACGACGGCGACATCGCCGGGCACGTCCGCAAGATCGCGCCCGACGGCGTCGACGCCGCCCTCGAACTCGTCGGCACCCCGACCCTGCCGGACACCCTGAACGCCACCCGCGTGCACGGCACCGTCTGCTTCGCCGGCATGTTGTCCAACGAATGGACGATCTCGAACTTCTATCCGATCGGCTACCTTCCCGCTGGGGTCCGGTTGACCGCTTATGGTGGTGAGGCGGACGACCTGCCCGCCTCCGTGCTTCAGCGCCACCTCGACCGGATCGCCGACGGCACCGCCGGCCTCGGCCCGGCCAAGGTGTACGCGATGGACGAGATCCGGCAGGCGCACGACGACCTGGAGCACAACCGGACGGCGGGCAAGCTCGTCGTGCTGACCGGCCGAGCGGAGGGAGCCGCCCCGTGATCCTGCCGCCGCCCGCCGACGTCGAAGCCCAGCTCGCCGCCGCGCGGCGGGACGGCGACCTCGACCGGTACCTCGGCCTGCTCGCCGGCGAGGAACTGTTCGTGCCGATCCGGCGGGTGGACGCCCGCAGCATCCTCGACGAGCGGGCGGAGACCTTCCCCAACGTCTACTTCGAGACCGGCGGCGACGAGTTCCTGCAGGTCTTCACCCGCGGCGCGCTGCCCGACCTCGGGCCGGACGTCGTGGCGATGAGCGGCTCGCTCGACTGGGCGGTCGACGGCGTCGGGCGGCACGAGCGGGTCGTGTTCAACCGCGGCACCCGCGGCGAGTGGCGCCTGCCCGGCGCGACGCTGCAGCCGTGGCTGGACGCGCACCTCGACGACGTCACGCCGCTGGAGGAGCAGGTCGAGCGGCTGATCACCGCGCCGTACGGGCACCTCGAAGGGCCCATCGCGCACGCGCTCGCCTGCGGCGCGCACCTCGCGGTACTCGAAGCGGCGCCGTGGAACATCCTCGACGCGCGCTACCACGACTACGTGGCCGAGGTGCGGGGCCTGCGGGACTGGTGGGGGGTGCCCGACCCGCCGGGCTGGCGCGCCACCATGACCGGCCTGATCGGCGACGGCTACGCGCTGACCCCCGGCAACCTGGTCCTGATGCTGCGGCTGCGGTTCGCCGCCGAGTACGGGCTGCCCGGCGCCGAGTTCGACCCGCTGACCTGGGCGCAGCTGGTGGACCGGTGGTGCGCGGAGCACGACGCCGCCGACCAGGCCGACGAGCTGCGGGACACCGTCCGCCGGGTGTCCCGGTACGAGCGCCGGCTGCGGGCCGACGGCCTGGTCGACGCGGACGGGTGCGTCACGACGGCGTTGTCCTGGGACGTCGGCCGCGCGGTCACCATCGCCCGCGCCGGGCTGGCGGCCGGCTACTGCGACGCGCTGACCGCCGAGCTGATGGTGCTCGAAGCCGGTTCGCTCGCCCGCCGCTACCACCAGTCATGGGCCGACCTGTCGGCGGGGTACGTCATGGGCCGGGTGCTGCACGCCGGCGAGGACGAGTTCGGCGAGTGGTACCCGGCGGCCGTGCGGGTCCACCACCAGCTCCTTCAGGACCCGGCGAGCCCGTGGCTCAACCTCGATTTCGGCTCGCTGTCGGAGGAGTCCGAGGCCTGACCCGCGCGGGGGAGGGCGACCGGGCTCACCACAACGAGTCACGGTGGCTACGGCGTGGCGTACAACGTCCCACGAGCAAATTTGTCACCATCGGCCACATGAAGCTCACCGGGTTGCTCACGCGGAACCACGAACCGCTTCCGGGGATCACCGGGGTGGCCCGGGTCGACCGCCGCACCCGGGAGCTGCTGCGCCGGATCGGCCCCGGTGACATCGTCGTGCTCGACCAGCTGGACCTCGACCGCGCGACGGCCGACGCCCTCGTCGACGCCGAGGTCGCGGGCGTGGTCAACGCGTCGCCGTCGATCTCCGGCCGGTTCCCCAACATGGGCCCGGAGATCCTGGTCGCGGCCGGCATCCCGCTCGTCGACTCGGTCGGCGGCGAGCTGCTGCGCTCGATCAAGGACGGCACGAAGCTGCGGCTGCACGACGGCGTCGTGTACGTCGGCGAGCGGCAGATCGCCTCCGGCATCGAGCAGACCGCCGAGAGCGTCGCCGACCAGATGATCGAGGCCAAGGCCGGGATGTCGACGCAGCTGGAGGCGTTCTCGGCGAACACCATCGAATTCCTGCGCCGCGAGCGCACGCTGATCCTCGACGGCGTCGGCGTGCCGGAGCTGAAGGTGGCGATCCGCGACCGGCACGTGCTGGTCGTCGCGGGCGGCAACGGGCACGCCGAAGACCTCAAGAAGCTCAAGAAGTACGTCGCCGAGCACCGTCCCGTGCTCATCGGGGTCGACGCCGGCGCGGACACCCTGCGCGTGCAGGGCTACCAGCCGGACGTCGTCGTCGGCGACCCCACCGGCATCGGCACCGCGACGCTGCGCGGCGGCGGCGAGGTCGTGGTGCCCGCCCAGCCGGACGGGCACGCCCCGGGCGTCGAGCGGATCCAGGACCTCGGCATCGGCGCGGTGACGTTCCCGGCGTCGGGCAACGCCGAAGACCTCGCGCTGCTGCTGGCCGACGCGCACGGCGCCAGCCTGGTCGTGACCGTCGGCTTCCAGGCCACCCTGCGCGAGTTCCTCGACCACGGCCGGTCCGGCTCGAACCCGTCGACGTTCCTGACCCGGCTGAAGCTCGGCACGAAGCTCGTCGACGGCAAGGCGGTGGCGACGCTGCACCGCAACCGGGTGTCGATCGGCGCGGTCGTCCTGCTCGTGCTCGCCGCGGTCGTGGTGGTCGCCGCGGCCCTGCTGGTGTCCGACGTGGGCTCGGTCTACCTCGACTGGCTCAAGCACACCTGGAATACCTTCTTCGCCTGGGCCAAGGGATTGTTCACGTGATTTCGCTGCGCTACCACGTCGTTTCCATCGCCGCCTGCTTCCTCGCGCTGGCCGTCGGCGTCGTGCTCGGCTCGACGGCGCTCAACGGCACGCTGCTGTCGGGGCTCGCGGGGGAGAAGAAGGACCTCGGCACGCAGGTCGCCGACCTCGAGGCGCAGCGCAACGCGCTCACCGCCCGGCTGGCCGACGCGGACGCGTTCGCCGGCTCGATGGGCCCGAAGGTGGTCGCCGGCGTGCTCGACAAGCGGTCGGTCGTGCTCGTGACCACCGAAGACGCGCGCCCGGCCGACCGGGACGTGCTCAAGCAGCTGATCGGCCAGGCCGGGGCCTCGGTGACCGGCGAGGTGCAGCTGACGTCCGCGTTCGCGAACCCCGAGAAGGCCGACCAGCTCCGCGACGTCGTCACGCGGCTGCAGCCGGCGGGCTCGAAGTTCCCGACCGCGGGGGACTCCGGCACGCTCGCCGGTGCGCTGCTCGGTTCGGTGCTGCTGCTGGACAAGACCACCGCGAAACCGCAGTCCTCGCCGGAGGAACTGGCGGCCGCGCTCGGCGGGCTCACCGACGGCGGGTTCGTCAAGGCGGGGCCGGACGTCAAGCCGGCGCAGCTGGCGCTCGTGCTCACCGGCGCGCAGGCGACCGGCGACGGCGCGGGCGACCGCGCGGCGACGATCGCCCGGTTCGCCACCCAGCTCGACCGCAGCGGCGCCGGGGCGGTGCTCGCCGGTGACGCCGGCTCGGCCGACGGCACCGGCGCCTTGGGCGTGGTCCGCGCGGACACCTCGGCGACGTCGATCCTGTCCACTGTGGACAACGCGGACACGTCGGCGGGCCGGGTCAGCGCGATCCTGGCGCTGAAGGAACAGCTCGACGGGGGCGCCGGGCGCTACGGCATCGCCGGCAACGCCCAGGCCCCCGCCCCGGGCGTCACCGCACCGGCCGGCAACTGAGGCCTGCCGCTTACTTGAGGGGCGGGTCGAGCGGGAAGCAGGACACGCGCACCGGCCAGCTGTCGCCGCCCGTGGGCAACGGCATCTGCTTGAGCGCCGCGGCCGCGTCCGTGTCGTGGGCTTCTTCGGCTGCCGCGTGGAAGATGTCCGCCGCGATCGACTGGTCGAACACGCCGATCTGCTGGTGCGGCCAGGCCGCGGCGCCCTGCAGCGCGCCCGGGATCAGCTGGTCGACCACCTTCCGCAACGTCACGCCGTTGGGCGCCCGGTACTTCCACACGTTCACGCCGAGGTTCTTGCCGACCTCCGCCAGGCGGCCCCACGCGGTGAGGTTGAAGTTGACGTAGTGCCACGACATCGTGCGCGAGAGCTCGAGCGGCTGGCTGCCGTCGGCGGCGAACTGCACCGGGAACCGCTTCTGCTCGGTGTCCAGCACGATCTGCCTGGCTTCGGCGCGCTGGCCCAGGTACGCCGAGATCGCCGCGTTCTGCATGTCGAGGAACGTGCCGTGGTTGTTGGTGGCGGCCAGTTCCAGCTTCGCCTGCGGGCTCGTCTGCATCCAGGTCAGGTACTGGCCCAGCCACGCCCTGATCCCGGACCGGTCCTGGCCGGTCCAGCCCGGCGCGCCGCCGTCGAGCAGCGCGAACGCGTCCATCAGCTGGCTGAACGACTGCGTCGAGTCGATGATCCCGGTGCCGCTGACGGTATCGCGGCAGGGGATGCGCTGCGAGTACGTCATGTTCGGGTTCATCCGGGTGGCCGGGTCGAGGAACCAGGTCCGGATGTCCAGCGCCGCCCGCTTCGCGTACTTCGCGCCGCCGGTGTAGTACCACGCCAGCGAGAGGTAGTACATCGCGTCCCACGCCCACATCCGGTAGGTGTGGTCGGTGATCGCGTCGGCCTCCGGGTTGCGCTGGCCGTCCTTGCTGACGTACGGGCAGCCCTGCGGGTTCTCCGGCGTCTTCGGCTGGCTGGCCCACCAGTACGGTGCCTGGCTCAGGTAATCGTGCTTGTCGCCGCTGGGCGGCGCGGACGGCTTCTGCGTGACCGACCACGGGCCGTCGGTCAACGCGGTGTTCGCCTTGGCCAGCACCACTTTCAGCGCGTCCCGCTGGGCCTTGGTGGCGTGACCGCTGCGGATCGCCTGCTTGATCCCGGCGAGCTTGGCACCGTCGGTGACGATCGTGTGCGGTGGGGACGCGGCCACCGCCGTCCCGCTCACCGGGACCAGGAGCAGGCTCGCGGAAACCGCCAGCGCGCCGAGAACTCTTCGCACGTCGACCGCCTTTCGGGGGACGTCGAAATCCCCACGTCGTCACCGGGCGGCGGTACGGCTGCAGGGATTCTGACGTCCTCGGAAGGCGGGTGTCAATGCGGCCAGGTTCGGCGCTTGTCCAGCGGCCGCGCGTACGAACCCGCGCGGCTCGTCTTCAACCCCAGCGCCACCAGGGATTCCGCGAGCCGGACCGCGGCCGCGACGCCGTCGATGACGGGAATGTCCAGCATCGTCGCGATCTTCCGGTCCAGCCCGGTCATCCCGGCGCACCCGAGCACCAGCACCTCCGCGCCCGCGTCCCGCGCCCGGCGGCCGGCGGTGAGCAACGCCGACTCGGTCCGGCGTTCGTCGGTCAGCTCCAGCACCCCGAGCCCGGCACCGGTGACCGTGACGCAGTTCTGCGCGACGCCGGCGGCGTGCAGGCTGTCCTCGATCAGCCCGCACGTCCGGTCCAATGTGGTCACCACGCCGTAGCGGCGGCCGAGGAGGCACGCCAGGTGCGCGGCCGCCTCGGTGATGTCGACGACCGGGACGTCGAGCAGCTCCCGCGCGCCCTCGCGGCCGTGGGGGCCCCGCCCCCCCCGCCCCCCCCCCCCCCCCCGGGCGCGCCCCCCCCCCCCCCCCACCACCACCACCCCCCGCCCCGAGACCCACAGGAGCCCCCCCACCACCCGCACCA
>NZ_JBFANY010000036.1:0-9242 GCF_040674975.1 Amycolatopsis sp. NPDC049688
TGCTGTCCACTACGCGTATATCTTTTGTTGTGTCGTGTGCTTGTTGTTAGTGTCTGGTTGGTCCTTTTCCCGCCTTGACAAACCACCGCCGGCCGTGTTCTGGCTTCGGATCGGGGTTGCGGGGGGTCTGGGTTTCGTCTTGGTTCCTTGCCGCTATCGGGCGCCGGCGCGTTCTAGCCAGCCCTTCGAAGAAGCGCAGGCGCTGCCACGCCTCGACCGCCGGATGGCCGCCCGCGGCCGGTGACGGTCAGTGACGGCTGTTCGCCCAGCACTTGGCGCAGCTCGCGGCGCAGGTTGGTCAGGGCCTGCGTCGGTGGAGTCCGGCCGGAACAGCCCGGGGGTCACCCAGCAGGGCTGCGCCAGGCGGCGTGCACGACGAGGTAAGCCACCAGCGCGACCCTCCGCGTCAGCACGGCCCCGGTCGCGTCCTCGGCGATCACCTGCTCGCCCGGCAGCGAAACCCGCAGCACCGGGACACGCCGACCCCGCGGCGCCGCTGTTGGCGGATCTTCACCGGCGGGGGGTTGCGCCGTGGCCGCCGGGTGCGCAGGCTCGACGTGTGAGCGAGCACGAGTACGACCTCATCGTCATCGGTTCGGGCCCCGGCGGGCAGAAGGCCGCCATCGCGGCGGCGAAGCTCGGGAAGCGGGTGGCGGTCGTCGACCGGCACGACATGGTCGGCGGGGTGTGCGTCAACACCGGCACGATCCCGTCCAAGACGCTGCGCGAGGCCGTGCTCTACCTGACCGGCATGAACCAGCGCGAGCTCTACGGCGCGAGCTACCGCGTCAAGCAGGACATCACCATCGCCGACCTGCTGGCGCGCACCCAGCACGTCGTCGGGCGCGAGGTCCAGGTCGTGCGCGCGCAGCTGATGCGCAACCACGTCGACCTGATCGACGGTACCGGCTCGTTCGCCGACCCGCACACCGTGGTCGTCGAGGGCCGCCACCGTGGCGACCGGCGCACGCTGTCGGCCGACCACGTCGTGATCGCCACCGGGACCCGGCCCGCGCGGCCGAAGCACGTCGACTTCGACGCCGCGCGCGTGCTCGACTCCGACGAGATCCTCCGGCTGGAGCAGATCCCGTCGTCGCTGGTCGTCGTGGGGGCCGGGGTGATCGGGATCGAATACGCGTCGATGTTCGCCGCGCTCGGCTCGCGCGTCACCGTGGTCGAGCAGCGCGACCACATGCTCGACTTCTGCGACCCGGAGATCGTCGAGTCGCTCAAGTTCCAGCTGCGCGACCTCGGGGTCACGTTCCGCTTCGGCGAGAAGGTCGCGGACGTGGCGGTGAACGACCACGCGACGATCACGACGCTGGTCAGCGGCAAGCGCATCCCGGCCGACGGCGTGATGTACTCCGCGGGCCGCCAGGGCATGACCGGCGGGCTCAACCTGGAGGCGGCGGGCCTGGCCGCGGACGAGCGCGGCCGCCTGGTGGTGGACGAGAACTACCGGACGGCGGTGCCGCACATCTACGCGGTCGGCGACGTGATCGGCTTCCCGGCCCTGGCGGCGACCTCGATGGACCAGGGCAGGCTCGCGGCCTACCACGCGTTCGGCGAGCCGGCCCACGAACTGGGCGCGCTGCAGCCGATCGGCATCTACACGATCCCGGAGATTTCCTACGTCGGCGCGACGGAGGCCCAGCTGACGTCGTCCTCGGTGCCGTACGAGGTCGGCATCGCCCGCTACCGCGAGCTGGCCCGCGGCCAGATCACCGGCGACAGCTACGGGATGCTCAAGCTCCTGGTGTCCACAACGGACCGCAAACTCCTCGGCGTCCACGTGTTCGGCACGGGCGCGACCGACCTGGTCCACATCGGACAGGCGGTGATGGGCTGCGGCGGCACGGTCGACTACCTGGTGGACGCGGTCTTCAACTACCCGACGCTGTCGGAGGCGTACAAGGTGGCCGCGCTGGACGCGACGAACAAGATCCGGGCGCTGGACCGGTTCTCGTCCTGAACCACCCCAGCAGTCACACCAGCACCACGTGATCCACCGGCCCCGAACCGGTTTGACACCCGTCTAGAACATATGTTCGACTGGCGCCGTGCGATGGGATCGGCAGCGGACAGGGGAGGGTGAACCGGCACTGCCCGGGCTGGAGGGCCTGGTGCGATCGGTGCGGTCACCGGAATTCGACGGCGTCACCTTTCACGAGGTGCACGCGCGGTCGGTGCTGAACAAGGTGCCCGCCGGGTCCGGGGTGCCGTTCGGCTGGACGGTCAACCCCTACCGCGGCTGCTCCCACGCCTGCACCTACTGCCTCGAAGGCGGCACCCGGATCCTGATGGCCGACGGCCGGACGCGGGCGCTGTCCGACCTGAAGGTCGGCGACGAGATCTACGGCACCCGTGGCCACGGCGCCGCCCGGCGGCTGGTCCCCACCCGGGTCGAAGCCCACTGGACCACCCTGCGCGCCGCCTACCGCGTGACGCTGGAAGACGGCACCCGGCTGGTTGCCGGCGGTGACCACCGGTTCCTCACGAGCAAGGGCTGGAAGCACGTCACCGGCAGCAAGTTCGGCGCCGCCCAGCGGCCGCACCTGACGCCCGGCACCGAGCTGATCGGCGTCGGCCGGTTCGCCCCGACGCCCGACGAGACGCTCGGCTACCGGGCCGGCTACCTCTGCGGGATGCTGCGCTCCGGCGGGTTCGCCGCGGAGCCGGACGCCGCCGCGCGGGCGCTGGAATACCTGCCGGACTTCGGTGCTTCGGTCGGTTTTCTCAAGGTGCCGCCGGATCCGGACGCCCACTGGCAGCGCGGGTTCCTCGCCGGTGTCTTCGACCTCTCCGGCGGCTACGGCCGCGGCGTCCTCGCGGTGGCGCACGACGAGCCCGAGATCGCCGACGCCTTCTCCGCCGCGCTCGCCCGCTTCGGCTTCGCCTGGCAGCTCGACGAAGTGCCGAAGTTCCCCACGCGCCAGGAAATCCGGCTGCTCGGCGGGGTCGGCGAAGTGCTGCGGTTCCTGCACGTGAGCAACCCCGCCGTGGCCTGGAAACGGTCGCTCGAAGGTGCGGCGATCGGCGCGAGCCGCCGCCGCGTCGAAGCGATCGAGGCGCTGGGCCTGCAGCTGCCGCTGTTCGACATCACCACCGGTACCGGCGATTTCGTGGCCGACGGCATGGTGTCGCACAACTGCTTCGCCCGGAACACCCACACCTACCTCGACTTCGACGCCGGCCGCGACTTCGACACCCAGGTCGTCGTCAAGGTCAACGCGCCACAGGTGCTGGCCGCGCAGCTGAAGAAGCCGTCGTGGCGGCGCGAGCCCGTCGCGATGGGCACCAACACCGACCCCTACCAGCGCGCCGAGGGCCGCTACCGGCTGATGCCGGGCATCATCACGGCGCTGGCGCGGTCCGGCACACCGCTGTCGGTGCTGACGAAGGGCACCGTGCTGGCGCGGGACCTGCCGCTGCTGAAGGACGTCTCCGCCGACGTCCCGGTGGGGCTCGCGGTGTCGATCGCGCTGCTCGACGAAGAGCTGCAGCACCGCCTCGAACCCGGCACGCCGAGCCCGCGGGCGCGGCTGGAGCTGGTCCGCAAGGCCCGCGACGCCGGGCTGCCGTGTTCGGTGCTGGTGGCGCCGGTGCTGCCGTGGCTGACCGACTCGGCCGAGGCCCTGGACGCGCTGTTCGCGCAGCTCGCCGACGTGGGCGCGTCGAGCGTCACGGCGTTCGCGCTGCACCTGCGGCCGGGCGCGCGGGAGTGGTTCGGCCGCTGGCTGGCGGGCACGCACCCGGAGCTCGTCCCGCGCTACCGCGAGCTGTACGCGCGGGGGAGTTACGTGCGGAAGGCGTACCGGGAGCGGCTCGCGGAGCGCGTCGCGCCGCTGCTGCGGCGGCACGGCCTGGACGCCAAGACCGGCTTCGACCTGCGCGGCCCGGCGCCGGCCGCGCCGGCGGACGTCCCGGCGGAGCAGCTGCGCCTGCTCTGACGGTCCTTTGTGGACCCACCGGGTGACGCGCTGCGCCGTTCGCGGTAATCGGGTCCGGTTGCGCACCCGGTGTCTTCGGTTTGCGGCAAAATGTCCGATCGTGTCGTTGTCGTGGCCAGTCACCGGCGCCTAACGTCGAAGGGATCGACCCCGGAAGGAGCCGGACGTGACGACCTCGCAGACCGACCGCGTCGCGGCCGCCCGGCTCGCCTGGGCCGCCCTCAAGCTGACGCGGGCCGGCCGGCACCCGGTGGGGGTCGACCGGCTGGCCGCGACGGTCGGCGTGCCCCCGGCCGAAGCCCGGCGGCTGGTCGAGCTGATCGGCTTCACCCTGCACCGCGACCTGGTCTCCACCGGCCCGGCCCCGCGCGGCGCCCACCACCGCCTCGAACCGGCCGAAGGCACCCTCGGCGCCGGCCCCGACGGCACGGTGGACATGTTCCTGCTGGCCATCGCCACCGGCGAGCGCGTGCACGCGACGGCGACCTGCCCGGTCACCGGGACCCGCATCCGCATCGAGCTGACCTCCAACGCGATCCTGCTGGTCGACCCGCCGTCGGTGGTGGTCGCGGCGGTCGACCTCGGCTTCGACCTGGCCGGCGCCGACGCGGTGGCCTGCGCGGGCCAGCCGTTCTTCGCGTCCGCGTCCGCGGCGGCGAGCTGGCTGGTGGCGAACCCGGGCGGCCGCATCTACCAGGTGCCCGCCTACCTGGCCCAGGCCCACCGGCTGGTCTCGGCCCTGGAGGTCCGGCCCAAGTACGTCCTCTGACCACCGCGCGGACACAGCCTGCCGACGTCGTACGCTGGGTGGTTCGTTAGCCTTTAGGCACCGAGAACCACCCATTGTCGAAGGAGAGCAGCCGCAGTGCTCCGCACCCATCAAGCCGGCACCCTGCGTGCCGGTCAGGCCGGACAGACCGTCACCCTCACCGGATGGGTGGCCCGGCGGCGCGATCACGGCGGCGTCATCTTCATCGACCTCCGCGATGCCAGCGGCGTCGCCCAGGTCGTCTTCCGCGAGGGCGAGATGGCCGAGCGCGCGCACGCGCTGCGCTCCGAGTTCTGCGTCAAGATCGTCGGCGAGGTCGCCAAGCGCCCCGAGGGCAACGCCAACGCCGAGATCCCCACCGGTGAGATCGAGGTCCTGGCCACCGAGCTCGAGGTGCTGTCGGAGTCCGCGCCGCTGCCGTTCCCGATCGACGACCGGGTCGACGTCGGCGAAGAGGTCCGCCTCAAGCACCGCTACCTCGACCTGCGCCGCAGCGGCCCGGCCGCGGCCATGCGGCTGCGCAGCGAGGTCAGCCGCGCCGCGCGCGAGGTGCTGCACGCCCAGGACTTCGTCGAGATCGAGACCCCGACGATGACCCGCTCGACGCCCGAAGGCGCCCGCGACTTCCTGGTCCCGGCGCGGCTCAAGCCCGGCTCCTGGTACGCGCTGCCGCAGTCGCCGCAGCTGTTCAAGCAGCTGCTCATGGTCGGCGGCATGGAGCGGTACTACCAGATCGCCCGCTGCTACCGCGACGAAGACTTCCGCGCCGACCGCCAGCCCGAGTTCACCCAGCTCGACATCGAGATGAGCTTCGTCGAGCAGGACGACGTCATCAAGCTCGGCGAGGACATCGTGTCCGCGCTGTGGAAGCTGATCGGGCACGAGATCCCGCGGCCGATCCCGCGCATCACCTACCACGAGGCGATGGCCAAGTACGGCTCCGACAAGCCGGACCTGCGCTTCGACCTCGAGATCACCGACATGACGGAGTTCTTCGCCGACACGCCGTTCCGCGTGTTCCAGGCGCCGTACGTCGGTGCGGTCGTGATGGCGGGCGGGGCCGGCCAGCCGCGCCGCCAGCTCGACGCGTGGCAGGAGTGGGCGAAGCAGCGCGGCGCGCGCGGCCTCGCGTACATCCTCGTGAACGAGGACGGCACGCTGGGCGGCCCGGTCGCCAAGAACCTGTCCGAGACCGAGCGCGAGAACGTCGCCGCGGCGGCGGGCGCCAAGCCCGGCGACTGCATCTTCTTCGCCGCCGGCAAGGCCGCGTCGACGCAGCCGCTGCTCGGCGCCGCGCGCGACGAGATCGGCAAGCGCCTCGGCCTGATCGACGAGGACGCCTGGTCGTTCGTGTGGGTCGTCGACGCGCCGCTGTTCGCGCCGGTCGAGGACATCGGCGACGACGTCGCCGTCGGCTCCGGCAAGTGGACCGCCGTGCACCACGCGTTCACCTCGCCGACCCCGGAGTGGATCGACAAGTTCGAGCAGGACCCGGGCAACGCCCTGGCCTACGCCTACGACATCGTCTGCAACGGCAACGAGATCGGCGGCGGCTCGATCCGTATCCACCGCGGCGACGTCCAGAAGCGCGTCTTCAACCTGATGGGCCTCGGCGAGGAGGAGGCGCAGGAGAAGTTCGGCTTCCTGCTCGACGCCTTCGCCTTCGGCCCCCCGCCGCACGGCGGCATCGCGTTCGGCTGGGACCGCATCGTCATGCTGCTGGCCAAAGCCGACTCGCTGCGTGACGTGATCGCGTTCCCGAAGACCGGCGGCGGCTACGACCCGCTGACCGCGGCGCCGGCGCCGATCACCGCGCAGCAGCGCAAGGAGGCCGGGATCGACGCGAAACCGGCCGCCGCCCCGCAGAACTAGTGCTGCACCTCAGGGCCGTGTGCCCGCAGGAGAAGACCGCTTCGGCGCTCGACATCCTGCGGGCCCACGCCGGCACGGCGCACCTGGTCGTGCACCGCGGCGCCGCCGTGGAACCGGCGGGTGACCTGGTCGAGGCCGACATCGCGCGCGAGGCGGCGGACGAGATCATCGACGCCCTGTGCGCGCTAGAGCTCGACCACACCGGCGGCATCACGCTGGAAGCGCTCGACACGGCGCTGTCCGACGCCGCCGACCGGGCGGAAGAGGCGGCGCCGGGCGAGGCCGCGGACGCCGTGGTGTGGGAGGAGCTGGTCGCGCGCACCGGCGAGGAATCCCGGCTGAACGTGACGTTCCTGGCCTTCCTCACCATCGCGTGCCTGCTCGCCGCCGTCGGCGTGCTGACGAACTCCGCGGTGACGATCGTCGGCGCGATGGTGGTCGGCCCGGAGTTCGGGCCGCTCGCCGCCCTCGCGGTCGGGCTCGTGCTGCGCCGCTGGGACCTCGTCCGCCGGGCGGGCGCCGCGCTGGGCGCGGGCTTCCCGCTGGCGATGGTGGTGACCCTGGGCGGCGCGCTGCTCGTGCGCGCGACGGACGTCTTCGGCGCGGACGTCTTCCGGCTGGAGCAGAACCACGAGGTCGACTTCGTGTTCTCCGTCGGCGTGCCGTCCCTGGTCGTCGCGATGCTCGCCGGTGCCGCCGGGATGCTCGCCATGACGTCGGCGAAGTCGGCCGCGCTGGTGGGCGTGTTCATCTCCGTGACCACGGTGCCGGCCGCGGGGTACGCGGTCGTCGCGGCCGTGGCGGGGGAGTGGAGCCGGTGTCTCCAGTCCGTCGGCCAGCTGCTGGTCAACCTTCTCGGAATCGTTGCAGCAGCGGCCATTGTGTTGATCGTGCGCCGGAATGGGCAACGTTCAGCGGTGGGAACGCGTCCGCTTTCACGGGGGTGACCCGTCTCCGGGCGGGATGCGCCTTTCTGTCCGGATGTCAGTAGTCATGGTTGCTCAGTCACGAGTAGGGTCGGTGACAATGACAGTCGACACCTCCTCCGCCGGCGACGCTGGGGTCGGGGCAGGAGCCGGGCAGCTCGCCGTCGCCGCGGCGGTCGCGGCGGGCGAGTCCGTTCTCTCGCGCCGGTTCGGCAGTCCGATCACCCTGGTCTCGCCGGAGGACCTCGCGGGCAGCGGGCCGGCGACGGTGGTCCGCGCGAGAGTCGTGTCGTCGTCCTTCGCGCTGCCGCGAACGCTGGTGATCAAGCACTACCCCGGCCAGCCGTCGGCGGGCGCCGATCCGTTCGCCCAGGAGGCGGTCAGCTACCAGCTGTTCACGGCGCTGGCGCCGGACGAGCGGATGTGCCCGGAGCTGCTGGCCCACGACGGCCGCGACCGCGTGCTGGTGCTGGAGGACCTCGGCCGGACGCCGACGCTGGAAGACAAGCTCTACGCCCGCGACTCCCGCGCGGCCGAGCGGGCGCTGCTGTCCTGGGCCCGGTCCCTGGGCCGCCTGCACGCGAGCACGGCCGGGCGCGAAGCGGACTTCAACGCGTTGCTGCGCCGCCTCGGCGGCCCGGCGAAGAGCGACTCCGGCGGCGTCGACGAGCTGTGCGCGCGGGTGCCGCCGCTGATCCAGGAGCGCCTGGGCATCCCGGTGCCGGACGAGGTCCGCGCCCAGGTGACGGCGGCGCTGGAGCAGTCGCGGTCGGCGGGCTTCCGGGCGTTCAGCCCGGTCGAGCTGAGCCCGGACAACAACCTGGTGACGGGCCAGGGCGTCCGGTTCCTCGACTTCGAGTACGGCTGCGTCCGGTCGGCCCTGGTCGACGCGGCCCACCTGAGGCTGCCGTTCGCGAGCTGGCCGGACGCCCTGGCCCTCCCGGCGGGCATGAGCGAAGCGATGATCGCGGCCTGGCGCGCGGAGGTGGTGGGCATGTGGCCGGCCTTCGCCGACGACGAGATGCTGGCCACGCACCTGACGGCCAGCGAGCTCCTGCGGGTCTGGCTGATCACGGGCGAGGAGCTGGGCTCGTTGAACCTCTCCCGCCACGCGGCCCCGGTCAGCCGCGAGGCGGCGTTCGTGACGTGGTGGCGAGATCTGGCGAAGCACGCGGGATATGTCCGGATGACGGCAGTAGCGGAGTTTTCGGCCCGGGTGGCGGCGGCGCTGGCGGCGCGGCTGGGACCGCATGCGGACCTGGCGTTTTATCCGGCTTTCCGCTGAGAGTTGTTCCGCGAATTTCGAGGTGTGGGAACGGGACGCTGGGGCATGACTGGCGGCAGCGGCCAGACCCCTCCCGGCACCCCGATACGAAGCCAGAACACGGACGGCGGTGCCGGGTCAAGGCACGCTTTCCCGCCTTGACGCGGTGCCGCCGTCCGTCGTCACAATCGGGCTTCGGGGTGGTGTTTTGCTCGGTTTCCCGCATTGCGGGCTGCCCTGCCGGAGGCAGTTTTGGTGGGTTCAGCCCCTGCCGGAGTCAGCCCTGCCGGGGTCTCCCCGCCGGCCCGAACGCCGGATTGTTCAACGGTCGGCAGGCTGTGTCAAGGCGGGAAAGCGTGCCTTGACAGGTTCTGACCGACCAGCTGTGGGAGCGGCTCGAGCCGCTGCTTCCGGTGCATCCACGGCGTTTCCGTTATCCCGGCCGCAAGCGTGCCGATGAC
>NZ_JBFANY010000037.1:1554-3176 GCF_040674975.1 Amycolatopsis sp. NPDC049688
GTTGTTTCTGGTGTGGTGTTTGAGAACTGTAGAGTGGATGCGAGCATCTTTGTGGTCAAGTTGTTAAGGGCACATGGTGGATGTCTTGGCTTCAGGAGCCGATGAAGGACGTAGGAGGCTGCGATAAGCCTCGGGGAGCTGTCAACCGAGCTGTGATCCGAGGATTTCCGAATGGGGAAACCCAGCACCAGTGATGTGGTGTTACCCGCACCTGAATATATAGGGTGTGTGGAGGGAACGCGGGGAAGTGAAACATCTCAGTACCCGCAGGAAGAGAAAACAACCGTGATTCCGTGAGTAGTGGCGAGCGAAAGCGGAAGAGGCTAAACCGTTTGTATGTCAAGCTGTCAGGCGTTGTGCAGGCGGTGTTGTGGGACCCAGCGTCGAGGATCTGACAGTCCTCGGAATGGTCACGTGTGTTAGTGGAACCGCTTGGGATGGCGGGCCGGAGTGGGTGAGAGCCCCGTACGCGAAAGCGCATTGTGATTGTTTGTTTGGTGTTCCCGAGTAGCAGCGAGCTCGTGGAATTTGCTGTGAATCTGCCGGGACCACCCGGTAAGCCTAAATACTTCCTGAAGACCGATAGCGGACGAGTACCGTGAGGGAAAGATGAAAAGTACCCCGGGAGGGGAGTGAAAGAGTACCTGAAACCGTGTGCCTACAAGCCGTCAGAGCCTTTGGGTGATGGCGTGCCTTTTGAAGAATGAGCCTGCGAGTTAGTGCTGCGTGGCGAGGTTAACCCGTGTGGGGTAGCCGTAGCGAAAGCGAGTCTGAATAGGGCGTCTGTAGTCGCGTGGTCTAGACCCGAAGCGGAGTGATCTACCCATGGCCAGGGTGAAGCGACGGTAAGACGTCGTGGAGGCCCGAACCCACTTAGGTTGAAAACTGAGGGGATGAGCTGTGGGTAGGGGTGAAAGGCCAATCAAACTCCGTGATAGCTGGTTCTCCCCGAAATGCATTTAGGTGCAGCGTCACGTGTTTCTTGCCGGGGGTAGAGCTACTGGATGGTCTAGGGGCCTTACCGGGTTACCGAAATCAACCAAACTCCGAATACCGGTTAGTGAGAGCGTGGCAGTGAGACGGCGGGGGATAAGCTTCGTCGTCGAGAGGGAAACAGCCCAGAACACCAGCTAAGGCCCCTAAGTGTGTGCTCAGTGGGAAAGGATGTGGGATTGCCCAGACAACCAGGAGGTTGGCTTAGAAGCAGCCACCCTTGAAAGAGTGCGTAATAGCTCACTGGTCAAGTGGTCCTGCGCCGACAATGTAGCGGGGCTTAAGCACACCGCCGAAGCTGTGTCATTGACACAATAGATCCATCAGTGTTCTTGAAATGCTGGTGTAGTCGTGTTGATGGGTAGGGGAGCGTCCTGCACCCAGGGAAGCCGTGGCGGAAGCTAGCGGTGGAGGGTGTGGGAGTGAGAATGCAGGCATGAGTAGCGAATGCAGAGTGAGAAACTCTGCCGCCGGATGACCAAGGGTTCCTGGGCCAGGCTAATCCGCCCAGGGTAAGTCGGGACCTAAGGCGAGGCCGACAGGCGTAGTCGATGGACAACGGGTTGATATTCCCGTACCCGAGCATGTGCGCCCATGACGAGGCGTTTGATACTAACCACCCAAAGCCG
>NZ_JBFANY010000037.1:3274-4622 GCF_040674975.1 Amycolatopsis sp. NPDC049688
GGCTAGGGGTGGGTGGCCGCAGAGACCAGCGGAAAGCGACTGTTTACTAAAAACACAGGTCCATGCGAAGTCGCAAGACGATGTATATGGACTGACGCCTGCCCGGTGCTGGAACGTTAAGAGGACCGGTTAGCCTTTCGGGGCGAAGCTGAGAATTTAAGCGCCAGTAAACGGCGGTGGTAACTATAACCATCCTAAGGTAGCGAAATTCCTTGTCGGGTAAGTTCCGACCTGCACGAATGGCGTAACGACTTTCCGGCTGTCTCAACCACAGGCCCGGCGAAATTGCACTACGAGTAAAGATGCTCGTTACGCGCGGCAGGACGGAAAGACCCCGGGACCTTTACTATAGTTTGGTATTGGTTTTCGGTTCGGCTTGTGTAGGATAGGTGGGAGACTGTGAAGCTGCAACGCTAGTTGTGGTGGAGTCGTTGTTGAAATACCACTCTGGTCGAATTGGGAATCTGAACCTCGGGCCATGATCTGGTTCAGGGACAGTGCCTGATGGGTAGTTTAACTGGGGCGGTTGCCTCCTAAAGAGTAACGGAGGCGCCCAAAGGTTCCCTCAGCCTGGTTGGCAATCAGGTGTTGAGTGCAAGTGCACAAGGGAGCTTGACTGTGAGACAGACATGTCGAGCAGGGACGAAAGTCGGGACTAGTGATCCGGCACCTCCTGGTGGAAGGGGTGTCGCTCAACGGATAAAAGGTACCCCGGGGATAACAGGCTGATCTTGCCCAAGAGTCCATATCGACGGCATGGTTTGGCACCTCGATGTCGGCTCGTCGCATCCTGGGGCCGGAGTAGGTCCCAAGGGTTGGGCTGTTCGCCCATTAAAGCGGCACGCGAGCTGGGTTTAGAACGTCGTGAGACAGTTCGGTCCCTATCCGCCGCGCGCGTAGGATACTTGAGGAAGGCTGTCCCTAGTACGAGAGGACCGGGACGGACGAACCTCTGGTGTGCCAGTTGTTCCGCCAGGGGCATGGCTGGTTGGCCACGTTCGGAAGGGATAACCGCTGAAGGCATCTAAGCGGGAAGCCTGTTCCAAGATGAGGTATCCCACCCTTTGTGGGTTAAGGCCCCCAACAGACCATTGGGTTGATAGGCCAGAAATGGAAGCACAGTAATGTGTTGTCGAGTTGACTGGTACTAATAGGCCGAGGACTTGCCTACGAAGATGTTACGCATCCACTCTACGGTTCTGAAACACCACGCGTGTTTCACAGTGTTTCGGTGGTTTTAGCGTCAGGGAAACGCCCGGTCCCATTCCGAACCCGGAAGCTAAGCCTGACAGCGCCGATGGTACTGCAACCGAAGGGTTGTGGGAGAGTAGGACACCGCCGAACTTAC
>NZ_JBFANY010000038.1:0-2781 GCF_040674975.1 Amycolatopsis sp. NPDC049688
AGGCCCAAAAATCACTTTGAGCCAGGCCCGCAACCCACAGCAAAACGCAAGAGGACAACGCAACCTTGCGGGCCTGGCTCAAAGTGATAGGCCTCAATCAGGCGACGGGATGACCACCCAGCGACCCCCAGCCAAAGGCAAGACAACAAGCCAACCCAAGGCCATCCCAGAGCCTGCCCGTCCGGCGAGGACAATCTTTTCACCCAAAGGGTCGTACCAGGGAGTCGGTTCCCGCACCCGGAGGGTCGGCTCACGTACCTGGAGGGTCGGCTCACGTACCCAGAGGGTCGGTTCGCCCACCTGAACGGTCCCACCTCCACCCCCTGTGCTAACCACCCCCACCCACCGGCGAACATGCGCTTGAACACCGCCCCCCACCCCCAGCCGGTGAATTTCAAACGAAGCTCCCCGCAGGTCGGACCCCCGAACCCAGCACCATCCCCATGTGAAGCCCACGTGACTAGACCGTTACGCGACCCGCTCTTGACCCCGCTGGTGTTATCGCTAACACTAACTCCTCGTCGTCACCGGAACAGGTGACACAGACCATGTCGGAGCGGACGGAAGGGGACGCCGGTGGCCGAACGACCCCGCTCCGGCGGCCCCGTCAAGGCGACCGCCGCCGGGACGCGGCAGCCCAGCCTGACCGACGTCGCGGGCGTGGCGGGCGTGTCCCACATGACCGTGTCCCGGGTGATCAACGGGACCGGCCCGGTGCGCCCCGAGACCCGGGCCCGGGTGCTCGCGGCCATCGAAGAGCTGGGCTACCGGCCCAATTCCGCGGCCCGTGCGCTGGTCACCGGGCGGACCGGCACGCTCGGCGTCGTCGCGCTTGAGTCCAATCTGTACGGTCCGGCCAGCACGCTGTACGGCATCGAGAACGCCGCCCGGGAAGCCGGGTACGCGATCACGATCTCGAGTGTCAGCCGGCCGGGGCGGTCGTCGATCGCCGACGCGGTGGAAAACCTCCGCCGGCAGGCGGTCGAGGGCATCATCGTGATCGCCCCGCACGTCACCGCGGGCCGGGCCCTGGAGGCCGCGCCCGCGGACTTCCCGGTCGTCGCGGTCGGCGGCGGGGAGGCGGCACCGGTGCCGGTCATCTCCGTCGACCAGCGCGACGGCGCCCGCCGGGCCACCGAACACCTCCTGGCGCTGGGCCACCGCACGGTGTGGCACATCGCCGGGCCGGAGGACTGGCTGGAGGCCCGCGACCGCGAACTCGGCTGGCGGGAAACCCTGGAACGCCACGGTGTCGGCGTGCCACGGGTGATCCGCGGCGACTGGAGCTCGCGCTCCGGGTACGAGGCGGGGCGATCCCTCGCCAAGGAAAAGGATCTGGACGCCGTCTTCGCCGGCAACGACCAGATGGCACTGGGCCTGCTGCGCGCGTTCGCCGAAGCGGGCATCTCGGTGCCGCGGGACGTGCGCGTGGCGGGCTTCGACGACGTCCCCGAGGCGGCGTACTTCACGCCGCCGCTGACGACGGTGCGCCAGGACTTCATCGAAGTCGGACGGCGTACGTTCGGCCTGCTGGCCGGACGGATGGACGGAGGCGACCGGCACGCGCGCGCCCTGGTCGTCCCCGAGTTGATCGTGCGCGAGAGCACCGGACCGCGGTAGCGCGGCGGCCGGCGCGGACCGGTGGTTCCGCAGGGATTGTTAGCGCTAACAAGCAATTTCGACACAGAGTTCCACCCCAGGTTTCCCCACTGATCATCGTCGATCGAGGAGTGAACGTGCTGAAGAAGCGATGGGCCGCCGCGGCGGCCGCGGCGGCCGGACTCGTGCTGCTCACCGCCTGCGGGAGTGGCGGTTCGTCCGGCTCGTCCGGCGGGGCCACCACGCTCGGCTTCGCCCAGGTGGGTGCGGAGAGCGGCTGGCGGACGGCGAACACGAAGTCGATCCAGGAGTCGGCCAAGACCGCCGGGATCGAGCTGAAGTTCTCCGACGCGCAGCAGAAGCAGGAGAACCAGATCTCCGCGATCCGCTCGTACATCCAGCAGAAGGTCAAGGTCATCGCCTTCTCGCCGGTGGTCGAGTCCGGCTGGGACACCGTGCTCAAGGAGGCGAAGAACGCCAACATCCCGGTCATCCTGACCGACCGCGCGATCGACTCGCCGGACAAGTCGCTCTACAAGACCTTCCTCGGCTCCGACTTCGTCGCCGAGGGCAAGAAGGCGGGGGAGTGGCTGACCAAGGAGTTCGGCAGCGCCACCGGCCAGGTCAACATCGTCGAGCTGCAGGGCACCACCGGCTCGGCCCCGGCGAACGACCGCAAGAAGGGCTTCGGCGACGTCATCGCCGCGGACCCGAAGTACAAGATCGTCGCCTCGCAGACCGGTGAGTTCACCCGCGCCAAGGGCAAGGAGGTCATGGAGGCCTTCCTGAAGTCCCAGCCGAAGATCGACGTGCTCTACGCGCACAACGACGACATGGCCCTCGGCGCCATCGAGGCCATCGAAGCCGCCGGCAAGGTCCCGGGCAAGGACATCAAGATCGTCTCGGTGGACGCGGTCAAGGACGGCATGCAGGCGCTGGCCGACGGCAAGATCAACCACATCGTCGAGTGCAACCCGCTGCTCGGCCCGCAGCTGATGGACCTGGTCAAGAAGGTCGCCGCCGGCGAGCAGGTGCCCGCCCGCATCGAGACCCAGGAAACCGAGTTCGACCAGGCGTCGGCCAAGGCCGCGCTCCCGCAGCGCCAGTACTGACACTCGCCCGCCGGTCGTGAGTGGGTACCGGCGGCGGCCCTGCCGAAGGCATTGGACCGCCTGGCGGCGC